>NZ_JAUFQU010000025.1:0-13068 GCF_030409925.1 Paenimyroides ceti
TTTACCGTTTTCCTTCTTTGAGACGGGTTGGTGATCAATAAAAACCGAACTTTTATTTTTAAAGCATCATTAAAGATCTTTTCAGAAATGATCTCTATGTTTAAATATTGTTTTATAGAGGATGTTTTTTTTGTTGAGCAGTTCAGTTCAAACAAAAAGTTACGGTTACCAATAAAGATCTTTCTAAAATAGAACTTAACCTATTTTATCAGGTTTGTACAGATGTTTGTATCAGTCAGGATAAATTTTTTGAATTCAATCTAAAAGATCTTACCACTAAAGAAGTAAAAGCTTTTGAAGAAGCTGCGGCTGATACCAAAACAGATTCTAAAGGAAGTACACCAGCCGGAAATCCTGCTTCTAAACAAGAGCAAAAAGGCTTGTGGACTATCTTTTTTATATCTTTTCTGTCAGGATTTGCAGCCTTGCTCACGCCTTGTGTGTTTCCGATGATTCCGATGACTGTAAGCTTTTTTACGAAACAAAGTAAATCAAGAGCTAAAGGAATTAAAAATGCTGTGATTTATGGACTTTCCATCATCATTATCTATGTCGTTTTAGGAACCATAGTTACCAAAATTTTCGGTGCTGATTCTTTGAACGCATTATCAACCAATGTTTGGTTCAATGTAATCTTCTTTGTACTACTTGTTGTATTTGCTTCTTCGTTCTTAGGAGCTTTTGAAATCATGTTGCCAAATTCATGGGCAAATAAAGTAGATCGTCAGGCAGACAGAGGTGGTCTTATCGGTATCTTTTTTATGGCTTTAGCCTTAGCGGTAGTTTCTTTCTCCTGTACAGGACCAATTGTAGGAACATTGCTTGTTGAAGCGGCTGCAAAAGGTGGTATCGCTCCGATTATCGGAATGTTCGGATTCTCATTGGCATTGGCGTTGCCATTTATGTTATTTGCAATGTTTCCGGGTTGGTTAAATTCTATGCCGCGTTCGGGTGGATGGATGAACACTGTAAAAGTATCTTTAGGATTTCTGGAACTGGCTTTGGCATTTAAATTCTTATCCAATGCAGATTTGGTATTACAGACACATTATCTGGAACGTGAAATATTCCTTGCGATCTGGATTACAATTTTCGGAACCTGGGCATTGTATTTATTAGGTAAGATACGATTACCACATGATTCTGTTATGGAAAAATTATCTGTAGGACGTTTGTATATGGCTCTATTTGTTACGGTATTTACTATCTATCTTGTACCTGGATTATGGGGAGCACCTTTAAAGATTATTTCAGGATTTCCCCCACCGATGACCTATTCTGAAAGTCCGTATGGAGTAGGAAACTCTCAGGGAGAGGAGCTGTAATAAGTGAAATTCCTGACGGAGCAAAAGAAGGTCCTCATAGTATTGTAGCATTTGTAGACTATGAAAAAGGAATGAAATATGCGAAGGAAAACAACAAACCTGTTTTACTTGATTTTACCGGATTTGCCTGTGTAAATTGTAGAAAAATGGAAGATTATGTATGGTCTAAGCCAGAAGTATTATCGAAATTACAGAATGATGTAGTGCTGATCTCATTATATGTAGACGATAAAAAAGAATTGCCTGAAAATGAACAATATATATCACCGACTACCGGACAAAAAATAAAAACCATAGGAAATAAATGGAGTGATTTTCAGATTGAAAAATATCAGGCAAATGCACAGCCTTACTATATTATTTTAGATAATGAAGGAAATAATCTAAATAATCCTGTAGGGTATACTCCTGATGCTCAGGAATATCTCAACTGGATGCAAGAAGGAATAAATAAATATAAAAACTAATTTGATATGAAAAAAATCTTATTAATAGCGGCATTTGCTTTTACTGTAATGAGTGCAGGTGCTCAGGTAACTGCCCCGCAAGCAAGTCCGAAATCAGAGATAGAACAAGTTATCGGACTCACCAAAGTAGAAGTGGATTATGCACGTCCTGCCAAAAAAGGAAGATTAGTATTCGGAGATTTGGTTCCTTACGGAAAAGTATGGAGAACCGGAGCAAATGAGAATACTATTGTGAGTTTCAGCGATGATATCATAATTGACGGCCAGAAATTACCAAAAGGAGAATATGCTTTATATACATTGCCAAAAGCAGATGCATGGGAAGTGATGTTTTATAATGAGACTAAAAATTGGGGATTACCTGCTGCATGGGATGATTCCAAAGTTGTTTTGAGAACAAAAGTAACTCCGGTAACTTTAGCTAAAGATGTCGAATACTTTACTATTGATGTTAACCCAATAGATGCAAATAACGGAGAGTTATTAATAAAATGGGAAAAAACAGCAGTTCCGTTGAAATTTGGTGTTCCTACACATGAAAAAGCAATGAACAGCATTAAAACATCTCTTACAGAAAATGCCAAAGCATCTGATTATTATGCAGCAGGTCAATATATATTCCAATCAGACGGTGATATGAAGCAAGCGTTGGAATACATCAATAAGAGTATCAGTATGCAACCGGAAGCACCTTTTTATATGCTACGTCAGAAATCATTAGTACAGGCAAAATTAGGAGATAAAAAAGGCGCTATAGAAACAGCAAAACTTTCTCTTAAAGCTGCTGAGCAGGCAAAAAATGATGACTATATCAAAATGAATAAAGATTCCATTTTACAGTGGTCAAAATAACAGGAAAGCCAACCCGACAGGGTTGGTTTTTTTTATTAAAAGTATTGGAATAAAGCCTATTTATGAGCTAAATATATTTTTAAACCTACATAAATCTCGTTATATTTGCATCTTAACAACACAAAATTATTATGTTAACAGAATTGAATGCTATTTCTCCGGTTGATGGACGATATAGAAGTAAAACACATTCCCTCGCTCCTTACTTTTCTGAAGAAGCTTTAATCAAATATCGGGTTTTAGTTGAAATAGAATATTTTATAGCCCTTTGTGAATTTCCTCTACCACAATTACAGACAATAGATAAAAATGTATATTCAGAATTGAGAGATATTTATCAAAACTTTTCAACGGAAGATGCATTAAAAATTAAAGAAACAGAGAAAGTTACCAATCATGACGTAAAAGCCGTTGAATACTTTATCAAAGATGCTTTTGATGTTTTGGGACTTCAACCTTATAAAGAATTCATCCATTTCGGACTTACGTCTCAGGATATTAATAATACTGCGATACCTTTATCTACCAAAGAAGCATTTCCAATGTTTATATGCCGGTTTTTATCAATCTGGTAAACAAACTTAAAGAACTCAGCATTGAGTGGAAAGATGTTCCTATGTTGGCAAGAACACACGGACAACCAGCTTCACCAACCCGTTTAGGAAAGGAAATCCAGGTATTTGTTGTGCGTTTGGAAGAGCAATTACGTTTGTTAAACAACATTCCGTTTGCTGCTAAATTCGGAGGTGCAACAGGAAATTTTAATGCCCATAAAGTAGCGTATCCGAACAATGACTGGAAACAGTTTGGTGAAAACTTCGTAGAAGGAGTTTTAGGCATGAAACATTCATTTCCTACTACACAAATAGAACATTATGATCACTTTGCTGCCTTTTCGATGCCTTAAAAAGAATCAACACCATTATCATTGATTTAGACCGTGATATCTGGACGTATGTTTCTATGGAATATTTTAAGCAAAAGATCAAAGCAGGCGAGATTGGTTCTTCAGCAATGCCACATAAAGTAAATCCGATTGATTTTGAAAACTCAGAAGGTAATCTGGGAATCGCCAATGCTGTTTTTGAACATTTATCGGCAAAATTGCCTTTATCAAGATTGCAAAGAGATTTAACAGACAGTACCGTACTTAGAAATGTAGGAGTACCGTTTGGACACACTCTTATTGCTTTTGAAGCAACGTTGAAAGGATTGAATAAGCTGTTGCTGAATTCCTCTAAATTTGAAGAGGATTTAGAAAACAACTGGGCTGTAGTAGCAGAAGCCATTCAAACGATTTTAAGACGCGAAGGCTATCCGAATCCATACGAGGCATTAAAAGATCTTACGAGAACCAATACAACCATCAATAAGGAATCTATGCATACGTTTATTGAACAGCTCAAGGTATCAGATTCCGTTAAACAAGAACTCAAAAATATTACCCCAAGCAATTACTTGGGTATATAAATAAAAAAATCGCCTCAGGCGATTTTTTTTATAGGGTTGATTTACTTCTTTTTTCAGCCTTTATTCTACTATTTTTAACCCCTGTTTCGGAGCTTTTTTCGCATCAGTAGCAACGGTATCTTTTACTGAATTTTATTTTTTTCACATTTACTACAGATGGTTGTATTTTTCTGAAACTTAAATCATTATCTCTTTTCTTGTTATACTTCTGTATTTGATGTAAAAAACAACAATTTTGTGACATAAAACAACAAAACCATTCTTTTTTTGCAATTTATCTGTAAAATAGTTGGCAGATATGTTTTTTATGCTTATCATTGAGAAAAAAAATAACCTTATAATTAATTGTTTATGAGAATACTACATTATTTATCACTACTATGTGTTCTGATTTTGTTACAGTCTTGTCTTCAAGACGATCTGCGTACTCCGGTAGTGCGCGAAGCCACACAAGAAGATCCTTTAAACGCCCAAACCCTGATAATGGATCAGACAACTCTTGAAGAAAGATATGCAGGCAATACAAGTTTGGAACATTTGTTTGAAAAAGATTTTAAAAAAGCAGTATCTTCCCTTAGCGCGGCTAAAGGCGGAAGCAATCGAACGGCTACACTTGATCTGGAGCATATTCAAGTACTGGAAGCAGATAAAGTGCATGTGATTACGTATCGGGTACAGGTAACCGATGAAAAAGAACCCGAGTCAAAAGCCGTTTATAATCTGGTGTATTATTCCACCGACCGTAAGGAGTATTATGTAACCCTGTTGAAATATGATTTTTCAAGAATTTCAATAGAGCAGTATCTCAAAAAACCGACAGCTGAGGTTCTGTACCTGTATCCGTTGGAAGAAGACAGAGATACAGACAAAAATATTCAATATGCGATATCGTCAGTAAGTCCTATTTTCGTTTATGAAATAATACCACCCGGCGATTGTATGAAAGAAGTAAGCGTAGCAGGTACACCTTGTAAAGGCTCTGGAAATCCAAAACACGAATATGGAGACAACTCCTGTAGTATGACAGGTAACAAACGCGCCACACCGGGTTATACGTATATGGATTTTTCAGATTGTGGTAAGAATTCCGGTGGTGGTTCGGGAGGTGGAGGTGGTTATCCGGGTGGCGGAGGCGGAGGCGGTTCCACACCGGGCCGGGCAGTCCCGGCGGACCACCGGCTGCAGGAGGCGGTAACCCACCGATTTCGGTGGTAAAACCCATCAAAAACATCGGAGATCTGGTAAAATCAAAAATCCTTATCGGACAGGTAAATATGGGCTCCGGTAATACCAATGCAAAAGTATTAAAAGCCGTATCTTCATTTTAAAAGAAGACATACAAACGCTGTATGGCAGAATAAACGATACCAGAGAATCAGGTTTTGCCTATCAATTTGGTATTCAGAACGGAAATTATACCTATAATCCATTAGGAGGCAGGTTGGTTTTTACCAGTACAAATGGAAACAAAAAACAATTGGATGCCGGAAATGCTTCCTGGACTTTTTTCGGAGTCATACACCTTCATCCTTTAAATCTGGGGATTACTTCAACGGGAGTAGGAACACCATTGTTTTCAGCCGGAGATTTGGGGGCTATATTTAAATATGTCAACAAATCATCTGAACAGCCGAATCGTAAACCGTCAGAAGCCTTTATCGGAGTCGTCAATAAATATGGAATGTATATGATGATGCTGCCCAATAATGTGACTTCAGAGAATATTGCTACAGAATATAAGGGTTTTATAAAAGAAAAAGAAGTAGATTTCGTTACCAATAAACGATACGTCATAGATAAAAAAACAGAAAAATGGAGTAAACTCGAAAAAGAGTTAGAAAGAGAATATCTAATAGTAGAAAAAACAAATGATGCGGAAGATATCAAAAAGAAAAAATACGAAAGGGCGTTGTTATTGGTTTTAAAAAAATATGGCTTAAAGATGAATATTTATTTTTTAGAGGCGAATGAAGGCAGTTTTAACAGTAGTTGGCAACAGCTTACTTTAAACAATAATAGTCAGGTTCAATACACAACAATAAATTAAAAAAAGATGAAAACAATATTTTTTATAGTTACCTTATTGATAACCCAAGTAAGCATAGCACAGCAATTTACCGTTATGGATGTGCATAACTATTCCGGAATGAATTCGTATGGTGAAAATGGTTATTATTATAAAGATACTCAGGGATATTTTGATCAGTTTACAGGGGCAGATATCTGGCAATATACAGCAAATAACATCATCATACAGTTACGGTTTGTAAAAAAAACATTTATTGAAAAAAC
Source organism: Paenimyroides ceti (assembly GCF_030409925.1). Taxonomy (NCBI): domain Bacteria; kingdom Pseudomonadati; phylum Bacteroidota; class Flavobacteriia; order Flavobacteriales; family Flavobacteriaceae; genus Paenimyroides; species Paenimyroides ceti. The sequence continues at coordinate 6,407 of NZ_JAUFQU010000025.1, forward strand.
TATAGGTAATACTTATAAAGAAGATGCCTTAATCGGTGGCATGCGGATTATCGAAAACGGAGTAGAAGTGCTTAATACACTTAATACGCTGAATGAAAATAAGAATTCAAGTGTTAATTATTTTATTTATGACGGATATAGAGTTAGAAATACCATAGATTGTCTGGGGTGTACAATTCCGGATCAAAGACTGTATATGCATTATAAAGAGCCGGATAATGACAATAATCATCTGGCTTCTATGTATTTTTTAATGCACGTCTATAAAAACGGATCGTCCTCTATTCTTAGAGTAGTGTTTCCTGAAGATGCAGTCATAGGAGATCCCACACAATACGATCCTGAAGTAGAGAATGCGCCAACTAAAACCCAGGTAATTTTTCCATTTGGAAAATATGATTTTAAAAAAGTGAATTGAGAAATTAAAAAAACCTGATCGTGATGGATCAGGTTTTTTATCTTCATACGCTACAAAGGCTAAAAGATGAGTCAAAATGCAAATAGAATACCATGAAAAATACAAAACAGTTCATACATCTTATCATACTCTGTTGTATGTTACAGGCATACAGCCAGCAGTACCCTGTTTTGTCAACCACTAATCAGGCAAATACCATCACTGATGATAATTATATGGAAACAGGTAATTATGCCAAAGATGTAGGAAATATTCGGAATCAGGTGGTTGGCAGCTGGCGATATCAGACTCCGGATCTCCTATTGGAATTAAAAATTGAAAAAAGAGATAAAGAATTAGAAGGAGTCGGAACCGCAGGGTATTATTTTATGGATATTATTATTATGAAATACAAACTGGTTAAAAACGGATTGGTATTACATGATAACATAAATACAACTCTTCCTCAGAACAATACCGGTTACCATACCTATGGTATTGATTTTATATCATATGGCTTTTATTATGATACGTCCTATAAGTTTAAAGGTTTTATAAATGATTATTACCGTCAAGTTTTATGCAGTTATGAAATGCAGAAAACAAATTTAAATGGTCAGGAAAAGTTACTATTAAACATCAGCAATGGTAACTATCGCATATATGGAGATGCTTCAATGTACACGCCTTCTCAGAAACTTTTTAGTTTACCGTTAGGACCTATTCTTTTAGACAGAATACCTTAAATTTTATTTTGAAGTTGCCGGAAACAGATATAAAAACCTGATCGTGATGGATCAGGTTTTTTATCTTCATACGCTACAAAGGCTAAAAGATGAGTCAAAATGCAAATAGAATACCATGAAAAATACAAAACAGTTCATACATCTTATCATACTCTGTTGTATGTTACAGGCATACAGCCAGCAGTATCCTGTTTTTGTCTGTTACAAATCAGATTTTATCAACTACGGATAAAAATTATGGGGTTAAAACAGGTAATTATGCCAAAGATATAGGAAATATTCGGAATCAGGTGGTCGGCAACTGGCGATATCAGACTCCGGATCTCCTATTGGAATTAAAAATTGAAAAAAGAGATAAAGAATTTAGTGGTATTAGCGCTACTCAATATAGATTTAAAGACATTATTATTATAAAATACAAACTGGTTAAAAACGGAGTAGTATTGCATGATAATTTAAATTCAATTATTCCTCAGAATAATACCGGTTATCATAACTACGATCTTAATTTTGTTTCTTATGGTTTTTATTATGATGCGACCTATACCTTTAAAGGTTTTATAAATGATTATTACCGTCAGGTATTATGCAATTATGAAATGCAGAAAACAAATTTAAATGGTCAGGAAAAGTTATTGTTAAACATCAGCAATGGTAACTATCGGATATATGGAGATGCTTCAATGTACACACCTTCTCAGAAACTTTTTAGTTTACCGTTAGGACCTATTCTTTTAGACAGAGTACCTTAAATTTTATTTAGAAGTTGCCGGGAAGATATATAAAAAAACCTGATCGTGATGTATCAGTTTTTTTATCTTCATACGCTACAAAGGCTAAAAAAAAAAAAAAAAGAATTTAATGACATTATCGTTACTCCATATAAAATGGTATATTTTTATACTACCTGACATATTTTTAAATATTATTTTTTCTATTATACTTTACAGTATCAATTCTAATTAGATATAAAAAACCTTATTTTGTATTGTTTATCTTTGTATTATGAATGTTGAAGAATTAAAAGAATATTTGGATTTTAAATCCGATCAGTATAATAATCCCAATTTTATAGACAGTGATCCCATTCAGATTCCGCACCGTTTTTCTATTAAGGAAGATATCGAAATCAGTGGTTTTTTAGCAGCAACTATTGCCTGGGGAAACAGAAAAATGATTATTAACAGTGCTACGCGTATGATGGATCTTATGGGAAACAGTCCGTATGACTTTGTCATGAGTGCTACAGATCACCATATTGCCTGTATTGATAAAATGGTGCACCGTACTTTTAATACAGATGATTTCCGTTTTTTTATAAAATCTCTAAAAAATATTTATACAGCTCATAACGGACTTGAAAGTATTTTTTCAAATACAGTACCCGGAGAGATGCAACAACGTATTTCAGCTTTTAAAAAGGTATTTTTTGAAATCGATCATCAGCAACGTACTACCAAACATATATCTGATCCGCTTAAAGGATCATCCTCAAAAAGAATCAATATGTTTTTGAGGTGGATGTGCAGAAAAGATCAGAAAGGAGTGGACTTCGGCATCTGGAAAAATATAGCTCCGGCAGAATTATCCTGTCCTTTGGATGTACATTCCGGAAATGTAGCCCGTACATTGGGAATTTTAAAACGGACACAAAACGATCAAAAAGCATTACAGGAGTTAGACACTTCTTTGCGAGGATTTGATTCTGCGGATCCAGTAAAATATGACTTTGCTTTGTTTGGCCTCGGAGTATTTGAAGGTATTAAATAAAACACAACAAACAACCGATAAACTTGATCAGAAATTAAAGTATAAAAAATGAAGTTATTAATGATGAATATCGCATCATTAATAACCTCATTTTTATATTGACAGACAGATCTTTTTATTTATCACTTTATCTGATAGTATTTTCTAACACTGCTCTAAACCACAATTATTGTCAGCTATTTCTATCTGGACAGTTGGGTGGTGGATATTATGTTGTTTCATTAATGTGACGATTTGATGATGGAGCATTTGCTGAGCGTCCATATTTTTCTTGTCTATTACGACGTGTAATGTACCTACGTTATAGTTGCCATCAAGACTCCAGATATGTACATCATGAATTTTGATAATATCGTTTAAAGCAGTAAGTTCTTTTTCTAACTTACCGATATCTACATTCTCAGGAACAGATTGCAACATTATCTTTGCTATTCCTAAAAGGTTTTTACCTGCATTATATCCGATATAGGCTGCGATACCTATTGTAAGAACTCCGTCAATCCAGCTCCAACCTGTAAAGTAGATCAGAATAGCTCCTATCAAAACAGCAATCCAGCCCAATACATCTTCCAATAGATGCAGCATGATGGAACGGCTGTTATGATTACGGTTATTGTTATGGTTGTGGGAATGTTCATTTGGCGTATTATTACTTTTTTTAATTTTCAAAAAAGCGAATCCCATTTACCATAACTCCCAATATGGCGAGCCCCAGCATACCCAAGCTATTTACCTCTTTCGGTTCAAGAAACGATTTGTAAGCACTGATGACCATACCTGTGACACCGATCAATAAAAAGACAGATAATCCTAAAGCTGATAACATTGAAAAACGTTTATAACCATAAGAAAAAGAAGACGTGCGTTTTTTATTGGAAAATTTTTCAAGCAAAATAGCAATTCCAATGGCAATAGCATCCATTGAGTCGTGAAAAGCATCTGCAATGATAGCGGTAGAATTTGTAAGCAGACCACCTATGAGTTCAATAATCGAAAACAGTACATTCATCCAAAATGCTAAGGACAATGCTGTGTTTTTCTTGCCGACCTCTTCATGCAAATGATCAACTGAAGTATTGGTATCGGGGTTGCTGTTTTCAGAATGGTTGTGATTCTGTGTCATTTTTTATAAAATAAATTACTATTCTCAACATTCACATGAGAATAAAAATATCCTCATGTGTTATTACAGACTGTAGGCATAACCCAGCATTATTGTTGCTGCTCCGGATTTATTTTTCCCGTTTGCTGTACCCTTTTGTATGTTGATAAGACCATAGTTAGCACCACCTTCAATAAAAATAGCATTGCGTTTCATTTTAAATGTAAGACCTATATTACCTGAAAGTCCAAAATTAAAGGAACGGATGCGATCTTCGATGTTTTGCGTATTATCAAAAGGCAAAGTTAGAATTCCGGCAGATGGATTAGTAGGGTTGGCAGGAACAGGCTTGGTTTTATCTTCATCAAAATATACCTGGCTGTTACCACTCGTTACTTGTTTTGCACTTAACAGTAAACCTGCAAACGGACCTGCGCCTGCATAAATTCTCCATTTTTTTTGCGCTCCTAAGTCCCAGCCAAATTTAGCTAATATCGGAACCATCAAATAATTGAGTTTAGCTTTACTGTCAAGATCTGCATACAAATAACGAGGTCCCTGTGCACCAAGTAAAGGTGCAATCTGTTTTGGAACCGGAATAGCCTGAAAGCCATTTTTTTGACCTCCTTGTTGCGAATATTCTACCATTGCCTGTAAGGAGAAAAGTTTACTGGTCTGAACTTCTACAAAAACACCAAATCCTGCGCCAACACGCGAGCTGTATCCTTTGTTTAACGGATTAACTTCAGATCCGCTGCCTGCACTAAGATTAGGAATGGCAAGCCCTCCGCGGGCTCCTATGCTCCATGGTTGAGCTGTTGTTTTATGTGCATATAGTAAAACTATTGCTACTGCTATTGAAAATATAATTTTTTTCATTTTTTTATTTTTTAAGTTGTTATTTTACCTTTGTTTATACAGTATTGTTTTGTTGATTGATCTTGAACCCTTTGAATAGCGTTATTTTTTGAGATAATATTTAAATAGGTGAATGGGACATGTTTCTAAAACTACCATAGTAAAGTTTATATAACAAAATCAATTTTAATGTACCCACATTATGTATATCCCTGATTTCTCAATATTTTACTGTTATTAAACATTACAAATTTCCACCATATTGTAAGCTAACGTATTGCAATTTTCCTGATTTAATTTGTAATATTCACAGCTCATTGATAGCAATTCAGTTATCAAAAGCCAATCTTGATCATTGCAATGAGGAGAGTATGGATGTTGATATAATAAAGCCTTAGATAGTATGAGCTCTTATAAGGTTTTAAAATAAAAAAAACACCCAAATAACTTTTAAAATATAATGTTATTTGAGTGTAATATTTAATATTGGTTTATTCTAATTAAAAAACTAATATCCATGAAGCTAAATGTTGTCCGTATCTAAAACAGATACCTGACGTCCCATTTTCTTCTGAATGATTTTAAAGTGGTGCTCATCTTCTGTAGTAATAAGGGAAATTGCTTTTCCTTTTTCATGAGCACGCCCTGTACGCCCGATACGGTGTACATAATCTTGTGGAGATCGGGGCAATTCATAATTAATAACATAAGGAAGATGGTCAATATGTATTCCGCGGCCAATAAGATCGGTAGCGACCAATACATCTGCTTCTCCTGATTTAAAGTCTTCCAGGTTAACCCTACGGGCACCCTGAGATTTATTTCCGTGGACAGCCAAAGCATTGATACCATTTTTCCTGAGTTTTTCAATGAGATTTTCTGCTGTTCGTGTTGACGATACAAATATTAAGACGGGAGAAATATGTTCGTGTTTGATAAGATAGCGCAGGAAAGGTCCTTTTTTTTCTGCATTGACACGATATGCCAATTGCTCAATAGATTCCAGATCTGTAACTTCTTCCTTTACTTCAATTACTTCAGGATTAATATTCAGAGTCGTTTTGATATGTTCTACTTTCTCATTTAAGGTGGCTGAGAATAGAATGGTCTGCTTTTTTTCAGGAACCATTTTTAAAATACGGTTCATTTCATCTTCAAATCCTAATTGAAACATTTTGTCGCCTCATCTATCACCAGATATTCTATCTCCTTAATGGATAATGCATTTTGATCGATTAAATCAAGCAAACGTCCCGGAGTAGCGATTACTATTTCGGTTCCGTACATTTTTTTCATTTGAGGATTAATAGAGGTTCCTCCGTAAACAGCCATTGATTGAACCGGACGTCTGAGTGCTGGCTGTAAATCTTCATAACTATTTTCGATTTGCACCGCAAGTTCACGTGTAGGTACCAAAACCAGAACTTTAATATTACGGCTTTTTTCATAGCTTTGGTGCTGAATGTTTTGAAGTAATGGGGCCACAAAGCAAAGTGTTTTTCCCGATCCTGTTTTTGCAATTCCCATCACATCTTTTCCTTTCAGAATAAGAGGAATGGTTTGCGTTTGTATTTCAAAAGGTTTTAATAAACCTAAGTTGTTAATAGTTTTGCAAATATGTGACGATAAGCCTAATGATTGAAATGACATAGATTGATTTAAAAGGCAAAGATAGGCATTGTTATGGAATAATTTGCTTTGACTAATGAAGGAATCATTTGAATATATAAGATTGTAAATTGATAAAGCTCATTTATTTTTTAATAAATTAGCATTTGTATGGAGAAGT
>NZ_JAUFQU010000026.1:0-12679 GCF_030409925.1 Paenimyroides ceti
GATTTTATTTCTGTAAAATCACCTACATTTTTTACCACTTGTGCATTACAAAAGCTAATGCACATCAATAATACCGCTATATAAAATTTCTTCATGTGTTATTCTTTTACCTGTTTTATTAAAGTGAAATCTAATTGTTTTTTTACCAGATCGGCATTTTTAACTTTTACAATTACCTCATCTCCCAGTTGCAGAATGTTTTTACTTACTTCTCCTACAAGAGCATATTGTGTATCATCAAACGTATAATAATCATCTTTGATATCGCGAATACGCACCATTCCTTCACATTTATTTTCAACAATTTCCACATATATTCCCCATTCGGTAACTCCCGAAATAACCCCTAAAAATTCTTCATCTTTGTGATCTTGCATGAATTTTACCTGCATGTATTTGATACTGTCCCTTTCTGCATTTGCTGCCAGATTTTCCATTTGTGAACAATGAACTGCTTTTTCTTCCAGTTCTTCCTGACTTATGGTAGCACCTCCGTCAAGATAATGTTGCAGCAGACGATGGGCAATAACATCCGGATAACGTCTGATCGGTGAGGTAAAATGCGAATAATAATCGAATGCCAATCCGTAATGGCCAATGTTTTCAGTAGAATAGGCTGCTTTGCTCATGCTTCGAATGGTAAGGGTATCTACCATGTTTTGTTCCTTTTTGCCGGAAACATTAGTAAGCAGTTCATTCAGCGATTTGGAGATGGTATCTTTTGATTTAAAATTAATACTGTAACCAAATTTATTGATGACCGATTGCAGGTTAAATAATTTGTCCTGATCCGGTTCATCGTGAATGCGATAAATAAATGTTTTCTTTTGTTTGTTTAACAGGAGGTTTCGGGAATTGGCAATGGCAAAAACAACGAGTTTCAACTGTTTCTTGGTTTCAATGTTTTCAGTGTTTTGAAGTATCTGATCAATCAGTGTGCCCCCAACGGAACCATGGCCGAAGATGGCGAGATTTATTTTTTTTGAAACACCAAAAATTTGCCCGTGAATCACATTCAATGCTTTTTTGGTTGCTTCTTTTTTTACAACAATACTTACATTTCTTCCGGTAACCGTATTATTAAACAAAATCGGAATGATCTTATTTTGAATCAAAGCATTATAGGGCTTGTGAAAAGTACTGAGATCCTGTCCGATAATAGAGATAACGGCTACTTCATCATCAATAGAGATATGGTTGACATCACGCGTATAAAAATCCGTTTCGAATTCCTTTTCTAAAGCGAGAACGGCTTCGGTAGCCCGTCCTTTTTCTACAATAAATCCAAGTCCTCTTTCTGAAGAACCTTGTGAAATCACGCTGACACTGATGTTTTTTTCTGAAAGGGCGGTAAATATTCGTGCATCTACACCGGCTTTACCCAAAAGACCTCTGCCTTCAAAGTTGATAAGCGCTACATCTGCGAGTACAGACAATGATTTAATGCCCGAAAGAGTAGGCTCAGAAGAAATAAGAGTTCCGTTTTCCTCTGGTTTAAAAGTATTGAGAATGCGCAACGGAATGTTTTTTTCGATAAGCGGTACAATTGTTTTGGCGTGCAATATGGAAGCTCCGAAATTGGCAAGTTCGTTGGCTTCGTTAAAATGCAGACGTTCTATTTTCTGAGCATCACTTACCCAATCCGGATTGGCTGTAAAAATGCCGTCAACATGCGTATAATTCTGTAATTCTTCAGCCTCAAGATAATTCGCCAGTAAAGCCGCGGAATAGTTGCTGCCATTTCTGCCCAGAGTAGTGGTTTCATTATGAAGGGTTGCTCCGATAAAACCTGTAACCACAGCAGTTGTTCCTTTGTCTAAGCTGCTGAAATGCGCTATGGTTTTTTGTCTTGAAACGGATGCAATAGGCTGTGCATTTCCAAAAGTATTATCTGTTATAATCAGTGACCTGCTATCTGTAAAAACAGCATTGATCGCTTGCTCCTGAAGTTTTTTGGTAACTATTTTTCCTGAAATCAGTTCTCCCTGAGCGAGAACACTGTCTTTGATTTTAAGGCTATAATCTCCTAAAAGGTGTACACCCTCAAAAATTTTTTGCAAAAAATCAAACTCATGGGTTAGGTCAATCCCTTTATGTTGAGGTTGCTTTTTAAAAGTTTCGAATAGGAGCGTGAAATTTTCCTGCTTTGCTGCCTGCTCTAATATCTTTTCAAGAACATCAGTAGTATCTCCGAAAGCAGAGACAACTACAGCAATGGATTCTTTTTGAGCTCTGTTTTTAATAATGCTAATGACATGGTCAAAAGCACCGGTAAAGGATAGTGATTTACCCCCGAATTTTAATATTTTCATCTTCTTTAAAATGTTGGTTTAGTAAGGTATGTAACTGTTGGTATTCTATAAGAAAAGCATCGTGTCCGTGAATGGACATTATCGTGCTGTAACAGATGTTTTTATATCTTTTTTTTAGATTCCGGTAAAATTCAAACTGTTCAGCCGCTGGAAACATATAATCAGAATCAATTGATATGATATGAATTTTCATGTTTGTGGTTGCAATAAAATGGTCAATAGTCTCTTCTGTATGATGATTGCCTATTGTTTTTAGCAGATGATTCATCAGTTTATAGGAAGCCAGGGAAAAGCGTTTGTTTAATTGGTTTCCATGATAGTTGAGCCAGCTTTCAATCTCAAAAAGATTGGTTTCTTTCTGAAAATTACAATGAAATTTTTCCCGTAGTGATTCCGGAGTTCTGTACAGCAACATAGCGTGTTTTCTGGCATCTTCAACAGGATGTGAAGAATGGTTGAGAATGTTATCCTGAACCAGAACATTGCCGATAAGCCAGTCAGAAGCTTTATGGCTGCACGCTATGGGAAGCAGCTGATCAATAGCCCGTGGTTTGATAAAAGCCATTTCCCAGGCAATGGCACCTCCGATGCTCCCTCCGATGACTGCGTGTAATCTGTGTATATCCAGTTTTTCAAGGGCTTTCCAGAAAAGTTGTGCAACTATCTGAGTGCTTATTATTTTGTAATCAGAAATGATTGAAGCTTCATTTTCAGCAAAACCATTTCCGGGATATCAAAAGCAATGATGGTATATTTCTTTACATCAATAGTGATTTCTTCTCCTATTAACCGATTCCACCAGCCTTTGACTCCGGCTACCAGACTGTTGCCTGTCAATGCGTGATTGACCAGAATAACAGGTGCCGCAGCAATTTCTTTTCCAAAAACCTGATAGGTCAGTGAAAACGTTTTTTCATAACTAAGATTAATTTCGGCTGGTGAGATATCGATTTTTTTTACATTCATTTTTCTTCAGTATTACCAACAAAAAAGTCCCTGCTTTTGCAGAGACTTCTAAAATTTCAGATTCAAAAAATTACATAGAAATACTCTGCAGCCTCAGTTGCATCATTTTGTTCATTATTTCTATGGTATTTTTCATTTTGATGATTGTTTATTACAGATGCAAAGATTATAAAAATAAAAGCTATAATCAAATATTATTTAGAAATATTTTCTGAATAATGTTTTTATAACATCTTTAAAAAGAAAAATATTCTGTTTATTGTTGTTTTTTAGATTAAAATAGGGAAAGATCTTGGGTTGCTATGATATATAAATGGAAACTGATCATAACAACAGAATAAAAAAATGATGAGGTAGGAGAGCGTTTTTAAAAAAGTATAAAATTTCAATCTTCAGTTCCTAATATTCAGTGTATCGGGAACTTATTGAATGATTTTGAATAAAACATTCTTTGCTGAGTATAATAAAAATACCCGAATTGTTTATCATCAGTTCGGGTAGTGAGTGTATCGGAAACTTGTGGGCGTTTCAATAAAAAAAGAACCCATTACATTTTGGTATAAAAATCTTTGGTAAGTTCAATATATTCAGGAGTGTATCGGTGTCTTTCTATTTCAATTGTAAGTTCAGTAATAACCGGTTCCTGCTCCATACGGGTAAAGGCAAGCAGTGAACGTTTAATTTCTGCTTCAGGATGTCCTTTTACGCGAGTGATTTTTAAAGGATATAATTCAAATTCTTTACAGATGGCAATAAGGCGTTTTTCTTCCTTAAAGGGGATGATAACAGAAAATATACCATGTTCAGAAAGTAATGCTTCAGTACATTCCACCAGTTCTTCAAAGGGAAGTGCTTGTTCAAACCGGGCTAAATCACGTTGTTGATCTCCCGACGAATAGTTTTCAGTATAAAAAGGCGGATTAGAAACAATAAGATCATAAGATTCTTCTTCAAATACTTCTTCTGTAAATTCATCCAGAGCCGCATGATAACCAAACAGGCGGTCATTCCACGGACTGTTTTCAAAATTTTCTACGCCCTGCTCAAAAGCATTTTCATCGATCTCCAGGGCATCAATTTGTTCAGCCTGACTGCGTTGTGCCAGCATGAGTGCCAGTAAGCCGGTACCGGAACCAATATCTAAAATGGTGTAAGGGTTATTGATCAGAGGTGTCCATGCACCCAGTAAAACGCCGTCAGTGCCTACTTTCATAGCACAGCGATCCTGTTGAATGCTGAAGTTTTTAAATGAAAACATATTTGAAGATTTGAACTTCAAATTTCCATATTAATATTGGCTTTAACAAAATTATTTAATTGATATATAAATCAACTAATCCGTTAGGAGTATCTAAGTGTAGGGTTTTGTTTTTACGATCAACTTTGATAATGAAATCATCAATCATAGGGACAAGGATTTCCTTGCCGTTAAAGTCAATTTCAAAAAGTGCCTGAGCATTTGAATCGTTGACTCTTACAACTTTTCCGATATAGCCAAGCCGTTTGTCCTGAACTTCGAAATCTACAATTTCGTGAAAGTAAAATTTGTCGCCTTCCAGTTTTGGCAACATCTGTAAAGGAAGATATACGTCACATCCGATGATGCGGTCTGCTGCTTCTTCCGAAAACATATCTTCAAACTGAACTCTGAGGAAGTTGTTTTTGTGAATAGAGGCAGAGAGAATAAAAAATGGAACCAGATGTCCGTTGAATTCAACGAACACTGATTCCAGATTTTGATAAATTTCAGGCTCGTCCGTATCTAAATATACGAGGACTTCGCCTTTAAAACTAAATTTTTTAGCGACTTTACCTAAATAGAAACAATCTTTTTTATGCATTATAATCGCTGAAAAAATTAAGCTTCAGTTTCTTCTGTGTTTTCTTCAGCAGCAGGAGCTTCTTCTTCAACAGCAGGAGCTTCAGCAGCAGCTTTAGCTTCTAATGCAGCTTGAGCTCTTTTTGCGTTCACTTCTTTCTCAGCTTCCAAAGCTTTTGCTTTAGCAGCCGCTTTGTTGTCAGCTAATCCTGTAGCTTTAGCAGATACTTTGTTTTCTTTTTCTTCAACCCACTTAGCAAATTTCTCATCAGCTTGTTCCTGAGTTAAAGCTCCTTTACGAACACCTCCGTTTAAGTGGTGTTTCAATAAAGCACCTTTGTAAGAAAGAATTGCTTTTGCAGTATCAGTTGGTTGTGCTCCGTTAGATAACCATTTTGTAGCAGCATCGATATTTAAATCGATTGTTGCAGGGTTAGTGTTTGGATTGTAAGTTCCGATTTTTTCTAAGAATTTACCATCTCTTTTTGCACGTGCATCAGCAGCAACAACCCAATAAAAAGGTTTCCCCTTTTTACCGTGTCTTTGTAATCTAATTTTTACAGACATAATCTCAATTGATTTAATGGAGGTACCCGACCTCCTTTTTGTTATTAAATAAGTGTGCAAAATTACGTATATTTTTGGAATTACGAAATTTTTATGCCTTTTTTTTGCTTTCTAACTGCCTGTAAATAAGATGGGTTGTTAAAGTTAAAATTTTATTAAAAAAAATAATGTTGAATTGATAAAAAAGTCTATTTTTGTTTTTTGAGTTTTAGATAAAGATTTATTCGTATATGAAAAAAATAATAGTTTTTTTAACACTTGCGCTAACATTCGCAGCTTGTGAAGATGATGTGAAATTTAATGATCCCGCATTTCAGGCATTGAGTAACTATGATTTCTGGAGAGCAGATGCAAGTGTGGCTGAAGTTAAAGACGGTACTCTGAGAGTTTACGGAACAAACGGTGCAGAATCTTTATTGCTTAGAATACCGAATTACGGTTTCGGAAAAAGATATGATTTAGGGATTGATGATAAAAATGTAGCCGTTTTCAGACGAGTAATAGAAAAAGATACTATACGGTTCAAAACAGGAATCAATTTAGGTGGAGGATATGTGGTATTTGATGAAGCTTCAAAACAGGTTCCGGGGACTGTATCCGGTAGATTTGTTGTAGATGCTCCTAATACAAATATCGCAAACGATACCATGAAAAGCGTTTATTTACATGAAGGGGTTTTCTTTCGTATAAAAATGAGTGAAATTACAAATGGAATGCCGTCAGAAATTCCGGTTTTGGAATAAGCATTTCTTATAAAAAATCTTAAAAGAGCTGTTCGTATTGAACAGCTCTTTTTTTTGTCGTAAATTTGAATCTTACTTCGATCATAAATTTAAACTTTCTGATTTACCTATGTACTTAATATTTGATACAGAAACTACCGGATTACCAAAGAGTTGGAATGCTCCGATAACGGATGTGGACAACTGGCCGAGATGTGTGCAGATTGCCTGGCAATTGCATGATGAAATGGGGAATCTGGTGGAACATCAGGATTATCTGGTAAAACCGGAAGGATATGACATTCCTTTTGATGCAGAACGAATTCACGGTATATCGACGTTGCTGGCCACAGAAAAAGGTGTGAGTCTGCAATTTGTTTTAGAGGAGTTTAATAAAGCTTTGGAAAAGTCAAAATTCATTGTCGGGCAAAACATCGGTTTTGATGTCAATATCATGGGCTCGGAGTTTTACCGTAAGTCTACACCATCACCGTTAGATCAGATGCCGGTTCTGGATACCTGTACCGAGGTTACAGCTGAGTTGTTGAAACTGCCCGGAGGTAGAGGAGGTCGTTATAAACTACCGACACTTACTGAGCTGCATGCGTATTTGTTTGGAGTACCTTTTAGTGAAGCACATAACGCTACTGCCGATGTTGAAGCTACAACACGTTGTTTTTTGGAGCTCATCCGTAAAGAAGTTTTTACAAAAGAAGAACTGCAACAGCCGGAAAATTATTTTGAAGAGTTTAAAACTCAAAACCCGCAGCCTTTTCAGCTAATAGGATTAAAACATATTAATCTTAAAAAAGCTTCTGAAGAGATTCAGCGCCAATTAGAAAAAGCAGGTGTAATTTCTGAAGAAATAGAGGTTGTTTCGGAAGAAATAATGCGCGCCTTTGAAGCTGCAAATTATGCCCATTTGCACAACCACTCTCAATTTTCTGTTTTACAGTCTACTATTGGAATAAAAGATCTTGTAACTCTTGCCGTAAAAGAAAAAATGCCGGCTGTTGCGATGACAGATCATGGAAATATGATGGGGGCTTTTCAATTTGTGAACGCTGTTATGGCACATAACAAAGCAGCAGAGGCAAAAAATAAGGAACTGACTGAAAACGGGGAATTACCTACCGAAACCATTGTGAAACCTATTGTCGGTTGCGAGTTTAATGTTTGTGAAAATCATCTCGATCGTTCAAAAAAGGACAACGGTTATCAGGTGGTGATTCTGGCTAAGAATAAAAAAGGATATCACAATTTAGCCAAGATGGCTTCAATAGCTTACACCAAAGGATTTTACTATGTACCCCGTATAGACCGTGAGGTAATAAAAAAATACAAAGAAGATCTTATTGTTTTGTCAGGAGGACTACAGGGAGAAATACCGGGTAAAATTCTGAATATTGGGGAAAAGCAGGCGGAAGATGCACTATTATGGTGGAAAGAAGAATTTCAGAATGATTTCTATATAGAAGTGATGCGGCACGGACAAGAAGATGAAGACCGGGTTAACAAAACACTCATTGCTCTTGCGAGAAAGCACAACGTAAAACTAATAGCGACCAATAATACGTATTATTCAAGAAAAGAAGATGCCAATGCGCATGATATTCTTTTATGTGTAAAAGACGGAGAGAAACAGGCAACTCCTATCGGACGTGGACGCGGATATCGATACGGAATGCCTAATCAGGAATATTATTTCAAATCTACAGCTGAAATGAAAAACCTGTTTAGAGATATTCCGGATGCTATTATCAACATCAGTGAGATAGTAGACCAGATAGAGCCTTATTCTTTATATCGTGATGTATTACTGCCAAAATTTGACATTCCTGCAGAATTTCAGCATGCAGAGGATGAGATAGACGGAGGAAAAAGAGGTGAGAACAGCTATCTGCGATACCTTACATATGAAGGTGCAAAGAAAAGATACAAAGAAATAACACCCGAGATTACGGAGCGTTTGGATTTTGAGTTGGTTACCATAGAAAAAACCGGCTACCCGGGATATTTCCTCATTGTGCAGGATTTTATAGCAGCAGCAAGAACTATGGGAGTTTCCGTGGGACCCGGAAGGGGGTCTGCGGCAGGATCTGCTGTAGCTTACTGCCTTGGGATTACCAATCTTGATCCGATAGAGTATGATCTGCTGTTTGAGCGTTTTTTAAATCCGGATCGTGTATCCATGCCCGATATTGATATCGATTTTGATGACGAGGGAAGAGGACGTGTAATGGAATATGTGATTGAGAAATACGGATCTAATCAGGTAGCGCAAATCATTACGTATGGAAAAATGGCTACCAAATCAGCCATCAGAGATACAGCCCGTGTTTTAGATTTGCCTTTGGCAGAATCAGATCGTATCGCCAAACTTATTCCGGGAATGATGCCGAGTAAATGGAATTTGTCACGCTTTATTTCTGAAGAGCTCAATGCAGTAAAACAAGCGGTAAAGAGTGATGAATTTGAAAGAGTAGCTGAACTGATACAGTTGGCAAAAACCGATTCACTGGCAGGTGAAACCATACAGCAGGCAAAAGTACTCGAAGGATCGATGCGAAATACAGGTATTCATGCCTGTGGAGTAATCATTACACCTGATGATATTACCAACTTTGTTCCGGTAACAACAGCAAAAGATTCTGACCTGTACGTTACTCAGTTTGATAACTCCGTAGCAGAAAGTGCCGGCTTATTGAAAATGGACTTTTTAGGTCTGAAAACCTTAACGCTGATCAAAGATACCTGCAAAATTGTAAAATACCGATTGGGAATTGATCTTGATCCGGATAATTTTCCGATTGATGATCAGAAGACATACGAATTGTTTCAAAGAGGAGAAACTGTGGGGGTGTTCCAATACGAATCTCCCGGAATGCAAAAATACATGCGCGAACTGAAGCCTACTGTTTTTGGTGATCTTATTGCGATGAATGCACTGTATCGTCCGGGCCATTAGAATATATTCCTTCTTTCGTACGGCGTAAGAATGGCGAAGAACCTATTACTTACGATTTGGATGCCTGTGAAGAGTATTTAAAGGAAACCTACGGAATTACGGTTTATCAGGAACAGGTAATGCTACTGTCTCAAAAACTTGCGGACTTTACAAAAGGTGAAGCCGATGTATTGCGTAAGGCAATGGGTAAAAAACAGAAAGATGTACTTGATAAGATGAAGCCTCAGTTTGTGGAACAGGCGGCTAAAAAAGGACATGATCCAAAAATTCTTGAAAAAATTTGGAAAGATTGGGAAGCTTTTGCTTCGTATGCTTTCAATAAATCGCACTCCACCTGTTATGCCTGGGTTGCGTATCAGACAGCCTATCTAAAGGCGCATTATCCGGCAGAATACATGGCAGCTGTATTGTCCAATAATATGAATGATATAAAGCAGGTAACATTCTTTATGGAAGAGTGTCAACGAATGGGATTGGCCGTTTTAGGACCTGATGTCAATGAATCGGTATATAAATTTACAGTAAACGAAAATTATGCGATCCGTTTTGGAATGGGAGCCATAAAAGGGGTTGGTGAAGGTGCTGTGCAAACTATTGTAGAAAACCGGCAACAAGGACCTTACAGATCTATTTTTGATCTGGCAAAACGAATTGATTTAAGAGCCGCTAATAAAAAAGCTTTTGAAAATTTGGCCTTGGCAGGCGGATTTGACTGTTTTGAAGAAACGCACCGTGCGCAATATTTTTTTACGGAAGGTGATGCTATAACCTTTTTGGAAAAAGCCATGAAATACGGTGCTAAATTTCAGGAAAATGAAAATTCATCACAGGTAAGCCTTTTTGGAGAAGCAAGCGAAGTGCAGATTCCGGAACCTGTAATACCGAGTTGTGATGAATGGACAACTATGGAAAAACTTGCCAAAGAAAAAGAAGTGGTTGGAATCTATATATCCGGGCATCCTTTGGATGATTTTAAATTTGAAATGAAATACTTCTGTAATGTAAAATTGAGCCAGCTAAAAGACCTGACGCCTTTTGTAGGAAGAAATGTTACGTTTGGCGGTATGGTATCCAACGTACAATTCAGAACTTCTGCCAAAGGAAAGATTGGGCAAGCTTTACAGTTGAAGGCTATGAAGACAGTATGGAATTCAGGATGTTTAATGAGGAATACCTCAAATTCAGACACTTTTTACTGAATAATACCTTTGTGTATTTCAAGCTCTTTGTTAAAGATGGATTCGTTAAAAAAGATTCAAATGAAAAAACCGAACCGCGCATTCAGTTTGTAGAGTTGAAACTTCTGAATGAAGTAATTCCTACTTATGCAAAAAAACTGATTATTCAGATCGATATTCAGGAGCTCAAAGCGCATCAGGTAGAAAAAATAAGAATGCTGCTTGATGAAAACAAAGGATCAAAGCCGGTAACATTTGAGATATACGAATTGGAAAAAATTCAGCAGAAAATAGAGAATGAAATGGTCAATCGTTTTCTTGAAGAAACGGATATTGATCCGATTGAACTGGATGAGAATACGATAAATGAAGAGGCTATGCTGCCCAAATTTGTTTATCAGAAAAAGAACGTATTGGAAATGCCGAGTAAGAATACGCGCATTGAGATTTCAGCCGAATTGTTAGAAGCACTGGAGAGCCTTCAGGTTCAATTCCGCTTAAATTAATAGTTTTTAGTAACGTATGTATAGAGAAAACTTATAACGATGAGCTTGACACATTTAAAATATTTAGTACATTTGTTATAATAGGAAAATAAAAATTAAAAGATATGGCATTAGAAATAACAGATGCTACATTTGAAGATGTAGTATTGAAATCAGACAAACCGGTTATCGTAGATTTTTGGGCAGAATGGTGTGGTCCATGTAAAATGTTAGGTCCGGTTATTGAAGAATTAAGCGGTGACTTTGCTGGTAAAGTAGTTGTAGGTAAAGTAGATGTTGATGCAAATCAGGATTTTGCTTCTAAATACGGTGTACGTAACATTCCTACAGTATTAATATTCCAGAACGGAGAAGTAGTAGGTCGCCAGGTAGGTGTTGCTCCTAAACAAACATATGTTGATGCAGTAAGTTCATTGCTATAATATATTTGTTAAAAATAAATACATGAAAGCAGGCTTTTTAGCCTGCTTTTTTTGTGGAATTAACCGTTTGATGTTTTTAAAGAAACTATTTCTTAATACGGGAAGGGTATTTTTGTTTTAATTTAAATAATGCATCATGTTGCGGAATTTTACAATTCTTATTCTGGTTTCTGTTACCATCATGATTTCCTGTTTTTCGAATGAAAGTAAATATGTAGCTATTAAAGTACGCGGTTCAGATTCGGAAGTAAACCTCGTTCAGGCAATTGCTGAAAGTTTTATGGATCAGGATAGTTTGGTTTCAGTTGGTGTAACCGGTGGGGGTTCTGGAGCAGGAATCGCTGCCCTGATCAATGGAAAAACAGATTTGGCAAATTCTTCAAGAGAAATTACGGATGAAGAGTTGTTTTATGCCAGACAGAGAGGGGTAGAACCTTATGCTATTATTTTTGCACAGGATGCTTTGGCAATTGTGGTAAATGAGAATAATGGAGTTGACAGTCTTACATTAAATCAGTTAAGCGATATCTACAGAGGCGCTGTGAAAAACTGGAAAGAGTTAGGCGGAAACGATCAGAAAATTACACTCTACGGCAGACAAAGCAGTTCCGGCACTTATATCTATTTCAGAGAAAATATCGTAAAGAACGAGTATGATTTATCCATGATTGGGATGAGCGGTACTGCTCAGATAGTTGATGCTATCAAAGATGATAAAAATGGTATTGGCTATGTAAGTTCAGGCTATATCAATGAAAAGGTAATGGAAAGACTCAAAGTTATCAGCATAAAAAAAGATGCCCATTCCGTTGCTTATTCGCCTTTAGATAAAGAAAAATTATTTCAGGAGTTTATCCGATTACACGTCCTTTAATACAGTATACCAACAAAAAACCTCAGGGTAAACTACTGGAATTTGTACTGTATCAGTTTTCAGAAGTGGGAACTTCAATTATTCAGGAGAGCGGATTTTATCCGGTAGATACTCGATTAATCACCGCTAAACTGAGAAATAATGAATCATAGAGTTTTGGCTGACTGGATTATGAAGCGCTTGTTTACATTGACAGGCTATTTTACCATATTAATATTGATAGGTATTCTTTATTTGCTTTTTTCAAATGCTATAAAAGCGTTTTCCCATATTCCCTTTTCCTCTTTTTTTGATTTGCACTGGAATCCTTCTGCACATGGCGAACCATTGTACGGAGTTTTTCAG
>NZ_JAUFQU010000027.1:0-11456 GCF_030409925.1 Paenimyroides ceti
GGTTGTTTCATTTGCTAAATCAATAGGTATGGTCGCTCTTCCGTTACATAAGGAACAACCCGGATATATTGTAAACTCGTTGTTGGTACCCTTCCTAAGTGCAGCGACCAATCTATTGGTGGAAGGCGTAGCTGATGTAGCTACAATAGACAAAACATGGATGGTAGCAACCGGTGCTCCGGTGGGACCTTTTGGTATTCTTGATATTGTAGGGATTACCACTGCATATAACATCAATAAAATGGCTGCAGATTCTACAAAAGATCCTTTAAAAATCAAAACGGTAGAATACCTCAAAACGAATTTTATAGATAGTGGAAAATTAGGTGTTGCGGCAGGCGAAGGTTTTTACCAATATCCTAATCCCGAATATAAAAAAGAAGATTTTCTAAAATAAAACAGAGGCTGCTAATGCAGCCTCTACTTTACTTCTATATAGTAAATTACATATCTTATTTTTATTGATCTACCTTCATATTATATTTATTGGTATCAATTTCTTTCCAAATCAATCCCAAAGTTTCCGCATTGTACTTTCTGATCTCATTTGCCATATCAAGATTTTCAGAAAGCTTTTTACCATAAGAAGGGATCATTTTTTTCATCTTGGCTTGCCACTCAGTGTTTTCATTTTATCTGCATAGCATTTTTCTACTACTTTAAGCATAATAGATACTGACGTAGACGCACCCGGTGACGCGCCTAATAATGCGGCTACACTCCCATCTGAAGCGGTTACCACTTCCGTTCCAAACTGTAAAATACCGCCTTTTGTAGTATCATCAAGTTTTATCACCTGTACTCTTTGTCCGGCAATCTTAAGATCCCAATCCTTCATTTGAGCTGTAGGCATATACTGTCTTAAAGCCTCTAAACGTTGTTCCGGAGTCAAGACAACCTGTTCTATAAGATATTTTGTCAGCGGTATATTATCAAGCCCTGCTTCTAAAACAGGTCTTAGGTTGTAAAAATTAAAAGATTCCGGAAGATCAGTCCATTTGCCATTCTTTAAAAATTTTGGAGAAAAGCCGGCAAACGGACCAAAAAGTAGTTCTTTTTTTCCATTGATGATTCGTGTATCTAAATGAGGTACCGACATCGGAGGTGAGCCAACAGAAGCTTTGCCGTATACTTTTGCTGCATGTTGTGCAATAATATCAGGATTATTACATACAAGCCACTCACCGCTCACCGGAAAACCACCATAACCTCTTGCTTCTGGGATGTTGGTTTTTTCAAGTAAAGGAAGGGTGGCTCCGCCAGCTCCAATAAAAACAAATTTTGAATGAATGCTTTTCAAAATATTATTTTTGAGATCCTTTACGGTTACTCTCCAGGTAGCATCTTTATTTCGTTTAATATTAATAACCTCATGGTTAAATTCTATCCGCATATTAGATGATTTTTCCATATTAGAGGCTAACTCTTCTGTAAGAGCACCAAAATTTACATCAGTACCAATATCAATTTTTGTAGCCGCAATTTTCTGACGGGAATCCCTTTCTTTCATAATCAGAGGAGCCCATTGCTTGATCAGTTCAGAATCTTCAGTAAATTCCATCCCTGTAAACAATGGATGTTTTTGGAGTGCTAAAAAACGTTTTTTAAGATATTCGCTGTCTTTTTCTCCAATTACAAAATCATGTGTGAAGTGGGGTTTATAAATTTCGAAGCTGAACTTATTTTTAATCACATTTGCCGCTTTATTCTCCGTATTGAATCCAATCGGAACAGTGCCTATCTTTTTAGGTCTGACTCAGGATGACACTAAAGAAATGCGGAACCGCACAGCATTCTGGGCAGCTGTTAATGTATTCATTATTCTGCTGATCTCCTTTTTGATTGGCGAATATGTTTTGAAATTTTTCGGGATTAGTATTGATGTATTACGCATCGCCGGAGGAATAGTAATCTGTACTTCTGGTTTCGGATTGCTATCCGGATCGTTTGGTAAAAAAAGAGGCGTAAGCAAGAAAGTTACCAACGACGCTCAAAAACGCAGTGATATAGCTGTGACGCCTTTAGCGATACCGCTTATGGCAGGTCCGGGTGCGATGTCATTACTAATTGCAATGTATCAGGATTATCCTGAAATAGCAGATAAAAGCATTATTGCCACAGCAATTCTCGGTGCTGCTATAAGTATCTATCTCATTTTAAAAAGTGCTAATTATATTTCCAGATTATTAGGTGCTTCCGGTATTGTAGCGATTTCCAGAATTATTGGTTTTCTGGTTTTAGCGATCGGTGTTCAGTATATTATTAACTCACTATTGGTTATCTTCAGAATAAATGAGTAATAACTATAAAATCTATTGTAAAAAACAGCTGTGAATTTTAATTTACAGCTGTTTTTTTATTGCCCTTTTGGTTTCTAAAAGTATTCTATTCATATTTTTTATAAGTACTATCAATTATAAAAGACAGGGCTTCTTTTATCTTATCGCGATCCTGGGGAGATTTCATATCTAATCCGCAAAAAACACTTCCGTTTTCATTACTATATAAATTAAGATAATAAATGCCTGATATCAATATCGCAATGACAGCTCTGTATTGCTCTGAATGTGACTTGAAATGAGGATCAGTAATGGTACTGAATAAATATTCTCCGTTTGCTTCCTGACGATCTGAAAGTTTTTTTAATGTGGTCCGCTTTTCTGATAACCGCCAAAGCAATAGCTTTTGCAATTCTTTGTTTTTATCTACATAATCAAATTGTGATTGCAACATTTTTTGAGTGAGTACTTTCCCACCATCTTGAATTGGAATCGATGGATCGACCTTTACATTACTCCAAAAATCCTGTGATTGTATATAAGCATCCAAAAGCCCTTCAGTACCACCAAAGTAAGTATAAATCATTTTCTTATCTAAGCCCGCTGTTGCTGCAATGTTGTTTACTTTAAGAGCACTACACCCTTTTGTCATCAGAATTTGACCTACAGCATCTAAAAACTTCTTTTTGCTCCGTTCCTTGTTGCGTATGCTTCCTGCAGCTGGTTTTCTTTCCATCATCTTGTATTGAACATGCAATTTACTAAATTTTAAGAATAAATTAAAACACCAAATGGTGTCTTGTATCTATATTTGTATCCGCTATTACGCTATTCAGATACTATTAATCAAGAACGACATACTCAAATTGGAATACTTCTTGTAATCAGTCCATCTAAGGTGAAAATTTCAGCAATTATATCCTAATGAGAAAATTTTGAACTAAAAAAGATAATTTATATGATGTATAATATACACAAAATGTTCATTCAGAGTATGATATTTTTTATAGGATACCTGGGATACACACAAAATGACAATACTGAATTACAGCAGCTTGCAGATGCCGATCAGCGCGCAAGAAACATGTCAGACATTGATTGGCAAATGCTTAATAAAGAAGACAGTCTGAGACGTTTGAGGGTTCATGAACTGATGGCTCAGGGTAAAGTAAATACAGCCAAAGATCATTTTAATGCAGGAATTATATTTCAGCACGGTAATGATACGGTATCTTCTACCCTTGCTGTACAAAGTTTTAAAACGGCACTTGATCTCGACGGGAGTCTTAATCGGTGTTGGTATGCAGCAGCTGTTGACAGGGATCTGATGCGTAAAAACCAACCTCAGATTTACGGGACACAATTCATTCAGGATGCTACAACAAATGGTAAATGGAAACGCTATACAATAGATGCTTCAAAAGTGACAGATGAAGAGCGTCGCTATTACAGTGTAGAGACTCTGGCTGAACAGGAAGAAAAGGAACGTCTTATGAATCAAAAGACCATTGAAGCGTTTTATGCAGAGACACAGTCCATTGATCAGACCATTGCTGAAATTAAAAATCAACATAGTAATGGATCTCTTTCTGCCTATAATGCGAGCGAGGAGGCGATCAATAATTTCGGATATACATTGATGAATAAAAACTTGTATGAGGAAGCGCTCAAAGTATTGGAACTGAACACAAAACTGTATCCGTCTGCGTTCAATACTTTTGACAGCTACGGCGAAATTTTATTGAAGATGAATAAAAGAAAAGCCGCTTTGAAAGCCTATAAAAAATCGCTTTTGCTCAATCCAAAAAATGAGAATGCAGCAGAGATGATAAAAAAGCTTACTCAAAAGTAATTATTGATATAAAATTCCCGATGAAACACTTTATTATTTTTTTATTCTTTTTATCGTTTATTTCTTATAGACAAAATACAAACATAATAGCTAAGACCACTGCCCACATAAATTCGTTAACAGCCTGTAGCGGTGAAATAACGGCAATTTTGTTTATCGGACATCCGAATGTAAATAAATGGCTACCATAATAGAATTCATATGAGACACTTCTTTTTACTCGGTTATTATTTTACATCGGTATTATTATTAAGTTGCCCGGCTGTAAAACGCGATATATATACTCCTAAAGCAAAAAAGATGAGGATATTAAAAAACAGGCGATTGACTCCGTATGTTTGGATCCCGGTCACGCAAAATGTCAGTGTAGAATATTCAAGAAAATTAAGAATCACTGATTTTGATTTAAATGCTATTACAGCCGTAAATACTCCTGATAAAATAAATTCAGAAAACGAAGAGGTGACTGCTTTGGGGATATTGAGGAAAGCTGAAAAAGCAAAGCTTTCACATTAAAAACAGATTTAATGAACTCCTTTTACAACAGCTGATAGTCTTCGATAATCCATTTTTATAAGATCAAATTTTCTAACAGCCAGTAGAATCTCACACTGAAATTATTTTATAATAGTATTAAGAAAACAACAGTTTGAGTTTGAGTTCTAAAGTTTAAATTAGCTTATACAATTGGGGCAATAAATATAAGATATGAAACATTTATTATCATGCCTGCTGATCATGTTTGGATTGATACAACAAATTGTATCGGCACAAAATAGACCACCGCTCGCAGAGGTATTTGATGTCAATGAAATGACATTTAACGGCAAAGTAAAACGTTTTTTCAGTTTTTCTGAATTTGAAAAATATTTTGGTACAAGTGACAGCATCCATCTTTTGGTTGACGTCCAGCCCTGTAGTTATATTTTTGAAAATGATGATGCTACAAAAGATCTTAAGGATAAATATTTATATAAAGACGGATCACGCTTTGAAAATAGCGGAGATAAAGTAGCCGTTGATGTGTTCAGATTTACCGAAGAAATTACATCCGATATAAAAACGTTAAACTCAATCGATTTACAAAACTGCGCAAATTAAAAAAGTTATTTCCAAACGCCGTAGATCAGATAGAGGATATAGAGGTTCAGGGCGAAGGTAGATTACAGATTATACAACTCAGAGAAGATGCTGACAATTTTTCTGACGGACATATCAATGTTTTTCTCAAAAATGGCAGGCTTTATTATATGCACTGGTGGTTTCCATGTTAATACAACAAGAGAATAGAATATCCGAATTACTGTTA
Organism: Paenimyroides ceti; assembly: GCF_030409925.1. Classification (NCBI taxonomy): domain Bacteria; kingdom Pseudomonadati; phylum Bacteroidota; class Flavobacteriia; order Flavobacteriales; family Flavobacteriaceae; genus Paenimyroides; species Paenimyroides ceti. The sequence goes on from NZ_JAUFQU010000027.1 coordinate 5,441, forward strand.
TCTCCCCAGACTATCCATAACTTCCGCATCGTTAAGTATATGAACAGATATGATCATTGCAATTCATGTGTACTGTATACATTATTAACTGTAGATCATTTTTATGCTCAAATATATGTGAATTTACGCCTAACTCAATAACAATAACCCTATGTATAAAAAACTCTTTTTAATGTTCTGTATGTTTGCAATCAACTATATGGCTAATGCGCAAACTACAATCCGTGGTACTGTAAAAAACCATAATGGAGAACCCATTTCTTATTGTTCTATCGGAATCAGAAATTCAGACACGGGTGCTGTATCCGATGAAAATGGAAATTATACGCTGACAATTTCTGATGATCTGAAGGAAGATATCATATTTAGTGCGTTTGGCTATCAAGATGAAAAGAAGCATAAAAACGAACTGCTAAAAAACAGTCATCTTATTTTGGAACCGGAATCTACCGTTATGGAAACGATGGTGATCAATCTGCAAAAAATGAAAGAAAAAACAATAGGCCAGAAAAAGAGACCTATGCTTACTTTCTCAAAAATGTTTGATAAAAATGTTCCGACTATAGAACAGGGAACTATTTTCAAACTCTATGAAAAGACTAAATTAAAATCGTATCAATTTCATATTATTCCCAGCTCAAGATATGCACAGATTACATTAAAGCTCAACATCTATGAAGTAAAAAATAATATACCCGGTAAAGTGCTTCTCGATGAAAACATTATTTTTAAAACGTCTGCTACCGGATGGCAAAAAATAGATTTATCATCTTACGGATTAGTGTTTAATAATAAAAATGAAATTGCTGTAACGATGCAGCTTGTAGATTATAAGCCACTCGAAAATGAGGCTTTTTCTTTCGGAATTTCAGCCAAAAAATCACTTGCAAAAAATCTGCTGTTCCGATATCAAAGCCAAGGTAATTGGGAGCGTAGCGAAGGTATATTTATTTCCAGTCTGGAAATTGCATACCTGAAAAAAAATAATGACAAGGAAGTTTTAAAGGATATTGAAGATGAAATTGTAAGTGCGGAAGATGCTCAAATAAAGATGCTTGCTACTTATTATCAAAGCAAAGAGCAGGCGGCAAAAACAATTTACGGGAAAAGTAAGAAAGGAAAATATGTTGATACCGGAGATGCTACAATATATTATGAATCTTATGGAAAAGGCACTCCGTTACTTCTCTTACACGGCAATAATGGCAACATATCTGACTTTTACAATCAGATTCCACTACTTTCTAAATACTTTGAAGTAATTGCAATAGATACACGCGGACAGGGAAGAAGTACCGATATGTCTACGGCCGATTACAGCTACGAATTATTTGCTGCTGATCTGCTAAAAGTAATTGAATCAAACGGGTGGAAAAAAGTAAGTATTATCGGATGGAGTGACGGTGGAAATACAGGATTGATTTTTAATTCTCAACATCCTGATAGGGTTAATAAATTAGTTACTATAGGATCGAATCTGGAACCTTCAGGTGTCAGTGAAGATTTGCTTGCTGAATTTGAAAAACAACTCGCAGAGAAAAAAGGAAAGTTACGACTTGTGAGGCTGATGCTCAACCATCCGCATATCAATTCTGCCCAGCTTGCCTCAATACAAAATGAAGTATTAGTAATTGCGGGAAGCGAAGATGTGATTAAGAAAGAGCATACACAACTGATACATGAGTCAATTAAAGATTCAGATATTGAGATTATCCCCGATGCAACGCATTATATCCCTTTTGAGCAACCAGAAAAGCTTAACAATATCCTTCTGACTTTTCTTTTAAAATAACATACTGTAACACTATTTAAGTCCCTAAAAAACAGAAAAGGTTTCCGTATGGAAACCTTTTCAAACTTAACAAAAAGTACTACTAAACTAACAACAATAAATCTATTTTAAGATTATTTTTTTCATCTCAGACTTATCACCTGATTTGAATTCAAGCATATACATACCGCTTGATAAATGGCTTAAGTCTAATGTTTGGCTGTAAAAACCATTTTGTGTATTCGCTTGTGCTTTATAAACTACTGCACCTGATAAACTATAAATAGCGATGGTATTCTGAGCTGAATTAGCCGTTTGTATATCATATACTACATTTATAATTTTGTCAGTTGAAGGGTTTGGATATACATCAAATGAAACGCCTGGTGCTACTTCTTCTACTGATAAAGTAGCCGTGTTATCTATATTAAATTTCACAATCCCCGTAGAAGAACCTGCGAACTGAGTAAAGTTTACCTTATAAACTACATCTGAATTATTACGTTTTACAAAATAATTTGTATTTGTATTTATTGTATATGACCCGCCAGTAAAAGTTTTCCAGTCATATCCTACGACACTGATATTAGCAGACAAATCTTCTACATTTGCAGTTGCATCCGTTGTTTTAGCAATTTTCACATTTGGCGATTGTAAAACTCCTGTTACTACATAAGGTATTGTAGTACCAGGTTGACCAGGATTTGGATAATCTGTTGTATACTGAGTAAACAAGAAATCCCATTCCGTTGCTACAGGCTCAAAATCCACTAAATCTTCGGTTGTAAAAGAGAAATAATTAAATGTTTTTCCTGTATTAGAAGTATTTGCTACAGTTTTTGTTACATCAGCTCCCCAAGCAGTTCCATCCCATTTTGCATACGTAAAAGTATAAGTTCCTCCTGCATACTGGTCTATTTTAACTTTAGTATATTGAGCAGGACTTCCTGTTGCTCCAGGTTTTTTTACTACAAAAATGACTGTTCCTGTCACAGCATGTGTCGTTGAATTATAATTTCCCCAACCAAAAGCAGCAGATCCTCTGTCAAAAGCACCTTCATTCCAGGCTGCATCACTGTTATAAAGCTGAGTCCAGTTTGCTTCATTCGTTACAGAAATAGTACTCCAGTCTGCTATGTTATTTGATGCTTCAAATACTGATAATTTGCCACCATCATTGATTCTGATCCCTTTATCAAGTGAAGAAACTCTGTAAAAAGCGATATCCCATGTATTGGATGCAATAGTGGTGTCATCCTGATCTGCCAGATTATAAAATACATTATTTGCATAACCAGCTCCCATAGTTACCTGCCCTTCTACCTGTGTCTGAGCGTTTGCAGAGAACATAATGCTTAATGCTCCTGCAATTGTAAGTAAAGATTTTTTCATATTGTTTACTATTTAATTAATTGATATTCAAATTTTGGAAATCCGCGTTCCCCATTATTGTTTAACATCTGAAGCATACGTATTTTAAAATAGTTACCTTCAATATCTTTAAGTATATAATAACGGTCTGCGTGTACTACTTTATCAAAAACATTTCTCCAGTCTACACCAATAACTCCCTGATTCTGTACAAAAAGATTATTCTGAATGTCCCCCTCAGAAAAGGCTTCATACGATTTGAAACCGTGGAAACTTTGTATACTTTTACTCCGGCTTTCAGATTGTTTATCACAAAATCTGAATAACCATATGATCCTGAACCGTCGATAATGTCTGTAAATACAGTAAAGTTTAAATCCCATTTATCTTTTGCAGGCTCTACCTCTACAATATTATTGGTTGTAAAGCTGAAATGCGTAAAGTTATGCGATGGCGTTCTGTTTATTTTTACTGTTTTGAAAGTAGTTTCATTTAAATCTGCATATTGCAAGACATAGTTATCGCCTTCCAACAAAATACGCATCTTTTTAAACCCTCTTGGAGTACCACTGACAGCAACACTCCCGGTAGGAGGCGTTTCAGTACCCGGCTGAAATCCAAGATTTACGAGATAAACAAAGTTCTGACTGTTATCCGATGAAATTTCTGAAATAGCTGTCATTTGGATATCGCCTGAAGGATCGTCAACATAATTGGCATTGGCCGCATCAAAAGTACCTACGGCTACTTCAGACAACATGCTTTGAACAGATGCCTGTGTTACTGCATTCATATCCGTAGTCTCCAGTTTTTTTGCCGCCATATAAATAGATCCATTTATAGTGACTCTGTTCAGGTTGCCTGAATAGAATCCAAGATCCCAGCTGTCTCTTTTTATTTTGGTCATGCGTTCTGTACTCAAATCTACATATACATTATAGGCTTGATTGGGTCCTCCTATTTCTGGCTCTAATACGGCTCCTAAAGTCCGTCCGAAAGAGATAACAGCCGTAGAATATCCCTGAATAGCTGTAGCGAAGGAATAATCAACTTTTTCTATTTTAAAAGTGATCATCTTATCTTCTCTGTCAAAAGGATAAATAAGGTTTTCAAATATAAAAGAGACCTCCGTATCATTATTATTAAACGGTAATTCAATAATACGATCAGTCTGTTGCGGTATTGTAGTGTAATCAATTCCTTGCGAAGCATTATCTTCTGATACGCGAATGTATACTTTACCAGCAGATTTTGCCGGTTCAGAAAATACCAATCTCATATTATAATTATCCTGTATTGTAGAATAATCTATCGATTGACTTTTAAAAGCAACAACGAAAGGTTCCTGAGTAAATTCATTATCTTTCTCACATCCTAAAGTAAAAACCAAAGAAAGAACTGCTATTATTTTTAAGATTGATTTCATTTTATTTATATCGATAGTTTATATAATAGTTTTACAAAATAACTGCGCCCATATCCCATAAGAAGTGTATTGGCACCAGCAGTATGCGCTCCGGCTCCTTCTGATGAAGTTCGGATTCGGGTAACATCAAACAGGTTACGCACCCCAACCGTTACGTCTAATTTATTGTTATAGAATCCCTGACGTACTGTTGCATCTACCCATGATATCTCCTGTCTCTTTCCTCTTGTATAAGTTGGATTGATAATATCTGTACCCGTTTGAACATATTCATATTCCGGTCCGGTATATTTGAAAAGAAGGGAAGCAGTGGTATTGGTTTTTTCAATTTTATAAGACACATTGAAATTCAGGTTCATACTATACAGATAATCATTTGTATCTTCTGACTGATTTAAAGTTTTCAAAGTGGCTCCATAAGTAATACCAAAGCCTGCATCAAAATTCTTGTATCTGAAATTCCCCATATAAGAGATGTTTCTGTTTTTATAGGTATCAACATTCAGATATCTATATACAAGCGGATCTCCCGGTGCACTGGCAACGACTAAATCAATTCTGTCTTCAACCTCAAATAAACTCAATGATAATCTGTTGGTATAAGAACCTTCGTTAAATTCAAATCTTTTCTTCAAATGCAGAAAAGCAGATCGTCCTTTTTCGGTTGTCAGATTTTCATTTCCCTGTATATCATGATTTGCATCAAAATAGTAGCTGTATAATTCTTCATAATTAGGTAATCTTGGAGACATTCCATATACTGCTCTCAATTCATATCCTTTCGGAAGAATGTATTTTGCACTTACTGAATATGCGATTTCCTGATCAAAAAGATTAGAATTCAGCAGTCGCATACCCGGACGTATTGAAAATTTCGGGGTAATATTAAATTCAGCAGATCCGAAAATGTCATAAGAACCTATTTTTCGATCTATATTTTTTCCGTCAAAAAAACCTTTCTGAAAGAAGTAAAACCATTCATTTCGCTGATTTCATATCCTATCTGAAAATCAAAAAAATCTGATTTTACAAAATTAGAGAAAATACCTTTGGAGTATAATACCTTTCTGCTTTCAAAATCATATTTCAGCACATTGGTTCTTTCATCCTTTTTAATCAGATATTTATATTCTTCAACAGAACGGGTTTGCTGCTGATAAGAAAGTGAAACATCATATTTGAACCAATTTGCATTTCCTGAAGCATTCAACAGATTGAAATAACGGTTAGTGGTAATGATTTCATCATTGGAAAATGGCTGGTAAGTTGCTGTTTCAGGATTATAACCCGGTGAAACGATTTCACTATACTTATTGATTTTCTCGTTATAATATTCCGATTTAAAAAAGATTCGGTAATTATCTCCTGTGTAAGCCATTGTCATTTTTGCCGACTGTTGCAGTTTAGGCAGCCATTCATAACCTCTGAGACTATCGTTTAGCGCATAT
>NZ_JAUFQU010000028.1:0-14046 GCF_030409925.1 Paenimyroides ceti
AGATTTGTGCTCACTGTCTCTATATAATCCATAGGAAATAAAATTATAGTCGTTTACAGCTACATCGCTAAAATCACTTTGACCCACAAACGTGCAGGTGCTAATCTTATCTCTACTTATTTCGCTAAAGAAGCCGCTATTTTACTGAACAAGTAAGTATATATTAGTATCTTTACAGAACAACAAAAACAAGACAATGAAATTTTTTATGTTCAGCATGTTGGCTCTTTCATTTTTGGGAGTTTCATGTAATAAAGAGGAAAAAAAATCCAAGGAATTATATCCTGAAGAAGTAGTTGACCCGAATGATCCAAAAGTGATTATTGAACAAGGAAAGGAACTCTTTAACAGTAATAAAGCGGCATGTTATACCTGTCACCTTCCTGATAAAAAAGTAATCGGCCCAAGTATTCAGGAAATAGCAAAAATTTATCAGGAGAAAAACGGCGATATGTTTGCTTTTTTACGACAAAAAGCAGAACCGATTGTAGACCCCGCTCAATATGATGTAATGAAAGCTAATTTCGCCATTATCAAAACCTTTAGTGATGAAGAAGTTAAATCTTTAGAGCTTTACATAAAAAGCCACCTAAAATAAATTTAAATAAAGACAGTTGTTGAATTCCAGCTGTTTTTTTATTGTATAGTAATATGTAGCAATACAATTTCCCAACTTGGTATTAATAACAAAAAACATTTTAATATTCAAATTCAAAAAGTTAATATTTTGTTAATTTAAAATATTGTATTGTTTTTTACTTAGTTTTGAGATATTAACTACAAAATTATACAGTATGAAAAAATTATTTATTTTATTAGTAATTTCTTTAGCAGCATTCGCAGGGTGCTCACAAGAAGACAGAGAAGCCGAAACAAAAAATAATTTAAGCAAAGAGGATGTAGGATATAAACTAAATTTAAACGATTTTACTCCTTTTAAAACAGATACAATTGTTTTATTTAAGGCTTACACCGCTAAAGAATTGAATAGTCACATTAAAAACACACTGAACAGTTTTAATGATGAATTAGAAGAAATCAGAAAAAAGTACCCAAATGCTGATTTGGTAGTGTATAAGTTAAATTTCAAGCAAAATCAGGCTTTTGTCACTGATTTGCATTTTCTTGATACAAAGGCAAAAAAAGTAATCGATATATTTGACAATAAAATCAATAGTACCTTCCCTTCATTGATAGGCATTGCAGATCTATTATTAGGAAAATGTCCTGAAGGCTGGACCAGTGGTGGTTCGTTTTCATCTAAAGAAGGGATTGCCACCGCAACAGAAAAAATACTTAGCCCAAGCTTAAAAGGAAGCGGAGATTGTGTTCAGATTCAATATGCACGTGGTTTAGTATCCGTTCAGGTATGCCACAGAAAGTGTTAGAACACATCTATATTCTTAAAAGATAAAAAAACGAGTTTAATACTCGTTTTTTATTTATAGATAACCCTTCCATTCATCAAAAAATTCATTCAGAAACCCTTCCATATAATTATGCCGCTGTTGTGCCATCTGTATTCCGGTCTCAGTATTCATTCGGTCTTTTAGCAAGAGTAATTTTTCATAAAAATGATTGATAGTAGTACCATTGCTGTTTTTATATTCCTCTTTGGTCATATTCATTTTAGGCTGTTGTGCCGGATCATAAATTATCCGGTTTTTATAACCGCCATAGTTAAAAGCACGGGCAATACCAATAGCACCAATAGCATCTAACCGATCAGCATCCTGTACAACATCCAGTTCTTTGGAATGAAAGTTTTTCTCAAAATTACCTCCCTTGAATGAGATATTTTCAATGATTTTTTTTACATGCTCAATGATTTCAGGATCAACAGCCAATGATTCTAAAAAGCCAGCTGCTTTTTCAGGTCCCACGCTCTCGTCTCCGTTATGAAACTTACTGTCTGCAATATCATGCAGCAGTACTGCTAATTTTACAACAGTAAGGTCACATGCTTCCTTCTTAGCAATAGTTACTGCTGTATTATACACACGTTCGATATGGAACCAATCATGTCCCGACTCGTTATGTTGCAATTCTTTTTGCACAAAAATGATTGTTTTTTCTATAATGTTTTGCATCTCTGTAAATTAAAAAAAGCTGTTATCACAGCTTTCTATTTATATTATTTCACCATAGCAGGGTTTACCCATTTAAACACGTGTGACTCTGCAGATATTTTCATTCTTTCTGCCAGACGAGCCATACGATCCGGAAGTCTCATAAGATAATCTCTCGCTTTCTCAGCTTCATCTGTCAGATTGGTTATTTTATCGATTTCCCAACGGCTGATCAATTTTTGTAATATTTCCACATAATCCATAGAAGTATAAACTCCAATACGCTGTGCAGATTCCGAGAAGTGATGGAAAGCATCGCCGATGGCTCCGCCTGATTCTCGAATAAGGTTGGCTGGCATGGTGATTTTTTTCTTCATCATATAATTAAAAGCAAGCATCATCTCAGAAGGATCTACTTTAAAAATCCGATCTACAAATTCAGAATATGCATGGTGATGACGCATTTCATCTCCAGCAATCAAACGACAGATTTTTGATAATTTATGATCTCCGTTTTTCTTAGCTAACTGCGCTACTCTGTTATGAGAAACATACGTTGCCAATTCCTGAAAACTGGTAAAAACAAAGTTTTTATACGGATCGCTGTCGGTTCCCGGATCAAATCCGTCATTGAGCAAATGGTGTGTGGTAATTTCTACCTCTCTCATGTTCACTCTTCCGGATAAGTACAGATATCTGTTTAACAAGTCTCCGTGACGGTTTTCTTCTCCTGTCCAGTGACGTATCCATTTTGCCCATCCGTTACCACCTTCTCCTTCTTTTTGTTTTACACCATCAACATCCATCAGCCAGGATTCATAAGTTGGCAATGCTTCTTCAGTGATTGTATCACCTACTAAAACAATCCAAAAATCATATGGTAATTCTTTAGCGTATTCTCTTAATTCTCTAACTTCTTCAAAAAAATTATCTGATTCTGAATTGGGTAACAAATCAGATGGTTGCCAAATTTTCTCCACTGGAATCAGATAGTTATCTACGAAACTATCTATATTTTTTTCCAGAAACTGCATTACTTCTAATCGAACATTTTTTGTTGACATATTTTTTTCTTTTACCGTCTTATCCGTTTATTAATATTTTATTTGCGAGGTGATTTTTTCCTGTGTGATCTCAAACAGGGTATTAAAATCATAGTCATTCACTTTCATCGGTTCATGTATTTTCATACTGACTCTTGCCCCCAACCCTAAAGGAAACATTCCATAACGGAATATTTTCCATGAATTATTTATGGTAACCGGCACTACATAAGCATCCGGTGCATACTTGCATAATATTTTCATTCCGTTTTCAGAAAAGCTTTTAGGTGCACCCGTTTTTGAACGCGTTCCTTCCGGGAAAATAACAGCTGATCTGTTGTATTTCTGGATGTATTCTGCCAATCCTTTGATAGTAGGTAATGCCTGTTTTGAATCTTTCCGGTCAATAAGCACAGAACCACCTCTTTTAAGATTGAATGACACACTCGGAATCCCTTTCCCCAATTCTTTCTTACTTACAAATTTAGGATGTGCTTTTCGCAGATACCATATCATTAAAACAATATCATAAAGACTCTGATGATTGGATACAAAAATTACCGGCACTTTTTCAGGCACCAACGCTACACCTTCTACTGAAAATGTAGTTCCTAATATATGTCCGCATCTCAATAAACAGCCATTAAGAATGTCTACGCTTTTTTTATGTGCCTGATAACCAAAAATATTTAAACAAATCCATTGAATCGGATGAAAGATCAACAAGGCTAACGCAAAAAAGAAATAAAAAACAATACTAATTGGATAAGAGATAATTTTTTGCACTTTTATGAAATTAAAGGTCAAATATACAATAAAAACAAAAACCACCGATATAATCGGCGGTTCGTTTGTTTAAAAAAGGGATAAGTTTAACAGTGTTCTTAACAGTGTTCGTTATACGCTTCTTTTAAGTTTTCTGAAATAGTCTCCGCCGGGTGACCTTCAATATGATGTCTTTCTAACATATGTACCAATTCTCCGTTTTTAAACAACGCCATACTTGGTGATGATGGGGGAAAAGGAAACATTTTTTCACGTGCTGCATCTACTGCATCTTTATCCACTCCTGCGAAAACAGTTACAATCTGATCCGGTGTTTTACCGTTGTCCAAACTCATTCGTGCTCCCGACGTGCATTTCTTGCTGCACAACCACACACTGAATTTACCACTACCAAGGTTGTTCCTTCTTTTGCTAAAGCATCTTCCACTTCTTTAGCTGTATATAATTCTTGAAAACCGACAGCAACAAGCTCTTCACGCATCGGTTTTACAATTTCTTCTGGGTACATAATTATCTGATTTACGTTATGACACAAAATTATAAAACTATTTTGTTTTAAGCTATGTATTTAATAATCTATTAACGGTGTTTTTATAATTAAAAAAAATGGCTTATATAAAAACAAGCCATTTTTCTAATCAACTAACCCACTCAAATTAAAAATTATAGGAAACCGATAAAGCTATATTCCGTGGATCTATCTGATTGATAAAACCTCCTCTGAAATATGAATTTAACCCTATCTGATCTGTTATATTATTGAAATAAAATCGTGCATCGAATCCTTTGTATTTATAGCCCAGCTGTGCATTTAACGTATAGTAAGAAGGCATGTCAAATGGTTCTGTACCTCCCATATTTCCATGTCCGTCCGGAGCCAGACTGTATTCATTAACCGGGCGTTCACCAACGTAATATAAACCTGTACTGATGCTTAAACCATTTAGCACCCCGTTATTAAACAAATACTGAATCCAGCCGTTAGCTGTGTTTTTTGGGGCATTCATGGGTGCAGAACCGTTTACATACGAAGGGCTGTTTTGATATTGCGCATCCAGATAAGCATATCCAAGCATTACCGTAAGATTATCTAAGATACGTCCGTTTAGCTCTACTTCTACTCGGTTCGTTTCAGATCTCCTGCTTTAAATACATAGCCCGTCGGATTTGAAGTACCCGGTTCATATTCGGTGTTTGACAAGTTGCTGGTGAGAATATGAAAATAGGTAAAATTAAAGAGTAAGCGATCGTTTAGCCATGAAGATTTTATTCCTGTTTCAAACTGGTTGGTCACTGCTGCTCCCACTTCTTCTCCTGTGTTCAGCTTATCTGCAGCGCTTCTTAAACTGGTGGAATTGGTAAAAGATCCAAAACATTAACTTGTTCTATAGGGCTCAGCATCACACCTACCATCGGATTCCATGCAGAGCGTTGCGTACCGTTGGTAGACACAGCATCTTTTGTAATTATTTGTGAATACCGAAGACCAAAAACTCCTTTCACATATTTATTAAATTCTACTACATCCTGAGCTAGAACACCAAACGTACCATACTGAGCTCTTACAGGATCATTTGCCTTAAACGTAATTTTTGCCGGCATCTGTTCCCCTTCCTCTCCAGTGATTACTACATCATTGATCGCATTTGGAAAATTTTCATAGATGTTTATTTCATCAATATAATTGCGTTGTAAACCGTTTACATCAGTTGTAAAGCTGGTGGTAGTTGCATCGGCTGTGCGATAATCGAATCCTAATTGTGCCGTATGTTTTACAGAACCTGTATAAAGTTCCTGTCCGATCAGATCAAACTGAAACGTACTGTTTTTATCTTCTCTGAGACTGCGGCTCATCACTCGCTGGCGAATGTGATACTCTTGTGAGCCTCTTATTGCGTTTGCGGTTGTTTGTGTATTATCTACGCTGTAGGATGATTGTGCATAAGCAGCTCTTATCCGGAACTGATCGTCCAGTTTATGATCAATTCTAACCATCATACTGCTCATTTTTGTGTTGTTATTATCACTTTTGAATCCTAAAAATTTATCATCAGGCAAGACATACAATGCATTAGTTCCCTGATTAGCCGCCAGATTTACAGCAGAAGTATGCGGTGTCCGGTTATCATTAAAATAATCTCCTTCAAGAACAACTGTTGTTTTCTCTGTAGGCTTCCAGGCCAGGGAAGGATTCAGATAAACGCGGTTAGATTTTAAATACGCCCTGTAACTATCTGCGCTTTCGTACGCTCCGTTTAAACGAAATGCTACTGTTTCACTCTCATTTAATACCGTCTGGTAGTCAAATACCGGACGTATCTGATTCCAGCTTCCCACGCGCAACCCCACATTGGCAGCATTAACAAAATTCGGCGTTTTTGTTACCACATTAATTACACCTCCTGCATTTCCCAAATCGGTAATAACCCCTTGAGTAATAGCAGCAGAGCCTTTGATCATCTGTATCGATTCTACTCCCTGCATATCAATAACTCCTGAGGCAGTCTGAAACTGAGAATCCATACGCACACCATTCTTTAATACTGGTATTCCCCGAAATCCGCGTGCAGACATACTTTCTTTCACACCACCGTAACTCCCAAATAAGGTAACACCTGGAATATTCCGTACTGCATCTGTAATCGTTAAGGCTCCCTGAGCTTCGATTACTTTATTAGAAATAACAGAGATACTCTGTATCTGATCTTTAGGTTTTAAAGGCATTCGGGTAATCGTTGCCGTATACTTTTGCTGCATGTTGTGCAATAATATCAGGATTATTACATACAAGCCACTCACCGCTCACCGGAAAACCACCATAACCTCTTGCTTCTGGGATGTTGGTTTTTTCAAGTAAAGGAAGGGTGGCTCCGCCAGCTCCAATAAAAACAAATTTTGAATGAATGCTTTTCAAAATATTATTTTTGAGATCCTTTACGGTTACTCTCCAGGTAGCATCTTTATTTCGTTTAATATTAATAACCTCATGGTTAAATTCTATCCGCATATTAGATGATTTTTCCATATTAGAGGCTAACTCTTCTGTAAGAGCACCAAAATTTACATCAGTACCAATATCAATTTTTGTAGCCGCAATTTTCTGACGGGAATCCCTTTCTTTCATAATCAGAGGAGCCCATTGCTTGATCAGTTCAGAATCTTCAGTAAATTCCATCCCTGTAAACAATGGATGTTTTTGGAGTGCTAAAAAACGTTTTTTAAGATATTCGCTGTCTTTTTCTCCAATTACAAAACTCATGTGTGAAGTGGGGTTTATAAATTTCGAAGCTGAACTTATTTTATGATTGGCTACCAGATAAGACCAAAACTGTTTAGAAACTTCAAAAGACTCATTTACTTCCACTGCTTTATGAATATCAATGCTTCCGTCACTTAACTCCGGCGTATAATTAAGCTCACACAAAGCAGCATGTCCTGTACCTGCATTATTCAGCGCTGCTGAACTTTCCATACCTACGGCCTCAAGTCTTTCATAGGTGACCATAGTAAGATTGGGGTCTAATTCATGAAGCATATTAGCCAAAGTAACACTCATTATACCGCCACCAATCAACACTACATCAACTGTTTCAGTTTCACTGCTTTTATTATTACAGGAAATAAAAGCAAGAATACACAATAAACCTATTAGTTTCTTTTTCATTTATTACTGATTTGAATAAGCAGATTAATGACTTTTGAAAAAGAGTAAAGAAACAAAAACACAATTGCTCCCGTAAGAAAACTAAAAGCTGGTAAAATCCATGCTCCGGTTCCTCTTGGTGTAGCCAAAAGATAAACAGTGATTATCAATGCACCAATACCTATAACATAGGATAAAAACAAAAAAATTGCCGACAGAATTTTTAATGTTTTTTGCTGTTTGTTGTATTCATTTTGAGTCGCAGTCATATCAATCATATATTTAATTAATGAATATTCTTTCTTAAATATACAAAAAAAATTATGAATACTTTAACAATAAAACAAAATTATCAATAAAACAATTTTATAAATATTTACAGATGACCGGATCCTGTTATTTTTAATTCATTTAAATCAATCTGTACTTCAGCTTTTCTTATTTCTTCATCTTCAAATGCATGCTCCTTTTTTAGTCTGAACAATTCCTTACGCTGCTCAGAATAAATTTTCATAAGTAAAGAATGGTATTTCTTGATTTCTTTATGCTTAATCTCTCCACATTCAAAAGATTCTAAACGTTGCTGTATATTATATACTTCATTTTTTATAGTTGTTCTGTACAAAGCTATCAATTCATTTCCTTCAGCATCTGAGTTACCATATTTTTCGAGTAATCTTATCGCTACATCATCCAGACACAACTGTATACGCGCCTGCTGTTCATCTTCAGGCATAATATCATCAATTTCTTCAATTTTAATAAGCTTGATCACTAAAGGTAATGTTAAACCCTGAAAAACAAGAGTAACAAAAATGACGACAAAAGTCGTAAATATGATCAGGTTCCTTTGTGGAAAAGTTACACCGTTGTCCATAAGAACCGAATTGACAATGCCGTTGCCAAAGAGACTACTCCTCTCATTCCTGCCCAGCTGATGATTAAAGGACCTTTCCAGCCTGGTGATGGATCTCTTCTTGCTTTGGCACTTAACCATCTCGGAATATAAGCTGAAGGATATACCCACAGATAACGCAATACAATAGTAATTGCACTTATAATCAATCCATAACGAATACCATCGGCAATAGAATAACTTCCTAATCCACGTATGATTTCAGGTAACTCTAATCCAATCAGAATAAACACTAATGCGTTCATGACAAAAATAAGCGTTGTCCATACTCCCAGCATATTCAAGCGGGTACTTCCGGTTTTAAAAACTTCATGAGCTCTGTAAGACATGAACAATCCACCACTCACTACGGCCATTACTCCTGAAAAATGAAATTGTTCTGCACAGAGAAAAAGTATATACGGAGTCATTACCGTTAAAGCCGCATCAATTGGAGGAGTAGTAGGTAAAAAGCGATGAATTACATAAAGAATATGCGCTCCTGCCAGACCAACTACTGTGCCCATACCTGCTACCATAAAAAACTGGCCCGTTGCCTCCTGCATCGAAAAAGTTCCGGTCAATACAGCTGCCAGTGCAAACCGGAAAACAATCAAAGAAGAAGCATCATTTATAAGGCTTTCTCCTTCCAATATTGTCATAAGTCTTTTAGGTACTTTCATTCCTTTTAAAACCGTTGCAGCAGCTACTGCATCAGGAGGAGAAACAATACCTCCTAATAAAAAACCCAAAGCCAGAGTAAAACCGGGAATAAGCAGAGCTGATGTATAGGCAATAATGGAAGACGTAAAAAATACGAGTCCAAAAGCCAGTAAAGCAATCGGTCTCTTCCACTTCCAAAAGTTATTCCATGAAGTATACCATGCAGCTTAATACAGCAGAGGAGGCAGAAAAAACAGAAAAATAAGTTCAGGGTCTAAATGAAGTTCCGGAACTCCGGGAATAAAACTGATTCCGAGACCTGCTATTACTAAAAATACAGGATAAGCAACCCTGATACGCTGTGCCAGCATTACAAGCAAGAAAACAACAAATAGTAAGCACAGAATTAAAAGTAAATTGTGATGCATGATGTAAAAAAATAGTCCATAAATAAAAAACTTCCCATTGAGCAAATCATAAAGACTAAAATGATATAACTCTCAATTGCTAAAAAATGCCTCTGATTCGACAGTATTAAATATATAAAAAAACAGAATATCCCTTTCTAATCCATTAAATTCCATTTCTTTTTGAGGAAAAAAAATATTCTGTTTACAAAATATTTATTTACAATTCCCTAATTTATTCATAAATACGTTGCTATGAAGAAGAAAAAATTTTTACCTTTACGGCGTTAATGAAACTAAGAGTCTTCATATTATCTGTTTTTATCATGGCCTTATCTTTAGTACCATGTAGTGACAGTATGCCTCTGAGTAATATCTTTACACCACTGAAAACCCTCACACAGAGTTCAATAAATCACAACGGTCACGATCATTCAAACAAGACAGATTTATGCAGTCCTTTTTGTAGTTGTAACTGTTGTGGCAGTATCATTGCTTCTATTTCTCTACCTGAAACTCTAAGTTTTTCAGCATTGATACCCATGAATGGTGCGCGTGAAATTATATATAACAATCCGGAATACTCCAGTTATATTGATAGTATCTGGCAGCCGCCAAAAATTAAAGCTTAATTTATTGTAACCAGTCTTTGAAGAGGATAACTGTTTCTTGCACACTGCAAAAACAGCTGTTTTCTTTATATACTATCTGAAATTTATATTCAGAATATTCAATAATTAATTTTTAATTAAAAAATTCATGTTAGATACTATAATCAAGTTCTCTATAAAGAACAAATTCATTATTGCCATAATGACTTTGTTATTAGTCATCTGGGGAATATGGAGTGCCACAAAAATCCCTATCGATGCACAACCCGACATCACCAACAATCAAGTCCAGATTATTACGCTATGTCCTACTCTTGCCGGGCAGGAAGTAGAGCAATTAGTAACCTTCCCTATCGAACAAAGTATTGTAAACCTTCCTGATTTAGAAGAGGTAAGAAGTATTTCAAGATTTGGTCTTTCTGTTATAACAGTTGTATTCGATGATGATGTTGATATTTATTTTGCAAGACAGCTCATATCTGAAAGATTAAAAGAAGCTGAAAGTAAAATTCCTGCCGGAATCGGAATACCTGAATTAGCCCCTGTAAGTACCGGTTTAGGAGAAGTATATCAATATATATTACATCCTAAAAAAGGAAGTGAAAAAAAATATACTGCTATGGATCTCCGGACTATGCAGGATTGGATTGTAGCCCGCCAGTTATATGGAACTCCCGGAATTGCAGAAATCAATAGTTTCGGAGGTTTACTCAAACAATATGAAGTAGCTGTAAATCCGGATCGGTTAAAAGCAATGAGCATCAGTATTACTGATATCTTTACTGCATTGGAAAAAAACAATGAAAATACTGGAGGTGCTTATATTGACAAAAAACCAAATGCCTATTTTATACGTGGAGTTGGTCTTGTAAAGACATTAGAAGATGTAGGCAATATTGTAGTAAAAAATGATACCGGCAGCGTGCCGATTTTTATAAAAGATGTAGCAGAAGTTCGCTTTGGAAGTGCTGTCCGTTACGGAGCCATGACTTATAACGGAGAGGTTGACGCTGTTGGAGGTGTTGTCATGATGCTCAAAGGAGAAAATGCAGATAAAGTAGTAAACAGGGTTAAAGAAAAAATCCCTACCATCCAGAAATCACTTCCTGACGATGTTATTATAGAACCTTATCTCGACCGTACCGATTTGGTAGGAAGAGCTATGAACACGGTAAAAACAAACCTTATTGAAGGTGCTTTGATTGTTATCTTTGTTCTGGTTATTTTTCTTGGAATTTAAGAGCCGGACTCATCGTTGCTTCTGCCATTCCTTTATCCATGCTTTTCGCACTGGCCATGATGAATCTTTTTGGAGTGAGTGCCAACCTTATGAGTTTGGGAGCTATTGATTTCGGACTGATCATTGACGGATCTGTCATTGTGGTGGAAGCCACTATGCACCATCTTGGAATGAGGAAGTCCATGAAACGTCTTACACAACAGGAAATGGACGAGGAAGTATTTGTGTCGGCTTCAAAAATCCGTACGAGTGCCGCTTTCGGAGAAATTATTATTCTTATTGTTTATATACCGATTCTTACATTGGTAGGCATTGAAGGAAAAATGTTTACGCCTATGGCTAAAACAGTAGGTTTCGCAATCTTAGGTGCACTTATTTTATCGTTTACATACATTCCTATGATGAGTGCATTGTTCTTGCCTAAAAAGATGAGTGGTAAAAAGAATTTCTCGGACAAACTAATGGATTTTCTGCAAAAAATATACGAGCCATTATTGCATAAAGCCATCAAAGCAAAGTATATATTTATAGGACTTTCTGTGAGCTTATTTGCCTTCAGTATTTATCTTTTTTCCAGAATGGGAGGCGAATTTCTACCGACATTAGGAGAGGGTGATTTTGCCTACCATTGCATATTACCTCAGGGAACTTCCCTGAGCCAGAGTATCGAAACATCTATGCAGGCATCCCGAATCATCAAAGAATTTGATGAAGTGAAAATGGTTGTAGGGAAAACAGGAGCGGCTGAAGTACCTACCGACCCCATGCCGCCGGAAGCAACAGATATGATGGTGATTTTGAAACCGCAAAAAGAATGGAAAACAAAAAAAACTTATGATGAACTAGCAGAAGAAATCAATGAAAAACTGGAAGCAATTCCCGGAGTTTTCTTTGAAAAAAACCAGCCGATACAAATGCGTTTCAATGAACTGATGACAGGAATACGACAAGATGTAGCCGTAAAAATTTTCGGTGAAGATCTGGATGTATTACTGGAATATGCAAATAAAGTAAGTGCTGTAATCCAAAGTGTTGAAGGCGCTACTTCACCTCAGGTAGAACGCGTATCAGGTTTACCTCAGATCAATATTGAATACGACCGCACCCGAATGGCAAATTACGGTTTGAACGTACAGGATGTTAACAGTATCATTAGTACGGCTTTTGCCGGAAAAGCTGCAGGCGTTGTATATGAAAACGAGAGAAGATTTGACCTTGTTGTTCGTCTGGACAGTCTTCACAGAAGTTCGATTGAAGATGTCAACAATTTATTTGTTCCAATGGCAAACGGTAATCAAATTCCGCTTTCACAAATTGCAAAAATTGATTACAAACTGGGACCTGCGCAAATAAGCCGGGAAGATGGTAAAAGAAGAATCGTTATCGGATTTAATGTACAGAACAGAGATGTTGCCAGCGTAGTAAAAGAAATACAGGCAAAATTAGATACAGAAGTCAAACTTCCGTCAGGATATTATTTTACCTATGGAGGGCAGTTTGAAAACCTCCAGAAAGCAACTGACAGACTTTTAGTGGCTGTACCCATCTCATTACTGCTGATTTTTATTTTGTTATATTTTACCTTTCATTCGATACGGGAAGCCTTACTTGTATATGCAGCCATCCCTATGAGTGCTATCGGAGGTGTATTTGCGATGTTACTCCGAGGAATGCCCTTTAGTATCTCCGCAGGTGTCGGTTTTATTGCTTTGTTTGGTATTGCTGTTTTAAACGGAATTGTATTGATAACCACTTTTAACAGGCTGGAAAAAGAGGGGTGGAAAGACCTTGTTCCAAGAGTTATTGAGGGGACAAAAACCAGATTGAGACCGGTTTTAATGACTGCAATGGTAGCCAGTTTCGGATTTTTACCAATGGCAATCAGTACTGGTGCAGGAGCTGAAGTCCAGAAACCTTTGGCAACTGTAGTCATCGGAGGGCTTATTTCTGCCACTTTGCTTACACTATTTATACTGCCGTTGCTGTATATTACTTTTAACGGAAAAAATAAATCTAAAAAAGATATCTGATGAAAGCTGTTTTCACCACACTAATTATAACTTTTATGTTATTGGGCACTTCAGATTCCAGTGCCCAAACCAGAATCATAACACTTGATGAAGCTATTGATCTGGCACTGGAAAACAATTTGAATATCAAAGCAGCATCCTTAAATAAAGAAGCTGCTCAAAAACTGGAACAATCATCATTTGAACTACCTAAAACCAATGTTTCTTTTCAATACGGGAACAATGAAGGCTTTGAGTATAACGATGGTATCCAGATTTCACAAAGCATCCCTTTCCCCACTCTTTTCGGAGCGAAAAAACAATTATTCGAAGCACAGACACAAGGAAAGGAATGGGATAAACAAAATTCAGTAAATGAATTAAAAAGTCAGGTCAGAAGCTACTATTATCAATTGAGATTTCTTGAAAATAATGCCGAAAAGCTGCGTTACTTAGATGGCCTGTATGAAGACTTTGTAAAAATTGCTTCTCTGCGTTATAAAACAGGAGATACACGAAAAATAGATATCAATACAGCAGAAACGCAACGCGGAGAAATTACATTGTTGTATCAGCAAAATGAAATATACATTCAAAATGCCTATAAGAATCTGAAAACGCTTTTACAGATAAAAGAAGATTTCAACATTCAGAAAGAAACCTTCAGTCCAATGTTTTTA
>NZ_JAUFQU010000029.1:0-14367 GCF_030409925.1 Paenimyroides ceti
TGTACGCTCTCTATATCCTTATTTTAACATTAGGAACCGCCTGGGTATACCGAAATAACGAAAGTCAACAAGTTGTAGCAAATTGTCATAAAGTACCACAAAAACACTTTGCAAAAGAAATAGTAAGTGTTGAGCAGATAGTTGAAAATCTCAACAAGATTTCTGCTGTATTACAACAAATCAATCCACAAATAACGGTACTATTTACCATTTCACCAGTACGCCATATAAAAGACGGATTTGTAGAAAATCAAAGAAGTAAAGCGCATCTTATTGCTGCTCTTCATCAATTTTTAGAAGAAAATCCATCAGACAAAAAATACTACTTCCCGTCTTATGAACTGATGATGGATGAATTGAGAGATTATCGGTTTTATAGTGCTGATATGCTGCATCCAAACGAACTGTCAGTTGAGTATATCTGGAATGCGTTTATTGAAAGCTGTGTGAGTTCTGAAAGTGCTGTACTTATGAAAAAGGTTAATGAGGTTCAGAAAGGCCTTGCGCACCGTCCCTTTAATCCATATTCGGAAAAACACCAGCAGTTTTTAGAAACTTTGGCTCAAAAATTGGACGAGTTATTAGAAAAGTATCCATTTATGAATTTTAGATAAGATGAAAAATAAATTTTTAAAAACAACGGTTTTTATCATTCTATTGCTTTTGGTAGGTATAGGATTAGACCGCTGGTACATCTCAAAATCAAAAGAAGCCATTGATTTAAAACCCGACACAGAAATTATACAGGAGCAGCTAAAAAATGTGAGCAAGCTGGTGGTAAATGAAGCGAAATTATCACAGGTATTTACTTACAAAGATCAGCAGTCTTATTTTATGAATCTTATTTCATTTGACAAAAAAGCGGTGGTCGTTGTCAATGCTGATGTACAGGTAATGTATGATTTGTCAAAGCTGGACTATCAGATAGATGAAGTGAATAAAGTAGTAAGGATTATTTCAATTCCGAAAGAAGAAATAAAGATTAATCCGGATATTAAAATATATGATGTAGAGCAGAGCAGGTTTAATACTTTTAAAGGGGAGGATTATAATAAAATCAACGAAAAAGTAAAAGCAGAGTTTTATACAAAAGTTTTGAAATCGAATATCACAACAAATGCCAAAAATCGTTTGATAAGCGAATTATCTAAGTTTTTAGTAGTGACTAATTCGTTGGGGTGGACACTTCAATATCAGGACATGGATATCAAACAACAAACCGACTTTGAGCAACCTTTGCAGTTATAAATATAAAAAAGCAGCCTGTGGCTGCTTTTTTAATGCTTTACTTTGTCTAATATCAGATCCAATCCAAAATCAATTAAATGTTTTATTTCAGTTCTTCTGTGTTTTACATCCTCGAGATGGTTGATGGCTCTGTTTTTAAGATCAGAAAGCTGATCTCTTTCAGCTATTTCTGTAAGCTCTACGGTAAGCAACCAGTCAGATGGATAACGTTCCTGTAAAGTATTTAATATTTCATTAAGATCGGTAGAGGTCTCTTTTCCTTCACGATAATCTCTTACCTGTTGATACATTTTTTCTAAATTAGCTCTTTCTTCATTCTTCTTTGCCTTTATGGTTTTTGAAGTGGGAACATGAGTAATCATATCAAAACTCTGTACATCAGCAGGTCCTGAAAAAGCGGAGACCACTTTTTTGCCAACGGCCATATCATAAATACCCCATTCCGGCTGAAATAAAACGGTATCACCGTGTGTTACAGTACAGTTTTTAAAGCTGATAAGGATAATTTCTCCTTGTAGATTTCTGGAACCTGTTATGATTTCTCCCATTACAGTAATGCCACCTTCAAAGTCTAAAGTCACCACTTCACCTTCATAAATATTGTAGGCTTTTAAATCTCTCGGACTCATATCTTCAATTGCGAGATTGATGCCTCTCAATCTTCCAATCGGGCTTCCGAAGCCCTCTGCATGATATTCGGTACTGTGGCCCACTAACTCTTTTTCTCTGTATGAAAGAGCCGTTTTTCCGGTAGTCTGAACATATACAGGTTTTCCTTCATTTTCTATCACATTGGTAAATACACCAGAAATCTGTAGTCCTGTACTCAACTCTATTGTAGCAAGAGCTTTTGATTCAATAACCTTTTTTATTCCCGTTAATCCTCCTGTACGCAGCGCCATTTTATTAGCAAATTCTTCTAATACAAGATTGAGGTGTGCAAAGTCTGGTGTTACATATAATTGCGGTTGTGGTTTAGTGATATCAAAACTCTGGTCTACAGCTTCAATACTGTAAGGTAATTTTTTAACCTGATCTGTCATACACCATTCACTTTCTCCGATAGAAGAAAGAAGTCCGGCGCCATAAATTTTTGGGTTATCAAGTGAGCCAATAAGTCCGTATTCAACAGTCCACCAATGCAGATTGCGTATCTGAGCCATTTCAGATAGCGCTCCCATATTGTTTTGAAGGTCATCTACCAATTTTTCTACACGGTCAATCTCATTCGGGTCTGCGTCTTCAGCCTCTTTTAAAATAGATAACAAACGGATGGCTTCATACATTTCATAATCCTTTGCAGATGAAATGGCTTTTGAACCTATTTCGCCAAAGCGTCTTAAATATTCTGCATATTCCGGGTTGGCGATGATTGGAGCATGTCCGGCACCTTCATGGATAATATCCGGAGCGGGAGTATATTCAATATTTTCAAGCTGTCGAATATCTGAAGCGATAACCAGTACATTATATGCCTGAAATTCCATAAAAGCATTCGGAGGTATAAAACCATCCACCGCAACAGCTGCCCAGCCAATCTCTTTTAAAATACGGTTCATACCGTACATGCTTGGAATATTTTCTACTGATATTCCGGTTTTTTTAAGACCTTCCAAATAAGATTCATGAGCTACACGCGAAAGATAATCTACATTTTTACGCATCACATATCTCCATACCGCCTGATTGATAGGGGTATATTCATCATAGTCTTGTGCTTTGATGAATTGTCTGAGATGATTGGGTAATTTTTCCAGTAAAGGATTGCTTTCAAAATGAGTGTCCATGAAAATAATATTGATTTTTTAATCTTAATTCAAAAATAGCCAAAACCTTTGAAATGAGTAAATTTTTAACCTTTTATTTATAGTTATTGAAAGTTAAATTGACTAAAAATGTTTTTAAAAATTTGGATGTTTCAAATTTAGTTGTAAATTAGCGTTCATATTTAACAATAAAATAATATAAATCTATTATGAAAAAAATTTTTTTATCTTTTGCAGCTTTAGCTTTAGTTGCAGTAGGAACGGTTTCTTGTGGTGGTGATGATAGTTCTCCGGTAAAACCAACAACTGATACACCAACAACAGACACACCAACAACTGATAATCCATCAACTGATACTCCAACTCCAGGAGCTTCTGGTAAATTTACATATGATGGTTCTGAATATCAATTGGATAATCAATATTTCTTGTTACACGGAAATGATGCTGGATCACCTTTAGTTGTAAATGCGGGAACTGTAGATGCTCCGGAATATGTTTCTTATTGGATTGGAGTAGCATATAATACAGAAGATGTTGCAACTGCACCTCATTATTATCAGTTTACTTTCACTATGCCAGTAGAGCAATCAGGTGAAGGTTTTACAATCTTATTTCCAAATGAAGTGGAAGATATTACTCCTTTAGGAATTTATGCTGAGTTAGATTTAGAACCATTAGATTTGACTGGTGTTAATGCAGCGGGTATAACATTTAATTCATTTGTTTATACTGAATCTGAAATGACTACAAATAATGCATCAGTTTTTGGTGTTGGAGAATCAGCTTTAATTTCTCACCAATTTAATGGAGAGTTTTTAGGAATTAGTGTTAGACCATTATTAGATGCTGCTGCTAAAGGATCTAAAGTAAACTATAGAATGGCTGCGCCTAAAAATTTGAAATCAGTTAATGAGATCAAAAATTTAAAAGTTCAACTTGCTAAGTAATTAGTTTAATTCCTTATAAAAAAAGGAGGTATTCGATTTGAATACCTCCTTTTTTAATTTAGTTACTTTAAAAAGAAATTTAATTATTTTTCTTTATTTGGTTTTCCAATTTTACAGGTGTTTTATCAACCTTTGCTTTCTTAATATCAACATCGTTTTTAGCTTGTTCAGTGGCGTTTTTGACAGCTTCTTTTGTTTCCTTAGTGCTTATTTCAACAGCCTTTTTAGTTTCCGTAGCTTTCTTCTCTGCTTTATTTACAGTGTTTTTAGCATCAGAAGCTGCTTTATTAGCTGCGCTTGTTGCCTCTTTTTTAACTTCTTCAGCGGTTGAGATTGCTTCTCCTTTGATGTTTGCTAAATCAGCTTTTGCAGCGTTTAATACACCTAATGCTGCCTTTTTTGCTTCTTCTGTAGTTGCATTGTCATATGCTTTTTGCGCTTCAGCTACTCTTGCTTCAATTGTTTCCAATGATTCTTCTGCATGCTCTTCTACTTTGTTTAAAGTGTCTTCTGTAGCATTTTCAATTGAATCTAATTTGTTGTCTAAATTTTCAGTAGGGGTATCTTTTTTACAAGAAGTAAATAATAATCCACCTGCAGCAATGATTGTCAAAACTGTTCTTTTCATAATATTAAATTTTATTTTATTAATTGCAAATTAAATAATTTTTTAGATTTTCTGAGGGAAATCTGCTAAAACTTTTTTCGTAAATTCTTTAATTCTCTCCTCTCTCTTTTTACTGTTATTGTTGAGGTAACCTGTACCTTTACCTTGCCATATAAGCTCTCTGTTTGAAGCTTTTAAAATGTCTATATATAGAATTCCTTCGGTACAGGTAGATACACTTTGATAACCCGGTCCCCACATCCATGGATTCCATCCCCAGCCACCGTAACCCCATCCACCATAAAAGGAGTTTACATGAACATTTTGTTTGGAATCTGTAAAGAGGTTGATTACTAAATCCGGATGATCACTTTTCGTATATCCTTTTGCTGTCATTTCCTGATCGATAGCATTTAAGATACGTTTTTTATCCAGATCGGATATTTTTAAATCATCAATTCCTTCCTTTAAGAAAGCATACGTTTTAAACTGAGCAAAGTTGACAGTGCTATCATAATCTGTAGCAACAGAAATACTGCTGCATGATCCCAATATAAGCAAGGCTAATAAGGGTATAAGACGAATTGTTTTCATGATATTTTAGTTTAAGAGGTTTTTATCTACAAAATTTGGTAAGGTAACCTTCAACAGTGGTTCTGCTTCCATTGCTCTTTGTATTGCAAAAATCGCACCATCATTTCTTGCCCAGCTGCGTCTTGAAATTCCATTATTAACATCCCAGAACAACATTGATTTTAATCGTTTTTGTGCTTCTTCAGTACCGTCTAACAACATTCCGAATCCGCCGTTGATTACTTCTCCCCAGCCTACACCACCACCATTGTGAATAGAAACCCAGGTTGCACCCCTGAAACTGTCTCCTATGACATTGTGAATGGCCATATCGGCTGTAAATCGGGATCCATCATAGATATTTGAGGTTTCTCTGTAAGGAGAATCGGTACCGGATACATCATGATGATCACGTCCTAATACTACCGGGCCAATTTTTCCATCCCGGATAGCATTGTTAAAGGCCTGTGCTATTTTTGTTCTTCCTTCTGCATCAGCGTAGAGAATACGTGCCTGTGAGCCTACTACCAATTTGTTTTGCTGTGCCCCTTTTATCC
Organism: Paenimyroides ceti; assembly: GCF_030409925.1. Lineage (NCBI taxonomy): Bacteria > Pseudomonadati > Bacteroidota > Flavobacteriia > Flavobacteriales > Flavobacteriaceae > Paenimyroides > Paenimyroides ceti. The sequence continues at coordinate 5,702 of NZ_JAUFQU010000029.1, forward strand.
ATTGGATATTGTCTTTCATTTGCTGTTGAATCTCTTCTGGAGAATTGTTGATCATCTCTTCTAAAACAGCACATGCAATGGTATCTGTTTTTTCAAGATCTTCTGGTTTTCCTGATGCACAAACCCAGCGGAAAGGTCCAAATCCATAATCAAAACACATAGGTCCCATAATATCCTGTACATAGGAAGGGTACCTGAAATCGATGCCATTTTCAGCCATTACATCTGCTCCGGCTCTTGATGCTTCCAGTAGAAAAGCATTTCCGTAATCAAAAAAGTAGGTTCCTTTAGCGGTATGTTTATTTATAGCCAAGGCATGTCTTCTTAATGTTTCCTGAACTTTTTCTTTGAAGAGTTCCGGATTATTTGCCATCATTTCATTGGCTTCTTCAAAAGAAATGCCTACAGGGTAATATCCACCTGCCCAAGGGTTGTGAAGTGAAGTTTGGTCTGATCCCAAATCAATATAAAGGTTTTCTTCATCAAATTTTTCCCATACATCCACAATGTTTCCGAGATAAGCAATAGAAATAGTTTCTTGCTTTTTTTGTGCTGTTTTAACTCGCTCTACCAGATCACTCAGGTTTTCGATAACTTCATGAATCCAGCCTTGCTCATGGCGAATTTTTGTTATTTTAGGATTTACTTCTGCACAAACCGTTATACATCCGGCAATTGTTCCTGCTTTTGGCTGTGCTCCACTCATTCCGCCTAATCCCGAAGTAACAAAAAGGCCTCCTTTGGGATTCTTATTAATTTTTCTAAACCCATTTAATACAGTGATTGTAGTGCCATGTACAATTCCCTGAGGACCAATATACATATAACTGCCGGCAGTCATTTGTCCGTATTGCGTAACACCCAAAGCATTGAATTTTTCCCAATCATCTGGTTTGGAGTAATTAGGAATCATCATTCCGTTGGTCACGACCACTCTTGGTGCATTTTTATGAGAAGGAAATAATCCCATTGGATGTCCGGAATACATAACCAAGGTTTGTTCATCTGTCATTTCTGAAAGATATTTCATGGTAAGTAAGTATTGTGCCCAGTTGCTGAATACCGCTCCGTTTCCTCCATAAGTGATAAGCTCATGCGGATGCTGAGCAACGGCATAGTCCAAATTGTTCTGAATCATCATCATGATGGATCTCGCTTGCAAAGATTTGCCCGGATATTCTTCAATCGGTCTTGCATACATTTTGTAGGTTGGACGAAGACGGTACATGTATATACGACCGTATTTTTCCAGTTCTTCCCTGAATTCTGGAATCAGAGTTGTATGGTGTTTAGCATCAAAATAACGAAGAGCATTTTTCAGGGCTAATTTTTTCTCTTCTTCATTTAGAATTTCTTTTCTTTTCGGAGCATGATTAATAGTTATATCGTATGCCTGAATAGCTGGCAATTCTTGTGGAATCCCTTGTTGTATTTCTTCTTTAAATGTCATCAGAGTATTTTTTACTTTGTATTTCCCGTTTTTTTATTAAATCCATAAGGACAGTGTTTACAGCCGTTTTTGCAGCAATAACCTCTTTTTAAAAGATATTTTTCAGTAAAGATTTTATAACCTTCTTTTGCGAAGTAATAGTCTTCTCCTTCAATGAGATTGTTGCGGTTGTAATTACTGTACATCCAACAAATTTAATAAAAATACATTATGGCAGGATTAGAATTAGATACTTAATAATTATTCAGCTTAATAAATACTTAAATTTGCAGTATGATTGTTGTTGTTAATAAATATCTGGTTCCTAAAGGTTATGCAGGAATAACTATTTTTCCTTTTATTCTTTTACGTTATAAAAGTTTAGAGCATAACTCTGTTTTTATGAATCACGAAAAAATTCATATAAGACAACAGATAGAAATGCTATTCGTGTTTTTCTATTTATGGTATGTTATAGAATTTTTTATTCGTTGGATATTGCTTTTTGATGCAAAGAAAGCCTATCGTGCTATATCTTTCGAAAAGGAGGCATATACCTTCGAAAATGAATTTGACTATCTTAACAAGAAAAAAATATTTTCATTTATAAAGTTTCTATGATTGAAATACAGCAAAAGAGTATTAACGAACAAGTCGTTTTTTTTAAAGAAAAGGACATTATTGTATATGTTAAAAGAGAAGACCGCCTGCATGAAGAGATCTCAGGAAATAAGTTTCGTAAACTCAAGTATAATCTTATGGAGGCGCAATCATTGGGGTATAATACACTTTTGACATTTGGAGGTGCTTATTCCAATCATATTGCTGCTGTTGCTGCTGCCGGGAAAACTTATGGCTTTGCTACTATCGGTGTGATCAGAGGAGAAGAGTTAAAAGACATTTTTTTAGAAAATCCGACTTTGAAAAAAGCGGCAGAGAATGGCATGAATTTTAAGTTCGTTTCCAGAACTGAATACAGACAGAAAGATCAGGAATATTTTATAGAGGAACTAAAAAAAGAATATAAGGATTTTTATCTGATTCCTGAAGGAGGAACCAATAATCTTGCTGTAAAAGGATGTGAAGAAATATTAACGGAGGAGGATTTTATATTTGATTATATATGTTGTGCTGTTGGAACCGGAGGTACTATTTCTGGTCTTATAAATGCTTCTTCTGAATCACAAATTATATTGGGTTTTCCTGTATTAAAAGGTGATTTTTTAGAAGCAGAAATCAAAAAGTATGCTAAAAAAGACAATTGGTCTTTGGTAACTGATTATCACTTTGGTGGTTATGCTAAAATAACGCCGGAATTAAAAGATTTTATCCATAAATTTACATTAAAATATTTAATACCTTTAGACCCGGTATATACCGCTAAAGTTTTTTATGGAATTTTTGATTTAATTGATAAAGACAGAATAAAAAAAGGAGCAAAAATTTTAGTAATTCACACAGGTGGATTACAAGGACTAAAATCAAACATACTTTTATAGGTTATGAAATATATAGTTTATACAATTTTACTTTTTTCTTTAGTAGCCTGCAGTGCTGCACATAACAGCAAAGTAAGAGATAATATTAATAAAGAGTACGGAGCAAATAAGAAAAAGAAAAAAACGCATACACCTTCAAAATCTGAAAGACCTAAGATAGAAGAAGCTGTATATGTAGAGGAGATCAAAGTTGTTGCTCCTGTGAGAAGCGTTGAAACGGAACAATTGACCGCTACTTCCGATGTAAGAGTTTCTAAAGACATTATTCTTGATTATATCGATATTTACAAAGATGCGGCAATGGAGAGTATGCGTGATTACGGGATACCGGCCAGTATAAAGTTGGCTCAGGGTATTTTGGAATCAGGTTCTGGTTCGGGGAGATTGTGTAATCTTGCAAATAATCATTTCGGTATTAAGTGTCATAACGTGTGGACAGGACCTTCTGTAAGTCATACAGATGATGCTCCGGATGAGTGTTTTAGAAAATATGATAATCCGTTTGAATCTTATAGGGATCATTCCTTATTCTTAACATCCCGTTCAAGATATAGTTTTTTATTCGAACTGGATAAAGGAGATTATGTTTCCTGGGCAAGAGGCTTGCGTAAAGCCGGATATGCTACAGATGTAAAATATCCTGATAAACTTATCGGTTTGATTGAGCGATATAATCTGTATGAATATGATAAGCAGGTACTGGGAGCAAAATACCATCCTGTTACACGGATTAATCCTGTGGCAGACGGTCAGAATTTCTATGCAGTAGAGAGCGGTGATACACTATTTGCTATTTCACGCAAGTTTAATATCAGTGTAGATGATTTGAAAAACTGGAACAGACTATCTTCCAATGTGATATCTGTCGGACAAATTTTAAAAGTTAAATCATAAATGTTATATCAAAGAAGCAGTCAGCTGTTTATTGAAGCAGAAAAAGTTATTCCAGGAGGTGTAAATTCTCCTGTAAGAGCATTTAAATCAGTAGGAGGTACTCCCATATATGTAAAAGAAGCTAAAGGAGCTTATTTGTTTGACGAGGATGGCAATAAATATATAGACTACATCAATTCATGGGGACCTATGCTATTGGGTCATTCTTATCCACCTGTTGTAAATGCAGTAATTGAAAAAGCAAAAAAAGGTACTTCTTTTGGTATGCCCACAGAAATTGAAACCGAGATTGCAGCTCTTGCTGTTTCTATGGTTCCTAATATTGATAAAATACGTTTTGTCAATTCCGGTACCGAGGCGTGTATGAGTGCGATTCGGCTTGCAAGAGGTTTTACAGGAAAAGAAAAAATAATAAAATTTAGAGGCTGTTACCACGGTCATTCAGATTCTTTTTTGATTTCGGCTGGCAGTGGTTTAAGTACTTTTGGAGTGCCAAACAGTCCGGGTGTTACAAAAGGAACAGCTCATGATACCTTATTGGCGGATTATAATAATATTGAATCAGTTAAGAATCTTTTTCTTGAAAATCCTGATGAAATTGCCTGTGTTATTATTGAGCCTGTGGCAGGAAATATGGGATGTGTACCACCTATAGAAGGTTTTCTGGAAAGTTTGCGAAAAGTTTGTAATGAAAACAAAGCTTTATTGATTTTTGATGAAGTTATGACAGGTTTCCGTTTAGCTAAAGGCGGTGCTCAGGAATTATTCGGGATTGCAGCGGATATTGTATGTTTTGGAAAAGTAATAGGAGGAGGGTTACCCGTTGGAGCTTTTGCTGCAAGAGCTGAGATAATGGACTATTTAGCGCCTGTAGGTCCTGTATATCAGGCAGGGACTTTATCTGGAAATCCTTTGGCAATGGCAGCCGGATTGGCGATGCTTACGGCTATAAATGAAGATGAAAAACTTTTTGAAAGATTGGAAGAAAAAGGTGCTTATCTTGAAAAAGGGCTTACAGAGGTATTATTAAAAAATAATAGAAAATTTGTCATTAACCGGATCGGTTCTATGATTTCAGTTTTCTTCTGTGAGAATAATGTGGTTGATTTTAATAGTGCTGCAAAAGCTGATACACCGGAATTTAAATCTTTCTTTCACGGACTATTGCAAAGAGGGATTTATATAGCGCCATCATCTTATGAAACCTGGTTTTTGACAGATGCTTTAACTTACGAAGATATAAATTTCACTATTGAAGCTGTTGCGTTGGCTACTCAGTCATAGTAATAATAAAAAAAAACACTCAATTTTATTGAGTGTTTTTTTTTATTAATTTAAATAGGCTGCTCCTGTAATGATGTTTAATAAACCTTCATTTTTAGCAAGCTCAGTATATTTTTCAGATCCTAAAACGATTCTGATTCTTTCCCTTACTCCTTGTGATATTTGTAAAATCTGATCGGAGTTTAGTTCCTGACTTAGATTTTTATATTTACTGTAAAGAATTTCCTTTAACTCTTTTGCCTGTTCTGTTGAAAGTTTTAATTGTTTATCCAATAAAATTACTTCTTTATCAGAGTAAATTCTTACTTCATTAGGATTTGATTGGAGATCTTTTAAAGGAACCAATTCTTGTGCACTCATATTTAAACCTAAAAAGAGAAACAAAACTGCAGTTATTATTTTTTTCATAAAAATTGACGATTGAGTTAATTTTCAAATATATATATTTTTTTTAAATGATGATTAAAAATAAAGCAGATATTTTAGGCTAAATATTCAATTATTTTAAATTCACCTTCTGTGCTGACTTTTGTTAGATTATGTGAAGCTAAAGCTTTTATTGCTTTGTCCCATTTTTTTCCACTCAAGGATGTCTTGATTTTTAATTCGTTGATTTCAAATTTATTTTCATTTTTCTCTAACAAAGAAATGATTAGTTTTTCATCTTCAGTCAACTCATAAGAAGGCGCAGTTTTTTCAGGACGCATTTGTGGGAAAAATAATACTTCCTGAATAGATGTCGTGTTGGTTAAAAACATGATGAGTCGATCCATACCAATGCCAAGACCTGATGTTGGAGGCATTCCATACTCCAAAGCTCTTAAGAAATCCTGATCAATAAACATTGCTTCATCATCTCCTTTTTCGGACAGCTTTAACTGGTCTTCAAAGCGTTCTCTCTGATCAATAGGGTCGTTTAATTCTGAATAAGCATTGGCAACTTCTTTACCACAAATCATCAATTCAAAACGTTCTGTTAGATCAGGGTTTTCACGATGTTGTTTTGTTAATGGAGACATTTCTTTGGGGTAGTCTGTAATAAAAGTTGGCTGAATGTAATTTCCTTCACATTTTGCGCCAAAGATTTCGTCAATAAGTTTTCCTTTCCCCATGGTGTCGTCAACAGCAATACCCATATTTTTTGCTGCTTCTCTGATTTCTTCTTCCGTTTTGCCGGTTATGTCAAAACCTGTGAATTCCTTAATAGAGTCTGTCATTGTTACTCTTTTAAAAGGAGCCTTGAAGCTGATCTCGTGATTTCCGAAAATGGCTTTTGTAGTATTGTTTACTTTTAAAGCACAATGTTCTAACAGACGTTCTGTAAAGTCCATCATCCAGTTATAGTCTTTGTAAGCAACATAAATTTCCATTACAGTGAATTCAGGATTGTGCGTTCTGTCCATTCCTTCGTTACGGAAATTTTTAGAAAATTCATACACACCATCAAAACCACCAACGATAAGTCTTTTCAGGTACAGTTCATTTGCGATTCTCAGATATAGAGGTATGTCAAGTGCATTATGATGTGTTGTGAATGGTCTGGCTGCAGCTCCTCCCGGTATCGATTGTAAAATCGGAGTTTCAACTTCCATATACCCTGCTTGGTTGAAAAAATCCCGCATTGCAGTAAACAATTTACTGCGTTTTATAAAAATATCTTTATTGGACGGATTTACGATCAGGTCTACGTATCGCATACGGTATCGTAATTCAGGATCCGTAAAGGCGTCAAAAGTATTTCCTTCTGCATCTGTTTTAGGAAAAGGTAATGGTCGTAAAACCTTGCTTAAAAGGGTTATGTTTTTTACACGTAAGGTTTTTTCTCCAACCTGGGTTGTAAATAACTCTCCTTCAATGCCGATAAAATCACCTAAGTCGATTAACTTCTTGAAAATTTCATTATATAACGTTTTGTCTTCTGTAGGACAAAGTTCATCACGGTTGATATATAATTGTATTCTTCCTTCGCTATCCTGTAGTTCAGCAAAAGACGCTTTTCCCTGAATACGGGCAGACATCAATCTTCCCGCAACTACAACCTTCTTTCCTTCTTCAAAAGTTTCCTTTATTTGCTTTGAAGTATGATCTACTGGAAACAAATTTGCCGGATAGGGATTGATGCCAAGTTCTTTCAACCTGCTCAATTTTTCTCTTCTGATGATTTCTTGTTCTGAAAGTTGCATATAAAATTATTTTTTAGGTTGCAAAAATACTAAATATTCGATAGTTAGTCAATTTATGAAAACTAAAATGTTTAAAAATAGTAGGAAAGATTGATATGTTGTAAATTTGTAGTTATAGTTCAATAGTATTTGATGATGAACAAGAAAATAAAAGTTACAGACCTGGGTTCGAAAGATTATCAGGAAACCTGGGATTTTCAGGAACAATTGTTTCAGGAAATCCTTTCAATTAAATCGGAAAATAAAAAGCATGATACTTTTAATGAAACGCCGAATCATTTATTGTTCGTAGAACATCCGCATGTGTATACCCTTGGCAAAAGTGGTGATGTCTCTAATCTCCTGATAGATGAAAAACAGTTAAAAGAGAAAGGAGCTTCATTTTATAAAATAAACCGGGGAGGTGATATTACCTATCACGGACCAGGACAGGTTGTAGGGTATCCTATTCTGGATCTTGAGAATTTCTTTACAGATATCCATAAATATTTAAGATTGCTTGAGGAGTCGGTTATTCTTACTTTGGAAGAATATGGAGTTAAAAGTGGTAGAAGTGAAGGGGAAACAGGAGTTTGGTTAGATGTTGGTACCCCTTTGCCAGAAAAATATGTGCCATGGGTGTACGGGCTTCCCGTTGGGTGACCATGCATGGATTTGCCCTCAATGTAAATTCTGATCTTGGTTATTTTGATCATATTATCCCTTGTGGGATAAGAGGAAAAGCAGTAGCTTCTCTGAATGTAGAATTAGGTGTTGATAAGGTGAATGAGGTGGAAGTAAAGGAAAAGATCAAAAACATTTTTCTCAATTGTTTGAAGCTTCTCTTGTATAATTATAGTATATTATTATAAATCAAGTTTTAATTGTTCGGGTAATAATCTAAAAGTTTTTCGATGGTATTTGCACGGACCGTATTCTAAAATGGCTGCCCGATGTTCTTTTGTGGGGTAGCCTTTATTTTTTTTCCAGTTATACATTGGGAATTCTTCGTGGATCTGATCCATATACTCATCTCTGTAGGTTTTAGCAATTATGGAAGCAGCAGCAATACTCAGATATTTGGAATCTCCTTTGATGATGCACTGGTGAGGTATTTCCTTGTAAGGTTTGAATTTATTTCCGTCTACAATTATAAAGTCAGGTTCTGTCTGAAGTTTGCTGATCGATAGCTGCATGGCCTTTATGGAAGCGTTCAGAATATTTATTTCGTCTATCTCGTTATTGTCTAAATGGTGGAAAGCAAATAAACTGGAATTACTTTCGATGTACTTTTTTAGTAAAGAACGTTTTTTAATGCTTAATTGTTTTGAGTCGTTTATTTCTTCCAAGATTAAATTATCGGTAAGAATAATGGCTGCTGCAGTAACCGGACCAGCG
>NZ_JAUFQU010000030.1:0-12083 GCF_030409925.1 Paenimyroides ceti
AAAATGATTCAGGAAGTTACGGAACTCCGAAAAGGAGATTACCGTCTGCTGCAAAGTAAAAACTATGAAGTGTTTCTCGTAGAAGCCGATAAAATTCCGAACATATTACACGAAATCGGACGCTTGCGCGAAATTACTTTCCGTGCAGTGGGTGAGGGAACCAATAACTCCATTGATTTAGACGAATATGATACCTATTATCATCACATGTTTTTATGGGATGATGAAACCAAACAAATAGCGGGTGCCTACCGTATGGGCTTAGGAAAAGAAATTTTTAAAAAATACGGCATTAATGGTTTTTATTTACAGGAACTTTTTAAGTTTGAGCCCGAGCTGTATATCCATGATGGAAAACTCCATAGAAATGGGAAGAGCGTTTATCGTTTCTGAATATCAGTTAAAGCCTATGCCCTTATTTTTTGTTATGGAAAGGAATTGTACATACCACGCTGCGGTATCCTTCTCATAAATATCTGATAGGCGGAGTGAGTATCAGCAATCAGTTTCTGATTTTTCAAATCGCTTATGATCGAGTTTATGAAATCACATTACTATGATCGTATGTAGCACAGTATATAGCGCCTAAAAAAGAATATAAAGTAAAACTGAAAGACGCTGACAAAGACTTTGTTTTTAATGAAACAGAGGCTGATTTAAATAAATTTGACCGACTTATTGATGAAGTTGAGCCGGGAAATCTCCGCCTACCTGTACTTATAAAAAAGTACATCAAACAAACGCAAGAGTAGTTGCTTTTAATGTAGATCTCTGTTTAATAATTCTGTTGACGGTCTTATGTATATTCGTATAGCAGATTTGCCTGAAAGTACTGTAAAACCGGTTATGGAAGAGTTTCAGTTAGAACTCGAACGCAAATTGTCAGAAAAGCTGATTAGCCAGCAGTTCTCATAAAAGAAATTGCCCGCATAAAGCGGGCAATTTCTTTTATGTCGCATCAACAGATGAATTTCTTTTTAAAGCTGATTTTTAAAACCACGCTTTTTTACGGATCATATAGGTGTTGTAAAACTCTTCATCTGATCTGGTAAGGTAAATAATACCTTCTACAAGACCGATAATGCTCGTAGCAAATAAAAAGATATATCCTACCAGAAAACATGCGGTCATATAGCCTACTACGCTGATAACGAGTAAAATAATACCTTCGTTATTGTAGCCTAAAATAAATTTGTGAATTCCTAAATGCCCCAGTAAAATAGCAATTATTCCTACAAAATTTTTTTGCTGTTGGCATCCTGAGGTTGCGGGCCATTATTAAAATTATAGTTGGGCTGATTTGGCGGTGTGTTTGGGTTTTGTACTTCCATAGTTTTTTTATTTCAAAAATAAGGATATAAATGATTTGTTGTTAGAATTTCTCAAGGATTTTATTTACAATGATTTGTGCCAGCTTTTCCTTACTTTCATCATGTGTCCCAGCCTGCAATATGCGGTGAAAACAATACGTTTTCCGCTTTGAGAAGATACTGAAACGGTTCAGGGAGTTCCTGTGATTCGAACATATTTTCGAAAGAAGATTTTTCATATTCGAGCACATCATCCAGTGCGGCACCTTTTATTGTTCCATCTCTTAGTGCATCGGTTAGGTGAGCAGTATTTACAGACTTGCCCCTTGCAGTATTGATAAACCAAAACGGCTTTTTGAAACCCCGGATAAATTCATTGTGGGCCAGCTCGTGTTTTTGTCCCGTAAAGGGGGTGATTTATGCCTACTATGTCTGCGAGGCGAAGCGTCTTTTGCGATCTTTTTCTTTTGCTGCGGTGCTGTTTTCTATGTCCTGATAATGGTTAAGTAATTGCTGCTGATTGGTGAGTATCCATTGGGCTATGGCGCGTGGCTTCTTCTGTATTTGCCCGACTGCTACCGCCCCTGATTACGGAGATGCCGCTGACTGCATGAAATTGCATTGGGGCAAACGGCTGTTTTTTGCCGAACCTTTTTTGGGTTCCAACAGGCCATGATAGGCCAGGCGGTTGCAATATTCAATGATTTCATCAAAACAGCGTCGGTGTTCGGTGAGCATCATGCCGCGTTCCATTTCGGGATATAATTGATATGGGGTGGTTTTCTGGGCGAGTTGCATTATGCTACAGGCGCTGCTGAGAAAACCTTTGCTCTGCAGATCGGCTATTGATTTCTGGTCATCAACGTTGGTTATTACTTTGTATCGATGCAGGTTGGCATGGTCTACTTTGGCGGGACATTCCATACGGGTTCTATTTGTAATGTGTCGCCTACTACCAAGGCTTTTTTGGCTAATGCAAATGTGGCTGCGCCTACTTCTGGCGAAACTTGCCGGCTTCGTCTACGATTAGCAGGTCTATGTAGTCCAGCAGGGTGGTGTATCCCAGACGCTTCCTGTTTCTGTGTTTCTGACAAGTTTTGAGTAGGAAAAGAATTTGGGTGCCATGAAAATGTGGAAACAAAGCAGGGCTCAGCATGGCAAAGCGTTGCCAGCGTTTGCGGGCATCTCTTTCTCCGTTTTTGTACACCCTATCTTCCAGTATGAGGTCTTTGGTGGCCATGATCCAGCGTCCTTCCCAATAGTGGATGGCGAGGTAAAACAGGTCGTGTTTTAATCCCATTTCCAACTCATCATAGAAGTAGGTTTCTTTTTTGTGTTCGGCCATTTTAAATCCTTCGTCGTCTATGGGTGGATTGGATGTAATGTTGTTTGTTTTGTTTCCAGTTTTTCCAGGCTTGTGAAAGCTTTTTGATTTGCTGGATTACTTGCAGTTTTTCATCAAAAAAATGGTGGAAGGAGCTGATTTTATAAAAGTTTACGGTGTCATAGTTTACCAAACAATCACGGAATAGTTGTTTTAGTCGGATGGCTCTTTTTTCTTTTACGAAACGTAGGAATGAAAAGAGTTTTATCCAGAATGATTCCTGATCCAGATAGTCGCTGAGTTTTCGCTCTATGTCTTTAATGTTTGTTTCTATCTGGTCAAGTGTCTTTTCGTCTAATTTTTGTCCTGAGAATAAACTGCTGGTGGTTGTGGCACCTAATTTTTGAAGGAGTACGGGTATTGTTTTGTATTGTTGCCACAAATTTGATGCCTTCCTGAAGCTCTTTTTGTTTCTGTTGTAGTGTGGCTTGTAGTTGTTTGGTGATGTTCGATACAGTCAGTCCTTCCTGCTGGAGGTAACGTTGCGATTTTTCAATATAGGTTTGCTCTGCAATGTCCAGATAGTTATAATTTTCTTTATCTGTATGTGCTCCGCTCAATCTGCCTTCTACACGTTTTAGATGATGGGTATGTCTCCTGATACTATTTTGCTTTGTGCAGGCAGGTAGAGGCCAAAGCCTTTTAGATTTGGCAACCAGCGTTCATACAACAGCCCTGGTTTTTGGGTTACGCTGAAAAAACTGTCTATGATATTGGTTACTGCCTGATTGTTCGTAGAACAGGCTACGATTACGGCGGGGTCATGTCCTTTTACGGCACTTTGTACTACTTCGTTTGCTACTATGCTTTGGAGGAGGGTTGTCTTTCCAGTTCCAGGTGGCCATTTACGGCTAGTACTTCTCCTTTTGTAGGGTTTGGAAATGGTAAAGCGATTTTCTCTGTGAGATGGAGAGGGGATAGGTATGCGCCATCTGGCCAAGGTGGGTGGCAGATGTGTCTTCAAAGTGGTTGGGTTAATAGGGATTTTAGTTGTGTGTTGGATCTGTCTGCCAGTTTTTCCAATAAGGACGGTACTTTTTTTTCACGGATGAGGTAGTCGTATAGTCTGATGATGCCATCTGCTGCGGCTGTAAGGTTTTCATGGGCGACAATGGTGTTTGAGAAACTGACGGTATGATTTTCTGAAACATATTCCTGTAGTTGTATTCCGGTAATCCGTTGGAAACAGTCTTGAATATAGGTCCAATATTCAGCCCATTTTTCTTCGCCTGCAAAGGGTCTGGCAAATGCGTTGTCTATTTTGTCTACGTCTGAAAAAATAAAGTTTACGGCTTCATTTACCTGTGGTTCCAGATGTGTACGTGGTATGTAGGGGAAGGTGTCTTCATCGGGTTTAAAAATCCGCTTCTGTTGAGCAGGGCTCTGATCCAGAACGGATAGCTGATGCCTGTTTCTCCGAGTATTTGGTGTATTCGGGATCGGGGCTTACTCTGAATGGGGTTATCAGGATGCTGGTCTCTTCTAATTTTTCCCAATCGGGATCATTTTGGTTTGACCGCCCTTTTGCTTCGTTTTGTTTTTTCTCCACGGCATCGAGTAATATTGTTGCAGCTGCTGAAGGTACATGGCCTTTGGCATAGTCAATAGGCAGATTGTGCAGGTGTATGGTTTTGTCTACCTTTATTTCTACCCGTGAGCCATCGGCCAGGGTATTGCGCCAGTATTCTAATAATTGTATTTGATCTTTGTGTGCCATTGTTTTCTAAAAAGAAATTACTTTATTATTCCAAACCATTTTAAGATTTCTTTACCTATGTCATGATTTAGTTTGTTTGTGTCTGGTAAAAAAATGGATAGTTGGGCAATACCGCATTTGTGATGCTCAGTTTTGCCAGCAATGGGATTGAATTCTGCAAATCCGTCAAATTTTGAATGAATTGCCGGATAAAGGAGCATTGCATCTGTTGATGACCAATAGTCATTGTAGGCATACATTTGTCTGAGGTCTTGAATGGAGGGGTTTGAACCGGATATATCTTCCATTTGGTGTCTAAATAAAATATTTCTGGTTTTCATCTCCTGATTTTTTCTCAATTACTATATCAGGCTTGTTTTTATTTGTTTTCCAAAAAGGTTTCCCCATTGATGGTGTATAATCAGGTTTTTATTTGCGGCAGCAGTTTTTAGCTTTGCTAATATGTATTGTTCCCACAGCATGTTCATATCAAACAAGAGGGCCAACATATTTTCATTTCCGTTTTTTATGTTGGGTGCATATTGCAGTATAATGAATTTAGCGATTTCCAGAGCTGTGCTGTATGGTGCTGCTTTCCTGTTTTCTTTTAGTTTGTTAAATGTGTCAGGTGTAACCGTAATACGAGAAACTTCTGGAAAAGATGCCTTTACTGTTTTGCAAAGACTATAGATATAACTGTTTTTAGAAAAGTGTTCAAATATCCCAGTGCTTTGCTGATGATTTGGTGTATATGGTGGTCTGTGCCGTATACTTGATGTGTGGTGTAAAAACGTTCTTTATGAACTGCATTTCTGCTGAGGTGTCCGGCAAATTCCAGTTTTCCTTTTAATGCTTTTACATTGGCTGTTTGCTGATAATATTGTTTGATAAGCCCGCCATGAATTTAAGGCTTTAACTTCGTTGAGATACCATTCAAAATAAATGTCGAGCAGATGTCTGTTTTGTTTTTCGACATTTGCATTGTCTGTATTTTGGACCTTGATTTTTCGAGCCACACGCAGCATGTCTATCAACACTTCCTGCCATAGATTTGTGTCGGTAGAGGCTTTGTCTATTTTAGGTAATATTTCTATTGTTAGCCCTTCTACTTGTATGACACCTACATATTGTTTGAAATAAATACTTCCGGTAATGGGCGGAAATATTTGTCATTATGCAGTTCATTTAGCTTAAAGAGTGCATCATAGTGTTTTTTACTAAATAGCACACCATCATATTGACGGCCAATGATGAGTTTGTTGTGCTCAAAAACCTGTATCCTGTTTTTCAACCTGGTCATTTATACGGTTTTTATTTTAAGTGCTTCGATAGCACCTACTATGTTATTTTCGTTCAGTTCCGGAAATACATATTTAGGTTTGTCCGCATAGCCTGGGTATGGGTTGTTTCCTGCAAATTCTATGTTGCTGTTTTCATTGATACGGATAAATCCATCGCAAGTACAAGGTTTATTTTTTCGTAATCGCCATAAAAATATTCTTGTAATAGTGGAATGATGCAGTTTTTGAATGTGTGCGCCAGAGCTGCTTTGTCCTTAACCTTGAGAAAGTAGGAGTGTCCTATGGTATGGTCTCTGTCCAATAGGGCTTCGATTCTGTCATTGATGGTTTCCAGCAGCAAGCCCAGATTGATTCCTTCTATGTCTGTTTTATCAATACGGCTATAGTCGGGTATGATTTCTACAAAGCTGAACCTGCGGCGGAGTGCCGTATCCAGCGCTTCTACGCTACGGTCTGCCGTATTCATGGTGCCAATGATGTAGATATTGGCAGGTACGCCAAAATCATTTTTTGAATAGGGTAGTTTTAATTTGATTTCTTCAGTAGCTCCTATGCGTTTATCGGGTTCAAGTAATGTGATTAGTTCTCCAAATATAGCCGATACATTACCACGGTTTATTTCGTCGATTATTAGTACATGGTTTTTATCGGGCGATTCAGAAACAGTATTGTATTTAATGAGGCCGTATTTTTCATACAGATGGTTTACAATACCTCTGATATAGCTCGGGTTATAAATTCCTTCTATTGATTCTGTCTGATAGAATTTCAGCAGATTTTCTATACTTGCTGGGTAGTTGGGGTTGTCATTCGTTGATTCGTGCGGGTTTATCCTGAATGTTACTCCTCCAAGATAGGATACATCAAATTTACTCCTGTTTGTATGTATGGTAAAGGGTTGATTGTTTGTAACGTCGTCTTTGAACCGTTTTAGTACTTCTTCAAAGTTAGAATTGCTTTTTATTCCTGCTTTTTCACATAGCAGTTTGAACAGGCCTGGTTGTGTGCTGTATACGACATCGTTGTTTAATGTTTCAGGTTTTATGCCTTCTACAAAATCTTCATAGCTCATGCTTTGATGAAAGGTAGTAAATACTATCTGCCCTGTTTCAGTAAGTCGTTTGTATTCGTCTGTGATTTTTTTGCGCTGCTCTTCGTCTGTCAACGTCTTATCGAATTTAAAATCCGGATTGGCAATTTTTATGGCCAATTCTTTGGTAGCATAGGTTTTACCGGTGCCGGGAGGACCATAAAGGATTTGATTTAGGGGATGTTTTTTATCGGTAGGAGTAGTGTTCATAGTTGTTATTGTGTTTGTTTCGGGATTATTTCTTACATCGACATTATAGTATTTACTAAAAAGGATGTCATTGGCTTCCTGCAAATTGAAGATTTGCTTGATTGTTGTATTTGCACTGGGAAGCCATGCTTTTTTGTGCTTTACAAGGTCTAAAGTGTTAGGCTGTACAGGTTGGGCTATGATTTCTATTTTTCTCCCTTTGTAGCCTTCGTCTAGATCATTTTTTATGTCTGATGGCAATTCTATAACATCGCTCGTGATTTTGGCAATACAGCCTAGTTTGTCTTTTCCATAGGTTATGTATACGTAATCGCCTATTCCCAAAGTGTTTTTAAATAGTTGTGCCTGACTTTTTCCCGTGTTTTCATGCATGGAAATTAAATTTTCTTTTTCGAGCCTTTCTACTATATTGACTTTGTAGTATCTGGGAGTTTTATAGAATACGCCCATTGAAAATTTGAATATGCGGTGTCCGTTCAGATTAATAAATGTTTTTCCTTTTTCACGAACTTCAAACCCCAGCTTGGTCAAATAGTCATTGGTTGGAGGTCCCCCACCATTAGGCCAGTCTAATGAGCCATCGTATTGTTTACGGGCATACCGCATTATTTCTTTGGGTGGGTATGGTTTGCCATTTACGATAACTTCCCAACGTGTGCCTGTGGTTAGGTTTATGTTTTCCTGATCGATTTCGTGTACGGCCGAGAGTATGTGTTCTTTGGTAATGTCTGAAGGTTTGAATTTCATTAATTATTCTTTTAAAAGGTTTGAACAATTGTTTAGGGTATAATTTTTTTGGTACAAAGCAAGCAGTATCAGCCCATCCTCCCGATTTGGAATGAGCTGATAGTAGCGTGGTTTTGCTTCGGAGTAGAGATCGAGTTCTTTCATGGTGAAGATAATGTCTATTTTATTATACAAAGCTTTTCTCGGATTTTTTATTTATAACTATTGAAATTTTACATTCATTGTTTTTATCTTTTTGAGATACCAATATTAATAAGGACGTAGGGTTAAAATCCGTTAATTAATCTTTCTTCCGTAAACGGTGATTTTTATATTAGGAATGATGTGAAGTGTAATTCCTTTACCTAAACTTATGCTGAAGCTGGCTTTGTCTACTACTTTTCCATTCGAATCATAAAATTTTCCAGAGGAAGAATAGGCTACTTTACCATTGTCATGATACGCTATTCCTGATGAGCTATATGCTGTCTTACCATTCGCATGATATACCGTGCCAGATGAAGATAGAGCGGTTTTGCCATTATCATGATAAGCGATGCCCGAAGAACTGTAAGCCGTCTTGCCATTCGCATGATATGCTATGCCAGAGGAAGAGAAAGCAGTTTTACCATTGTCATGATAAGCTACGCCAGAATCGCTCCATTTTGTCTTTTTGTTGTCGTGATATGTTGCCATTTTTTATTTTTTAATTAATTGAATAGAAGCTTCCAATGCTTCATAGTGTAAAGTTTTTTTATGATTTATTACAATTGACTTGTTATCCTGGATTAAAAATAAATCTTGGATCCTTTATTTCATTTAAAGCAACCCACTCAGCAAATTTTTCATTCAGAATTTCAGAAAAAGGTTTATCGAATGGTTCTTCGTTACATTCACAATCAATGAGATCGTCCAACACCTTCTCTACTGATTTTTTAATTTCATTATTATCTTTAACTTTTTGATACATTAACCAAGGTTTATCTTTTGATGTACCAGAAAGATAATTGCCTTGTTCATCCAATTCAATTTTGTCATGAGCAACTTCAAATGTTGAAATTGAAGTTCTATGTACAACACGTATCCCTTGTTCTCTTGCAGTTTGAATTTCCTTGTAGATATTTTGATTACCAGTCCAAACATTATTGACGTGACCTTTTTGTTCTTAGGGTAATCTGAATCATGCAATACTGAAAAGTTTACTTTAAAGTGTGCCAGCATTTTAATCAACGGAACCATAGTAAATTTTCCTCTAGCTCTGATAAGTATTGGCTTGTAATTGATGTGATATTTTTCGTTTTCCATCCGCATCACTTTGTCAAAAGCCGCATACTCTGTATCGCCTTCAACTATTATTGGGTATTGGCCAAAAAACATTTCAGAAAGGTTCTGATCAAAACTATTCAATAATTTCAAATTGTCAATTTCATCCTCTGTAAAGGTTATTTCGTCTGATCTGTATGTACTCGGATTTGGATTTCCTTTATTTCTTGATAATCGAACTATTGTTGTATGATCTTCAAATGGATTAATAAAAAGAGGACTATGAGTCGTAAGCATAACCTGCCAAGATGGATCATTAGCTAGTTCATATAGGTATTTTGATGCTGCTCTGATACCGTTAGGATGAAGTGCTATCTCTGGTTCGTCAATTAATAGCATGTAACCTGGTAGCGATATCTCTCCATCTCTTTCGTCCATCGCTTTTTCTACTTCAATTTCTTTAGCCTGCTGTAATTCTTTTGATTTGTCATCAATAGCTGCTTGTTTGGTTTCTCTAGTTGCATCTGTTTTTGCTCTATCTCTTTCTCCCTCTAATTTTTTAATATCTTTCTCAAGTGCTTTTAATTTCTTTTCATTATCGACTTTAAAAACTCTTCACCGCCTGTAGTCTTGAACGAACTTGTAATAATGACCAAAACAATGCTCGTTGAGAACCGCTTCCTTGCTGATCCCAATCTATATTTTCTTCAAATTCCCGTATGCTTAATTTAGACCCTTTAATTAATGCATCGAGAGGGTCAACTTTCAAGTCTGACATTCCTATATTTAAATCAACAGAAAGATTTGGGAAGATTTTGTTATGGCTATTAGTCATTCTTTGACTGATTTTTTCAATAATCTCTTTATGTTCTTCCACTGGCTTTTGAGCATGCTCAGTAAATATTTCTAATGCTTTGCTTAATTCAGATTCTTTATTATCTAAATGTGAACGTAGATTCTCCGCAATAGGATCAACTATAAGTTTTAGTAGGTTCTTTAATTCTACTTGTGGATTCTCTAATGCACCTATTCTAAAAGGAACAGGCAATCTGCTATTAAAAACACTATCTAACCCCGCAGCATTGCCGTCCTCTGAATAGCTCTCTAATTCGGGGTCATATGTTTTTCTTGTCTTAGAACCATTTTTATCCCATTCCCATCTGCTTTTTACAACTAATAAATCTCCTTGCTTCTCTTTCCACTTCTCAGCTATATTAGCCGTTCCTTCGGGTATATGGACAGAGATTTCCACATATGTATTTTCTTCTTTGGATTTTTTACAATAGTCCTTATCATATGAGTATATCTGAGTACCAACAGCTAATTCATAAGCTCTTAATATAGTTGATTTTCCTGTGTTGTTATCACCAACAAGACATAAAATATTATCAAGACTAACCGTTAAACCTTCGTTGCCAATACATCCAAGATTTCCAATAGATATTTTTAATAATTTTGATCTCATATTAATCGTATAAATTTTTCACATATCGGTTAATGTAACTATTCAAACCGCTGCCACTTCGGGCTAATCCTTTCATGGTTTCTACATGGCTACTTCCAGCTTTTCTGTAGCTATAAGTATAGGTGCGGGATGTTCCTGAAAATTTTACTTTAATGTAATCAGCTCCTATTTCATAAGCGATACTCCTGAATCTCCTCTTGTATTTCTATATCTTTCCATTGTTTTTAGTTTTTAAAATTCAACATAAATTTCTGACATTCCTTTATCGTCTCTTTGATAACCAGGGCGTGGTCCGTCAAAATGGTCTTCGGTAACTGTGATATCGTCGGCTTTACTAAGGTCATACATTCTCCAACCAAATTTTCCTGTAGAGCTATATCCATCAATTTGAAATGCACGTAGCCCTTCGTTCCCTGCTGTTGTTTCTCCATAGCAATGGGGTTCAACAACTCTTAATTCTTCATCATAGTAAAATTCTATTACTTTCTGATTTTCAATTGCTTCAATAATTTTTTTGTTCATGATTTTGTTTTTTATTTAAATGGTTACTTATAATTGATTGTTGGTGTGTACTCTGCGTGAGGGATAGTAGCGTAAAGCCCGCAGCGTAGCGAGGACTTGTAGCGGATAGCCCGACCCAAGGGGCACGCCCATATACATAATATATCAATGTTGTTTTCATACGCTTATTACTTCTACTTTACTCTTCCCGCTCTGCTGCTTACTCACCTTAATCTGCACAGGAATCCTTTCCGTCATTTCCTGTACGTGGGAGATGACGCCTACTTTGCGGCCCTGATTGTGCAGCCTTTCCAGGGCATCCATGGCGATATTGAGCGTGGTGGGGTCTAACGAGCCAAAGCCTTCGTCAATAAAGAGGGATTCTACTTTCATACGGCTGGAGGATAGGGAGGCGAGGCCGAGGGCGAGGGCAAGCGACACGAGGAATGATTCTCCGCCCGAAAGGGAGTAAACCGTACGCACTTCATCGCCCATGTCCTGATCGACGACCTGCAGGCCAAGTGATGCGGGGATGCGCTCGATTTTGTAGCGGCTGGTGAGTGCCTGTAAATGGATGTTGGCATAGCCCAACAATACGTCGAGGGTGTATTCTTGTGCAATCTGGCGGAACTTTTTACCGTCGGCCGAGCCTATGATTTCGTTGAGTTTGCTCCAGTTTTCTGTAATGGCGGCTTGTGCTGCGATGGTTTTTAGCAGGTCGCCTATTTTGTTTTTATTGGCTTCGTTTTGTTGCAGTTGGTAGTGGTTTTGTCCTTTTTATTGCTTTTTTGTTCTGCTTCTGATTTTGCGACGGTGTGAAGGGTGTTGAGTTCCTCAAGTGACCGTTCGGATAAACGATTTTGTTTGTGGGAGTCGAAGGTTTGTTTGCGTTCGCAAGGATGTTGCTGGCTTTGGCTACTTTTCTTCAATGGTTTGTAGTGCTGTTTGTTCGGTAGTGATCCATTCGTTGCTATGGGTTAATAGTTGGTGTAATGCGTCAATGTTCAGCGATTGGTTGTTTTTTTGGTTGTATTGGTTGAGCCAGTCCTGCATTTTTTGCAATGCATTTTGGACCTCGGTTTCTAAGGTTGTTAGTGTGTTTGTTAGTTCTTCTTTTTGGGTATGGGCTTTGGTGCT
>NZ_JAUFQU010000031.1:0-29038 GCF_030409925.1 Paenimyroides ceti
AAAAATCAATTTTATCAACTCTTGCATATATAGAAAACGAAGAAAAAGAGCCTCTCATCTTGTCCAAACTCGAACAGAGAGATGCAAACAAGACACTCATAACAGAAGAAATCACACAGCCTGAAGAAAAAAAGGAGGATATTTTGTCAGAAGATGAAGAGACTGTAGTTACTTCTGTTGAAACACTGGAAGAAAAATTAGAAATCGGTACTCCAATTGAATTTACTTCAGCCGAAAAACATTCTTTCTCTGAGTGGCTGCAACTGACAAAAGCAGAGCCAATAAAAAGAAAGAAGAGAAACGGAAGCTATTGAACCACAAAAAGAAGAAAAACTTCAAGAAGAGAAAAGAAAAAAGAAGAGCTTATCAATCGCTTTATTGAAACAAATCCTAAAATAATCCCTAATAAAAACATGTCTTCAGTGCCTGTATTTATTGAGAAAAACGAGGATGACCAATCTTTTTTAATGACCGAAACCCTTGCAAAAATATACCTGGAACAAAAAAAATATCAAAAAGCAATTCAAGCTTATGAAATATTAATTTTGAAATATCCAGAAAAAAGTAGTTTATTTGCAGACCGAATTTCCAATATTAAAATGTTACAAAACTATAATAGTTAAAAAATGAATACGTTTACAATCTTTTTAGTACTAATAACCATCGTATCCCTTTTATTAATCATTGTTATAATGATTCAAAACCCTAAAGGAGGTGGTCTTGATTCTTCATTAGGAGGTTCAACCAATATTGGAGGTGTACAAAACACAAATAAATTCCTTGACAAAAGTACCTGGACTTTAGCAGCCATATTAATCGGTTAATTTTGTTATCAAGTTTAAGCTTTACATCCGTTACAACAACGATTCTAAAATTTTAGATCCGAATGCTGCAACCATACCTGCAGCACCTGTAGCAGCTCCGCAAGGTCAACCTGCACCAGCAGAAACGCCACAGACACCAGCAAACTAAAATCCGTTATTCAAAAAAATAACAATGCCAGCACTGACATGCTGGCATTTTTTAGTTACTGTATTGTCTTCAGAAGTATAGGTATACGTACCGTCATTGTTGTTTACCAAAGTAGTCACAGTTTCATTATCCTGTACCATCTGTTGGAAGTTGATGGTTTGTGATACCCCTGCGTTATCTACATAGGTAAAAGTAGTTCCGTCATAATATACATTACCACCTACTTTAGTTTCATTCAATACTTCAATCAGTTCGTTTAATACAGTTGTATTGTTTACAATGTTTTGAAAGTTACTGATGACATCAGCTGGAACATTGATGGTTGTAACGGTGTTGTCTTCAGAAGTATAGGTATATGTTCCGTCATTGTTGTTTACCAAAGTAGTCACAGTTTCATTATCCTGTACCATTTGTTGGAAGTTGATGGTTTGTGATACTCCTGCGTTATCTACATAGGTAAAAGTAGTTCCGTCATAATATACATTACCACCTACTTTAGTTTCATTCAATACTTCGATTAGTTCGTTTAATACAGTTGTATTGTTTACGATGTTTTGAAAGTTACTGATGACATCAGCCGGAACGTTGATAGTTGTAACGGTGTTGTCTTCAGAAGTATAGGTATATGTTCCGTCATTGTTGTTTACCAAAGTAGTCACAGTTTCATTATCCTGTACCATCTGTTGGAAGTTGATGGTTTGTGATACCCAGCATTATCGACATAGGTAAAAGTAGTTCCGTCGTAATATACATTACCACCTACTTTTGTTTCGTTTAATACTTCGATTAGTTCGTTTAATACAGTTGTATTGTTTACGATGTTTTGAAAATTACTGATGACATCAGCCGAACGTTGATAGTAGTTACTGTATTGTCTTCAGAAGTATAGGTATATGTTCCGTCATTGTTGTTAACTAACGTTGTAACGGTTTCATTATCCTGTACCATCTGTTGGAAGTTGATGGTTTGTGATATCCCTGCGTTATCTACATAGGTAAAAGTAGTTCCGTCATAATATACATTACCGCCTACTTTTGTTTCGTTTAATACTTCGATTAGTTCGTTTAATACAGTTGTATTATTTACGATGTTTTGAAAATTACTGATGACATCAGCCGGAACGTTGATAGTAGTTACTGTATTGTCTTCAGAAGTATAGGTATACGTACCGTCATTGTTGTTTACCAAAGTAGTCACAGTTTCATTATCCTGTACCATCTGTTGGAAGTTGATGGTTTGTGATACCCCTGCATTATCTACATAGGTAAAAGTAGTTCCGTCGTAATATACATTACCACCTACTTTAGTTTCATTCAATACTTCAATCAGTTCGTTTAATACGGTTGTATTGTTTACGATGTTTTGAAAGTTACTGATGACATCAGCCGGAACGTTGATAGTAGTTACTGTATTGTCTTCAGAAGTATAGGTATATGTTCCGTCATTGTTGTTTACCAAAGTAGTCACAGTTTCATTATCCTGTACCATCTGTTGGAAGTTGATGGTTTGTGATACCCCTGCGTTATCTACATAGGTAAAAGTAGTTCCGTCGTAATATACATTACCACCTACTTTAGTTTCATTCAATACTTCAATCAGTTCGTTTAATACAGTTGTATTGTTTACGATGTTTTGAAAATTACTGATGACATCAGCTGGAACATTGATGGTTGTAACGGTGTTGTCTTCAGAAGTATAGGTATATGTTCCGTCATTGTTGTTTACCAAAGTAGTCACAGTTTCATTATCCTGTACCATCTGTTGGAAGTTGATGGTTTGTGATATCCCTGCGTTATCTACATAGGTAAAAGTAGTTCCGTCGTAATATACATTACCGCCTACTTTAGTTTCATTCAATACTTCAATCAGTTCGTTTAATACGGTTGTATTATTTACGATGTTTTGAAAATTACTGATAACATCAGCTGGAACGTTGATGGTTGTAACGGTGTTGTCCTCAGAAGTATAGGTATACGTACCATCATTGTTGTTTACAAGCGTTGTAATAATATTTAGATCAGCAATTGGAATAAAAATAGTATTACCATCGCTATCTGTAAGTACTAAGTTATGATCAGGATTTACAGTTAAGCTTTCATTTGTTGTATTGGTAGTTTCCAAATCGGTTTGATTGATAATACGTAACCATTTGTCTATAAACCAATAATAATATCCTGGTTTGATATTATTACTATCAGTTGTATTGAAAACCAGTAAGCTGTTAATGTTACCGTTTGTTATTGTTGTCGTATCTGTTGTATTATTTAATGCCACACGAGGGATTAAAATACCTTTGTCAGAAGCTACTATTTCTAATTGTGATGATTTGTTCGGAGTTAATGTACCGATCCCTACCTGAGCATAAGAAGCGCCAGAAAGCAGTACTACCGCTAAAGGAAGTAATTTATTTTTCATTCTTTTTTATTTTGATTTATGTTTTACATGGAATACCATGCAGTTGTTTATAGTTAATTTTTTTCTGCTATTGAATGAGATCAATTGACACGATTGGAAAGACAGCCAGTTCAGAATGTTGTTTCGGAATTGCTGAATAAAATAGTTAAATTAAAAAAAGTAGTTTTTTTTAAATCGTCTTCAGTCTAAGTTTTGTAGTAGTATGTCATCATATCGTTAAAAATTGTTCTGTAATAGTTGTATAATTTGTTCCCTTGTTGGGATTTGTACTTTTTTAGACAATTGGATCAGAAAAAGTCACATTTATTTATTTAAATTTTAAAAAAGCATTGTATGTATTAATTATTATTACTATATTGCTTTATTAATATCCTTGTATTATCGAAGACTATTTTTTACTTTTTAAAGAAAAAATAAAATATTTTCTATAATTTTCTGATAAATATAAATAACTTCATTGCCCTTGACAGAAAATGAATTTAGTTTTCTGATAAGCTGATTTGTCACCAAATAATAGCTGCAAAAATAGGATATCTATCGGCTTCAGATGTTTCAAAAAATTAGGTGAAAGTTCGAGATAATAAAATGAAACATTGATTTTCAGGTGTTTATAATTTTAATTTTTATAATGCTGTCCAAATTCAAGAATTGAAGAAATTATTTATTATGACTATTCACATTTTTAAATTGAGTAGGAGTAATTTTAAACTCATTGCTGAAAGCTCTGTAAAAAGAGGTTCTGGAATTGAATCCACAGGCATATGCAATGCTTTCCATACTCATATCATCTTCTGATTTCAGAAATTCAACAGCAAAAGTTAATCTTTTTTTATTGACATACTGATTGAAATTCGTGTCTAATCCTGCAGAAAAAACCTGAGTAAGATTATATTTGGATATCCCTATCTTTTTGGCTACCGCCTGTAGGGAGAGTTCAGGATTCAAATAATATGTATTGTCTATATTTTCTAATAATTCAACATAGTTCCTTAGAATGGAATCAGTAAGCTTGGATTTTTTATATTTAGAATCCATTTCATTTTGCGTATTCTGCGGCTTACTATCCGTTTCCTTTACCGATGCATTCAGGGATATTATCTTTTTATTATTTGTTTTTTCTTTATAATTATTCTTTATGAGTTGCCTGAATATGATACCTGTAGCAGCAAACAAGGCAAAATGTATTAAAGATACAATAATACGATCTCCTGATTTATCTGGCTTGTAACCAAAAGTATATCCTATAAAAAGAACCGCTACACAGCAAAGTAAAATGAGTAATTCTGTGAGTAGATTTTTATAGACATTCAAGTAGTTTTTTACTGCTTTCTTGGTTTTTACTATATAATACGTATAGGCAGCATACATCACAAAACTCATGCTTGTAAATACATACAGTGTAAGGATATAAGAATAAATATAATCTTTCCAGTATTCCGGTCCCGATAAGATGATAAGAAAGGCAAAGCTATAGAGTAGTGGAATTATGAAATGCCATAATATTATTTTACCGGATTGTTTTTCTTGTTTAGAAAAGAAGAAAACAAAGGCAAAGAGAAATACCCCATAGAATAAGCTAAAAGGAGCGCCTATATTAAAAAAAAGATTTTCATAAAAAAAGAGGTTCGCTACAAATGCGCATAAAGCGTGAAATATCATGAATGCTAAAATAAGAATAGCATACTTTTCAAGCCTTGTTCTTTTTTTTAGTGTAAGCAGATAGATGCCTGTTGATGCAAGCATTAAGGTATTAGAAAGAAAAATTGACGATAATAACTGAGAAATATTAATCTGATCCATTGTTTTTAAGGTGAAAATTCCTATACTCAGAAGGTGTTTTTCCAACAATATTTTTAAAATGTTTATTAAATGTTGATTTTGAATGGTATCCGCATTCCAAGATAAGACTTTCTATTGTGTAGATATGAGCAGATTCCCTGATTCTTTTTTTTGCGAACTTGATGCGATAAAAAGCAAGTAATTGATAAAAGTTTAGCTGTAATTCATTATTTAAAAAATGGGATAATTGTTGTTTATTCATTTTCATATCTTTTGAAAACTTTTCAAAGTTATAGGAAGGATCTAAATAATCGTTACAACTTAAAAAATAATCTTCAATCTTATGGAGAAAACTACTCTTATGGGTAGGGAATTTGAGAATTTTTATGTCCGGTTGATTTTCAGTAATAAGTTTAGGTGTGTTGAGTATAATGAGAATGACCCATACATAAATGAGTTCTACAAATAACAAACAAGCAGCAATAATTCTTGGACCGAAATCAAAATAATAATCACTTTCTATTTCGAACCCGGAAATGATGAGTACAAGCCCAGAAATGATGAGGAAGTATTTATTGAATAAAACCCAATTACTGTGGATATCTTTTTTACCACTGTATAATTTTCTGTTAACCAAGAAAGAATATCCGATAAGGAACACTCCATTGATTATAAAAATAAAATACATGGTCAATGTCTCCGGATAGAAATAAAGTCCCATAGAAAAACAAATAAAAGGCAGACATAACAGAATATTTTTTATAGTCAGAAGTTTTAAATCTTTATTGGTACTATCGATACTTAATTGCAGAATCAGACCGTATAGCAAGGTTACAAAACTGAAATATCCGTTTAAAAAGAGAACGGAATGAAGGATAAGAAAAAACATCAACGCAATCAATATCCGTTGAAAATTCTGATGTTCTCCATCATTGTCATAGTTTTTGAGTAACCATCTCATTAAAAGGAGTTTTTTATAAATTTATAATTTAAACAAATGAAAATAACGAAAAACAGACTGTTATATTTACAGCTTATTGTTTTCCAGATATTTGATGTATTGTGAAGGAGTTATTCCTGCAATTTGTCTGAAAACGGATGTAAATTTACTATGAGTAGAAAATCCGCATTCAGAAGCCATATAACTTATTTTATATTGTCTGTATTTTTTTTCTGTTTTGAGTTTCTCTAAAATGTAATTTATTTTAAGTTCATTTATGTAAGTACTGAAATCTTTATGATATTGTTTGCGTAAAATATGGGAAAGATATTTTGTATTGGTACTAAACTCAACAGCAAGTGATGCTAAAGAAATATTTTCATTTAGAAAGAGCAGTTTTTTTTCAAATAACTTCAATTCTTTCAAAAGCCTTTCTTCTGTTTCAAAAGCCATATTTGTAGTCTCTGCCGAAGGATGCTGTACCTTGGAGAAACTATTTTCAACTTTTTTATTTGCATCATGAGTGAGCAGAATTTTTTCAAAATTTAAAAGGTCTCTTTTTCTTTTTTTATGGTAAATATAAAAAGAGACAACTATAATAATTACCAGTAAACTAATAATGAATGTCAATAAAAGTAATTTTTTTTGACTCTTCATTTCCTGATGATTCAAATCTCTTATGAGGGTAGTTGTTGTGTTTTTTTTTGCAATCTCAAGTTGGGATGTTAAAGCCAGATATTTTTCATTAATCGTCAGATATTCTTTTTGGTTTCCGGTTTCTTTGTAATAACGCATAAGAATCAGATAGTTTTTCTCTTTCAAGGCAAAAAAATCGGATTCTTCTCCTAATAGATATGCTTTATGAAGATAATCAATTGCTTTTTCATACATACCCAAATAAAGATAAATTTCTCCTAATCCATTATATATAAAACCTGTGAGAGCACTTTCTTTAAAATTGATCTGATTGAGATGATCTAATCCTTTGTTGTAATAATAAAGAGAGGAGTCAATCTGTTTGAGTGAGAAAAAATTACTTCCTAATAATTCCATATTGGTAGCCAGTAGAAAATTTTTTGATTGAACATCTGAAATTTTTTCAAAGTAAAGATTTCCTTTTTTTAGATTTGTGATTGCGTCGGTTATTTTTTGTTCATTCTTTGAATAATAGGAGAGTTCCTGATATACATTTCCCTGAAAACGATAAGATTCATCTTTGTTCACAATCTTTTTGCTAACTTCCAACGCCTTATGTAAATACTCTTTTCCTTTTTCATTTAATCCGCTGTCTCTGTACAAAGAAGATAAATGACCCAGTATCTTTGCCTGCCATTCCTTATTTTCGTTGTTTTGTGCAATATCATACGCTTTCAGAGCTATCTGAATAGCCTGATCTTTTTTCCCCTTTTGCTGCAGGAGCTGAGAGGTAATCATTTGAGATTGAATCCGCTGAATGTCGTTTTGAGCAATTTTGTACAGAGAATCTGCTGTTTTTAAAGCACTGTCTGTATTGGAGTCTGTTTTCTCCCGGGCTAATTTGTTATATATGCTGTCAAAAGAATATTTTCTATCTGTAGATTGAGAAAACAAACTATATGATAACAAAAAGGATAAAAACAAGTAGTAGTGCTGTCTCATAAATATTGCTCTTATAAAATAAGAAATGGATAGTAATAGATATGTTTTTTCTTATTTTACATAAAATACTTATAATGTTATAAGTAGCTACAAAAATAATGCATATCATATTAATATGTGCAGTAATTCATAAATAAATAGTATGTTTTTAAGAATTTCTGAAATTCCGTACAGTTGAGGGGAAATAATATGTAACATCTTCTCTTCAAAACGAATACAGAAATAGTATATTTGCATTTTAAAACAGGAGATACCCACCTTAAATTTTGTATTCATTTATAAAACATGAATAGAATAGATAAAAATAGTTTAGAAGAATTAGATGACCTGGAATTGATCAAGTTGACATTGAGCACTAAAGATTCTCGTTTTTTCTCTGTTTTATATGACAGATATGCTCCGTATGTGTATAACAAATGTTTTTCATTTGTGGATACCAAAGAGGAAGCTCAGGATCTGACACATGATATTTTTATTAAGGTCTATTTAAGCTTAAAGACGTTTAAAAATGAATCTAAGTTTTCTACTTGGTTATACTCAATTACTTATAATTTTTGTGTCAATTTTATAAGCAAGAAAAAAATTAAATACAACTTAGATATCGATCAATTGGGGCATATTCAGGATGAGGGAGAAGAAAATGGCACTGAAGAAGATTTTGATATTTTACAGATTAATTATGCTAAATTGCAGGAAATTCTTAGAATGCTTGATGTGCAGGACAGAATTATATTGTTAATGAAATATCAGGATGATTTATCAATTAAAGAAATTTCAGAGTTATTAAAAATTGGTGTAAGTGCAGTTAAAATGAGATTACAACGATCCAAGCAAAAGGTAATGAAGAAATATAAATCATTGTAATTAGTATGGAGAACCCTTTTAAAAAAATATTAATTAAAGAAGATTTGCCTGGCTTGATAAAAGATAAGGTGATGGATGATATCGATTTGATTAAATTGACCATAGACTTATCGGAACTTTATCTGGTTGGTATTCCACAGGTATTTTCCTCATTCAGTGACAAACCCAATAAAGATCTAAAAGAAGACAATAACTCAAAAGATAATAATAATGAATAGTGATTTTTTTTACAATATTTCAGATCCCGCTGTATGGTCAGGCATCTGGCATGATAATATAAAAATGCTTCTCATAAAGTTTTTTTATGTACTGCTTTTTATCCTTGTTTCCTGGATATTATTCAAAGTTATTGTTAAGATTTTAAGCCGAGTTCTCATTCTTGCTAAGGTTGATAAAATTAATCATTATGTAAATAATATTGATTATTTAAACAGCCTGAATTTTAAGTTTGACATCCGGAAAATTATAATCGGTTTTATAAAACTGGTTTATGTACTGATCATTGTTGTAATCGGAGCCGATATTTTCAATATGCCGGGAGTTACTCTGGTGATTAATGAAATCATCAGTTATCTGCCGCGTATCATAGGTGGACTGATTATTTTATCGATAGGGGTTTATGTGACGAATTTGCTCAAAAGCAAATTAAACTTATTTCTTCAGATTTTACAGCTCAATGCCGGATTAAAGATTATTAAGTCATTTATACTCGGTGGAGTTTTTCTTTTTTTCCTTTTGATCGCCTTAAATCAGATGGGGTTTGATCTGAGTCTTATCACAAACAATCTAAGTATTATTCTCGGATTGATTGTCGCTTCCATATCACTTTCTTTCGCTTTGGGATCCAAGGATATTGTTACCGAAGTTTTGTATAGTTATTATCTGAAAAAATCGATTCAGGTAGGTGATGTCATTAAGATAGAAGATGATGTTTCCGGTATTGTTGTGTATATAGACAGCATAAATTTAAAACTTAAATCAGAAAATAAATACATATTGTATCCGATCAATAAAATAAAAAATCTGAAAATAGAAATTTTATAATCGGATTCAAGATCACAAAACCTTTTGCTGTATAAGGATTCCTAGAGAGGTTTTCTTAAAAAAAGCTTCAGTTGAGTTTTGTTATTCAGACATTATCAGATGTTGTATGCAAACGCATTAAATATTAAATCATAAAGGCAGATTCATGTTAGACAACAAAGAAAATAAAAGAACCTCCTTAGAGCAGTTGGGAGAATTCGGACTGATAGAACATCTGACAAAACATTTTGTCAGTGAGCAGCAGAGTACAGAAAAAGGAATAGGTGATGATGGAGCCGTACTTGACTTTAAATCGAATAAAGTCGTTGTTTCTACTGATTTACTGGTAGAAGGTGTACATTTTGATTTGAGTTATATGCCATTGAAACATCTTGGATATAAAGCTGTTGTGGTAAATATTTCTGATATCTGTGCTATGAATGCCGTACCCACTCAAATTACAGTCTCCATTGCTGTTTCTAACCGTTTTCCATTAGAGGCATTGGAAGAATTCTATGCTGGAATACAATTGGCTTCAAATTACTACAATGTGGACGTAATCGGAGGCGATACCACTTCTTCTCAGACAGGGCTTATCATTAGTGTTACAGCGATAGGAGAGGCTGAAGAAAAAGATATTACATATCGTTCCGGAGCTAAGGATACCGATCTGCTTGTCGTTACAGGAGATTTGGGAGCAGCTTATATGGGATTACAAATTTTAGAAAGAGAAAAACAGGTTTTTCTGGTCAACCCGAATAACCAACCGGATTTAGAGCATTATTCTTATTTAATTGAAAGGCAGTTAAAACCGGAAGCCCGCAAAGATATCAAAGCATTATTGTATGATCTTGATGTAAAACCTACTTCAATGATTGACATTTCAGATGGACTTTCTTCAGAGCTTTTTCATATCTGTAAACAGTCTGGCGTCGGATGTAATGTATACGAAGATAAACTTCCGCTTGATCCTCAGTTTATAAATGTTTGTGAAGAATTTAATATTGACAGCACTACTATTGCCATTAATGGAGGAGAAGATTACGAGTTGCTGTTTAGCATTAAAATGGAAGATTACGACAAGATCAAAGGAAACCCTCATTTGAGTGTAATTGGACACATTGTACCTGAAAATGAAGGGTTGCATATCGTGACCAGAGAAAACACAAAAATCCCTTTAAAAGCGAAAGGATGGAATGCTTTTAAAGAGTAAAAAGAAACGCCGGTCTCAGACCGGCGCTTCATAACAAAAACAACAAAAAAATTAAGACAACTTATTGATAAGTGTTCTCCAATCTTCTAATTCAGGGATCCCCGGTTTGCGTTTACCAAAAAACTGAATGATGATATCTCCCATTTCATTAAATACTTCGATTGAAGTAACAATCCCGTCTTCAGTTGGTTTACGGACAATCCAGGTCTGAGCAATTTTGCTCATATCTAAATGCATGTTGAAATCCGGATCCATTACATTGAACCAGTCTCCATGCCATAATGTTTTATTTACTTTTCCTGTATGGATTTGTATGTTTCCTTTATTTCCTACAAATACCATAATAGGTAATTTTGCAGCAGATGCTTCTTCAAGCATAGAAACGATAACATCTTTACTTACTTCTTTTGCGTGATAATGATCAGGAGCCAATCGTAAAGCCTGTGTTCTGGTCACACCAAATTTACGCATCATCATAAAGAAATCATGCGTATCTTTTAAATCTAACCATGCTTGTTGAAACCCTTTTATATCAATTTCTCCGTCTGGTTTCTCATCCAGATTAAGTGGCATTTTTTCGGATGTTTCATTTGTTGATTGATCTTCCGCTTTGTATTTTGATACTAAAATGTCAAAAGCTTCGTCATTGCTATCTTTTGTAAGATAAATTTTGTGAATCGCCTCACCGTCTTTCCCAAAAAACTGAATGCTTTTTTTGATTCCGTGAGCGGTTTCATCAACAACCGCATACGCTTTGTTCCAATGACTCCAGAAAATACGTAAATCGATATCTTCTCCTACAAAAAGACCGGCATGTGGTGAAGAGAAATCAGCGTTTAAATAAATTCCCTTACGCTCATGTACGCATTCTTCATTTCTGGTCAGGGCCATTACTTTCCCCAGAGATTCTACCTCTGAAAGTATCGCCTGAAAATCTGGACGTAATCGGGTTACCGTCTCTCCTGTTTGTGTTGCCAACAATTCTGCTTCGCTCACGCCTAATTCCTGCGCTGCGTTTCGAATTCTTAACTGGGGACGCTCTTGCTTCAGAGCATTCCACTGTTCTTTTAATGATGATGAGGTTGTATGCATTATTTCTTATTTTGTCCGAATAATATTAAAGGCTGTTGGTTGATCGGATTTACACTTACATAGCAGGGAAAGTTATAAACCTCAGAGATCATTTCTTCGGTCAGAACATTTGCAGGAGTGTCATAAGCGACCAGCTTACCTTTTTTTAATAATAAAATTTTATCGGCAAACTGAGATGCTAAATTGATGTCATGAAGCACTACAATTGCCGTATTGTTTTTCTCTGTCAGATTTTTTATGATTTCCAGCGTCTTAAACTGATGTGAAACATCCAGATTGTTGAGTGGCTCATCTAACAATATGATTTTATTTTCTATATTGTTTTCCAGCTGTGTCAGTACGCGTGCTAAATGTACGCGTTGTCTTTCGCCGCCAGATAAATGTTCGTATGAGCGGTTTTTCAGATGTGTGGTATCTGTTGCTTCCATCCATTTTTCCACTGCTTGTCCGTCTTTTTCAGATGGTGTATTGTCGAAATAAGGATAGCGTCCCATCATAACTACATCTTTTATTTCAAGAGTGATGTCTCCTGCCTGATGCTGTGAAAACTTTGCCTTGTGCAATGGTAATTCTCTTTTATCCCATTGACTAATAAGCTTCTCTTTAAAAAGAACGGTTTTGTTTTTCTGTTCAAGTTCATTGCTTATATAGCTCAATAGAGTAGATTTTCCTGCTCCATTGGGACCTAATATGGCAATGAATTCGCCTTTTTCAGCAGCAAAGCTTATTTCATCTAAAAGAAGATGGTTTTTTACAGCGAATCGTACATTTTTTGCCTTTAACATTACAATGTTTTTTTAAATCGAATTAGTATGGCAATGAAAACTGGAGCACCCATAATAGCTGTTAAAATACCGATTGGTAATTCTGCCGGCTGAACGATCACTCTGCTTATTGTATCTGCGAGTACCATAATGATACTTCCTAAAATAATGGATAAAGGCAAAATAACAGTATAGTTTGATTTGAAGAGCAGTCTCAGAATATAGGGAACAATAAGTCCTACAAATCCAATTGTTCCTGCAAAAGAAACAGCTGTTCCTACCATCAGGGCAGAGAAAATAACAATTTGTTTTTTTGTTTTTTCTACGTCAATTCCCAAATGTTGAGCATCTCTTTCTCCAAGCATCATTGCATTCAGTGCTTTCCCTTTTCCTACTAAAAACAAAAGACCTGTTATAACAACGATAGCGAGTACTAAATTCTTTGTCCAGTTAGCTCCTGCCAGACTTCCCAACGTCCAGAAAGTAAGATTTCTGAGTTCTTCATCGGTAGAAAGATAGGTTAGCATTCCGGTTGCTGCCCCCGTAAGAGCAGTGATTGCTACGCCAGATAAAAGAAGAATAACAACATTTGTTCTTCCATTGGTGGTAGACATTTTGTAAACAAAGCTCATGGTCAGTATAGCACCTACAAAGGCCATGATACTGATGAGAGAGTAGTGGAGTGCTTCCGGTATAAAGGGACGAATGCTTGCTCCCAAGACAATGGTTACAGCAGCAAAAAGAACAGCTCCTGATGTAATACCGATAAGATCGGGTGAAGCCAGCGGATTTTTGAACATCCCCTGAAGACAGGTTCCGGCAACTGCCAAAGCACTACCAATCAGAATAGCCATTATGATACGCGGCATTCTCAACTGGAAAAGTACAAAATGGTCTGAGGCAGAAATCCCTTCTGATCCGGTAAATAAATTTAAGAACGTATTAAGTACACTGTTTTCAAAGTTATAGGCTCCTACAAATAATGAAATTACGACTAAAGTGATTAATAACAAGATTAATAGAAGCCTATAAAGCTGAACTTTTTTTTGCATTTTTTCAGGTCAGTTGATTATTGTAATAATTTGTTTAAATCAACTGCTGCATCACCAAGACGTGGACCAAATCCTGAAAGATATTGTCCTTCCATAGCAATTACCTTTTTATTTTTTCCTGCATTGGTTGCTGATATACCTTCAATTTTTAAAAGACCGTCTACACCTCCGATGCTCGCCAATCCTGAATCAAACATTAAAATAACGTCAGGGTTTGACGATACCAATGCTTCAGGAGTCAAAGGTTTAAAATCGGAAAAATCATTTGCAGCGTTTTCACCACCTGCAATAGTAATGATTCTTTCAAGTGGTGTATCTTTTCCAGCCACCATAAGGTTACCTGCTCCACGTGCGTAGATAAACAAAACTTTTGGTTTCTTTTCCAGCGTTTTTACAGTAGCAAGTTTTGCATTAATATTGTCAATAATTGGCTGGTAATTTTCTTTATTAAGAGATTTGGCAACTGTAGTGATTAAATTCGCTGTTCCCTGAGCAGAAAACTCCTGATCAATTAACTCTAATTTAACTTTAGAAGCTTTCAGTTTTTCCAATAAATCAGGATTCATATCCTTATTGGAAGCATATATCACAGTTGGTTGTAGTGCTAATATAGATTCGGCAGTAATAGATCTTACATGCCCTAAATTCTGAGCTTTCAATCCTTCAGGATAATTACTTGTAACATCAACTCCTATGATATTGTTTTCTTCTCCTAACTGTGCTAAAGTTTCTGTGATAGCGCCGTTTAGCGAAACAATTTTAGCAGTAGAAAGGGTGTCTTTCTTGTCGGTTTCTACAGTATTTTGCCCTTCTTTTTTGCATGATGCAAAAGCAACTGTAAGTAATAAAATTGAGAAAATTTTTTTCATCGTTTATCGTTTAAAAACTTAATTGTTGGAGCAAAAATACTATTTTTTTTGTAGTTACCAAACGCTATTTAGAATTAATTTAAATAATATTTTTTTCACGGGTTACTAATAATCAGAATCGTTATCTTTGTATTAAAATTTGGGTATTAAGTAATTCAAGTTAGTACCTTTGCACTAAACAAAGTGAAAAATGTTAGACATTCAATCTATAAGAGCTGATTTTCCCATTCTCCATCAGGAAATAAACGGTAAGCCTTTGGTTTATTTCGATAATGGAGCAACAAGCCAGAAACCTGTTGTGGTCATTGAAGCTATCGAAAAATATTATAAGGAGATCAACGCTAATATTCATAGGGGAGTACATCATCTGAGCCAGGTGGCAACAGATGCTTATGAAGAAGCGCGTTTGATTGTTAAAAATCATATAAATGCAGCTCAGTTGCATGAAGTAATCTTTACGTCAGGTACTACTTTCGGAATTAATCTGGTGGCTAATGGTTTTAGTCAGATGCTTAAAGAAGGGGATGAGGTGATTGTTTCTCATCTGGAACATCATTCGAATATTGTACCGTGGCAGTTTGCGTGTGAAAGAAGCGGTGCTACACTTAAAGTGATTCCTATGAACGAAAAGGGAGAACTTGTTATGGAAGCATATGATCAACTTCTGACAGACAGAACCAAACTGGTGGCTGTCAACCACATTTCAAATGCTTTGGGTACTATTAATCCGATCAGAGAAATAATTGATAAAGCACATAAAGTCGGCGCTGCCGTTTTGATTGATGGAGCCCAGGCTGTACCTCATATAAAACCTGATGTTCAGGAATTGGATTGTGATTTTTATGTTTTTTCAGGGCATAAAATGTGTGCTCCTACAGGATCAGGAATATTATACGGAAAAGAAGCTTGGTTAAACAAATTGCCTCCTTATCAGGGTGGAGGAGAAATGATCAAGGAAGTAACTTTTGAGAAAACGACGTACGCATGCCTTCCTCATAAGTTTGAAGCAGGAACACCTAATATAGAAGCGGGTATTGTACTTGGAGTTGCTATTAATTATTTAAATTCCATAGGTTTTGAGAATATTGAAGCCTATGAAAAAGAACTTTTGAAGTATGCTACGGAAAAGTTGCAAGAGATGCCCGGTATTATTTTCTACGGAACTTCTACAGAAAAAGCTTCTGTGATCTCTTTTAATTTTGAAGGATTACATCCTTATGATGTTGGGGCTATTATAGATAAGTTAGGAATTGCAGTAAGAACAGGTCATCATTGTGCCCAGCCGATTATGGAGTACTATAAAATTCCGGGTACCATAAGAGCCTCTTTTTCATTTTATAACACGAAAGAAGAAATAGACCGCATGATGGATGCGTTAAAAAAAGCGCAAAGTATGCTTTCATAAATTGAGACAAATGACCATAAAAGAAATTCAGGAAGAAATAATAGACGAGTTTTCCATGTTTGATGATTGGATGCAGCGATATGAATATATTATAGAACTCGGAAAAAGCCTGCCTATTATTGAAGATGTGTATAAGACAGAGGAAAATACAATAAAAGGATGCCAGTCTAAAGTATGGTTGCATGCGGAAAAGCAAAATGATTTGGTTGTATTCACAGCAGATAGTGATGCTATCCTGACCAAAGGCATTATTGCGATTCTTATACGTGTTTTCTCGAATCAAAATGCTCAGGCGATTTTAGAAGCCGATACATCATTTATTGATGAAATAGGATTAAAAGAACATTTGTCGCCAACCCGTGCCAATGGACTGGTGTCTATGATCAAACAAATAAAAATGTACGCATTAGCGTTTCAAGCTAAATAAATATGGAAAACGAAATAGATATGAACGCTCTTGGTGAGAGCATCGTAAAAGTATTAAAAACCATCTTTGATCCTGAAATTCCCGTAGATATCTATGAATTAGGATTAATCTATGATGTGTTTGTAAACGAAAACAGAGAAGTGAAAATATTGATGACACTGACATCTCCTAATTGTCCGGTGGCTGAAACACTGCCTATGGAAGTTAAAGAGAAAGTATCTTCCATCAATATGGTAAAAGATGTGGAACTTGAGCTTACTTTTGATCCGCCATGGAATAAAGACCTAATGAGCGAAGAAGCTAAATTAGAATTGGGAATGCTGTAAAAGGTGTGATAAAATAGAGTAAATATTAAAACTGTTTTTGATGTCAGAAGAAATTATAAATAAAGTTGCCAAAAGCGCTTTGGAAGTATTTGATCTTGAAGATTATTTTCCTGAGGAAGAAAGGCTTCCGTTAGATATTTCTCCGTGGTTGTATGAAGGTTTTCTTTTAAAAGAGAAAGATTTTCGGGAAGCGTTAAAAAATCACGACTGGGAGCAGTACAGAGGTAAACTGGTAGCACTGCATTGTTCAACGGATGCTATTTTGCCGGCTTGGGCATTGATGCTTACGTCTTCTTATCTACAGCCTTACGCAAAGATGGTAGTTCAGGGTACATTACACGATCTGGATATTGCTTTTTATCAGAAAATAATGGAAGAGATTGATTTTTCTGTCTATACAAACAAACCTACGATAATAAAAGGATGTTCAAAAAAAAGCATACCGGAAGAGGCTTATGTTATGGCAACACAGAAAATGATGCTGTACGCCCGGTCTATTATGTTTGGAGAAGCTTGTTCAGCAGTTCCCATTTTTAAAAAGAAAAAATTGTAATAAAAACATAAAATGCTAACTTTGTTGTAAAACAAGTATTTATGAAAAGAAAATTATTTTTAAGTTTTTCTCTTTTGGCAGTTAGCGCTTCGTATGCACAGGCACAAGTAGAAAATGACACATTGGGACCTGTGAGCCCGTGGACAAAAAAAGGTACCATTTCGTTATTGGGTAGCCAATCCAGTTTCAGTCAGTGGCAGGCCGGAGGTTCCAATAATTTTGCAGCCAATGCTGCGTTGAATTATGACTTTAATTATAAAAAAGAAGACTGGACCTGGGATAATAAAATCATAGCTTCTTATGGAATCAATAAGATTAAAGGTTCTGAACAGCAAAAAACAGATGACCGTCTTGAGCTGAACTCGTTATTAGGTAAAAAAGCCAGCGGTGATTGGTACTACTCTGCTTTTGTGAATTTTAAAACGCAATTTGATACCGGGATGAATCCTGATAATCCGGACGAACGTATTTCACACTTTATGTCACCGGCTTATTTACAGATAGGACCGGGTATGCTTTGGAAGAAAAATGATAACCTGAAGGTCAACATTGCTCCTGCTACTTCCCGTTTCATTTTTGTGCACAGACATTTTACTGAACTGGGTACTTCCTTTGGTGTAGAACAGGGGAAAACAATGCGTTTTGAATTCGGAGCTGCTGTAAATGCGTATTATAAGTTTACGGTAATGGAGAATTTTACTGTAGAAAACATTTTAAATCTTTATTCGAATTATAGAGAAGATCCTCAAAATGTCGATATTGACTATCAGTTAAATGCTGTTTTAAAAGTTAACAGATA
This sequence comes from Paenimyroides ceti, assembly GCF_030409925.1. Lineage (NCBI taxonomy): Bacteria > Pseudomonadati > Bacteroidota > Flavobacteriia > Flavobacteriales > Flavobacteriaceae > Paenimyroides > Paenimyroides ceti. The sequence goes on from NZ_JAUFQU010000031.1 coordinate 18,132, forward strand.
CATTTCTACGAATTTTACTTTCCAGACTATTTATGATGATAATGCGTATCGCGGATTTCAAACTCGTCATACATTAGGAGTAGGTCTTAACTATGCCTTCTAAAAAAATTAGAATAAAAAAAGCCTGAGATATTTCTCAGGCTTTTTTTATTCTTCGTTCTCTTCAGCTTCATTCTCAGTGTATTCAGGATATAGAAAATTGTTGTAAGGAAAACGCATGATATGAATCTGACGTACAGCTTCATAAACTTTTTGTCTGAATTCCTCAAAATTTTCTTTTTCAGTAGCAGATATAAAAATGGTATTGTTTTCTCCTACTTTACTCATCCATGTTTTTTTCCATTCCTCAATAGAGTAATGTTTGGTGGTTCGTTCTGTTGTCAGATCTTCAGCATCAAAATTTTCAGGCTTGTAAGCATCAATTTTGTTAAAAACCATAATAGTAGGCTTATCGTCGCTTTTGATATCTTTTAATATCTGATTTACCGAAGCAATATGTTCTTCAAAATCATGATGAGATATGTCTACCACATGCAATAGTAAATCAGCTTCTCTTACTTCATCTAAAGTACTCTTAAAAGATTCAACCAGCTGTGTTGGTAATTTTCGTATAAAACCTACTGTATCGGATAAAAGAAAAGGAAGATTTTTAATTACTACTTTTCTTACTGTAGTATCCAGAGTAGCAAAAAGTTTATTTTCTACAAAAACTTCACTTTTTCCAATAGCGTTCATAAGCGTTGATTTTCCTACATTAGTGTAGCCAACAGCGCCACACGAACCAAAGCACCTCTGTTACTTCGTTGAACTGCCATTTGTTTATCAATAGTCTGTAGTTTTCCTTGAGCAGGGAAATCCTGTCCCGAACGATCCGTCTGTCTGTTTCAATTTCTGTTTCCCCGGACCGCGCATACCAATTCCTCCTCGCTGGCGCTCAAGGTGAGTCCACATACCCGTCAGGCGAGGCAGTAAGTATTGAAACTGAGCCCAGTTCTACCTGTGTACGAGCATAAGAAGTTTGTGCCGTTGAGCAAAAATATCTAAAATAAGATTGGTGCGGTCAAGCACTTTGCAGTCCAGTAATTTGGATAAGTTTTTTTGTTGGGCAGGAGATAATTCATCATCAAAAATAACTGTATCTACAGCATTCTCTTTAACATAGAGTTCAATCTCCTCAAGTTTGCAGAACAATTTCTTATTTCATGATTAGGGCATGTTCTTTCATAAGCCAGAAAACCTGTACCTGTATTGATCACAATGATTCCATTAATCCCATATCCCTGTACAACTGCAACATTACCCGGATACTGCAAATTACTGTAAAAGGCAGACTCAAAGGTATTCTGACATCTACAACATAATTGGGTAAATAAGGATTGGGATTATAAAATTCATCTTTGCTGCAAGAAAGCACAGAAAACAATAAAAGAAAGAAAAGAAATCGCTTTTTCATCTATAAAACATTTGAAAAACAAATTTAATTAATTAACTTTGACATATAGAAAAAGAAGTTAATATTAACATATAATAGTATTTGAAATACAAAATCCCGTTCCGATGGGATTTTTTCTATTTTATAAAAACAAGCAGTATTATGAGTAAAGTATCGTATTACACAGCAGAAGGTCTAAAGAAATTAAGAGATGATTTAGATCATTTAAAAGGTATTGAGCGTCCGAAAGCCTCTCAGGCAATCGCAGATGCGCGTGACAAAGGAGATTTATCTGAAAATGCAGAATATGATGCAGCGAAAGAAGCTCAGGATTGTTGGAAATGAAGATTGCGAAAATGGAAGAAGTTCTGGCAAATGCCCGCTTGATCGATGAATCTCAGCTTGATGTTTCCAAAGTATTGGTTTTGTCAACGGTAAAAATTAAAAATCAGGCAAATAAGATGGAGCTTACTTACACGCTGGTAGCAGAAAGCGAAGCCGATCTTAAAAGTGGAAAAATATCAGTAACGTCTCCGATAGGAAAAGGTCTTTTAGGAAAATCAGTTGGTGAAATTGCTGAGATAAACGTACCGAAATGGTGTACTCAAATTTGAAATATTAGAAATTTCAAGAGACTAAATTATGGCATCTATCTTCACAAAGATCATCAATGGTGAAATTCCTTGCTACAAGGTAGCAGAGAACGAAAATTTCATTGCTTTTCTGGATAATAATCCAAATGCAAAAGGACACACACTATGTGTGCCTAAAAAAGAGATTGACAAAATTTTTGATATGGACTCCGAGCATTATACCGCTCTGATGCAGTTTTCTTATGAAGTAGCAAAAGCTTTGGAAAAAGCAGTTTCCTGTAAAAGAATCGGAATGGCTGTCGTAGGTCTTGAAGTACCTCATGTACAATACATTTGATTCCTCTTCAGGAGATGGATGATATGCGGTTTCAACGAAAAGTTTCTTTAACAAAAGAAGAGTTTGAAGCAACAGCAAAAGCCATCCATTCTCAATTATAATAAAATCCCTCTTTTCAGGAGGGATTTTTTATAGGTAACACAAAAGGTTGTTCCCTGCCCTATTTCTGATTTCTCTACTTTTATTTTTCCGTTATGGTATTCCTCTACAATTCTTTTTGTAAGCGAAAAGTCCTAACCCCCATCCTCTTTTCTTTGTTGTAAAACCAGGTTCAAAATTTTTTTAAACTGGTTTTTAGAGATTCCTTTTCCTGTATCGGAAACCCAGATCTGAATGTTTTTCTCGGTTTCTGAAATGGTTACGGTTATTTTTCCTTTTCCTTTAATAGCATCGATAGCATTTTTTACCAGATTTTCAATGGTCCAGCTATGCAATGTAGGATTTAACGGCAGTATATAGTGTGATAAATAGCTCACAAATTCAAAATCAATGAAGGTAGAACTTCTGGATTTCAGATACTCGAATGATTTCTCAGTTTCTTCTACAATATCTAAGGGTTCTAAAACAGGCTCAGAGCCGATTTTTTGAAAATCGGTCGGCAATAGTTTGCAGTCTTGAAACGTCTTTTCCTATTTCACTTACAGTCTGTTCATCTACATTATCGAGTTTCATGATCTCAATCCATCCCAGCAAAGAAGATAAAGGCGTACCGATCTGATGCGCTGTTTCTTTTGCCATTCCTGCCCAGAGTTTGCTTTCTGCAGACATTTTACTGGTTCGGAAATACGTGTACACCAATCCTCCAAAAAGTCCTAAAATAGCAATTAATGCCAAAGGGTAATATTTTATTTTAGTGATTAAAGATGAATTTCCATAATACAGAAATTGGCTCCCGCCCGGATGTATGATTTCTATAGGATCATTTTCTGAGGTAAATTTCCTGAGCAATCCAGCCTGTAACTTTTATTTTCCAATATTTCATCATCCACATTGCGTACTTCAGAAATCAGTCCGTTATTATCTACTAAAATGATAGGAATGGTTTCGTTTTTAGACAATACAGACAAAGCCAGATCCAGATCAGTATTTCCATCTGCTGAATTCACGGATTTATATGCCTCAGCCCATATTTCCATTTTTACACGTTCTTCGTTTTTAAACGTTTGAAATAACAAATAGGTATTCCACAATATGAGGGTAAGAATAGACAGGGAAAAAACCAAAATAACCCACCGGGTATAAATATTACTTTTAAAAAAATTCATAGATCAGAAAGAATGACAAGATACAAATTATTAAAAATAGTTGATAAAAATTTCTCTTCTATACATTAACAAAACTTAATTCAAAAAAGTATCTTTGTTTAAATCTTTTTTCAAATTTATGTTAAGTATCCATCCAAAAGACCATACACCGGTTCAGATTCAAGCCTATTTACAAGCAGCAGTAGGGCCGCGTCCTATCGCTTTTGCCAGTACTGTTGACGAAAACGGCACACCAAATTTATCACCGTTTAGCTTTTTTAATATTTTTAGCTCTAATCCGCCTATTCTGGTATTTTCTCCGGCAAGAAGAGTTCGTAACAATACTATTAAACATACACTTATCAATGCAGAAGCAACAAAAGAAGTGGTGATCAATGTTGTAAATTACGATATGGTACAGCAAACTTCTCTTGCTTCTACAGAATATGGTGATGGAGTAGACGAATTTGTAAAGTCCGGGTTTACCAAACTGGCTTCTGATATCGTAAAACCTTTTAGAGTAGCAGAAAGCCCTGTGCAACTGGAATGTAAAGTACAGAATATTATTCCGTTGGGTACTGAAGGAGGAGCCGGAAATCTCATCATTTGCGAAGTCGTAAAAATACACATCTCAGAAAGTATTTTATCTGATAACGGGTCTATAGACCAGCAGAAAATAGACCTTGTTGCCCGTATGGGAGGCAATTGGTATACCCGTGCCAATGATGGTCTCTTTGAAGTAGAAAAGCCATTAACAACTTTAGGAATTGGTGTAGATGCGCTGCCGGAAGATGTGAAAAAAAATACTATCTTTGTAGGAAATGATTTAGGTCGACTGGGAAATGTTGAGCATTTACCTACTACGGAAGAGATAACTGCTTTTAAATCTGAAAATCAGGACGTAAAAGTATTTTCAGAGAATAATCAAACAGAAGAATTGTATAAAAAAGCAAAATGGTTTTTGGAGCAAGACGATGTTTTCAGTGCTTGGAAAACGATTTTATCAAAATAAAAAACTAAGAAGATGGAAGTTACAGGAAAAATCAAAATGATTGGCGAACCACAACAAGTGAGTTCAAGCTTTAGAAAAAGAGAAGTGGTAGTGACAACAGATGAGCAATATCCACAACATATTTTAATTGAGTTTACTCAGGATCGCACCGATTTATTGAATCCCTTTCAAGTTGGGCAACCGGTAAAAATTTCTATCAACTTACGCGGTAGAGAATGGGTAAGTCCACAAGGTGAAACCAGATATTTCAACACTATTCAAGGGTGGAGAATCGAAAATCTTGTACAGCAATCTATGGGCGGAGATCCTTATCAGCAACAAGGTTATAATCAGGCACCTCCACAAGGATATCAGCAGGCACCACAGCAGGGTTATGGTCAAAATAATCCACAACAAGGCGGAGGTTTTAATCAAAATAACAATTCATTTCCTCCGGCACCAAATTTTAACGAAGAAGAACCGGACGATTTACCGTTCTAAAATATTTTATACCTTTATCCTGATGCAAAAAACATCAGGATTTTTTTATGCAATTACTTTCTCATCTATTAGAATTTCCGGCTCCGGAAACGACACATGCTTCAGGTATTATAGCTATTGGCGGCGATTTGTCTGAAAAAAGACTATTACTGGCTTATGAAAACGGTATCTTTCCCTGGTTTGAAGACGGAGAGCCCATTACATGGTGGTGTCCTGAATGGCGTATGGTGTTGCTTTTAGATACTTATAAACCTTCTAAAAGTCTGCGTAATATACTGAACAGAAATAAGTTTACAGTTACGTTCAATACTGCTTTCAAGGAGGTAATCACCCATTGCCAGCAAGCAAAAAGAGAAGGACAGCAAGGCACGTGGATAACAGATGATATGATGAATGCTTATACCACACTTCATGAATCCGGAAAGTCAACTTCTGTAGAAGTATGGCTAGAAGACGAGTTGGTCGGCGGGTTGTATGGTGTGGACTTGGGACGTATTTTTTGTGGAGAGAGCATGTTTTCTAAAGTGTCCAATGCTTCCAAAATAGCACTTCATTTTTTAGTCGGCTATCTGAAAGAACATAATTATTTATTACTGGATGGACAGGTTTATAACGAACATCTCGACAATCTGGGTTTTATTGAAATTCACAGAGATGATTTTCTAAAAATTCTTCATGTTGCGAATTCTAAAAATTAATTTTATGAAATTGCCAGTTCATGACATCAAGTATCAATAACTGATTACTCAAAACAGGTAAGCCTGTACAAAGTTTTATTGCCTCATTTGCCATTATGGTTCCTACGATTCCAGGCAATGTACTCAATACGCCATTTTGATCACAGTTGGGAACGTCCTCAGGATTAGGAGGTGTTGGAAATATATCCCGTAGATTTTTTGACCCTTTATGATTAAAGACACTTATCTGTCCTTCAAACTTTAAAATGCTGCCATAAACCAAAGGTTTATTTAATCGCACACAGGTATCATTTACCAAATACCGGGTAGCAAAATTGTCACTCGCATCAATGATGATGTCAAATGTCTGTATTACTCTGTCAGCATTATCGTCAGTGAGCCGATCATTAAAAAGCAGGCATTGCAGTTCTGTATTTTTTTCGGTCAGATAATTATAAGCAATATGTGTTTTCAGTTTATTGACATCCTTTTCTTTATACAATATCTGACGCGGAAGATTGTGAAGGGCTATTGCATCAAAATCAATAATACCAATAGTTCCTACACCGGATGACACGAGATATTCCAATATAGGGCAACCCAGTCCACCTGCACCGATTACCAGTATTTTTGCTCTTTTTAGACCTATTTGTCCCTCTATTCCGATCTCAGGAAGTATAATTTGTCGATTGTATTTTAAAATTTCTTTAGGTGTAAGCATTTTTCACTGTATTACGAATTCATGTATATTCTGTCCCAGTCTTTCCAAACCGGCTCATATCCATTGTCAGAAATAATCTTTGCTATTTCCAAAGCAGAACGTTCATCACTTGTTTCAAACTGTTCCAGTGATTCCTTATCTACAACATATCCTCCCGGATTGGTTTTAGAACCTGCGCTCATTGATGTAATTCCATATGGAATGATATGGTTTCTGAATTTTTCGTTTTCACGGGTCGACAGGGATATTTCCAGATCTGCATTCCACAAACGATAGGCACAGATAAGCTGAAGTAAATCGCGGTCTTGCATGATAAAATTTGGTTCTATGATACCTTCAGCCGGACGTAGTCTGGGAAAAGACACGGAATATTTGCTCTGCCAGTATTTTTTTTGAAGATAGTCAATATGCAAAGCATTAAAAAAACTATCGGTACGCCAGTCTTCTAAACCAAGTAAAACACCCAATCCTATTTTATGAATCCCCGCTTTTCCGATACGATCAGGTGTTTCCAAACGGTATTCAAAATTGGATTTTTTACCTTTAGGATGGTATTTTTTATAAATTTCCCGATGGTAGGTTTCCTGATATACCAATACAGAATAAACTCCGGCCTCATGCAGCTTTTCATATTCCTCTTGCTGTAAAGGCTGTACTTCTACAGATATATTGGAAAACCATTTTCTTACTAATGCTATCGCTTTAAGGAAATAAGAAATATTTACGGTATAATTGGCTTCTCCGGAGACCAGTAATACATGTTGAAATCCAGATTTTCTGATGGCTACTGCCTCTATAGTAATTTCATTATCGGTTAATGTTTTTCTTTTTATTTTATTACCAAGACTAAACCCGCAATAGGTACAAATATTCTGACATTCATTACTCAGATACATAGGAGCATACATCTGTACTGTTTTTCCGAAGCGCTGCTGGGTAAGCCTGTTACTTTCCATCATCATTTCTTCTAAAAGAATTGCGGCATTCGGAGCAATAAAATGTAAAAAATCATCAATAGTTTTCTTTTTCTTTTTTAGAGAGATACGTACATCATCTACTGTGGTGCTGTATATTTTTTTCCGAATATCGTCCCAATCAAAATGCTTGAATATATCATGAAATGTTTCCATATTTATTTTGTATTATTCCTCCAAAAAGGCTGATAATGGACTTGAAGGTATGGCATGTTGATACTGCATTCCCATTCGGGCTTCATACGCTTTTCTTCCGCTTTCTACAGCCTGTTTAAAGGCTTCTGCCATCAGTACCGGATCTCCGGCTACAGCAATAGCAGTGTTTACCAAAACCGCATCTGCTCCTATCTCCATTGCTTTTGCAGCATCTGACGGAGCTCCTATACCTGCATCAATGATAACAGGCACCTTACTTTGTTCAATAATAATCTCCAGAAAATCGAATGTTTTTAGTCCTTTATTGCTCCCTATCGGAGAGCCCAAAGGCATTACAGCTGCTGTTCCCACATTTTCCAATCGTTTGCAAAGAACGGGATCTGCGTGGATATAGGGCAAAACAATAAACCCTTGTTTAGCCAAAGTTTCAGTAGCTCTGAGCGTTTCAACAGGATCCGGCAACAGATATCTAGGATCGGGGTGAATTTCCAGTTTAAGCCAGTTGGTTTCCATTGCCTCCCGTGCCAACTGAGCCGCAAATACAGCTTCTTTAGCATTTCTGGCTCCCGAGGTGTTGGGCAAAAGATCCATTTTAGAACGATTGATGTGTTGTAATAAAGAGTTGGTTTCTGTTTCTAAATCGATTCTTTTCAATGCTATTGTAACTAATTCAGTTCCAGAAGCCAGTAACGCTTTTTCCATTTGCTGAGGAGAGCCAAATTTTCCGGTTCCTAAAAACAAACGGGAAGTAAAGTTTTTTTCTGCAATTTTAAGCGAATTCATATAGTGTTTTGTTGAGTTGTGTGATAAGTTCCTTAGGTATGTTTTCTTCCGTCAGTAAGCCTGAAACCGCAATACCATATATCCCGGTTTGTTTTATCAGCCTTATATCTTCAGCTTTTATTCCTCCTATAGCATATACAGGTATTGTACAGTAAAGGGATTTGAGTGTATGCATTATTTCCCGGTATCCTTTAAGACCGATTATGGGACTCAGCTTTTCTTTGGTGGCAGTAAAAGCATAAGGTCCTAACCCGATGTAATCACATTTTTCTTCTATTCTCTGTAATACCTGCTGCAGGGTGTTCGCTGTGCCTCCTATTATTTTTTTATTTCCCAATAGTAACCTGGCTTCTTTAATACCACTGTCTGTCAATCCTAAATGCACTCCATCCGCATCAAGATGAGCGGCAAGTTCAACATTATCATTTATGATAAAGGTTGCCTGATAACTTTCACATTTTCTTTTGACCTGTTCTCCAAGTGCTAACAAAGTTTTTTCTTCTGCATTTTTGAATCTCAGCTGGATCCATTTACCACCATTATCCAATATCCGCATCATATTATTCAACTGTTCTTCAGCCGTTTTCCCCTGTGAGATGTATTGTAATTTGCTATACATGATGATATCCTAATAAGGAGCTATTTGACGTTAAAAAATTTTCCACATAGTTTTTTGCTTTTCTACAAGAGGCTACTAATTCATCTCCCAAAGCCAGATGCGAAACGATAGACGCTGCCAGTACACAGCCGCTGCCATGTTTTTCTACCGGATCATGAATAGCTGGTTTTAAAACAATTTCCTGTTGACTTGTATATAAAAAATCTGTTCCCTTTTGTTTAGGATGATGCCCTCCTTTCAAAAGTAACGGGCATTTCTGAGATAAAAAGGCTATTTTTTCTTCGTATGTATGTTTATTGCTCAGGGCGTCCAGTTCGTTATAATTAGGTGTTATGAGATCTGTTTTTTCCAGAATTCTCTCTAAAAACTGTACATTATCAGATGTAACAAAGTTGAATCCTGTTGAAGATCTGAGTACGGGATCCCAAACAATTTTCACACTTTCTGATGTGCTTCTTACCGTATTGAGTACTTTTTGCAAGTATTCTAAAGAGGGAACAATTCCTATTTTCATGGCTTTAATTTCATAGACTTCAAATAAGTTGGTTAAAGATCGCAATACAAAATCCATGTCTGCCCAATGCATTTCAAGGAATGACTGCTCTGTTTGCAAAGTATCGGCTGTATTTACTGACAGACCGTATACTTTATGCTGCTCGAAGGTTTTAATATCGGCGAGTATTCCTGCTCCCCCACTCGGATCCATTCCTGCTAATGTGAGTACAAACGGGCGATTTTCTGACACTTTTTGAATTCTTTTATAGGGTTATTATTTTGCCATACAGCACCTAAAAGTGCAACATCATCAAAACCGGCTCTGTAAACCTCAAGGATGTTGAAGAGATTGATTCCTCCCAAAGCAACCAGTTTTTTTTGGAAACAGGTCGTTTATCTATCTGTTCAAATAAATTTAAAGATGGGCAATATCCCGGTTTTTGAAATGCTTGGAAATACAGGACTTAAAAATGCATAGGAAAAGGCAGTATTCAATACATTGAAAGTCTGGATATCATGAACTGCAGTAGAGTAAACACTGTTACGGATGAACAATTATTCTTTTTCCGGTTATTTTCAGAAAATGAAAACGGCCAATTCCAAATGAAATCTCCTAATTCATGATGCGAATGCAAAGCAATCTGATCTGTATAAACCATTGAAATTTTTATCGAGTAACTGTCTCATTTCATCATTCGTATAATCCGGCTATCTCACATGCAAAACATCCATACCTTCTTCAAACAAGGCGTGAATAAGTTTAGCTTCATCACCACCGGATAAGGATTTGTGATTATTTTCAATACGAATAGATTTCTTTTCCAATAGCAATAAACTCCTGAGATTTTTCGGTCATCCCTTTTTCAGCCGCTGCAACCTCTCTTATCTCCTGCGATATTTTCATGAGCAGAATTTCGGACCACACATTGAACAAAATGCGCCACTTTGGCTCCGTCTGCCGTTAAGGTTTCGTCATGAAATTCTCTCGCTGTATCCGGATCGAGTGCTAAAATTGAACTGATCTTCCCAACGAAATTCAAAACGTGCTTTACTCAAGCAATTATCTCTGTATTGTGCCCCAGGATGTCCTTTTGCTAAAATCAGCAGCATGGGCTGCAATTTATACGTAATAACTCCGTCTTTTACATCTTTTTTATTAGGAAGTCCGAGGTGCTCTTTTGGCGTCACATAACACAACATTGCTGTTCCGTACCACCCAATCATAGCAGCTCCGATAGCAGAGGTAATATGGTCGTACCCCGGAGCAATATCCGTTGTTAAGGTCCAAGTGTGTAAAATGGTGCTTCTGCACAGTGTTCCAATTGCTTTTCCATATTCTCTTTTATCATATGCATGGGCACATGACCAGGTCCTTCAATGATGG
>NZ_JAUFQU010000032.1:0-12174 GCF_030409925.1 Paenimyroides ceti
AAACCGATGTTGCCCAACATTATGATGCTGACAACTTACCTGCAATGGAATGGCGATGATAAGCCAAAGGTTGAATGCAATATGTGGGTAAAGTATGAAGACGGTCTTTTTGATGTACAGAAGATGAATATTGAAAGGATAGACCAATACGGGCAATTATTGAAACAATCCAAACTGACAGACCTCTCTACAAGCTCGGTTCCGACAAGGAAAGAAGCCATTGCCCAAGTGTCTGACAAACCTAAAGAACAGTTGTCTTCCCCGAAAAGGCGGTTTAAAATGCGATAACCGAAAATCATTAAAGTATGAAAAAATTAAGAGCAACTATGGACAGGTTTTTTGATAAGCTCGATGAGCGTTGGCGGGCTTTGCCAGTGCGCAAGCAGCATCAATACACGTTGTACTTTTTTGTGGGTTATCTCTTGCTTACGGCAGGGGTTATTGGCAAAGTAGTGTACGATACGGCAAGCCGAATGATACCATCAACATCAGGCATATCGAGAACCCTGTCCTCAAAAGTAAAAATCCTGCAAGGTTGCAGGATAGTGTATCAACAATTTTAAAAAATCAGTTTTTATGAAAGAAAATGAAAAAAGGGTCAGCATTCTCGTTGAGGAAGGCGACCAAAGTAAAGCATCCAATCTGCTGGATGATAAAAAGAACAGCAAAGACCGCCTTAAAAAGCCCTTGATATTCGGTTTGATGGCGATTGTCTTCTTAGGCTGTATGTACCTCATCTTTAAACGTCAAAGGATAAAAAAGAGGTCGAAAACATCGGGCTGAACGATGCTGTTCCACAAGCTACCGGGCAGGAATGCCCGACAGCAAAGGCAAAGCGTATGAGCAGGAAATGCTGGAACAAAAAGACCAGGAGAAACGCAATGCCCTTACCACGCTATCCGATTATTGGAATGAGGACAGCTCATCTGCCAACGCCAAGAGCGAAGAAGATTTTGTAGAAGAGGAAGAAAGCAACGGCTATGGCAGTGGCAGAAATTCGGGACGTTATGGCAATCCTGCCTTGAACAGCTACCGAAATACACAAAGCACGTTAGGCTCATTCTATAATAACGACAATGCAGAAACAATGGAACTCCGCAGGCAATTGGATGAGCTAAAAGAAAAACTGGCTGATAAAGATGTACCTAAAGCAACAACAGTAGATGACCAGCTTGCCCTGATGGAGAAATCCTATCAAATGGCTGCAAAATATCTTCCGCAAGGTAATAGCAGCAATGGAGAAGCCACACCCACAAACGGTACAGCTTCGGGAGCTTCGACTGCCAGCCAAAAAGAGCATTTTGTATCATTTACGCCCACAAGGAAAACACCGTATCAGCCTTGTATCGTGAGCCAACAGACAGCGAATTTTTGAACGATTTAAACCAGACCAAAAACAGGGGCTTCTATACCGCAGGTTCTACTGAACAGGTGGTACAGCCGAAAAACAGCATCAAAGCCTGCGTACACGATGCACAAACCGTTGTTGGGGAAACGGGCGTAAGGCTTCGTTTATTAGAGCCTGCCAAAACGCCTAATCGTACCATTCCCAAAGGAACTATCGTAACGGCGAATGCCAAGTTTCAGGGCGGTCGTTTACAGCTAAAGGTTACTTCGGTAGAACTGGAGGGTAATATCATTCCCGTAGATATTACCATTTACGATTTGGACGGGCAGCAAGGCTTGTACGTTCCGTATTCGCCCGAAATGAACGCACTTACCGAAATGGCGGGCAATATGAGCCAGACAGGAGGAACGAGCGTGATGCTTACGCAGAATGCCGGACAACAGGTTGCTGCCGATTTAAGCAGAGGCATTGTACAAGGAATTTCGGGCTATTTCGCAAAGAAAGTACGTACACCAAAGGTTACGCTCAAAGCAGGGCATCAGGTCTTCCTTGTATCAAAACAATAATGTTAAACTAAAATAATTTTATAATGAAAAATCTTTTAAAACACTTTGGGCATTTGCTCTGACTATCGGCTTAGCCGTAAATTCTTTTGCGCAGGACAGCATCAGAACTCCGCTTGCATTGGGCAAGATAGAACCATACAAAATGGAAGTAACCTACGATAAAACTTCGCACTTGATTTTCCCGACTGCCATTCGTTACGTGGATTTGGGAAGCGAATACCTGATTGCAGGTAAAGCCGAAGATGCGGAAAACGTACTACGAGTAAAAGCATCGGTAAGGAACTTTGAACCGGAAACGAATTTTTCAGTAATTACCAATGATGGACGTTTTTACAGTTTCAGTGTGTATTACAGTTCCTACCCTGAAGCAACAAGCTATGACCTGCTAACAATGCAAAAATCAGTAGGGAGAAAAACGGAACTGTTTCTGTACGAAAACATGGTGACTCGGGAAAATCAAATACAACTATGAAAATAGAAGATTTTGTTACCGTTATCCAGGAAGAGATTAACAAAACAATAAAGTCATTTTAGTTTAACCGCTTGGAAACAAGCATAATACTTTAACACCATAGCATTAAATAATAAAAGAAGAGGATATACACCTCGGGTTGAAAAAAAAGATTTGCACAAAATTAATAATGCAATTCGAGTTCCAGAAGTACGTCTTGTAGGCGATAATGTAGAAACTGGAGTATATAAACTTGCTCAGGCACTTCAAATGGCTGATGAGTTAGGTTTAGATTTGGTTGAAATTTCACCGAATGCAGAACCGCCTGTTTGTAAGATTATCGACTATAAGAAATTCCTTTACGAGCAAAAAAAGCGTGAAAAAGAATTAAAATCGAAATCAACTCAGGTAACTGTTAAAGAAATTCGCTTCGGCCCGCAAACTGATGAACACGATTACGAATTCAAAAAGAAAAATGCTGTAAAGTTTTTGTCTGATGGTTCAAAATTGAAAGCATTTGTATTTTTTAAAGGCCGCTCGATTATTTATAAAGAGCAAGGACAAATTTTGCTTTTACGTTTGGCACAAGACCTGGAAGAATACGGAAAAGTAGAATCCATGCCTGTACTGGAAGGTAAAAGAATGACCATGTATATAGCTCCGAAAAAGAAAAAATAGTAAATAATATTGTTAAGTAAGATAACATAAATACCTAGGAACAAATGCCTAAAATGAAAACAAAATCTAGTGCTAAGAAACGCTTTCAAGTGACTGGCTCTGGAAAAATTAAAAGAAAACACGCTTTTAAAAGTCACATTTTGACGAAAAAAACGAAAAAGCGTAAGTTAGCTTTAACTCACTCTACTTTAGTACATAAAGCAGATGAGAGAAGCGTTAAAGAACAATTAAGATTAATGTAATCGTTCTTTCGGTTAAAACAATTTAATAACCCTGGAGTGGGCTGATAAAAAATTTAAATCACAAGTAATGCCTCGCATTCGCCCTACTACAAAAATTCAACAATTATGCCAAAATCAGTAAATTCAGTTGCTTCAAGAGCAAGAAGAAAAAGAATTTTGAAGCAAGCCAAAGGTTTCTTCGGAAGACGTAAAAACGTTTGGACAGTAGCTAAAAACGCGGTAGAAAAAGCAATGTCTTATGCTTACCGTGACAGAAAACAAAAGAAAAGAAACTTCCGTTCATTATGGATCATGCGTATCAACGCTGGAGCACGTTTACACGGAATGTCATATTCTCAATTCATGGGAAAAATTAAAGCAAACAATATCGAATTAAACCGTAAAGTTTTAGCCGATTTAGCTTTAAACCACCCTGAAGCTTTCACAGCTATCGTTAACAAAATTAAATAAACGTTTGTAAAACCAGTTTATCTTACTTAATAACATAAAAACCTACCTATTCGGTAGGTTTTTTTTTATGAAACCCTTTGTTCAAAACACATCCAAGCAAAACATAATTAATATATTTGTAAAAAACCTTTTTAATGAACGATTTAAAAGCAATTATAGAAAAAGCATGGGAAGACAGAAGCTTGCTTCAAGACACCCAGACACAAAAAGCAATCAGAGAAATCATTGATCTAATAGATGCCGGACAACTACGCGTAGCAGAACCAAACGGAAGTGACTGGCAAATAAATGAATGGGTAAAAAAAGCAGTTGTACTCTATTTTCCTATTCAAAGAATGGAAACTTTAGAAGCCGGTATTTTTGAATACCATGATAAGATGCCTTTAAAGAGAGATTTTGCTGCAAAAGGAATCCGTGTAGTACCCAATGCTGTTGCCAGACATGGTGCTTATATCTCATCTGGAGTAATCCTTATGCCTTCTTATGTAAACATTGGAGCTTATGTAGACGAAGGGACGATGGTAGATACCTGGGCAACGGTAGGTAGCTGTGCACAAATCGGTAAAAACGTACACCTTTCCGGAGGTGTAGGCATTGGCGGTGTTCTTGAACCGTTACAGGCAGCTCCAGTCATTATAGAAGATAATGCTTTTATCGGTTCACGTTGTATTGTAGTTGAAGGAGTTCGCGTTGGTAAAGAAGCTGTTTTAGGAGCAAATGTAGTATTGACCGCTTCTACTAAAATCATTGATGTATCTGGAGAAAAACCCGTAGAAATTAAAGGGTATGTTCCGGAACGTTCCGTAGTAATTCCCGGTTCTTATACAAAAAAATTTCCGGCAGGTGAATATCAGGTACCTTGTGCCCTTATTATTGGTCAAAGAAAAGCCTCAACAGACTTAAAAACATCTCTAAATGATGCATTGAGAGATTATAATGTAGCTGTATAGAACACACTATTAAAAGCATATTCTGAATTCAGAATATGCTTTTTTCAACAAATCAGGTCATCTGTAAAAACGCAACGGCAGCAATTTTATTTTTTCAAATAATAAGTCGTATTTTTTTTATAGGTTTGTATCCATAACTAAGGATATTTTTTTCAATGAAAATTTTAGTGATCCAGCAAAAAATGATTGGAGACGTTTTATTGAGCAGTCTGATCTGCGAAAATCTGAGAAAAGCATATCCTGATGCACAGATTGACTATCTTGTAAATGAAAGTACCTGTTTGGTATTACAGGGAAATCCTGCTATAAGTAATCTTATCTTATTTACTCGAAAACAGAGAAAAGTCTGTTTGAATTGATTAAGTTAGCGATAAAACTCCGAAAAGAACAATATGATCTGGTTATAGACGCTTATTCCAAACTGCAAAGCTGGATTCTTGTAGGACTCAACAACTCTAAACGAAAAATTTCCTATAAAAAAACAGGACGTACTTTTCTTTATACAGATAATGTTATAAAAGCCGCTTTACCACAAACGAATTTAGGATTGGCTATTGAACATCGTTTATCCCTTTTAGATCCGTTAAACTTATCCATTGAAAAAGAAGTTTTCCCAAAAATATACCTTTCTTCAACAGAAAAGACAAATGCAATTGAATTATTTGATTCATTTGGTATCAACCGGAACAAAAAAACACTGATGATAAGCCTTCTGGGGAGCGATATAACCAAAACCTATCCGCTCGAATATATGGCTGAACTGATTAATTATATCGGAGAAAACTATGATGTAAATATTTTATTCAACTATTTTCCAAAACAACTCCCGGATGCAAAGAAGATATGGGATATGTGTACTGAAACAGCACAAAGTAAAATCTACTTTGATTTGTTGGGAAATGACCTCAGAAACTTTATTGCCATCATGGATCAATGCGATGCTATTATCGGTAATGACGGAGGAGCAATAAATATGGCAAAAGCGCTTGGAAAAAAATCATTTATCATTTTCTCTCCATGGATTGAGAAAAAGGTATGGGCAACATTCGAAGATGGTAAAAACCACACATCTGTACACCTCAGCGATGAAAAACCGGAACTATTTGACAATAAAAAAACCAAAGAATTAAAACGTGAATTTGCAGATTATTATCTTAAATTTACACCGAATTTGATTCTGCCAAAACTAAAAGTCTTCTTAGACGCATTATAAACGTAAATAGTATCCCTTTACTATAAAAACATTAACTCTGAAACAAGAAATGAATAAAACACTCACTCATAAATTAATCGGGTTGATCATAACGCGTAATGAAGAGAAAAATATTCCGGCTCTTGTAGAGAATCTCTCGTTTCTCGATGAAATAGTTATTGTAGATTCTTGCAGTACAGACAATAGTAAAGAAATTGTACAGCAATATCCACAAATAAGATTCTATGAAAATCAGTTTGAAAATTACAGCGCACAAAGAAACAAGGCACTGGAATATGTTGAAGATAACTGGATCCTGTTTTTAGATGCAGATGAGCGAATTTCGGAAGCCCTTAAAGAAGAAATTATTGATACCGTCAATAACAATGACCGTACTAAAGCTTACTATTTTAAACGCAGGTTTTACTTTAACAACAAACCGGTATTTTTCTGTGGTCTACAAAGCGATAAAAATATCCGCCTTTTTTACAAGAATGATCAGGTACATTATCAGGGGTTTGTACATGAAAAAATTCAATTCAGAGGTACTTTTAACGTTTTACAAAACCATCTGACACATTATTCCTATGAAAATTATACTTCTTATAAAAAGAAAATGTACCGTTATGGTACATTAAAAGCTCTCGAAAAAATTGAAAAAGGGGAAAAACCTAACTTATTCTTAAAATACTCCCACCCTGTCTATACCTTTTTAAGTAAATATTTACTAAGATTGGGAATATTGGATGGTTATAAAGGATTTATTCTATGCTACCTCATGTCCTATAGTGTATATGTACGCTACGCAGAGATAGAAAAACAATCTAAAAAAAGACACGACACTATCTCTTCCAGAATTTAAGCTTTTTCTTTAAGCCCTGTTTACGGTGGAACTTGTATTGAAATTGCTCTGTTTCCGCCCACATTTTCTCAAAAATCTCTGTTTCGGATTTATCCTTATAAAATTTAGCATACTCATTAGCCATAATCTCTACCATTCCCTTTTTAGGAGTCAATCGTGAAAGATTTTTCATACGAAGTTCAAACGGCATTAAGTCGTGAAAATTCATTCTGTTCAGATCTACCAGAAAAAAACGATAGCTCTCATTATCCGGCACTTTCTTAATCAGCGTGTTACCCGGAGAATGGTCTTTAAACTCTACTCCATTTTCATGTAATGAAAATGAAAACCGGGTAAATTGTCTTAGAATGTTTTCATGATCTGGAAAATCGGGGATTTCCACTAACTCTCTGAATGTAAGATCTGCATATATATGTTCACATAAATAATAACTTTTATCTAAACCTGAAAAAGAGTTGTATTCTACAAAAGCAAGTGGCTTGGGAGTTCCAATATTCTTTTCGATCAGATAATTAGCATACTCATAGGAACGTCTCGCTTTAGATTTTCTAAAATAGGCATATACAATACTGTTGAACCAGTGTGGCTTCTTAAAACTCTTTACATTGACTTCAATGTCCTCCAAACGAAATATTTTAATAGTATTCCGTTTACCTTTTACCAGTAATGTTCCTGTTTCATCAAAATGGGTAACTATATTTTTGACCTGAGCTTCAGTAATTGCAGCGTTTGGCGCTATTATTAATTTCATAGAGTTCCTTTTGGACAAAGATACTGATTATCATTGCCGGATATATTTGTTTTAATTATTTAAATATTGATGCACTCCCTGCTCACAACGGGTCATTTTTTGATGAATACTATTGTCTTGTAACTGATTGTTTTTATCTACATGCCCTTTAGAACTTACTTTGTGATAAATATGAAATACAATGCCTGCAAATTTGAGCCTTTTTGCAAAAACGCCTGCATTGCCCAAACGTATTGCGAAATCAGAATCTTCCCTGCCCCAGCCTTCGAATGCTTCATTATAACCATTAATTTTCATAAAATCCTTTTTCCAGTATGACGTATTACAGCCACGGTATTTTCGGGATATACCTTTGTGCTTTTTATAAAACTTTGCAAAAAATGGTATGTGCAGTGTACGGCTTCTATTCTTTATTTCACTGGAAAAGAAATGAAAACCGATGAGCTTGCCACCTAAAATGCGAGCCACTGCCTGAGGCAGTATATTTACACGCGAACCATATAAATAACAATTTTCTTCTGCCCTATTTTTATGGTCTTCAATAAAATAGGGATGTAAGATAACGTCACCGTCAATCTGGATAATATAATCAGCCGTACTTCTTGAAACCGCTTTATTTAAAATCTTCGCTTTTCTGAATCCCTCATCTTCCTGCCATATGTGGAGTACAGGTACTTTTGAACGAATGACAAATTTTTCGATTACCTCTTTTGTATAGTTATCAGACCCGTCATCAGCAATCAGAATTTCATCTGGTAAAACACTTTGTTTTTCCACACTGTTCAAAACTAATTCCAAAGCCTCCGGCCAATTATATGTCGATATTAATAATGCTGTTTTCATTAACAAAGTGATTTATATATTTTTATTAATTCTTCTGTAATTTTCTCAGAGTTGAACTCTTGTATAATCATTTCATAATTTTTCTCTCCGAACGAATGCCCTGCTTCTTTATTTTCCATAAAATATTCAACTCCATCCGCAAGTTGCTGTACTCCTTTTACGGGCGCTAAATAACCATTTTCACCGGACTGAATGATTTCATCCATCAGCCCTACCTGAGTAGAAACAACAGGAACTTTAAAAAGCATTGCCTCCAAAGCAGACGAGGGACCACCTTCTCTTTCTGATGTCACAAGAAAAACATTCATTTCATCACAAAAAACCGAAGCATTGGCAATACTATCTGTAAAAATGATCGCATCAGACACTCCTTTCTTTTCTGCATACGCTCTAATCTCGGGAGTTAGTTTGGTAAAGCCTCCTATCTGAATACACCGGATATGTGTTTTAGCACGGTTTACAATCAATTCATGCACAACATCAACCATAGTAAACAAATCTTTTGCCTTTGTATGATTGGCAATAGAACCTATCAGAAATTCATCAGCAGCAATCTGGTATTTTTCCTTCAGCAAAAACGGTTTTGTTTGATGTATGATAGCACTGTTGACATTATCAGGTAAAACCAGTAATTTATGTCTGTTCTTCGGTTGTATCATTTTTTCAAAATCTTTTTTAACCAAAGAAGAAACACAGATAATCTTGCAAATAGATGAAAGATTATATTTTATCCTGCTCAAAAAACTGCTGCTTGCTCCGATACCTTTTTTACTAAAAAACACTTTGGCTGTTGTTTTATGTAAAAAAGAAAAATACGCAAATAATGTCAAAGCATCACTCGTATGTAAATGAACGACATCAAAATTGTGTTTTTTCAGCAACCCCTGTAAAAAAGATACATTTTTGAAATCTGATATTTTTTTTAATTGACTATCGATAAAATGCAAACCGATTTCTTTACACCTCTGTTCCAAAATACTGTCTCTCATTCCGAAAATGTAATTTACGGTATCTTGCTTATTCAGCTCTACCACCGTATTCAGCAATTGTTGTTCATTACCTCCCCATGATTTTGCTCCCGAAATGTGCAGTATTTTCATTAAATCGACATCAATTAAATTTATAATATTATTTTTACAAACAAATATATCAAAAATAGAAATGAAAATTACGCTTATTTCACACGATTTATGGGATATGGGAAACATATAGAGAAAGCATTAATTGAAAAAGGACATGATATAACGTTTATTAATTGTATAGAAATCAATTATAAATACACTTCTTTCTGGATCGTATTCATAACTTTTTACGCAAAACAATTGGTGGTAAAAACATAAAAAAAGAATACAGAACAGAACAAATTATCAAAAAAATTCAAAATCTGTCACTACAGGATACTATACTCGTTATCAATCCGGAGAGTTCAATGATCAGGTTTTCGATTTTATGAAAGAAAAAACTCAAAAGCTTATCGGTCATAACTATGACTCCCTAAAAAGAGTTCCACTGCCAAAAGATTATAAAAATATTTTCAACAAAACCTTCTCTTTTGACGATAAGGATGTAAAAGAACATACTGATCTTATTCATCTGCCAAATTTTATTTACCTGGATTTTGAAGAAAATAAAAATCCAAATAACAAAGCCTTTGTAATCATCTCTAAATCCAGACAAAGAGAGCTTATTTTACAAAAAATTGCTTTACAGATGGAAAGCTATGGTATTCACAATTTCGAATTCATTGTAGTTACCAAAAAAGATTTAAAATTACATAGAAAAATTTTGTGCTTTAAAAAGAATCTGTGTCTTAATACTGTAAAAGAAAAGATGGCTGATGCTGAAATTCTTATTGATCTATTGAGAAAAGATCAGGACGGATTAAGTTTTAGAGTATTTGATGCACTTGCCCTAAATAAAAAACTCATTACCAATAATATAAACATCAAAGAATATGATTTTTACAATCCAAATAATATCTTTGTAATTGAAAACACCGATGTGTTTACCATCCCTAAAAAGTTTTTGGAACATCCACATGAAAAGGTGCCTCAACAAATATTGAACAATTATACCTTAAATCATTGGGTAGATAAAATTTTATCCTGATTTTTTCGTTTATAACAAAAGTATTTTCATCAACTCATACGCGTAAAAAATGAAATCATTTCCAATCAGTCTGTTTTTTATTATTCTCATAGGAATTTTGTTTACATCTTGTAGAAAAGATTTCGAATTTGAACCTTCTAACGGAAGTGAACTCCGGTTTTCCAAAGACACAGTATACCTTGATACGGTATTCAGTAATATCGGTTCCAGCACCTATACGCTAAAGGTATATAATACGTCCAATAAAGACATCAAAATCCCTTCTTTACAATTAGGGAAAGGAGAAAATTCTAATTACCGTCTGATGGTTGACGGAATTCCCGGTAAAGTATTTAACAATATCGAACTGCTTGCCAAAGACAGCATGTATATTTTGTGGAAACTACTGTAAATATTCAGCAACAAACCAATTTAAATGAATATCTGTATACAGATCAGATTCTGTTTCAGGCAGGAACTAAACAACAAAAAGTTGAACTGGTTACTTTGGTAAAAGATGCCGTTTTTCTATATCCGCAAAAATTTGATAACGGAACTACAGAAACGCTTCCTATCAATGACAGTGAGGTGTATGGTTTTTATCTTGATGAAAATGATCCTGTAAACGGCAATGAACTAATATGGACTTCTAACAAGCCCTATGTGATTTATGGCTATGCAGCTGTAGCACCAAATAAGACCTTACAGATACAACCCGGAACTCAAGTACATTTTCATGCAGATTCAGGACTTATCATCTCTAATACTGCTACTATTAATTCAATGGGAACTCTTGATAATCCGATTGTATTTCAAGGAGATCGTCTGGAGCCATCATTTGAAAACATCACAGGACAATGGGATATGATATGGCTTTCCGTAGGGAGTAAAGGACAATTTGAAAATACTACGATTAAAAATGCCAACAGAGGTTTATTCATCAATAAAAATAACGGAACGGTAAATCTGCATAATGTACAGATTTATAATTGTGCCGAGTTTGGAATTTTAGGAGTTGCAGCAAATATCAAAGGGACGAATGTGGTAACAAACAACTGTGGTTCTGCTGCATTGAATTTATCGTATGGAGGTAGTTATCACTTTATCCATTCTACTTTTGCTAATTATTGGAATCGTCCGAACCAAACAACCGTTGCCATTGACAATTATGATGGCTCTTCAGAATTCGCAATTCAAAAAGCATTATTTCAAAACTGTATCATATATGGTTCTACTAATGAATCTTTGATTATGAAAAGCAATGGAACCAACAATTTTAATATCAAATTTGAAAATACTCTTATCAAATTCATTGATTATAATAATACCGTTTTTGGTCAGTTTCCGTATGCTTTTAACAATACTACTTATTTCAACAATTGTCTGATTGCGCGAAATAACCAGAATACAGACCTTATTTTTACAATACTACAAAGAATCAAATGATGATTACAGACCTGGCAACAGCGCTGATTGGTGTTGGAAATACAATTTACGCACAACAGGTTCCTGCAGATATCGTGGGTAATTCAAGAATCAACGCCCGGATCTGGGTGCTTATCAACATGTAGCACAACCGGAAGAATAATTTTTAATTTGAAAAAAAATGCGTTATTTTTGCATATTGAAACACAACACACAACTAACACATACACAAAAATGATCCATTTCTTCGAGACCCAGGCGAACCTTACCTTATGGGGTTCAATCGGAAACAGAATTATCTAATGAAGACATTTCAAAATTAAACTGG
>NZ_JAUFQU010000033.1:0-16252 GCF_030409925.1 Paenimyroides ceti
GCAAGTGCTTCAGCAAGAGTTCACCAAAGGATTAATTTTGATACTGATAAGTCAAATATATCACTTTCTAATTGGAGTTCACCTACTTGGCATAGTTCAGCACCAGGTTTTAGAAGAACAGCAGAACCTTCTGGTGGTTTTACTACTGGTTTTGGTATATTCAAAGATGGTCTGATAAGAATTATAGTTTTAAGACTTCTTATGCCGGTGCAAATCCATTAACACCTGGAGCTCCGAATATAGATGTAGAATCAAATTTTTATATAAATGAAAATAAAGAAAAAGGCTTTTTACAAGTTATAGGGAGTTTAGTAGGTGATAACTTCCCTAGTACTGAAGCCTTTATAAGTGATCCAAGTGGACAAAGTGTTTTTCTTGGTATTGGATTCTATGAAGGATCTCCTTTCACAAGTTTATTTGGTAAAAATGAAAGACAAATTAGCGAGTTTAATGTTCTTATAAAAATAGATAAAGACGGTAATTTTGAAGGGATTTATAAAAATGATGGGAGTGATAAAATTTACAGTATAGAAGAATGGAATGCACGTTTTGAAAATGCTGATCCACATAAAAAAAATAAAAAATGAGAAGACATAAAAAGATTATAATTTGTTGGTTAATTGGTGTTATTATTATTTTAACATTTTCTTACATTTCTGGTTTACAAGATGATGTTTACATTGAACAATATTATGAGGGAGTTTGGTATAAGGATGTATTAAGCTCTATTAAATATTTTCTATTATGGGTATTGCCTTATTGGTGGTTAATAATAATTTTAATAGGCTCTTTATTAGGAATAATAATATTTCTAGTGACATTATTGTTAGGACATATCAAAAGTAAAACGGAATATTGATTTTTAGATTATTTGAATTAGAAAATAAATTATTATGGAAAAAAAAACTTGTAAAAGAGGTAAATGGGTAAACTTACCTTACATCAATTTTATTTTTCTATTGTTCAATAAGTTAAAGTTATAACAACATTATACCTTTAGATTAGAACACCAGAATTACAGCACTATTACAGGAAATACAGGATATAAATACACCTTTGGAGGAAAAGAATTTCAACCCGAAAAAGACCTGAATATGTATGATTTTGGTGCGAGAAATTATGATCCTGCATTAGGAAGATGGATGAACATTGATCCGTTGGCGGAACAGATGAGAAGATGGTCTCCTTATAACTACGGTTTTAATAACCCAATGAGGTTTATTGACCCTGATGGGATGGGACCAAATGATGTCATTATTATTGGTTCTGAGTCTGCCGCTGCTTTTGCGGAGTTGCAGAAGTCAGTTCAAGGGCAATTGAATTTGAGTATGGATTCAGCGGGAAAAGTAAGCTATACAGTCGTGCAAGGAGCAACTTTAGATTCAGATAGTAAACAACTAACTTCGGCAATTGACGACCATTCAGTTAATGTTAATGTAGCAGCAGAGAATTATAATGTTACTGCAGGAGGTACGCCTTATTTAGGTGGAGCTTTTTAGGAAATACAGTTACAAATAATATTACTTCTGATCACCAGCCATTGGACATTGAACACAAAAAAATGGAATTTGACCTGGCTAAGGACGGTACAATCGGATTGGAATCTGCTTTTGGAACCCTTCTTACTGTTTTACCTTTAGATGTTGTAATAGAAAAACTTACAGCAGCTAAAAAAATATTTCTAAACACACCGGAAGATTTGTTTGAAATCAACAAACCGGCATGTATTACGCTGTTTACTCCACATGGAGAAAGTATTTTCACAAAAGAAAATATATATTCAAAATCTAAAAATTCTGCATTTCTGAATCAGAAAATGAAAGGAAAGGTATACGGAATTATTAATAATGGCATTTTAAATTTGAAATAATGCGAAACGAAATAACAAAAGACGGAAAACTGGCTGCTATTATTGCTCATATAACCTTCTTAGGTCCTATTATCGCGTATTTTATCAATCTGGATGATAAGGATGCTTTCGGATCATTTTATATCAGACAAAGTGTAGGCATTTTATGCCTGTTTTTTCTTATAGGCGCTTTGATTGGATTTATTCCCTATCCTTCCGCATCCTATGCTTTTTATTTATTCATATTCATCCTTTGGATTTACAGCTTTATAGGTGCGGTTTCCAACGAATACAAACTTTTACCGTTTATTGGTCCTTATTTCCAAAAATGGTTTTCAAAAAAAGATAATTAATGAACCCTTCTTTACACTATCTGATACGCGAGCCAAAAACTATTTTGGAAAAAAATCCGCTGTTGCTTTTACTTCATGGTTATGGAAGTAATGAAGAAGATCTGTTCTCTTTTGCAAGTGAATTGCCCGATCATTACTACATCGTATCGGCAAGAGCTCCTTATACACTGCCTCCTTACGGAAATGCGTGGTATGCCATAACCTTTGATCAGGATATGAATAAGTTTTCAGACGATGATCAGGCTGCTGCTTCCAGAGATCTTATCGTTTCTTTTATCGATGAACTTTTAGATAAATATCCTATTGATAAAAATGCGGTTACGCTGATCGGATTCAGTCAGGGAGCGATTTTAAGTTATGCCGTAGCCCTATCCTATCCTGAAAAGGTACACAAAGTAGTGGCATTAAGCGGTTATTTTAATGAAAATATTTTAAAAGAAGGTTATAAAGATAATGATTTCAGTCATCTTAACTTCTTTATTTCACATGGTTCGGCTGACCAGGTAATACCTGTAGAATGGGCCAGAAAAAATCCTGAAATATTAGATACCTTAGGAGTAAAGAATACGTATCATGAATATCCTGTGGGACATGGAGTTGCGCCTCAGAATTTTTATGATTTCAGAAAGTTTCTTGAACAATAAAAAAATACCCTTACATTTTGATGTAAGGGGTATTTTCTTTTAAATATAACTTTATTGTAAATTCAAATATTCTTCTTCCTGATCATCTGCCGGATCAATATTTTTTAATCCGCCTTTTGGCGCTTCAAACCTGATAACGTCATCTACCGCCAGGGTGTATTTTTTAGCATCTAATTTATATTGCTCATTAGCATATATATCCTCTTCTTTTTTTTCTAAAACGATTCCTGAATCATTTTGAGGCAGAAATATTTCCGCTTTGGTTTTCTCTTTATCAAAAACAACAAAAGCACTGATAACAGAAGAATTTTCATCTTCCTGCAAATCATTAATCGGATTCAGACGATATCCTTCTTCAAAAACACGAATACAATTCTGGGTAACCTCACTCCACGTATAACCTGCAGAAACTATACATCCGTGTTCATCTTTCTCCCCCCCCATCAATTCATTGATCTGATCATCCGCTTTTTCAGTTACGTCATTTTGCTTGAAAATTTTATCACAGGATACCATTGAAAGTATCACAAGTGACAGGTAGCCTATTTTTTTCATTAGTAAACAGTATTTGATATGGTTTTAAATTCCGTAAACTTATTAGGATCAAAAGTGTATTCCACAAGCATTTCACCCGTATAAGTATCATTATAATAATCTAAAATAATCCATTTATGATTAAGAACCGAAGCTTTGTGCACAATTGTTTTACTTCCGTCAGAAGCAACCGGTAATAAAGGATTTCCGCCTTCCTGAGTATTCAGTATGGTAAGATCATGCAATACTTTCTGCATGGCTTCATCATATTTATATTCCTTAAAGGTTTTTTGGGCATTTTCATTTTCATCAATAGAGAAATAACTCGCTTCATCATACATATTTTTGTACAATTTTAAAGAATCTTTTAGCTGAGTCGTTTTTGTTTTTGTCTGTGCAAGCTCCGTTTCCTGAGATTTTAATATCTTGGAATCGTTTACATATAAAAATACATTGATGAGCAATGAGAATACAAATAAGTATAAAAAAACATTTTTCATTTTATAGATGTAGTTGTAAGTTATCGTATGCCAAATATACGTTTTTTGGAAGTTGTTTTTCAATTATTTCATGAAAACCTAACTGATAGCTTATATGGGTTATATAGGCTTCCTTTGGATTTATACGCCGTATATAGTCCAGCGCGGTCTGTAAATTATTGTGTGTAGGGTGCTCTTCTATGCGTAATGCATTGATAACCAAAACGTCTAAATCCTTTAATTTATTCAAACTTTCTTGTGTAAGTGTTTTTACATCCGTCAGATACGCAAAACGATCCATACGGTACCCCAGAATAGGCAGGTCACCATGCATGACCAATATCGGTTCTATCTTTTTTGAATTGATAAAAAAAGTACTGTTTTCGTCGATTTCATTTGCATGAACTGCGGGAGCTCCGGGATAGCGGTTTTCTTTCTGAAATACATAATCAAATCTGCGCTCAAGACTTTGAAGAACCCTTTTTTGAGCATAGATGGGCATTGCACCTCCTTTTTGAAAACAGAAAGGTCTGATATCATCTAATCCGGCAATATGATCTGAATGTTCATGGGTAAAGACTATCGCATCAATATGAGGGCATTCAGACGTCAGCATCTGCTGTCTGAAATCGGGTCCGCAATCGATCTGAATAATGGTTTCATCCCATTCTACAAACAAAGAAGTCCGCAGTCTTTTGTCTTTCGGATTTGTGCTTAAACACACCGGATCTTTACTCAGAATCACCGGAACACCCTGTGAAGTACCTGTGCCCAGAAAATATATTCTCAATGTTTTTTTTACAAAAATACTATTTTATCCCTTCAAAATCCATATATTTAAGGCATATTATACATTACTTAATTTTTTATATGAAAGCATTTGAAAATGATTTAGTTTTAGAAGGAGACCGAATTATTGAACACAAACCTGCCATCTCTGACAAAGCACTTCGTTTAAATCTGAACAAAAATATTTACGGTACATTTTCTGAAATCGGAGCCGGACAGGAAACCGTCCGACATTTTTTCAGAGCCGGAGGATCTTCAAGAACCATTGCCAAAGCAATGTCTGCTTATGATAAACAATTTAGTGATGCTATATATTCAGTAGAAAATGACGGCAGATATGTGACCGAAAGCCGTTTGAAAAAGATGCTGGAACACGAATGTCTTCTTATGGAAGAACGATTAACCCGTGAAGAACATCCGCAACGTATTTATTTTAGTTATGCCAATACAGTGGCAACTATTGATTTTGCAAAAAAATTTAAAGGACACGGGTGGGTCGGCATCCGCTTTCAAACAGAACCTGACGGAGATTATAATGAAATTATTCTCCACATCCAATTCAAGGAAACCGATTCACGCCTGCAACAACAAACATTAGGTGTTTTAGGAGTTAACCTTATTTACGGAGCGTTTTATCAAAACAACGATCCTAAAAAACTGATCAGCCAATTGTATGATCACCTAGATAAAGATCAGCTCGATATTGATACTATAAACTTCTCAGGACCAATTTTCAAGAATGTTGATAACCGGCTTATGAGCCTTTATCTTGTTAAAAACGGAATGGCTGAAGCCGTTATGTTTGGTCCGCATGGAAAAAACATTTTGCCAGCCAATACGCTTTTCAGAAAGAATATCTTATTACTGAGAGGAAGCTTTCGCCCTGTAACGATTGTAAACATGAATATGTACAAAAAATCATTGGATATTTTTGTAAAACACAATCAGGTTGCCAAAGAAGATACCAGCATTATATTTGAGATCACACTCAACAATCTTTTGACAGAAGGCGATCTCAATGAACAGGATTTTTTAGACCGTGCCGAATTGCTTTGTCATTTGGGACAAACGGTGATGATTTCTAATTTTAAAGAATATTATAAAGTAGTTGAATACTGCTCTCAATATTCTAAAGAAAAAATAGGTTTAACAATCGGTGTAAGTAATCTTATCGATATATTTGATTCTAAATACTATAACAACCTAAGCGGAGGTGTTTTTGAAGCACTCGGTAAACTTTTTAACCGTGACCTTCAGGTGTATCTGTACCCTATGTTTAATGAGGATAATGAAGTCGTTACTTCAAAAAATCTGATGCTAAACGAAGCCCATCTGCAACCTATCTATCAATATTTTCTTGATAATAAACAGATTATTGATATTGATACCTATGAAGAAAAAAATCTGAAAATATTTTCGAGAAATGTATTGCGTATGATTCAGCACAACGAATCTGATTGGGAAGTTTTTCTGCCTGAAGGAGTAGCGGATATTATCAAAACCAAGAAGCTATTTCAAAAACAATAAAAGTTATAAAATACTTTTTTAATGTAAAGCTGCTCAGATGAGCAGCTTTTTTTTGCTTCTCTTCATTATAAAAATAGTAGTAGGCACTAATGTTCTAAAAATATATTTTTAGGGACTCTGCTATTTTTCAAAAAAAGAGTAGTTTTGGCACGATTCGTGAAATAGGCGATTTATATCTAAAATTTAATAATTGTGAAAAAACTACTTACTATCGCAGCCATTTTTACCGGCATCATATCGTTTGCTCAGGAAGCTGGAAAAACGGGAGAACTTCTAAAAAATGAAGCGAACAGCAGAGAAATGCAGGTTCAGAGAACCGATTCTTTTCAAAAAACAAATTCCAGAGACCAGAAAGGAAACGATAAAAATACCAATACCACTTCCGGTTACAGAAATCCGTCCCGAAATACAGGAACTGAAAGAAATAATCAACGATACAACTGGAATCAGAATTATGGTTATTCCGAAGTTTTTTTAAGAATTCCTGAATATGGCTATTTCACTGTTGAGATCGGGAATCAGTCAATTACCAATGATTCCGGAAAATTCCGTTTTTTTGATCTGAGTTCCGGAAGAATGCCTATTTCTATTTATGAAAATGGATATCTTATATACCGTACCCAGCTCAACGTAAGAAATGATAACCGTGTGGTACTTGATTTCTTTACCAATTATGGATTATACCTGTTGGATTCGTATCCGGTACGCGGACAGATGTATGGTTTTAATGAATGGGATGATGTATGGAATAATCCGTATGCCAACGGAAACGGACACGGAAATTGGGAGTCAGGCAATAATTATGCTTCTAAGGTAATGGACAGCCGTACCTTTGATAATTTTTTGCGCACAATGGATAAAACAGCCAGTTTTGATAAAGATAAAGTAGCGTTTATCAATCAGCAAAGTACGCTGAATTATTTTACCTCCAAACAAATCAAAACACTATTGGATGTCTTCAGTTTTGATGAACAACGATTGCAAGCCGCAAAAATTCTGTATCCGAGATGTACTGACGTTACCAATTTTTATATTGTTTACGAATCTTTTGATTTCGATAAAGGCAAAAAAGAATTGATGAACTATATATCGGGATTACGATAGAGCAACCTGATTTACCCATACTAAAAGCCCGGATTATATCCGGGCTTTTATTTATTCACTTTTATTATTTTTTCTGAGACTGTATCTGTGAAAGTATAAACTTTTTTCGCTCACTGACGCTACCTTTTGGAACGATAACGATTTCATAGCCATACCTTATATAGGTTTCCTTCATCTTATCAAAGGTGGCTTCCGCTTCTTTCCAGGTTTGTTTTCTCTCTGTATCCGTTGTATATATTTCTTTCCACGGGGGTAAAATAAATACTTTTGGATGATAGGCATGATTCACAACCAACTCATCAATTTCCTTAGTTATTTCAAGTCCTTCCATATTTCTATAGCATACAGTGTCCGGAATGCCTCTGTCAAAAAAAAGAATCTCATCGGCTTTTGCTAAGGCTACTTTTCTATAGGTATTTAGAGACGCTTCTAACATAAGATCGGCATACAGGTGTTTGTCTTTCCACGGAAGTCCGTTTCCGTCTGTTGCAAGTTGCTGTTGAATGATAGCACGGGCATCTTCAGGTATTACCTTATATCCTTCTTTCTTTAGCTCTTCTAAAAGAGTTGTTTTTCCGACACCGGGACCTCCGGTGATAATATACCAGTTGTTGTAGTTATTGTTCTCCATTAATTTCTGTTATGCTGAAATCGTTTCTTTGTAAACCATTGCATATAAGTCGAATCCGTCTGCCCAATAATTTTTCACTACATCGGCAAGTTCAAAGCCTTGTTTTTCATAAAACCGATAAGCAAGCTGTGAAGTACGTACTGTAATTTTTTGCACACTTTCTATTTTCTTCAATACTTCAATCCGATATTTTGTCAACAGTGATCCAAACGATTTTCCCTGATAATCAGGATGTAAAATATCCCAGCTCAATTTGCCGATGGTTTTATTTTCTACGAAATTAATCCCTCCGCACCCAACTATCATTCCATCAGAAACAACTACATAATACAGTTCAATTTCATGTGCTAAATAATGCTGTAAATCAGCTTCTTCTTCAGCAGCAAAATATTTCGGTGTGTTTAATTTTAAAAGATGGAGTATGTTTTCTTTGTCTTCTTCAGTATAAGCCCGGATATGGGTATCTTGTAGTGGTTTCATACAGCGGTTCAATGAAAAATTTATGATGGGTAAACAATTATTCTAATGCATACCTCAAAGATAGTACAGGCAAGCTATTGAAACAAAGGTCAATAAAAATAAGACTTTTCTGTCAATTGACAAAAAAGTCTTTATGGAGAAATATATCCTGCTCTTTTTTAGAAAAGAAAAACTATTCTTTAGGCACCTCCAATTGCGTGCTTATCGCAATTCGATTCCAGGCATTTATCGTTACAGCAGCCATTATGATTTGTGCTACATATTCTTTATCAAAAATACTGATCGCTTTGTCATACATTTTTTGGGATACTCCATGTTGATGAATCAGAGTTATTTCCTCTGTAATACCCAACACTATTTTCTCTTCTTCTGTAAATAATGCAGTCTCTTTCCATGCATTTAACAGAAAAATACGCTGTGCCGTTTCCCCATTTTTCATGGCATCTTTTGTATGCATATCAATACAGAAAGCGCAGCCGTTGATTTGTGAAGCACGTATTTTTATCAATTCTTTGTGTATGGGTGATAAACGGGTCGTTTGTAAATAGTTTTCCAATCCGTACATCGCTTTATACGCCTGAGGCTGTAGTTCAAGAATATTCAGTCTTTTTTCCATTTTTTTATATTTTAAATTAAATAACCTTTAACAAAGTAAAATTGCAATTATTTTTTCAAAAAAAAATTATAAAGAGCTAAAGTAGCTCATATAGAATAGTTTATAAACCCTGTTATTGTCGGAGGTAATGATTTGGTAATGGTACTAATTGCATTCATTTTCTCCCAATTTCCTTGTAAATCTTTTACAAAAGTACAAAAAATTAAATTTATACTGTCGCCTTACCCTTTTTAGGAAATTGCTAAATTCATAAGACCATCATTAATGTTGGCTGTCTCGAGGAAGAATTCTTCCCCGAAATGGTTTTTGTATTACCTTGGCGGCATATCCACGATGGATGATTGGAGATTCCTTGTATTGTAATCCTACATTCATTTTTGAGCAGTGCCCTTGTTAAGCAGTATGTTTTTTGGGCCTCCATAGCATTTCAATAAGTAATAAAACATTATGTTCTCGTTTTTATGAAAAGCCATATAACTATAAAATAGTTAATAATTAACCGAATGAAGAAGCCCCTTTACGAAATTCACTTATTGTAGTTATATGTTTCTCACTGAATTTGAAGGATAACAAAAAATATTAGATCGTGCTTTAGACTGATGAAGCTTATGCTAGAGATCTTTTCTGAAGTGAAATGAGGGAATATCAAAATCCAAGAAATTACTAGGTCTGAATATTCGGAATAAAAATCAGTGCAGCAATTCCTCACAGTCGAAACCTAGTCCCTGAACAATCGCTATAATATCTGTTCGTTTAAAGAAACTCCCTTCGACCCTCAGAACATTATCACAGTCTTCTACGTCAATGGTGAAAATAAAGTTCGAATACTTTTCGTGTAAAGTTTCAATTACCCCTCTCGCAGTATCCTTATTCGATATGTTTGTTTTAAAAACTACTATCATATGTATTATCTGTAAATTTATATAGAAGATTGATATCGTTACTCTGGTTCATATATTTAATGTATTGTAAATAACATAAGTTATCTGCTATTGAAGGTTTTATCTAACATTTCTACATAATAAATTTCCGTTTTTTCATTTTTCCCCTTCAGAAAAATACTGTCGATCATTTCCGCATAAAATGTATTGTTACCCGTTATCCATTCTGCCACATTTACTGATACTAAAAGATTCTTACCGACCTTGTCGCAATGATTTAGGATGCGTGCACATGTGTTGAGTATATCACCATGATATACGATATCTTTTTTTACCGTATGGATTTCTGTGGCGGTGACGGTCCCGGTATGTATTGATGCCTTAAATGACGGCAACATGCCAAATTCCTCTTGGAAATCTGTTTCATTCTTTTTCAATCTGTCCAGAAAATCATAGAAAAGGTATATAGGTGCCAATGATTTTTTTGCCTTTTCCGAGTTCCAGAAAAGAACAGCTTCATCACCTACAAACTGATAGACTTGCGCATCATAGCTGACCATACTCTCTGCAAGTATCTGAAAACACTTCTGTACAAAATGACTATACTTAAGATGACCGATCTGTTCAGCTATCTGAGTAGAAGAAGACATATCAATAAAAATAAACGTAAGGTCTTCTTCCACTGGTCTGTGATATTTTCCAAACAAAGCACCCGTAATTGCTTTTGGTCCCAAATAATCTGCAACAGTTTTGGCCATATTCATAAAAATGCTAAAGCCCATACTATAGACAAAAAGGGATAGAAATGAACCCGATGTCAAATAAACGGCGAGTTGACCCATAAGCTCATCAACATTACGGTTTTGCACTATAAACAGCGTAAAAACTAAAAAAACGGATATGGATACAATAACAATCACCAATGAGATGAAGGTGTATTTATAGAGTATAAACTTACCAAACGCAAAACGTTGTAATCGCGGGAAAATCGTGAAATCCAGATAGGCGAATCCAATAGCGATAAAAATCCCCGTATAAACCGACATTGGCCAGACCGCTTTCCTAGTTTCTTCGTCAAGGTGTACGAATTCATTCATCCCTGCAGTTTTTACGAAAACAAAAAGGACCATTCCTGCCGCATAAATGCCGATGAGAATAACGGAGTATAAACGCTTGTCCTTGGTAAGATATAATAGCCCCATTTTCAAGGTTTTAGTATAATTACTTATTTTTCATTCCAAACGGATTGAATGACACCCCGAGGTTTAAATAAAAAGAAGACTGCGGCCTGATATCCAGGACATAGTTGTTAAAATTCTCGTTCTTTTCAAAAACCCTGCCCGTTGGGATGCTTTTTATACCTGATTTTATCGTGCCTATGAACGATGCTCCAAAGTTGTGTTCATACATCACGCCCGAGTTGATTTCCATCTGCTGGTATTGGTATCGTTTCGAAGTCCCATAGAGATCATAAAGATAAAAAGTGGTCCCATCCAGCTCACTTCCGATGGAAAACCGTCCGTTTTTAAGCACTCCTTTTCGCATATAGATCCTCTGCGGTAGGATAATATCGGCCATCCATCCGTTTTTGAATTTATGTTCATAAGAAAATGAAGGAAGCACCGGTATGAGTGCGGTCGGGTCGATCATGGCTACCAACCCCACGGTCAACTTGGTCTGGGCATTTGCTTTTAATACCAATGTTCCAGTGGCAATTCCCTTCACCCGTTCAAAATGCTTTTCACTTCCTTCCCCTAAAATAGTTCCGGAATAAATAAAAGGTTTTCCAAAAAGTTTTGAGACTCTGGCTACATTCAGACCGACAGAATAATAATGATAATCATTGTCATTGTCCTGTGCGCCCGAAAAGGGATTGGTACTTCCAGAAGAAAACGAACTGTATCGGTAGTTGACCGTTGTCCCGAAAATCCAGCTGTTTTTTGTGAACAGTGTTGTATTGGCATTTACCCTTAGCTGGTTTACACCTTTAACCTTGTTATCCGGCAATTTACTACCCCTCAATTTGGATGAATATTCATAAGGTGCCTGATAATTGTACTCAATGTTAAGTGCACGTGTAGAAGGGAATTTATCTGTTGCATACTGCACGACCTTTTGCGGAATACTGTCTTTCTGCGTTTGCGCTTGGGATAGAGCGGACCAACATAGGAATACTGTTAAAAGGCTTGTTCTTGGATATTTATACATATCTATTTAAGTTTGTTATCTGTCTTTCAAAAAAGTTAAAATGAAAAATCTCCTCGTATAATGAAGAAAGACCATGTTCTTTAATAAGGGCGTGTACCGACGGCAAATCAGCGCCTCTTTCTTCAATAAATACCAACCAGAGTTTATCCAGATGCTGCTCTGCGCTGAATGTCCTGAGTGAAGGGGTGTCTGCTGCCAACCCGTCGGAAAATGATCCATGTAATATTGGGGGACCATAGAAAAGAAGGCCTATCCTATGGCCAGTCTCATCCAGTAGAATGTTGATTTTGTATTGCAGGCACTCAACAATACTCAGGGACTTTTCGTAACATTCGACAAAACGGTGTACATCTACCACCTGCATCAACTTATCTTCCTGAATTTCTCCGTCGGAAGATGATATTTCCATTTTTTCAACCCAGGATAGGAAGTCTGTTGAATTCATTTGCACATAACTTTAAGCAAATGAATAAATTTTGGGAATACCTTTTTTTGGTTTTATACCAACCCTATTTATTATTATACCAAATCCACAAAAAAGTTAAAAGACAGCAAACGTAAATTGTATTAAACGAAGATTTGTGAAACTTAACCCAACACGTTCTAACTCAAAAGTTGTCACTTGGAATTGTCTTTCACTAATGATGAAACGTCATCTGATGAGGTACTGTCTGTGTGCGGTTGTAGTATGTCGGAACCGGGGACCTGATTTCCCATCCTTTCTTCCCATTCAAAATTTTCCGGCAGCTCATCCCCGATGAGATATCCCCAGGGTTCCAACCTTTCTATACGGTCAAAAACCACTTTCATGATCGCTATGAGGGGTATAGCCAGAAACATCCCCGAAATCCCTGCCAGCGTACCTCCGATAATAATGCCAACAATGGACACTATCGCATTGATCTGAACCTTTGAATTGACTATCATGGGACTGAGTATGTTGTTATCGATAAGCTGGACAATCAGGTTAACGGCTGTAACATATAAAATAATAGACAGTTCCACATTGCCTGTCAATGCGACCAGGATGCTTATCACCAGTGCGATCATGACCCCCACATAGGGTATCAGGTTAAGGAGGCCTGTTATAAGGCCGAGCATCAGCGCGTATTCAAGTCCTATGATAGCAAAGCCAATGGCCGAAAGAGCCGATACGCCGATCATTTCCAGCAGAAGGCCCCAAATGTAGCCCTGAACCGAGCGCTTTATCATCGATAAGATTTCTTTTAGTCTTTGCTGCTCCCGGGACCTAAAAAGTTTGGATAAAAATTTCACCAGATGAACCCTGTATAACAGGAACAGGAATACATAAACCGGTACGAGAAAAAAATTCATAAGAGAATCGGTAAAAGAGCTCAGTACGTTACCTAAAATCTGTTTTCCGCTTTCCGCCAGGTCCGTTGCCGTGTGCGCCACAATCTCGTCCTGCCGAGCCCTACTGACGTTCAGGTAAACACTTAGTTTATCCTGTATGTTGCTGTAGTGAACCATCAGATTGCGTTTTATCGCATCGATGTCGTTAACCATATCGGTTACCTGCAGATAAATAAAATAAAACAGACCGATCCCGGCCAGTACAAAAAGTGCAACTGTCATTCCGATGGAAAGCAGGTTGGGAAACTTTAACCTGTTTTTAAAAAAGATGGCAACGGGCTGCAATAAAATCGAGAATAGAAGTGCCATGAGCAGGGGGATCAATATATTTTGTCCATAGTATAGGATCAGTGTAATACATATTATTCCCACAAGTCCCAATATGATGTTTGAATAGACCGTAGGTCTGCGGGGCTTACCCATATCTTTAGTTTAGGTTATTTGTTTTTATTTAATGTCCATCTGCAGGACACTAGACAGATGGGCATAACTGTTACTCTTTGATCAATATCTGTATGCGTCCCTCGCTGATATTGTCTGCTGAAGCTTTTAATGTGACCAATCCTTTCTTTCCATTGGGACGTATGATCGCCTGGGCCCGTCCTTTCCAGCTTGCAACGGTAGTGCTGTTCACACTTTCCATGTCCACCGGATTGCCGTTGCCCGTTGCAGCCAGTTCACCTTCACCGCTCAATGAAAATTTGAACTTGATGCCATCTGTAGGCACCAAAAGCCCATTCTGATCCACTACCTCAACCTTTATAAATGAGAGATCATTCCGGTCCGGCCTGATCTCGCTCCTGTCAGCTGTCAGCCTGACGGCTACAGGCCGTCCCGCCGACCTGAGCGTTCTGCTTCCTATTTCCTTACCTTTTGAATAGGCGGTTGCCTTGAGCTCTCCGGCCTGATAAGGGACCTGAAATGCAGCAATGAACTCTGATCTGTCTGATACAGGACTTTCCCCAATGAGCTTGCCGTTCAGCTCCAGCTTCACGCGGTCGCCCTTTGTAAAGACCCTGACCTGAAGTTTTTTTCCTTCGCTGCCCTGCCACGTCCAGCTCGGCCATTCATCCGGCCATCCCCAGTCGGTGGTCTGTTCCAGCATACCATCCGCAATGGGAGCATGTACAAGCATTTCGACAGGACTATTGTCCCACAGGACATCCCTGTAGTACATTGGCGGTTTTTTCTCACCGGTGATATCCAGATCGCCGCTTCCCGAGACAAATACCGCAGGCAACTTTACGGGGGCGGCCGCAAAGCTAGCGATGACATCCATCGGAACACCTTCGTTTACCATATCGGTAATACTTTTTTCCTTCGGCGCATTGATAGATACGTATTTGGTATTCCCGGCATTGGCCTCCCCTAGATAATCCATCGCCGTCCAGACGAAGTCCCCTATCACGTAGGGTAGCCGGTCGGATTTCTCCCAGTACTGATAAGCTTTCAATGGGTAGGATTCACTCCCGTACATCACTCGTTGCGGGTATTTTTTGTGGTCGGATTCATACTTATGGCTTTTATAATTATATCCTACCACGTCCAGCAGTCCCATATGCCCCGCCTGCTCATCCCAGTGGTCTTTGCCGCTGAATATCCCTTTCATGTCGTTCATGCCTTCGGTCACCGGCCTTGAGGGGTCCAGGGAGCGTACCTTGGCCGCAAGGTTTTGGGCGATACGGAATCCCGAGGTATCTGCAGCTTCCATGATCTCATTACCTATACTCCACATGACGACGGAGGGGTGGTTGCGGTTCGTTGAGATCCATTCCTCAACATCTTTTTCCCAGTGGTCCCTAAAAAACAGGTGATAGCCCTGTGGCATGAACTTTTCACGCTCCCAGACATCGTAGAGTTC
Source organism: Paenimyroides ceti (assembly GCF_030409925.1). Classification (NCBI taxonomy): domain Bacteria; kingdom Pseudomonadati; phylum Bacteroidota; class Flavobacteriia; order Flavobacteriales; family Flavobacteriaceae; genus Paenimyroides; species Paenimyroides ceti. The sequence continues at coordinate 15,331 of NZ_JAUFQU010000033.1, forward strand.
ATCAATAACCAGCATGCCCAGCCTGTCGCACACTTCCAGCAGGTAAGGGGAAGAGGGATTGTGGCTTAGACGGATGGCATTGTAGCCGTTTGCCTTAAGAAGCTCGATCTTACGTTCTTCGGCCCGGTCCAGTGCAACAGCTCCCAACAGACCATTGTCGTGGTGGATGGATCCGCCTTTGAGCTTTATCTTCTTTCCGTTGATCCTAAAACCACTTTGCGCATCGATCTGGATGGTACGGATCCCGAACGCCTGCTCGATACGGTCTTCATTTTCATCCTCGGCATTGATGGCAATAAGGGCCGTATAGCGATAAGGCCGGTCGGGTGACCATAATTGCGGGCGTTCAATTTCTATGGATTGGCGGAGAGCGGCCGGATGGCCTGTGGACACCTGAAGGTTCGTGCGTGAATATCCGACTTTCTGTCCCGAACTGTCAAGTATCGTCACCGAACAATCGACTTCCTTATTTTCCTTGCCCCTGTTGAGCAGGGTGGCCGTTATGTCGACAACCGCCTTCCCCCGTCTACCACCGAAGGGTTTACAAATACACTTTTGGGTGCTATATGGACCGGATCGGCAAGGGTAAGCCAGGTATGCCTGTAAATACCCGAACCGAATACCAGCGGGCAGTGAATCCTTCGTTGCTAACCCTTATAGCGACCATATTGGGTTGCCCTGCCGGATTTAAATAAGCTGAAATGTCATACCAAAAAGAGGTATATCCGTTGGGATGATTGCCGACATGCTTTCCGTTTACCCATACATCGGCATCCATATAGACCCCGTCAAACTGCAGGTAGGCGATTTTATTACTGGAAGATCTGTCCAGGGTAAAATTTTTACGGTACCATCCCGTACCGCCAACGGTAAATCCGGTGCCTGTTTTACCCACAGAACTGCCGGAAAACGGACCGATCAG
>NZ_JAUFQU010000034.1:0-15645 GCF_030409925.1 Paenimyroides ceti
TATCTTATAAAAATCAAACTCTTTTAAACGTTATCAACCCAATTATAGAGGATATAACAGCTAATAAAAACCTATTGTACCAACTTGTGCGTTTTAAAGCAATGTAAAGATGTAAAAAACGGAAGGGAAAAAAGAGAGAAAAAAGTATGTTTTGATAACTTTTTATAATATGCGACCCAATCGTAGCAGCGTTTTTTTAAAAAGAAAAAAGAAGAAATAAAAAAAGTGCCTATTTTTACTTTTAAGCACTTACTTTTTTAGTCATTGAACCCAGAAAAGAAATAAGATATTTTGGTTATTGCGCAATTATGGTATAAAGAACCTCTGTAGTGTATACAGAAGTATTTTCAGAGCTGTTATAATAGTTGATATAAGCATCACCACCCGCCCCACTGTAATCAATTGTAAAATTTCTATCGGTTCCGCCTGTAGTACTTAAAATAATAGATTGTTCTTCAGAAGATAGCTTCCTGCTGATATAATTAGCATTTGGCAATGGCTTTGATCCTGCTGATGGAGTAACTGAAATCGTATTGGATGCTATATTTTGCTGAGTACCGCTAAGCTGAACATTACTTTTAACTTTTACCTGAAAACCGCTTGTACTGTATATGGTAAGATGGTCTGTCTGCTTACTTGTAACACCACCTGCATAATCTTCTTTTGTAACGTAGTTCAGATTCACTTCATTTTGTGATTTATTGACTACCAGTGTCTGTATAGGGTGTAATTTTACATTTAAAACAACGCCTCCTTTGCTTTGTGCATTTACTGCCATACAAAATCCTGCCAAAGCTCCTATTGTAAAGAATTTCCTTATCATACTGTATTTTTTTTAGTAGTTTTCAACTGTTTTTAATAGTTGTGAACTATAGTAAATGTAGGATATTTTCCTTAACAAGCGTTAGGTTTTTTAGTTTTTTTTAAGATAAAAAACAGAGTCGTTTATGGTTATAAAACAGCCAGATAGGCCAGAAAAAATTATTTCTGACACATTTATTTTCTAAAAGAGGGCTTCGTCAGGATAAAAATCTTCTTAGAAATGGTTTTTTAAGGATTTTTCTTTTTCATTTCTTCGGAATGCTCCAACCTTATTTCTTTGGGTTTTTTACCCGTATGTTTTTTTATAAAGGAACTGAAATTACCTTCATCTGTAAAGCCCAACTCATAGGTTATTTCTGCAATGGTAAGATGTGTATAGCGCAAAATGCGAATACTCTCATTGATTACCTTTTCACTGATCATCTGTTTGGCAGACTTCCCCAATAATTCCTCCGCCATGAGGCTCAGCCTTCTGGGCGGCACATTTAATTGTTTTGCATAGAAACCAACCGTTCGTTCCGTCTTATAGTGTTGTTGCAGTAACACGCGAAACCTATTGACTATTTCAATATAAGTGTACTTATTGGTCTCTATTCTGTGTGTAGATTCGAGAATAAGCAAACCGTCTAAAATGATACTCTCTATAGAATTATGTGCCACAGATATATACAATCCGTGATCTTTCTCTTTATAGAATGTTAAACGTTCTACAATAAACTGTTTTATCTGTTCTCGGGACCTTATAGATTGAAGAATAAAAACATTGGAATCTGAAGTAAAAAATAATTCTGAATTAAGAAAAAACTGTCATTGGCTGATTTTTCATAAAAAGTGGAAGAAAATGTAAATCCGACCGTTTTTTCTTTATGTGCAAATTTTCCAAAACAAATATTTTTTCCGGGACCGATAAATACAAAGCTATTGGCTTCAATCGAATATTCAATACCTTCTACAACAAATACAGAAGAATTTGGAAACCAAAAGATATTAAAATAATCAAGTGTATTAAAATAGGTATTACCCTGATTTCTCGTAATTAAGTTTTTTATATAGTTTATACTGAAGCCATCTTCTTTTAATTGCTCGGTAATCTGATAAATAGTGTCCATGTGTAATTGATTTATAAAATAAATTTTCCTCATCAATCTTTTTCATCTTATCCATAAAGCAAAAGGCCTTTTACTTTTATTTACTTTTCTTTTTATAACTTCTAATAAGTCTTTCCCTGCTTCTGATGATTTCTATCAATGCTTCCATAGCTATCTTATCATTTCTACGGATTCTCATCTTAGCTGAGTCTGCAGTTGTATTTAGCATTTCTGAAAGCGTGATGTAATCACCATATCGAATTTTGTTCTTTATTTGTTCTAATTTCATAACAAACTTATGTGATTTATTATACCTTTGTTTCACGTGATATAACAAATATCGAAACATAATTCGAAAAAACAAATTTAATTCGAATGATTTTTCGAAAAACAGAATAAATAATTTATTTATGAATTACATAAATCAGAAAATCAATGCTATTGCCTTAAAAGAATTTAAAGGAAATAATTCGAAATTCGCTGAGTTTATGGACACGAGTGAAGCTAACATCCGAAATTACAGAAGCAAAACACTTCCTAAACTTGACTTTATTGTAAAGCTTCACACGAAACTCGAAATAAGTTACGATTGGCTGTTTTCAGGTTTATATGAGAACGATGATAAAACATATCTTCTTACAGATGATATTCCTATAGAATATAAAAAGAGTCCTCTTGTTCCTCTTTATGATACTATTCATAAGACCGGAGAAAGTAAAAAAGTCACCTCACAAGATGAGCATTTTAAAAATATTTCTCCTGTAGCCTTTATTAATACAGGAGACTGGTTTCCTGCTGCGACCGCTACATTCAAATATTATGGCAATCACATGAAAGAATATCCCAACGGATGTGTACTTGCCCTAAAAGAAATTGATGACTCCAAAGCGATAGTGTGGGGTCACAACTACGCTGTTCTCACGGTTGATGGTTTCTTCATCAAACGCATACAAAAAGCTGATGAAGCTAATACAATAGTTGCTTATAGTTCAAATGAAGACCGTTCAGCAGATGGTAATCTGATTTATGAACCTATAAAAATTCCAACAGACAGGATTCTGCGCTATTATGAAGTTTTAGGATATGTAGTAAAGTAACTGGAGATTTGTTATAATTTAAAAAGCGGAAGAAAACATGAAAAATTTTCTTCCGCTTTTTAATTGAGTTCTGGTTCCATAAGCCTGAGTTCTTTCGGATTGCTGCCGGTATGTGTTTTGAAAAAGGCACTAAAATTTCCCTCATCCTTAAAACCCAACTCATACATGACTTCAGTAATGGTAAGGGGGGTATGTTTCAGCATGAGTAATCCTTCTTTTAAAACCTTATCAATGATCACCTGTTTGGCACTCATACCCAGTATTTCTTCTGACATCTCAGACAATCTCCTGGGAGTAATATGGAGTAAATCAGCATAAAAGGAAACTCTGCGGTCTATCTTATAATTTTTCTGAAGCAATACTTTAAATTGGTTGACTATCTTAAGACTGGAATAATCTCTGCGTCCTATTCCGTTTTTCGTCTGAAGATCAAGAAGACCATCTAAAAGAAGTGACTCAATACAGTTATGAGCAACAGCCAGATAAAGGTCATTCGCTTTAATTTTATACATAGCAAGCCTTTCTACGATGAGACTTTTAAAATCTTCTGCGCTGCCAATAGCTTTTGTTACGTATATTTCATCTTCATACCCAAAGAACAATTCTGAATTGAGAATAAAAGTATCCTTTGCAGATTTCTCATAAAAGGATGCTGAAAAGGTAACCACAACTTTTTCCAGCTGTAGTTCTGCAGAAGCTTTCTCCATAAGATTGGAAGCTCCTTTTTCAAACCGCAATAACGCTTTTTCTGCAAATGCAGTATATAACCGGTGGTTCTTAGTCAGCAAAATCTCTCTTTCTCTGAGTACCAGTAAGTGGTAAAAGTTTTCTGTCACGACTTTCTTTACTTCACGTTCCGTAAGCTGTTGTGAGAGTTTACTGGCATTCCAGTATTCGTACAATACTTTTTTACGGCTGGAATAAACTGTAGGAAAACTAAAAGACTGTGAAACGCCGATTTTTTGATCCGTTCCGTCATAATTTACCTGTCCGAATTCTCCTGTAATATTGATGGCTGGAAGTTCTAAATAGGTTTGCTGCTGTTTTTGGTGATAGAGCGCTATCAGATTTTTATCCTTTACTTCATAATTATTCTTCAGAGCTGTATCAATTGCTTCTTCAAGAGTAATGTTTTGGGAGTAAACAGGCATTGCTGCAAACATGAATAAAAAAAGGACTGTAGTTATTTTTGTTTTTTTGAATTTCATCATAGGTTTTTGGATTTTCTCAAAGATGATATAGAGTACCGGAAGTACAAATAGCGTTAGAAAAGTAGCCAGCAAAAGTCCACCAATCACAACAGTAGCAAGCGGTCTTTGTACCTCTGCACCAGAACCGGTACTGATCGCCATCGGCAGAAAACCAAGAGAGGCAACAAATGCAGTCATTAATACCGGTCTCAAACGTATTCTCGTTCCGAGAAGAACAATTCTTGTTGTATTGTTAATTCCGTTTTGTTTGAGTCTGTTAAATTCCGATATTAATACAATACCATTGAGTACAGCCACTCCAAACAGAGCAATAAACCCTATACCCGCACTGATACTAAACGGCATACCTCTTAAAGCAAGTAAATAGACACCTCCGATAGCAGATAATGGAATGGCGGTATAAATCAGTAAACTGTGCTTTACGGAGCGGAAAGCAAAAAACAGCAGTAAAAAGATAAGTGCCATAGAAACGGGTACAGCGATCATCAACCGGTCTTTTGCCTTATTGAGATTTTCAAATGCACCGCCATAGGTCGTATAATAGCCCGCAGGCAGCTTCATTTGCAAGTCTGCCTTTTGGCGAAGTTCTTCTACCAAACTCTGTACATCACGGTTTCTGACATTAAAACCTACAACAATTCTTCTCTTAGCATCTTCCCGTTGAATCTGATTAGGACCATTTTTAAAATCTACCGTTGCCAATTGATACAGAGGTATTTGTGTACCATCAGAAACAGGAATGAGAAGATTTCTGATATCATCAAGATTTTTTCTCTGTGTCTGGTCTAATCGTACCACCAAATCAAAACGCTTTTCTTCTTCAAATACCCTTCCCGTACTCTGCCCTGCAAATGCCATATTTACGATATGGTTTACATCGTTTATTGTAAGACGATAACGGGCAATCATCTCGCGATTGTACTCAATAACCACCTGTGGCATTCCTGTAACAGGCTCTATATAAAGATCCTCTGCACCTTTGACAGTATGGATAATTTCTCCTAATTTTTGAGCCTGATGCGCTAAAGTATCTAAGTTTTCACCGAAAATTTTTACAACCACATCCTGACGTGCTCCTGTCATCAATTCATTAAAACGCATCTGCACCGGAAACTGAAAACCTGTTGTCATCCCAGGAATAACTTTGAGTGCTGTACTCATTTTTTCCGCTAATTCCGGAAATGTTTTAGCGGATGTCCATTCTTTTTTGGGTTTTAAAACAATGATCATATCTCCAGCATCCATTGGCATTGGCTCTGTAGGTATTTCACCGCTTCCTATTTTTGTGACTACTTTTTCTACCTCCGGAAATTGTGTTTTCAGTATATGAGCTGCCTGGTCCATATAGGCAATTGTTGTGGTCAGATTGCTTCCGGACAGAATTCTCGTTTCTACCGCGAAATCTCCTTCCTCTAAAGAAGGAATAAACTCACCACCGAGATTGCCCAGGGTGATCACAGCCCCTGCGAAAAGTGTAATAACAAGGCCAATTACCAGTTTAGGATAACGCAATACTTTGATTAATGCTCTCTGGTGTTTGTTTTCAACAACAGTCATGGCTTTGTCAGACAGATTGGGTTTTTGCTTTTTCTTTTTGCTCAATACTAAAGCACTCATCATAGGAATATAAGTCAAAGAAAGTATAAAAGCTCCGATGAGAGCAAAAGCAACGGTTTGTGCCATTGGTTTAAACATTTTACCTTCGATACCTTCCAGAGTAAAAATCGGCAGATATACAATAAGAATAATGATTTGTCCGAATACAGCACTGTTGACCATTTTCGTTGCCGAAGAAGCTACCTGACCGTCCATTTCTTTTTGAGAAATGCCATTTTGTAAACCAATTTTTTTATGATGATAGAGTTGATGCATGACCGCCTCTACAATGATGACCGCTCCGTCAACAATAAGACCGAAATCCAAAGCACCCAAGCTCATCAGGTTGCCTCCTACTCCAAAAATATTCATCATAATGATGGCAAATAACATGGATAGAGGAATGACAGATGCAACCAGAAAACCCGCTCTGAAATTGCCCAAAAAAACAACAAGAATGAATACGACAATCAAGGCACCTTCCAACAAGTTTGTTTTAATGGTATCGATTGTATTGTTTACCATTTTTGTCCTGTCTAAAAAAGGCTCAATAACGACACCTTCCGGAAGGGTTTTCTGTATGACTTCGATGCGTTCTTTAACATTCTTTATTACTTCGTTGCTATTCGCTCCTTTGAGCATCATTACAATAGCTCCGGAAACTTCACCTTCATCATTATAGGTCATGGCTCCATAGCGTATTGCATGACCTATATTGATTTCAGCAACATCTTTCAGAAATACCGGAATGCCTGATGTACCGTGGGTCACTGAAATATTTTCAATATCCTCAACGTTTCCGATCAAGCCTTCACTACGGATAAAAAGTACGGTTTCCGCTTTCTCAATATAAGCTCCTCCGGTATTTTGGTTGTTGTTTTCCAAAGCAGAAAAGACATCATTAATGGTGAGGTTAAAAGATTGCAATTTATGTGGGTTTACTGCAATTTCATATTGTTTGAGTTTGCCTCCAAAACTGCTTACATCAGCAACCCCTTTAACCCCTAATAACTGCCTGCGTACTACCCAATCCTGTATGGTTCTGAGTTCCGTTTCATCATACTGATCTTCGTACCCTTTTTCTGCTCTTACTACATACTGGTATATTTCGCCCAATCCGGTAGAAATGGGCCCGAGTTCAGGAGTTCCGATACTTTGAGGAATTTCTGACTGAATTTTTTGTAAACGTTCGGCAACCTGCTGACGGGCCCAGTAAATATCGGTTTCATCATTGAATACAATAGTTACTAATGACAGCCCGAATCTGGAAAAGCTGCGGATTTCTTCAATACCACTGATATTACTGTTTGCCTGTTCGATCGGAAAAGTTACCAATCGTTCTATATCAACAGCTCCAAACGATGGAGCTACAGTAATTATCTGTACCTGATTATTGGTTATATCGGGTTGGGCATCAATAGGAAGTTTTGTGGTTTCATATACGCCCAGCAGAATAAGCGCAAAAGTAAATAGCGCAATGATGAGTTTGTTCTTTATAGAAAACTCAATGATTTTATTAAGCATAAATTTTTACTGTTAATCAAATAAATAACTGAGCCATTCCCTTAGGAAACAGCTTTAATAAACGTATCTAAATTGAATTAACAGAATTTTGGCGGCTGCCAGATAGCAGATAAATACGAAGATTGAACATTGGGCTCATAGTGAAAAAAGATTTCTCTGCCCTGAATGAGTTCATTCTTTATTACAAAGTGATAAGGATCATTAAAATAAACCACGATAGTAGCCATGTCTGACGGAGTCATAAACGGTAACTTTCTATCGGTTTCATAATCTCCGTCCGGTTCATGATGATCATAGTGCAATACTAAAAAATGCCACAAAGATAAATCATGATCTTTCTCGGTATGTTCTATAAAATGCTCTACCAAAATAGGCAACCGCAACACCTGTGAAAGCTGGGTTGTAGATACCAGATAGGAAATCAAAAAGAAAATGGTGAGCATTTTTTTCATCACAGCAAATGTACTAATAATCTGCAGAAGAACAAAAATCGAGGGTTAGGCCGAATGGTTTTCTATAAACCTAAGTGATAAAAATATTTATGCCGAACACATAAATAATCAGGTCAATTCAGCACATTCATATCCTAACGCTGTAATACACTCAACAATAATTTGCGGATGTACAACAGTCCCGTCGATTCGAAGTATATTGTCGCAATCTTCGAGATCAAAATTAATTTTATAGTCGGGAAAGCGTTTCAATAACTGTGACATAACAAAATATGCTTCTTTAATATTTTGAATGTTCGTTTTAAAAACCTCAATCATACTTTTAATTTAGTTCGTGAATAATAGATGGAAAGAAATGAAAGATGAAAATTTTGTTATAAAAATCGGTCAGTTGCTTTGCAGCTGTAAATTCGAAGATTTCTTCATCATTAATATCATTTTGTTCTTTTACAAAAACAAACCAGAGTTCTTCAATACCTGATTCTTTTTTAAAATCTTCGAGTGCAGCGGATTCATACAAAAAGGAATGAGCTTCTGCTTTGCTTATTTCTTTATAATCAAAAAATACAATTCCTTTTCTGACTCCCAGATCAGACACAATATTGATCTTATGATTCAGACAGTCGATAATCGTAAGTGAAGGCTTATAGCATTCTATAAAATGACGTAGATCTACTACCTGAATTATTTTTTCTTCATGCTCGTTTTCCGGCAGACAAAATGTGTCAATTTCATCTGCCCATTTTTGAAATTCCTCTAAATACATATCTGCTATTTTTATACAAATGAAGAACAATGAGGCAATGGTTCTTTTTTTATTATACGAAACGGTATATATTTTATACGAAAGTTTATTTTTACATACTTGGTATAAAAAAAAGCACATCTTGTATAATTTATAGATACTTATCTTCTCTAACGTTTACTTTTGTAAAGAATAAATAAAATAAAATGGATTGTAATGCACATGATATAAAGAACAGACAGGTGGTCAATTTGCTGATTGAAGACCGTTACCGTATCTTCAGGCACCTGATCATGCTTATCGGTTTTATGATCATTCTTTTTAATACTAAAGGACGGGAGGAATATGCAGGCATGTATGAGTTTTACAGTTTGCTCATTACGTATGTTCTGTTTGTCTTTATGTTCTATATCAATATGTATGTATTGGTACCTGCTTTTTTCTTTAGAGCCAAGTATATCCAATATATAGTATTACTCATGATCATGGTTGGAGCCGGAATTTATTTTGTTTCAGAGATTATGATTGTGTATTTTGAACCGCACCGTATCATTGAAAAACATATAGAAATCAGCCAGACCCGTGTGATTATTTCAGCTACTATTTTTCTTACACCTTTTATTATGGTTACCACAACCTTAAAACTGATTCAACGCTGGGTAAAAGATAATGAACGCCTTAATGAGTTAAAAAACCTTACCCTGAGTATGGAATTAAATGAACTGAAAAACCAGATCAATCCTCATTTTCTTTTCAATATGCTCAATAGTGTTAATGTACTTACAAAGGCAAATCCTGATAAAGCCTCTTTGGTAATCTTAAAATTATCGGAGTTTTTAAGGTACCAGCTTTATGAAAATAATGAAGAAAAAACAGCATTGATTTCTGAGATAAATTTTTTATCAAATTTTCTTAATCTTGAAAAAATAAGAAGAGATAATTTCATCTTTACCATCAATACTCAAACCGCATCAGAAGATTATAAAAAGGTATTTATACCGCCTAATTTATTCACTAATTTTATTGAGAATGCCGTGAAACACAGTGTAGATATCAGTGATCAGGTTGCTTTTATAAAAATAGATCTGGAAATTAAAGATAAAATACTGTATTTTGTATGTACCAATTCTAAAAGTGCTGAAGACATTACATCCAATGATAAAAACAGCGGTCTCGGATTAGTCAACGTAAGAAGAAGACTCGATTTATTATATGGTGAAGCATACAATCTAACCCTGACAGAAAAGAAAAACAGCTATACCGTAAACTTAAATTTTCCGATATGAATTGTATTATAGTAGATGATGAGCCACTCGCAAGAGAAGGAATGCGTTCCCTTATAAAGGAAGTGTCTGATCTGAAAATTACAGGAGAATTTTCGAATGCGGTAACAGCTGCAGAATTTTTAAAAACCCATCAGGTAGATCTGATTTTTTTAGACATTCAGATGCCGAAAGTAACGGGACTGGAGTTTGCAGAACAGCTGCCGAAAGACACATTGATCATTTTTACTACCGCTTATTCACAATATGCATTGAAAAGTTATGAACTTGATGCTATTGGCTATTTATTAAAACCGATTGACAAGCATCGGCTTGAAAAAGCAATCGCTAAAGCTGTTGCCTATAAAGGATTACTTTCCAAAGATTCCCCAAAAAACACATTTGAAGGAAGTACAGAAGATTTTTTATTTATTAAATCAGAACGACGCTATTACAAAGTATATTTTAAAGAAATCCTGTTTATTGAAGGCCTTAAAGATTATGTGGTGATTTATACGCAGACACAAAAACTGATCACCGCTATGAATCTTAAAACTGCCCACCAAAAGATTGCTTCAGAGGTATTTATTCGCGTGAGCAAATCGTATGTGGTTAATATAGATTTTATTGAATCCTTTGACAATCATACCCTGTATGTTGGAGAACATGAAATTCCGTTGGGAGAAGTATATAAGAAAGATTTTTTTAAGAAGTATTCAGGAGGTTTTATGACGCCTGAAGAATCATAATCCATACATAATAGAAAAAAGGTTTATCGGAATTTTAAAAAGCGGACTTTTAAAAGTCCGCTTTTTATGGAAAATACTACTGCACGTTTTTTATAAGCATTTTAAAAAGTTAATGCAATGATCCTTTACGAAACTCTTCTGGTGTCTTACCCGTATGTTTTTTAAAAAAAGTTATAAAATAGGAAACATGTTCAAATCCTAATTTTCCGGCTATTTCACTTATGGCGTCATTTGTATAATGCAGCATACGCTGTGCTTCAATAATTACCTGCTTACGGATAAGATCACCTGCTGTCTGCCCCGTAATTTTTTTACATATTTTATTCAGATAGTTCGTACTGATAAAAAGCATTTTTGCATACTCTGAAGGTAATTTATGCATATTGAAATATTTTTCTGTCAATTTCTGAAAATGCAATACCTTTTCATGTGCAGGCGTGTGAAATCCTCTTACTTTTGAAGGCTTATGTAAACGGTCGAGCTCTATCAATATAATATTGAGATAAGATCGAATCGCTTTTTCAGATTGTTTTTTCTGTAATTCAAATTCATTCCATATCAGATACAATAGGGTGTTCCAGTAAGCCATTTGTTTCCCATCCAGAAAAACATTTTTTTGTACCGAAGTCTCTAAAAATGAAAAATGATACAATACATTATTATTGTAACGCAAGGAAAAAAAATCTTCTGTAAAACAGATGAGTTTTCCCACCGCTCCTTTGTGGAGCTTTATACTATTGATGCAATGTGGCTTAATAATGATGATTTGGGCATGATCCGCAATGAAATTGGTTCCGTCAATGTTTACGGTTCCCTCCGCTTTTTCTATAAAAAGTAAGCTATAAAAAAGATTTTCATGATGCTGTTCCAGCACAGGATACCGCTCGGTTATGGCCGCTATACTCCCTAACCAAAAGTGGTTGGCTTTATCATCAAATAAGTCTATATTGCAAACAGGTACAGTGACAGTTTGCATTTTTTATTTGTTTTTGTTTTAATAAATTGTTTTAACGATAGTCCTGTTAAACAATTTCAGGAGGTTGAAAAACGCCTGATAAAACATATAAAATCAGTGCTTCAGACTGATATACCGGATAACTCTTTTCAGGAAAAGGAATAAAAGAATGATACGGAGCCTCGTAAATAAATGTAAGATGAAATAACGGTTGTATTTCCGGTGTTTTTATAGTTGGAATCTGTCCTTCTTTGTCCTGATCTTTTTTTAGCTCCGCAGACAGGTAACATTTCCCATTACATACCGGAATTGCATCAAATCTGTTGATACAGATGTTTTTAGCAATATATTCCTGATTGATATAAAATGAAGTGATGATCCAAAAACTGGAAGTACTTTGGTAGAGAAAAGAGAGCAGAAAAAGAAAAACAAATGCTTTTTTCATCAAACGGATTTTTCTTCAAGTAAAATTACAATATCTTTTATCAATCTATCGACATCTTTTGAATTTGTACCGTCATATACACCACGGATGTGTCTGTTTTTATCTACGAGAATAAATCCGGCACTGTGTGCATAGCCTCCGGGAGCAGACACATCTGCATAAGCCTGAGTAAAATATCCCTTCTCTGCTATTTGCAAAATTTCCTGTTGTGTACCGCGTAAAAAATGCCATTTATTACCGTCAACATCCAAGTTTTGTGCATAGCTTTTCAAAACCGGTATCTGATCGTTTTCAGGATCTACCGTATGAGAGACAAATACAACAGAAGCATTATCTTTAAAGACATCATATACTCTTTTCATTTCGTGATTCATCACAGGACAAATTGTGGGACAACTCAAAAAAATAAAATCAGCGATATAAATTTTATCTTCAAACGTTTTATTCGTAATCACAATACTATCCTGATTTCTGAATTTAAAATCGGGAATGGTAAAGTATTTTTTTATCTGCATTTTCCCGTTTACAACTCCTTCAGTATGATTCCCTAAATATGGGAGTTGATCTGTCTTATTCTGACATGAAAACAGTATGAATACTCCAAAAAGAATCAAAATTCTCCGCATCTGATTTTATAAAATATAAGATTACAAAAATACCGGATTTTTTTAGAAATATGCTTTTTAAAACAATAAGAAAGCAGTTTTAAAAGTAGAAAATTAACAATATTTATTTTATAGATAAACTATACATATAATAAACAAATCATTTATTTCATATATTAAAATAATATAAATTAACTTAAAATAATATTAAAATAGTACATTTTTTATTTTTTTTATTCAGATTTAACTTCCTACTTTTACTGAACAATCAACAAAAAAGTTGATACTAAAGGTGGCGAATGATTCCCTTATTTTAATGTTGTGATTCATTTTGATGCGTTAACAAACAAACCAATGCAGATTGGAGATGGGGTTCAATAAATAGTAATAAGTAAGTAAAGTATTCTATGAAATCTGATACCGCTTATTTGATGCATAATAGTTTATTCGTTTATATCGTAAATATTTCTATATGAAAAAATCTCTACTTCGCCAGCCTTTTCCTTATTTCTTTGTTTTATTGATGGGTTTTGGAATGCATGCACAGGTCCCGGATAGTACTCAGGGTGAAATATTGGAAAGCTATCCAAAATTTCAGTTTAAGGGACTCTTTCAGGGACGCTATACTGCCAGTCTTAAAGAGCATGTAGATGTTGAGGGTGTTCATCATACAGATGAAACGGCTACTAATAACAGCTTTTCTTTAAAATATATGCGTGTACAGGTAAAAGGTCAGATCAGCAGAAGAGTTGAAGTAGTCGCACTTGCCAATTTTGCCGATTTTAAAAACGATCCCAAAACCCGCGTTTTGGAAAATGCGTATCTCAGATATTCCTTTAATCAAAAAGTAGCCATTACAGTAGGACAATTTCGTCCCTGGTTTGGTATTGAAGAAACCTATCCTGTAGATATTATTAAATCTCTTGAATGGTCTAATCAATATACTGAATTTGGAAAAAATGGATGGACAAGCTTTCAGATCGGTGCATCTGTTGGAGGTACTCTGCCTCTTGGAAAAGTTCCCATGCAATATGCTGTTTCTGTAGTAAACGGAAACGGAAAAAATCAGGTATCCGATAAGGACAATGGCAAACAATTTCTGACAAGACTTGTATTTGATGTATCAAAGAAATATGGGTTGAATATCGGAATCAACGGAGGTGCCGGTAAGGTTTTTAAAAAAGGCGTATATGCTTTGGGAGTTGATCTAGCCACAGATATTGAATTGGCTCCAAAATGGAATCTGGATATTCAGATAGAAGCCAAACAGGCAGTAAATCATAACCTGTATTTTGGAATCGAAGAAACAGACCGTTTGCCAGATATTAATGAATATCAAATGCGCGGAGTATATTTTTTACCTAATATGCGATATGAAATCGATTATAAAAACCTCAAAGCAATTGAATTTTCCTGCAGATATGAATATCTCGATACAGATTTCAGACAAAATTCCAATCCGAGACAATCCCTGATTCCTATGATCAGTTTGGAATTTTTAAAAAACTATGGTGCCAGAATACAGATGGGAATGCAGATAGACTATTACAAACATCAGATCGAAAATACAAACAAATATAATGGTAACCTGTTTATTTTACAGGTTCAGAGCCGACTATAAACTAAAAATTCTAATTATGAAAGAAGTAAACATCAAGAAGATGGCAATTACTTTTGCTTTTGCATTAATCATCTGGTTTATACCGGTTCCGCAAGGTGTAACAGATAATGCCTGGCATTTATTTGCCATTTTCGCAGCCACTATTCTGGGTATTATTCTCAAAGCAGCACCTATGGGTACTATGTGTATGCTTGCTATTGGCTTCACTGCCCTGACACAGGTTCTGGCACCGGGTAATGCGGCGCTGTCCGTTACTAAATCGCTAAGTGGCTTTGGTGACAAAGTGATCTGGCTTATTGGGATCTCCTTTTTTATTGCCAGAGGTTTTATCAAGACAGGTCTGGGCAACAGAATTGCTTTTATGTTTATAAGAATATTCGGTAAGAGTTCTTTAGGACTGGCATACGGACTTGGTCTTGCAGATGTATGTCTTGCTCCTGCTATTCCGAGCAATACAGCACGCGGTGGCGGTATTATTTATCCTATTATGAAATCCATGGCCATCAGCTTCGGTTCTATGCCTGAAGATATTTCTACCCATAAAAAAATTGGTTCTTATCTGACGCTTAACAGTTATTATATGAATCTGATTGCTTCTTCCATGTTCCTTACCGGAACAGCAAGTAACCCTATGTGTCAGAAATTTGCGGCCGATCTGGGGATTAATATTACGTGGATGTCATGGGCAGCAGCAGGATTTGTACCCGGTCTGGTAGCTTTTTTTACTGTACCACTCGTATTGTACAGACTGTATCCGCCGGAGTTAAAAAAACAGGAGATGCACCAAAAATGGCAGCACAGAAACTGAAAGAAATGGGAGCGATAAAAAAAGAAGAATGGCTGATGCTTTTGGCCTTTTTTATCCTTTTAGCCTTATGGATTTTCGGAGGTTCTCTGTCTATCGACGCAACAACAACTGCATTTATCGGACTTACCCTTTTATTACTGACTTCTGTACTCACCTGGGAAGATATAAAATCTGAAAAAGGAGCCTGGGATACTATTGTATGGTTTGCGGTACTGGTAATGATGGCAAGCTCTTTAAATGAGCTCGGTTTTATAGGCTGGTTTAGTGATTTGATAAAAGTACAGATTGGTGGACTCAACTGGATGGTTGCTTTTCCGGTCATCATTCTGGTCTACTTTTACAGCCATTATATTTTTGCGAGTGCTACTGCTCATGTGGCGGCAATGTATGCAGCAATGCTGGGCGTAGGAGTTTCTTTAGGAATACCCGGCATGTTACTTGCTATGATGCTTGGTTTTATAGGTTCTATTTATGGAGTGCTTACCCATTACGGACACGGTCCCGCACCTGTATATTTTGGTAGCGGCTACGTAGATCTGAAATCTTGGTGGACAAAAGGCTTCGAAATTGGTATTCTGCTGTTGCTCATCTATATGGGTATCGGAGGTTTATGGATGAAAATAATCGGATATTATTAAACTGTTGCTTATGTTACGACCCTTACA
>NZ_JAUFQU010000035.1:0-25851 GCF_030409925.1 Paenimyroides ceti
AATGGCGTTGATTTAAATCATCAATCCATACATCGGTTTACACTCAATGCAGAATGTCTTGGGTATTTTGATACTGTAGACCAATATCCGGAACTATCAGAATATGGGTACTTATCCAATTGGGAAGAAAGTATAAAATCTGTTTTTAAGCATTTATGCTTCCTGGCAGGAAAAGTAAAGCGTTATAAAATTGATGGCAGGAATGAAGAGATCAAACAGCTTCAGAGTAAACTAACCGCGCTAATTGAAAAATTAATTCCGGACTTAAGAGATAGGATGAGTTGGAAGAGAAGCTATGCCCTTCCTGAATCTATTTACCCGGTCATCTACAAAAACCTGATTCATTTATTGATAGATGCTTTCCCAGATTATATTCCCGCTTTTGTTGAGCAAATAGTCAATAAGAAGCCATATCAGCTTGGGTTATACACCGAAGGTTATACAGATAGCTTATTTGTTATTGCCAGGGAATTAGCTAAGGAAGCCAAACATGAAGTGTCTGCTTTCAAAGTAGCAAAAGTATTAGAAGGCCATATTGTAAACACTGTAGAAAATAGATGGGAAAGAAATGAATACTTGTTGAGATTAGTTGAATTATATGCACTCCTAAAGAATGAGGATAAGGCTAGAAAAGCATTTAAGGAAATGATTGATACCTCAATGGGACCATCATGGTACAAAGAAGCTCAATTGGGAATAATAAATACTGCTGTTTCAAATATTGTTCCTAAAGATGGTAATCTTTCCTACCTCCAGAAGTTCGCAGCGCATCTTCATAATGCATCCGGCGAGATGACATTCCAACGATATGTGAAACAGCAGCAGGAAGAGTTTGTCGGCGATTTGGCCAAAGTCGGGTTTTTAAACAAGTCAATAGAATACTTTAAACATTTGTTGCTTCCGGATCATCAAACCATTATTGCTAATGCTGAGTCTGGGACGGTTGATATGCCTTACAAAGGCGAAGGATATATATTGGGGGCCAGGACAATTGAAGAGCAGAGTGGTGTAATGGACATGTTGCGGAATATTAAAGATTCAGGTTCTCCTATCGTTTGGGGACTTAGCGAATTGTTTATGCTTGGGGATGATAGATACATTAGCGGTTATGCAAAGATTCAGGCAGGTATTTTGAACCATTTGGAAAACAATGATACAGAAAAGTTAGACATAATATTTAAGCGTCTGGCTCGGTTTCTGGTTACTGAAATAAGCGATGAATTTCGATATGAGTATTTACGGGAATTGTTTAGCGAATTGAGCACTTCAAATTTTGAGAAATTGAAACCGTATTTAGAAGCGGTTGAAATGCAACCGACTCAACCCTCAAAAGAAGAAACTGAAGAAGAAACTGAAGAAGAAAGAAAACCTTCAACTCCTAAACGAGAAGAAAAAGATCCTCTTGACGAACTAATTATTGCAAAAGACGAGGCACAAAAGAAGATTGATATAGAAAATAAAAGCGGTGCAAGAAAAGTGATAATCGACGCATTGCAAAAAGTTCAAAATGAAAAATATGGAATATGGTCATTTAACTATTCCAATAAATTAATGACATAAGAAATCTTTTTGCTGAAACGTATAATAACTCTGAAGAATTTATTAAAGACATAAAACAACTGATTATTAATGAGCCTTATTTTGAAGAATGGGTCATTGCCAACCAAATTATTTCATTGCTTCGGAATATAAATGACGAGCAAGAAAAGCAGTTGATTTTAGAAACTGTCCTGGAGCATATTAATTTGATGGTGAGAACTGACCAGCATTTTTATGACCGGTATGAGTGGCTGAATAAAGGAGCCGATAAAGTAAATACCGATGAACAAGATGATCATTTACTAAAGTTCCTTATTTGGTTTTTAAATCATCCTTCGTTAGTTGTAAAAAATCGAGTTATTGAAATCTTGGTTTGGCTCGGTTCCATTAATCCAGGTATTATTTTGCGAGCACTCGTTAAGGAAATACTTAGTGGCGGCTATAGCATTTCACAGGAACTTTCCGCTGCAATTATTCATCAGCTCTCAAATGTAAATCCTGATGGTTTTGCCGAAAATCTGAAAACTGCTTTTGAAGAAAAGGAACAAGAACTATTGAAGCTTAATCACTTTATGGTAAGGGAGGCCATTCTTACATCTCTTATCGAGCTTAAAAATAGTGGCATTACCGACCTAGATGAGTTGATTGCAAAGTTTGAGCAAACTTTTGCTGTATCTAATAAAAGAAAAGGTGAAATAGTGTTTGAAGAAGAATATTTGGAACCGTTAAGCGACCCCTTATATGAGCTTAACGAGTTAAATATTTTAACCAAACAGTTTGCTGAGATATTGGTGGGACAGGTAAAAGCATTGACCCCACTATCTATTGAGGATACTCAAAAAGTAAGTGAATATATTGATCGGAGTTTCAATGATCATAACGACATCTCCCTTGTTTCGGATTTTGATGTTCTTTTGAGATACGCTTTAAATGTTGCTGTGTGCTCTTGCACTACACTCAGTGACAGAGAGAAAGTTGCTAATATATTACGGTTTTATCAACCAACTTTCCCGGAAAACAAATTAACACCTCAGTTTAATAGCAATAATGAAAGTTTTGAAAACGCTGTAAAAGATTTTTTTGAAACCGGTAATATTGCTTTTGACAAATTATTAGTTAACAATGAGCTTCCGTTGAATTACTATGCTACAGAACACTCGGAATCTCGCCGAAGCTCTAAAGAAAAAATAGAGCTCACGGCCTACCTGATCCCAGTAGCAAAATTCTCTGTAAAACGCCACTCTTATCCTTGGCCGACTTTTCCTGCGAATGCTTATCCTGGTATTGTTTCTGAGAAAGAAGAAGATGTAATTCCGTTATTTATTAAGAGTGAATATGCAAGTAATGTTACCGGAAGTGAGCTGGTACCGGCTGTAATGACTGCAACTCTAGGCACTCTAATTCCAAATCTAAAAGACAATACTAAATCTGTATATTGGCGTAAAGGAAGAAATTGGGATAATAGAGAACAGGGGGTTGCTGAAAAAACAGGCTATTATACCACCGTAACAAAAGATAGAATAGAAACGCTGAAATCCGGGTATAAACTGATTTGGCAAATATCATTTGGATACAAATTCAGATACATTGATGTGTTTGAACAAAAGGAAATAATAAGATGATTACGCCGAGCAATAGAAAAGAATTTGAACGGCATATTGACATCCTTGCTGAAAGCATCGAAAGGAAGACATTTCAATTGCCGCCTAGTCGGAGGATACTCAATAGCTTGTTGAAGGCAAAACAATTGCCAAATAGGCGTACAAACTTTTTAACTATTGATGAATCGACACGGCTATTAGCTAATTCACTAGCAAATTTCGACAGACCAGAATTTAAAAACAGAAAAGATGCCAAACAGTAGAAAGGAGTTTGAACATAATATGCATTTGCTTAAAGAAAGGGCAGAAAAAGGACAGATACACCTTACTAAATCTAGTATAAGATCAATTAAAGGAATGATGAATGCAAGATATGCTCCTAATCAAAGGGTAAACCTTCATACAGTTGATGAAATGGCACGACTCATGGCAAATATGGTGACACAAATGAGTTATCAAAAGGAATTTAAAACAAAAGAAAAATGGAGAAGAATAAGTATGGTATGTCTCCGCCTAAAACGAGAAGAGAATTTGAACACAATCTTTTTCTATTGGCAGAGGATACCTACCGAATAACGGAAAGCGGTGACGATGATTTATTTAGAAATTTTTTATGGGCCACGTATCCGCATATAAAAAACATAAAAAATCACCCTAATCGCCGGCTGAATTTTTTGACGATAAATGAGCAAGCACGATTACAAGCAAACATGAAAAAATGGATGAGTGATTAATGTTTACAAATGAAATACTACCTAATTATTATCCAAAAGTTTTTTATGCGCTTTGAAAAAGGCTGTCTTTTATAATAGCAATTCCATCTATCCGCCTAATCATCGCACGAGGCTATATTAATAAATAAACTCTAATATTATAGATACGAAGGAATTTGTTTGCTATACGGCACGACGTCAAAAAGAAATTTGCAAATCAGCCTTTATGTTTTTAATCTCCTACCTTGCTTCGTATTCTTCGGCTGTGTAGGTTTATGCTCATATTCCTCTGAGTCGTATTGATATGGACTGTCTTTCAACTGATTTAATCGCCTTAAATCTTCCAAAAAAGAGTTCGAGTTCTGTACCAGCGGGATCACTTTACGGAACAAGATAGAGAAATCTACTTTGTTCCGTTTTTTTTTTATTATTCTCGATTTTTTTTAAAATAAAACTTTTTTATAGTTTTCCTTATATAGATTTAGAGCAATTTTCCTCCATTTTAAGCAGTTCATTAATGATATGAAAAAATGAAGAAAGTTTATCAGATACTATGTTTATTATGTTTAAAGAAATAAAACTGAATGTTTAAACATTTGATTTTCAAAACAATATTTTTTAAATATTTAATTTTTTCACTGAAAATAATTTGTTTCTTTAAATTATTATACTTTACTTTGAGAATAACCTACCACAAGACTTAGACGGGTAACAGACTGCAGACCACTACCACACATGCAGCTGACTACGGTAGATTTTTAGATAACAAAAATATTTGAACCGGGTTTTGTGAGATCACTGATATCATAAAATTTTAGTATCCCTTGCTATAATAAATTTTAGAGATCTATAAAATTCTATAACTAAAAAATAATATAAGTGGATAACTTAAAAAAATAGTAAAACTAAAAACCTTGAATTATGAAAAAAACAATTGTATTATTAGGACTATTGCTTTTTGGCTTAGGAACTTTTGCACAGGAAGCAGAAAAAGATAACGTTGCAATATTTCAGGACTTTGTAGACGAATCAGTTGCGTTTTTTTGCTTCGGATGAATTTATATCTATGAATGAGTGTTATGATACTTTTTATGATATGATTAATTTGACTGTTACAAAACCCCCATTAGGTGGTGGTGAACAAATGGATTTAGGAGATTGGCTTACAGAAAACTTAGGCGTAACTAAGTTTTCTTCTGCGGAAGAAGGAGTAATGATGCTTTACCGATGTGGACAGCAGGCGGATGCTGTATCTTACAAAATGAGGATATTATTTAGTAAACTGGACTCTATAGTTAGTGACCTTAGTAAAGAGGAAATGTACGAAGTTTTTTTTCCTGTACTTTCCCGTTATATTGTGAATGAAGCTTACAATAAAAGTCAAGAACGAAAGGAATTCTCTGAAAGCATTATTCGTAATTCCGATACCACCGCACAGATCAAACATAGTAATCCTTAGAAAATGAAAAAAACAGTCGTATTATTAGGCTTATTGCTTTTTGATTTAGGTACAAAAGCACAGGAGCAAGCAACCGATCGGGTACAGCAATTCCGCGATCTGATGGAAGAGCCAGTAAATTATTATACTTCTGACGAATATAGAGTATCTATAGCAACACGAGACGAGTTTTTGATAAGGTAAATTCATACGAGACAAATCCACCATGGGAAGGAGGTGAACAAATGGATTTTACGGATTGGCTTACCGAAAACCTGTTGTTGACGAAGTTTAAAACAGTAGAAGAGGGTGTACAACTTCTTTATAAGTGTGAAGATACCTCAATGGCTGTCGTCATAAAAGAGGAAGAATTATATCAAAAAAAGGAAAAGCTACTTGCACAGCTTAGTCGTGAAGAAATAGCAGTACACAGTTCATTCGAATCATTGTTGTATACTTCGGCAATGATCGTCTGAGGGTTGCTCACCGTCTGGTAAGCGGTCGGCGTACCGATCACAATACCCATCTGATAGTTTTGTACAGAGGCATAGTAACGTACCTGTAAGCCTGTTACAGGTTGAGTACCGATGATATCTGCACTCATAACGGTTAGATCCACTACCGTTAATCCGTCGTTTACACCGTCAACATCACAGAAAGTAACATCAGTTGGAGTAAAGGCTTTTACAGCTTCTTCTATTTTAAGGTTGAAAGAAGCGATAGCAAAACATCCGTGTTCGATATTCTCTACTCGTACCCAAATCGTTTGTTCGGTTGGGGTAACGTTCGTATACAGATAAGGCAATGGATTGATTGCATCCGTAGCATCTTCTTCAGTAAGGTAATAACGTACACTGAATAAGGAAGCATCCTGTCCCGCCAACGCCTGAGCGTCTTTATCGTGCAGATTGAATTTATAGTATTCAGGAGCATTCTCGATACAAACAAACAAAGGTGTCATAGGTCCTACTGCAGGAGTAGGAATTACGATCAAGTCTAATGGTACTACTACTGAACAGCTTTCACTTGGAATTCCGGTTTTGGTAGAAACACGTACATAAACGGTTGTACTCGCACTGGTAAAGGCTTCCGCTTCTTCCAATGTTAACGCTGCAGCTGTGTTACCCAATTGGGCATCTCCAAAGGTTAAATAGTATTCGTAGCTTAGGTTGTTATCAAAGTTACTGATATCTGCTTCTGCATCTCTAAGGTTAAATTCTGCTTCTCCGTCTTCTATCTCACACTCTGTTAAAGGTGCAGGGGTCATGTTCGGCTCCGGTAAAGGAAGCACACGAAGGGTAAGCGGTACTACACTTCTACATCCGTATTGGTTGATAACAGAAACCCAGATCGTTTGTGTAGCAGAGGTATTGGTATATGCTGTAGGGTTACCGATCGCATTAGAACCGGAACGCGCTTCTGTTTCTGTTAAGTGGTAGGTAACTACCGCTTCAAAAACCTCTCCCTGTAAGATCTGTAATTCACGGATGGTAAGGTCAAATACCGTTTGGAAATCATTTGGCAAGGCTTCGTTACACGATACAATTGGTGTAGGCGTACCTAATGGCAATGCCGTTTTTCCTTCTATGGTAAAGCTGCCTAATGCAAAACAACCGCCTGATAAGACATTCGCATTGTCGATACGAACCCAGATCGTTTGTGGATTAGTGGTATTGACAAAGGCAGTAGGATCTGCAATCCATCCCGTACCTGCCGTAGCAGATGCAAGGCTGGTGTAATAACGAACCGTATAGTTACCAGGCTGTGGCTGGAAAGCGATGATCGCTGCACTTTGCTGGGTAAGATCAAAACTCGTTAGCCCATCAAATAAATCCCCTACCGTATCACACGATACATAGTTTGGAAGTGTCAATGGCATAATAGGCGCTATCTCTAATTTGAACGCAAGAGCATATACTGAAAAACAGTTCGTTACAGGGTTTGTAGCACGTACCCATACCACAGGATTGTTCGCCTGAAGGTTGTTGTACTGTGCAGGATTCTGAATAGGAGCCTGGTTGTTCAAAGCGTTGCTCTCGGTTTCAAAGAACGTAAGCGTATAGTTTTCTCCCTGCAGCAATAAAGCAGCATAAGAGGTTAAATCAATGGTTCCGAAACCTCCTTGACCGGAAGCACAAACTGCAATTGGAGCTGCAGGAATATGAAGAACAGGGGCCGGACTTACACGGATGTCCATTGTGGTTAGGGTGAAGCATCCCGTACGTGCATCTTCTACACGAACATGTAATGTCTGTACGTTTTGTACCGCATTCTGGTAGTTCATTGGCAGAGGGGCAACATCATTCTGTGCATCTGCTGCTGTATAGTGGAACGTAACCAGGAGGTTGCTTTGGTTATTGGTGATCGCAGGTATTCGGCTCGCCAGGTTGAAGATCATAAAACCATCATGGTTATCATCACACAACTGGTAAGTAGGTACCGGATTAGGGACAACCGGTTTCGCATTCACTACTAAATGAAGCGTTACCACACGGAAACATCCCGTTGTATTGTTTTCTACACGTACATAAACAGTTTCTGAAGTAAGGTTAGAGAAAGCTGTTGGGTTACTGATTGGAAATACGTCAAAAGTCGCATTGTCGAAAGTGGTATGATAGCTCAGGGTATAATCTGCCGGATTCAATCCGTTCAGAATAACTCCTGCCTGACTTGTAAGATCAAAAACAGCCAGTCCGTCGTTGTTGTCGTCACAAATCGCATATTCTAAATTACCTATAACATCTGGTGTTGGGTTTACTATGAGAGTTACCGGAACAATACTCGAACAGGAAGAGTTGATATACCCTACTCTTGCATAGATGGTTTGTGCATTTGGTGTGATGTTTACATAGTTCACCACCTGATTGATCGGTAATACGTTGTTTTGAGCATCGCTAAGTGTCTCATGGAAACTTACCTGGATACCCGCTGGAATAGGATTACCTGCTATCTGGATTTTTAAGGCTTCAAGGTTGAAAATACCAAAACCATCATTGTTAGGATCACAATACGTAACAGGTCCAACAGGATTCGCAATTGGTGTATTTCTGATGAGTAATTGCTGTTCTACAACTATAAAACATCCTGTAGCTGCATATTCTACTCTCACATATAAAGTACCCTGAGGTCCTGTATAGTTCAATGGAAGAGAAGGTCCTCCGTTTTCCGCTTCTGCCTCGGTCTGATAATAGCTCAGGTTAATACCTGTAGCCGTGCCGATGATATTAGACTGATTTAGCGCTAAATTAAAGTTAGCAAATCCGGAACCGTTGATCTCACAACCATACATAGGCAGGCGATTGGTATTCGCTACCGGTAGTGGATGGATAAACAAACGGAAAGAGGTAGTGGCGTAAATAGAGATATTATCTTCCTGAGAAACACGCACCCAAATGGTTTCACCATCTGTTGCCTGATAATTGGATAATTCAGGTTCCTGAATCGCTCCTGTATTCGAGTTGGCCTCGTTTAGAGAATGATGGTACGTAACCAGGTAACCTAACTGACCATAATATACAATAGCCGACTGAACAGTCAGGTCAAATGAATTTGGCTGATCTGCACATATTGCCAGATTTTGTAAAGGTGCCAATTCTTCCAAATCGGTAATAATAGCTGTATCGACATTATTATCCTGATTCAAATCTACATTATCTCCCTTAACACTTGCGGTATTTAAATAGTCACCAGTAACATTGATGAAAACTTCAATTGTTAAGGTAGCAGAGGCATCAGGAGCAAGAGCACCAACCGTCCATACACCTGAGATCGGATCATACGTACCTTGGCTCGGAGTAGCAGTGACAAAAGTATAACCGGTAGGCAATACATCTGTTACCAACACATTAGGATCTTCGAATCCGCCAATATTAGAAACGGTAATCTGAAAGAATACGCCGCTGTTATTTTGTTCAACTTCTTTTTGAATCGCAAGATCTGTACATGGAACAACTTCAACAAATAATGGAGATGAAATAGCAGTAAGTCCGCATTCTCTTGTACCGCGAACCGAATAGTTTCCTGTCTCCAAAGCGATATAAGTACTTTGGTTAGCTCCATCGATTGGATTACCGTTTAGATACCATTGATAGGGTTCCAAACCTGTTGTTGTTGACAATTCAATACCACAGCCATCCTGTTCATTTGGAGCTAGTGGTTGCGCAGGGCTGTCACTAAATGCAGAGAAAAATCCGGACATGGAAAACCCTTCTCCCTGCTGTACGAGACTCGTTGTTAGTCGGGCATTGGAAGTAAGAATGATTTCAACCGGATTTCCTATATTAATATTATTAAAACGAATCATGTAAAAACCGGAAGTACCAATTGCAGTACGCGGTATCCCCGTTACTGTTTCAATATTCAATCCGTTTATAAAAACGGGCTCTGTAGCCGATTCAATGATCGTATATCCGAAATAAGGTAAATCGGTATTGTTGAAGCTAATGAACTTTCGGGTTCGCACATCAGATGCTCCGGCACAACCACCAATAGGCAGTACTGTAGAAACATCTGTTTCACAGGCAACTGCAGTACCTGAATATACTGTAATCGGATTATTAGAAACAATCAAAGAAGAGGAATACTGATTGGTAGCATCTCCGTGATGAAAAGTCTGAAAATTTCCTGCCAACAGTAATTCATAATCCGTAGAGTTGAGTAAAACACCAGCTGCATCATAATTTTTAACATTTACAAGTGTTCCCGGCTGAGTGGCAACTATTGTACTCTGCTCAGGATGATTTGCACCCGTTCCGGCAGCTCCACTTCCTCTTACTACGAGAAATTGATTTCCTAAGACGTTATTTGGAGCCATTTGATCGAACGTTCCATCCTCTCCGTTTCCTCCACAAGCCTGAGGAGTATCTCCATAACTACCAACATTGGCAACAACAGGTTTATTCGCAGTCATCAAAGAGCCTAAAGGAGCTGTAAACAATTGACTTTGACCTGCATTTAATGCAATTGGAGCTCCACCATCAACTATTACTTCTGTTCCGTCTTCAATCGCCATTACCGAATAAATGGGCTGTGAGGTATTTAAACCGGTAAAACTGGAACGATAATACCCTACCCGAAACTCTGTTCCAATTCCTTCATCACCAAAACTTACAAGAGAAGCATTCCCCTTTATAGTAGCATTGGTAAGTCCTATGGCATCCGAAGCAATGTTTCGCATATTTACAATGACAGGAGCCGTTGCTGTAACAATCAGTCCGCGATCATTATATAAGGTATTAACAGCATTTCTTTGCAAGTTGGCCGCAACGCCTAAAAACCTGTAAGAAATAGGAATATTGGCTGTTACTGTAAGATTGGTAATAAAAGTTCCGTCACTCTTTTCAAGAGTAACTTCTATCTGTCCCGGAGAAGCCGTAGAGATAACAATTTCATTTGCAGTACTCCAATATTGCCATGGAGCGGGTGCGATATAATGTTTTTGAGAATATTGGGAGTACCCCGATGCAGTAAAAAATAACAAACAAAGTAGTAGTATTATTTTATTAAAAATAGTTTTGAACATATACCTACAATCAAATTATTTAATTAAAATCGCATAAAGTTAATTTTTTTTTTGAGATAAGAAAACTTTTAACAATTACTTTTAAAAAATTATGCGTTTTTATACAGATAATTTAAAAATATTACTCCCCCAACATTACTTAAATATTTCTATTTTTGTAAAAATATTTAGAACTATGTTAGTGATAGGAATCGCTGGAGGAACAGGTAGCGGAAAAACAACTGTTGTACATCAGATTATGAGAGAACTGCCTGAAAACGAAGTAGGTATTATTTCTCAGGACGCTTATTACAAAACCAATGATCATTTGAGTTTTGAAGAAAGAGCGTTGATTAATTTTGATCATCCGAGAGCGATCGATTTTGAATTATTGACACAACATCTCAAAGAGCTTAAAAACAATAAAAGCATTCATCAGCCGGTCTATTCGTTTGTACATCACAACAGAACAGATGATTATATACTAACGCATCCAAGAAAAGTGATGATTATTGAAGGAATTCTAATTCTTTCCAATCCTGAATTGAGAAATTTATTTGATATAAAAATATTTGTTCATGCTGATTCTGATGAGCGGCTGATTCGCCGTTTAAAAAGAGATATTGCAGAAAGAGGCAGAGATATGGAAGAGGTATTATCCAGATACCAGACTACTTTGAAACCAATGCATGAACAATTTATAGAACCATCAAAAGCATTTGCAGATATTATCATCCCAAATGATACTTATAATACAGTGGCAATTGATATTGTGAGATCTGTTATTAATGAAAAAATAACTGTAGACCAATGAAACGAAAAATAGCAGCATTAATTACACAATATCCTTTACTAAAATGGTTGACTAACCGGTTTGTATTGGTTACCTTGTTTTTTGTGATATGGCTGGTATTTTTTGACACTTATTCTTTATTTGATCAACGGGAAATAGACAAAGAGATCAACAAACTCGAAGACAATAAAGCCTATTATCAGGAAGAAATTCATAAAGACGAGGTATACATCAATAAACTCCATAAAATGGAGGAAGTAGAGAAATATGCCCGGGAAAAATATTATATGAAGCGGGACAATGAAGACATCTATATTATTGAGATGGATAATGGCAATGATGCCGCATCAGACGAATCTACAAAATAAATAATAGTATCTATGAGTGAGCATTTATTTAATGAATTTGAAAAGGTAAGTTCAAAAGAATGGAAAAATCAAATTCAATACGAACTAAAAGGTGCAGACTATAATGAAACGCTCATTTGGGAAAGCCTCGAAGGCATAAAAGTAAAACCATTCTATCATGCAGATTCAGATCATCTGAGCCTGCCGATACAAACTTCTGTAACTCAATTCAGCATTCTTCAGCACATATTTGTAAAGAATGTTGAAAAATCAATTGACACCATTCAAAACAGCCTTACACGAGGAGCTGAAAGCCTTCGGTTGACGATCGCAGATGACACTATAGATATACAACAATTGCTGGCTGGTATTAAAGCAGAAAAACTGGTGTTGTATATAGAATTGCCTTTCTTTTCAGAATCTTTTATCAAAAAAATAAATGAAGAAGCTTCAAAATCTTCTTTTGAAATTTTTGTTGTAGTCGATCCCATACATCAACTAGCTCATGAAGGAAATTGGTTTAAAGATTTGAATACCGATTTTTCGTTATTAAATACAAGTATTTCTCATTATAAAAACATCAATTTAGTAAGCATCAACGCACAGCTGTATCAGAATGCGGGAGCGAATATAACGCAACAGCTCGCTTACACAATGGCGCATCTAAATGAATATCTGAATCGGATTCCCAACTATGCAGGTACCATTTTAATCAAAACAGCTGTAGGCACCAATTATTTTTTTGAGATTGCCAAATTACGGGCCCTTCGCCTTCTGACAGATCTTCTTACTAAAGAATACCATAAGGATATAAAAATTCATATTCAGGCGACACCAACCAGACGAAATAAAACACTGTATGATTACAATGTAAACATGCTGCGAACCACTACTGAATGTATGAGTGCTATTATTGGTGGAGCTGATGCTGTTGAAAACATGAGTTACGATGCGCTGTATCATAAAACAAATGAATTTGGTGACCGTATCTCAAGAAACCAATTGCTTATTCTAAAAAATGAAAGCTATTTTGACAAGGTAAATAATCCTGCTGACGGAGCTTATTATATTGAGAGCCTTACGGCACAACTCGCAGAAAAAGCATTGGTTCTTTTTAAAGATATTGAAAAAAACGGAGGCTTCATTACACAATTGATTGAAGGAACCATTCAGAGAAAAATTAACGAAAGCGCAGAAAAAGAACAGGAACTTTTTAACACAGGAAAGGAAGTGTTACTCGGAACCAATAAATTTCCGAATCCGAACGACCGGATGGCTCATGATCTGGAACTGTATCCATTTGTGAAGAAAAATGCCAGAAAAACACTTATAAAACCAATTATTGAGAAACGTCTGTCTGAGAATATTGAAGAGAAACGTTTAGAAGAAGAAAAAAATCCTACTGTAAAATAAAACTGATGAGAAAAGACATTCAACATTTGCAACTGCCAACCGGAGCAGGCAACAGTAATCCTTCTCAGCAGTCTACCTTTACCACTGCAGAAGGTATTGAAGTAAAAGAAACTTACCAACCAGAAGACATAGCATCTCTGGAACAGATCGGCTTTGCCGCAGGCTTCGCGCCGAACCTGCGAGGTCCGTATGCTACTATGTATGTAAGACGTCCATGGACGATACGCCAATATGCTGGATTTTCTACCGCTGAAGAAAGTAATGCCTTTTATAGAAGAAATCTGGCGGCAGGACAGAAAGGTCTTTCTGTAGCTTTTGATCTCGCTACACACCGCGGTTATGATTCTGATCACGAACGCGTAATGGGCGATGTCGGGAAAGCCGGAGTTGCCATTGACAGTGTTGAAGATATGAAGGTTCTTTTTGACCAGATTCCTTTAGACGAAATGTCGGTTTCGATGACCATGAACGGTGCTGTTTTACCGATTATGGCGTTTTATATTGTAGCGGCAAAAGAACAGGGCGTAAGTGAAAAGTTGCTTTCCGGAACCATTCAGAATGATATTCTCAAAGAGTTTATGGTGCGTAATACCTATATTTACCCACCTACACCTTCTATGAAAATTATTGCAGATATCTTTGAATACACGAGTAAAAACATGCCTAAGTTTAACTCGATTTCTATTTCAGGATATCATATGCAGGAAGCTGGTGCCACTGCTGATATTGAACTTGCTTATACATTGGCTGACGGTCTTGAATATATCCGTACGGGACTTGCAGCAGGAATGAAAGTTGATGAATTCGCACCACGTCTTTCTTTTTTCTGGGCTATAGGAATGAACCATTTTATGGAAATTGCTAAAATGCGTGCCGGACGCATGATCTGGGCAAAATTATTGAAGCAGTTTCAACCGGAATCTGATAAATCTCTGGCTTTGCGAACACACTGCCAGACTTCAGGATGGAGCCTTACCGAACAAGATCCTTTTAATAATGTAGCACGTACGGCTATTGAAGCAGCCGCTGCTGCTTTCGGAGGTACTCAGTCTCTGCATACCAATGCATTGGATGAAGCTATCGCCTTACCTACTGACTTCTCTGCACGTATTGCACGTAATACACAAATATTCTTACAGGAAGAAACCAAAATATGTAAAACAGTAGATCCATGGGCAGGAAGCTATTATGTAGAATCCTTAACTGCTGAAATTGCTGAAAAAGCATGGAAACTGATTGAAGAAGTAGAAGAACTTGGCGGAATGACCAAAGCTATTGAAGCGGGTATTCCAAAATTGCGCATCGAAGAAGCTGCTGCAAGAAAACAGGCCCGTATAGACAGCGGGCAGGACATTATTGTAGGGGTCAACAAATACCGGTTGGAAAAGGAAGATCCCTTACAAATTTTAGAAGTAGACAATCAAATCGTTCGCAAGCAACAAATCGAACGTCTCAACCATATTAAAGCAACCCGCGATACTGAAAAAGTAAGAGTGGCTTTAGAAAATCTGACCAACGCAGCAAAATCCGGAGAAGGAAATCTTCTGGCTCTGGCTATTGAAGCGGCTGAACTAAGGGCTACCTTAGGAGAAATAAGTGATGCTCTCGAAGCTATTTACGGAAGGTATAAAGCACAAATTAAATCTTTTAGCGGTGTGTACAGCAAAGAAATAAAAGAAGACAGCAGCTTTAAAAAAGCACAGGAACTGGCAGATAAGTTTGCCAAAATGGAAGGAAGACGTCCGCGTATTATGATTGCCAAAATGGGACAAGACGGTCATGACCGCGGAGCAAAAGTTGTTGCAACAGGATATGCAGATGTCGGATTTGATGTAGATATCGGTCCTCTGTTTCAAACTCCTGAAGAAGCTGCGAAACAAGCTGTAGAAAACGACGTGCATGTTTTAGGAGTTTCATCTCTTGCTGCCGGACACAAAACATTGGTGCCTCAGGTAATTGAAGAACTAAAAAAGTACGGTCGTGAAGATATCATGATTATTGTGGGAGGTGTAATCCCTGCACAAGATTACCAATTTTTGTTTGATGTAGGAGCCGTAGCCGTTTTCGGACCGGGTACCCGTATCAGCGATGCGGCAATCAGCATTTTAGAAATTCTCATTGGAGATGAACAATAAAAAAGAGCTGTCAGTTGACAGCTCTTTTTTATTGTTCATTAATCTGTATTCAATAATATAACACCTGTAATACAAAAAACTATTCAATCACATGATAAAATTATAGTTACACAATAAAACTAAAAAATTAGTGTTATAACTATATAATTAGTTTTGAAACTAAAAAATTAGTTATATATTTGAATTATAAAAAAACTAATATGGAAAAGCTGACAAACAAAGAAGAAGAAATCATGCAGATTTTATGGAAACTGGAAAATGCATTTATTAACGATATACTGGAAGCGACAGAGGCCCCAAAACCTCATTATAACACCCTATCAACAATTGTACGAATTCTTGAAGATAAAGGTTTTGTAGGACATCGTGCTTATGGAAAATCGCATCAGTACTTTCCTGTTATCACAAAAGAAGCGTATAGAAGTGTGTATGTAAAAGACTCCATAATAAAGTATTTTGATAATTCTGTTTCTGATCTTGTAAGCTATTTTGTAAAAGATGAATCTATCACTCAAAGTGATTACGACGAAATTATGGCCATTATTGAAAAAAGCAAACCAAAGAAATAAATGATGGAAAATATATTGATGTATGTCTTCAAAGTAAATCTACTATTGATTTTCTTTACTGTATTCTACCTGATTTTTTTGAAAAAAGAAACTTTTTTTAAGCTTATTCGGTATTATTTTATCGGAGGAATAATTATTTCACTGATACTACCTATTATATATACATATAAAACAGTAGAAATTATTCATCAACAGACAACAGATACCGAACAAAAGCTTGTGAACAATACAACACAAGGCATCGTAAAGGAAGAAATTGAACATTTGTTTACTGTAGAAAACGTTCTGTTGGCTTTTTATATCATCGGACTTTTATGGATGTTATTTCGTTTTATTAAAGCCCTATACAAGCTTACCCGTATTATTGTTTATAGTAAAAGAGACACTTCAATTAGGGGCGTTTTATATAACCGCCAAATCAACAATGCGTTCTCGTTTATAAAATGGATTATTCTGCCTGCCCAATATCAGGAAATGAAAGATATTTACACCATTATAATTCATGAAAAAGTACATGTAAAACAAGGTCATAGTTTCGACATTCTTTTTATGGAAATTCTTCACTGTTTTTTCTGGATAAATCCGGCAATTATTTTCATGAAGAAAAGCATACGGCTAAATCTGGAATATCTCGTAGATGCTGAGGTCACTAAAGAAACGCATTCTTATACCTATCAAAAAACACTGCTTACCACACTTGCCGTCACCAATAACAAACTGGCGACTTCATTTAATGCCATAGAGGTAAAAAAACGTATCATTATGCTTAACACTCAAAAATCAAAAAATATGAAAAAATTAAAATTTACACTGGCACTTCCTTTTATTGCCTTGTTTTTTATCTCATTTCAGATAAAAACAGTGGCACAAATACGCCTGGTCGAAGCATCAAAAGTTACTTCTGACAAGCGCTCCGTTATGACCTTTTATCTCTATCCGGGTCATGAAAAAGAAGACTTTAAAAAAATGGAAGACGTGCTGAAAAAAATGTATAAAATTAATGCCCGTTTTTCTAACATTCAACGCAAGAATAATCAGGTTGTTTCTTTTGATATCCATGTGAAAAATGGCAAGGAAAACTATACCCGAAGTTTTGGAAAGAAAACACCTTTTACTTCTCTGGCATTAAGTGTTGAAAATAAAGGCAACAAAAAATACGATTTATTGCTAAATGAACAGACAGACGGAATCAGTTGGCAAACACAAAATCAAGCCTCCAAAAAAGCCTCTACTTTTGTTATCACATCAGAAAAAGAACCTAAAAACGAGATCGTGCTTTTAAAAAATACCGATCCTGCAACTACTGCAGCGACTGCTGTTGTTGAAATTACTGATGGAGAAACCGTTTTTATTCAGTCTGATCAGCCCGTTTATTTTATTGACGGAAAAAAAGTTTCTAAAGATGAGCTAAGCAAGATTTTACCCGATGAAATTCAACTTATCGAAATAAACCGTAATAACGAAGTAGAAAATAATGCACAAGACAGCAGAGGAACAATCAGAATTACAACCAAACGGAACAATGCATCTGTAAAGGCAGAACAAGCTTCAGTTCGGCTGCAAAAGCAAATTGAATACACAAGAAAAGAAATGCTCAATGCCGAATCGCTGCGCATACAGGCACTACAGGAAAAAGCCTCCGCTTTTGCTCAGAAACAAATTGTACTGAGTGAAAAACAGATCGCAATAGCACAAAAAATAGCGGAAAAATATTCAGAAAAAGAACAAAAAAGAATAGAAGTTATTGCCAAAAAGATTGAAGAATCAATTGAAAAAAGAACAAAACATATAGAAAAAGAGAGCGAAAAAATGCAGAAATTAAGAGAAAAAGCTTTAGAGAGAAGAGAAAAAGCACTTTTAAACAATGCTTAACCGCACCCCGATACGATTACTTTTATATATTATTATTCCAATTAGTTACAAAAAAGAGCTGATAATATCAGCTCTTTTTTATTGCTTATTCATTTGAATATTAGCAGTGACATGGATTTTCTCTCCAAGCATCAGACCTCCGGTCTCTGTAAGCGCATTAAAGGTAATTCCAAATTCCTTTCGGTCTACGATTCCGGTGATTTCAAACCCCGCTTTTTCAATGCCTTCAGCTGTTGTAACCTTTCCTCCATACAGCGCCTGAAATACCGTTTCTTTGGTAATCCCTTTCATGGTAAGATTTCCGATGATCTCAAAAATAGCTTCTTCTCTCCTTTTGAAAGAAGTCGTAACAAACTCAATCTTGGGGTACACGTCTGCTTCGAAGAAATCAGAACTTCTTAAGTGCTCATCTCTAACCGGTTGATTGGTATCAATGCTTTTTACCTCAATACCAAATTCTACCTGTGCACCATCAAAATCATGATCTGAAGTCATCATCACTCCCGAAAACTCCTTAAAAACACCTGTAACATTTGAAATTACAAGATGTTTTATTTTAAACTGAACATCAGAGTGTTCTTTATCTATGTGCCATATTGTTTGTGTCATACAGGATACTTTTTATATCAAATATACAAACTTGTCAATAGCTCAAACATGTTCTGGATTAATTTCCTCTTCAAAAAACGTCATCTTTATAATCAATCAATCGAAATCAAAAAAATCAAATCCCAACTTGCTAATATTCGCTAAAAAAACAAACTAAAAAATTTATATTATTATACAAATAATAGTTTTAAAAAACAATATAATGTATTTTTTTAACTTTTTTATAACGTTTAAGGAGAATTATTTTATATAGTTTCGTTATGTTAGCTAACAAAAAACACTTTTATAAACATTTAAAAATTAATTAATTATGAAAAAAATTCAATTTCACTGTCTCCTATTCATAAGCCTTATA
The DNA here is from genome assembly GCF_030409925.1 of Paenimyroides ceti. Lineage (NCBI taxonomy): Bacteria > Pseudomonadati > Bacteroidota > Flavobacteriia > Flavobacteriales > Flavobacteriaceae > Paenimyroides > Paenimyroides ceti. The sequence goes on from NZ_JAUFQU010000035.1 coordinate 18,885, forward strand.
ATGATGACAATAGGATTAATAGCGTGTACAAATGATGAAGCCATAGTCTCTGATGAAAACAAAGAAACAAGCAATTTTGCCGGCAAAACATCTGATGAAGGTTACCTTTATGCCAAAGCCTTTTACCAAAGTAATCTCAGTTTTGGAAAATCAGTTGATGTTATTGACCCGGATACAAAACAGGGCGTTACAATCACAGAAGTAAAAGTTAATAATGAGGCACGCGCAAGAGGGTATGTTGTAAAACAAATAAAAACAGATGTGTTTTTATTTTTTGCAGATGTCAACAGAGAAAAAGATGTATTAACGGTATATGATGCAAACACAGACAAACAAGAAATCTTTAGCAACCTTACAAAAAATGAAGACTATAAAACCACCCAAAAGTTCGATTTTATTAAGTTTACCCCCCAAAAAGTTACTGCTGCCAAAGGCTGTGGTTTTTGGAAAAAGGTATGGGGTTCGTGTACTTTTCATAGAATTGGTGTTCCTGTTGAAGGAAGCCCTGGTTACTGTGCAGATTACTCAATAAGAAACACGTACTTTTTAGGCTCAGTGATCCATTCAACGGGATGGGCTCCAGATGGCGTTTATCCTTGTAAATGATAAAGGAAAATACCTTTTTAACATTGAGTAAACATGATATTGAGAGTTATATAACTCTCAATATTTTTCTAATTTTCAAAAAATATAAATCATGCCTTCTTTTACATTTCAAAAAAATATCTCAGTTCCTGTAATTATATTTTTTATTTTTCAAATAAACAGTTACACACAAACTACCCTAAAAGGAAACGTACAGTCTGAAGGAGAAGCAGTAGCTTATGCGCTGGTACTACATACGAAGATGAAGCAACCCGTCTATACGGATTCTTTAGGCAATTTTGAGATCACAAATCTGACCGCAGTAGAAAGGCTAACCATCAATTGTATAGGTTATGAAGAAAAAACGGTACTCGTAAAAAATCTAAACCATCCTCTTATTATTGAATTGAAAAAAAACAGTACGTTGCTTGATGAAATGGTCATTTATAAAATCAATTCACGTTGGAAAAGTTTTTTCAAAAAACCTAAACCTCACCTTTGGAAAGATAACTTTAACCTATTTGAAGGAAATGTAATACTAACAAAGTATAAAGCACCAAAAGATCTTACCTTTAATGGCATTGCCTTTATTTTAAAAAACGCTAATGCGAGCCATAAAACAAAAAAAATACGCCCATTGATTTTCAAAAATTCAATAAACAATTCAAATTCTCTTATTGATAATGAAATAAAAACATTTCGAATCCCGGTAAATGTTGAAACCTCTTTAAGTAAAATTGATTACAGAACAGAATTTGAATTTGACCATCTTATCAAAATAAAAAAAGGAGAAGAATTTTATGTCGGTATGGAATTGATTCGAAATGATATAAAAAAACATGACAGAGATCTTAATAACAATAATAATATTATGGTGGCCTGTATCAAAGAAATTTCGTCTACCGATTTAGAAACAGCTATATATTTTAATTTCTTCAATGAGGCATATCACAACAATGATTTTAATAGAACCATAAATTCAAAAGATTTATATTTTGAGTTAAAAATCCTCGAAGATTAAAAAAAGTCTTATGTTGCTTTTTATTAAACACAACTACAATGCTAAAAACTTTTATAACTCAATAAAAAAACATCTATCTCTCTTATTAAACCGTATTAAAACTATGAATTTTAAAAACCTGAAATTGCTCCTTATTTTTTCCTTTATTTTTAATTCTGTATCGTATTCTCAAAAAAAATATGATATCAGTATCACTTCCGAAGCAAATCCGGTAGCATTTCCATATACCTATATCAAAAACAGTAATATCATTAAATATGGCAATAAAGAAGGAAAATTAACCATCAACTCAAATTCTGAAAGTGATACCTTAAGAATTGAATGTAATGGTTACCTTCCAAAAAAAATTCCGCTACAGAATCAATCAGAAAATTTGTCCATTATATTAGAACCCAGTACTGAAATTTTAGAAGAAATTATCATTTCAGTCCACAATAATGAAAAAAGTAAGTGGCAAAAAATCAACAAAAAAACAAAAAAGACATTTGAGACAGAATATTTTGGAATTTTTGAAGGTTCCCATATCATTTCCTCCTATAAAATCGAAACAGTAACAAAATTTAATGGGATTCGATTTTTTGTTATCACTAATGAAGTGGGTAAAGATTTCTTATTTAATAAAAAGGTAAGGCCTATATTAATCATTAACTCTGAAAATCTAAGTGATAATATGCTGCCCAATAAAATTATTTATTTTGAAAAAGATGCTCAGTTATATACCAAACTCGATATTGAATTTAAAAATACGGTAACCTTGATACCTGATGATACTTTAACTATAGGCATAGAACTTATACCAGAAAATTCAGAAAACCCCAATATGAAAAATGTAATAGGTGTACTTACAACAAAACATCTTCTAAAAGAAAGTAAAACAGTTACAAATAATTATCTTTCTAAAACACAGAAAACAGCTCACTTAAATCAGGACATCTATTTCGAGTTGAAAATGGTAAAATAAAAATACATTTTAAGATAGAGCAAACAGGATATTGAGAACTATATAGTTCTCAATATTTTCCTAATTTTCAAAAAATTAAATCATGTCCCTTTTTCATTTTAAAAAAACATCTCAATTTCTGTAATTATATTTTTTATTCCATTGGTCACAGTATTACCCTATTGCTGGGTGTATTGGCAGATATGGCAATCAATGCCTATCTGATTGATGCCATTATTGCATTGTCTATCGTGTATAAAGGCTTCGATAATTTAGGAGGCTTTCAAAGGTTTTTAGGACGTCAGCCCAATACCAAAGCGGCAGTCTTAATCTTTGGACTTTTTCACGGGTTTGGTTTAGCCAGTAAGTTACAGGAATTGAGCTTTGACCGAACCGGCTTATTGACCAACCTGCTTGGCTTCAATATCGGTGTAGAGATAGGTCAGTTCATAGCCTTAGCCCTTGTATTGTTTATCATCACTAATTGGAGAAGGTCACCGAGTTTTCTAAAATTCTCAACAGTTACAAATATGTTGCTGATGGCAGCAGGCTTTTTATTATTCGGCTATCAGTTAGTCGGTTATTTTAACTCTTAACAAATATCAAAATGGCAGAAATAGCACATCAAATCTTAGATAAGAAATCCATTGTAAAGCAGGTCATTATTGCTTTGGTTATTGGAGCGGTACTCTTGGTAAGTGCCGTACTCCCGGCTGAATACGGGATAGACCCTTTGGGTATTGGCAAGGCAACAGGCTTTAGCAAGCTGTATGTTGGTGATGCAGGTACGGAAGCGTTGGCTTCGGGACCGCACAAGATACTAAAACTGGAAAATGTTGGCTCTCCGGCAGATGTTGCCAAACCAGCGGCGGCAGATAACCCGCCACCAGCCACTCAACTGGCAGAACGTACAGACGAGGTAAGCGTGGTTATTCCGGCAGGCGAAGGATTGGAATACAAAGTAAATATGTTGAAATACGGTCAGATGAAATATGAATGGATTACCGATAAAGGTGAGCTATACTTTGACTTTCACGGCGAAGTAAAGAACAACAGCAACTACTTTGAAAGCTATACTATTGCCTATTCCAATAATATGGTCGGCTCTTTAGTCGCTCCGTTTGAAGGTCCGCAGGGCTGGTATTTCAAAAACAATTCCAATGAGAACATTACTGTTAAAATCAAAATGAAAGGACAGTATCTTCTTAAACAATAAATATTCTAATAACATTATGATATGTTAAATAACATCATTCATTTTTCAATCAAGAATAAGTTGGTAATAGGATTATTTACCCTGGCATTAATTTGCTGGGGTTCCTATTCGCTTACCAAACTTCCTATTGATGCCACACCTGACATCACGGATAATCAGGTGATGGTCATTACTGTATCGCCTACACTGGCGGCGCAGGAAGTGGAACAGCTCGTAACCTTTCCCGTGGAGCAGACAATGGTCAGCATTCCGGGTATAAAGGATATGCGTTCCTTTTCCCGTTTTGGGCTTTCTATTGTTACCATTGTATTTGAAGAAAAGGTAGACATCTATTGGGGCAGGCAACAGGTACAGGAAAGGCTGACTATTGCAGCTAAAAAATATCCCCGAAGGGGTGGGTACGCCTGAAATGGCTCCTGTAACCACCGGTTTGGGCGAAATCTACCAATACGTTATCCATCCCAAAAAAGGCTATGAAGATAAGTACGATGCCACAGAGTTAAGAACCATTCAGGACTGGATTATTAAACGGCAGCTATTAGGTACGCCCGGCGTGGCGGAAGTAAGTGGCTTCGGAGGGTTTGTAAAGCAATACGAAATCGCCATTGAACCTGACAGGCTTGCCAGCCAGAACATTAATATCTCCGATATTTTCACAGCACTGGAAAAAAACAACCAAAATACGGGAGGTGCATATATTGATAAAGGTCCGAATGCTTTCTTTATCCGAAGCGAAGGCTTGGTAAAGAACATTGAGGAAATCAAAAAAATTGTTATAAAAACCGAGGGAGGCGTACCCGTTTTGTTAAGAGATGTAGCCGAAGTTCGTTTTGGCAACGGTCCAAGATACGGAGCAGCCACACGTAACGGTGAGGGCGAAACCGTTACAGGTATCGTTATGATGTTGAAAGGAGCTAACTCATCGGAGGTTATTACCAATGTAAAAGAAAAGATTGCGGAAATTCAGAAAGGTTTACCCGAAGGTGTAGAAATAGAGCCTTTCCTCGACCGTAAAAAATTGGTGGACGGAGCTATTTCAACCGTTTCAACCAACCTTATTGAAGGGGCATTAATTGTAATTTTTGTATTGATACTTTTCTTAGGAAACCTGCGAGGCGGATTGGTAGTGGCTTCTGTAATTCCACTGGCAATGTTGTTTGCAATAGCAATGATGCGGGTTTTTGGAGTTTCAGGAAACCTGATGAGCTTGGGGGCAATTGACTTCGGGATAATCGTTGACGGAACGGTCATTATAGTTGAGGCGGTGTTGCATAGGATTACAGGTAGCAAGGAACGGTACGGTGGCGTGGCTAAACTGACACAAGACCAAATGGACGAAGAAGTTTATCAGTCGTCCCGTAAGATACGTTCCGCAGCAGCATTTGGCGAGATTATTATCTTAATCGTGTACCTGCCTTTATTAGCATTGGTAGGCGTTTGAGGGTAAAATGTTTGGACCAATGGCACAAACAGTTTCTTTTGCCATTTTAGGCGCATTCCTGTTATCGTTCACTTACGTTCCGATGATGTCTGCATTGGTGTTGAGTAAAAAGACAACGCACAAAGAAAACTTTTCGGACAGGATGATGAAAGCCATACAGAAAGTTTATACACCTATCATTAATGGTGCGATGAAGCGAAAACTTTTGGTAGTATCGGTTGCAGTGGTATTGTTCATCATCACACTTATCACATTCAACAGAATGGGCGGTGAATTTATCCCGCAGTTGGACGAGGGCGATTTTGCAGTGGAAACAAGGGTTCCCGTGGGAAGCTCCATCACCCAAATGATAGACGTTTCCCAAAAAGCACAAACCATTTTATTGAAGAACTATCCCGAAGTAGAACAGGTAGTAAACAAAATAGGTTCGGGTGAAATTCCGACAGACCCAATGCCTATTGAAGCGGGAGATATGGTTGTTAAGCTAAAGCCTAAAAAAGAATGGACAAGTGCAGGCGACAGAGAAGAACTGATTGAAAAAATGCAACAATCTCTATCTGTAATCCCCAATGCAACATTCAGTTTCCAGCAACCCATACAGATGCGTTTTAACGAATTGCTTACCGGTGCTAAGCAGGATGTGGTTTTAAAAATATACGGTGAAGATTTAGATGTGCTTTCTGACCTTGCTTCAGATGTAGGTCGGAAAATAAGAAATGTTGAGGGTGTAGAAGATTTGTATGTGGAAGAAATTACGGGTTTACCACAAATCAGCATACAGTTTGACCGAGATAAGATAGCCCAATACGGAATGAACGTTGAGGACGTGAACAGTGCCATCGAAACAGGCTTTGCCGGTAAAGCAGCAGGTTTGGTGTACGAGGGAGAAAGACGTTTTGATTTGGTAGTACGATTGGATAATGCTTCAAGAGCAGACATTACAGATGTTCAAAATCTATTTGTAAGTACGCCCACAGGTCAGCAAATCCCTTTAAGCGAGGTGGCGAATATTGCTTACAAACCCGGTCCGGTACAAATACAGCGAGATAATGCGAAAAAGACGGATTACACTTGGTTTCAACGTAAGAAACCGAGATGTAAAAAGCATCGTAAACGATATTCAGGATATTGTGAATGCTAAGGTTAAGATGCCATCAGGCTATTATATCACCTATGGCGGGCAATTTAAAAATCTCGAAGAAGCCAACGCAAGGCTGGCAGTAGCTTTGCCTGTCGCACTATTGCTCATCCTATTGCTTTTTATACTTTACATTCCGTTCGGTAAAGCAGGGCTTATTAATATTCACAGCTATTCCATTGTCTGCAATAGGCGGTGTATTTGCTCTACTTATCAGGGATATGCCTTTCAGTATTTCTGCAGGTGTAGGTTTTATTGCGTTGTTTGGGGTTGCGGTTCTGAACGGGATTGTATTGATAGCGGAATTTAACCGATTGGCAAAAGACGGTGTAGAAGATATTTACGAAAGGGTGCGTATTGGCACTCGGGTAAGGTTAAGACCTGTATTGATGACAGCCGCCGTAGCCTCTTTAGGCTTTTTACCAATGGCTTTGTCCAGCTCATCAGGTGCAGAAGTACAACGCCCGTTGGCTACGGTAGTTATTGGAGGGCTGATAACGGCAACCGCTTTAACCCTTGTAGTGCTGCCGGTACTGTATATTCTACTTCACTAAATTCATCTTTCAAAATGCGTAAAAACAAAGCCTTTACCTACCGCCATATTGCTATTGGGATTTTTCTGTTTC
>NZ_JAUFQU010000036.1:0-26704 GCF_030409925.1 Paenimyroides ceti
ACCGAACCAAAAGGTTCCAGAAAGAAATTCGGAGCTCTGATACTTTAAAATACTTCAAAGGAGAAATGGTTTTTTGTGGTCATACCGGGGGAGGTTTTAACGATACATCACTTTCAGAAATATATGAAAAACTAAAGCCATTGATTACTAAAAAAATCTGTATTTAAAGTCACGCCCAAAACCATACGAAACCCACCTGGGTAAAACCAGAATTGGTCGCTGAAGTTAAATATACCGAACTAACCAAAGATCATATTTACCGACATCCCATTTTTCTGAGACTTCGTGATGATATCGAATCTGATGATGTAGCCTTCGGTACGGAAAAACAATTAAAAAATGAAACTATGAAAAAAGCAGAACCTCAGAAAAGAAGCGGAAAGGATGATGTGGTAAAGAAAATTGGAAATAAGGAGCTGAAACTTACCAATCAAAATAAAATCTATTTTCCTCATGATGATATAACTAAGGGAGATGTTATTACGTTTTATCAGAGTATTTCACAATATATTCTTCCGCATCTTAGAGCACGACCGCAATCTATGAACCGCTATCCGAACGGAATTGAAGGGCTTAGTTTTTTTCAGAAAGATGCTTCCGAAGAAACACCTGAATGGATAGAGACACAAAAGGTGTTTTCTGAAAGTTCCGACAAATATATCAATTACATCATCTGTAATGATAAGGCAACTTTAGCCTATCTCAACAATTTAGGCTGTATTGAGTTAAATGTTTGGACCAGCAAAATCCAGAAGGCAGACCATCCGGATTATCTGGTTTTAGATCTAGATCCGTCAGAGAAAAATTCATTTGAAGACGTAATAGAAACCGCACAGACCGTAAAAGAAGTATTGGATCTGGCAGGAGTAGAAGGATATCCGAAGACATCGGGAAGTTCCGGTATTCATATTTATATCCCGATGAATGCTAAATATTCTTATGAACAGGTAAAAGATTTCGGACATTTACTTATGCAGATGGTTCACCAGAAACTACCAGATTTGACAACATTAGAAAGGAGCCTTCAAAAAAGAGATAAAAACAAAATATATCTCGATTATCTGCAAAACAGATCTGGGCAGACGTTGGCAAGTGTTTACAGCTTGCGTCCGAAAGACGGTGCTCCGGTTTCAATGCCATTGGAATGGAACGAAATTAAAAATGGGCTTAAGCCAACCGATTTCAATATTTATAATGCATTGGATCGGATAAAAGAAAAGGAGATATTTTTAAACCCACTTTAGGAAAAGGCATTGATATGCTCAAAGCTATAAAAAAACTTTCGTGAAAAAACAGATTAAAAGAAGGAATAAAAATTGTATTAAAATTATATCAATTTAAAATTTAGAGCTATGAATAAGGATAGAAAAAAAATTCCGGAAATGACAAAAATAAAAATACAAGTCCAACCGATATCAAAGGAAAAGATAGTAATGAAGCTAACCAGACCAACTCAGGTGCAGGTGGTTCTCCAATAAAAGAAGGAAGTAATTTACTGCCGGAAGATACTGATAAAGTCGATGATCAGAATACAAAAAAGGAGAACGCAAAAAGAAAGGATAACTCTGAAAAATAAGTTATTATCAGATGCTTATGGCATTTTAAAAAAATAAAGAAGATTGTGTTCAGTTGTTTTAGATCTCTGGACTTAATTTTCAATAATCACAAAACTAAACAACTCAACTCATGCCAGAAGGACCAAGTATTGTTATTGCAAGAGAAGAAATGACTGTTTTTATCGGTAATAAAGTTGTCGAAGCAACCGGTAATGCTAAAATTGACATGGACAGAATACAAGGAAAGATGCTGACAGATGTTAAATCATGGGGTAAGCATCTGCTACTTTGTTTTGATGATGTTACAGTCCGCATTCATTTTTTGCTTTTTGGCAGTTACCTCATAAATGAAACAAAATCTGCAACAGTGCGCCTTGGACTTCTTTTCAGAAACGGACACATTAATTTTTATGCAGCTTCGGTAATGGTATTGGATGAGAGTGCAGATGCTCTGTATGATTGGTCTGCTGATGTTATGAGTGACAAATGGAATTCTACTGCAGCTCTCAGAAAACTTGCAGATAATAAAGAAGAGCTCATATGTGATGCATTACTTGATCAGGATATATTTTCGGGTGTAGGTAATATCATCAAAAATGAAGTTTTGTATAGGGTAAACGTACATCCAAAGTCATTAGTTGGAAAAATGCCATTAGAAAAGCTGAAAGAAACTATAAAACAGGCAAAAATATATAGTTTTGACTTTTTGAAATGGAAGAAAAAAAATGAACTTAAAAAACATTGGCTGGTACATACAAAAAAAGAATGCTTGCAATGCGGTCAGCCGTTAATTAAGGAGTATACAGGAAAGAAAAAACGCAGAAGTTTCTTTTGTAAAACTTGCCAAAAACTATATAAATGAGTATGACAAAATTTTACGTAGGATGTTCAAGTTTTGCTACATCATCTTGGAAATCGGTGTTTTATCCGGATGATCTTCCCAAGAAAGATTGGTTTGCGTACTATTGCAATTATTTTAATACTTATGAATTCAACGGTTCCTTTTACCGGTTTCCTGCTGTTTCCGATTTACAAAAATGGTATGACAAAACACCCGTCGATTTTACTTTCAGCATTAAAGCTCCAAAAATAATAACACATATAAAAAGTTAGTAGCTTGTGAACAAGAAATAGATGATTTTTATACCATAATTTCTGAAGGATTATCTGATAAACTGGGATGTGTGCTTTGGCAGTTTCCACCTGGTTTTGTTTACAGCGAAGATAATTTGAACAAGGTTGTAAATGCTTTAAATCATCAGTTTAAGAATGTAGTAGAATTTAGACATAAGAGCTGGTGGAATCATTTAGTAATAGAAAAATTGCAAAGTAAAAATGCAGTATTTTGCAATCCAAGTTTACCGGACTTTTCGAACAAACTATTAAAAATAACAACTGTGGATACTTTCGGCAACATGGCGTACCAAAATTATTTTACTCTGAATATTCATTAACAGAAATAGAAAAACTTTATAATCAGATCCTTACAAAAGGGTATGACGAAGTATATGTTTATTTCAACAATACTGCCTCTACGGCAGGTATTATTAATGCTTTACAGTTTATAAAATTGATAAAGTAATAATACTTCTGTTGCTGTATTTAATACATTATCTTCAAAGATGGTATTGCATTACTTTCTTTTGAAATCAAATGTGCTGGGTAGACTTTACTTCGCGGTGAATGTCTTATATTTTAGATTGAATGACCTGATTATGCATTTATGTTTTTTTTATTTCGGTGTTACTGTATAGAATATGTTTATATTCACAAATTGTTTAACAAACTGAAATATAAAATAGCTTTAGGTAGGCTTCCTCTGTTTGACCACAATAAAACATTTAACGAAAATATTAAATAAATTGTATGGAAAAAGCATTCAAAGAAATACAGAAATATCCAGGAAGTTCTTATATCCTGATCGTACCCTTATTAATCGTTCTGATGCTTTTCGTTTTTTCAGTAGATGTTTGGTTTCAATTATTTTTAGGATCGATTGTATTGGTATTAGCTTTATCATTACTCTACGTTTTTACAGCTCGTTTTATAATTGAAATAAACAGTTCAGGGGTTTCTTATCAGGTAACACCATTAGGTAAAAAACAGTATATTTCCAAAAACGATATCACAAACATAGAAGTAATTAATCTTGATTTTATTGGAACATTTGGGGGTTGGGGAGCAAGAAAAAGAAAAGGTAAAAAAGCATATATTTTTAACGATGGGGATTTTATATTTATCAAAACATCAGAAATGAGTTATTATTTCTCAATTAAAGACAGCACTGTCTTTTTTGAAAGGATTCCACACTATTTTGTTGATCATACTGCTCAATAATCTGATGGTTTAAAGCCTCTCCTTAGGAGAGGTTTTTTATTTGATAGTAATCACGATAAAATTATTGATTAAATAACTCATCTGAAATGAGTATCTTTGCAGTTGATTTCTATTGAATAGGAGATAAAGCATTATTTAGCATAAGCAAATTTCATGTAAAAGAGATGGATTTTTTACTATTGCTGCCTCAAAAGACATGTAGCTGAAACACGTTTAAAGAAATCGTATTATATACAAAAAGAAATGAATACTTTGGTTAAAGAGATACATCAATATCACTTTGAAGTGTGTGAAGAGTTGCAGTTTGAACTGCAGGAAAGAGTGAGTGAAGAGCGACAGGTTATTATTCATTTTTCTGTTTTGGCAACAGATGAAGAAGATGCTGCCAGAATATGGAAATCTACTTTTTTGATAGATTCCGTTACAGGCATTCGTTATCCGATGTTGTTCGCGGAAGGGATTTCAATAGCGCCTGAGTGGACGATTATTCCTAAAAACCGTCCGCTCCATTTTACTTTAATTTTTAAAGGATTGCCGCAACGCTGTAAACGATTTGATTTGTTGGAAATGATTCCCGAACCCGGCGGATTCGAAATGCGCAATATCCACAGAAACACCTCTGATGTTTATTTTGTAGAGATGTAATCTCATCGTAAACATACCTCAAAATACTGTTGAAAACTAATTTATAGCGGATTAGGGAAATCGTCCCAAATAGCGTATATTAGCACGTTTAAAAAAATTTGATTCAATTTAATTAAAATATAATATGTCTGAAGGAGAAAAATTAATTCCTATTAACATAGAAGATGAGATGAAATCAGCCTACATCGATTATTCGATGTCTGTGATTGTTTCTCGTGCACTTCCTGATGTTAGGGATGGATTGAAGCCAGTACACCGTAGAGTTTTATTTGGTATGTACGAATTGGGTGTTGCAGCCAATCGACCACATAAAAAATCAGCCAGAATTGTAGGAGAAGTATTGGGTAAATACCACCCACACGGAGATTCTTCTGTATATGATGCAATGGTACGTATGGCTCAAGACTGGAGTTTAAGATATCTTTTAGTTGACGGACAGGGGAACTTTGGTTCTGTAGATGGTGACAGCCCGGCAGCAATGCGTTATACGGAAGCAAGAATGAAAAAAATTGCGGAAGAAATTTTAGCTGATATTGACAAAGAAACAGTTGATTTTCAGCTGAACTTTGATGATACGTTAGAAGAACCAAAAGTAATGCCTACTAAAATACCTACACTTTTGCTGAACGGAGCTTCCGGTATTGCAGTAGGGATGGCGACGAATATGGCGCCACATAATTTAAATGAAGTAATTGACGGTACTCTGGCTTATATCGATAACAATGATATTGAAATCGATGAACTGATTCAGCATATTAAAGCTCCTGACTTCCCTACTGGTGGTATTATTTATGGTTATGAAGGAGTTCGCGAGGCTTTTAAAACGGGTAGAGGACGTGTTGTAATGCGTGCAAAAACCAATTTTGAAGAAGTTGACGGACGTGAGTGTATTGTAGTTTCAGAAATTCCTTATCAGGTAAATAAAGCAGACATGATCAAAAAAACTGCTGATCTGGTAAACGAGCATAAAATAGAAGGTATTTCTACTATCAGAGATGAATCTGACCGTAAAGGGATGCGAATTGTCTATGTTTTAAAACGTGATGCGGTGCCAAACATCGTATTGAATATGTTGTTTAAATATACACAGTTGCAATCTTCTTTCAGCATCAACAATATTGCTTTAGTAGATGGTCGCCCTCAATTATTGAATCTAAAAGACCTGATTCATTACTTTGTAGAACACCGTCATGAAGTGGTTACCAGACGTGCTGAATACGAATTACGAAAAGCAGAAGAAAGAGCTCATATTTTAGAAGGACTTATTATTGCTTCTGATAATATTGATGAAGTAATTTCTATCATTCGCGGATCTAAAAATGCTGATGAGGCAAGAGAACGTTTGATTGAGCGTTTTGCTTTATCAGAGATACAGGCAAGAGCTATTGTTGAAATGAGATTACGTCAGCTAACAGGTCTTGAACAAGAAAAACTGAGAGCTGAATACGATGAAATCATGAAGCTGATTAATCATTTGAAAGAATTATTGGCAAGCAAAGAATTGCGAATGAATCTGATCAAAGAAGAATTAACAGAGATTAAAAATAAATATGGTGATGAACGTCGTTCGCAGATAGAGTATGCAGGTGGAGAGATGAATATTGAAGATCTTATCGCTGATGAACAGGTAGTAATTACTATTTCACATGCAGGATATATCAAACGAACTCCGCTATCAGAATATAAAACGCAAAACAGAGGCGGGGTAGGACAAAAATCTGCAGGAACCCGTGATCAGGATTTCCTCGAACATATGTATGTTGCTACGAATCACCAGTATATGTTATTCTTTACTCAGAAAGGGAAATGTTACTGGATGCGTGTTTATGAAATTCCGGAAGGAAGTAAAACGAGCAAAGGTCGTGCTATACAGAATCTTATCAACATAGAAAATGATGATAAAGTAAAAGCATTTATCTGTACGCAGGATTTAAAAGACGAAGAGTACATCAATAATCACTTTGTTATTATGTGTACCAAACAAGGACAGGTGAAGAAAACGCCATTAGAGCAGTATTCAAGACCACGTCAGAACGGAATCAACGCCATTACAATCAAAGAAGATGATGAGCTTTTAGAGGTAAAACTTACTGACGGAAACTCTAAGGTATTAATCGCGGGCAGATCCGGTAAATTAGTTCGTTTTGATGAAGCGAAAACACGCCCGATGGGAAGAACTGCTTCTGGTGTAAGAGGTATTACCCTTGCCAACGAAAAAGACGAAGTAATCGGGATGGTTTCTGTAAGCGATCTGAGCAGCGAAATATTGGTAGTTTCTGAAAACGGATATGGTAAACGTTCTTCTTTAGATGAATATCGTGAAACCAATCGCGGTGGAAAAGGAGTTAAAACAATGAACATCACCGATAAAACGGGTGAGCTTGTCTCGATTAATGCCGTAACGGATAATGATGATTTGATGATCATCAATAAATCCGGGTTGACCATACGTATGCGCATTTCAGATTTACGAGTTATGGGACGTGCTACACAAGGTGTTCGTCTGATTAACATTAAAGGTAATGATTCCATCGCTGCAGTTGCTAAAGTAATGAGAGAAGAAGATGATGAAGAAATACTTTTGGATGCAGAAGGAAATATCATCAGTCCGCAAATTCCCGAAGTTTCTCCAGAAGACGCTTCTACGGATGAATCGACAGATATAATAGAATAAAAAATGAATATACGATTTTTAACGCTGGGAATGATATTTTTATCATTCCCAGTTTTTTCACAGAAAGACGAGCTTAGAGAAGCTGAACGTCAACTTAAGAGAAATAATTTGCAGGAAACCACAGCAGCGTTAAAAAAAGCAGAAGCAGTATTGGCCTCTGCGACCGAAGATCAACAGGCACAGTACTACTTTCTGAAAGCAAAAAATGAATTGGCTCAGGCGGACAGCGGAACTGATACGGAAAAAAATATTACTGATGCTATTGATTACTTTAACAAGGTACAGGAAATTGAGAATGCTACTAAAAGCAAAAAATATTCTGTTCAGGCTGATCCATTGATGAATCAGCTTTTATCGGATATTGTTAATAATGCCATCAATGATAATAATTCCGGAAATTTTCAGACAGCTTCTAAAAAATTTGAACAGGCCTACACGCTTAGCAAAAAGGATACATCTTATCTTTTTTATTCGGCGAATGCAGCTGTAAATGCAAAAGATTATGATTTTGCAGAAAGTAAATACAAAGAACTCTTACGGTTGAATTATACAGGAAAAACAAAATATATACAGCTGTTAACAAAGCCACAGGAAAAATTCAATCTTTTGGCGGTGATAAAAAGATGAGAGATGTTTTGCTGAGACATAATACCTATGTCAATCCCGGAGAAGTATTCGAAGAATCTAAAAAAGGAATGATCCTGAAAAACCTGGCTTTTATACTCATGGGAAAGGAAAATTATTCAGAAGCTGAAGCCTATATAATTCAGGCTTATAAAGAAAATCCGGATGATACAGATGTATTAATCAGTATGATGAATTTATATCTGGAAACAAACCGACGGGATAAGTTTGAAGAAGTTGCTTTAAAAGCTTTGCAAAAAAATCCGGAAAATGATGTGTTATTATATAATATGGGAGTAGTGCATCTTAATAAAAATGAAGATGCATCTGCAAAAGAATACTTCGAACGCACGATAGCTGTAAATCCTAAGAACATTAATGCGTATATCAATCTGGCGAATATTGTATTAAAGTCTGATGCAGAAATTACAGGACAAATGAACAGTTTAACAAATACCAGATCCAATCAGAAAAAATTTGACGAATTAAAGCAAAAGAAAAAAGAAATTTATGATGCTGCATTATCGTATCTGAAAAAAGCAGAAAGTGTTGATCCTAAGAATGAAATGATTCAGTCAAACATAAAAGAATTGAATAATTTTCTGATGAATTATTGAGCATTTTAGTAGTTTACAAGCAAAAAAAAATAAAAAAAAATTTTTTTGGCACAATAAATGCTTAATGCATTTCAACAGTTATAATAAATTTTAAAAATATAGATTATGAAAAAGATAGCTTTACTTTTTTCGGCAATGGTTGGATTAGCTTCGTTACAAAGCTGTGAGTTCAATGATGAAATTGTACAACAGGATATTTTTTTAGCTGAGGTTTTTGAAGTAACAACAACATTCACTCCAGGAAATAATTATGCAAGCACCTTTAATTTCAGTAAACCAAGTTATGAAGGTGATACTGTTTTAATGTACATTTTATGGGAACAATCAAACGGAGCAGATGTATGGAGACTGGTTCCGCAAACGGTTTACCTGACAGGTACAGATCAGATCTCTTACAATTATGATTATACTCGTAATGATTTCAGAGTGTTTTTACAGGGGAATTTCAATTTATCTCAATTAACAAATGAGGAATATCAGAATTATGCCGTAAATCAAACGTTCAGAGCTGTAGTTGTTCCTGGTAAATTATTACAAGGTAAAGGAGTTTCTACTGTAGATTACTCAGATTATAATGCTACGATCAACGCTTTAGGATTGCAAAACGCAACCATTAAAAAGTTGAAGTAACAGATAATAAGATTTTAAAAAAGAGCACTATTTAGTGCTCTTTTTTGTTTGTTATAAGTTGTGTTATGGTGTAAGTAAGGGGGGGGTATTTTATTTTGATTGCTTTTTTTTGATTTGACCCCTAAAAAAATAGGGGTGATTTGTTATTTGTTTTAAAAAATAATTAATTTTGTAGAGTTATTTATCAAAACAACACCTAAAAAAGTAGTATATGGCATCAATCCGTTTCGAAGCGCTGAAAGCAGCAAGTAATCGAACAACAGTAATGGTAGAAGAGTTACCCCGTAAATCAGAAATTTTCGGAAGTAATGTTTTTAATGATAAATCAATGCGTCAGCATTTGACCTCTGAAGCATATAAAGCCGTAAGGTCCGCAATAGATCATGGAACAAAGATTGATCGCAAACTGGCAGATTTTATTGCTTTAGGGATGAAAGAATGGGCTATTTCTAAAGGTGTAACACATTATACCCATTGGTTTCAGCCATTAACGGGTACTACTGCAGAAAAACATGATGCGTTTTTTGAAACCTCTTTTGATGGTTCTGACCCAGTAGAAAAATTCGGAGGAAGTCAGTTGGTACAGCAGGAGCCGGATGCTTCTTCATTTCCAAACGGAGGAATTAGAAATACTTTTGAAGCAAGAGGTTATACCGCATGGGATCCTACATCGCCGGCATTTATTTTTGGAACGACCCTTTGTATTCCTACAGTCTTTGTATCTTATACAGGAGAAGCTCTTGATAATAAAGCACCTCTGTTAAGAGCTCTTACAGCTATTGACAATGCGGCAACTGATGTGGCTAAATATTTTGATAAAAACGTTAAAAAAGTAACTCCAACTTTAGGATGGGAGCAGGAATATTTTTTAATCGACAGTTCACTGGCAGCTTCCCGACCTGATATTTTGCAAACAGGAAGAACGTTATTAGGGCATGTTTCTGCTAAAGGACAGCAATTGGAAGATCATTACTTCGGATCTATTCCATCTCGCGTATTAAACTATATGCGTGATCTGGAAAATGAATGTATGTTGTTAGGAATTCCGGTAAAAACCCGTCATAATGAAGTAGCTCCTAATCAATTTGAGCTGGCACCGATCTTTGAAGAAACTAATTTGGCTGTAGATCATAATTCATTATTGATGGATGTAATGCAAAAAGTAGCAGAACGCCATTATTTCAAAGTATTGTTTCATGAAAAACCATTTAAAGGTGTAAACGGTTCAGGAAAACATAATAACTGGTCATTGGCAACAGATACGGGTATTAATCTTTTATCTCCGGGAAAAACTCCGATGAGTAATTTACAGTTTCTTACCTTTTTTATCAATACGATCAAAGCAGTTTCTGAATATGAAGAGCTTTTGAGAGCCTCTATAGCATCAGCATCAAATGATCACCGTCTTGGAGCAAACGAAGCTCCGCCTGCGATTATTTCTGTATTCATAGGACAGCAACTGACCAGAGTACTCGAAGAACTGGAAGGGGTATCAAGCGGAAAATTATCTCCGGAAGAGAAAACGGACTTAAAATTAAATGTGGTTGGTAAAATTCCGGATGTATTATTAGATAATACAGATCGCAACAGAACATCGCCTTTTGCCTTTACAGGAAATAAATTTGAATTCAGAGCCGTTGGATCAACTGCCAACTGTGCTACTTCAATGACAACCTTAAATTCGATTGTTGCAAAGCAGCTGATCGATTTTAAAGCACAGGTAGATGCTTTAATCGAAAAGGAAAATCTTAAAAAAGATGAGGCCATTTTTAACGTATTAAGAGAATATATTAAAGAAACTAAAGCTATTCTGTTTGAAGGAGACGGATATAGTGATGCATGGGAAGAAGAAGCGGCTAAGCGTGGATTATCTAACCATAAGACAACTCCAGAGGCTTTAAAAGCAAAAATATCACAAAAATCATTAGATCTTTTTGAGCAGTTGAATGTAATGAGCAATACGGAAGTACATGCACGTTATGAAATTGAACTTGAAGAGTATGTGAAAAAAATTCAGATCGAGGGACGCGTTTTGGGAGATATTGCCCGTAACCATGTGATTCCTACAGCTATTAAATATCAGAATACGCTTATTGAAAATGTAAAAGGCCTTAAAGAGATTTTTGGAGCAGATTTTGAGTCTGTGGCGAAAGAACAAATCATTATTATAAAAAAGATTTCAGGTCATATAGCAGCTATTAATGAAAACGTACATGCTATGATAGATGCGCGTAAAGCAGCAAATGCTATGGATAGTATTGAAGATACTGCTTACGAATATTGTTTTAAAGTAAAACCATTTTTTGATATCATTCGCCATCATGCCGACAAGCTTGAATTGGAAGTTGATAATGAAGTGTGGACTTTGACAAAATACAGAGAATTGTTATTTACCCGATAATATTTATTTCTAAAATAAAGATTGCCTTTTCATTTGTAAATGGAAAGGCAATTTTTTTGGAATATTTTCTTTAGTTAATGCAGAAACTCCTGTTTTTAAACCGTGTAAGCCATTTTTAATCCGTATTTTTATACTTTATTAATTGAATACTGTATTTCTAACCTTGTAAATGGATTCTTTTACACAAATAGTATTAGGTGCAGCTGTTTCCAATGCCGTATTAGGAAAAAAAATAGGAAACAGGAGTTTGCTTTACGGAGCCATAATCGGAACCATTCCCGATTTGGATATTATTGCAGGTAAGTTTCTTAATGATCCTCTACAGGCTATTGAAATTCACAGAGGATTTTCCCATTCAATTGTTTTTTTTATTTTACTCTCTTTAATTTTGGCTAAAGGGATACAGTTTGCTGAGAAAAGAGTGCATATTTCTTACCGAATGGCTTTTAGTGCAGTATTTCTCATATTGTTTACCCATTCTTTATTAGATATATTTACAACGTGGGGAACCCAAATCTTTTGGCCGTTGGAAGAAAAAATAGCTTTAAAATCTATTTTTGTAATAGATCCTTTATATACATTACCCCTTTTGTTTTTTTTATATTTGTCTGCGCGTTTACCGAAATATTCCAGGAAGAGATATCGTAGAAATACAGCAGGTTTAATCTTGAGCACATCTTATCTTTTAGTGACATTAGTGTTGCAGGCTGTTGTTTCCAGTAAAGCTGCCGATCAATTGAAAAATGAAAAGACAGCTTATATAAAAATACAGGCAAAACCCGCAGCTTTTACTGCTGTTTTATGGAATATTATTGCAGAGGACGATGATTTTTTCTATTTATCGGATTATTCCTTTTTGGATACTCAGCCTATACAATTCAAAAAATATCCTAAAAACAAAGTATTGATAAAAGATATAGAAAAAGATGCTTCTGTACAGCGATTAATTCGTATTTCAGAAAATCAATATACTATAACACAGGATAGTGCAGGCGTATTGTATTTCAATGATTTGCGTTTCGGTTTATTAAAAGATGATCCGGATGACATACAGTTTGCGTTCTCTTATAAAATAATAAAGAAACAAACGGGCGTTGAAATACATGAAGTAGCGAAAAAGCGTAGAGACGGCGTACAGTTGATAAAAAAAATAATCAGTAGAATAAAAGGAAATTAATCAATGAAAATACTTATTTCACCTGCAAAATCATTGGATTTTGAAAGTACATTACCCACTCAGGAATTTACGAAAATCAAGTTCATCAAGGAGTCTAAAACGATACATACTGCATTAAAAGAGAAAACGCCTAAAGAACTCAGCGATCTCATGGCTATTTCAGATAAGTTAGGCGAGCTGAACTGGCAGCGTAATCAAGAAAGAAAGTATCGCTTTACGCAAACCGGAGCTACAGTAAGACAAGCTGTTTATGCCTTTAACGGTGATGTGTATACGGGTTTAGATGCGTATACATTACCGCTAAATAAAATAGACTTTTTACAGGAAAATGTTCGTATTTTATCGGGATTGTACGGCTTACTAAAACCTCTTGACCTTATAGAGCCTTATCGGTTAGAAATGGGGACAAAATTACCGTTGGTACATCAAAAAACCTGTATGATTTCTGGAAACCAGCTCTTGTAAAAGAATTAAATACACAAATGAAAAGAGGTGAGGAGCTCATAAACCTCGCCAGTAAAGAATATTTTTCTGCCGTAGATACAAAGCTTTTAAAACATAACGTGATTACACCTGAATTTATGGAATATAAAGACGGTAAGCTAAAGATCATCAGTTTTTTTGCAAAAAAGGCAAGAGGTTTAATGGTTCGGTATATCATTGATCATTCAATTGACAAAGCAGAAGATATCAAATCATTTAATATAGAAGGTTATCGATTTGACAGTGCACTAAGCACTGAAAACAAATGGGTATTTACCCGATAAGAAGATAATAGTATTAATTTACTGACTATTTCGTAAAATTATTTTACAGCAGCTATTTTTATTTGCTTTTGAGGTAATCTTTGCGGAATTTTGACAAAAAAATTAAAAATCATGGATAACGTTCATTATATAAGTTCTGATATTTTTTCTATAGAAGAAATAAACACATTATTAATTGAAGATAAAAAACTCGCTTTGTCTGAAGAAGCAACTGCAAAAATTGAAAAATGCAGAAACTATTTAGATGAAAAAATGAAAGAGCATAAAGATCCGATATATGGTATTAACACAGGTTTTGGCTCACTGTATAACGTAAAAATATCGGATGAAAACTTATCAAAGCTACAGGAAAACCTGATGAAATCTCATGCCTGTGGAACAGGACCGGAAATTCCTCAGGAAATTGTGAAAATTATGCTTTTGTTGAAAATCCAATCTTTGAGTTATGGAAATTCAGGAGTTCAGCTAAAAACGGTCGAGCGTCTTATTGACTTTTATAATAATGATATACTTCCTATAGTATATGAACAAGGTTCGCTGGGGCTTCAGGAGATTTGGCTCCTCTGGCTCATTTGTCTTTACTTTAATCGGAGAAGGAGAAGTATATTATCAGGGATTTCGCCAGCCTGCCGGAAAAGTTTTGGAAGCAAATGGCTGGAAACCAATTGAGCTTCAGTCAAAAGAAGGATTAGCTTTGTTAAACGGTACACAGTTCATGAGCGCATACGGATGCTATGTATTGTTAAAAAGTCGTAAGCTTGTCTATCTTGCAGATGTTATCGGTGCCATTTCTTTAGAAGGTTTTGATGGAAGAATTGAACCATTCAATGAATTGATTCATTTGGTAAGACCTCATAAAGGGCAGGTTGTTACAGCAGAATTCTATAGAGATTTACTGGAAGGCAGCGAACTTATCAAACAACCTAAACAGCACGTTCAGGATCCGTATTCTTTCCGTTGTATTCCTCAGGTTCATGGAGCCTCTAAAGATGCGATCGATTATGTAAACAAAGTTTTTAAAACGGAAATTAACTCGGTGACAGATAATCCGAACGTATTTTATGATGATGATCTGATCATCTCCGGAGGCAATTTTCATGGTCAGCCCTTTGGCATTAGCGTTGGATTTTCTGGCAATGGCTTTGGCAGAGATTGGTAATATATCTGAAAGAAGAACGTATCAGCTCATATCCGATTACGAGGTTTACCACCTTTTTTAGTGAGCAAATCCGGGATTGAATTCCGGTTTTATGATTCCTCAGTATACCGCTGCAAGTATTGTAAGTCAAAACAAGCAATTAACGGTTCCTGCAAGTACGGATAGTATTGTGTCCAGTAACGGACAGGAAGATCATGTAAGTATGGGAGCCAATGCGGCAACGAAAGTATGCGTGTAGCAGTTAATCTTGAACGTATTCTTGCCATTGAACTTCTCAATGCTACACAGGCTTTGGAATTCAGAAGACCATTAAAGTCAAGCCGTTTATGAAAGTTTTGTGAAAACATATCGGAAGAAGTACCAGTGGTAACAGAAGATAGAATTTTACATTATGACATTGAAAAAACATTGCGATTTTTTCATTCGTTTCAGTTAGATTAAGATATTATGAAATTAAAACTGTGTATTTGAAAGTTTCTCCAAGATTTACAATCGCAGCAGCTTTTGGAAATGTACATGGGGTTTACAAACTGGTAATGTAAAACTTACTCCTAAAATTCTTGATAATTCTCAAAAATTCATTGAGAAAAAATACAATACAATCTCCAACCCTATTGATTTTGTATTCCATGGCGGATCTGGTTCTACTCTGGAAGAAATCAGAGAGGCCATTTCATACGGAGTAATCAAAATGAATATCGATACCGATCTTCAGTTTGCCTTTACAGAAGGCGCAAGAGATTATGTTGTAAATAACATTGAATATTTAAAAACACAAATAGGAAATCGGAAGGAGAAGAAGTTCCTAATAAAAAATATTACGATCCCCGTAAATGGCTTCGTGAAGCAGAATTAAACATTTAATAAAAGATTAGAACAAGCTTTTTCCGATTTAAATAATGTGAATACATTATAACACTAAAAAGCGTAAAACAGTACATATGGCGTGGTTTAAAAGAACACAAAAATGTATTCAGACACCAACAGAAGAGAAAAAAGATACTCCAAAAGGTTTATGGTACAAAACTCCTACTGGAAAGGTAATTGAAGCAGACGAATTAGCAGAAAATCTATGGTAAGCCCGGAAGATGATTATCATGTTCGTATCGGTAGTAAAGAATAATTCCAAATTCTTTTTGACGACAATAAGTATAAAGAATTATTTGAAAAGATTGTATCTAAAGATCCTTTGGAATTTTTTGACACAAAAAAATATAGTGACCGATTAAAAGAAGCTCGGGAAAAAACCAAATTGAAAGATGCGGTACGTGTAGCTGTAGGAAAATCTAAAGGTGAAGATTTGGTGGTAGCATGTATGGATTTTGCCTTTATCGGAGGTTCAATGGGAGCTGTTGTGGGTGAAAAAATTGCCGAGGTATTGACTATTCTATACAGAACATATTCCTTTCGTGATGATTTCAAAATCCGGAGGTGCCCGAATGATGGAAGCTGCTTTTTCTCTTAGCAAATGGCTAAAACATCTGCTAAATTAGCGCAACTGGCTAAAGCAAAAATTCCTTATATCTCTTTATGTACAGACCCTACTACAGGAGGTACAACTGCTTCTTATGCTATGTTGGGAGACATTAATATAGCTGAACCAGGAGCTCTTATTGGTTTTGCAGGTCCGCGTATTGTAAAAGACACTACAGGAAAAGAATTACCGGAAGGTATTTCAGACGTCAGAATTTTTATTAGAACACGGCTTTTTAGATTTATTACACACAGAAAAAAACTAAAAAACAATATCAATATGTACCTCGATCTTATTCTCAATCGACCAGTACGTTAATAACAGAGCATCTCCGTAAAAGAGATGCTTTTTTTTACATACTCCCTTTCTTCATTATCAATAAGTTAAAAAATAGTTCGTCATTTATCATGGCTTACAGGTTGATTAATTAAAAAATCCTTTATATTTGCACTCGCAATACGAAAGTTAGCACAAAACGTTGACCCTAAACTGTCAATATGCTTGAGTGGTGGAATTGGTAGACACGCTGGACTTAAAATCCAGTGAGCAGTAATGTTCGTGCGGGTTCAAGTCCCGCCTTGAGTACAAAAAAAAATAAAAATTATTATTGCAAATACAAAAATTACATTTTATATTGCACTCACAAAAGTTCTTTAAAAAAATGCGAAAATGCTCAGTTGGTAGAGCGCAACCTTGCCAAAGGATGAGGTCGCGGGTTCGAACCCCGTTTTTCGCTCAAATTAACGCTCGAGTGGTGGAATTGGTAGACACGCTGGACTTAAAATCCAGTGAGCAGTAATGTTCGTGCGGGTTCAAGTCCCGCCTTGAGTACTAAATAAAGCCTTATTTTAATAAGGCTTTATTTTATAAAACGTTAATTTAATCCTCATTCGCTCGAGTGGTGGAATTGGTAGACACGCTGGACTTAAAATCCAGTGGGTAGTAATGCCCGTGCGGGTTCAAGTCCCGCCTTGAGTACTAAAGAGAGATTTTTAATTAAAAATCTCTCTTTTTTTATTAGAATCTCACTATTTTTTTTCATTCATCTCATTTTTATATAATAAATTGCACAAAAAACAATATGAAAAAATTATTACACCTGATGCTTCCTTCTATTCTACTCGTTGTAATAAGTTGTAACTCAAAAAACAACCGCAATAATTCTCCTACTGAGATTATTATTTATAAAATGCAGTCTTTTGAAAATATTGTCAATAAATCATTTGCAAATATTGAGATATCCGACGAAGTACCCGAAGATGAAATTCATCTGATCGGGAGTAAAAGACTTATTGAATCTTTAAACAAAACTGTAGATATTAACACCTTATATCTTGAAAATTCAAGAGGCATCGTAAATATTGACAACGCTGACTATCTGGTTGTAAAAATCAATCACAGTCATTTAAAATCGATTATATTGGACGGAATAGGATCAATCAAAGGAATGAAAGATCAGACAAGTCCTGTATTGAGAATCAAAGTTAATGTTACCGGAAGTATTGAATTACCACTTAACAATGAAAATACCGATATTGTGATCGATGGTATCGGCAGCATTACGCTTACCGGAAAAACAAATCATTTATCGACAAAAATTAATGGTACTGGTAATCTTAACGCTGAAGAATTACAGTCCAACACAAGCCTGAACGATATTTCCGGCATCGGGAATGCTTCTATTTGGTCTACACAAAAGATCAATGTGACCATCACAGGTATTGGCAATTTAGAATACAAACCAAACCTAACCTCATCATTACCTCTTCTATTGACGGCCTAGGAAAAGTAAAGGAACGTAAATAATTATTTACAAATTTAAAAATAGTTTAACGACTATGTTTTCGTTAGTTTTTATCCATCAAAATAGCCATGGGAACACTTGTTATAAGCATTAAAGAAAACGGAAAATATAAATATACCTACAACAACAGAAAGGGGAATACGATATTTACAAGCAACAGTTTTACACATAAATCTCAATGTTTTAGTGATATAAACGTTATTAAAAATCATTTTGCCGTATTGAATTTCATGAAATTTTAAAACACCTTCCGGAAAAATGTTTTTCAAACTGGAACTCAATGGGTTTATTTTAGGAAACAGCAGAAAATTTACCACTCCTTTATTAATTGAGAAAGGTATTGCCGATTTTAAAAAGAATTTTGTAAATTCGGAAGTATTAGATTTCACAGATAATATCTTTGAAGAAATACCATTTGATAACCCACAAACTCTATAATATGAAATATATTTATATTGTTTTTAGCAGTAATTTCAACCCAAAACACAATTGCTCAGAGAAAAGTCAAGGGAAATGGAAATGTAATTAAAAAAGCGCGCAGAGTACCTGTATACGACAAAGTAGCCATTAACAGTGACTTTGAAGTAGCTTTGTTAACTAACGACTATAACAAAACGATTTCGGTGAGCGGAGATGCCAATCTGCATCAATTGATTGAGACAAAAGTTGTAGACGGAACTCTGATTATCAACAAAAAACCAGGCTTTGAAATTCTTTCTTCTAATGCACCGCTAAAAGTTTCTATTACAAGCAAAACGATTAAAGAAATCTCTGTAGAAGGTAGCGGAAAGTTTTACAATTTAGGACTATAGAAATTCTTAATTTTAAATTCATCAATAAGGGAAGTGCTGAAGTGGTTTTACGATTAAAAACGGATGAACTGAGCATAGATCAGCAAGGAAGCGGAAACATTGTTTATCAGGCAACTCGAATACCGTAAAAATCAACCAAAACATTTCCGGTAATATTGACGCTAAAGATTTATCTGCCTTTTATACCGAAGTTGAGGCAAAGGGTTCCGGAAATATTTACTCTAATACCATTAACGGTATTGACGGATCAATAAACGGTTCAGGGAATCTGTATCTAAAACACACCAAAACCATTAATGTAAAACAAAACGGAAGCGGACAAATACTGAAGTATTAATCTTCTTTTTTAAACAGATCAAAAATAAAAGAACCGAAATGAATATTTCGGTTCTTTTATTTTTATCAAACAGTAAGCAATCAGACGGTAATATTCTAAACGGTTCATCAGATTCTGTTCAATGCATTTTCTGCAAATTCTCGATCTACTTCCAACACATCAATTCCCGTTCCAGGCAATTCATACATGGATCAGTCAGAATAGCTTCACAAAGAGAACGAAGACCACGAGCCCCTAATTTTATATTCCAATGCCTTATCAACAATAAAATCAAGCGCATCTTCAGTGAAACTCAACTTTACATCATCCATCTCGAATAACTTCTGATATTGTTTTACTAAAGCATTTTTAGGCTCAGTAAGAATAGAACGCAAAGTAGATTTATCAAGCGGATCCATATGAGTTAATACCGGCAAACGACCGATGATTTCATGAATAAGCCCAAAATCCTTTATGTCTTTAGGAATGATATATTGCAACAGATTTGCCTGATCTACTTTACTCATATCTCTTGAAGTACCGTATCCGACAGCCTGAAAGTTCATTCGTTTAGAAATGATTTTTTCAATACCATCAAAAGCACCCCCTGCAATGAATAAAATATTCTGAGTATTTACCTCGATAAATTTCTGGTCAGGATGTTTACGTCCTCCTTTTGGCGGAACATTTACCACAGACCCTTCCAACAGCTTCAATAAAGCCTGCTGAACACCTTCACCGGAAACATCTCTGGTTATAGACGGATTATCACTCTTACGAGCGATCTTATCAATCTCGTCTATAAAAATAATACCACGTTCTGCTTTTCTACATCATAATCTGCAGCCTGTAAAAGTTTAGTCAGAATTCCTTCTACATCTTCCCCTACATACCCCGCTTCAGTCAGTACTGTTGCATCTACAATCGCTAACGGAACATTAAGCATACGAGCAATTGTTTTTGCTACCAATGTTTTTCCGGTACCGGTTGCCCCACAACAATAATGTTACTTTTTTCAATTTCAACATCATCATTGCTTTCTTGCTGTAACAATCGTTTGTAATGGTTATAAACAGCAACTGACATTACTTTTTAGTTTGCTCCTGACCAATTACATACTGATCGAGAAAAGCTCTTATTTTTACTGGTTTTTCAAGCAATACTTCGTCTGCAAAAGCTTTACCATGGTTGTTCTTGATTTCCTCAATCACAATTCCATGTGCCTGTTCTACACAACGATCACAAATATGAGCATCAATACCTGCAATCAGTATTTGCGTATCTGCTTTTGTACGTCCACAAAATGAACATTCGTAACCTTCATTTTTCATTCTCTTTTCCTTTCGGATTATTCTCTTATTAATACTTCATCAATCATACCGTACTCCTTAGCTTCATCTGCCCGTAACCAATAGTCACGCTCAGAGTCTTTATATACCTTCTCATAAGGTTGTTTAGAGTGTTTCGCGATAATCTGATATAATTCTTCTTTTAATTTCAACATTTCTTTCAGGTTGATTTCCATATCAGTAGCAACTCCCTGAGCACCTCCTGAAGGCTGGTGGATCATTACTCGCGAATGCGGTAAAGCAGAACGTTTTCCGTCTGCTCCTGCACACAATAATACAGCTCCCATAGAAGCAGCCATACCTGTACAGATAGTAGCAACATCTGGTTTTACAAATTGCATGGTATCATATATTCCCAATCCTGCATAAACACTTCCTCCAGGCGAGTTGATATAGATACTGATGTCTTTTGATGCATCAACACTTTCCAGAAATAATAACTGAGCCTGAATGATATTAGCTACGTAATCATCTACTCCTGTTCCTAAAAAAATGATTCTATCCATCATCAGACGTGAAAAAAACGTCCATTGATGCAATATTCATAGGACGTTCTTCAATAATATAAGGCGTCATGCTACTCACTATCTTGTCATAATACATACTATTTATTCCCTGATGCTGAGTCGCGTATTTTTTAATTCTTTTCCGAAATCCATAAAATTTTTATTTTTTATATGTTAAAAAAAATGAGTGCCGAAAGCAAATTCCGACACTCAAATTTAATTATTTTTTTCGAGATATTATTCCCCGTAAGATTCCTTTATGAAATCTTTATAATTTACATCTTTCGTTTTTACGTTTACTTTTTCAGCAAATAATTTCACCATTTTTTCGTTCATTAATTGCTCAGAAATACGTTTTACTTCTTCCTGATTAGATAATACTCTTGAAACAATGTTTTCTACATCTTCTTCGGAAGGCTCCATTTGTCCAAACTGAGCCATTTGATCTTTGATCAGGTTTGAAGTATAGTCTTTTATTTCGTCAAAAGTAATCTGTAATTCATTTTCAGTAATGATTTTACCTTCAATCAGCTGATAACGAAGTCCTTTTTCTGATTTTCATATTCTTCAGCTGCCTGTTCTTCCGTTAAAAGGAGTTTCACCTACTGTTTGTAACCATTTTTTAAGGAATGTTTCAGGTAAATCAAACTTTGTTTCTTCTACTAAAAATTCAACTACATCATTTGTAAATTTTTGATCTGCCTGTTGAGCAAACTGTTTTTCAGCATCTTCTTTGATTTTTTCTTTTAATTCTTCAACTGAAGTTACCTTTCCTTCTCCAAATAATTTATCAAAAAATTCCTGATTTAATTCTGCTTTTTCAGTAGACGTTACTTCTTCAATTGTAAAATCTACATCAACTTCCAATCCATGAACCTTATCATGATCAACTTTTAATGTATCCATTAATTTATGATCATCTTCAAATAATCCTTTTGTATTTAGAGTAACAACATCCCCTACTTTTTTTCCAATAAATTTCTTTTGATTGGTTTTAGTACGGATATCTTCTAAATTCAAATTGAATTCAGCATTGATTCCTTCTGCTTCGTTTACAGCTTTTACACGTACTGCATCTCCTTCTTCAACTTTGTCTTTTGCTGTAACCTTACCATATTGTTTCTGAATAAATTCAACCTGCTCCTCCAACATAGCATCATCAGCAACAATATTAAATTTAGTTATCTTATTTTTTGCTCCCAAATCAACTGTGAAATCAGGTGCTAAACCTAATTCAAATTCAAAGCTTAGGGTGTCTGCATCCCAATTAATATCTTTTGCAACTGGTAATGGATTTCCTAAAATATCGATTTTTTCTTCTGTAAGATATTTATTCAAATTATCTTGAAGTAATTTATTTACTTCTTCAAACATTACAGCTGTTCGTACTGTTTTTTCACCAATGACATTGGTACTGCTCCTTTACGGAACCCGGGAATAGTAGCACTTTTTTTATAGTTTTTTAAAACTGCTTCAACATTTCCCTGAAAATCTTCTTTGCTAACTCAATTGTGATGATGGCATTTTGAGCATCAACATTATTTCTTGTAATATTCATTTTTGGATAATTTACATACTAAAATTGGCTTGCAAAAATAAATCATTTTTGCAAGCCAACCAACTTTTTAAGTATTTGTAATTCAAATATTAATAAAAAAGTGTTTTTTAGCTTTGAGCAGACAAACCTCCTACTAATGACTGTACAAATGACAGAATCAAACTAAAGAGTAATGCGTACCAAAAACTTTCTACATGAAAACCATTAACAAAATAAGCACAAAGCATGATGATAATAGCATTGATTACAAAAGAAAACAACCCTAAGGTTAAAATGGTAATCGGCAAAGAAATAATCTTAAGGATTGGACTCACAAAAATATTGAGTATTGCCAGAACAATAACTACAATAATAGATGATCCAAATCCATCCACACTTACTCCGGGTAAAAAATTAGCTAATACATAAACGATAATAGCGGTTACTAAATAAACTGATTAAAAATCTCATAACATTTTTTATTGGGTTAAACATTCATTAATTGGAAGGAACCAATTTCGGTCCCTGATAATCGGCAACATTCACAAACGGAATTCTTGCTTTATAATTTTGATTGATTACTTTAATAATCTCATTAGCGACAAAAGCATATCCTCTTGAGTTTGGATGTACACCATCTAATGAAAACATTACAGTATTCAAATTTCCTGTTCCTTTAAAATAGTCAGCTGTATATATCTGACCATCAGAATTTCTCAAACCGGCAACCAGATCATTCATTATTCTGTTCATATCCGCCACCGGAATGTTTTTTGAAGCGGCAATCTGACGTATGATCTGATTAAAAGCTTTGTAGCTTCTGTAATAGCCTGTTGCTCTGAAGGCAATAGTACCAAAGCATCTCCTAAAGGATATGTCACTCCAACAACTCCCAAAGTTTCCGGCACACCTGTTGGTAAAGTAGTGGTTTTACCTATAGCACTACTTGCTGTAAGTAAAATTAAATCATTTTTATTCGCTTGTCTTACCTGACCGAAAGTAGCTCCGAGGTAACCTGCAAAGGGAGCCAATTCCGGTACCTGAGAGGCTACAGCTGTTATCTGTGCAGAAAGATTAGGTAATGTTTTAATCAACAATAATAACCGGGTTAGCAGAAGTTGTACTTAAAAGTTCAATTCTGTCTCCGGCTCCAACAGCTGTTAAGATCGCTTTCATAGGGCCATATAAACTCTGATTGATGGTATTAATCCCTGCTGTTTCTCCTAAAGCTGCAACTGATAAAGGATTATACTTAACAGTTGTAAAATATGGAATAGAAGTTACTGACGGTATAGTTGCTACCACTCCTTTTGCACCGTTGGCCGTGAGTGTGTTCATGATAGTGGCATACACCTGTGCGAACACATTCGGGTCAGTAATATCATCTGAACCATAGGTGGCCGGATTAGTATTCCCTTTTTGATCTACTCCCGTCCCACCAGACAACGCATAAGCGAGTACATCATTTGATCCGATCCAGTTAGTAAAAAAGGTAGGATTCATAGACATCGCATCTGCTAAACATTTGTTGTAGGAGTTGTTGCATGCCGTACAAAATACGGATTTGCTGTTTTTGTAGCCAATCCCTGTAAATTTCCATAACCGGCAGCCAGCAAATGAAAAGATTTTGCTCCGGGAATTCCCATATTGTTATAGGCTTTTTGCTGTAGTTTTGAAATTTCTATTGTTGGTGTTCCTGCTAAATTTTGAGGCCCTCCGGTAGACATATTAATGACCATTCTGGTAAGTGTCTGTGGAGTTCCCATTAATATTAATCCACCTAAATCATTTACGTCATCTTCGTATGAAGGTTGTGTAAATGTTCCTCCTCCAACTAATTTAAATTGTTTTGCTAAAATATTCGGATAAGAATTATTTTGCCCGATCTGAAAACAGTACCATCCATATATCCGGCTGTAAGAGAATTTCCGATAGCGACATAGGTGGTAAAATCTGCTTCTCCGTTTGTATACGTTCCGGCATTGATTTCATCTTTAAACTCCGGTTCACATGATACCAAGCCTAAACCTAAGGCTAAAAAAGGTATATATAAAAATTTATTTTTCATTTTGCGGGGTTTTAAAAGTTATAAGATAATCCCAATCCGAATGAATAGGCATTTGATTTATAAGTACCTCCAAAAGAAACATCATTGCCGTCTTCTTTATAGTGGTCTATGAATTATCGATTTCCTGAAAATGCAAATAGGTGGCAGCAAAGTCAATTCCCAATTTGGGAGTGATGCGGTACGTAAATCCGAAAGTTCCTGCCATAGAATCATTCCGCGGAGTTTCAGGAGCAAAAATATCCATTTTGCACAGGGCTCTCATCATAATAAGCACCTGCTCTTACAGAGAGTTTATCATTGGGCGTAAACTGCATTCCTACTCGATAAGTACTGGAATTTTTATAGTTTCTCGGATTAATTGAAGCAGGGATGTTCGGATCTGCAAAATAGATATTCAACGATTTATAGGCATTCCAGTAGGCAAGATTGTAATCTACTGCTGCAAGCCATTTTTCATTTATTTTATAAGAAAACCTACCGTTAACTCTGCGGTAATGGCATCGTAGCATCAAATTTTCCGTCTTTATATATCGCTTGTGCAAATGCGGAAGATCATGAAAAGTTGCATCTCCGTTTTTAGCTTCAACATCGATCTGAGAGCGATAATTGACACCAAAAGTGACATAATCATCTAATTTAGCATCAAACCAAGGTTATATCCCCAAGCAGAAACGCCTGCTGCTTTTACAGTAATATCAGAACGATTTCCGTTTTCATCAGTTAAACTACGGCTAAGGTTTCTATTGAACTCCACCCCACCATTTACATAGATTATTCCAGCTCCGATACTTACATCTTCAGTTAATTTAAAAGATAATGTAGGTTGAACAAAAATAGCTTTTAAATCAATATTATTGACCAAGTGTGATCCTTCCCAGTCTTGATCCCAGTCAACAGCACTTCCATAAGGTGAATACACCGCTACACCAAAAGCAAAACGGTCTGAGAATTTGTAATTGGCATACACATAAAACGGCGTACCCATATTCTCTGATTTATTTTGCCAATTAAAAGTAGTATTCTGGAATTTTGTATTCGAGAATAATGCGTTGCTCCTGCAGCAAAACTAAAACGGTCATTAAGAAAAACACCACTGGCCGGGTTAAAAAAGATACTTTCTGCATTCTGACCAATCACAGCAACACCCGTATGTCCCATAGCAAGCTGTCGCTGTCCCTGCATACTTATCCGATAACCACTGCAATGGCGGTAGATGCCATCAAAGACATTACAGATATAGATAAAAGTTTTTTCATGTCCTACATTTTAACGTTCATACTCAAATTTAAAAAAAATTATGATTTTTTAAACAATTTATAGTTAAAATATACAACTAATTACGACAACAAACTAATACTAAACCACTTAACTCCTATTTAAGACTTTTCTATAAAATCAATGGTTAATTGGTAAAATTCATCCGGATTTTCGGCATGCAGCCAATGCCCTGCATTGCTAACTGTTTGTATCGTTGCATTTTTAAAATGCTTCGGTATAAGAGTTTCATCCTCTTTTGTGATATAATTAGATTGTTCACCTTTGAGAAACAAGGTTGGACCATCATACCTCTCATCTTCTTTTAAAGCTTCACCAATAGCCCGGTCATCCGCATTAAAAGCAGCCAAATTAAATCGAAACGCTAATTTATCAGGTGTTTGTCTGTAAACATTTTTCATAAGAAATTGCACCACTCCTTCATCATCAATATACTCCCGTACCTTATCTTCAATTTCAGTACGAGTAGTCTGAACTGTAAAGTCTACTGCATTAAGTGCTTGCATAATGGACTGGTGATGGGGTTTATATCCTTTCGGTGACATATCAGCAACAATCAGCTTACTTACCAGATCAGAATGATGACACGCCACTTTCATTGCCACTTTTCCACCCATAGAATGCCCCATAAGAAAAACATCTGTCAACTCATTGTGTTGACAATAGCGCACTACATCTTCCATCATTACCTCATAGTTAAACTCATCTGCATGAAACTTCTTCCATGATTCCTCAAATCCAACACATGTACCTGAAGTGAGGATTCAGCATATTTCCCGGAGAGGGTTTTCCAGTTATCTGACATTCCTAAAAAACCATGTAAAATAATCAATGGTTTTCCTTCACCTATAACTTTTGATTACAGCATTTCCATTATTTCAATTTAATTAAGATACATATTAACCACATTTTCTATTCCGAGATAGATAGACTCCGCTATTAAAGCATGTCCAATAGAAACTTCCAAGAGATCCGG
>NZ_JAUFQU010000037.1:0-13871 GCF_030409925.1 Paenimyroides ceti
GCTGATGATTTTGTTTTTCTTTTCCAATCCACCTACAATCCTGTCTACGGCATCCAGAAAATCTTGTTTATCAACCTGTTTTTTATCTTTTCTTGCAGCAGTAAGAGCAGCTTCATTACATACATTGGCAATATCTGCTCCTGAGAATCCCGGAGTTTGTTTTGCTAAGAAGTCAATATCAAGATTGTCAACTTTTTTAATTTTACGCAAGTGTACTTCAAAGATTTGTTTTCTTTCACGAACATCTGGTAATTCAACATAAATCTGTCTGTCAATCGACCTGCACGCATCAGGGCACTGTCGAGTATCTCTGCACGGTTGGTAGCGGCCAATACAATAACATTGGTATTGGTTCCAAAACCATCCATTTCTTTAAAAGCTGATTCAGAGTGTTTTCGCGTTTCGTCGTTAGAACCCGAAAAATTACTTTTTCCTCTTGCACGACCGATAGCATCTATTTCATCAATAAAGATGATAGCAGGTGATTTTTTTTTGCCTGATAAAATCGTACCCCTTGATGAAGAATTTACTTTAAATTTTAAAAATAACGGAGGAAAATTTTTGTACTGTGAGAATGAAGAAGATCTAAACGAAACATTTATCAGCATTCTACAGGAAAATGATTGGTTTGAAATAGAGGCACAGACTTTCGAATTACCTTTACAATCTTATCTGATTGAGAATCGGTTACTTTATAAAAACCCGGTAAATCCTTTGTTTTTTCTCTGCAACTGTGAGGGTTTGATTTCTCAGGATGGATCTATCTTATTTTCATCTAAACAGTTCTTACACTATAAATCTAACGAACTGCCTAAAAACATTATTGTAATTGCAGAACAAGTCAGATAACACGTACCAAAAGTGACGGACTCAGAAAAATAAAATACAAATACGGTTCTAATATTCCTTCCAATATTACCACGCTGCAGTGTTTCAAAGAAAGAGTATCGGATGATTTCCTTCAATACGGAATCGAACCAAAAAATCTCTATTTATTACTTCTTGAAGATTTATAGAATGTCTGAAAATGTTATACGTTCCCTATCCGGCATTGTATATATACTTCTCCTAATAGGAGCAACATTATACAGCGACTGGACTTTTCAATTATTATTTCTTTTCTTTTTACTTACGGGTGTCTACGAATTTTCTAAACTCTATAGAATTCCTCTTAAAACAGCCGTTATAGCAACTGTTTTCAGCTTATTAGTGTTTTATTTGATCCGTACAAATTCAGATTTATCCGGATTATTATTGATTGGACTCCCCTTTTCTGCCTATCTGATTGCAGACCTGTTTAAAAATAAACTGGAAATAAAAGAAGCATCTTATATAAAAATCCTGTTTTTGTCAGGTTATATACTTATACCGTTTTTAATAACTGTTGCAACTGCCGTTTCTTAGCAATACTTATAATCCATTTATCATCATTGGTATTTTTATCTTAATATGGGTTAACGATACTTTTGCTTATATTTGTGGCAGGGCGTTTGGCAAGCATAAATTATATGAAAAGATTTCTCCCAAAAAAACAATTGAAGGATTTATCGGGGGGTTTATAGCCTCTGTCTGTGCAGCATGCATACTGAGTATTTACTTTCAGTATTTCACAGTCACAACGGGGATTATAAGCGCTCTAATATTAAGCTTATTTGGCACTATAGGTGATCTTGTTGAATCAAAATTCAAACGACAGGCACAGGTCAAAGACAGTGGTAATATTATGCCGGGACATGGCGGTATTCTGGATCGTTTGGACAGTGTATTATTCGCTGCTCCATTTATATTTTAATGTATCAAATTTTATTATAATGTTTCATAAAGAAGGCGCAAAAATAATTTTAGGATCTGTAATCGTTACTGTAGCACTTATTTTACTCGCAGATTATATCATTCCGGCTCAGCTACATTGGCTAAAAACATTTGTTCAGGTAGTAATGCTTGTATTTTTGATTATTGTACTTCAGTTTTTCAGAAATCCGAAGCGAAATGTTGATGCTATAGAAGATCATTTAATCCTTGCACCGGTAGATGGCAAAGTTGTTGTAATAGAAGAAGTGTTCGAACCAGAATATTTCAAAGACAAAAGGTTGATGGTGTCCATATTTATGTCACCCATCAATGTCCATGTTACAAGATATGCCTTAAACGGTATGGTAAAATATAGTAAATACCACCCGGGAAAATATTTAGTAGCATGGCATCCGAAAGCCAGCGAAGAAAATGAACGCACAACGGTTGTTATAGACAATCCTGTTTTCGGAGAGGTTATGTACCGTCAGATTGCAGGAGCACTGGCCAAACGAATCGTAAATTACGCGAAAGAAGGACAAAGAGCTATACAAGGTGAAGATGCAGGTTTTATCAAATTTGGTTCTCGGGTAGATTTATATCTGCCTTTAGGAACAAAATTAAATGTAGAACTGAAACAAAAAGCAAAAGGAAATAAAACAGTTATTGCCATAAAATAATGGACGATCAGCTCAATAAAGAATTTTTAAGAAGCATATAAGAAAGCCTCTTCTACAGATTCTAAAATACCGTCAGATGTAAAACTGAGAATTTACGCCTATTATAAACAGGCTACATCAGACACCCTACAAATGCATGATAACCAACAGGATGATCTTGTAAAAGCTTTTAAATTCAATGCATGGATGCAGATAAGCCATTTGACTAGTGAACAAGCAAAAATAGAATATATTAACCTGATAAAATCTTTAGAATTATGAAAAAAGTCTTTATTGCAAGTATTATAATTGCCGCTTTTATTAGTTGTAACAAAAAGTCAACTTTAGAAGAAGTAGATGTACCTCAGGCTACATCAACAACTACAACAAGTGAAACTACCTCAAATCCGAACGATGTAAAAGCAAACGAAGGAGCTTTCAAAATGTTAGGACTGAATTACGGGTATGCTGATCTTGAGCCTTATATGGATGCGAAAACAGTGGAAACACACTACGCAAAACACCATGTAGGATACACAAATAACCTTAATGAAGCTGTAAAAGGAACCGAGTTAGAATCTAAATCTATAGAAGAAATACTAATCGGAATCGATGGAAAAGACAGCTTTTTAAGAAATAATGCTGGAGGATATTATAACCACAACATCTTTTGGGAGATATTAGGTCCTAAAAAAGGTGGAAAACCAACAGGTAAAGCTGCAGAACTGATCACGAGAGATTTTGGTTCATACGATGCCTTTAAAGAGCAGTTTAAAAAAGCCGGAACTGGCGTATTCGGATCAGGATGGGCATGGTTGATTATGACAGATAACGGAGCGTTAAAAATCATTACAACGGCTAATCAGGACAATCCATTAATGGGCTTTCAGGAGATTAAAGGTTATCCTATCTTGAATCTTGATGTTTGGGAGCATGCTTATTATTTAAAGTATACGAACAAAAGAGCGGAGTATATAGATAATTACTTTAAACTGATAGATTGGGATAAAGTAAATTACAGAATCGATTTACACAGAAAATAAAAGATAAAAAAGAGGAATTTATATAAATTCCTCTTTTTTATTCAACAAAATGTAGAAACATTACACAAGGTTTCACATTAGAAAGAGTATTAGGGACCTATTTTCCTTATTTTTTTATAGTGGTATAAAATTTGAATTTATTATTACAAATAGTTAGAAAAAGAATTTACTTATACCACAGAAAAGTTTATTAAGTGAATAGTAGTAGTTAATGTAGTTTTTTAAAAATAGGCGTTTCTTATGAACCGCCTATTTTTTATTTTATAACCTTTGCTGTTCTTCTGTTTTATTCCGGCTCTCAACATTCTTTATTTTCTGATTTCCTATATTGTATTTAAAACCAATCCGAAAACTTTGACTGTCGCTGTAGTCATTAAAATAATTAAACTGATTGGCATAGTTGGTAGATACAGTTTGTTTTTCTCCTCTGTAAATATCTGAGAATATCACAGAGAACTCCCCTTTTCCATCAAAAAGCAGTTTTCTGAAACTGACAGACAAACTGGAAAAAGAGCTTATTGTAAAAGTTCCCTGCACAGAAGGTGACGTATAAAACCCATTGACCTCAGCTGTAAAATCTTTTTTTGCATTCAGATTAAACCGATTGTTGATACTTGAACTAAATTGCAGCCGCTCATTTTTATAAAACTGACCGTCCAATCCCTGAAAAGTATCCTGTACATAATTGAGGCTGGTCTGAATACCCGATTGCCACCATGAAAAAAAATCAATACTGGTATTAAAATCGAGTCCGTAACCTGTTTTCCTTTTTATATTGGTAAATTTATATACCAGCGTATTTGTTTCATAATCCTGATACGATATCTCCATAGCCGGGTTGCTTTCATTTCGATAATACAGATCAAAATTATAGTTACCAGCCAGAGTGTACAACAAACTGATATTGTTAATGATTGCCGGTTTTAAATCCGGATCTCCCGTGAAGTAAGAATACCGGTTATAATAAGACCGGAATGGATTAAGCCAGCTGTATTGTGGTCTGCTTATGCGCTTACTGTAAGATATACCAATCTCATGTCCTTCAGTTGGTTTATATAAACCATAAACAGAAGGAAAAAGCTTGAAATAGTTTTGCTTATTGATTTCATCAATTGTTTCTGAATTTCCTTCCAATGATGTATATTCTCCTCTGAGCCCTGCTTTAAAACTCCATTTATCTATTTCTTTTGCATAGCTTACATACCCGGCATAAATCATTTCCTTGTACAGAAAGCGGCTTGTTCTCTCAGCATTTCCTACAAGCATTCCTGCTTTTTCATCTTTAAAATCTAATGTATTATCCGCTTTTACACGTCCCCATTTCACTCCTGCTTCCCAGGTTTCATCGTTCTTTTCACGCATATAATCACCTTGTACAGAAAAAAGTCTGATGTTCTGTATATTGTCACTTACAAACCGCATTTTACGATAAGGCTCATCATCCGGCAAAGAAAATAAGGATGTGATATCCTGATATTCCTTATTAAAATATCTTGTATAATCAGATAAAAAAGATAGTTTTTCTTTTTCCCCCAGTTTATATTCATATCCCAGATTATAGGCACTTGTCTTTTGAGGATCTTTTCTATCATTACGCGTGGTATAGAGAGAATCCAATACACTATTTCCATTATAGATATAGGTAGGAACATTATAGGTTCCGTAATTATTAGTGCTAATAAAACCGTTGGTGCCTAAGGTTACCGATTGAAGACTATCTATGGCATACTCTGCTGAAAGTCTGTATGCATTCTGAGACAATGATTTATTTTTTCGGTTCAGAAAACTTATCCATTCAGATGTAGTTTTCTTTTCATCATCCATATAGCGGATTACGTCTTTACTCTGTCTGTAATAAGTACCTGTGCCACGACTATAACCACCAGACAAAGTAAGTTTTTTTGTTTTATAATTTTGAGAAGTACTCACTACGCCTTTTGGATACATCGATTGTACATAAGCTCCGCTAACAGAAGCTTTATAGCCTTCCATTATATTCTTTTTCATGCTGATGTTAAGAATTGCACCTCCCTGGGCTTCATATTTTGCTGGCGGATTCGTAATTACTTCTATGGAATAAATATTTTCTCCCTGAGTATTTTCTAAAAGCTGTTTTAACTCTTCTCCTGTCAGATACACTTTTTTATCATTTATTGTAATCAGAATGGAACTGCTTCCTCTTACGGATAGAGATTCTCCGGCAGAGACCATTACACCTGGCGTTTTCTTAAGAATTTCCCATGCATTGTCTGCAGCCAAAACGGAACCTTCAATAGTAAACTCCAATCGATCTATTTTCCGCTTTATTACTGGTTTTTTATAATGTATGATCATATCCTCCATCAAAGTAGTTTCTTCTTCAAGGATAACTACCGGGAGTACCTGATCAGATTCCAGAATAATATGTTGTTCATAATCCGTGTAACCGAAAGCTGCGATCTTCAGAACATACATTCCTTTTTGCAACTTATCGATTTCAAAAAATCCTTTTTCATCTGTTACAGAGTTTTTATAATCTAATGAATCTGCCATGTTTATTATGGCTATATCAGCAAACGAAAGCAACTCTTTTTTTGAGTTCTGAACAGATCCTGAAAGTTTGATTACCGGCTGAGCAAAGCTCATAAAAGGCATTATCAAAATGAATAGAATGTACTTTTTCATCATTATATGGTTTTGGAGCAAATCTCTGTAACTTGTCTGGTATTATGGGTTAAGAATGGGTTAATGAGAGGTTAATCCTTAAAGAAAAAAAAGAAGTTTTAGGCAAAGATTATTGAGGCATTCTACAGAATAACCTATTTTAGGTTAATGCAAGGTTAATACCTTATCTATCTGTATTGTATCTTAATAAGATTCGTAGTTTTGTTATATGAAAAGAAAAATTGCTTTCCTTATTGTTGGCTGTATTTTTACCGTTGTAGCTCTTGCAGCCATACAGGGATATTTTATTTACAACACGTATGCTCTTAAAGAGAAAGAGATTAACGCAGAAGTTAAAAAGCAACTTTTTGAATTAGAAGATACACCCGAATATACAGCACTAGATGATGAATGGATGGAAAAAGCAGCCGGGTTTCTTAAAGATTATAAAGACAAAACAATAAACCGGGAAGTCTATAAAAAGCTTATTACACAAACAGCTGACTCACTCTCTGCCGTTTTACATCAGTTTATGCAGACTCAGGAAATTTATCAAAAATATAAAATAGGGTATGCAATTTATATGACGTCGGCTACTGTTACCCAAAACGGCAAAACCGATACTATATTCAATGGAAAAATCCGGACATTAGGGAACACGGTGAAAAGTAAAAATGAAATTTCTTTTGCTTCCGGTAAATGGCAAACGAGTTCAATAAAACGCGAAGAGCTATCAAACAAAAAATCCTTAGAAGATTATTCGCTTGAAATAAGAACACAGCGATATTACAGCATTGAAAACTGGGAAAAAATTGTCATGGGAAAAATGATTGGCTTGCTTTTATTCTCCTTACTGTTATTGTCTTTTGTAGTGGGTTTGTTTTATTTATCCATCAAGAATTTGATTACTGAAAAAAAGATATCCTCAGTAAAGACCGATTTTATTAATAATATCACACATGAATTCCAAACACCTCTTGCAACCATAGATATTGCTATAAAGACATTACAACAGAAAGAGAAACAGTTGAGTCCTGAGCATCATCAAAATACTTTATCAATCATCAAACGGCAGAATGAACGTTTGCAAAAATTATTCATACAGATTACAGAAGCTTCTTTTGCATCAGAGATAGTTGCCTTTAAACAGGAAAAAACCGTAATGAGCAATGAGATAGATGCCATCATATATGATTTTCAAATATCAAAACCCAATATTACCATTCACCATATCGCGTCTGCTGAAAATATCTTGTTAAAGATGGATCATTTTCATTTGAATACGATTATTGTGAACCTGTTGGATAATGCAGTAAAATACGGAGCTCGACATATAGAAACGACCTTAACTATCAGTGAAAATCATTTTACGTTTTCTATAAAAGATGACGGTCGCGGTATATCTGAAAAGCATCATAAGTTGATTTTTGAAAAATTTTACAGAATAGAAAAAGGCAACATTCATACAACAAAGGGGCTTGGATTAGGTCTGTTTTATGTTAAACAACTTATTATAGCCTACGGAGGCAGCATAACCGTGAAGAGCGAAGCTGGAAAAGGAGCTCTTTTTAGTATATCAATTCCCTTATTATGAAACATATTTTATTAACAGAAGATGATGGTGACTATGCTTCAATCTTACAGCAGTATTTAGAAATCTCAGGTTTTAAGGTTACCTGGGCAAAAGATGGCAAGGAGGCACTGAATATCTTAAAAGATTTGTCACCTGATATCTGTATATTGGATGTGATGATGCCCGAAATGGACGGATTTACTCTTGCCGAAAATATTATAAGCAAAAACCCCGGTATTCCGTTTCTTTTTTTAACCGCAAAAGGACTAAAGGAAGATAAAATAAGGGGACTAAAGCTTGGAGCAGATGATTATGTAGTAAAACCATTTGAAGTGAATGAGCTTATATTGCGCATCCGGAATATTATTAAGCGCTCTCAAAAAGCAACGGCAACTGTAGATCTTGAAGAGAAAATTTTAATCGGAAGTTACAGTTACGATCCTAAAAATTACGTCATCTCCCATAAAGACGATCGATATCGCATTACCGAAAAGGAAGCTCTGCTTCTGCAGTTTTTATACCAACATAAAAACACACTCATCAGAAGAGAAGATATTCTTAAAGAAGTCTGGGGAGCTGATGATTTCTTCTCCGGAAGAAGTATGGATGTTTTTATCAGCCGTCTTCGTAAATATTTTAGCAATGACCCAACCATATCAATTACCAGCATCCGTGGAATAGGACTTGAATTTAATATTAAAAACTAATATCATGAAAATAATGTATCTTTTAGCGTTTATATTGCTTTCCTTTTTAGCAAACGCACAGACAACAACGGTTACTACGCAGTTTTCAAGTAGTACAAGTACTCATAGTGACCCAAAATCAAAAGACAAGGTTGTAGTAAAAAATTCTCAAACCAACAGTTCAGTATCAATCTCAAATTCAGACAGTCGCTATCAATTAAAGGCTTCTTTTGACGCTCATAAAAAGGAAGCGCTTAAAAAGTTATTGCAGCAGTATCTGGAGAATGAATATCTCCTGTCAGATTCCAAAAAACAAGAATGGAAAAAAGAAGAAAAAGGTAAAACAGCGTACGAAGTACTATTACAGGAAAACAGATTAAAAATTAATGTTGACAAAGAGTTAAACTCATCATCATTTTCTGAAAAAATGGTACTGCTCGGAGAAAAAATTTCAGATCTTATCAGTAATCAGTAATCCGGCTTTATTAAATAGTTCAATACAGACTTACAGCTAAGCATCAGGAAATAGTGTTTAATCCCCTAAAATACTTAGGGGATTTTTTCTTTATACCCCTCCATTAAAAAAGAATAAATCTACCCTAATTAATGAATACACTGGAGTATTTAGCCGAAGTTTATCGTAATTCTTACCGGGATTATCATTTAAATATCCCATATAAAAAATATAAATCCATACCTATACAATAAAAAACAAAAAAAATTAACATTATTTTAAAATAAATTTAT
Organism: Paenimyroides ceti; assembly: GCF_030409925.1. Lineage (NCBI taxonomy): Bacteria > Pseudomonadati > Bacteroidota > Flavobacteriia > Flavobacteriales > Flavobacteriaceae > Paenimyroides > Paenimyroides ceti. Next base: position 9,143 of record NZ_JAUFQU010000037.1, read on the forward strand.
TAAATTTAACATTAATAACCTAAAATTATATATTATGAAAAAATTATTATTCCTTATGGCATTAAGCTTCTTTATGTCTTTAAATGCTTTGGCGGCTTCACCGATTGGAAGTGGAAGTACTCCTTGCGGAGGTAATGCTTCTATACGTCATTTTTTTTACACCAATTTCTGGGCAGGTGAAAAAACCTATTACGGGCCTTATTATTACTTTAACTCATTAGAAGATGCATCGAGTTATATCATACAGACTTATCCGCCGGTACATTTACCAAATGTCCCAAGTGGTGGAGCAACTGTAATGTGTTATATGGTGGTTACACCTCCTGTTTGTTGTCCGTAATGACTGTTATAAAATCTTCTAAGAAAGAAGTCTAATCATTTAAAACAAAAAGCCAGAATAGAATCTATTCTGGCTTTTTTTGTCGGGGTGGCAGGATTCGAACCTGCGGCCTCCTGCTCCCAAAGCAGGCGCGATAACCGGGCTACGCTACACCCCGAAGGTTATCTGTATTTTTGAAATAAATTGGTCGGGGTGGCAGGATTCGAACCTGCGGCCTCCTGCTCCCAAAGCAGGCGCGATAACCGGGCTACGCTACACCCCGTCTTTTTATTTCGTTTGCAAATGTAATGCTAATTTTATTCCCACCAAATAAAAAAGTAAAAAAAATTTCTATAACAGGATAAGATACTGATATAGAATCTCCTTTATTATATCAGTCAAAAAAGCTATTTTTGTAACTGAAAAATTAAAACATCTATTTATGTCAACAAATATAGAGCATGTAAAATGCTTAATCATTGGTTCCGGTCCGGCAGGATATACAGCTGCCATTTATGCTGCACGTGCCAACATGGCTCCTGTACTTTATCAGGGAATGCAACCGGGAGGCCAACTAACCACAACAAATGAAGTAGAAAATTTCCCTGGATATCCGGATGGTGTTACAGGCCCTGAAATGATGATTCAATTGAAAGCACAGGCTGAACGTTTCGGTTCACAGGTAAGAGATGGCTGGGCTACAAAAGTTGATTTTTCTGAAAGAATCAAAAAAGTATGGATCAACGATACAATTGAAATTCATGCAGATACTGTAATCATCAGTACAGGAGCTACAGCAAAATATTTAGGACTACCTTCAGAACAGCATTACCTTCAGATGGGTGGCGGTGTCTCTGCCTGTGCAGTATGCGACGGATTCTTCTACAGAAATCAGGAAGTAGTAATTGTAGGTGCCGGAGACAGCGCATGTGAAGAAGCGCATTATTTGTCTAATCTTTGTAAAAAAGTAACAATGATTGTGCGTTCTGATAAATTCAGAGCTTCTAAAATTATGGAAGAACGTGTACGCAAAACACCAAACATCGAAATATTGATGAATACAGTAACAGAAGAAGTCATTGGTGACGGCCAGCTCGTAACTGCTATCAAGGTAAAAAATATTGTTACTAATGAAATTACAGAAATTCCTGCTACCGGATTTTTTTTGTAGCTATCGGACACAAACCGAATACGGATATTTTTAAAGATTATTTAGAAATGGACAGTGTCGGATATCTTATTACAAAAGGAAAAACTTCTAAGACAAATGTAGACGGTGTTTTTGCCTGTGGAGATGTACAGGACAGCGAATACAGACAGGCTGTTACTGCAGCAGGATCAGGTTGTATCGCAGCACTTGATGCAGAACGTTACTTAGGAAACCTTTCATAAGGTTTTCAAGGATGATAAAATAAAAAAAGACGGTTTACAAACCGTCTTTTTTTGTGGTACCTCCAGGAATCGAACCAGGGACACACGGATTTTCAGTCCGTTGCTCTACCAACTGAGCTAAGGTACCAAGTATTACTACTTGTTTTGTTCTTTGTGGTACCTCCAGGAATCGAACCAGGGACACACGGATTTTCAGTCCGTTGCTCTACCAACTGAGCTAAGGTACCAAGTATTACTACTTGTTTTATTCTTGTGGTACCTCCAGGAATCGAACCAGGGACACACGGATTTTCAGTCCGTTGCTCTACCAACTGAGCTAAGGTACCAAGTATTGCTACTTGTTTTATTTTTGTGGTACCTCCAGGAATCGAACCAGGGACACACGGATTTTCAGTCCGTTGCTCTACCAACTGAGCTAAGGTACCTTTTACAAGGCTTTCACTTTTTAAAAGCGATTGCAAATATAGTAGGTTTTTTTTATGAATACCTAATATTTACTAAAAAATGTTTGCTTAACTTTGTCTTCAATTCGAATAAGAATAAATGAATATAGCCATTGACATAGGCAACACAAGAACCAAAGTTGCTGTATATGAAAACAATACTATCCAACACATTCACATATTTCCTCAAGAAGATTTCAGAAAAAAAATTACAGAAATTTTAAATGACAATCCTGAAAAAGCTCAAATTGTATTGTCAAATGTTGGAAAATTGAAGGAAGATGATGTGATCTGGCTCGAAGAAATAAGTCATCTAACGACGATTAGCGCTGTATCACCCAGCCCGTTTAACAACCTATACGCTACTCCACTCACATTAGGCATCGACCGTATGGTTTTAGCAAGCGGTGCTACTTTAAAATATCCTCAACAAAACCGGTTGGTAATCGACGCAGGAACCTGTATAACGTATGATTTCATCACTAAAGACAACGATTATTTAGGAGGAGCTATAACTCCGGGATTTCTCTTAAAGTATAAAAGCCTTAATGACTATACGGCTCGGCTCCCCTTACTGAACCTTCAGGAGTTTCATCCTCTTATCGGAAACAGTACGGAACAGTCTATTCAGTCAGGAATTATTAACGGCACAATTAATGAAATAGACGGATTTATCGATCAGTACAGGCTAAAATATAACAATTTAACAGTAATTTTAACAGGCGGCGATGCGGATTTTTTGGCTAAAAGATTAAAAAATACCATCTTTGCCCATTCAAACTTTTTATTAGAAAGTTTAATATTACATCATCAATATATAATTGAAAATGATAAAGAAAATCATATTAAGCTTTAGCTTATTGGCAGGTATCACTACATTTGCTCAGCAGGGAACAGCTTCACCTTATTCTGCTTTTGGCGTAGTGACGTAAAGTTCAAAGGTACTCACGAAGTAAAGAGTATGGGCGGACTTGCCATATATCAGGACAGTTTGCATATAAACACACTAAACCCGGCTTCATATGCAAAACTGCAATCGACTGCTTTTACCATTGGTTTTACCAATACTTCAACCAATATCGCATCTCAAAACAGCTCTTCTAAAGCCACACGAAATTCTTTTGATTATTTTGCATTAGCCTTTCCTGCAGGAAAATTCGGAATGGCATTCGGAATCATGCCTTATTCATTTGTAGGTTATAACATTCAGAATAAAGCACAGGAAAATGAATTTACAGTTTCAAGACAATATCTGGGAGATGGAGGTATCAACCGTGCCTTCTTCGAATCGGATATGAAGTGAACAAACAATTGAACATCGGAGCTGAATTTGCTTATAATTTTGGAGATACAGAGTTAAGCAATACCAAGTTCATTATTGACGACGGAACAGGATTCGCTATTGACCGAGGAAGCCGAAAATTATTGCGAAACAATTACTCGGGTATGACGGTCAATACATCAGTAAACTATACACAACCATTACAAGACAAAATAAAACTGCAAATCGGGCTACATTCAGTCCACAATCCTCCTTAAAAAACAACCAGGAAGTAAATATTGCTACTGTCAATGCTTCAAACGGAAGTGTAATTGATGAAGAATCATCTACAAACTACGAAAACAAACTTGTATTTCCTATGAAATACTCTGTAGGAACCGGAATCGGTGATCCGAACAAATGGTTTGTCGGGTCGAATATACGGCAACACAAAACTCAAAATTAAACAATCATCTTCAGACGGCAACTTCTTCATTTAGCAACGGACACAAAGTGAGCTTTGGAGGTTTTTATACTCCGCATCATATTTCTTTTACTAATTACCTGAGCCGCGTTACTTACCGCGCCGGAGGAAAATATGAAAAAACAGGTTTGGCAATCAACAATCAGGAAGTAAATGATTTTTCTGTAAATATCGGAGTTGGATTACCAATCTCAAGAAATATTTCAAACCTTAATATCGGATTGGAATACGGACAAAGAGGTACAAAATCAGCAGGGTTGATTCGCGAAAACTATTTCAATTTATCCATAGGTCTTTCTTTCAACGACAAGTGGTTTACAAAACGAAGATTTGAATAAAACTTTGAAAAATAAGTATTCACATATTTTTTCTGTGCTATCGTCTCCTTAAATCTCATTGGGTGTGATAACGATATGAAAGACATTCAAAATTTGAATGCTGTAAAATTATATCCGGCTGGAGAAACAGAAAACATCAACGTAAAATACACCGATTCAGCAAAAATAAAAGCCATTCTGGTTTCTAAAAAATGCTGGATTATTCAAATGCGAAATATCCTTTCAACTATTTCCCGAACAAAGTACACGTAACCGTTTTTGACGAGCATAAAAAAAAACATTATATAGAGGCTGATAAAGCTACTACATTATAACAAAACAAATATCATTGATCTTAAAGGCAATGTAAAAATCACCACCAGTGATGGAAAGATAATGCAGACACAGCAATTGTATTATGACCAGAAACATAACTGGTTTTTTACAGAAGCCAATTTAAGATTACCGATCCGAACAAAAGCTATTTTGAAGGAATCGGAATTGATTTTGACA
>NZ_JAUFQU010000038.1:0-26260 GCF_030409925.1 Paenimyroides ceti
CATATGACATATTCCTCTACGGATCGGACTAATCAGGTCTAATTTAAAGATCAAGGTATCACCGGGTAACACCTGTTGCTTGAATCGTACATTATCAATTTTCATAAAATACGTCAAATAAATTTTCCGGATCCGGAACGGTACTCAAAGCCAGAAATTCCTCCTGCCTGCGCCATTGCTTCTATCTGCAATACACCCGGCATGACCGGAGCTCCGGGAAAATGCCCCACAAAAAAGGGTTCATTCATTGTCACATTTTTTCAAACCAACTACATGGGTGTCTGATAATTCCAAAATTTTATCTACCAGCAAAAATGGTGGTCTGTGTGGCAAGATATTCATAATTCCTTTAATATCAATCAAAGGTTCTTTATTTATATCATAAGAAGGTACCTGATTTCTCTTTTCTGTCTTGATGATTTTAGAAAGCTTCTTTGCAAACTGAGTATTGACATAATGTCCCGGTTTATTAGCAATGACTTTACCTCTTATACGGGTACCAACTAATGCTAAATCTCCAATTACATCCAACAATTTATGACGGGCTGCTTCGTTTGGATAATGTAACGTCAGATTATCGAGAATACCATTTGGTTTAATCGTAAATTTCTCTTTGTTAAATGCAACCTTAAGCTGTTCCATTGTTTCAGGAGAAATCTCTTTGTCTACATAAACGATAGCGTTATTTAAATCGCCACCTTTGATCAACCCGTGCTGTAGCAATGCTTCTAACTCATGTAAAAAACTAAACGTTCGCGCCTGAGAGATCTCTTTTCTAAATTCAGATAGATTTTTAATCGAAGCATTTTGCGTGCCCAAAACCTTAGTACCAAAGTCTACCATAGTAGTAACCTGGTATTCATCTGCAGGCATTAAAAATAATTTCACTTCCTGTTTTCTCATCAACATATGAAATGACTTCTTTTACAATATATTCTTCTCTTTCAGCTTCTTGCTCACAAGTTCCAACACTGTCGATTGCTTCAACAAAAATTTAGATGACCCATCCATTATCGGAGGCTCTGAAGCATTTATTTCAATGATCACGTTATCTAAATCACAACCCACCAAAGCAGCTAAAACATGCTCCGTTGTTTGCAATTTGACACCTTTATGCTCAAGATTGGTTCCTCTTTCTGTTGAAACCACATAATTTGCATCTGCTTGAATAACAGGTGATCCCTCTAAATCAACTCTTGTAAAAGAAAAACCGTTATTTACAGGGGCTGGTTTAAATACCATTTTTACACTTTGTCCGGTGTGTAAACCTACTCCTTCAATGGTTACTTCTTTAGCAATGGTTTTTTGTTTAACCATAATATTCAAAATTTAATATCTTTTTATTGTCTAATTCTTAATTATTTTTAAGCTTCTCAATATCCTTTACTATTTTAGGAAGGTTCTTGAAATGAACATACGATTTTGAAAAATCACTATATGCCATTGCAGGAGAACCCTGTATTTTTTCGTTGTCCGCGATATTTTTACCCACACCGGTCTGTGCCTGAATGCGTACATTATTTCCGATAGTAATATGACCTACAATTCCTACCTGACCGCCTATCTGGCAATGATGACCAATTTTGGTAGAACCTGCAACTCGGTCTGAGAGGCAATTACGGTATGTTCGCCTATTTCAACATTATGGGCGATCTGTATCTGATTGTCAAGCTTTACTCCCTTACGGATAATAGTAGATCCCATAGTAGCTCTGTCTATAGTAGTACAGGCACCTATCTCTACATCATCTTCAATAACAACATTACCTATCTGTGGAACTTTCATATAAGATCCGTCTTCAGACGGAGCAAAACCAAATCCGTCAGAACCAACAATTGTTCCTGAATGGATGACACAATTTTTACCGATAACCGTTCTGAATAAACTCTGGCTCCGGCAAATAAAATTGTGTTATCCCTATTTCAACATTGTCTCCAATGAACGAATTCGGATAGATTTTTACGTTGTTTCCTATTTTGGTATTTTTTCCGATATAACAAAAACTACCTAAATAAAGATTTTCTCCGTACGTAACTCCTTCAGATATAACACTTGGTTGCTCTATTCCTGACTTCATCAGTTTTACCTGATTGGCATACTCCAAAAGTTTTGAAAATGTTTTATAAGCATCTTCCCCCGGATTAAAGTAGCTTTTATTGAACCTTCCGGCTTAAATGTTTTATTTACAATGACAACGGATGCATTGGTAGAGTATATATAATGATTGTATTTAGGATTGGCTAAAAATGAAATAGATCCGGGTGTACCTTCCTCGATTTTAGACAATTTAGATATGATCACAGATGAATCCCCTGTAATTTCTCCTTCTAAATATTCTGCTATCTGTGCTGCTGTTATTTCCATTCGTACAAAAATATAAATTTTATGACGTCTTTTGCTTTATCCGCTTAGGATAACATACAAAATATTTCATAACCGGTTCAGAAAGTGCTCTTAGATTATACTGATCAGATGCATCCAATACATCCATAATCTTTTATTTTTAGTTTGTATACGAATAGGTTCAGCTTTAAGATCATAAGCCTGATTCTTTAAATTACCACCAAAAACCAAATAAGATAAAGCATCTTCATCTATATTGAGCTCTGTACCGAATTGTTTTTTATAGTGTTTTATTTTATGTTGTTGTTCGTCTTTTTCAACTGTTTTTATATAAATAATTTTCGGTTGATGATACTGTCACTCAATGTAGATAAAATATAATCATCGTGGAATTGCCACATCTTATATAGCTCCTATGATATCTGAATCGTCTAATAATGAAAAATTGAACAAAGCATTTTCATTAAAATCGTCTAATGTAACACTGTTGTTCAAAAAGAAGGATAAAGGCTGGCTACATGGCAATTGTATCCCCTTTTGTGACAGCTCCTTCGCTCTCTTCAATATCTTTGATAATATCAGTTCAGCTACCACACTCGTTTTATGTAAATAACATTGCCAGTACATCAGTCTGCGGGCTACTAAAAATTTCTCAACAGAATATATTCCTTTTTCTTCTACTACCAGAATATCATCCTGAACATTGATCATTTGAATCAAACGTTCTGAATTGATGTTTCCTTCTGCCACACCACTGTAAAAACTATCGCGTTTAAGATAAGTCCATACGGTCCATATCCATTTGACTGGATATTAACTGTAATAAAAAACTTTCGGTGATAATTTCCTTTAAAAATTTCAATTGCCAGAGACAGCTTTCCATCAAACTTGCATTGAGAGCATTCATAAACAACAAAGATAATTCTTCGTGATGAACGTTTTCTACAATACTTTGTTCCATAGCATGCGAAAAAAGGTCCATGTCCGATATCATGTAATAAATGGCGATATACAAAGCATTTTCTTCTTCTGCAGAAATTTCTACATTTTTACTTTTAAGAACCTGAACTGCTTTCTGCATCATATGCATACAGCCCAGAGCATGATGAAATCGGGTATGGTGTGCTCCGGATAAACTAAATAAGATAATCCATTTGATTTATTCTCCTTAACCTTTGAAAATAAGGATGCTCAATCAAATCATATAACAATGAATTGGGGATGGAAATAAATCCGTAAATCGGATCATTCAGGATCTTTAGTTTATTGTAAGTAATCAAATTTATTTTTGAAAAAAATTAGCCAACAAATATAGGAATAATAAAAAAAAACTGTGCATTTTTTTCTTCAAATACACAGTTTTAATTTCATAATATCTTAATCTAACTGAAACGAATGAAAAAATCGCAATGTTTTTTCAATGTCATAATGTAAAATTCTATCTTCTGTTACCACTGGTACTTCTTCCCGATATTTTTCACAAAACTTTCAATAAACGGGCTTGACTTTAATGGTCTTCTGAATTCCAAAGCCTGTGTAGCATTGAGAAGTTCAATGGCAAGAATACGTTCAAGATTATCTGCTACACGCAATACTTTCGTTGCCGCATTGGCTCCCATACTTACATGATCTTCCTGTCCGTTACTGGACACAATACTATCCGTACTTGCAGGAACCGTTAATTGCTTGTTTTGACTTACAATACTTGCAGCGGTATACTGAGGAATCATAAAACCGGAATTCAATCCCGGATTGCTCACTAAAAAAGGTGGTAAACCTCGTAATCCGGATATGAGCTGATACGTTCTTCTTTCAGATATATTACCAATCTCTGCCAAAGCCATTGCCAGAAAATCCAACGCTAATGCCAAAGGCTGACCATGAAAATTGCCTCCGAGATGATCAGATGATCATCATAAAATACTTTGGATTATCTGTCACCGAGTTAATTTCCGTTTTAAAAACTTTCTACATAATCAACGCATCTTTAGAGGCTCCAAATTTTAATCGGAAGTTACAGTTACGATCCTAAAAATTACGTCATCTCCCATAAAGACGATCGATATCGCATTACCGAAAAGGAAGCTCTGCTTCTGCAGTTTTTATACCAACATAAAAACACACTCATCAGAAGAGAAGATATTCTTAAAGAAGTCTGGGGAGCTGATGATTTCTTCTCCGGAAGAAGTATGGATGTTTTTATCAGCCGTCTTCGTAAATATTTTAGCAATGACCCAACCATATCAATTACCAGCATCCGTGGAATAGGACTTGAATTTAATATTAAAAACTAATATCATGAAAATAATGTATCTTTTAGCGTTTATATTGCTTTCCTTTTTAGCAAACGCACAGACAACAACGGTTACTACGCAGTTTTCAAGTAGTACAAGTACTCATAGTGACCCAAAATCAAAAGACAAGGTTGTAGTAAAAAATTCTCAAACCAACAGTTCAGTATCAATCTCAAATTCAGACAGTCGCTATCAATTAAAGGCTTCTTTTGACGCTCATAAAAAGGAAGCGCTTAAAAAGTTATTGCAGCAGTATCTGGAGAATGAATATCTCCTGTCAGATTCCAAAAAACAAGAATGGAAAAAAGAAGAAAAAGGTAAAACAGCGTACGAAGTACTATTACAGGAAAACAGATTAAAAATTAATGTTGACAAAGAGTTAAACTCATCATCATTTTCTGAAAAAATGGTACTGCTCGGAGAAAAAATTTCAGATCTTATCAGTAATCAGTAATCCGGCTTTATTAAATAGTTCAATACAGACTTACAGCTAAGCATCAGGAAATAGTGTTTAATCCCCTAAAATACTTAGGGGATTTTTTCTTTATACCCCTCCATTAAAAAAGAATAAATCTACCCTAATTAATGAATACACTGGAGTATTTAGCCGAAGTTTATCGTAATTCTTACCGGGATTATCATTTAAATATCCCATATAAAAAATATAAATCCATACCTATACAATAAAAAACAAAAAAAATTAACATTATTTTAAAATAAATTTATTAAATTTAACATTAATAACCTAAAATTATATATTATGAAAAAATTATTATTCCTTATGGCATTAAGCTTCTTTATGTCTTTAAATGCTTTGGCGGCTTCACCGATTGGAAGTGGAAGTACTCCTTGCGGAGGTAATGCTTCTATACGTCATTTTTTTTACACCAATTTCTGGGCAGGTGAAAAAACCTATTACGGGCCTTATTATTACTTTAACTCATTAGAAGATGCATCGAGTTATATCATACAGACTTATCCGCCGGTACATTTACCAAATGTCCCAAGTGGTGGAGCAACTGTAATGTGTTATATGGTGGTTACACCTCCTGTTTGTTGTCCGTAATGACTGTTATAAAATCTTCTAAGAAAGAAGTCTAATCATTTAAAACAAAAAGCCAGAATAGAATCTATTCTGGCTTTTTTTGTCGGGGTGGCAGGATTCGAACCTGCGGCCTCCTGCTCCCAAAGCAGGCGCGATAACCGGGCTACGCTACACCCCGAAGGTTATCTGTATTTTTGAAATAAATTGGTCGGGGTGGCAGGATTCGAACCTGCGGCCTCCTGCTCCCAAAGCAGGCGCGATAACCGGGCTACGCTACACCCCGTCTTTTTATTTCGTTTGCAAATGTAATGCTAATTTTATTCCCACCAAATAAAAAAGTAAAAAAAATTTCTATAACAGGATAAGATACTGATATAGAATCTCCTTTATTATATCAGTCAAAAAAGCTATTTTTGTAACTGAAAAATTAAAACATCTATTTATGTCAACAAATATAGAGCATGTAAAATGCTTAATCATTGGTTCCGGTCCGGCAGGATATACAGCTGCCATTTATGCTGCACGTGCCAACATGGCTCCTGTACTTTATCAGGGAATGCAACCGGGAGGCCAACTAACCACAACAAATGAAGTAGAAAATTTCCCTGGATATCCGGATGGTGTTACAGGCCCTGAAATGATGATTCAATTGAAAGCACAGGCTGAACGTTTCGGTTCACAGGTAAGAGATGGCTGGGCTACAAAAGTTGATTTTTCTGAAAGAATCAAAAAAGTATGGATCAACGATACAATTGAAATTCATGCAGATACTGTAATCATCAGTACAGGAGCTACAGCAAAATATTTAGGACTACCTTCAGAACAGCATTACCTTCAGATGGGTGGCGGTGTCTCTGCCTGTGCAGTATGCGACGGATTCTTCTACAGAAATCAGGAAGTAGTAATTGTAGGTGCCGGAGACAGCGCATGTGAAGAAGCGCATTATTTGTCTAATCTTTGTAAAAAAGTAACAATGATTGTGCGTTCTGATAAATTCAGAGCTTCTAAAATTATGGAAGAACGTGTACGCAAAACACCAAACATCGAAATATTGATGAATACAGTAACAGAAGAAGTCATTGGTGACGGCCAGCTCGTAACTGCTATCAAGGTAAAAAATATTGTTACTAATGAAATTACAGAAATTCCTGCTACCGGATTTTTTGTAGCTATCGGACACAAACCGAATACGGATATTTTTAAAGATTATTTAGAAATGGACAGTGTCGGATATCTTATTACAAAAGGAAAAACTTCTAAGACAAATGTAGACGGTGTTTTTGCCTGTGGAGATGTACAGGACAGCGAATACAGACAGGCTGTTACTGCAGCAGGATCAGGTTGTATCGCAGCACTTGATGCAGAACGTTACTTAGGAAACCTTTCATAAGGTTTTCAAGGATGATAAAATAAAAAAAGACGGTTTACAAACCGTCTTTTTTTGTGGTACCTCCAGGAATCGAACCAGGGACACACGGATTTTCAGTCCGTTGCTCTACCAACTGAGCTAAGGTACCAAGTATTACTACTTGTTTTGTTCTTTGTGGTACCTCCAGGAATCGAACCAGGGACACACGGATTTTCAGTCCGTTGCTCTACCAACTGAGCTAAGGTACCAAGTATTACTACTTGTTTTATTCTTGTGGTACCTCCAGGAATCGAACCAGGGACACACGGATTTTCAGTCCGTTGCTCTACCAACTGAGCTAAGGTACCAAGTATTGCTACTTGTTTTATTTTTTGTGGTACCTCCAGGAATCGAACCAGGGACACACGGATTTTCAGTCCGTTGCTCTACCAACTGAGCTAAGGTACCTTTTACAAGGCTTTCACTTTTTAAAAGCGATTGCAAATATAGTAGGTTTTTTTTATGAATACCTAATATTTACTAAAAAATGTTTGCTTAACTTTGTCTTCAATTCGAATAAGAATAAATGAATATAGCCATTGACATAGGCAACACAAGAACCAAAGTTGCTGTATATGAAAACAATACTATCCAACACATTCACATATTTCCTCAAGAAGATTTCAGAAAAAAAATTACAGAAATTTTAAATGACAATCCTGAAAAAGCTCAAATTGTATTGTCAAATGTTGGAAAATTGAAGGAAGATGATGTGATCTGGCTCGAAGAAATAAGTCATCTAACGACGATTAGCGCTGTATCACCCAGCCCGTTTAACAACCTATACGCTACTCCACTCACATTAGGCATCGACCGTATGGTTTTAGCAAGCGGTGCTACTTTAAAATATCCTCAACAAAACCGGTTGGTAATCGACGCAGGAACCTGTATAACGTATGATTTCATCACTAAAGACAACGATTATTTAGGAGGAGCTATAACTCCGGGATTTCTCTTAAAGTATAAAAGCCTTAATGACTATACGGCTCGGCTCCCCTTACTGAACCTTCAGGAGTTTCATCCTCTTATCGGAAACAGTACGGAACAGTCTATTCAGTCAGGAATTATTAACGGCACAATTAATGAAATAGACGGATTTATCGATCAGTACAGGCTAAAATATAACAATTTAACAGTAATTTTAACAGGCGGCGATGCGGATTTTTTGGCTAAAAGATTAAAAAATACCATCTTTGCCCATTCAAACTTTTTATTAGAAAGTTTAATATTACATCATCAATATATAATTGAAAATGATAAAGAAAATCATATTAAGCTTTAGCTTATTGGCAGGTATCACTACATTTGCTCAGCAGGGAACAGCTTCACCTTATTCTGCTTTTGGCGTAGGTGACGTAAAGTTCAAAGGTACTCACGAAGTAAAGAGTATGGGCGGACTTGCCATATATCAGGACAGTTTGCATATAAACACACTAAACCCGGCTTCATATGCAAAACTGCAATCGACTGCTTTTACCATTGGTTTTACCAATACTTCAACCAATATCGCATCTCAAAACAGCTCTTCTAAAGCCACACGAAATTCTTTTGATTATTTTGCATTAGCCTTTCCTGCAGGAAAATTCGGAATGGCATTCGGAATCATGCCTTATTCATTTGTAGGTTATAACATTCAGAATAAAGCACAGGAAAATGAATTTACAGTTTCAAGACAATATCTGGGAGATGGAGGTATCAACCGTGCCTTCTTCGGAATCGGATATGAAGTGAACAAACAATTGAACATCGGAGCTGAATTTGCTTATAATTTTGGAGATACAGAGTTAAGCAATACCAAGTTCATTATTGACGACGGAACAGGATTCGCTATTGACCGAGGAAGCCGAAAATTATTGCGAAACAATTACTCGGGTATGACGGTCAATACATCAGTAAACTATACACAACCATTACAAGACAAAATAAAACTGCAAATCGGGGCTACATTCAGTCCACAATCCTCCTTAAAAAACAACCAGGAAGTAAATATTGCTACTGTCAATGCTTCAAACGGAAGTGTAATTGATGAAGAATCATCTACAAACTACGAAAACAAACTTGTATTTCCTATGAAATACTCTGTAGGAACCGGAATCGGTGATCCGAACAAATGGTTTGTCGGGGTCGAATATACGGCAACACAAAACTCAAAATTAAACAATCATCTTCAGACGGCAACTTCTTCATTTAGCAACGGACACAAAGTGAGCTTTGGAGGTTTTTATACTCCGCATCATATTTCTTTTACTAATTACCTGAGCCGCGTTACTTACCGCGCCGGAGGAAAATATGAAAAAACAGGTTTGGCAATCAACAATCAGGAAGTAAATGATTTTTCTGTAAATATCGGAGTTGGATTACCAATCTCAAGAAATATTTCAAACCTTAATATCGGATTGGAATACGGACAAAGAGGTACAAAATCAGCAGGGTTGATTCGCGAAAACTATTTCAATTTATCCATAGGTCTTTCTTTCAACGACAAGTGGTTTACAAAACGAAGATTTGAATAAAACTTTGAAAAATAAGTATTCACATATTTTTTTCTGTGCTATCGTCTCCTTAAATCTCATTGGGTGTGATAACGATATGAAAGACATTCAAAATTTGAATGCTGTAAAATTATATCCGGCTGGAGAAACAGAAAACATCAACGTAAAATACACCGATTCAGCAAAAATAAAAGCCATTCTGGTTTCTAAAAAAATGCTGGATTATTCAAATGCGAAATATCCTTTCAACTATTTCCCGAACAAAGTACACGTAACCGTTTTTGACGAGCATAAAAAAAAACATTATATAGAGGCTGATAAAGCTACTACTTATAACAAAACAAATATCATTGATCTTAAAGGCAATGTAAAAATCACCACCAGTGATGGAAAGATAATGCAGACACAGCAATTGTATTATGACCAGAAACATAACTGGTTTTTTACAGAAGCCTATTTTAAGATTACCGATCCGAACAAAAGCTATTTTGAAGGAATCGGAATTGATTTTGACAACAAATTTAATATTATCAATGCCCAACAAAACCGGGCAGAATTAAACGACATAAAAGAATGAAAGTTTACAGATTTACCGTATATTTATATTTAATTTTTGGATTGTTTTTCGTTTACGATACCATCAATAAATACATCAATGGAGACGAAAACTATATATTGAGTCTTGTATTTGCCGTATTAGCAATATTTATGTTCTATTTTCGACTGAGAAGTATCAAAAAGATCGAAGAAAGACAAAACAATAACAAATAAGGATGACTATTTTTCTGTTAATAATCACGTTGCTTTTAATACTTGTTTTTTCAAGTTTAATTGTAGCGTATAATTATTCCAATAAAATTTATTTGAATTTAGAGTCCAAGAAGGAAAGTGTTTCTTCCTATACTTTAAAAGTATTAGCAGAAAATCCAAGACTATACATTACCTCTTTAAAATTTGGCAACACCCTGTGTCTCGCCATTTTTTGTTATTATCTGTATATGTTCTTTGAAGAATATTATGAGTATACCGCTTATCAATATGGATATGGTGTATACCTGTCTGTGTTTCTAATTGCAGGAATACTGCTGGTATATCTTTTTTCAAAATTTCTGCCACAGACATTTGTTAAACCTTTTGCTACACAAATAATCACCAATTGTGACCTGTTGATACGCATTCTACTGAAGCTACTATCGCCTTTCACTAAACCTCTATTACTATTAGCGGATTTTATTCTTAAAAAATTTTTCAATCTTCATCCAAGCAAAGACATCCAATTGTTGAGTATCGGTGATCTGGGCTCATATATAACCAAACAGATGGAAGCTTCGGAAGAGCAGGAAAATCTGGACACAGAACTACAAATTCTCAAAAATGCACTGGCTTTTACAGACGTTAAAGTAAAAGAAATCATGACCCCCAGAGTAGAAATAGAAGCTGTAGAAATCAACAGTCCATTGCAGGTTGTAAAAGAACGATTTATCAGTACCGGCTATTCAAAACTTTTGGTATATGACACCAATTCTGACAATATTGTTGGTTATATTCATATCTTTGGAATGTTGCAAAACCCCGATAGCATTAAAAATATTCTGTATCCGATAGAAATTGTTGCAGATTCTACCTACATCAAAGAATTATTTCAGAATCTTTCTGTAAACAGAAAATCAACAGCAATTGTCGTAGATGAGTATGGAGGTCTTACAGGAATGGTTACCATTGAAGATATTATTGAAGAGCTTTTCGGTGAAATTGATGATGAACATGATGATTTAGTTGAATGGGTAGAAAAACAGGTAAAAGAGAATAAATATATTTTTTCTGCTCGCTTAGAAGTAAGCTATCTCAATGAAAAGTACAAACTCAACCTTGAAGAAAGCAATGACTACAATACACTTGCAGGCTATATCATCTCAAACAGACATACTATCCCGCAAAAAAATGAAATCATTCATATTGAAAACAATCAATTCAAAGTACTGGCTTCTTCTGACAAAAGATTAGAAATAATAGAAGTTACTTTAGGATAATAAGAAAAAAAGAACAAAAAACACGTTAACTCTTTTATTATTTGGGAGATAATTGTATTTTCGCTCACTGAAAAAAATTCACACTACATAAAAATGGCAGTTTTACAGAAAATTAGAGAGAAATCAGTATTACTTATTGCAGTAATAGGATTGAGTTTATTTGCTTTTATCATCGGAGGTCTTTTAGAAGGCGGTATCAATTTCTCCTCGCGCAATGTGGGAACCATTAACGGAGTTGATATTGCAACACAAGACTTTTTAAATAAAGTGCAAAATGCTGAAAAAAGCGGACAAGCAGAAGGCGGTCAGGCAAACAATACAGTCTGGAACAGCGAAGTGCGTAACATTTTATTAAGCGAACAGTTTGACAAAGCTGGTTTACGATTGGGAAAAGATCAATTGATAAACGTTATTAAAAATCATCCTAATTTTGGACAAAACCCGCAATTTTTAAATGATGCAGGTGTTTTTGACATGGGTAAATTCAATGCATTCGTTGCTCAGATTAAAGCAGCTGGTGGTGCACAATGGTATGCATGGATTGATTTTGAAGGTCAGTTAGAAAAATTTGCAAAAGAGCAAATGTATTACAACATGATAAAATCAGCTGTGATCACAACCGGATTAGAAGCAAAATATGCTTATAAAAAAGAAAATGACAAAGCTACATTTGATTATGTAACCGTTCCTTACTCTACAATCAATGATGATGAAGTAAAAATTACAGATGCAGAAATTGAAAGTTATATCAAGAAGAACGAAAAGCAATTCAAATCAGAAAACTCAAGATTGGTAGAATACGTATTTGTAGAAAACAAGCCTTCTGCTGAAGACGAAAAAGCTACAAAAGAAAAAGTATCTGAATTATTGAACTCTTCTGTTGTTTTTAATGCCAAAACAAATAAAAACGATACAATTGCCGGATTCAGAACAAATCCAGACGTCATTGCGTTTGTAAATGCAAACTCTGATGTACCTTATGATTCTACTTATTATGCTAAAGCAGATTTACCGGCAGAATATCAGGAACAATTATATAACTTATCGGCAGGAGAAGTTTTCGGACCTTACCTGTTCAATAACCATTACTGTCTTTCAAAATTGATCAGCAAATCAGTAGTAACGGAATCTGTAGATGCTTCTCATATCTTGATTGCTTATACAGGTGCACAATCCGCTACCCCAACTGTTACCCTTACAAAAGAACAGGCAAAAGCAAAAGCAGAAGAGTTATTAAAACAATTGCAAAGTAATCCTGCTCTTTTTGCAGACCTTGCTTCACAAAACTCAACTGATCCGGGATCTAAAGACAAAGGTGGTAAATATGAAAATATACCAAGAGGTCAGATGGTACCTGCTTTTGACCAATATATCTTCAACAACCCGGTTGGAAAGTTAGGAATAGTTGAAACTGATTTCGGATTCCATGTCATCAAAGTTGACAAAAAGAATGAAAAAGAAGCCGTTCGCTTAGCGACTGTTGCAAAAGCATTGGAAGTATCTGACAAGACAGAAGATGAAATCTATTTAAAAGCAACTAAATTTGAAGAAGGAATCGCAACAAAAGATTTCAGTAAACTGGCAACAGAATTAGGATTAGTTGCTCATCCTGAAACAAAAGTAGGTGCATTTGATGATCAGTTACCAGGTGTTGGTAACCAACGTCAGGCTATAGCTTGGGCATACAATAAAAAAACAAGTGTTGGAGATACTAAGAAATTTGACAGTGCAGAAGGACACTTGATCATTAAATTAGTAGCTACAAATGACAGTGGTTTAATGAGTGCTGTAGAGGCAAGACCAACTGTAGAACCTATCCTTAAAAACGAAAAGAAAGCAGCTATCATCCGCAAAAAGATGACAGGAGCTACTTTAGAAGAAGTTGCTAAAAATGCAGGTGTTGGAGTACAGACAGCTACAGATGTAAACGGAGTAAATACATTCTTAGGTGCTGCACCGGAACCATTAGTAATTGGTAAAGCTTTAGGATCGCAACCAAATCAGGTATCTAAATTAATAGATGGTAACGGAGGGGTATTCATGATCAAAGCAAGAACGGTGACAAAAGCACCTGATTTACCAAACTATAACGACTATAAATCTAAAGTTGTAAACAACAACCGCAATGCAGTACAGGGAGCAGTTTATAATGCACTATACCAAAATGCAACAATAAAAGATAACAGAACAAGTGTTTTACAATAAGCATTTTCTGATTTCATAAAAAAAGTCCGTTTTTAAACGGACTTTTTTTATTTATCGTTTCATATATTCCATATATCTCTATAAATATGTATTTTTGTTTCACATTAAAAAACAAACGCAAACTACTATGAAAGCATACGTTTTTCCGGGTCAGGGAGCTCAGTTCTCAGGAATGGGTAAAGACCTTTATGAAAACTCTGAAATTGCAAAAGAGCTTTTTGAACAGGCCAATGAGGTATTGGGATTCAGAATCACCGATATCATGTTTAACGGAACCGATGAACAATTAAAAGAAACAAAAGTAACACAACCTGCCGTTTTTCTTCACTCCGTAATTTCGGCAAAAACAATTGAAAATTTCAAACCGGATATGGTGGCAGGACATTCATTAGGTGAATTTTCAGCTTTGGTAGCCAATGGTACTTTAGCTTTTGAAGATGCACTTAATCTTGTATCAAAGAGAGCAATGGCAATGCAGAAAGCATGCGAAATCACTCCATCAACAATGGCTGCCGTATTAAATTTAGAAGATAAAATTGTAGAAGATATCTGTGCTACTATCGACGGAGTGGTTGTAGCAGCAAACTACAACTGTCCCGGACAATTGGTAATTTCAGGAGAAACACAGGCTGTAGAAACCGCTTGTAAACAATTATTGGAAGCAGGTGCAAAACGAGCATTAATTTTACCGGTTGGCGGGGCCTTCCACTCCCCTATGATGGAACCGGCTCGCGAAGAACTTGCCGCCGCTATTGAAGCAACTGAATTTCACACACCTATTTGTCCCGTATACCAGAATGTAACGGCTAAAGCAGTTTCAGATCCAAATGAGATTAAAAAGAACCTTATCACGCAACTAACAGCTCCTGTTCGCTGGACGCAGTCAGTACAGCAAATGATTGCTGACGGTGCTACTCAGTTTAACGAAGTAGGTCCCGGAAAAGTATTGACAGGTCTTATCAATAAAATTGACAAAACTGTAGAAGCTTTAAAAGTATAAATTCATAAACTTCGGACTTGTCTGAAGTTTTTTATTTTAAGTAATGAGAAAATTAAGAACGGTAAATGTCACCCGCTATATTACGCCACTTCGTGAAGGCGGATCATTACCTGCTTTGGCAGAAGCGGATGACGACTTTAAATATGTATTAAAATTCAAAGGCGCCGGACATGGTGTCAAAGCTCTGATTGCTGAATTGCTGGGAGGAGAAATTGCACGAACGCTAAAGCTAAACGTACCGGAACTCGTATTTGCTCATTTAGATGAAGCCTTTGGAAGAACTGAAGCCGATGAAGAAATACAGGATTTATTACAGTTCAGCCAGGGACTTAACCTCGCCCTGCACTATCTCTCAGGAGCCGTTACCTACGATATGGCTGTAAACGATTGTGAAGCGCTCTTAGCCTCTAAAATTGTATGGCTGGATGCCTATATAACAAATGTAGACCGGACTTTCAGAAATACCAATCTATTGATCTGGCACAAAGAATTGTGGCTCATTGATCACGGAGCAGCCTTCTACTTTCATCATTCATGGAACAACTGGGAGCAAACATCCAAAACTCCTTTTTCATTGATAAAAGATCATGTCTTACTACCCAAAGCTGCCTTTCTGACAACTGTAGATGAAGAACTGAAAGCCCTTTTAACTGATGAGCGCTTAAAAAAAATCGTAAATCTCATCCCGGAAGAATGGTTACAATGGGAAACTGCAGACATAACTCCTGAAGAAATAAAAAATACCTATTTTGAATTTTTAAAGACTCGCAGAGATCATTCGCAAATATTTGTAAAACAAGCTGAAGATGCACGAAAAACACTTATATGAATATGCAGTAGTTCGTGTAGTACCTAAGGTAGAACGCGAAGAATTTATAAATGTAGGGCTTATCTTATTCTCTAAGAAACAACGTTTTCTCAAGATGAAATATCATATACCTGAAGACAAGATAAAATCATTCTGTACTGAATTTGATATTGAACAGTTGACCATTAATCTTTCTTCTTTTCAAAAAATATGTGAAGGAAATAAAACAGCCGGTCCAATTGCTTTACTGGACACCGCAGAACGGTTTAGATGGCTTACAGCAGTAAAGAGTTCCAGTATACAGACCTCAAGACCACATCCGGGCTTTTCAAATGATTTAGAAGCCTCTTTTGAGAGATTATATCAGGAACTTGTATTATAAAAAGGTGCTTCTTAAAAAGATATTTCTGTTCTAAAGAGCTACAGATAAAAAATAAAAAACCGAGGGAATCAATTCCTTCGGTTTTTTTATACTACATGAAAATCTATAATCTTCTTATTTTACAAATTGATTGACAGTTTCTGTGATGAATGACAATTGCTCAGCATCCAGCTCTGTATGCATTGGCAATGCAATCACTTCTTTTACCAATTGATTGGTTACAGGAAAATCTTCTTCTCTATAACGATCATCTGCATACGCTTTTTGACTGTGTAAAGGAATCGGGTAATAAATAGCACACGGAATTGACTGTGCCTGTAAATGTGTCAACAATTCATCTCTCTTCCCGTTAGTGATCCGGATGACATACTGATGAAAAACATGATCATCACCTTTTTCATCAAAAGCAGGAACGATAATATGCGGATTAGAAGCAAAAGCATTATTATAGTAAGATGCTGCTTTTCTTCTTGCTGCATTATAAGCATCTAACTCCGGTAACTTTGTATTCAGAACCGCTGCCTGAATACTGTCTAAGCGGGAATTAACACCAATAACATCATGATGATAACGCTCGTACATACCATGATTTACGATTCCTCTTAACATATGAGCTAAAGCATCATCATTGGTAAAAATAGCTCCGCCATCACCATAACATCCTAAGTTTTTTGAAGGAAAAAAAGAAGTAGCACCTACATGCCCCATTGTACCTACTTTTGATTTCGTACCATCTTCTGATGTATGGTTTGCTCCTATTGCCTGTGCATTATCTTCGATAACAAACAAATTATGTTCTTTTGCCAATTTCATAATGGCATCCATATTGGCCGCTCTTCCGAATAAGTGAACCGGCACTATTGCTTTTGTCTTAGAAGTAATAGCTGCTTTAACGGCATCAATAGAAATATTCATGGTATCAGGTTCTACATCTACTAAAACCGGCGTAAGCTGCAACAAACCGATAACTTCTACTGTGGCAGCAAATGTAAAATCTGCGGTGATCACTTCATCACCAGGTTGTAATCCTAACCCCATCATGGCAATCTGAAGAGCATCTGTACCATTGGCACATGGAATTACATGTTTGACACCTAAATAGGCTTCTAAATTCTTTTGAAATTCATGAACCTTTGGTCCGTTTATATAAGTTGTTGTATCTAAAACTTCCTGAATAGATGCATCAACCGTTTCTTTAATTTTATCGTATTGACTTTTTAAGTCAACCATTTGTAATTTTCTCATTTTGTACCTGTATTAAATCTTGTGATAATCTCTTATCATAAGCCCCACAAAAATACTAATTAAATGAGTATAAATTTGTAATTAAAAAGAATGTATTTTTGCTTTACAAACTAAATATATGCGCTTTATATATAATCTTATTCTTCATCTCGTACAATTCCTACTCCCTATCGTTGCTTTGTTCAATAAAAAGATGCGGTTCTTTGTACGTGGAAGAAAAAACGTCATCAGTAGTCTGTCTCAAAAAATACAGCCAAATGATACGGTAGTATGGTTTCATGTTTCTTCTTTGGGAGAATATGAGCAGGGACTGCCCGTAATGGAAGCCTTTAAAAAAGAATACCCGTTTTACAAAATTGTTCTGAGCTTTTTTTCACCTTCCGGATATGAGATACGCAAAAACAATACAATAGCTGATATCACCGTTTATTTACCTCTGGATACCCGAAAAAACGTACGGCAGTTTTTAAACGCTGTGCATCCGTCAAAGATCTTTTTTATAAAATATGAGTTTTGGCCCAATTATCTGATAGAAATTCGCAAACGCCATATTCCAACCTTTTTAGTTTCGGGTATTGTCCGTGAAAATCAGCTTTTTTTCAAAAAATACGGAGGCTTTTACAGAAATTTACTGCATACTTTCACACATTTCTTTGTACAGAACACCGTCTCTGAAAAATTATTGAACAGTATTGGTTTCTATAACGTTACCGTCAATGGTGATACACGTTTTGACCGGGTTTCCCAAATCTTAGAAAAAGACAATACAATAGAGATCATCAGTCAATTTAAAAATGGGAAGAAAACAATTGTTATCGGCAGTTCCTGGCCTCAGGACGAAGCGCTGCTTGTTCCTTATATCAATCAATCTGAACATATAAAATTCATCATTGCTCCGCACAATATCAAACCAGAAGCCATTTTAAACCTAAAAAATCAGATTCTAAAAAAAACACTATTATATTCAGAATCAGACGGAGCAGACACCGGAGATTTTGATGTACTTATTGTTGACTGCATCGGCATTCTCACAAAGATATACAGCTATGCAGATATTGCCTATGTTGGTGGAGGCTTTGGAAACGGAATTCACAATATTCTGGAACCGGCTACTTTTGGTATCCCTGTTGTCATCGGTCCCAATTTTAAGAAGTTTCAGGAAGCAAAAGATTTAGTCGCTTTAGGAGGCTGTATGGTTATCACAGATCAGAAAAGTCTTCAACAGACCTTCACTTCTCTACTCTCTGATGACGATATTCTTAAAGAAAAAGGAATGATAAGCAAAAGTTTTGTTCTAAAAAATAAAAATGCCACACAAGCAATCATGGATTATCTGCATTAAAAAAGACCTGATTTTTTCCAGGTCTTTTTTATTGTAAAGAGTTAAATGTAATCTTTCGTTATCACATCTCATTTATTACATTCCTGTTCGAATGGCTTCTACCGGATCCAGTTTTGATGCAGAAATAGCCGGCAGAATTCCCGAAATCAATCCGATTATGGCGGCAAGAATCAGACCTATCACGATATTACCGAAACTCAGTACAAATTCAAAGCTTACAAACTGACTTACGACAACAGCTATCAGCCACACCAAAAGCAATCCTACCAATCCTCCAATGACAGAAAGAATGATAGCTTCAAAAAGAAACTGAAACAGGATAAAATGATTTTTGGCTCCTAAAGATTTTTGTATTCCGATGATATTGGTTCTTTCTTTAACAGAAACAAACATGATATTTGCAATTCCGAATCCGCCTACTAAAAGAGAAAAAGCACTGATAATCCATCCTACAATATTTAAACTTCCGATGATCTGATCTATGAAACCAGTCATTCCAGCAAATTCATTCAAAAAGAAATTATCAATATCACTTGGTTTCAATCCGCGGTAAGCACGCAACTTCTGCGTTACATTATCTTTAAATTCATTCTGATCAAAGCCTTTTAAAGGTCTTATTACAATAGCGGGCGTAATACCGGATGAATTATCACCGTATAACTGACGGATAAAATTGGAAGGAATAAAGGCAACCACATCTTTAGATTGCCCAAAAGTACTTGCTCCCTGCTTCTGAATAACTCCGACAACGGTAAATCTTTTACCGTATAATCTCACATTTTTACCTACCGGATCAGTATTTGGAAACAGCGTCTGAGCCACCTCATAACCAATGACAATAACGGCTGCTCCTGAAGCGTCTTCACTTTCATTAAAAAAACGTCCTTTATCGATTTTTACATTATCAATAAAACTATAATCATAACTACATGGTGTAATATTAATACCGTTGGCTGTACTGGATTCAGATTTTATGTTAGTACTTCCTACAAAATAATTGAACGAGATTTTATCTATACCCGCTACATTGCGTTTCAAAAAGTCGTATTCATCATATTTTAAAGCAGGGAATTGCTCAATTTTCCATCTCGGAACTTCTGAGGGTCCGAATGAAAACTGAGCCACAAACAGCATATTATTATCCATACCGTCGAGTTCTTTTCGGATTCCTTTATCCATAGAGTCAACTGCCGCCAAAACAGCAATGATGGAAAAGATACCAACGGTAACACCTAACAAAGAAAGCAATGTTCTTAACTTATTGTTTTTCAAAGCATTTAAAGCAAAAAACAAACTTTCTTTTAATAATCGTAAATAAAGCATCTATTTTATTTTGAGCAAAGATTACTCTCTATAAGTTGTCAATTCGGGTAAAAAGTTACAGTTTTAAAATACTAATAAAAAAAAATTTCAAACGATGTCTTTTTTGAGGGCAAATAATTTTTAATTAATAAATAACAATACTAATTTTGTAGCTAAACTAAATTTCAACAATGAACACAACTAAACAGATTCAATCAGCACTTATTTCCGTATTCGATAAAAATGGTCTGGAACCCATTGTAAAAAAATTGCATGAAAATAATGTAACTATTTACTCAACAGGTGGTACAGAAACGTTTATTAAAGAATTGGGAATTCCTGTAGTGCCTGTAGAGGATGTAACTTCTTACCCATCAATTTTAGGTGGTCGTGTAAAAACACTGCACCCGAAAATTTTCGGAGGTATTCTTAACCGTCAAGACAATGAAACTGATGTGCAACAGATGGAAGAATATGCAATTCCTCAGATCGATTTAGTAATTGTTGACTTATATCCTTTTGAAAAAACAGTTGCTTCAGGAGCTGAAGAATCTGCCATAATTGAAAAAATAGATATCGGCGGTATTTCGTTGATCCGTGCAGCTGCAAAAAACTTTAAAGACACCGTTATCGTTGCCTCTGTAGAAGAATACAGTGTATTTTTAGATATGATTACAGAAGGAAACGGCGCAACGACACTGGCACAAAGAAGACTTTTGGCAACCCGTGCTTTTCATGTAAGCTCAAATTATGACAGTGCTATTTTCAATTACTTTAATACGGATGAAAGCGTATTAAAAATAAGTGAAGCGAACGGTCAGATTTTACGTTATGGAGAAAACCCGCATCAGAAAGGTTATTTCTTTGGAAATTTTGATGAAATGTTTACCAAATTAAACGGAAAAGAGTTATCTTACAACAATTTACTGGATGTAGATGCTGCCGTATCTCTTATGAAAGAATTTAAAGGAGAAGCACCGACATTTGCTATTTTAAAGCATAATAATGCATGTGGTGTGGCTCAGAAACCGACCATGAAAGAAGCTTATCTGGCTGCTCTGGCAGGAGATCCTACTTCGGCTTTTGGCGGTGTCCTGATTGCGAACGGTACAATTGACAAAGAAACTGCTACTGAAATAAATCAATTGTTCTGTGAGGTAATTATTGCTCCTGCTTTTGATGAAGAAGCTGTTGAAATACTAAAAGAAAAGAAAAACAGAATATTATTGACTATAAATGAAACAAAAGTATCTGAAAAACAAGTACGTACCTGTTTAAACGGATATTTGGTTCAGGATAAAGATTTGGTAACAGATACTAAAGAGCATCTGAATACCGTTACTACTTTATCGCCAAGCGAACAACAAATTGAAGATTTATTATTCGCTTCCAAAATTTGTAAACATACTAAGTCAAACACTATTGTTTTAGCAAAAAACAAACAATTATGTGCATCAGGTACAGGACAGACGTCCCGTGTTGATGCCTTAAAACAGGCGATAGAAAAAGCTACTTCATTCCATTTTGATCTGAAAGGATCTGTTATGGCGAGTGATGCTTTTTTCCCTTTCCCTGATTGTGTTGAAATTGCTGACAAAGCAGGAATCACTGCTGTTATACAGCCAGGCGGTTCTATAAAAGACAATTTAAGTATCGATTATTGCAATCAAAACAATATGGCAATGGTTACTACAGGAATTCGTCATTTCAAACATTAATTTTTATATTTTTGTATATTATTTTTTATAACATTTAACACCCTTTAAATACATATGGGATTTTTTGATTTCATGACCGAGGAGATTGCAATGGACCTTGGTACAGCAAATACTTTAATTATACACAACGGAAAAGTTGTAGTGGACAGTCCGTCAATTGTTGCCCGTGACAGGGTAAGCGGTAAAATAATTGCTGTGGGAAAAGAAGCCAGTTTGATGCAAGGAAAAACCCATGACAACATCAAAACCATTCGTCCTTTAAAAGATGGTGTTATTGCAGATTTCGATGCTTCTGAAAAAATGATCAGCATGCTTATCAAAAGCATACCGGCTTTAAAAAAGAAAATGTTTACTCCTGCCCTGCGAATGGTAGTTTGTATTCCTTCCGGAATTACCGAAGTAGAGATGCGTGCGGTAAAAGAATCATGCGAACGCGTAAACGGAAAAGAAGTATATCTGATTCATGAACCAATGGCAGCAGCAATCGGAATCGGTGTAGATATCATGCAGCCAAAAGGTAATATGATCGTTGATATAGGTGGAGGAACAACAGAAATTGCGGTTCTTGCCCTCGGAGGTATTGTTTGTGATAAATCTGTAAAAATTGCAGGAGATGTTTTCACGAATGACATCATTTATTATATGAGAACGCAACACAACCTTTTTATCGGAGAAGGAACAGCAGAAAAAATAAAGATTGAAATCGGTGCTGCAATTGAGGATTTAGAAATCGGACCGGAAGACCTGTTGGTACAAGGACGTGATTTGCTGACAGGAAAACCAAAGCAAATCAATGTATCATACCGTGAAATAGCAAAAGCATTAGACAAATCGATTCAGCGTATCGAAGATGCCGTTATGGAAACTCTATCTCAGACACCTCCGGAATTAGCAGCGGATATATACAATACCGGTATTTATTTAGCAGGTGGTGGTTCTATGTTGAGAGGTCTGGACAAACGTATCTCTCAAAAAACAGATTTACCTGTTTACATCGCTGAAGATCCGCTAAGAGCCGTTGTAAGAGGAACCGGAATGGTTATCAAAAATATCAACAAATTCAAGAGTATTCTTATCAAATAAAAATGATTTTATAGCATGCAGCAAATCATATATTTTATCACTAAAAACAGTACAAAGCTACTGTTTTTGCTGCTTTTAGTAATCTCATTGTACTTAACCGTTCAATCACATGCTTACCACAGAAGTAAATTTTTGCATTCAGCCAATTTTGTTTCGGGTTCTATCTATGAGAAAACCAACAGTATAAAAGAATATCTGCATTTAAAAAAGGAAAATACTGCTTTGGCAGAAGAAAACGCCTATTTAAAGCAAATCTTATATAACAACCAAATTATCATAGATTCTGCCTTTACGATCAATCCGAATGTTCGGATTGCAAACGGATATAAAGTATTTCAAAGCAAAATCATTAAAAACTCTTATTCCAAGAAAGAGAATTATTTAACCATCAGAGCAGGATCAAAAAATGGTGTTTCAAAAGATATGGGAGTACTGAATTCTTTGGGCATTATCGGTATAGTAGAAAAAGTATCGGAAAATTTTGCTACAGTGCAAAGCATTTTAAATACCAAAACAAAGATTGATGCTAAAATCAGTAATACCAATCATTTCGGAACCATTACATGGGACGGAAAAAATGCCGGATATGTACAGTTGATCGACATTCCAAAACTGGCAAAACTTCACAAGGGAGACAGTATAGTTACCGGGGGAGAATCCACTATTTTTCCGGAAAACATTCCTATTGGTGTTGTAGATAAGGTATTTACATCCAAATCATCTAATTTTTACACCATCAATGTACGACTGTTCAATGATATGACCAATTTACAGTCTATTTATATCATAGAAAATGTGAATTATGATGAAATTAAAAAACTTGAAGAAGAAACCGAACATTAATGAATAATACCCTACTCATAAATATTTTTCGCTTTGTAATATTGATTTTATTACAGGTTGTTTTATTCAACAATATTGAGTTATTCGGTTTTATAACTCCGTACCCGTATATTTTGTTTATTATTCTTTACCCGCTTAATACCAACAAAGCAGGCTTGATTACCATCAGCTTTTTTTTAGGACTGATACTGGATATATTCAATAATTCGGGAGGAGTACACGCAGCTGCCTGTGTTATGCTCGCTTATTTCAGAGAAAGCTTTTTAAAAATTTCTTTTGGAGTAAGTTATGAATACCACATGCTCAGAATTACCAATAAGATATCATCTGAACTCATTACCTATGTGGCTATTTCAGTGATATTACATCATATTGTCTTACTTTTTCTGGAGATATTCAGTTTCGGATTTATTTTTGAAATATTGCTTAGAATACTCACGTCTTCAGTATTCACAATCATCATCATACTCATAATGATCTCATTAATAAAACCTTCAAAAAAATGAGAAAATTATTATTTCCTATTCTGATCATTACCGGTGCGCTGCTCATCATCGCCAGATTGTTTTACTTACAGATTATTGATGATTCTTATATCAAAAAATCAGAAAACAACGCACTGAAAATTGTTTATGAGTATCCCGAACGCGGATACATTTATGACAGAAACGGGAAATTGCTGGTTGCCAATCAGCCCAGTTATGACATTATGGTGGTTCCGAGAGAGATTAAAAATATTGATACTCTTGAGTTTTGTAAAATTCTCAATATCACCACAGAAGAATTCATCTCTAAAATAGAAAAAGCAACCATTTACAGCCCACGACTACCGTCTATTTTCTTATCGCAGCTGACTAAAAGAGAATTTGCTGCCTTTCAGGAAAAAATACGCCATTACAAAGGGTTCTATATCACCAAACGAAATCTGAGAGATTATCAGGCAACTTATGGTTCCAATGTCTATGGATATATCCGTCAGGTCAATGAATTTGAATTAAAAAGAAATCCGTATTATAAAAGTGGAGATCTTATCGGAATTCAGGGTGTAGAACAGGCCTATGAAAAAGAACTCAGAGGAGTAAAAGGAGTACGGTACATCCAAAAGGATAAATACAACAGAGATATCGGTGCGTTTAAAGAAGGTATTTATGATACGCTGGCAGTTAAGGGAAAAGATATCAATGTAACCATAGACGGTTTATTACAGGAATACGGAGAACAGCTGATGATTAACAAACGCGGTGGTATCATCGCCATTGAGCCTAAATCAGGTGAGATATTAGCATTGGTATCCGCTCCGACCTATGACCCTGCCCTACTGGTAGGAAGAAATCGCTCCAAAAACTATCAGGCAATTGATACCATTCCGGGAAAACCCTTTTTGGATAAAGTTCTTCAGGCGGAATATTCTCCGGGTTCACCTTTTAAGATTTTAACAGGCCTTATCGGTTTACAGGAAGAAGTTATCGATACACAAACACGTTTTGCCTGTAGTCATGGCTTTTACTATGCAAGAGGAGCCTTTATGAAATGCCACGATGCGGGTAGCTGGAATCTGCATCCTGCAATTTCACATTCCTGCAACACTTATTTTGCACAAACGTATAAAAAAATCATTGATAAATATAAAAACCCTAAATTAGGGATGGATGTCTGGTATAACCATCTCAGAAGTTTTGGTCTGGGCAATTTCCTCGGCTATGATTTACCAGTAGGTCTCAAAGGACGTATTCCGAATTCTGATTACTATAACCGATGGTATCCGAATGCCAACTGGACAAGTAACATGACCATTTCAAATTCAATTGGTCAGGGTGAGGTTTCGCTGACACCCATACAGCTTGCCAATGTGATGTGTGCCGTAGCCAATCAGGGGTATTACTTTACACCTCACATTATTAAAAAAATTGAAAATGAGGTAATTGATAAAAGTTTTGTTGAAAAACGCATTACTACTATTGACCGACAACATTTCATTCCTGTTATTGAAGGCTTGCATGAAGTATATAAATCAGGAACGGCAAGCAGATTACAGGTAAAAGATATTGATATTTGTGGGAAAACGGGAACTGTACAAAACTCCGCTATGTTTGAAGGTAAAAAGATCGATTTTAAAGATCACTCTGTATTCCTTGCGTTTGCCCCTAAAGAAAACCCGAAAATTGTGGTTGCTGTTTTTATTGAAAACGGAGGCTGGGGAGCAAGCTGGGCAGGACCTATAGCAAGTTTAATGATTGAAAAATATCTAAAAGGTGAAATTACACGTACTGATCTGGAAACAAAAGTACTAAACGGTAATCTCTCTGCTGACTATAAATTGAAAGATCAGATTGAAAAAGCATTGGCAGAACAAAAGAAACTCAAAAACAGAACAAATTAAAAGTGGCAAAAACTCAGCATTTAGCAAATCAAAGCGTCATCAGTAACATCGATTGGTTATGTGTATTTATCTACATCATGCTGGTAATAGCCGGTTGGGTAAATATTTATTCCGCTTCTTTACCATTAGACACGGGAGAAGCTGTATTTGACCTGAGTCAGATTTACGGAAAGCAGATCATCTTTATGTTATTGTGTATTCCACTTATTGTTGTTTTGCTATCTCTGGATGCTAAATTCTATGAAAAGTACTCCGTTATTTTCTATGGTATTGGTATTCTATCGCTGCTCGGTCTTTTTGTTTTTGGTAAAACAGTCAAAGGTCAGACCAACTGGTATCA
>NZ_JAUFQU010000039.1:0-13220 GCF_030409925.1 Paenimyroides ceti
AAATGAGGTATCATTACTGTTGACAGTGATTCTATTGTTAAAGCAGATACGCTGAGAAATCTGGTAAGTCCGTTTGTTGGCAACGATAAATGTGGCGCTGTAGCCGGAAACGTTAGGGTATTAAATGATAAATCAGCATTATTCCAAGAATGCTGAATGTAAGTTTTGTTTTCAGTTTGAATTCATGCGGTCTGCGCAAAGTTCTATAGGTACCGTTTTATGTACACCGGAGCTTTGGCTGCTTACAAAAAAGAGGCTGTTATGAATTGTCTTGACGAATGGATGAATCAGACTTTTATGGGACAGCCAACAGATATTGGTGAAGACCGTGCCATGACCAATATGATATTAAAACAGGGATATCATGTACTGTTTCAGAAAAATGCTTATGTATTGACTAATATTCCTGAAAAATATAAAAGTCTTTATAAGATGTTTATACGATGGGAACGAAGCAATGTGCGTGAAAATATTATGATGAGCAAATTCGCTTTTACAAAATTCCGTAAAGAATCGACTGCCGGCCCCCGAATATTATTGCTTAACCAATGGTTAAATGTGATTTTGGCATATCCGTTCACATTGCTTATGCTGATTTTATTGTAACACAACCGTATTATTCCTTAGTGCAACTTTGTTGAGTATTTTTATCTTTTCAAGCATACAGTATTCTTTTATGCCAAAATACACAACTTGGTCAGAGTCATTCTGGCGTATCCATATAGTATATTTTATGCTTTTACCTTATTCTGGATTACACCGTATGCAATTGCTACGGCCGAAGAAGGGGATGGTTGACACGGGGTTTATCCGAGAAAAAATAATAACATCAAAATTGAAAAAGCCAACCATTACGGTTGGCTTTTTTTATATAAGATTATCAAGAGTATTCCAGTGAGAGGATAAAGCTTATACTTTGTTTTTTGGAATGGAAGAATCTTTTTATAGTCATTTATCTATTAAAATAAAAAGGAGACAATTATATTGTCTCTCTCTTATAAAAAGCGTTATATGCCAATTGTCAGTTGCGTTTGGCTTTAATAGCTGATGCCTACAAATTTAAATCAAGATGATAGATATATTTAAACCCCAATTGTATCTGACAAGATGTGCAAAAACGATTCTTAATTTATTATTACTATACATATAGAATAATCATACCAATAGCGGTAAATAGTGAAATATAAGTATTAACTTATTGATTTTTAATTACTTATGTTTTATTTTGTTTTGAGCATAAATGGGGAATTCCCATTCAATTGGGGAATCCGTTCTTAATTTATAAAATAAATAAAAGTATAAAGATTCAGAAAAAGTTATTTTTTCTGAAAATTGCAGTCCTCCTTTTCAAGTAATAATAATCCCCAATCATTGAGTTTCCATAGAACCTCAACTAATTTTCCCCTAATTCAGTAAGAGAATATTCTACACGTGGAGGAAGTTCAGGAAATGCTTCTTTTGTCAGAATCCCGTCCTGTATCATTTCATTAAGTTGGAGGTATTGGCCTCCAGTGGAGTAAAAATAGATAAAATAGGAATCAGTTTGCTTAAAGAATAGCAGACGGAAAATAAATAGAATGACAGAAGGAAATTTTGTAGATTACGTAAAGATATATGTTGCATCAGAAAAGGTGGTAAAGGATCTACGCATTTACATAGAGAAAAGTTTATTGAAAAAGGCGGACCTGACGGAGGTGATGGCGGACGTGGTGGTCACGTGTATATTGTAGAAATGAAGGTTTGTGGACACTTTATCACTTAAAATTTGCCGCCATATAAAGGCAGGTCATGGTGGTGACGGGGTAGTGCCAGAAGTACAGGCGCTGATGGTGAAGATAAAATGATAGAAGTGCCTTTGGGAACTGTTGTAAAAGACAAGGAAACAGGAGAAGTATTATTTGAGATTACAGAACACGGAGAGAAAAAAATATTGGCTAAAGGCGGTAAAGGCGGATTGGGTAACTGGCATTTCAGGAGTGCAACGAACCAAACCCCAAGATATTCTCAGCCTGGAATACCGGGTGAGGAGCTTGATATTATCCTTGAGCTGAAGGTCTTGGCAGATGTAGGTTTGGTTGGTTTTCCAAATGCAGGAAAATCTACATTGCTTTCTGTTTTAACTTCTGCAAAACCTAAGATTGCTGATTATCCGTTTACTACTTTAAAACCAAATTTAGGAATTGTGGCTTACAGAGATTTTAAATCATTTGTAATAGCAGATATACCCGGAATTATTGAAGGTGCAGCAGAAGGAAAAGGATTAGGGCATTATTTTTTACGACATATTGAGCGTAATTCTACCTTATTATTTCTGATTCCTGCAGATGCAGACGATATAAAGAAAGAATACGATATACTGTTAGATGAGCTTCGCCGCTACAATCCGGAAATGTTAGATAAAGACAAACTTATTGTAATCTCTAAATCAGACATGCTTGATGAGGAGTTACAGACTGAAATGAAACAGCAATTGGACAAAGAATTTAATGGTATACCGTATATGTTTATTTCTTCTGTGGCCCAGCAAGGGTTGACAGAACTGAAAGACCGTCTTTGGAAAATGCTTAACAATTAAAGTGTTTCTGATAAGTTGCAGGAAAAGAGATTTAAACCCTGCGTTTAGTATAAAGAAAATGCTTAAAAAAATTATCTTTGTAAGAGTATTAAAAAAAAATAAGATTATGAAAAAACTTTTGTTCAGTATGTTATTCTTGGCTGCAACTAATTTTGTTTCAGCGCAGAGCTTTGATTTTGGTATCAAAGCAGGTATGGTTTACAACGCAGATAAAGGAGCTATTAAGTCCTTTACCAATGCAGTTGATGCTAAAGGAAAAGGAAGCGCAGGTTTTCAGGCCGGGGTATTATCCAGAATCAGTC
This sequence comes from Paenimyroides ceti, assembly GCF_030409925.1. Classification (NCBI taxonomy): domain Bacteria; kingdom Pseudomonadati; phylum Bacteroidota; class Flavobacteriia; order Flavobacteriales; family Flavobacteriaceae; genus Paenimyroides; species Paenimyroides ceti. The sequence continues at coordinate 2,878 of NZ_JAUFQU010000039.1, forward strand.
TTATAGGTTTTTATGTGCAGCCAGAAGTTTTATATACTTCGTTTAAAAATGAATTTGACGATGCTAATGGACAGTCATTCAAAGTGACCAAACAGCGTATTGATATTCCTGTAAACATAGGAAAGAAATTTCTTGGAATAGCACACGCTCAGGTAGGACCGGTATTCTCTTATTATTTAGATGATAAAAACTCTCTGAAAGACATCGTAAATGCGAAACAGGATCAGTTTAATGTCGGTTTTCAGATTGGTGCAGGAGTTGAAATTTCTAAATTACTGATCAATGCACGTTACGAATTTGGATTAGGTAAAGTGGGGTCTACTTTTATGGATAAAAATAATATCGAGTATCAGGTAGAAAACAGACCGAATCTGTTAAATGTATCACTGACTTATTTATTCTAAAAGAATAAAAAGACAATATATAAAGTATAACTCTCTAATAAAATAGAGAGTTTACATTTTTTAATCAATCTATAACAATGAAAAAATTACTATTAATTTTCACAGCCGTTATTTTAGCTTTTCCGGTAAAAGTAAAAGCTGATGAAGGAATGTGGTTCTTGATGTTCATCGAGCGTCTGAACCATCGCGACATGCAAAAAATGGGACTTCAGTTAACTTCTGAAGAAATCTACAGTATCAACAATCACTCATTAAAAGATGCTATTGTGCAATTTGATGGAGGCTGTACTGCAGAAATTATTTCAAATCAGGGATTGGTATTAACCAATCATCACTGTGGATATGATAAAATTGCTGAATTAGCCACTCCTGAAGATGATATTCTTACGAATGGATTCTGGGCAAAAACAAGAGCAGATGAGCGTAAACCAAAAAGTTTATCCGTTCGTTTCTTTGTTCGAATGGATGATGTTACCAAAAGAATTTTATCAAAAGTAAATGATAAAATGTCTGAGCTTGAACGAGAAAAAGCAATCAATCAGGAAATTGCAAAAATTGAACAGGAAAACAACGAAGGTGGAAAATATACCGTTTCGGTTCGTTCGTTCTTTCAAGGAAATGAATATTACTATTTTGTTTATCAGGATTATAATGATGTGCGTCTGGTAGGAACACCTCCAAATGCGATCGGTAAATTTGGTGGAGATACAGACAACTGGGAATGGCCTCGTCATACAGGAGATTTCTCTATCTTTCGTGTCTACACAGATGTAAATGGTAATCCTGCAGAATATTCTCCAAATAATGTTCCAATGGTACCGAAACACCACTTGCCTGTTTCTTTAGCAGGAATTAAAGAAGGTGATTTCTCTATGATTTTAGGTTATCCCGGACGTACCAACCGTTGGATGCCAGCAGCCGGAATTGAACAAAACGTAAAATTTGCATATCCTGCTTGGGTAGAAGGTTCTAAACTGGGAATGGATGTGATGAAAAAGTATATGGACAAAAGTGATGAAGTTAGACTTCGTTATGCAAGTAAATATGCTGGAGTTGCCAACTACTGGAAAAACCGTCAGGGTATGATTGATGCATTGACTGCTCACAAGACAGCGGCAACAAAGCATAAAGAAGAAGCTGAGTTCAACAAATGGGCTAATAAAAAAGAAAATAAAGCAACTTTCGGAAACGTAGTGGCAGACATCAATAAATATTATGGTGCGACCAATGAAAAAGCACGTCATGACAACTATCTGATGACTATTTTACGTACTTCTAACTTGGCAGCATTACCTTATAGTTTTGGGCGTGCTTTAGTGGTTTATGCTGAATCTAATGCAGCAAAACGTGCTGAGATGAAACCAAGTCTGATGGAAGCAATTGAAGAAACCTATAAAGAATTTTATGGTCCTTTAGAAAGCGAAATGCTGGCAAAACAGTTAAACCTATACGCTACCAAATCTACCGGGTATGCAATAGCGCCTTATGTAAAAGAATTAGGAGAGAAAACAAATTTTGATTATACAGCTTATGTGTCAAAAGCATTTGATAAGAGTGTATTTTCATCTAAAGAAAAAATGATGGCTTATTTAGACAATCCGGATAAATCGATTGTTGAAAATGATGAGCTGTATAAATTATCTTCTGATTTGTTGACAAAATACAGAGAAAACCCAGAAAATCTTGAGACCTTAAAAAATGATTATCAAAAATCTTTCAGATTATTGGTAGATGGTTTACGAAAAGCAAATCCAAATAAAAAATACTATCCTGATGCGAATTCAACTTTGCGTCTTACCTATGGAAAAGTAATCGGATTACCACGAGGAAATAAAGTAAATGATGCTGATGAGAACTGGTATACAACTTTAAAAGGAACGATTGCTAAAAATAAAGTAGGAGACGAAGAATTCGAAAATCCAAAACGTTTGATTGACTTATACAATGCAAAAGATTATGGACAATATGCTGATAAAAAAGGATATTTGCCTGTAAACTTCCTTACAGATCATGACATAACAGGAGGAAATTCAGGTTCGCCGGTATTAAATGGAAAAGGAGAATTAATCGGACTTGCATTTGATGGAAATATCGAAGCTATGGCAGGAGACGTGATTTTTGACCCTAAATTGCAACGTACCATTAGTGTAGACATTCGTTATGTATTATTTATCATTGATAAATATGCTGGTGCAAAACATCTGATAGATGAGATGACCATCGTACGATAATAAAGTAATCTGCTAAACATTTTGTTTGGTCGTAAACCCGGTGATATTTAATATTACCGGGTTTTTTATGCATAAATAAATTGATAATAATAATTTAATTAACATTATTAGGAATAATATTTTTTTTTATTTAATATAGCACTATTGAAATAATATTTTGGTTTTAGATATAACTAAGATCAACGAGTGTAGCGGTATAACTATGTGTATTAATTACTAATTACAGGTCAAAATTATGAAAACGATTCCTGCTTAAAAACGATCTTAAATGAATATAATGAAAAAAACAACTTTAGTTATTGTGATTGTCTCAATAGCTTTTTAATTTATAGTCTTGTAGTAATGATAATTTTGAGTCAAAAACTGCAACATATAGTAAAGAATCTTTGTCAGAAGAAAATTTAATCAAAAATTACGCTAAAGCTTATTATACACTTTCACGATTTATTGGAGAAAACGAGGTGTTTTTCAAGACTTTTGATCCTGGTAAATATAATTTTAATAATGATAAACAATTTATTGATTTTATTAGTGAAATGAAACTCGATAAAGTAGAAAATGTTAAAGCTGTAGCTGAAGTGTATCCGAAGTGTATCCAAGATTACATAAGGATATAAATGATTTAATATTAAAAGAAATTAATGCTACGGGTAATAAAGATATATCTAAAACGGAGATATTTGCTAAATTTAAAGTTGAAATGTTTGAATTACGAAAAACCGATTTAGTGATTTCTTATGGGTCGAAAAAAGAATGTTTAGAAGATTGGCAAGATGGATATTCAGACTGTAGAGAAGATTTTCTTATCGAGGCAGGTTTGTCAGTTATCGCTGCAGGTGCTGGGATATGGCCAGGGTTAGTTGCAGGTGCAGCAACTATGTTGAAATACGAAATATGTATAGGGAGAAATGATAGGGATTATAAGAAATGTATGGGCAGATTAAAAACAAAATAGATGAAATCAAAAAAACTGAATATAATTTTTATTATTAATACGATTGCTTTTTTTGTCGTTCCGACATTATTGGTGCATGAGAGAATGATACAGTATATTTTTTACAGCGTATTCTTAGTAATTCATTTTTACTTTTTATTTGTATATAAAAATAAATAGCACTTCATTGTATTAATCATAAGTGTATTGGTATAGTTTGAAAAAAGCATAAAATATTTTATAAGTATTTAAAAAAAAAGAACCTTTTTAAAAAATGTATTGAAAATATTTTAAAAAAAAGCTGTGGTGTGATAATAAAGTGCTATCTTTGAATCATTAATATAAATAATGCATAATGCAAGAAGGTACAGTTAAATTTTTTGACGAAACTAAAGGTTTCGGATTTATTTCTCCATCAGATGGTAATGGAGATGTTTTTGTTCACAACACAGGGTTGTTAGATAATATTCGTGAAAACGATAAAGTTGTTTATGATGTTGAGCGTGGACAAAAAGGGTTAGTAGCAGTAAATGTGAAAAGAAAGTAATAAAGATATATTTTTTATTTCATTAGCGTCGGTATCATATACCGACGCTATTTTTTTAGAACTTATATACCAAAGCATTCACGTTCATTCCTGCGCCCACTGAGGCAAATAATACTACATCTCCGGGATTGATGCTGTGTGTTTCTAACTCCTGATTAAAAATCATAGTAAGCAGTGAAGGAATTGTAGCTACACTGCTGTTGCCGAGTTTGCTGATTACCATGGGCATAATGTCAGCAGGTGTGGCTTTATCGTATAGCTTAAAAAACCTGTCTACAATGGCCTCATCCATTTTTTCATTGGCCTGATGTATGATGATCTTTGACAGCTGATCAATAGAAAAGCCACTGGCATCAAAGCACTTTTTCATTGCTGAAGGTACGTTGGTTAATGCAAATTCATATATTTTCCTTCCGTTCATTTTGATATACTTGATATCAGGAGAACTTTCAGAGTTATAGGACTTGCCGAAATAAAGATAGTCTTTTTCTTTCAGAGTAAAAGAAGCTGTTAAATGCGATTGTACACCAGTGTTGTCTTCACTTAATTCAATAACGGCAGCTCCGGCTCCGTCAGCATAAATCATACTGTCTCTGTCATGGATATCAACTACCCTTGAAAGGGTTTCTGCACCTATAATAAGGCATCTTTTCGCTATTTCGGCTTTAATAAAAGCATTTCCCTGAATTAATCCTTCGATCCACCCCGGGCAACCAAAAAGGATATCGTAAGCCACACAATAATTATTCTTAATTCCCAGCTCATGTTTTACACGGGAAGCTAAACTCGGAACCATATCTGATTGAACTGTACCAAAACGGACATCTCCAAAATTATGTGCAAATATTATATAGTCCAGCGTTTCAGGATCAATCTCTGACTTTTTCAGTGCTTCTCTCGCTGCAATAAAGCCAAGATCAGAAGTGACCATGTCTTTTGATGCATAACGCCTCTCTTCAATTCCGGTTATTTCTTTTAGTTTCTCTGCAATGGTTGCATTGTCATGTTTTAAGGTATTTCCATTTTCATCCAGAAAATGATGATCATCAAAAAATAAGTTGGTAATTGTTTCTGAAGGGATGTAGTTTCCTACACCAATAATTTTACTTGTCATGGATTTTGTTTTATTTACTATCAAACTTTCATTGAAAAATATTTTCTGAAAAGAAAAGATAATATATAAATTTAGGGAAAAAATGTTGGAAAACAATGGTTGTTTTGGTTTATTTTTCAAAATTTAACTTTAAATATTGTTTGTCGTATGGTTGTGTTATTGTCTGATTTTACTGTAATTTTGCGATACATATTTTTGCTATATTTTAAACAAGATGTACCTTTAACCTATGAAAAAATGGTTGTTGCTGTTAGTGCTGTTTATTGTGTTTGGATGCGTAAAACAACCAAATGATATTGCAACATCTTTTTATTACTGGAAGACTAATTTCACTTTAAAACCTTCTGAGAAAGAATTGATGCAAAATTTAGACGTAAAAAAACTTTATATACGCTATTTTGATGTAGCACTCAAAGGTGATGTAGCTATTCCTTTGACTGCCGTTGTTTTCAATGATACTATACCGGATGTGGAAATTGTTCCTGTTGTGTATATCAAAAATGAAGTAATGCTCAATGCTAAATTGAATTTGAACGATCTGGCAGATAATGTCTTACGCTATATTGAACAGATAAATAATAGGTATAAAATCGATATAAAGGAAATTCAGTTTGATTGTGACTGGTCATTGAAAAGTAAAGAACGCTATTTTTCTTTTATTCATTTTATTAAAGAGAAAAAGGAATTAAAAATTTCGTCTACCATTCGTTTACATCAAGTTAAACACCATCGTAAAACCGGAATTCCGGATGTTGATGAAGGGGTGCTTATGTATTATAATATGGGAAGTATTGCTCCAGATTCATTGAATTCAATTTATGACGGTTCGATTGCCAGAAAGTATATAGGTTCTTTAAAAACTTATCCACTAAAGCTTAATGTGGCTTTACCTATTTATTCATGGCTAATACACAGCAGAGATGGAAAGGTAATAAATTTACTCAGTCGTATACGCAGGGAAGACCTTGAAAAAAACGCTGCTTTTGAAAGAAAAGATAAAAATCGTTTTCTTGTAAAAAAAGCAGGTACCTATTTCGGTAAATTCTTTAAACAAGGGATCAGATGAAAATTGAGCAAATTGAAGCTGAAGATTTACAGCAGATGGTCCGTGATATTTCTGACAATATACCGGATAGCCCGAAAGAGATTATTTTTTATGATTTAGAAGAAAAGAATATTAATAGCTATGAAAAAGAATTTTTTAAAAAACTGGTCACTGATTTTTAGCAGTGTCGTTACATTAACTGCAGGCGTATATGCTTACGGATGTGCAGATGGTTGGTGGGGATATGATTATTCCTCATCTTTTGCACCGGAGTATTTTGTTGATAACTCATATAAACCATTGTTTTACTCGCCTTATGAGCGATTTTATAACAATGATTACCTGAGTAATTATACTTCAAAACACAATGAAGATATTGTACAGGACTGGAAAAATTATTTAGGAAATACAGTGCCGTCAGCAACACTGAAAGCATATCTTATTACTGACTCATTGAATATGGATATCCAGAGATTTCATGAAAACTCAAAAAATAAATTATCATCATCTCTGAATACATCTGATAAAAAAGTAAAAAAGTTTTTAGATTTTCTGTACTATGCAAAAATGATCGAAGATTATTCAACGCAGACCTATGATTATTGGAATTATGAAAACCGGGTAATAGAAAATGCCAGTCAGTCCATTGTAGATGAAGTAGAAAAATTTTATAAAAAGGTAGACAAAGGCGATGAGTTTTTTGCCAATCGTATGTGGTTTCAGGTACTAAAAGCAAAATTTTATTCTGACAACCGGGCATCTGTTATTAGTTTCTTTGAGGAAACAAAGGCAAAACAGCCTCAAAATTTACTTTACTCAAGAGCTTTGTCTTATGTTGCAGGAGCTTATCATGCACAGAAAGATTTTATAAAAGCTAATCTATATTATGCAGAAATTTTTAATAGAGAGCCAAAATTAAGACATGAAACCCTGTATAATTTCCGTCCGATGGATAAGAAAGAACTCAATACAGCATTGGCATCGACTAAAGATAAGGATATACAAGCCGCTATATGGGCTATGAGCGGTTATTATCAGGATGAAGCTGCATGTATGAAAGAAATATATGCACTCAATCCTAAAAGTCCTCATATTGATTATCTTCTCACACGCTGGGTAAATATTCAGGAAAGTGCTATTAATGTTTTTATGGATAAAAGCCTCAAAAGTACAGCTGAATACCAAAAAGAAATCAAAGGTAAAATCGACCAGAAAACATTAACATGGATAAATGATGTAGCATCAAAACCGGAAAAATTAAACAACCCGGCTTTGTGGAATATGGCAGCGGGATATTTAAATATATTCCAGGGAGAGCATCAGAAAGCAAAATCCTTATTTGACAAAGCTTTAAAAACAGCTGGAAATGATAAAAATATAAAAAATGAAGCAAGGTTGTTCAATTTGATTAATGAAGTTTCTCAGATAAAGACAATTGATGATAAAGCACAATCTACTTTGATTACTGATTTGAACTGGTTATTCTATGAAGTTCCGCAACAGCATACTTATGATAGTCCGTTCAGATATAATTATGCTTCCTCATGGATTAAACAATATATATCTGCTGTTTACAGAGGTAATAAAAATCCATTAATGGCAGAATTGGTCAATTCAGACCGTTCTTATTATTTAGTAAAGGATAATGTAGCTGCAATGGAACAATTCTTTCTCAGAAAAAATAAAACAGCATGGGAAGAAATGTTTGTTGGATTATATGATTATAATTTAAGTGATATCAATGAGAGCAATGCAATTTATCTTTTTTATCAGGATAAAGTAGATGCTGCCATTGCTGAGATGGAAAAAACAACAACCGCGAAAGGTACTTATTATGATAATACAGAATATACGATTCTTTATAAAGATCTCATACTGCCGGGTAATCCGTTTAACGGAAAAATAAAAGATTGTAATGATTGCGATCACATGGCAAAGCAGACCGTTACCTATACAAAAATTTCATTTTTGAAAAAGGTAAAAGAAATGCAGGATAAAATAAAAGCTGGTGATGATGTGTACAACAATGCATTATTGGTAGGTAATGCTTTTTATAATGCCAGTTATTTTGGTAATGCGCGTACTTACTATTACAACAAAATCATCGGAGAATATGGTAATGGTATAAGTGCCTATAATCAACCGTATCTGATGTCCATGAAACAGGTTAGAAAATATTATGAAATGGCGTTAAAAGCAGCGCAGACAAATGAACAGAAAGCTAAAATGTCTTATCTTTTAGCAAAGGTTGAGCGCAACGAATTTTATAATAAAGAATATTTTTCCAGAGATTATTACTATGGGTATGGAGAGATAATGATAAAAAAATGGCAGGGATTCAAAGACTTGCAGACAAAATATGCTGATACTAAGTATTATCAGGATGTCATCAACGAATGCGGATATTTCAGAAAATATTTAGGAATATAAAACTTAAATAAAATAACAATGCGAGTACATTTTATAGCTATAGGCGGAAGTGCAATGCACAACTTAGCGCTGGCTTTGCACGATAAAGGAGATGTAGTAACCGGTAGCGATGATGCCGTATTTGAACCGTCAAAATCAAGATTGGAAGCCGCTGGGATATTACCGATGGAAATGGGATGGTTTCCTGAAAAAATTAATAAAGAGATAGATGCTGTTATTCTGGGAATGCATGCCAAATCAGATAATCCGGAGTTGCTGAAGGCACAGCAGCTCGGGTTGAGAATATATTCTTACCCTGAGTTTATATATGAGCATTCAAAACAAAAAACACGGGTAGTGATTGGAGGCTCTCATGGTAAAACTACTATTACCTCTATGGTTTTACACGTACTTAATTATCATGGAATTTCTGTTGACTATCTCGTGGGTGCTCAGTTAAAAGGGTTTAAAAATATGGTTCATCTTACTGATGACAATGATTTTATTGTACTCGAGGGAGATGAATACTTATCTTCTCCTACTGACTTGCGTCCGAAATTCCATTTATATCAGCCCAATATTGCTCTGATAAGTGGTATTGCATGGGACCATATCAATGTGTTTCCGACTTTTGAAAATTATGTTGATCAGTTCCGTATTTTTATTGACAAGATTACTAATGGCGGTATTCTCATCTATAATGAAGAAGATAATGTGGTAAAAGAAATTGTAGAGGCTTCTGAAAAACCTATCCGTAAAATAGCGTATAATACCCCAGAATATTCGTTAAGCAAAGGGAAAACATATCTTGAAACACCAGACGGGGCAATGCCGATTGAAGTGTTTGGTGATCATAATCTCAACAATTTGGCCGGAGCAAAATGGATTTGTCAAAATATGGGGGTTGATGAAGTTGAGTTTTATGAAGCCATTGCAAGTTTTAAAGGTGCTGCAAAAAGACTGGAAAAAATTGCAGAAACATCCTCATCTGTAGCTTATAAAGATTTTGCACATTCACCAAGCAAAGTAAAAGCAACTACTCAGGCAGTTAAAAAGCAATATCCTGAAAAAAAACTGATTGCCTGTCTGGAACTACATACGTATTCGAGCTTGAATCAGAATTTCTTTCAGAATATGATGGGGCCTGACAGCAGCAGATATAGCGGTTGTATTTTATTCACCTGATGCGGTTGCGATTAAAAGACTTGAAGAAATTTCTAAAGAGCAGATTGAAAAAGCTTTTAACAGAGAAGATCTTATTGTATTTACGGATCCTGTTGCATTTAAAACATTTTTGAGTCAAACATCATTTGAAGACAGCGTCTTGTTGTTAATGAGTTCAGGGAATTACGGAGGATTGGATTTTGACGAAGTCAAGAATCTTTTATCTGTTTAATATTACAATAAATAAAAAATCGGTTCTGTAAGAACCGATTTTTTAATATCCATAGGTATAATGTCCTGTAATCTTGTATCGGAAAAGACAATCTTCCAATACCTGACCTCCACCTACATTATGTACAATCAAATAGCGTTTTTTATCTTTTGTCTTTTTATGCGTGACAATGCCTATATGTGGCATCTTATCCTGAATCATCCATGTGACAATCTCTCCGGGTTTATAATCTTTTTGATTTTGAGAAACGGGTAGACTTTTTC
>NZ_JAUFQU010000040.1:0-12596 GCF_030409925.1 Paenimyroides ceti
ATGAACGCAAGGTTTTACAAAACATCGGTATTGGTACTCCGGCTACCAGATCCGCAATAATAGAAACCCTGTTTACCCGCAACTATATCCAACGAGAAAAAAAATCCCTAATCCCTACCGAAAAGGGATTGCAGGTGTACGAATTGGTCAAAGATCGTAAAATTGCGGATGTGGCAATGACCGCCGAATGGGAATTGGCTTTGCAAAAAATCGAAAATAACGAAGCCGATGCAGGGGCATTTCAAAATAGATAGAGGTTTTGTATAAAGGCTGTGTTTCAATCAGTTGCCAGGTATTGTTTTTGAATTCTATCTGAGAGATTCTGCTGGCAGAAAGGATCATAATGATACAGTAAAAAAACTGTATAAAAGATTTTTTCAGATTCGAAAAATTTTCCGTTACAATATTGACTTCTTTTGCAGTAGTTTGGTACACGTCTTCTGAAAAAATACCTGTAATAAACAAAATCAAAGGCAAAAAGACAGATAAGATTAAGGCAGTGGTAAGAATATTCGTATTCTTTAACTTAATACCTTCTGTGCGATACGCATTAAAAAAATTAGATATTCTATTCATTTGTCTTTTGTGTTATATTCATAAACCAGTCTTCAAGACCTCCTTTTTTGATCAACGCGTAAATGGGGATGTTGTTTTCTGTAAAATTCTTCACCAATAGTGGAATTTCTTCAGTGTTGTTCAACGCTATTTCCAGCGTTTTAGCATCTGCCATACGTACTTGTGGATACAGCTGCGAAACGACTGATAAGTAGGCTGACGCATCTTTTACCGAAATGTGTAAAAGTATTTGCGAATTGACGCTTGAAAGTTCCTGTATGGCACCTTCAAAACGAAGTTTACCCTGATGAATAATACCAACATGTGTACAGGTTTTTTCTACTTCTGCGAGCAAATGACTGGAAATAAAAATAGTTATGCCTTTGGTTGTATTAATACGCTTCAGCAATTCCCGAATCTCAACAATTCCTTGCGGATCCAGACCATTTACCGGTTCATCCAGAATCAGCAATTCAGGTTCGTTAAGCAGTGCCATTCCAATCGCCAGACGCTGTTTCATACCCAGCGAATATTGCTTTGCTTTTTGCTTCTGAAATTTTTTGAGATCTACTAATTCCAGAATTTCCTGAATTTTAGCTTCATCGATTTTTTGAATGGCCGCTATGATTCTCAGATTATCTGCTCCGGACAGGTGTAGGTAAAGGGTAGGGGTTTCAATAATAGAACCTATTTTGGAAAAAACAGAAGGCAATTGCTGGTGCAGCGGTTTTCCAAACAACTCAATAGATGGCTGCTGTTCATTGATAAGTCCTGTGATGAGGCGCATGGTAGTGGATTTTCCGGCACCATTGGGACCTAAAAAGCCGTATATACTGCCTTTGGGTACGTTTAGGGAAAGGTTTTCAATAATCTTTCTTTGCCTGTTGAATTGAAAATTAAGATTATTGGTTCTGATAATGTACTCTGACATAATGTTTTTGCCTAAAAATAGGAAAAAATAGGCACATTTAAAAATAGAGCAAAAAAAAGCAATCTTTTCAGATTGCTTTTGTGGGAAGAGCAGGATTCGAACCTGCGAAGGTTTCCCAACGGATTTACAGTCCGTCCTCGTTGGCCGCTTGAGTATCTTCCCTTACCGTGCGGTGGCGGAGAAAGAGGGATTCGAACCCCCGGACCTGTTACAGTCAACAGTTTTCAAGACTGCCGCATTCGACCACTCTGCCATTTCTCCAATTGGTCTCGCAATCGTTGTGTTTACTTCCGTATTGCGAGTGCAAATATAGAACGTTTTTCCGTATCTGCAAATACTTTTTTTAAATCGTATGCTAATATTTTACCGTTGATTTTATAACTTGTTTTAGAACAATTATTTAAAGTCTTAAAAAAAATAAAAAAAAATTAAAATTTATTTTCCACTTCGGCTGCCTGAAGCATAAAATAGTGCAGATCGGTATTTTTTATAAAGGGTTTATGCATCTCCTGTCCCGGACCGTACATGGCTATTTCCACATAATCGGCAGAGTGATCCATAGAGATCCATCCGATAGAATTATATTTTTTCTGAATCTCTGCAAATGTATGGTAAGGCAGTTTTTTATAATTATACAACCCGTTTTCCTCTTTTTCTATACTGCTGTAATACGATTGTATCTTTTGGGCTTCAACAGCATCAATAGTGATTCCGATACTGGCTTTAATATAATCTATAACCTCCTTTTCAGAAGTTTGGCTGCTGAAGGCATTCAGGAGCTTCTCGTTGGTTTGCGAATAGTGAGCCAAACTGTCAAAATGATCATTGGCATATTTGCCATAAATAAGTCCCGGATTGGCATTTCCGTGGTCTGTAGTAATGATAACGAGCGTTTCTTTATCTTGCTTGGCAAATTCGATAGCCGTTTTGATAGCGTCGTCAAACTGCAGCTGTTCGTGAATCAGTCCGGCTACATCATTGGCATGAGCGGCCCAGTCTACCTTTCCGGATTCTACCTGTAAAACAAAACCCTGCGGATGTTTTTTCATTTGTTCAATAGCTACAGCGGTCATTTCTGCCAGTGTAGGAATTGTTTCTGATAAAACTGCATCGTTTTTGCGGTCAATAGCATACGGTAGCGCATCATCATAAAAAACACCCAATAAAGGCTTATTGTCTTTTTGTTGTAATAATTCCTTTTTCGTCTTGGCGATACGGTATCCTTTTTGCGCAAATTTTCCGTACATATCTGCTCCGTCTTTGCGAAGCGATGCATCAAAGTACTGATTGCCGCCTCCGAGTAATACATCATATCCGATACGCAGATACTCTTCTGCAATTTTTGCCTGATCGTTTCTGCTTTTCAGGCTTACTGTAAATCCAGCTGGAGTCGCATGTGTAATAGGGACCGTAGTAACACATCCGGCTTTCTTGCCTGCTTTTTTAAATTTTTGCCATATCGGCATATATTCCTCTCCGTTTTCTCCTATATTAATAGAACCGTTTTTTACACGGTGACCGCCACCCCATGAAGAGCTCGCAGCAGAAGAATCAGTTACTATAGAGGAGGCAGAAGCCATATCCATAAGTCCTCTTGAGACACTATTGTCAAGATATAACTGCAGCCAGTTAGAAGTTTTTCCGAGAATACGGTCACTGTAGAGGTTCGCTAAATTGAGCGTACCGCTGCTCATACCATCACTCACCATCATGATAATGTTTTTGGCTTTTTTACCCTTAAACTCCTCTGTAGAAGTTAAAGGAGCTGCAATACCATTCAAAGGATGTATCAGAGCACCTCCGATAGTGGCCAAGGTACCCGCTCTAAAAAATTTACGTCTGTCCATTCCAATAAAATTTATCAAACTTACGGGTTATGATCCGAAAATTCTCTTTTTTCAAAATTAACTCATTGTTAAAAAAATAGTGGAATTATACTTCCACTATTTTTTGGTTATGCAGAATGTCTTTAAACGTTTCGCGTTTTCGGATCAGATGCGTTTCATTATTGTACACCAGAACTTCAGCGGGCTTGTATCTGGAATTATAATTAGAAGCCATGGAGAAGCAATAGGCTCCCGCATTTTTAAAACATAAAATATCACCTTCTTTGATTTCGGCAATTTTACGGTTATTGGCAAAGGTATCCGTTTCGCAGATATAGCCCACAACAGAGTAAAACCGTTCTTTACCGCTGCTGTTGGAAAGGTTGATGATATGGTGATAGGAATTGTAGAGCATAGGGCGGATCAGGTGGTTAAATCCTGAATCGATCTGTGCAAATACCGTTGAGGTAGTTTGTTTGACAACATTTACCTTAGTCAGAAAATAACCGGCTTCACTGACCAAAAACTTTCCGGGTTCAAAAACCAGTGTCAGATCTTTTCCGTACTCTTCACAAAAAGCATTGAATCTTACGGTGAGTTTTTCACCGAGTTCATCGATATCCGTTTCAAGGTCACCAGCTTTATACGGTACTTTAAAACCGCTTCCGAAATCAATAAAATCAAGGTTTTTGAATTGTTTTGCAGTCTCAAAAAGGATTTCTGAAGCATATAAAAACACTTCGATATCCAGAATATCTGAGCCCGTGTGCATGTGAATACCGTTTACATGCATTTTTGTGTTTTCAATAATGCGCAGAATGTGTGGGGTCTGGTGAATTGAAATACCGAATTTACTGTCGATATGTCCCACTGAAATATTACTGTTTCCGCCTGCCATTACATGCGGATTAATGCGGATACACACGGGTGTATTCGGATGTTTTGCTCCGAATTGTTCCAGAATGGATAAATTGTCAATATTAATATGTACACCAAGACGTGCAGCTTCTTCAATTTCTTCCATAGAAACACCGTTAGGGGTGTACATAATTTCCGAAGGTTCAAAACCGGCTTCCAGTCCCAGTAATACTTCTTGTATGGAAACGGTGTCCAGGCCGCTTCCCTTCTTCTTCAGTAACTTTAAAATAGAAATATTAGACAAAGCCTTCACCGCATAATTAATCTTAAGCTGTTTGACTCCTGAAAAAGCATTTGACAGTTTCGCAAATTGTGCTTCAATTTTATTTCCGTCATACACATAGGTCGGACAACCGTATTGTTCGGAAATCTGTAATAAAATAGTCTGTTCCATTTTTTTGTTAAAAAGAAAATTAAGAGGTAAAGTTATCATTATTTCAGTAAAATATCGAAACGATTCTTGATTTTTGAGTAATTAATTTCCATTTTATTGAAAAAAAAGAAATCATGGTTTCCTGTTGAGAACGCATCCTGATAAATAATAGTGGCAGTGAGAGCAAAACGGTTCAAAAGCGGGTAAATACTTTTTTTGTTAGTTATTTAAAAACATTTTTCTATTTTTGTGTGACTATATTTAAAAGCAAAAGATAAACATCATGAATTTACACGAATATCAAGGTAAACAAATATTAGCGAGCTATGGCGTACGTATTCAACGCGGTCATGTGGCTAATACTGCCGATGAAGCTGTAGAAGCTGCAAAAAAATTAACTGAAGAAACCGGAACCGGCTGGCATGTGATCAAAGCTCAGATTCACGCAGGTGGAAGAGGTAAAGGTGGAGGTGTTAAGTTGGCTAAAAACTTAGATCAGGTAAAAGAAATTGCAGGACAAATCATCGGTATGGATTTGATTACCCCTCAGACTCCTCCTCAGGGAAAAAGAGTTCATAAAGTTTTAGTTGCTGAAGATGTATATTATCCTGGTGACAGTGAAACTTCAGAATTTTATATGTCTGTATTATTAGACCGTTCAAAAGGTAGAAACATGATCATGTATTCTACTGAAGGAGGTATGGACATTGAAGAAGTAGCAGAAAAAACGCCTCATCTTATCTTTACAGAAGAAATAGATCCTGCTGTAGGGTTACAAGGTTTCCAGGCAAGAGCAATTGCTTTCAACTTAGGATTGTCAGGAAATGCTTTTAAAGAAATGGTGAAATTTGTAGATGCATTATACAAAGCGTATGTTGGATCAGATTCTTCAATGTTTGAAATCAACCCGGTATTAAAAACATCTGATGATAAAATCATTGCAGTAGATGCAAAAGTAACTTTAGATGAGAATGCCTTATACCGTCATGCAGATTATCTTGAAATGAGAGATATCTCTGAAGAAAATCCGATTGAAGTAGAAGCAAAAGCAGTAGGTCTAAACTATGTAGATTTAGACGGAACGGTAGGATGTATGGTAAACGGTGCCGGATTGGCAATGGCTACTATGGATTTGATTAAGTATGCTGGTTTTGAGCCTGCGAACTTCCTTGACGTAGGAGGTACAGCAGATGCAAAACGTGTAGAAACGGCTTTCCGTATCATCTTAAAAGATCCAAACGTAAAAGCGATTCTAATCAATATTTTCGGAGGAATCGTTCGTTGTGACCGTGTTGCTCAGGGAATCGTTGATGCGTACAAAAATATGGGTGATGAAATTAAAGTGCCTATCATTGTTCGTTTACAGGGAACCAATGCAGAAATTGCAAAAGAATTAATCGATGCATCAGGTATGCCTATATTGTCAGCTGTTCAATTCCAGGAAGCTGCTGATCAGGTAAAAGCTGCCTTGTCATAAGTATCGTATTTAATCTTATTTATATATAATTAAAACCTGGGCGGAAACGTTCAGGTTTTTTTATGGATATAGGTTTTCTTTTATACCAAGAAACAGAGTGTTTTACAGCTCTTACTGCACACTGCTCATTAATTTTAGCAAAAAAATAACGTAATAACCTCAGGGTGTTTTAATGCATAAGCTGTAAATTTACTATTCATTTGTCCTGATACTTACTATGAACCATTCCGCATATCCGGGTATTTTGTCAGCTGCTGCTGTTTTGTACACTATTGCCGTACAGCAAAGCCTTACTGTACATTCGTTTTACGGAATCGATCACTGGCAGTTATTTTTCTTCGGATTATTTCATTACCAATAGAGGCATCGTTTAGAAAAAAGATTCACGATAATACCTATTTTAAACAGATAGGTAACGACATTTTTTTAACGATAAATCAACTACATTGCAAACACAGGAATTAAACAAAAAATTACTTTTTTTGATGGCTTTGACAACGGGACTCGTTGTGGCCAATAATTATTACAATCAGCCTTTACTGGGTATTATGGCGCGTTCACTTCAGGTATCTGAAATGGAAATCAGCAGCATTCCCATGCTTACACAAATCGGATATGCTGTAGGTTTATTTCTAATTGTGCCATTGGGAGATATGCTGCGCAGAAAAAAGATGATCCTTATTGACTTTGTTTTCATCATAGCAGCGTTATTAGCGGTAGCTTCAGCTACTTCTCCATTGCAACTCAAAATCGCAAGTTTTTTTGTGGGACTTACTTCTGTGGTTCCACAGATTATGGTACCTATGGCAGCGCAACTTGCCTCCGATGAAAAACGCGGAGCGGCTATAGGCACAGTGATGACCGGAATGTTTATCGGTATTCTGGGATCCCGTACTGTAAGCGGTCTTGTAGGGGCTCATTTCAGCTGGCAGACCATGTATTGGGCAGCTGCGGCAATCATGCTACTGCTCGCATTATTACTGCTGGCATTTTTACCCGAAATAAAACCGGATTTCAAAGGAACCTATAACCAGCTCATCCGATCTATTGTAGAACAGTTCAGAACCCGTCCGTCACTGAGATGGGCAAGTCTGCGCGGTGCATTTGATTTTGCGAGTTTCAGCGTTTTCTGGACTACTCTGGTGTTCTTATTAGAGTCTCCTGCCTTTAATCTCGGAAGCGATGTGGCGGGTTCTTTCGGGTTGGTGGGTATTGCCGGGGCTTTGATGGCTACTGTAGTTGGGAAACTCAGCGACCGTATGGATAAAAATAAAATCATCATCGGAAGTATTGCAGTCATCATGCTGTCCTGGGTACTCATCGGTTTTGCACACAGCAGCCTTATCGGACTCATCATCGGAGCTCTGTTTCTCGATTTAGGAATACAGTCTGTTCATATTACCAATCAGACTGTTATTTTTGAAGGAAATCCTTCTGCCAGAAACAGAATCAATACCGTATATATGGTGTTTTATTTCATCGGTGGCTCATTCGGAACATTTGTAGGCGGTATATTCTGGGAGCATTTCAGATGGACAGGCGTGTGCATTGCCGGAATATTTTTCTCCGTCTGCATTTTGCTTATACATTGGCTGTCAACCCGAAAAAGGATATAATAGAATAAAACAACAACTATAAAACCAACAAATCATGAAAAAAAAGAAAATAGGTACAACTGAGCTTGAAGTTGCTCCTTTGAATTTTGGAGGAAACGTCTTTGGGTGGACCCTTGATGAAAAGCAATCTTTTGATATACTGGACGCCTTTACTGCAGCCGGATACAATTTTATTGATACGGCAGATACATATTCCTGGTGGGTAAACGGAAAAGGAGGACAGTCGGAAGAAATAATCGGCAACTGGCTCAAAGCGCGTAACAACCGCCATGAAATTGTTTTGGCGACCAAAGTAGGATCTGAAACCAAAGAACACGGATTTGATATCAGTAAAAAGCATATTTTAAAATCCGTTGACGAATCGCTGCAGCGTTTAAAAACGGATCATATCGATTTGTATTATACGCATTTTGATGATGAAAAAACGCCGGTAGAGGAAACTCTTGAAGCCTATGATCAAATCATCAAGGCTGGTAAAGTACGCTATATTGCGGCTTCCAATGTTGCTCCGCAGCGCCTGATAGCATCATTTGAGGCGGCAGAACAATACGGACTTCCAAAATATCAGGCACTACAGCCGCATTACAATCTGGTAGAACGTACAAAATTTGAAACGCAGTATGCTGCGCTTGCAGAACAATACGGACTCAGTGTGTTTACATACTGGTCACTGGCCTCTGGTTTTTTAACCGGAAAATACCGCTCGGAAGATGATTTTGGCAAAAGTCCGAGAGGAGCAGGAGCTCAGCAGTATTTAAATGAAAAAGGCAGAGCCGTACTGGCAGCATTAGATCGGGTTGCCGCCAAACATATGAGCAATCCGGCAACGGTATCTTTGGCGTGGTTGCTGGCACAGCCGCTTGTAACCGCTCCTATTGTAAGTGCTACAAATAAACAGCAACTCGCGGCACTATTTGAAGCTCCTTTACTCACTCTTGATGCCGAAGATCTTTCGCTTTTAGATCGCGCAAGTAAGTAATCTGACAGAGGCAGCCACTGGCTGTCTCTTGTATTTGGTAAACAAAAAAAAGCAGCTTTAAATTTTTTTTGTATCTTAATAAATCAGAAAAACGGCTTATTTTTCGTCTTAAATACCTTAAAAAATATGAAAATAAATTTTTTAATACTTATAGCATCCCTATTTATGAATTCAGCAATGCACGCACAATCGTTACAAAAAGTAGTCTATACAGACGGTTCTCAGCAGCTCAATGGCTGGGTTACCGCCAATAAGGGAATGGCAAAACCCGGAGTACTCATTCTTCCCGCATGGATGGGAGCAGATGATGAAGCCAGACAGGCAGCTTCCGATTTGGAAAAACAGGGATATATCGCTTTTATCGCAGATATTTACGGAGAAGGCAACGTACCTCAAAACAGTGAGCAGGCTTCTAAAATAGCCACGCACTACAAAACGGATTTTAAGGCATATCAACACCGTATTGCACTGGCATTGGAACAATTGAAAAAAGCAGGTGCGCAGACAGACCGTCTGGCAGTAATCGGTTATTGTTTCGGTGGAACAGGAGCGCTTGAAGCTGCGCGTGCCCAATTGCCGGTTCAGGGAGTGGTTTCGATACATGGAGGGCTTGCGAAAGGCACGCGACCGGATGAAAAATTCAGTACGCGTATTCTGGTACTGCACGGAGCTGATGATGCTTCGGTATCGGAAACGGACATTCGTAATTTTACTCAGGAAGTCAACCATTCTAAAGCCGACTGGCAAATGATATACTATGCCAACAGCAAACATACCTTTACCAATCCTGCTTCGGCAGATTATAATAAGTTGATGTCGCAAAGAGCGTGGAAGCATACCCTGCTGTTTCTCGAAGAAATTCTAAAATAAAAAAACCGTTACTCAGTAACGGTTTTTTTTTATCTCCTTCCACGCCTTTAAAACCTTGCGTTTTTGTCATAAAAAGCCGTTACAATGCTGTAACAATTTAAAAAAATAGTGTTTTATATTTTGTTTTTTAATATAAATTAATCATTTTTACAAAATATTAACGTAAAGGCAGTTTCCTTCTACCGCTGCCTTAGTTTTTTACGAAACACGATGAAAAAAACACTGCTATGCCTGTTTACAGGCTTTGCGCTGCTCTCTGCTCATGCGCAAAAAGTCGTATGGGAAAAAACCCTTGGCGGCAAACACTCCGAGTATTTATTTGATATGGTGCCTACCGTAGATTATGGTTTTCTCTTAGCGGGGAGTTCCTTTTCGGACAAAACAGGCTCTAAAACCAGCGATGGCCAGGGCAATCTGGACTACTGGCTCTGGAAGATGGACAAAGACGGAGAAGAAGAATGGCAAAAAAGCTTTGGTGCTTCGGGTATGGACCTGTTGCAATGCCTGATTCCTACGGGAGATGCGGGTTACCTGCTTGGCGGTACTTCCAACTCCCCAAAAGACGGCCATAAAACAGAAGCTTCCCGTGGTAAAAACGACCTGTGGCTCATAAAGATTAATGCAGCCGGAGCAGAAGAATGGCAAAAGACCCTGGGAGGCTCGGGAGATGACCGACTGGTGACGATCAAACGCCTGTCAGACGGTGGTTATATCATCGGAGCCAACACCAACTCCCCGGTATCCGGAGAAAAAAGCCAGCAGCACCTTGGCGGACTTGATTTATGGATACTGCGATTAGACAAAAAAGGCAAGCTGCTTTGGGAAAAAACCTTTGGTGGTATCTATAACGATGAAGTCAAAACCATAGTACCGACAAAAGACGGTTTTATCATCGGTGCACAATCCAACTCCCCGATCGGCGCCAACAAAGCCGTGGACACCAACGGTGGTTATGACATCTGGCTGTTGACTTTGGATCACAACGGCAACCTGTTGCAGCAACACAGCTATGGCGGAACGGCAGACGATTTTCTGACCGATCTGCTGCCTGTAGAAAACGGGTATCTTCTGGCAGGAACGAGCAGTTCCGAAAGCAGCGGTACTAAAACTGTATCGGCAGAAACACAAAACGATTTCTGGACGGTACAACTCGATGCGAAAATGCAGCCGACAGACCAGAAAACCTATGACTTTAAAGGCGATGATGTACTGACCTCCGTACTATTAGACAGTGATCAAAACCTGTTGCTTTCGGGTTATACGATACATCCCAAAACCCATAAAAAGAGCTATGTTTCGATCCATATCAATGCCCAAGGCGAAAAGATATGGGAAAAAGAACTCTCTACAGACGGAGACGATCTGCTGCGTAAAGCGATCATCACGCGCGATGGCGGTTATGTCTTTGCTGGAAACTCCACGGGGAAAACCTCTGCGCTTAAAAAGGGCTATCAGGGCAGAAACGACTACTGGATTGTAAAGCTCAACACCAAAGAAAAAAACAAAACTCCGGAGATACAGATCGAAGCCTTTCCGAACCCAACTGAAGGGTTTACCAATGTGGTGATCAACCATGAATACGAAGAAGGGCAGATGATTTTATCAGATCTGAGTGGCAAAGTACTGCATACGGCGCCTTTGCAATACGATATGATTGCAGTAGATCTGAGCGCCTATCCTCAGGGAGTTTACATCATCAACATCAAAACCAACGTCATCAATCGTTCGGTTAAAGTCATTAAAAAATAAAACAATATGAAACAGAACTACTTACTCATTTTATTGCTGCTGGTACTACCTTCGCCGTTTTTTGCTCAGGAAATCGTATTGCCATCCTCTAACTATTCGTCCGAATACCAGACCTCTATGATCACCGGAAGCCAGAACATCAGCATTCCGCTGTTTGATCTGGAAACGGCAAATGCAGATTTACGGCTCAATACCCAACTCAATTACAGCTCTACCGTGATGGGCATGAGCAATATATACAGTTTTAAAAAGCTTTTTTAATCCGGGTTGGGATTTAAACATCATCCCTGCCATCAATAAAAGCATTTTAGATACTCAAAAAAGAGCCATTGACGACGAACTCTATTTCAATGCTCCCAATCCGTATAACGATCCTTCAGAACGTCCTACTCGTGAATATCCGAACATATACAGTTTTGACGCTTTTGGACTGAGTGGCAAGTTTTATTTTGAATACGTAAACGGAACCCTACAGATCCGAAAAATATACACCTCTGATTATGCAGACATCACCGCTGATTTTACTTTTCAGGACCTTAATGCGAGCTATAATTATCAGTTTTCGGTACATTCTTTTGAAATTACCGACAAAAACGGTTTTGTATATGTGTTTTCAGAACAGCAGCAATCGGGCTTATTTTTTTCCGATAATAATAATTTTTACTTCCAGATGCAGAGTAAATACCATCCGTACAAAAAATCTTTTTTGATCAGTCAGGTAAAAGACCGTTACGGAAATATACTGCTGCAATACCATTACGGTTCGTATGCGGATACGATAACACAGTCTGGAAAAACCTTTACATTTGACCAGAAATACCTTAGTGAAATAGAAATCATACGGGTCGGATCTGTCCATCTGCAAATGAATCTGAACCCGGGAATCAACCGTTATCGCCAATACACAGGCATTCAGGTAAAAAATACATTTAACCAGATCATTCACAACATAAGTCTGACCAACAACCAGGTTATTTTTAACAATACAGATGCTACAAAGACTTACCGGTATGAATTTTCATCAAATTTTACCTCTTTGCGAATCAAATACCCTACAGGGGGCAGCACCTTGTTTGAGTATGAACCCAACCGCTATTCCTATTACAATTTTGGAGCCCAACTTATAGAAGCTTCAGGACAGGATTTTACAGATGATCCGCTCAACTTTGACCTGGTACCGATTCCCTACACCTTAGAGCCGCAAAACGAACGCTACCGATTTACGTGCACTGCGCAGGATCTGGAGCGCTCCATTTATCTCAAGTACAGTAGTGCTCTTTTACCGGGTATGGATCCGGGCAA
>NZ_JAUFQU010000041.1:0-18508 GCF_030409925.1 Paenimyroides ceti
CCGACTTCTTATTCTGGTGGGTATTGAAGATGCAGATTCGGAGAAGATATTAAATGGTTGTCTTCAAAATCATTAATTTACGTATTTTTAATGATGAACAAGGTAATTTTTGGTGTTTCAAAAAAAATAAATCTCGCCATCTTCGGCCATGGTTCCGTTGGGGGCACACTGATTGATCAGATACTTCAAAACACTGAAAACATTGAAACCAAGAAACAGTTGAAACTCGTTGTTTTTGCCATTGCCAATTCCCGAAACCTCCTGTTAAACGAGAAAGGCATCGGACAAGAATGGGAAAATGAATTGTCTGACAACGGAAAACCGTATGAATTACAGGATGTAATCCGTTTTGCCAAAGAGCATCATTTAGAAAACCTTATTGCCATAGACAATACCTCATCAGCTGTTTTTATTCACAACTATTTTCCTCTCATCGAAAATGGCTTTGACCTGATTTCTTCTAACAAGGCTGCCAACACCAACACCTTTGATTTTTACCGGCAATTGAGAAAATCCCTTAAAAAAAATCAGCGCAGGTATCTGTATGAAACCACGGTAGGAGCCGGACTTCCGCTTATTGATACGACCAGACTGCTTCACTTATCCGGTGAAAACATTACGCGTATAAAAGGTGTTTTTTCCGGTACGCTGAGTTATCTATTCAACCATTTCTCCACAGAGGATAAAAGCTTCAGTACGGTATTAAAGGAAGCTATTGAAAAAGGATTTACTGAACCGGACCCGCGTGAGGATTTATCGGGTAACGATGTCGGAAGAAAACTACTGATACTGGCGCGTGAACTGGAACTCGAAAACGAATGGGAGGAGGTACAGATTGAAAATCTCATCCCTCAAGCATTTCAGTCTATAGAAACCAGCGATTTCCTTCGGAATTTAGATGTATTAGACGCACATTATGCTGCTGTTAAGGAAACACTGCAACCCCACGAGGTATTGCGTTATATAGGTGAGCTGTCAGGTGATCTGCAAAAAAGCAAGGGAATACTGGAAACAAAACTCGCGGTTGTTTCCGCAGATTCTGCTCTGGGACAGCTCAAAGGTTCTGACTCTCTTTTTGAGATTTACACGGAATCCTACGGTGACCACCCTATCACCATTCAGGGAGCCGGAGCCGGAGCCAAAGTTACGGCTCGCGGAGTGTTTGGAGATGTATTACGATTATCCGAAAAACAATAAATCATGAACACAAAACAATTTTCATCAGGGGAAGAAACTTTAGCGATAAGAACAGAAACGCAAAGAAGCATCTATGCAGAACACAGCACCCCGCTCTATCTTACATCGAGCTTTATTTTTGAAGATTCCGAAGAAATGAGAGCTTCTTTTGCAGAAGAAAATGACCGCAATATCTATTCCCGGTTCAGCAATCCGAATACGACAGAGTTTATCCATAAAATGATCCAATTGGAACAGGCAGAAGACGGGGTTGCTTTCTCAACAGGAATGGCGGCGATCTATACCACGTTTGCAGCACTTTTATCAACGGGAGATCACATTGTTTCTGCCAGCAGTATTTTTGGTTCGAGCCATACGCTCTTTACTAAATATTTTCCAAAATGGGGAATTGAGACGACCTATTTCAATATGAATGAGCCGGAAACAATTGAAGATAAAATCCGTGCTTCTACCAAAATATTATTTGTAGAAACACCTTCAAATCCAGGAGTTGACATCATAGACTTAGAGTTGTTGTCAGGCATTGCTCAAAAACACGGACTGTTGCTGATCGTAGATAATTCATTTGCAACACCTGTTGTTCAGAAACCCATTCTTTTCGGAGCTGATCTTGTTTTACATTCAGCGACCAAGCTCATTGACGGACAAGGACGCGTATTGGGCGGTGTCACTGTCGGCCGTAAAAACCTGATCCGGGAAATTTATCTGTTTGCCAGAAATACCGGTTCCTCATTATCGCCTTTTAACGCATGGATATTATCCAAAAGTCTTGAAACGCTTTCTTTACGCGTAGAAAAACATGCACAAAATGCGCTTGAGATCGCTTTATTTCTGGAAAAACACCCTGAAGTAGCAGCTGTAAAATATCCTTTTCTGCATTCGCATCCGCAGTATAAAACCGCAAAAAAGCAAATGCGATGGGGCGGTAATATCATCGCACTTGAAATAAAAGGAGGTAAAGATGCCGGAAAACAATTTATTGACCGTATCAGATTATGTTCCTTATCTGCCAATCTGGGCGATACGAGAACCATTGTGACACATCCGGCTTCTTCTACCCACAGCAAACTCAATTCAGCAGAACTGCAAGCAGCCAATCTTACTGAAGGCCTCATCCGTATATCTGTAGGTCTGGAAACTGTAAAGGATATTATTCATGATCTGGATCAGGCATTGACAGTACACATTTAATCATCAGTATGGAAACAGACATTCTCCCCCTATCTCAAAAAATAACGGACCTGATACAACACCGGACTCTGGTACTGGACGGTGCCATGGGTACTATGCTTCAGGCGTATCAGTTTACAGAAGAAGATTTCAGAGGCAGCTTATTTAAAGACTTTCCTTACCCGCTTAAAGGAAACAATGATGTATTATCAATCACTCAACCTGAAGCAGTAAAAGAAGTACACCGAAAATACCTTGAAGCCGGAGCTGATATCATTGAAACCAATACGTTTTCAGGCACCACAATTGGTATGGCCGATTATCATCTGGAAGATTATGTTTATCAACTCAACTATGAGTCGGCTAAAATTGCGCGTGAAACAGCGGATGAATTTTTAGTACTGACTCCTGATAAACCAAGATTTGTAGCCGGATCTATAGGTCCGACCAACAGAACAGCCTCTATGTCACCCGATGTCAATAATCCGGGATTTCGCTCGATAACATTTGACGCATTAAAAACGGCCTATAAACAGCAAACAGAAGCACTCATTGACGGAGGCTGTGACCTGCTGCTTGTAGAGACGATATTTGACACGCTGAATGCAAAAGCCGCGCTGTTTGCTATTGATGAAGTACGAGAAGCCAGAAACATTGATATTCCTATTATGATTTCAGGCACCATTACCGATGCTTCCGGCAGAACACTGTCCGGACAGACGGTCGATGCTTTCCTGATCTCCATTTCACATATTCCGCTGTTGAGTATCGGATTTAACTGTGCTCTGGGTGCCGATCAGTTGAAACCTTATATCAGGCAGCTTGCCCAGCATACATCCGTGAGTATATCTGCACACCCAAATGCAGGTCTTCCCAATGCATTTGGAGAATACGACCAGACTCCGGAAGAGATGCAGCAACTCATTGCAGAATACCTCAGAGAAGATCTGGTACAAATCATTGGCGGATGCTGTGGAACCACCCCTGATCACATTCGCCTGATCGCTGATGCCGTTGAAAAAAACGCCGCTTTCCGAAAGAAAAAAGCAGTACAACCAACACCTCCTTTTCTGGTGTTATCGGGATTAGAACCTTTATTTGTAACGCTCGAATCTAATTTTATTAATATCGGAGAACGTACCAATGTAACAGGTTCCCGGAAATTTCTAAGGCTGATTAAAAACGAACAATTCGAAGAAGCCCTAAGCATTGCCCGCGCACAGGTAGAAGGAGGTGCTTTGATCATCGATGTCAATATGGATGAAGGCATGCTGGACGGCGTACAGGCAATGACCCATTTTCTGAACCTCATCGCATCTGAACCCGATATTGCCCGTGTTCCGGTTATGATTGACAGCTCTAAATGGGAAATTATTGAAGCCGGTCTCAAAGTTACTCAGGGAAAAAGCATTGTCAACTCCATCAGTCTCAAAGAAGGCAAAGATGTTTTTATTGCCCATGCAAAATGCATCAAACGCTATGGTGCTGCAGTAGTGGTAATGGCTTTTGACGAAGAGGGACAAGCCGATACCTTTGAACGCAGAATCGATATCTGCCAGCGTTCCTATGCTATTCTGGTAGATGAGGTTTCCTTTCCTCCTCAGGATATTATTTTCGATCCGAATATTTTTCCGGTAGCCACAGGTATGGATGAGCATAACAATAATGCCGTAGATTTTTTCCGTGCTACACGTTGGATTCGTAAAAACCTTCCGTATGCTAATGTTTCCGGAGGCGTAAGTAATGTTTCTTTTTCTTTCAGAGGTAATGACAAAGTACGTGAAGCCATGCATGCTGCTTTTTTGTACCATGCCATACAGCACGGAATGAACATGGGCATTGTAAACCCTGAAATGATTGAAGTATATGATACCATAGACAAAGAACTGCTGCAATATGTAGAAGATGTACTGCTCAACCGTCGTGAAGATGCTACAGAACGCCTGCTGGATTTTGCAGAGCATCTCAAAGGCAGTACGAAGAATACCGAGACAAAGGTACTCGAATGGCGCAGCCTGCCTTTACAGGAACGCCTTACGCACGCTCTTGTCAAAGGCATAGAAACCTTTGTACATGAAGATGTTGAAGAAGCCCGAAATTCTGTAAAACGCCCTATCGAAGTAATCGAAAACCATCTGATGAACGGCATGAATATCGTAGGAGATTTATTTGGTTCCGGAAAAATGTTTTTACCACAAGTTGTAAAATCGGCACGGGTGATGAAAAAAGCAGTTGCCTACCTGCTTCCTTTTATTGAAGAAGAAAAAGTAAGAAGCGGTATTACCCAATCCAGCACAGCAGGAAAAGTTCTTATGGCAACCGTTCGCGGTGATGTACATGACATCGGAAAAAACATTGTCGCCGTTGTGCTCGCCTGTAATAATTTTGAAATTATTGATCTGGGTGTGATGGTAGCTCCGGAAAAAATCATTGAAACCGCCATTCGGGAGCATGTAGATGTTATCGGGCTTAGCGGGCTCATTACTCCTTCTCTGGATGAAATGGTTTATCTGGCGAAAGAGCTTGAAAAAACCGGAAGTAAAATTCCGGTTATGATAGGAGGTGCCACTACTTCAAGAGCCCATACTGCTGTAAAAATCGCACCGGAATATACCGAAACTGTTGTTCATGTAAACGATGCCTCAAGAGCCGTAACGGTTATCAATAACCTCTTACAACCCGATAAAAAGCAGGATTATAAAAAAACGCTTCGGGCTGAATACGATAAGCTGCGTTATGATTTTTTAACGAGAGCCCGGGATAAAAACTTTCTGACTCTGGAAGCAGCCCGAAAAAACAAGCTGCTGATCGACTGGAAAAAGGAAACGATACGAAAACCGAATTTCATCGGAATCCGAACCATGGAAGTTCCCTTGGAGGAATTGGTACCTTATATTGACTGGACTCCTTTTTTCCGTTCGTGGCAATTATTTGGCAAATATCCGGCTATTTTATCGGATGAGGTAGTGGGAGAACAAGCTTCCATTTTATTTGAGGAAGCGCAAATTATGCTGCAACAGATTGTACAAGAAAAGTGGTTTACCGCAAAAGGTGTACTGGGTATTTTTCCTGCTTCTCAGATCGGAGATGATGATATTGAGGTTTGTGATGCCTCTTTAAAACCGCTACATCGTTTGCTTACGCTACGCCAACAGTCTCAGAAAACCGCTGCTGCTCCTAACCTTGCCCTTGCCGATTTTATTGCTCCGAAATCTTCCGGCATTCAGGATTATATTGGTTTGTTCTGTGTCAGCACCGGCTTTGGTGTGGAAGAAAAAGCCAAAGCGTATGAAGAAGCTCAGGATGATTATAATGCTATTCTGGTCAAATCACTCGGAGATCGTCTTGCTGAGGCTTTTGCAGAATACCTGCATGAAAAAGTACGCAGAGAAATCTGGGGGTATGCTTCTGATGAGATACTCAGCAAAGAGGAATTGATCCGGGAAACCTATAAAGGCATCCGCCCGGCTCCGGGCTATCCTGCGTGTCCCGATCATCTTGAAAAAAATACAATCTGGAAAATATTGCAGGTAGAAGAACGCATTGGGGTAACATTGACAGAAAGCCTTGCGATGTGGCCTGCCTCTTCCGTATCCGGTTACTATTTTGCCCATCCCGAAAGCCGGTATTTCGGATTGGGGCGCATCAAAGAAGATCAGGTAGCCGACTACGCCCTCCGAAGAGATATTTCGATTGAAGAAGCCACACGCTGGCTTAGTCCCAATATCAGTGAGTAAAATCATAGACAATAATAAAATTCATTCCATTTGGAACAGACCGGTTGCAAATGGATTTAAAATAACACACAATGAAAGTAACCGAACATATTAAAAAAGCCGATGGAAAAGCGCTTTTTTCTTTTGAGATATTACCTCCGCTCAAGGGACAGAATATTCAGAGTATTTTTGATGCCATAGCACCTTTAGCTGACTTTAAGCCTCCGTTTATTGATGTCACGTATCACCGGGAGGAATATGAATATAAGGATGCCGGAAACGGCTTGCTCGAAAAAAAAATTGTAAAAAAACGTCCGGGTACCGTAGGCATTTGTTCTGCCATACAGAATAAGTTTAAAATAGATGCCGTGCCCCATATTCTGTGCGGAGGCTTTACAAAAGAAGATACCGAGAATTTTCTTATCGACCTGGATTTTCTGGGGATTGAAAATGTCGTAGCTCTTAGAGGAGATGCCGTAAAAAATGAAATCTATTTTAAACCCGAAAAAAATGGCCATAAATATGCTTCGGAGCTTGTAACCCAGATACAGCAGCTTAATAGGGGGATTTATCTGGATGAAGATCTGCAAAATTCTACGCAGACCGATTTTTGCATCGGTGTTGCCGGTTATCCTGAAAAACACATAGAGGCACCTAATTTTGATTCTGATATTCAGTTTCTAAAGCAAAAGATCGCTCAGGGTGCCGACTATATAATTACACAGATGTTTTTTGATAATGAAAAATTCTTTGAGTTTGTCAGAAAATGCCGTAATGAAGGTATTACCGTTCCTATTATCCCCGGATTAAAACCTCTGACGGCTAAAAGCCAGCTCAATATGATTCCGCACCGGTTTAAAGTAGATCTTCCGGATGCCCTTGTGATAGAAACATTAAAAGCATCCAATGCAGATGCCGTAAAAGCAATCGGTACAGAGTGGTGTATCGCCCAAAGCAAAGAACTCCTCCAAAAAGGATTTCCCATTGTGCATTACTATTCTATGGGAAAATCAGATAATATTGTACAAATTGCCAAAGAGGTGTTTTAAAGGAAACGCATAAAGCGTTTCCTTTTTTTATCTTTTTATCACCTGCCGAGTGATTACCGTTCCCTGATCGGTATGCAGTTTGATAATATACGTTCCTGCACTCAGGTTTTCCATAGAAAGCGACGGATCACTGCCCCATAGCCTGCCCTTTTGCACAAGCTGTCCCCATAGTCCGTAAATCTCATAAGCCGTCAGTATTTTATCCGTCTGAAACGATACTATACCTGTAGTCGGATTCGGATACACTACCATATCTGCTGTATCAAACTCCTCTACCGATACTGTCTCACAGACACTTTTTGCCAAACGGGCGATAAAAAAGTCCGTACCGATAGACAGGTTGGGTTTGCTCAACAACCCTACCACCGGATGGGCATTGGGACCATTGGCAAACAAATACGCCCGCATATAACCGCCCACCACATAGTTACCGTTGTTATCGGTGGTAATCGCCGTTAAACCTTCCCGATAGCCCGCAGGACCCAAAATAAGATGTAATCCCAGACAAGTACCTGTTTCGGCATCAAAACGAGCCACTACCGGATCTGTATGATAGTTTGCGGGATGATCCGTAATCTCATAATTTCCCCAGGTATTGTTGACCATACCCGTAGCAATGGCAACCTCATTTCCGTTTAAGGCTATGTCCAAAGCACTTTCATCACCACCTAAGGTAGGATTGGTTCCCCATAAAAGAGTACCCTCACTGTCCAGTTTCATTAAAAAGGCAGCACTCATATTTCCTATCCCCATTTGTTGAGTAAATACATAGTCACCGAATTTGCTTAGCAGAAGAGGATCAGATGGAGCAAGCGAAGCTTGACCAAGACCCGTTATATAAAGATTGGAATTTCCATCTGTCTTTATAGCTCCAATTCGAACTGACCATATATAATTCCCTTCTTTGATCCATTGTACTTCTCCCTCTGTATTAAAACATAGAACATATCCGTTTGAGCGTTCGATTCCGTCTATTATACTTGCTGAATCGCTCTGTTGTAATCTCCAATTAGCAAAGTAATAGCGATTATTGTTAGGATCGTATGTAAAACAGGTCTTTTTATTACTGATATATTGTACTTCAAAAGGAGCTGGTACAGAGCCCAGATAGTTGCCTTCTGTATCATATTTTACCACATAATAGCGATAAGCCGGGGCTCCTTCCGGAACCATAAGTTGACCATCAAAATGACTTCCCGCCAGAAGCCCTACCATCCAGTGGATGGTACCATCTGCTTCTACATAGATGCCTAAATCCATGGAACCCCGATATTGATTAAGCTTTTGCGGATTTTGCTGTGGCATGCGCAGCCACTGAAAGACACCGTTGCTGTTGTATTTGATCAATGCCAGGGTTTTATTTTCTGCAGAGGTATCATTGGAATCGTCTTCTGTAGGGGTTCCCATCACATAATCATCGCTAAAATGCGGAGGTTCTACCCAGGCATATTCAGGAGTACCCGGCTGACTGCCGTTATTCCACACGGTCATCCCTGCATACACATTGTTTTCCGCATCAATACCAATAGAGCGCGAAATATCTCCAACACTGCCACCACCGCCAAAAACTTTGTGCCATAACAGACTGCCCTGACAATCCATTTTGCCAATCAGAATGTTTTGACGGTTGCTGTTACCAAAATTATTACTGTTAAACGTTGTGATCTCTGTTCCGTCAAAAGCCGTGTTGCCAAAGGCAATATGCGTTAAAAAAAACGTATTGTTTTCAGTGTCCGTTTTTAAACCTACGATTTCTTCGCAATAGTTATAATCATCATAATAACTGCCTTCTCCTACAAGCCGGTTGTCTCCGCCGCCTGCTTTTGCCCATTGCCAGTCATACGGCTGTGCCCATAAAAAGCCACTCAGCAGTAAAGCCATCACCGTCCAGCGGAATTGAGGTATTGTTATTTTCATTTTATCTTTTTATGACCTGCCGAGTGATTACCGTTCCCTGATCGGTATGCAGTTTAATAAAATACGTTCCTGCACTCAGGTTTTCCATAGAAAGCGATGGGTCACTGCCCCATAGCCTGCCCTTTTGCACAAGTTGCCCCCACAATCCGTAAATCTCATAAGCCGTCAGCATTTTATCTGTTTGAAACGATACTATGCCTGTAGTCGGATTCGGATACACCACCGTATTTGCTGTATCAAACTCCTCTACCGATACTGTCTCACAGGCACTTTTTGCCAAACGGGCGATAAAAAAGTCCGTACCGATAGACAGGTTGGGTTTGCTCAACAACCCTACCACCGGATGGGCATTGGGACCATTGGCAAACAAATACGCCCGCATATAACCGCCCACTACATAGTTACCGTTGTTATCCGTAGTAATTGCCGTTAAACCTTCCCGATAGCCCGCAGGACCCAAAATAAGATGCAATCCCAAACAGGTACCCGTTTCGGCATCAAAACGAGCTACAACCGGATCTGTATGATAGTTTGCAGGATGATCCGTAATCTCATAATTTCCCCAGGTATTGTTGACCATACCCGTAGCAATGGCAACCTCATTTCCGTTTAAGGCTATGTCCAAAGCACTTTCATCACCACCTAAGGTAGGATTGGTTCCCCATAAAAGAGTTCCCTCACTGTCCAGCTTTATTAAAAAAGCTCCTCTGGTAGTACCTATTCCCATTGCATGGGTAAATTCATAGTCTCCGAATTTACCATAAGGCATATTTAAAGTACTCTGACCTTGCCCGGATATATACACATTGGAATTTTCATCTGTTTTAATAGCTCCGATAGAAACTATTCCAAATTTATTACCTTCTTTGATCCATTGTATTTCGCCTTGTGTATTAAAACACATTACAAAACCATTAGGCCGTTCGATTCCATTGATAGTAGTAGAAGGCTCACTCTGCTGCATTCGCCAATTGGAAAAATAGTAGTGATCGGTTTGAGGATCATAGGTAAAACAGACCATTTTGTTTCTGACATACGGAACTTCAAAAGGAGCCACTATAGAGCCCAGATAATTGCCTTCTGCGTCATACTTTACCACATAATACTGATATACCAACTCTTCACTGGAAACAACGATATCACCATCAAAATGACTTCCCGATAAAAGCCCTACCATCCAATGAATGGTACCGTCTGATTCTACATAAATACCTAAATCGATAGAACTTCTGCTATCATTCAATCTTCGCGGATCTTGCTGTGGCATACGCAGCCACTGAAATACACCCTCACTGTTGTATTTGATCAATGCCAGGGTTTTATTGTCTGCAGAGGTATCATTGGAATCGTCTTCTGTAGGGGTTCCCATCACATAATCATCACTAAAATGCGGAGGTTCTACCCAGGCATATTCCGGAGTACCCGGCTGACTGCCATCATTCCATACGGTCATCCCTGCATACACATTGTTTTCCGCATCAATACCGATAGAGCGCGAAATATCTCCTATACTGCCACCACCGCCAAAAACTTTGTGCCATAACAGACTGCCCTGACAATCCATTTTGCCAATCAGGATGTTTTGGCGGTTGCTGTTGCCAAAATTATTGCTGTTAAAGGTTGTGATCTCTGTTCCGTCAAAAGCCGTGTTGCCATAGGCAATATGCGTTAAAAAAAACGTATTGTTTTCAGTGTCCGTTTTTAAACCTACGATTTCTTCGCAATAGTTATAATCATCATAATAACTGACTTCCCCTACAAGCCTATTGTCTCCTCCGCCTGCTTTTGCCCATTGCCAGTCATACGGCTGTGCCCATAAAAAGCCGGTCAGCAATAAAGCCATCACCGTCCAGTGGAATTGAGGTATAGTTGTTTTCATTTTTTTGGTTTTTTATAAAAATAAGAAAAAAACCTGCTAAAGCCATGGCTTTAGCAGGTGATTATCATCAGGTATTTATTTTTTTACTAAAATCTGCTGGGTTACGGTTTGTCCGTTTACCGCAATCACAACAATATAATTACCCGGTACCCATCCCGATACATCGAGTAAAAAGTCTCCTTTGAGCGGGGCTCTTTTTGTGGTCCATCTCATAATGCCTTTTATATCATATACAAAAATTGCCACTGCTTCTTTGGTATCATAACCATTTACCTCATACTGTATCAATGTGGTTTCTGAAGCAGGATTTGGTATCAGCGCCAGCTTGGCTGTTCCTGATTCTTTAGCAGGTTCCATATTCGGAAAACGCATGGCTTTTTCTGATTTGCACATAAATCGGCGCATCGGATTGCTCATGGCAATCCCCACCTGCAGGTCACCCGGTGCAAACTGTGCATTTGGAATAAACTTCAGCGGATTCAGTATTTTGCTGGTGCCCGGTGATATTACAAACGAACTCGACTGAAAAACACCCTGATGCTGTAAACTGCTTAAGGTTACCGATACCTCAAACGGATATGGATTGGTCATTTCCATATAAATATCATAGGAAACATACGGTTCTGTGATGCGTTTGATGATTTCGTATTTCCAGATCACTTCACAGCCTTTGCATTCATACGTACTTACATTCAGCGGTTTGCTTACCGCTTCACACGGCCCGTTGCTCAACTGAAGTTTATAATCGCCTGATAATACCGCTGTATAATCCGGTACAAAACTGTTATTGCCCGTTGCTACCGGAGCTCCATTGCGCACCCACGCATAATTGCCAAACCATGCATTGGGAGACGGCCCTAAAATGGTATTGTCTTCGCGTACACAAAACGACATACAGCCCGACGGAAAAATCCATAAAAAGCCTTCCGGATTTTTAGGCACTGCGATCTCCTGATACGAAAAACACGTAGCTCCCTCGCTATACATTACCTTATACGGACCGCCTTCGCTTACTACTATGCTTTGTCCCTGTTCTCCATTACTCCAGTTATAAACGCCTGCAGACGGACCGTTTGCCACAAGCTCCACGCGGTACGGATGACAGCTCAGAATGGTATAGCTCAGCGTCGGTGTTGCCGGCGGATTCACCACCGTCACGGTATGGGTTGCTATGGAAATACAGTTTGGATCTGCCGGATTGCGTACTTCAAGTGTATAGACATAGGTACCCGGGGTGTTTTCTGTAAACGTGCGTTCCAGAGCAGCTGTGGTATTCCATGCATTTAATGCGGTTCCGTTGCGCAGCCAGCGGCGCTGGTACTGGGTGTTTTCAATCGTAGCTTTTAACACAAACGGTGTATAGATGCATTCGCGCTGGAGGCCGTCAATCCTTGCATACGGCGGTTTGGTAAACACCATACTGACCGCAGGTGTTTCATAATTGGCACAGCCGTTTGCATCATAGAGCACTACCCAGTAACTGCCCGAAATAACCGGCTGAAAATTCTGAGCCGTAGCCCCCGGAATCACTTCATTTTCCCGCATCCACTGATAACCAGAGGGCAACCCACCAACATTCGGTTGATACGATAAACTTACTGTCGTTCCTTCACATGCGGTACGCGCACCAAAAACAGTACCCGAATACAATGCTTTATTTACACGGATATCTTCCTGAGAATAGCTAAATACACAACCCGTTGGTGTGGTAATCGTTAACGATACTTCATTAGTGTTTACAGGTAAATTAACCTCGGGGCTTATCATCGTATTCGCTGTATTTCCAAAACTCCATCGGTACTGATACTCCGGGTTGTTGACCGGCGGTATGAGTTTTACCGTATTTTCGGCACATACCTCAACAGGCACAACCTCTATATTGCCCATAGGAAAATTTTCCAATACCAGTGGAATGGTTTTGACACACGCCATCCCCGGATAATCAGCCCTCGACAACACTACTGACAGGTCATAAGTACCCGGCTGCAGCTCCAGAGTGTACGGCGACTGATTCAGAGGGGCTGTATTTCCGCCAACCGATAGCTGTCTGTCAGGCTCGGCACCGATATACGTAGAATTGTTCCATACCGTAACGGTGTAGGTATTGTTATTGGCATTACAGATGACTTTGTACCGCAGATCCGGCAGATAAGGAACTTCTATCAACGCTGCTCCCGAAGCGGCACAAATGTTGCCTGCGTTTCCGTATTTAGCGGTATAGGCTATCTGCAGCTTTCCTGCAATTTTTGCCGTAAACGTTGCTGTTACCGTATTGCCATTGACAACGGAGCTATTCAGCACCAGATGTTTGTTATTGAACAGCCAGCTGCCCGACAACGGATTTCCTGTAAAAACCGCCTGTACTTCAATCGTATTACAGCTGGTCAGGGTTGTCTGAGTGATGGTCACTTCTTCACTATAGTCTCCGCAATTGGTGCCTCCATTACCACAATCTGCCTGCAAAAATTCGGCATCATCTCTGTTGGTACAACCGTTAGCAGCTGTTGCCAACACATAATAGGTTCCGAATCCATGGGCCTGTGTGATGGTGATCTGCTGGTTGTCGGTTCCTGCATTGGCTGTAAGCAGCTGATCGTTACCTCCGGGTATTTCTTTATACCACTGCAAGGTTGTATTGCTAAGGTCGCTTTGCAGATTGGCTGTGAGTGTTTCACTAAACACCGCATCGCAAAACGCAAAGCTTTTCTGTGAAGTAATATGTACTACCGGCGATGGTTTGATCAGTATATCGTGCAACAGCATGGCCGTTGTATTACATCCGTTTGGCTGGGTCAGTATCACCTGAACCGTACCGCCGATATTATCACTTACATTAGCAAACATCAATTCATCGGGTATGGTAAAGGTATTTCCGCTTACTCCGGTCTGTGTCAGCGTACCTCCGTCGCTCAGTATCCATTTCAGGGTACCGTTGTTTAAATATACCGATGACTGAAAACTCAGTCCGATCGGGTTCTGAGCACAGATTTCCGCTGGCATGTTTAACGGTAATAATACCGGAGTCGGCTGTATGTTGATGAGGTATTTTACCTTGGTGGTTGTGCCGCATTTTTTAAGACTCAATACCAGATATACAGGCGCATTACCCGATGATTCATTAAAACTCACCGTTGGGTTGAGCGTGTATTTACCACTTAGAATATTGCCTGCTCCTTCTTCTTCAAAACTCCATTCGAGATGGTCTACACCCGATGTGGTCAAGGTTGCCGTAAACGAGGTTTTTGAAGATGAACAGAAGCTTGTCAATCCGTCATCATTGGTAATCACTGCCGATACATTGGCTCTTTTTACCGGTAGGATTATAGGATCTGACTCGCAATACGGACTGGTTTTAAGGCGTTTTTTAAGGCGCACATAATGACTTGCTGTGTTGTTAAAAATAACGGTGATTTCACTGCCCATTTTACTACCCTGAATAGTAGCAGCCGGGCTTACTTCCCAGATTAAATCGGTTTCAGGATCTTCATTTTCATAGCTGTAGGTATAGGGTACGCCCACACATATTTCTCCGGGACCTTTGATTTTGCCCGAAGGGGCAGCAGGTCTTGGATATACTACAATCGTTTTAGGAACCGTACACCCTCCTAACGGTCTGTATTCTAACTGATATACACCGGGTTGATCAAACGTTACCGAAATGGTCTGCCCTCCGTTGCCCAGCCAGTTGTTCACCGGAGGCCACAGAGATTGTCCGTCTAAGGTCAGAATCCAGTTGTGCGGACCTCCTTTATTGGACGCTGAAAACTGGTGGGTTTCTCCCATACAGACAAGTTCGGGACCGCCAATATCAAATTTTTCATTAACATAAATGAAGGTTCCTCCGGATGCGCTACATCCCAACAGCGAATTTGTGGCAGTGTATTGCATATAGTAGGTTCCTACCTCCAACCCTTTAACAATAATTTCGTTGCGCTGATCTGTTTCTACGATTTCAACTCCGGTTGTCGGATTGCCCTCATACAAAATTTGCCATTGGTAATCGGTAGAAGGCCATTCTGGCAGTGAAATACGGCTTTGATTGCCAACTCCGCAGATCATTATATCACCATTAAAAATACCACTTCCAACGACCGGGACTTTTACGGTGGTCCAGACCGGACAAGTACAGTTTGAGCGGTAACTCACATACCCTACTCCGTTCCAATAATCCATACTATCCATATTATCCCATATCACGGTAATGTAATTGCCGCCATTGTTTATGATGGTACCACCGTCTACTTTCCATTCACCGGAACAATTTTTATCATTGACGGTATAGGTTGCCAGACTGTTATAACAAACAACGGTAGGACATGATATTTCTATATTAGGGCGATTCAGCACCTGAATGGTTTTACGAATGACAGACGAACAGTTGCACTCGTTCCACACCCGCAACTCTACCTCATAGTTCCCCGGGCTTGTATAGGTATGAGTCGGAGAAGCAGCATTGGAAGTGTTTCCATCTCCGAAATCCCATTGATACGCAACAATATCTGTTCCTTGGTTTCTCACAGAGAGGTCCTGAAAGTATAATTCTGTATTTAAACAGGCTCTAATCTGTTGTTCTGCATTACCCACAGAGAAATTAGCGGTAGGTGATTTTAAAATTTCAACACAGTAGTTGCGCTGCTGAACACTGCCGTCCTGAAGCACAACGGTAAGGCTTATGTTGCCCGACTGCTGAGATCCCCAGTTTACCGTTGCCACCAGATCGTTATCAGACAATATATAAGTACCGCCGCCTATGGCCCAGGTTACTGTTGCTATATTATCTCCACTGAGGGTGTAAACCGTTTCGCTGCCGCCGCATACGCGCAGACATTCGTTTTCATCAACACCTTCAGCCAGACCTTTTTTAGGATCAGCCTTATAGGTGCGACACCCTACTTCACCATTCCAGTGAAGTTTTACAGGATTTTGTGCCATGGCGGTCAGCTGAAAAGCGATCAGCCAAAAGAGGGTAAGTAACCCTTTGACAAAGAAATAATACGTAGTTTTTTTACTCATGGTTTATCATAATTAGTGAATATTACCGGTTACTCCGGTTGTTTTTTTGTTGACCGGGTTTCTGTCAACAGAACCTGTCTCCTCTTTCAATCACTTATCGGTTCGTCTTACCACTTTCGAAATTATTGCCTCCTGCATTGAGGTGTGACGATGCGTAATGATTACGCTTCTTTTAAGGTTTTTGTAAAAATTTGCATCAGCTCTTTCTGTGATAGGAAAGAAGCCTTTTGGCTCACAGCTACAGGATATGTAAAATCATCTGTTGATGGGTTTGCTGCTTTATTAACCTTAGTTAAAGAATGTTTATTTTTTGTAAAGAAAGCAATTATTTTATATTTAAAAAAAATAATATTCATTATTTTATTGATTTAAACACAAAATACCCTATTATTTTTTACAATTTCGTAACAGCTTATTTTTTAAAAAATCCAACTCCCGTAAAGGGGTTTACTGTTTTTTTACAATGAAAACAGAGGCAAAAAAATATTTTATTTTTTTTCATTCATTTTACCCAATCTGTCCGAATTCATTAATTTTCGTTCAAAAAATTTAATCCTCGTTAATAGTATTGCAAATCCATGAATATTAATTATTTTTGCGTACAACTAAACATTAGGAATATATGAAACCAGACTTATTTCAGGCACCTGATTATTATCTGTTAGATGATTTATTATCAGACGAACATAAATTAGTTCGTGATGCTGCCAGAGCTTGGGTAAAAAAAGAAGTTTCCCCAATTATAGAAGAATATGCACAAAGAGCTGAATTTCCAAAGCAGTTGGTAAAAGGATTAGGCGAAATCGGTGGCTTCGGACCTTATATTCCGGAGGAATACGGAGGTGCGGGACTGGATCAGATTTCTTATGGTCTGATTATGCAGGAAATTGAAAGAGGAGATTCAGGAGTACGCTCAACTTCTTCTGTACAGTCTTCTTTGGTGATGTATCCTATCTGGAAATACGGTAACGAAGAACAACGCCAAAAATATTTACCAAAACTTGCTACCGGAGAAATGATCGGTTGTTTTGGTCTTACAGAACCGGACTATGGTTCTAACCCGGGCGGAATGGTGACTAATTTTAAAGATAAAGGCGATCATTATCTATTGAACGGGGCTAAGATGTGGATTTCAAACGCACCTTTTGCAGATATTGCCGTAGTATGGGCAAAAGATGAATCAGGACGTATCCACGGACTTATTGTAGAAAGAGGAATGGAAGGTTTTACTACACCGGAAACCCACAATAAATGGTCTTTGCGCGCTTCTGCTACCGGAGAATTGATCTTTGACAATGTCAAAGTACCGAAAGAGAATTTATTACCAAACAAATCAGGATTGGGAGCACCGCTTGGATGTCTTGATTCTGCACGTTACGGTATTGCATGGGGTGCTATCGGAGCTGCAATGGATTGTTATGACACTGCTTTGCGTTATTCTAAAGAGCGCGTTCAGTTTGACAAGCCTATCGGAGCAACTCAGTTACAGCAAAAGAAACTGGCAGAGATGATTACTGAAATTACAAAAGCACAATTGCTTACCTGGCGTCTGGGCGTTTTACGCAATGAAGGAAAAGCGACAACCGCTCAGATTTCTATGGCAAAACGCAATAACGTTGCTATGGCATTAGACATTGCGAGAGAGGCAAGACAAATGCTTGGCGGAATGGGTATCACCGGTGAATACTCTATCATGCGCCATATGATGAATTTAGAATCAGTAGTTACTTACGAAGGTACTCATG
Source organism: Paenimyroides ceti (assembly GCF_030409925.1). Classification (NCBI taxonomy): domain Bacteria; kingdom Pseudomonadati; phylum Bacteroidota; class Flavobacteriia; order Flavobacteriales; family Flavobacteriaceae; genus Paenimyroides; species Paenimyroides ceti. Next base: position 17,687 of record NZ_JAUFQU010000041.1, read on the forward strand.
ATATTCATTTACTTATTACAGGAATGGATGTAACAGGATTCCCTGCGTTTAAATAATTATGACACACAGCATACCAATAGCTTTCGGAAACGGAAGCTATTTTTTTATGTGTTTGTCTGAGAATTTATTATTTTACTTCCCAACCCTTCTGTCCGCTTCGCATACAAAGTATTCCCTGATTAAGCGCTGAGATGAAAGCGTATTGAGAAAATGACTTATAGATCGTATTCTTTTTGTCGTTGTAAGATTAATCCGGAATGGTGTTGAGAAATAAACGAAGTATTTACAGCCTAAAAAAGAGCAGCTATGTATTAACTGTGAGGTATTCATATTGATTTTCCATAAAAAAAAACGAAGTGTACATTATATACACTTCGTTCTTCAATACTAAAATAAAATAAATCCAATTAAAATATCTTTTATGAAGTAAAATCTACTAAAATATTTTCATAAATATAATAAATATATCAATTAGATCTACAATAAATCTATTTTATTTTTTATTCCGGTGCCAATTCTAAAACCAATCCTTCAATTTCAGGTGTTATGGCAATCTGACATCCGAGACGACTGTTGTCTTTTACATTAAATGCTTCCCACAGCATGGCTTCTTCATCAGGGGTTTTCTCCTGCAAGGGTACCTCATTAAGTATATAACATTGACACGAAGCACACATCGCCATTCCTCCGCAGATTCCTATTGTTCCTTCAGGCGCCAGTTCGTATGCACGTACCAGTTCCATTATATTCATGTTCATATCGGTAGGAGCATCTACTTCATGGCGTACACCCTCTCTATCGATAATTGTAATTTTTATATCG
>NZ_JAUFQU010000042.1:0-13005 GCF_030409925.1 Paenimyroides ceti
ACGCTGCATAAGTTCATTTGTAGAGAAATTTCCTAAAGACACATTGAGCTGTACTTCATTGTCAAGACTCTTAAAACTCGTTTGTTTATAGTCAAAATCACGTAATGATGCTTGTAAAAGATCTGGCTGTGATGTTTTTATCCCAACCTGATAGGTGTTGCTACGATAAGCTCTCTTTACATCGAGTAATTTTCCATCGAGCAGTTTATTGGACTTATGAATTAATGCAATTTCATCACATAATTCTTCCACACTTTCCATACGATGGGTAGAAAAGATTATAGTGCTTCCTTTTTGCTTTAACTCCAGGATTTCATCTTTGATAATATTGGCGTTTACAGGATCAAAACCGGAAAACGGCTCATCAAATATGAGTAGTTTTGGTTGATGTAATACAGTAACGACAAATTGAATTTTTTGTGCCATTCCTTTTGATAATTCCTGTATTTTTTTATTCCACCAATCACTTATTTCGAGTTTATCGAACCAATACTGCAATTGCTTTTTTGCTTCCGCTTTGCTCAAACCTTTCAGCTGAGCAAGGTACATAGCCTGCTCACCTACCTTCATGGTTTTATACAATCCGCGCTCTTCCGGCATATATCCGATGTGTCTTACATGATGCGGAGATAATTTTTCTCCATCTAACAAAACCTGTCCGCTGTCCGGGTAAGTAATTTGATTGATGATGCGAATCAGAGAAGTTTTTCCGGCGCCGTTTGGTCCTAAAAGACCAAAGATACTTCCTTTAGCTATATTTAAAGAAACTCCGTTTAAAGCTACTTTTTCGCTGTATTTCTTTGTTACATTATGTACTTCAAGAATGTTTTCCATGAAAAGTATATTTTTTGTAAATGTAATAATAATGTCTTGTTATTAATTGCTAAATAACGGTATTTCATAAAAAAACCCATCCCTGTTTACACAGGGATGGGAAAAATTGCTATGAAAAAGAAAATCCACCGTTTTATAAGTGTGTTTCAAAATTATAAATTATTTTTTAATTAAGAAAACATTTCTTTTACTTTTTCAAAAAAAGATTTATCATTTTTCTGTGGATTTGGTTTAAAATTTTCCTCATCCTTCATTTTTTCGAAAAATTCTTTTTGTTCTTTTGTTAATTTTTTAGGTGTCCAGACGTTTACATGTATGAGAAAATCTCCCGTTCCATAACCATTTATGCTTGGTAAACCTTTTCCTTTTAATCTTAAAATTTTACCAGACTGTATACCTTCTTCGAGATTGATGCGTACTTTTCCATTTACAGTATCAATTTCTTTCGAACCGCCTAAAGCAGCTTCTGAGAAACTTATGTATAAATCGAAATGGATGTTTTCTCCTTCTCTTTTTAATGTATCATGTTCAATTTCTTCAATCACCACAATCAGATCTCCGGGAATGCTATTAGCACCAGGAGCATCATTACCTTTACCGGAAACTTTTAACTGAATACCTTCTGTTACTCCAGCCGGAATTTTGATCGAAACGGTTTCTTCTGCAAAAACCATCCCGTCACTGTCAGCGCCTGCCGGTCTTGAATCAATCATCTGTCCTGCACCACCACATGTCGGACATGGAGAAGATGTCTGCATTCTACCTAAAATAGTATTGGCAATCTTAGTTACCTGACCCGTACCATTACAGGTAGTACAACTTTTATAGGTAACTCCTGCAGCCTGTACCTTTCTTTTTACTTTGACTTTTTTCTCAACTCCTTTGGCAATGTCTTCAATGGTAAGTTTTACTTTGATACGCAAATTAGTTCCTTTGACTCTGCGAACACCTCCGCCACCGCCGAAGCCGCCAAAACCACCAAAACCTCCGCCACCGAAAATGTCTCCAAACTGACTGAAGATGTCTTCCATATTATTGAAACCACCTCCGCCAAAACCACCGGCACCATCAAATGCGGCATGACCATACTGATCATATTTGGCCTTTTTGTCAGGATCACTCAATATTTCATATGCCTCAGCAGCCAGCTTAAAGTTTTCTTCTGCTTCTTTATTTCCTGGATTTTTATCCGGATGGAATTCGATTGCTTTTTTTCTGTAAGCTTTCTTTATAGCAGCAGCATCAGCTCCTTTATCAATTCCTAATATTTCGTAATAATCTTTTTTCATCGTTGTAAGTAAGTACCTTATATATTATTGTCCGATAACTACCTTAGGGAAACGGATAATTTTATCACCCAATTTGTAACCTTTTTCAATAATATCTACTATTTTTCCTTTCATTTCATCACCCGCAGGAACCTGAGTTACCGCTTCAGCCAAATCAGCATTGAATACATCTCCTTTAGCAATATCCACTAACATAAGACCTTTTGAAGACAATGTGTCACGCAGCTTACTTGAAATCAGAGAAAAACCTTTAAGATCCGTTTCCAGGTCTCTGGCTTCTATTTGTTCCAACGCACGATCAAAATCATCTAAGACCGGTAATAAAGAGGTGATAACACCTTCACTGGCAGTAGACATTAACTCTAATCTTTCTTTAGCAGTACGTCTTCGGAAATTTTCAAATTCAGCAAAAAGTCTCAAAAATTTATCCTTTTCTTTTTCTAATTCCGCTTCAAAACTATTTTCTTCAACAGCCTCAGTATTTTGCTCCTGTGCCTCTACCGGATTGATATCCATTTCTTTATCATTAACATCCTGGATGTTTTCATTATTTTCAGTTGCCATAATTTTCAGTACATAATTATAATTACACACGTTATAACAAATTCATTGCCATTTAATGCTGTTCTGTCAAGATGTCACTTAATTAACATAGATTAAGAAATTTAAATTTTAACAGTAATTAGAAATATGTACTGGTTTTTTGTTATAAATTTGCATTAAATAAAAAATGTAATATAATTATGAAAAAAAATGTATTAGCTGTATTTGCTATTGCAGCATTATCTTTAACTGCTTGTAAAAAAGAAAGTTCTGTAGAAACTGGTGATGCAGTTGAAACAACAACTCCATCTACTGAAGCAGTAAAATACACTGCACAGGCAGCAGATTCTAAAATCGAATGGGAAGGTGGTAAAGTATCTGGTGGTAAACACATGGGAACAATCAACCTTAAAGAAGGTGAAGTGTTTGTAAAAGACGGAAAAGTAACAAATGGTAAATTTGTTATTGATATGAACTCTATCAATGTTACAGATTTAACTGACGCTGAAGAGAAAGCAGGATTAGAAGGTCACTTAAAAGGTGCTACTGATGAGAATGCAGACCACTTCTTCAATACTAAAAAATATCCAAACGGAACTTTTGAAATTACTAATGTAACAGAAGAAAACGGAAAACAAATGGTTGAAGGGAATCTAACATTGAAAGAAGTTAGTCATTCAATTAAATTTCCTGCAACAATCACTGTTACGGATAATGATGTAACTGTTGTATCAGACGCATTCAACATCGACAGAACAAAATGGGGTGTGAACTTTAACTCAGGATCTGTTGTAAAAGACCTTGCTGGTGATAAAGTAATCAAAGATGAAATCACGATCAAATTAAGCGTAAAAGCTACTAAATAATAATCAAGATTATTATTTATAAAAAAGCCGGAGTGTAACTCCGGCTTTTCTTTTTAAAACAGATATAAGATACAGATCAATAAAGTAGTATGAAGATCTGCTTTATAATTATTTTACTTCCCGTAACAAATATACATAACCCGTTAATTCTTCACTTACTGTAACTATACGATAGTAGTAAGTACCATCAGGTAATGATTTCCCGGCAGAATCCTGTCCTGTCCATTGATTGTTATATCCGTTAGCATGATGGTATACCTGTTTACCGTATCTGTTATAAATACTTACCTCCAAAGGATGGTAATTTGTCAGATCAAAAGCATCATTTAGTCCATCTCCGTTAGGAGAAATCCCTTTCTGTACAGAGCAATTGATCACCTCAACTCTTTGTTCTGTACTGGCAATACATCCCTCATTGTTTACAGAATTGATATAATATAAGTGTGTACCATATTTCAAAATACTTCCTGTACTTAAAACGGTTCCTTTTCCGTATTCTTCCGTACTATAAAATTGATTTTCCGGTAAAGCTGGTAAAATATATTGTGTACAGATTACAACATCGCCAAAGAAACAGGCAGCACTACTTCTGATTCGATTAATTGAAAACTTGTAATTGTTTTACAGCCTGTAGTTTCATCAATAATCAACACATAAATAGTAACCGGCAATGCCATTGGATAAAACTCTTTTGGATTATCTATAGAATTACTTTGAGTTTGAGCCTGCTGTTCTGATATGTAATAAGAGATATGAATATCTGATTCTGTTTGTGCCCGAAGTTCAGATTCAATAATTGTCAGATCTGTTCGATCCACAAGTCCATCATACACACAGAGTTTAATACTTTCAGGTCCTTTTACAAAATCTGTTGTCTTACTAATGATCATAAAAGTAATTAGTTCGACACAGCCGGTTGTTTTATTTAACAAACTTACATATATATTTTGTGGCAATTGAGCAGGCGTATAATTGGTTATATCCGTAATAGGGTCAACCCCATCAATCGCATCATTTTCCGATTCATAAAAATATAGTTCAGTCTGATCCACATCAATAAGGAGTTGTGATTCAATAAACTGTTTGTTTATGGTAATGTCTAAAGGTGTTACAGTTGTACCAAAAACACAAGTTTCGAGGGTTGGTATATCGGCACCGGAATATATACTCGGATACATTTCTATTGTTACTTCATCAGAAATAATACATGCAGAACCATAACGGGCATCTAATCTGTAAATCCCGGGTGTTGATACTGTTAATGAAGGCTGGTTGGCTCCTGAAATGAGCAGATCATTTTTATACCATTGGAAAGTATATATCTGAGGATTTAAATCGGTATTCAATACAGCGCTGTCTCCGTTGCATAAAGCAGTATTTGATTCGATAAGATAATCAGGCCCGAGATCCAAGACATCAGGTATTGAACTTAAACCGTCAATAAATACAGCAGTATCATAACTATCATAATAAATAACACCTCCGGGTCCGGCGCTAAAGTTGTTTTTCTGTTCCGCAATGACAATTTTTAAATGATAAATCTGATTAGGCAATACAGTAGCTGTTGCCTTCATCGGTATCGTAGTTCCTCTGAAATTAACCGGTGCACTTTGAGATTCAAAACTGACTCCGTTGTAATAATTTCCAAAATATACTGCATTCAGAGAAGTACAATTGATAGGAAATTGCTGGTATTGACCATCTTTAATCGTTACCGGAGAAACAATCGTATTTGTGTTCGGAACAGTAGCAAGATTTGTCGTTACTCCGGTATTTGGATCTGTCAGAAAGAAAGCAACCAGATCATAATTATCACAGCGATTGCCATATTCATCTGATGCCAGTAAGTAGTCCAATCTAAAATAATCTGTAGAAGAAATGAAATCAAACTCTATACTTGACGCGTGTAAAGTTGCTCCGCCAATATTCTGAGCCGTTAATAAATTATTCAAATCATTGTCACCTGTCCAGAAAGTACTGCCTGATGACTGGTCCTGAGTTGTTTTTGGTCCAGGGGCCGATAAAACATTACCCGTAGACAACACAACTCCTTTCTCGAAAGGAAACAAAGAGTTATTTTTTTCAAACAATCCTATTCCCTCAACAGCATTTGCAGGATATAAAATATATTCATCGTAATCTTTTCCTGATTTTGTCTGAATATTTGAGATCTCTATACATCCGGGATGTTTGATAAGATTTTCCCTTATCTGAGTATTAGTAGTTACAGTAGAAACTTTGATAGGCGGGCTTAGTGTTGTAATACATATATCAAAAGAGGATACCGTATTTATTTGAGACACCATAGAAAAAAGTCTTATACGGTATGTTTCTCCCATGATGAGATTATCTATCCGGTTTGCGCCCGTACCCGCTGATGATAAACAGCTAACCTGTGTCAAACTATTACAAGTTCCTGAATATAGCGTTCCGGAAACTATTGGCGCATTTCCTGTAACATTTGAAAGGGTAATAACCTGTACTGATGATAAAGCAGTAAATTCAAACCAGATGTCATCATTTGGCACACCTGCACAAGTATTAGGCAATCCTGAAGGCGTTGCTCCTGAAAATTGGAAGAAAAAGAAATAACACATTCATGAGAGGTATTCACAGTTAAGGTAACTGCTTCCGGACAATCATCATTTAATGGAGCATAAAAAGAGAAATCTCTTTTATTGTCCGATATATAAGGTTTTTCTTTTTCTCTCTCAATATTATGTGCGTCTACAATTATCGGATAGAACAAGAAAAAACAAAAGAAGAAATAGATTATTTTTTTCATATAAAACGAATTATTGATTTTGGAAGAAAATTTCTTTCCATACCGTTTTGATAGAAAACAGCATATAATAGTGTACAGGCCGATTGATAAAATCAACATCAGTCTTCAATCATGTACTCCTATGGTAAACATAGAGATCAAGAAACAAAAGAGTTATTTCCTGATCTCATGCAAAGGTAAAATGTCTATTTCTTGGTTACCTTATAAATTCTGTTTTGATGGTTTTCGGATATCTCTTTAATGATATAGATACCGCTTGCATACGAAGCAAAATCAATTCGAGCAGATTTGCTATTGATCTCATAAGTACGTATCATTTTTCCTTCTAAACTATATACCGCTATTTGTGTAATCTGATCAATACTTTCAATATTCAGATAATCGATCACAGGATTTGGATATAATAAAGATTTTTCTTTTTCAATTTCTAAAGTTCCTAATGTTTCTTGCACTGTTATTGTAAAAGTACATGTATCTAATATTTCATCGCCTAAAACCAATTGATGAGTAACTGTTGTCTCTCCTACTGGAAAAGCATCTCCAGCTCCGGAGATTAATTTGTTTTTGACTGAAAGATATTGGGCTAACTTCACACCAAAATCAGGGTGCAGCCAACGAAAAAGCCATTTAGAAAAAGGATTCGTAAACACTTTTTTCATGCGTTTATAGCCTTTATCTCCGGGACCCAATCCATCACCATGGGCAATGAATAATTTCACCCTGCCGTTAATTTCAAAAATCTGGGGTTTATAAAAAACCGGAATTCCCAATTCCTTTTCAAAGTAATCGCTCATCCACAGATCATGGTTGCCTACAAAAAAGTAAATAGGCAATCCGTTGTCGCGCATCTGTGCCAGTTTTCCCAAAATTCTCACAAACCCTTTTGGTACTACTGTTTTGTATTCAAACCAGAAATCAAACAGATCTCCGAGCAATATCAAGGCTCCGGCTTCTGATTCAATCTGATGCAACCACTGTAAGAACTTCTTTTCTCTGGGCATACTCAATGCCGCAGTAGGTGCTCCCAAATGCTGATCTGAGGCAAAGAAAACTTTTTGATGAGAAGGGATGGAAAGTTTTATCATTTAGTTGTTGTCTGACTGATACCACTCTGCATAGGAACTTTCTGTTTCCTGCAGACGCAACGAATATAAAGAGATGTTTTCCGGTAATCTGTTTTTGATTTTTTCAGCAAAATCAATGACCATATTTTCGCTTGTTGGCTGGTAATCAACTAAAATCACATGATGTCCTCGTTCTTCAAGCTCTTTTGCCAATTCTACATGAGGCGTATTTTTATTGAATACCGTTGCATGATCAAATACATTCACAATTTCTTCTACCACAATTTTCTTTAAATCAGAAAAATCAATGACCATTCCGTATTTAACATTCGATGTGTCTGTAATCGGTTTACCAATAACAGTTACTGATAATTTATAACTATGTCCGTGTACATTTCTACATTTTCCGTCATAACCGTATAGTGCATGTCCTGTTTCAAATGTAAACTGCTTGGTAATTCTGATATAACTCATGGTATTAAAAATTTTAGCAAAATTACTAATTTTATTACAAGAGGGTGTTTTAAAATAAAAAAATCGCTTTTAAAGCGATTTCATTTTTATTTATTTTTAAACTGTTTCAAAGCATTTACCGTAAATTCAGATAAAACCAACCTACCGGATATTTTTGCTCTTTCCGGCAAAAGTGTTTCCCAGTGATCTGTATCCTGCCACAATACTTTTTTCATTTCATACAAAGCTTCAGGATTGTAAGAAGCAAGGCGCTGTATCCATTGGTCTAATGCTTCATCCATCTCTACTACTGAGCCAAAGACTTCATTATATAATTTGTTTTCTTTTGCCCATGCTGCAGTTTTCCATTCTGTTGCGTTTAAGGTCATTTCGCTAGTTGCCGGAATTCCTATTTTTCTCGAAACAGCAGGTTCTATTACAAAAGGACCAATACCGATAGCCAGTTCAGATAATTTTACTGAGGCTTCTTCAGTTGCAAAAACATAATCACAAGCGGCTGCTAAACCTACACCACCGCCAACTGCTTTGCCCTGAATACGTCCAATTATGATTTTATCAGACGTCCGCATAGCATTGATAACATTTGCAAATCCGTTAAAAAAAACAGCACCTTTTTCAAGATTGTCAACAGCCAGTAATTCATCAAAAGACGCTCCTGCACAAAACGTTTTGTTTCCTTCACTTTTCAAAACAATGAGTGTTACCTCACGATTCTTATTCAGGCTGGTAATGGTATCTGCAAGATCTTTTAATAAAATACCAGGAAACGAGTTACCTGCCGGATGATAAAAAGTTATATAAGCAATCGATTCTTTTACCAAAACGGTAATTGTACCTTGTTCTTTATTCATTTTATTTTAAGATTTTAAAGTAAAAATACCTTATAAAATATTAATTGCAAATTAATTACGCTTTTATTTACCTTTGTAGCTTAAACGTAATAAAGAAACTATGCTTAAGAGATTATTAATTGTTTTATTTTTTAGCGGCTTTTTTGCTGAAGCTCAGACTAATGAACAATTTTACAAGGTCCATGCATTACAGATTACTTCTGCCGATAAGTTATTTGCAGGCAAAGAGGTGGATTTCGGATATAACTTTACTGAGTCTGTAACTAATGACTTTATTCATAATGGCTATTATCTGTGGATTGAAGATCAATGGTTTTATATTATGAATGCCAAAAACATTTTTAACTCTGATACTGCATCCCCCCTATTATTTAATATTAAGGCTGCCCGATCAGAATTGAAAATTCAGGATATTTTCGGCACTGTATACACCTACCCTATTGAGGCAATAAAACCTTATGAAATAAACAAAAAAGATTATCTGAACTGGAAACAAAAACCGGAATCGCTAATCTATAGCACCAAAATGATCGACAGCCCTTTGGCTCCTACTCTACAATATGAAGAAAAAGTAAAAACAGAAGCACCGAAAGCTGAAGAACCAAAAACACAAAAAGAGGAAGCAGCAGTTGCTTCAGAAGAAGCCAGCCCATTGCTGGATGTTCTGGACATTGTGGAAACCACAGTAAAAACAACTGTAGCTCCTGACGAGGCAATTGCTATTCAGAATACAGTTATTGCTAACGATACTGTCACTGACCTCAAAAAACAAGTAAAGGAAGTTTCGCAAAAGGAAAACAAGGCTCCGTTAAACGCGTATGAAGAAGCTGTAGAAAAAGGTTTTGAGGGCAGTGTAACGGAATGGATTGAAGAGGTAAACAGCAAGGGAGGAAAAACAGCTTACGAAATGGCTGTAGAAAAAGGTTTTAAAGGTGATGAGAAAGAATGGTTACGTTCTTTATGGGGCTCCAACGTTGATCCTGATATCGAAAAACAGGAAAAAACAACTACCCTGGTTATGAACTGGATGCAGGAACTAAATTCAGATGCAGGCTATTCTCCTTATGAATTGGCGTTGAAAAACGGATTTTATGGTACTTTTTCAGAATGGGTAGAATTTGTAATAGGTAAAGACGGTGAAGAAGTATATAAGGAAGAAATTAAAAAAGGCTACAAAGGTACCTATAAAGAGTGGATTGAAACCAAGCTTAAGGCATCTAATGATGATATGCTTAGAAAAGAAAAGCTTCGCAAAAATAATTTTGTAATTGTACCTAATGTACGATTGGAAGTTCCGGACAATGATGAAATACAGACATTTGATTTATATAAATACTACAATCAATATTACGGAAGCTCAGTAATCAGTAGTTCAGGCAGAGCCAACTCTATAGAATTGAGAAAGTCTGATCTAGAATATCAACTTACGTGGTATGATAAAAGTGAAATTGAGATTTTGGAAATCAGTAAAGACGGATTAATCAAATACAAGAAAACAGCAGATTCTGAAAACAAATACACCTCCATTAATGTGAGATATGTACTGAGTAATTAAAAATAAAAAATGACATCTGTAAGATGTCATTTTTTATTTTAAAAGGTTCCGATTATCGTAAAACCGTTATAACCCGGAAGCAGATTCCATTTAATCTGTTTATCTTTTTTATAGAGTCTGGCGTGTTTGGTTTCTTCCATTCTCTTTATGATGGTATCTGTACAAAACCATATAATCGCACCGCCTAAAGCCACATCTGTAAACCAATGGGCATTATTATACATTCTGCTTACCATAGTCACACCCGCAGCCGAATAAAACAATGTTTTGAGGATGGGATTTTCTACGCGCCTTGCCAATACCATAGAAGTAACGAGTGCAATCTGTGTATGCCCTGAAGGAAAAGAACTAAAAGAGGCATTACCATCAAAAGGTCTGAAATGGTACGGATCAAGTCCGGTATTAGGTCTTGCTCTGCCCACAGCTGCCTTTAGAAAAGCCTGAATAACACCGCTGGATATATAGGAAGACGCCAACACATAAGAGGTTTCTCTTGCCCATTCATTCTTGAATAGTACTCCTGAAAGATAGAAACCGCTTACTGCAATTGCAGCGGTATAGGGTTTGCCGTAATGATATCCAAAATCACTTATGCTATTAGAGAATTTTGTTTGATTTTTATTAAAGAAGTTTTTAACCGGTTTGTCCAACAAGGATAAAGCTACCCCTCCGGCGACAACTCCTCCGGCTTTCAGCCAATCCTTTTTATCCCATCTCGTTACAGGACCGGAAATTGAATAAAGTGAAGCATCAAGAATTCTCAATGAATTAGGTGTTTTTTTAAAATAGAATGTCGTATCGTTTTGTAAGTGATGTTGAACAATTGTATCTGAAACGACTTCATTAAACGGTTCTTCTCTGAATACGTAAACAGAATCAATATCCGGATTCAGCGTATGCTGACTGTAAGCTGTGTAATGATAGATACAGATTAGGCAACAGGTAATTTTCAAAAAATAAGACATTTGTTTTTTCACTGTAATAAAAGATATTAATCGAAACGCTTTTTTTTGCTTTTAATTGTTTGTTGAAGAACTTCTTTTTCTAAAAACCATAGCATGATATGTCATCAGCTTCCAAAACGCTTTATGTTCATCTTTCTTTCTTTAACTCCTATTACAAAAGCAGGCACTGTTGTTATCTTTCCGGCTTCAACTGTTATATTATGCGTTGTCTTATCACAGTATGTATTTGGCAATAAAGAGTTTTCACTCAGAATTACTTCATAAGTACCCGTTTGTAAAAAGGTTGTAAAATTTCCAAAATCATCTGTTGCTGCTTTTTGAACAAACACTCCGTTTTGGAAAATATTTATAACTATCCCTCCCGTTTTAGGATCAAAATCAAGCACCTTTTTAGGATCATAATCATACTTTATTTTTCCTGAAACGGTACCGCTTTGATGTAATGGTATTTCAAAATTGGTATGGTAAGTATCTACCTGATATTTTCTCTCTGTAGTAAACCAGCCTCCCTGTGTCGTCGGCTTTATTTTATAAATTCCGAAAGGTACTGAAGAATATACAAATTCTCCATTCTTATCCGTTTTAAATGAAGTATTGTTCATCGTGATAAAATAATCGGAAGCTACCTCATCGCCTTCATCATATATATTATTGGTGTTTTTTATCATAATACACCAAAGCCTGTATACGACTCTTTTTACCTTTAGAAACCTGTTTGGTCTGGAAGTTGACTGTTATTCCGGCTTCAATTGTAAAAATATCATTTGCATTGATTGCAGAAGAAATTCCTGTCATTTTATAACGGTACCAGGATGAATTAACATAAAGGAAATATTTTTGTGACGGACTGTATTTAAGGTTTAAAAAACCTGAAGGTGTTTCACCGGATAAAAAGTCATTTATATATCCGAGCCCTGAATTAACAAAAAGCTTGTTCTGTAAAAAATTTCTATTCACCGCAGCTGAGACCATCAAACGCTCAAATGTTTTTGCCTGCTGTATGGCTGATACATATTCTGACAAAAAGTAGCTACCTGACTGATAAGTCGCATTCAGATTAAGCCACTGATACGTATAAGTTGCATTGGCTTTCAACTGTAATTCAAATTTATTGCTGTAAGGATATTTTACCAATCCATTTTCCAATCCTATAAATACAGAATGTTTCTGATTACCACTAATCCAGCTCAGATTTTCAATCAATCGGTGTGCGTTCATGGACAAATTGTTTTCTGACCCTGAATCCTGAATAAAATTGGTATAACTGTTAGACGTTTCATACTGGTTTTGATATCCAATAGAAATTCCGGTATTTTTATACCTTGCTAAGGTCATCCCCGCATCAATACGGATGTTTTTTGACTCAAGCTGCATTTTATATGCATAGGATCTTGGAGAAAAATTTGCGAGAGAAATATTGGTATATACTGTCGATCCGTTAGTGAGCTTTTGCTGAATATTCTGCTGTATCTGCAACATTCCTCTCCTGTTACCAGGAAAATAGTCGGTACTGAAATAATAATTTCCGGTAAGCTTCATCTCTTTCAGGCTTCCGTAATATTGTGCTTCTGTGGCAAAAGAAGGTTTTGTGATGTTTGCCTGATAATAATCGCTTAACGCTCCATGAAGTCTCAGGTTTATATTCCATCCCTTATTCAGGGATCGCTGTACTTCTGTACTGAAAATATTATGTTTTACTCTTTCAAAAGTATCGTCTTTAAAAATATAGGTTCCCATCGTATTTTTTCTACTATTGGACTCTCCTATCATTCCTCTGGC
>NZ_JAUFQU010000043.1:0-14743 GCF_030409925.1 Paenimyroides ceti
AAATGAGTTCAACCCTCAACAAAATTGAATTAAGAAATTTAAACTTAGAAGATTATTTAGAACTGAAAACCTCCATGGTTGACGCCTATTCCGATGAAGGTATAGACGATTTATACTGGAATAAAACGGAGATAAAAAGACTTTTAAAAGTTTTTCCTCAGGGTCAGCTGGTCATTTTGGTAGATGACGTAGTAGTCGGTGCCGCTATGTCTATTATAGTAGATGAAAAACGTAACACAATGAATCACACTTATAATCAGATAACGGCAAACGGAATGTTTACGACTCATAGTGAGAAAGGAACGGTTCTATACGGAATTGATGTGTTTATACATCCAAACTACAGAGGACTTCGCTTGGGAAGAAGGTTATATGATGCACGGAAAGAAATGTGTGAAAACCTGAACCTGAGAGCCATAGTATTTGCAGGCAGAATGCCAAACTATTCACAATATTCCAAAGAACTAACTCCAAGACAATACATAGAGAAAGTAAAGAATAAAGAGATTCATGATCCGGTAATAATCTTTTCAGCTCAACAATGATTTTCATATCGAAAAACTGATGCGAAATTATTTGGAAGGCGATCGTTATTCAAAAGAAATATGCTGATTTGCTCGAATGGAACAATATTCTGTACGTCCGGAATCCAGCTCAGGATCAAAGACATCTTTTAACGGTAAAGCAGGAGCAAAAAACACATTACTATCATGAAATAACAAGGCACCATGCTCTCCTTTTTTAATGACCACATATTTAGGTCCCATTTCATGAATCACTTCGGCTGCTTTTACCAATGAATATTCTCCCGACAATTGTCTGGCTTCTTCATCATTTATCGTAATCACATCTATCCGCTTCATTACTTCTTTTAATTCAGCAAGCGCACAATCCATCCAGAAGTTCATGGTATCCAAAACAACAAGCTTTGGCTTTCTTGTCAGCTGATCTAAAACACTGATCTGAATATTCGGATGCAGGTTGCCCAGCATAACCACATCTGCATCTTTAAAATCTGCAGGAACAACCGGATTAAAATCTGCTAAGACATTTAACTGAGTATCCAGAGTTTCTCTTGAATTCAAATCATTGTGATAACGACCGCTCCAAAAGAAAGTCTTTCCTTCTTTTACGATTTCAATACCGGAAATATCAATGGATTTATCTTTTAATAATTGTAAATATTCTTGAGGAAAGTCGTCTCCTACAACAGAGACAATTGCCGATTTCACATCGAAATGAGAAGCCGCCAAACCAATATAAGTAGCTGCACCTCCCAATATTTTCTCTGTTTTACCAAAAGGGGTTTCAATAGCATCGAAAGCAACAGTTCCTACAATCAATAATTTGTTCATGCGTTCTTTATAAATGAAGATGCAAATATAATGCTATTTTAAAAAAATCGCAAAAGTAATAAGTAAGTTTGTAGGTTTATTAACCTAATGTATTTTCATAGTACTGATCGGCTATCAAATCTTTACCCAATGCGGCATTTACTGCCAAAACATCACAGCGTTCGTTCATCGGATGATTATTATGACCTTTAATCCACTGAAATCGCACCTGATGTTGTCTGTAAATGTTCAAAAAACGCATCCACAAATCCGGGTTTTTTTTGTCTTTGAAGTTCTTTTTCTCCCAGCCTATTACCCACTTTTTTTCAACGGCATCAACCACATATTTAGAATCAGAAACGACTAATACAGAAAGTCCCGGTTTTTTTAGTTTTTCCAACCCTACTATAACCGCCATTAATTCCATACGGTTATTAGTTGTAAGCCGATAACCCTGTGAAAATTCTTTAAAAACATTTTTACCAGCCCACTCCAGAATAAGACCATAACCTCCCGGCCCTGGATTTCCTCTTGAAGCCCCGTCTGTATAAAGAATAACGTCTGGTTTCTGATGCATAACTTTTTTTTGCAAATATAGGTCAAAACGCTGCTACATCACAACCTTGGTACGCGTTTTGATTGCAACACGAAAAAGTATATTATATATGAAAAAACTATACATGCTGCTTTTATTATTACTGGCAGGATACAATGCCTCTTCTCAATATTTAGGCACTGATACTTTCGAATTCGACATAAATGAAGAAGGGTATGCGAGATTATGGTCTCATGATTACAACCATACAGTAATGGATCTTAGCAATGATATTATTGATAATGAATATTATGTTTTTGTAGATGGCAACATCTATGAAGTAGATGAAGATTATGAGAATCTTATAGGTACCTATACAAGCAAATCAATCACTATATATGGAGAAACCTACACCCTTCAAAAGCCTCTTCTCGGAAAACTTTCACTGAAAAATGAAGCAACCGGAGAATTGGTCAAAATCAAAACGACCAACCGACAAATCATCTTTGAACCTACCGTTTGGGAAATTCCGGATGTTCTTAAACTATGGGCATGCCAGAAAGGAATACGCAGAATATTAAATAAAGAGGAAACTACAGTGGTAGTAGAAGGGTTTTTTAACAGTTTTTAATCCTTCAATAATTTTTCTATTATTTCAGGAAAATGGATAAATTCCAGCTGATGCACTTTATCAGCTATCTGTTCTACCGTATCATTGTTACTTAGAGCAACTTTTGCCTGAAACAAAGGTGCCCCATCATCATAATGTTCATTTACATAGTGAATGGTTATCCCTGTTTCTTTTTCCTTATTAAGGAGTACAGCCTCGTGAACAAACTTCCCATACATTCCCTTTCCTCCGTATTTTGGAAGTAGCGCCGGATGTATGTTAATGATTTTATTCGGGTATTCCGCAATTATTGCCGACGGAAACTTCCATAGGAAGCCGGCCAGAACAATCAGATCAGGGTTTATTTCTTTTACTTTTTCACCAACCTTTCCTTCATTCATTTCTTCACGTGAAAAGATCACAGCAGGTACCTGAAGTTTTCGGGCTCTTTCCAAAACAAAAGCTTTTTCATTATTTGTAAAAACATAAAAACTGATTTTTTGTTGCTTTTCTTTGAAATACCCGATAATATTTTCTACATTAGAACCTGAGCCAGAAGCGAATAAAATAACTTTTTTCATTTAGTTAGTCAAAATACGTATATTATTTTACAATGAAATAAAGTGCAAAAAAAAGAATTATTTATGACAAAACCGTAAAAAAAACCACCAGTACAAATTATTTTTATAAATTCGCAGTTACAAATTAAATTTTTTATCGTGGACATATAATAAAGTTTTTTATTTTTGCCACATACAAATTAAACTTAAAAAAAGAAAAAGATTATGTCAGACATTGCATCAAGAGTAAAAGCGATTATCGTTGACAAATTAGGAGTTGACGAGAATGAAGTTGTAGCTGAAGCAAGCTTCACAAATGATTTGGGAGCTGATTCATTAGACACTGTTGAGCTTATCATGGAGTTCGAAAAAGAATTCGACATTCAGATTCCAGATGATCAAGCTGAAAACATTGCTACAGTAGGTCAAGCTATCTCTTACATCGAAGAGGCTAAGAAATAATAACATAATCTCCCACGCGAAGCTTCGCGTGGGTGTTATTATTCCTCTAAAGCATAATAGGCTTTAAAAAAGAAAAACGATTGGAAACAATCTCAGTAAATAAATAGCACCCAATGTTTTCTCTTAATTTAATTGAAACGCTGGGTTTTGTTTTTTAAATTAAACTATAATACACATTATATGAAATTAAAGCGAGTTGTAGTTACTGGTTTAGGTGCATTAACACCTATTGGAAATACCATTCAGGAATATTGGAACGGATTAATAAATGGTGTGAGTGGAGCAGCCCCAATTACTTATTTTGACGCTACAAACTTCAAAACACAATTTGCATGTGAGTTGAAAGGATTTAACGCAGAAGATTTCATCGACAGAAAAGAAGCACGTAAAATGGATCGTTTTACACAATATGCCATGGTAACTGCTACTGAAGCGATGGAAGACGCTAATTTCAATTTTGACAAGCTTGACAAAGATCGTGCTGGAGTTATCTGGGGATCAGGTATTGGCGGTTTGCAAACTTTCCAGGACGAAGTAACCAATTTCGCTACAGGAAACGGAACTCCAAAATTCAACCCTTTCTTTATTCCAAAAATGATTGCGGATATTGCAGGAGGTTTGATTTCTATAAAATACGGTTTACGCGGTCCGAATTTTACGACCGTTTCGGCTTGTGCGTCATCTACTAATGCCATGATTGATGCGTTTAACTATATTCGCTTAGGTCATGCTGATGTAATCTTAACAGGTGGTTCAGAAGCTGCTGTAACCATTGCCGGTATTGGAGGATTTAATGCCATGCACGCTCTATCTACAAGAAATAATGATCCGAAATCGGCTTCACGTCCAATGGATAAAGACAGAGATGGCTTTGTGTTAGGTGAAGGTTCCGGAGCTTTGGTATTGGAAGAATATGAACATGCAGTTGCCAGAGGAGCAAAAATTTATTGCGAAATCGGTGGTGGCGGTATGTCTGCAGATGCCCATCACATTACAGCACCACACCCGGAAGGTTTGGGAGCAAAAAATGTTATGATTAATTGTTTACGAGATGCAGGATTACAGGTAAGTGATGTAGATGGTGTGAATATGCATGGAACATCAACTCCTTTAGGTGATATTGCAGAATCTAAAGCAATTGAACAGGTATTTGGAGAGCATGCTTACAAATTGAACATCAACTCAACCAAATCAATGACCGGTCACTTGTTGGGAGCTGCCGGAGCTATTGAAACCATTTCCTGTATTTTATCTATCAAACACGGAATTGTTCCACCAACCATCAACCATTTTACTGATGATGAAAGCATCAATAATAAAT
The DNA here is from genome assembly GCF_030409925.1 of Paenimyroides ceti. Classification (NCBI taxonomy): domain Bacteria; kingdom Pseudomonadati; phylum Bacteroidota; class Flavobacteriia; order Flavobacteriales; family Flavobacteriaceae; genus Paenimyroides; species Paenimyroides ceti. Next base: position 4,823 of record NZ_JAUFQU010000043.1, read on the forward strand.
TGAACTTTACCTTTAATCAGGCTCAAAAAAGAGAAATGAATGTAGTGATGAGTAATACATTTGGTTTTGGAGGTCACAATGCCTGTGTATTGGTAAAAAAAGTTGATTTATAAAAAGATGAAATCTTTTTTAAGCATATTTTACAGAAAATCCCGCTCAGATAACGACGGGATTTTTTGCGATAAATTAGCACAACTCACTGGGTTTAATACCAAGAACGCTCCCCTTTTTAAACAAGCATTTACGCATAGCTCTACGAATAAATCCGATAAAAACGGAAATCCCCTGAATTATGAACGTCTTGAGTTTTTAGGTGATGCCATTCTGGGAACAGTTGTTGCTTCTTATCTTTATCAGTCCGTACCTCAGGGAAATGAAGGATATCTGACTAAAATGCGGTCAAAAATTGTAAGCCGGGAGAATCTGAATAAGATCGGAAAAAAGTTATGCCTTACAGAATTGGTTGAAAGTAAGATTTACAAAAACCAGTTTGGAGATAATATTTTCGGAGACTTATTTGAAGCTTTTATAGGAGCCATCTATATTGACAAAGGATTTGACTATTGTGAAAGCTATATCAAAACACATATTCTCTCTCAAATCGAAGATATTAATACACTCGAAGGAAAAATCACCAGTCACAAAAGCCTTTTTATCGAATTTTGTCAAAAAGAAAAAATTTCTTTCCGATTCGAATCTTCAGAAGACCACACTAACGAACACGTTCGATATTTCAGTTCTAAACTTTACTACAACGAGCGCATAATCGCCAAAGGAAGAGCCACCAGCAAGAAGAAAGCTGAAGAAAAAGCAGCTCAAAGGGCTTACTTTGCCCTTCAAAACAAAATCAACGTGAATATTAAATAATTGTTTTTAGTGCGGTTATCTCCATCAAATGTTATTTATTAATAGTATTTTTGTACCGATGAAGATAATATGGCAGCTCCTAAGAATAAAAATATTGTAAAATTTGCTTTAGATTGCTTCGACTTCAATGATTTTGAGTTGATAGCCATCCAATCCGGGCTTGAAGATTACAGGCTGGCTTTTCATCTTAATAAAATTTTGCACCTTTATCTGGTTCGCGAAAAAAAAGACATTCATCTGACCAATGATAAGGGAGACAGCTTTTTTTCATATTATGTATATGAAGATCTGAAACAGGATTTGATCTGGCGGCTGATTGAAAATAAGACTAATATCTTATCTAAAGAAATGAAACAGGGTTCTTTATTCAATGAATTGTCACATCCGTTCGAAACTTCCACTTACCTGATTCCTGAGCTAAAAAATTTCGATTATTTATTACAAATCGAAAATGTGGACGTTTTTTACAGCAGCGATGAAATCATTCATCAAATCAGTGATATCAGAAATGTATCAACTGTGTATGCTGCAAATACCGAAAACATAAAATCAATCAACAATTTAATATTTTAAATATGTTACAACGAAAAAAAACAAAAATAGTCGCTACGCTTGGACCCGCATGTGGTACCAAAGAAATCATTAAAGAAATGATAGAAGCGGGTGTGAATGTTTTTAGAATAAACTTTTCTCACGCCGATTATTTTGATATTGAAGAAAAAGTAAAAATAATCCGTGAGCTTAATGAAGAATTTAGTTACAACACCAGTATTTTAGCTGATTTACAAGGTCCTAAACTACGTGTTGGTGTTATGAAAGATGAAGTCGTTTTAAAACAGGGAGACCTGATTACTTTTTCGACTGAAAATGAATTTTTAGGAACTGCGAGCCGCGTCTATATGAATTACAAAAGTTTTCCAAGAGATGTAAATCCCGGAGAATCCATTTTACTGGATGACGGAAAACTCATTTTTAATGTTCTTGAAACCGACCGCAAACATGAAGTTAAAGCAGTAGTTGTTCAAGGAGGTCCTTTAAAATCTAAAAAAGGGGTTAACCTTCCTAACACCAAAGTTTCTTTACCCGCCCTTACTGAGAAGGACATCAAAGATGCTATTTTTGCTATAAAGCTGGAGGTAGACTGGTTTGCCTTATCTTTTGTAAGAACTGCTGAAGATATTGAAGACCTTCAAATGCTTATTAAAGAACATTCCGATCATAAAATTCCTATTATTGCCAAGATAGAGAAACCCGAAGCCGTAGAGAACATCAATAAAATTGTTTCTCATTGTGACGGTCTTATGGTTGCACGTGGAGATCTTGGAGTAGAAATTCCTGCACAGGAAGTACCGCTTATACAAAAGCAGCTGGTTCACAAAGCCAAAGCAGCACGTATCCCGGTGATTATTGCTACTCAGATGATGGAAACAATGATTACGAGCCTTACGCCTACAAGAGCCGAAGTAAATGACGTAGCCAACTCTGTTATGGATGGTGCTGATGCGGTAATGCTTTCCGGAGAAACCTCTGTTGGTAATTATCCGGTTCAGGTAATTGAAAAAATGAGTCAGATTATTTTAAGTGTTGAGGATTCAGACCTTATCAAACTTTCAGTAAACGATGCAAAAATCAAAACAAAACGATATGTGACTAAAGCAGTATGTTACCACGCTGCCATCATGGCCAATGATATCGAAGCTAAAGTAATCAATACGCTTACCAATTCAGGGTACACTGCCTTTCAGATATCGGCATGGCGTCCGAAATCGCATATTCTTGCCTTTACATCAAACCGCCGTATGCTTACACAACTAAGCCTTCTTTGGGGTGTTAAAGCATTTTATTATGATAAATACGATAGTACCGATATCACTATTGAAGACATCAATAATATTGGAAAAGAACACGGATATGTAGATAAGGGAGATTTCACAATTAACCTGGCTTCTATGCCTCTTGTGGAAAAAGGAATGGTAAACACTGTAAGAGTTTCCATTATTGAATAAAACAAAAAAGCTCCGGAAATCCGGAGCTTTTTTTATAGCTGTAAAGAAAATTATTTTTTCTTTCCTTTTGCTGTTTTGTCTGCTTTTGCAGCTTCCTGAGCAGCTTTCATTGCAGCACGAGAAATTCTCACCTGAGCAACAACTGTGTTATCCGGATGTAACAATTTGAAGTTGTTTGTAGGGATTTTAGTAACATATAATTTGTTACCCATTTCTAATTCTGTGATATCAGCTTCTACGAAATCCGGTAAGTTTGCTGGTAAAGATCTTACTTTTAATTTACGTTGGTTTAAACGTAAAACACCTCCAGCCATAACTCCTTTTGAGTTACCAACAACTTTTACAGGAACTTCCATAGTGATTTCTTTATCAGCATGTAACTGGTAAAAATCAATGTGTAAAATTTTGTCAGAAACCGGATCAAATTGAATGTCCTGTAGAACACAATCAATTGTTTTTCCTCCTAAATCAACACCAACAGTGTGTACTTCTGGAGTGTATACTAAGCTTTTAAAAGCTTTTTCTTCAGCTGTAAAATGCACTGGTTGTTCTCCTCCGTAAATCACGCAAGGAACTAATCCAGCATTACGTGCGGCTTTCGTAGCTACTTTACCCACGCTTTCTCTTTCTTGTCCTTTAATTGAAATTGATTTCATTTTTTAAATATATAAATTAATAAATTACATTATAAATTTGTTGCTTATTGAATTATTGTTTTGCACCATGTGCATTACATCTGCAAATAATTCAGCACAACTCAATACTCTTATTTTTTCACTTTTTTGTTTGAGCGGTATCGAATCCGTGACGATCAATTCCGTCAGTTTGGATTTTTCAATCTTTTCATAAGCGCCACCTGATAAAATGGCATGTGTACAAATTGCACGAACGCTCAGAGCTCCTTTTTCAATCATAACATCTGCTGCCTTTGCAAGTGTTCCTCCGGTATCGATCATATCATCTACCAGAATTACATGTCTGCCTGCTACTTCACCTATCAACTCCATTGTATCAATTACATTGGCTTTTTTTCGCTGTTTGTAACAAACAACTACTTCTGAACCTAAGTATTTCGAATACGCATAGGCTCTTTTCGATCCACCCATATCCGGAGAAGCTATAGTAAGGTTTTCAAGCTCTAATGACTGTACATAAGGCAGGAAAATGGTTGATGCAAATAAATGATCTACCGGTTTTTCAAAGAACCCCTGTATCTGGTCTGCATGCAAATCCATTGTCATCACACGTGTTGCACCTGCAGTTTCCAACATTTTTGCTACCAATTTTGCCCCTATCGGCACACGTGGCTTATCTTTCCGATCTTGTCTTGCCCATCCAAAATATGGAATCACCGCGGTGATGTGTCTTGCTGAAGCGCGTTTTGCAGCGTCAATCATCAGCAATAATTCCATTAAATTATCTGCACTTGGAAAGGTAGAACAGACTAAAAACACACGGATTCCACGAATCGATTCTTCAAATGAAGGCTGAAATTCTCCATCACTATAATGTGAAAAGGTAACTTTACCTAATTCTACACCATAGTTTTTTGCAATTTTTTCAGCTAATTCTAAACTTTGAGAACAAGCAAATATTTTTGCTTCCGGTTCAAAATACGCCATTAGTTATTTATTATTTTAGTAGTTAGCTTTGTGTTGTGTTTGCCTTATGTTGTCTAAAGCGTTGCAAATTTAGAAATTATATTTTTACATTGTACATTTTTTCATTTTTTTATTTGTTATTTATTTTTTTTACCTACATTTGCAATCTCAAAGTCGTAAAGATTATGCCTGAGTGGCGGAATTGGTAGACGCGCACGACTCAAACTCGTGTTCTTCGGAGTGTGGGTTCGATTCCCACCTCAGGTACTAAAAAAGAGCTTATCATCATTTAGATGTTAAGCTCTTTTTATTTTTTAGGATTATTCACCCCCCATTATCTTTCTTCAAAATCTCCCGGATTTTTTTTAATGCCTTATATATTGTATCTTAGTCAAAATTATTAGGTATAATGACTATTTCAAACTTTTATTTAACGGATAATCGGTTGATACGGCTTGTGGGCTCGTTATTATATCTGCATGATGATACTTTCTTAAAAAACTCCAAAGAGTTTATTCAGTAAGCCCTGTCACGACTCCGGACAGGGAACCACTTTATTCTATTTTTAAATGCAATTGCTTCTTCAGATGCCCGATAGGTCTATACAGTCGCTATTGATCCTCTACAGCTCAGACATTTAAAGCGAGTCACTCTTTGATTAATTAAATTGAAAGCGAATATCATGTCACAAAAAATAATATTAACCACCGGATTGTATGACTTAATAAAAGATCATGTACGAAGAAAAAAAGTTACCATAGCCGAAGAAGAACTTTTACTTAGTGAATTAAAAAATGCCTCACAAGTGCTGAGAAGAAATCTCCCAGACGAGATTGTTACTGTAAATCGTATGGTGACTTATAAAGACCATCATACCAACGAAAATAAAACAGTTACTCTTGTAGGTCCTCAAAAAGCAAAACCAAGCAAGAATAAAATTTCTGTTCTATCTGATGAAGGAATAGCCATAATTGGACGCAAAATCGGAGATATCATTGAATGGCCTGCGAAAAAAGGTAATTTAAAACTGGAAGTTATTCGTATTGAAGATTAGAGAATTGCTATAATAACAATAGCCCGTCTTTCTATAAAAAAGGTTGTCCATAAGGACAACCTTTTTAGTTTTATGGTTCTTTTTAGTCTTTTTTTTCTATTTTCGTAAAAAAATAATACATTTTACGTGGAAAACACTCAACAACAAACCCCTGCTACAGAATTAAAAAGAGGTCTTTCTAACAGGCACATTCAGCTGATTGCATTAGGTGGCGCTATAGGAACCGGGCTTTTTCTCGGTATAGGACCCGCTGCTGTATTGGCAGGACCTTCTGTGATTTTAGGATATGCTTTTGCAGGAATTATTGCTTTTTTTATCATGCGTCAATTAGGAGAAATGGTTGTAGAAGAACCTGTTTCAGGAAGTTTCTCTCATTTTGCCTATAAATATTGGGGGTCGTTTGCAGGATTTGCTTCCGGATGGAATTATTGGATTTTATATATACTGGTAAGTATGTCTGAGCTTACCGCTATTGGTATTTACATCAACTACTGGTGGCCTGAAATTCCTTTATGGGCTTCAAGTCTGTTTTTCTTTTTAGCTATTAACGCGTTAAATTTAGGCTCTGTAAAGCTTTTTGGAGAAGCAGAGTTCTGGTTTTCTATTATTAAAGTGGTTGCTATTATTGCCATGATTCTTTTCGGAGGATATCTTTTGCTTTCCGGAACCGGAGGAGAACAGGCATCAGTAGAGAATCTATGGAATAACGGCGGCTTTTTTCCAAAAGGCTGGCTGGAAAAATCCGGAGAAGGTTTTCAGGGTCTCTTGTCTGCGATGGCTCTTATCATGTTTTCATTTGGAGGATTAGAACTCATTGGAATTACAGCTGCTGAAGCAGAAAACCCTGAGAAAAACATTCCCAAAGCAACTAATCAGGTAATTTACCGCATTCTGATTTTTTATGTAGGTGCTTTGATCATTCTTTTTTCTTTATCACCATGGGAGATGATTGATGTAAAAACAAGCCCATTTGTAACCGTTTTTGATAATCTGAAAGGCTATGAGGTACATTTGTTCGGAACAACTGTTTCTTTTACAAACCTTATCGCAAATGCGCTTAATCTGATTGTGCTTACCGCTGCTTTGTCAGTATATAACAGTAGTGTTTACAGTAATTCCCGTATGCTTTTTGGTTTGGCAGAACAAGGAAATGCCCCTGCTTTTCTAAAAAGATTAAACAAGCATTCGGTGCCAGTAATGGCTATTGTAGTATCTTCCTGTTTTGCTGCTATCTGTATTGTGATTAATAAAATTGTACCCGAAGAAGCCTTCAGCATTTTAATGTCGCTGGTGGTATCCTCTCTTATTATTAATTGGGTCATGATTGCTATTACCCATTTAAAATTCAGAAAGCAAAAAGATCAGGAGCTTGTCAAGACAAAATTTCCTTCTTTTATCTACCCGCTATCCAATTATATCTGTCTGGTGTTTTTAGTGGGTATTCTGAGTATTATGTGGATCACAGGAATGAAAATTTCTGTAGAGCTTATCCCTATCTGGATGTTACTGTTATACATTAGTTACCGACTGGTACAGCACAATAAAAGAACAAAAAATAATAAGACATAAAAAAAGACCGCTCTTTCGAGCGGTCTTTTTTATGATTATAGAGAGAACGTAACTATCCTATTGTAGCTCCGTTTTTCACACCTGTTGTGTCCGGATTAACAAATACAAGTTTTCCTTCTGCATTTTCTGTCAGTAATAACATTCCTTCACTTTCTACTCCTCTTAATTTTCTTGGAGCAAGATTCAATAAAACGGTAACTTGCTTTCCAATAAGTTCTTCAGGAGAAAAGTGTTCTGCAATACCTGAAACTATTGTGCGGACATCTAATCCTGTATCTACTTTTAATACCAGTAATTTATTGGCTTTTGGCATTTTCTCTGCTTCAACAATGGTTCCGACACGCAAATCTATTTTAGCAAAATCTTCAAATTGCGCTGTTTCTTTTTGCGGTTCAATGGTTTTTGCTTCTGCAGCATTGGCCGTTTTTGTAGCTTCCAGTTTTTCTATCTGTTTCTGTATGTCTTCGTCTTCAATTTTTCCAAACAACAATTCCGCTTCTCCGATTGTATGACCTGCCGAAAGAAGGTCTGTTGTTTGTGAAAGTTTTTGCCAGTCAATTGGTGTTTCCAATTTCAGAATCACACTTAATTTAGCTGCTGTAAAAGGCAGGAAAGGTTCTGCCAGCGTGGTTAATGCCGCAGCAATCTGTAAAGCGATATACATTTGGGTTTTTACCCGCTCCGGATTCTCTTTGATTAATTTCCATGGCTCTTCATCTGCCAGGTATTTATTCCCTAAGCGCGCTACATTCATCATTTCTCCCAAAGCTTCACGGAAACGATATCTTTCAACAGAACTTGCAATTACTGAAGGATAGGCTTTAAGTTCTGCCAAAGTAGCCTGATCTACTTCTGAGAATTCATTTGGAGCAGGAATCTCTCCGTTGTAGTATTTGTTTGTTAATACCACTACACGATTGATGAAATTACCGAAAATGGCTACCAATTCATTGTTATTTCTTGCCTGAAAATCTTTCCATGTAAAGTCATTGTCTTTGGTTTCCGGTGCATTGGAGGTCAGTACGTATCGTAACACATCTTGCTTTTCCGGAAAATCTACTAAATATTCATTGAGCCAAACGGCCCAGTTTTTAGAAGTAGAAAGTTTGTTTCCTTCTAAATTAAGGAATTCGTTCGCAGGAACATTGTCCGGCAATATATACGTTCCTTCTGCTTTAAGCATTGAAGGAAATATGACACAGTGAAAAACAATATTATCTTTTCCGATAAAATGAACCAGTTTGGTATCTTTATCTTTCCAGTAAGGCTCCCAGTCCTTTCCTTCTTTTTTGCCCATTCTTTAGTAGATGAAATATATCCGATTGGAGCATCAAACCATACATATAGTTTTTTTCCTTCCGCTCCTTCAACCGGAACATCTATCCCCCAATCTAAGTCACGGGTTACCGCACGTGGCTTCAAACCATCATCCAACCATGACTTTACCTGTCCGTAAACATTGGGCTTCCAGTCATTTTTATGCCCTTCTAAAATCCATTCTCTCAAAAAAGTATCGTACTGATCTAAAGGCAAAAACCAATGTTTCGTTTCTTTAAGAACCGGTGTTGAGCCTGTTATGGTTGACTTTGGGTTGATCAGATCCGTTGCGTTTAAAGAGGTTCCGCATTTCTCACACTGATCTCCATAGGCTTCTTCATTACCGCATTTAGGGCAAGTACCTTTTACGAAGCGATCTGCCAAAAACTGATCTGCTTCTGCATCGTATAATTGAGCCGTTATTTCTTCAATAAATTTTCCGTTGTCATATAATTTTCTGAAAAATTCTGAAGCAGTCTCATGATGTATTGGTGCAGAGGTTCGTGAATAATTGTTAAACGAAATACCAAAATCACGAAAAGAATCTTTTATTATGGTATGATACTTATCAATTACCTGCTGTGGCGTAATGCCCTCTTTTTTGGCTTTCATTGAAATAGCTACTCCGTGCTCGTCGCTTCCACAAATAAACGCAACATCCTGATGTTGCTGGCGCAGAAAACGCACATAAATGTCAGCAGGTACATATACACCGGCCAGATGCCCGATATGTATAGGTCCGTTTGTATAAGGCAAAGCCGCAGTAACCGTATATCTTTTAGGATTTTGTATCATGTAATTCAAAACTTTAATAAAGCAACAAAAATAAGGAAGAATTTTATACTATCTCTCATTTATCTGACACTCTTTTTTATGGATTATACGAATTGTAGCCGATATAAAACTCCTATCTGTAAAAGCATACATCTTATTTATTGTTTAAAAATGAATTCCTTAACAATAAAAAAACCACTCCGAAGAGTGGTTGTATACTATTTTATGGTAACGTCTGGCCTACCTGAATATCGCAACGGTGACCCGGTTGTCCGTGTGCAGGATTTGGTTTTCCTGAAAAACCAGGAGCTGTTTTTTGCGCCGTTTGTTGCTGTGGTACCTGTTGTGGCTGTCCTTGCTGTGCGGCATTGTTCCTGAACTCAAAAATCCTTTTCCTCCGTTTGCAGGTTGTGCAGGTGTTTGGTTCTGCTGTGTAGGAACTGCAGTTGAAGGCTGACTGTCTAAAGGTGCCCCAACCGGAATCTCACAACGATGGCCTGGTTCTCCATGAGGTGGATTTAATTTCACACCTGATTCTGCTGTTTTTTGCCCGCTATTCGTTGATGATGGCGTTGCTGGCGTTTCAGCAACAGGATTTGTTGCAGTGTTTTCTGTTTCCTTTGCAGGTTCAGAAGCAGTTTATTGCACGATGCTAATGACAAAACACCAGCAATTGCTAAAAAGGGAATTATTCTCATACTTTTATATACTTTTCTAACAAATATAAAACTTT
>NZ_JAUFQU010000044.1:0-10863 GCF_030409925.1 Paenimyroides ceti
CAGGTCCTTTGTTTTTGGCAGCTTCCGTAAAAATATCAGCTAATATTTTATCGGGTACATAAACAAAAGGATTGATGCCAATACGGTCAATAATTGCTGAAAATTGATTTTTCAAAATAGGTGGTGTATTTTACAGTCTGATTATGAGTATAAAAGAGGGTAAAGAAAAAACAGACTGTTGGTAATCAACAGCCTGTTTCTATATATTCCTGTTTATGATGGAACTTTTCTTGATTTTTCTCTTTCCCCAGATACGGTGTTGCTTCATAACTTCAATAAAGTCTTCTGTAAGCTGATCTGCAGATTCAAAAATAACTCCGGCATCTTTTCTATAAATGATTTCTTTGCCAGTTCTTCTGCTCCTTTTGCAAAAGATAAAGCAAGACTGGGAACAACATGCGCATGCTATTCTCCTTATGGAGCAGTCGTTGTTTACAGAATGGATTACGGCTATAAAAACAGAATTAAAAGATGCTTAGTACCCTCTCATTTCTGGAGCAAGCCATTGAGAAACGAAAACAGGAAAAAGTTTTACGACAACTCCCAGCTGCTAAAAACGGAATAGATTTCTATTCTAATGATTATCTGGGTTTTCTACAGAATCCGGATTAACAGAAATAGTAGTAAACGAAATAATACAACAACCCGATTTGTTGAAAGGTGCTACGGGCTCAAGACTTATAAGCGGTAATTCTGATCGCACCATGCAGGTAGAATCCTTTTTGGCACATAAACATCAGGTTCAGAGTGCGCTATTGTTTCCTTCGGGTTATACAGCTAATACGGCTTTTTTTTCGTCCGTACCGCAACGTGGCGATACAATATTAATGGATGAATGTATCCACCGATCAGTACGGGATGGGGTGAGATTATCTGATGCTCACAAAATCAAGTTTCGTCATAATGATATGCAGCATCTGGAGGAATTATTAAAAAGATCCCGGGGTAACTGCTTTATTGCAGTTGAAAGTCTTTATTCTATGGACGGAGATTTTGCTCCGTTGCATGCCTTAACTCTAATAGCAAAACGATATAATGCGATATTGGTTGTAGATGAAGCCCACGCATTCGGCATATTCGGATATGGACTTGTAAGTCAAAAAAAACTACAGCATCGGTATTTGCAACAATGATTACATACGGAAAAGCATTAGGCTTACACGGAGCAGCTATCTTAGAACTGAATTGCTTATTTCTTTTCTCATCAATTTCAGTTCAGCTTTTATCTATACAACCGGAAGTAGTGATTTGTATGCCATAAGCATTCAGAAAGGATATGAATTTCTAAAAGAAAATCCCGAAAGAATACAGGATCTCCAAAATAATATTCTTTTGTTGAGAAACAGCGGACTACCCTTTTCGTCTGCTTCAGAAAGTCCGATACAGATTTTGCGTGGGACAACAATTTCTTGTGTAAAGAACCTACAACAACAGCTGGAAAAAGAAGGATTTTTGACTTTTGCAGCTCTTGCTCCTACTGTAAAGAAAGGTGAAGAAAGACTTCGAATCTGTTTGCACAGCTATAATTCATCGGATGAAATTAACCAGTTGAGTGATCTCATAAAAAAACATTTATAATGACTATAACACCCGAAAAATTATTTGTAACCGGTATCGGAACCGGTATTGGCAAAACAATTTGTTCCGCTGTACTGACCGCTTATTTTAAGGCTGATTACTGGAAACCTATACAATCAGGAGACTTGAAACAGACAGACAGTATGATGATAAAACATCTCGTAGAAGCTCCTGTGGTTATACATCCCGAAAGATATTCTTTAAACTGGCTGCCTCTCCTCATAAATCAGCAGCTAAGGAAAACCTTACCATACATCTTGAAGATTTCCAATTACCTGAAACGAATAATTCTTTGATTGTAGAAGGTGCCGGCGGGCTTTGTGTTCCCCTTTCTGACGATGTCTATATCATTGACCTCATAAAAAAATTAGGCCTCCCGGCAGTACTGGTCGCAAAGGACTATCTGGGGTGTATCAATCATACTTTATTATCCTTGGACATGCTGCGAAAAAATAAAATTCCGTTGGCCTACTTTATGTTCAATGGCACTTTTGATCCTGATACCTACCGCATCATTGCTAAAAATCTGGAAGCATCAACAAAAATTCTACAGATTCCGCATCTCAAAACAATAAACAAACATAACCTCAACAAGATTGTACAACAACTAACAAATATCTGATCGTATGCAAACAACAGAACCACTAAGACACAACTGACAAAAGAAGAGATTGAAGCTATCTACCAAAAACCTTTACTGGAATTGGTCTATGAGGCTGCTACCGTCCACAGACAATGGCATAAAGCTTCAGAAATACAGGTATGTACACTGCTTTCTGTAAAAACCGAGGATGCCCTGAAGACTGCTCCTACTGCGGGCAGGCTGCCAGATATCATACTGATATCAAAGTACAGGCACTATTACCCACCGAAACGGTTATTGCACATGCAAAAAAAGCGAAAGACGCCGGATCATCCCGATTCTGTATGGCAGCAGCCTGGCGGGAAGTACGCAATAACCGGATTTTGACCGTATCATTGATATGGTGAAAGGAGTCAATGAATTAGGCCTTGAAGTATGCTGTACACTGGGTATGCTTACAGAAGAACAGGCTTTGAGATTACAGGAAGCCGGACTTCATGCGTACAACCACAATCTGGATACTTCGGAAGCCTATTATGATGAAATTATATCTACCCGAAAATTTGACAATCGTATAAAAACCATTCAAAATGTAAGAAAAGCCGGAATTACAGTTTGTTCCGGAGGCATCATTGGATTGGGAGAAACAGCTGCAGATCGCATTTCCATGCTGCTGACACTGGCTACAATGCCTAAACATCCTGAATCGGTTCCGGTAAATGCTCTGGCACGGGTAAAAGGCACGCCGCTTGAAAATCAGCCAAAAGTACCCATCTGGGATATGGTACGTATGATTGCTACTGCCCGTATTATTATGCCAGCATCTGTAGTACGGTTAAGCGCGGGGCGCATTGAGATGACGGAAGAAGAACAGGCATGGTGCTTTATGGCAGGAGCCAATTCTATTTTTACAGGAGAACGCGAAACGTTATTGGTTACCCCAAATCCGGGAGTTAGTGAAGATATGCAAATGTTTCAAAATTTAGGATTACAACCTATGGTCAAAGAAAAAGAAGCCGTATGTACAACGATCTGAAACAAAGAGACAGAGCGGTAAACTGGCATCCGTATACTCAAATGAAAGCGGCTTCTGAGATAATACCAATCGTTAAGGGAAAAGATGCGTACCTTTTTGATGATAAGGGCAATCGTTATATCGATGCGGTTTCTTCGTGGTGGGTTACCTTACACGGTCATGCACATCCCTATATTGCACAAAAAGTATCGGAACAGTTACTGCAACTGGAACAAGTGATATTTGCAGGTTTTACGCATGAACCTGCGATAAAGCTTTCCGAAAATCTCCTGAAATTACTGCCTGTAAATCAAACTAAAGTTTTTTATACCGACAACGGATCTACTGCGGTTGAAGTAGCTTTGAAAATGTGCATTCAGTATGCACATAATAAGGGATTGAAAAAAAATAAAATCCTTTCTTTTCACAATGCCTATCATGGTGATACTTTTGGTGCCATGTCTGTAAGCAGCAGAACTGTATGGACACAGCCTTTTGGAGAAATGCTTTTTGAAGTGATTTTTATCGATGTGCCGACAAAAGATAATCTGGAGGAATTAAAGAAAACAATTGACCTCTATTCTGATGAATTGGCCTGTTTTATATATGAGCCTCTTGTACAGGGAGCAGCCGGAATGCTCATGCATGAACCTGAAGACCTCAGTGCGTTGATGCAATACTGCCGGTTTAAAAATATTTTAATGGTTCAGGATGAAATTTTTGTAGGTTTGGTCGTACAGGCAAATTGTTTGCAGCGGATTATTTAACAGAAAAACCGGATATTATGTGCTTTTCAAAAGGCTGACAGGAGGTACTTTTCCTTTGGGAATGACTACTTGCTCTGAAGCTGTTTATGAAGCTTTTTATGCTGATGACGCCTGTAAAGCATTATTCCACGGTCATTCTTTTACCGCCAACCCTTTGGCTTGTACTGCTGCGCTGGCCAGTCTGGATTTGCTTTTGAAAAAACAAACTCTTGAAAATATTGAAAGAATATGTTCGGAGCATCAACAGTTTTTAAATGAAATAAAAGACCATTTAGCTATAAAATCTATTCGTCAACGCGGTACCATTCTGGCATTGGAATTAAAAATAACAGAAGAAACATCCTATTTCAACAGGCAATATGAAAGCCTGTATCCTTATTTTTTGAGCAAAGGTATTATCTTACGTCCTTTAGGGAATATTCTTTATCTGGTACCTCCTATTGTATCTCAACTTCTGATTTGAGATATATTTACCAAAGCATACAGACGGCTTTGAATTTATAAACTATATAAAGCTATCGGTCTCCGGTAGCTTTGTTTTTAAGTTTTCAGGAAAAAAACCTTTTAACCAAATACACTTTATCCCTCTCATACATTTGTCAAGTAAGTTTATTGAAATATTCGCTATATCCAACTATTTGTATGGATATATTCTATCATTCTTCATCAAGAGCGTTTTTACCTGCCATTTGTGCGAATCCCATTTTGTACAAAATATCAGCTCTCGTCCCTTCTCTATGATGAAAATTTTCCATAGTATAAATAATATCCTGTTTAAATCCTTTTCTTGAATAAGATTTATCAACTTCCAATATGAATTTTTTAGTTAACTGAAATTTATTTAATCCGATTACATCCATAGCAGCCCCTTTGGAGAGAAAATAGGATTCATTTCCATACTTTTCTTTGTCTATCACAGGATTCAAATGCATATCAATGGCTTGTTTAACAATTGTAGCTTTATTCTTATCTAACCCATTTTCCAAGCAAAAATTTTGACTGAATTCACCTCCATAATTGGCAAAACATTGTTTTGAACAAATATGATTATGTTTTTCACTTAATCCTATATCATGTAAAATTGATGAGACAAACAATAATTCATTATCTATATTTAGTTTTTCTGATAATGCAAATCCTGCACTCCAAAAATAGGTTCTATATGAATGATAAAATAAAATAGAATTAAAACTATCCTGTGCTTCCTCTATTGCTTTACTACATAATGATGAATCAGGAATTAATATATCTTTAAAATCAAATTTCATATATCTTTTTATATTTAGTAAAGCCAATGCTTTATTGTATTTTTCTTTGATTTGTGATTCAATAAGCATCATTTTAAATTTTTTTATTTCATTTTTGCTTAAAATTCCTGATGCAGGGATGATAATTTCCATTGTTAAAAGGTTTTATATTTTATTTAGAATCTTTCTGTCGATATAGAAAGTACCGAACGGAATAATACAGGCTATCAACACTATCCATGTGGTTTTGCTGAATTTCCATTGCTGTTCTATCCCTACATTCAACGTATTGAATACGAAAAGTAGAAATAAAGCTCCATGTAATGGTCCGATGAACTGCGAAATGTTCGGATAAGAAAAAAAATATTTTAACGGCATAGCGATAAATACAAGGATAAGTAATGAAATCCCCTCTAAATGGCAATTATCCGCAATCGTCCAATTTTTGTCTTTAGCAATTGTATCATTTTTATATTCTGTTTAGTTGTTTATCTGCTTATTTAATGTTACTGATGTATTCCAAAATCAGCTTTACCCGTATATAGGGTCTTTGGGACAAAAAAGAAAATGGCCAGGGAATGGCTAAAAAAATAATCAGTAAAGCAACTGAAAACCATATAAGCAATGTTCTATACTTGGCTGTACTTTCTTCTTTTCTTTTTGCCAAAGATGAACCTATGGTTATCATCACAACTGCGACAAGCATAAGCAAAGGATGTAGAAAGCCATAAAAAGCAATTTCGATATGTTGTAAGGAAGTACCTGTATTTTTCCAAAAATAAGATGCGAACGGACTTTTGATATAGAGTATCATTCCGATAATGAGTTGGATATGTGCTATTGTAGCTGTCCAGTGTCTTACTTGATTGTCGTAATCCGAATAATCCCTATGCGATTTATAACCTGAATACGCTCTGCCGATAGCATACAAAAGAGAGAGAAGTACAAGCCATCTGCATATAGAATGTAAAGGAATAAGAAATGCGTACATTGCTTCTGAATTTTAATGAAGCAAAGATAAAGTAAAAAACATACTAATTGGTATGTTTTTGTAAAATAAAAATTATTTAAGAGAATTTAGGTAATTCTTTAGTTCATTTAAATAAGTGCGATAGACATTGCTTTCGCTATCCATTCTACCAAAATTGCGTATGCCCCAATAGCTTGAAATGATAAAAAGGGCAACGGATTTCGATTGTACATCAGCGTTTATAAAGCCTTCTTTTTTTCCCGCTTCGATATTTGAAACCATTATTTTTTGCCATTCATCTGTCACTTCTATAAGTACTTCTGTAAAAACAATATTTTTTGGTGCCATTTCCTGTATGAAGTTGGAAAGCGGACAACCCTGCTCAAATTTCATAAACTCATTATCTGATAAAAGCATAGTAACCATTATATAAAGAGCTTCAACTGAATTAGTTTCAAGGCTAAAAATACGTGTAATCTGTGCTAAGAATTTTGGTTTTATTATCTCTCTGATAATAGCAACCCCCATTTCGTCTTTATTTTGAAATGATAATAAAGTGCTCCTTTGGTAACTTTGGTCGTCGCCAAAATATCGTCAATACTTGTAGTCTGGTAACCGTTGATATAAATAAGCTCATAAGCCTTTTTCAAAATGGTTAAACGAGTTGCTTCTGCTTTTTTCATATTAAATACTATTTGGTATTTTTTAAGCAAAGAAAATTATTTTTCGCTATATCTACAATATGAATTAATTTTTTTTACTGCCCTTTTCTTATTCCTCATCCCAAAGTGTGGGTTGTGTCTGTGATCTTTCGAGAGCTAACAGAAATGCTTTATTTTTTAATCCGCCTGCAAATCCTGTCAGTTTACCGGATGTACCTATAACACGATGGCATGGAGCAATGATAGAAATAGGATTTTTACCGTTGGCTCCCCCTACTGCCCTGACGGACTTTTCATTGGCAATTTCTCTGGCCAGATCACCATAGCTTCTCGTTTCTCCATAAGAATTTTCAATAACTGTTGCCATATTTGTTGTTGAAACGCAGTACCGGTAAAGTCTAAAGGGAGGTCAAATACTTTGCGCTTTTTAGCAAAATACTCCTGAAGTTGAATTGCGGTTTCCACCAATACAGGATGTTCATCAAAACGCATTCCTTCTGAAAGGGTCACCCGTGTTGCGTCATCGTTTTCCCACAACACAGCCGCCAGTCCCTTTTCTGTTGCGATCAGTTTTAATACTCCAACCGGAGTAGCGATGTATGTATGGTAATTAGACAATATGTTATGTAGTTTTTTGTTTAAGTTTATATTACTAAGATACGGCATTCCCCTATTCTTTTCAATGATCTCTAAAAAGATTTTTATTACATTAGTAGATACTAAAACTTCTTAACAATGCAACAGGACGAAATCAATACCATGATTGATCAGAGCAATGAAAACCTGCGCAAGCTTCAAAAAATTGTAGCCACTACAATGGAAGAAGAGCAGCTCATCATCAATAATTTGCTACATCCACCAAAAGAAATATTATCAAGCGGACAGCGGATATCCGATAAGGTAGCGCGATTTGGCGGTAGCTGGAGATTCATCATTATTTTTACACTGGTTTTAGCCGTTTGGATTGTATTCAATACGATGGCAGCAAAAGAACTTGAATTCGATCCGTATCCGTTTATCCTTATGAATCTTGTATTGTCCTGTATTGCGGCTCTTCAGGCTCCCATTATCATGATGAGCCAGAACCGTCAGGAAGAAAAAGACCGTATGAGAGGAGAAAATGATTACCTCATCAATTTAAAAGCGGAACTCGAAATACGCAGCCTACATCAAAAACTGGATCTTTTGCTCAATGAAGAAATTAAAGCATTATATGAATCTCAGGTAGCCCAATTAAAATTACTGGAAAAACTGGAAGAGAAAATCGAAAAGATGGAAAAAAAATAAACGGATAACTACCGTTTTATAATGATGGATATAATTACTGCTCAGTCATTCAAATCACTGAATCCATGAGTTATACTTTTCCAATGAAAGGTTATTTTTGTGATAATGTTATCAATTGTTTTGCACCAATACAAAATGTCTTTTTTATGAAAAAAATATGCCTCCAAATTCTGTTTTTGTTTCCTTTAATAGCAAATGCTCAGCATCTTGATTCATTATCGACCAACATAAGCTCTTCAGTTATTGCTGCCTACTTTGAAAAAATTGATAAAGAAGATTTTATTTATCTGGTTCCTTTTCAAAAAAAAGAATTATGGGGCTATCTTGATAAAAGAACCTTACAGGTAAGACTTCCTGCCGTTTTCGATCAGCTTGGGTTTATAAGGGAGAAGGCTATATAGGAAGTTTTTATGACACTGTTTCCTTAACAGATTATATTGTAACTGTTGACAAGTCAGGAAAAATCAACTTTCAGATTTCTGTAATAAGCTTAATGGAAGCTTTGCCTCCCGGACTTTTTTCACGTGCTTATTCACAAAATATAGAAGTTCTTTCTTCTGCAGAAGGTAACAACGGATTTCAATATACCATGGACGAAGATTATATTGATATTACTGCTTATTCAGATTTATACCGCTCGCATGATAAAAATCAACCGCTGCTGATTCCGATGAAGATTGACAACAAAATAGTTGCCATAGCTGGCAAAAAAAGTGAAGATCCGCATCTTACCTCCTATGGCATCATTGATCCACAGGGAAACACTCTTTCTGGTTTTGATTTTAAACACAACCGAATTATCCCTATTAAAGGTACCCGTGATACCAAAGATGTATGGTTTCTGGTACAGCAGTCGAAAATAAACAATAATGCATATAGTTACCTCAACCACAAAGGATACTACCGCTTAAAGAACCAATTACCCCAATCTGTATATTATTACTACCGGTCTTCTCAAAAAGATTATCCATTCTATATGCCTCATGAGCATACGTTAGGTTATATTCTGGTGGAAAATAAAATTTTTGATCTTTACGAATTGAAACAGGAAAAACAACTCGCAGAAGAATATCAAGGTTTGTGGATTTCTTATGCAATAGCCACACCTCTGGAAAAAGATACCGTTGAAGAAAAGAGAAAAAAAGCACATCTGTATATTTGGGTAAAAAAGGAAAACAAATATTTTTACATTGATTTATATGGAAATGAATACCTGCCAATCGATTAAAATCCTGATTAAAAAAAAGAGCTTGGTATAACCAAATTTCCATTTTATGGATTAGTGATTGGGCTTGTTTTAAATTAATGTATTAAATTTATATAGTAACCTAAATCCGATCTTATAACAGAGATCGAACTATAAACCTCTAAACTCTGATACATTATGGCGCATACCAACATTCCTGCACATCAAGATCCTGAAATTTCTAAAGACATTCGTGAATTTCTAAAGAACTCAATAATGAAGGTGGCAAACCTATGGAAGAAATGACTCCTGAAGAAGCCCGTCAGGTACTTATTGATGCTCAAAAATCTGTTGATTTTGATTATTCCGATATTGAAGAATCTGAAAGAACCATTACACAGGATGGACTTACTGTAAACATTCATATTGTAAAACCTGCGGGTTCCGGACTAACTTACCCGTATTTATGTTTTTTCACGGAGGAGGATGGGTTTTAGGCGATTATCCAACTCATAAACGATTGGTACGTGATTTAGTTGTAAACAGCGGAGCAATTGCCGTATTCCTGATTATACTCCCTCACCCGAAGCTCAGTATCCTGTTGCTGTAAACGAAGCCTACGCTGCTACGAAATGGGTAGCTGAAAACGGAAAAGAAATCGGTGTTGATGGCTCAAGACTTGCCGTAGCCGGTAATAGTGTTGGTGGAAATATGGCAACCGTAGTTGCGCTTATGGCTAAAGATAAAATGGGTCCAGAAATTGCCTATCAGGTTTTATTATGGCCTGTGACGGACGCGGATTTTACCCGTGAATCGTATATAAAATATGCACAGGATCGTTTTTTAACCACTCCTATGATGAAATGGATGTGGAATCATTATACGACAGATCTCAATAAACGCAAAGAAAAATATGCATCACCGCTACAGGCTACCTTGCAGGAATTAAAAAACCTGCCTCCGGCTCTGGTTCAGATTGCAGAAAATGATATTCTTCATGATGAAGGACTTGCGTATGCCCGAAAACTCGATGAAGCGGGTGTACCAACAACCATAACGGTATATAAAGGCTTTATACATGACTATGGAATGCTGAATCCGTTGGCACACATTCCGGCAGTACAGACTTCTGTACATCAGGCTTCCATTGCTTTAAAAAAAGCACTGAATCCTGAATAATACGAATGAAAAAGATCATAAATAAAAAGAGGGAAATAGCTCTCTTTTTTTTATTTTATACGGTTAATAACCTAAACTGTCTTTTGGCAGTTATAATCAATAACTTTACCCGAATATATATGAAAACAAAATGGATGCTGCTTTTATGTTCCGCCTTTTTAATTGGAATTGTATTCCTTACCGGATGTACCAAAATAAATAATACATCAAATGATCCGGTTCCGGTTCATGATACCTTTACCATTGCTTCTAAAATAGTAAATGAAAACAGAGTCATCAATGTATGGATTCCCGAAGCCTACGCGAAAGAAGGAAACCCCCTACCTGTAATGTATATGGCGGACGGAGGCGTAAAAGAAGATTTTCCTCATATTGCCAATACGTTTGCT
>NZ_JAUFQU010000045.1:0-3988 GCF_030409925.1 Paenimyroides ceti
TATGAAAGGCTTTTTTGACAGAGCTTTTCTTCCGGGTATTGTTTTTAAAAGTAACAAAGGCAGCCTTAGTGAAGGACTATTGAAAGGCAGAACCGGAAGAATTATAACAACAGCAGGCGATTTATCTGAAAATGTATATGAGGATGAATACAGTTCCAGCGGCCTCATACAGTTGCAAAAAGGTATTTTGGAATATTGCGGCGTTGATTCTATCCAAAACACTTTTATCGGACCCTTATATGAGCTGAAGGAAGAAGATCGAAAAAGATGGTTGGAAGAGATTGCTTCGATTGCCAAAACAGATGCAGAGCAATGAAAACCTGCGCAAGCTTCAAAAAATTGTAGCCACTACAATGGAAGAAGAGCAGCTCATCATCAATAATTTGCTACATCCACCAAAAGAAATATTATCAAGCGGACAGCGGATATCCGATAAGGTAGCGCGATTTGGCGGTAGCTGGAGATTCATCATTATTTTTACACTGGTTTTAGCCGTTTGGATTGTATTCAATACGATGGCAGCAAAAGAACTTGAATTCGATCCGTATCCGTTTATCCTTATGAATCTTGTATTGTCCTGTATTGCGGCTCTTCAGGCTCCCATTATCATGATGAGCCAGAACCGTCAGGAAGAAAAAGACCGTATGAGAGGAGAAAATGATTACCTCATCAATTTAAAAGCGGAACTCGAAATACGCAGCCTACATCAAAAACTGGATCTTTTGCTCAATGAAGAAATTAAAGCATTATATGAATCTCAGGTAGCCCAATTAAAATTACTGGAAAAACTGGAAGAGAAAATCGAAAAGATGGAAAAAAAATAAACGGATAACTACCGTTTTATAATGATGGATATAATTACTGCTCAGTCATTCAAATCACTGAAATCCATGAGTTATACTTTTCCAATGAAAGGTTATTTTTGTGATAATGTTATCAATTGTTTTGCACCAATACAAAATGTCTTTTTTATGAAAAAAATATGCCTCCAAATTCTGTTTTTGTTTCCTTTAATAGCAAATGCTCAGCATCTTGATTCATTATCGACCAACATAAGCTCTTCAGTTATTGCTGCCTACTTTGAAAAAATTGATAAAGAAGATTTTATTTATCTGGTTCCTTTTCAAAAAAAAGAATTATGGGGCTATCTTGATAAAAGAACCTTACAGGTAAGACTTCCTGCCGTTTTCGATCAGCTTGGGTTTTATAAGGGAGAAGGCTATATAGGAAGTTTTTATGACACTGTTTCCTTAACAGATTATATTGTAACTGTTGACAAGTCAGGAAAAATCAACTTTCAGATTTCTGTAATAAGCTTAATGGAAGCTTTGCCTCCCGGACTTTTTTCACGTGCTTATTCACAAAATATAGAAGTTCTTTCTTCTGCAGAAGGTAACAACGGATTTCAATATACCATGGACGAAGATTATATTGATATTACTGCTTATTCAGATTTATACCGCTCGCATGATAAAAATCAACCGCTGCTGATTCCGATGAAGATTGACAACAAAATAGTTGCCATAGCTGGCAAAAAAAGTGAAGATCCGCATCTTACCTCCTATGGCATCATTGATCCACAGGGAAACACTCTTTCTGGTTTTGATTTTAAACACAACCGAATTATCCCTATTAAAGGTACCCGTGATACCAAAGATGTATGGTTTCTGGTACAGCAGTCGAAAAATAACAATAATGCATATAGTTACCTCAACCACAAAGGATACTACCGCTTAAAGAACCAATTACCCCAATCTGTATATTATTACTACCGGTCTTCTCAAAAAGATTATCCATTCTATATGCCTCATGAGCATACGTTAGGTTATATTCTGGTGGAAAATAAAATTTTTGATCTTTACGAATTGAAACAGGAAAAACAACTCGCAGAAGAATATCAAGGTTTGTGGATTTCTTATGCAATAGCCACACCTCTGGAAAAAGATACCGTTGAAGAAAAGAGAAAAAAAGCACATCTGTATATTTGGGTAAAAAAGGAAAACAAATATTTTTACATTGATTTATATGGAAATGAATACCTGCCAATCGATTAAAATCCTGATTAAAAAAAAGAGCTTGGTATAACCAAATTTCCATTTTATGGATTAGTGATTGGGCTTGTTTTAAATTAATGTATTAAATTTATATAGTAACCTAAATCCGATCTTATAACAGAGATCGAACTATAAACCTCTAAACTCTGATACATTATGGCGCATACCAACATTCCTGCACATCAAGATCCTGAAATTTCTAAAGACATTCGTGAATTTCTAAAGGAACTCAATAATGAAGGTGGCAAACCTATGGAAGAAATGACTCCTGAAGAAGCCCGTCAGGTACTTATTGATGCTCAAAAATCTGTTGATTTTGATTATTCCGATATTGAAGAATCTGAAAGAACCATTACACAGGATGGACTTACTGTAAACATTCATATTGTAAAACCTGCGGGTTCCGGGACTAACTTACCCGTATTTATGTTTTTTCACGGAGGAGGATGGGTTTTAGGCGATTATCCAACTCATAAACGATTGGTACGTGATTTAGTTGTAAACAGCGGAGCAATTGCCGTATTTCCTGATTATACTCCCTCACCCGAAGCTCAGTATCCTGTTGCTGTAAACGAAGCCTACGCTGCTACGAAATGGGTAGCTGAAAACGGAAAAGAAATCGGTGTTGATGGCTCAAGACTTGCCGTAGCCGGTAATAGTGTTGGTGGAAATATGGCAACCGTAGTTGCGCTTATGGCTAAAGATAAAATGGGTCCAGAAATTGCCTATCAGGTTTTATTATGGCCTGTGACGGACGCGGATTTTACCCGTGAATCGTATATAAAATATGCACAGGATCGTTTTTTAACCACTCCTATGATGAAATGGATGTGGAATCATTATACGACAGATCTCAATAAACGCAAAGAAAAATATGCATCACCGCTACAGGCTACCTTGCAGGAATTAAAAAACCTGCCTCCGGCTCTGGTTCAGATTGCAGAAAATGATATTCTTCATGATGAAGGACTTGCGTATGCCCGAAAACTCGATGAAGCGGGTGTACCAACAACCATAACGGTATATAAAGGCTTTATACATGACTATGGAATGCTGAATCCGTTGGCACACATTCCGGCAGTACAGACTTCTGTACATCAGGCTTCCATTGCTTTAAAAAAAGCACTGAATCCTGAATAATACGAATGAAAAAGATCATAAATAAAAAGAGGGAAATAGCTCTCTTTTTTTTATTTTTACGGTTAATAACCTAAACTGTCTTTTGGCAGTTATAATCAATAACTTTACCCGAATATATATGAAAACAAAATGGATGCTGCTTTTATGTTCCGCCTTTTTAATTGGAATTGTATTCCTTACCGGATGTACCAAAATAAATAATACATCAAATGATCCGGTTCCGGTTCATGATACCTTTACCATTGCTTCTAAAATAGTAAATGAAAACAGAGTCATCAATGTATGGATTCCCGAAGCCTACGCGAAAGAAGGAAACCCCCTACCTGTAATGTATATGGCGGACGGAGGCGTAAAAGAAGATTTTCCTCATATTGCCAATACGTTTGCTAAATTGATCAAAGCAAAAAAAATTCCTGCCTTTATTTTAGTGGGTATTGAAAATACGCAACGCAGAAGAGATCTGACAGGACCTACAGAAGTGGCTGAAGACAAAGAAATTGCACCGGTTGTAGGCGGTTCAGAAAAATTCAGAGCTTTTTTGAAAGAAGAGCTGTTTCCTGAAATCAGTTCGCGTTATAAAACAACTTCAGACAGAGGAATATTAGGAGAATCACTTGCCGGATTATTTGTTATGGAAACATTCCTGTTACAGCCTGATATGTTTACTTATTATATCGCATTTGACCCTTCATTGTGGTGGAATGACAATGCTCTTGTAAAAGCAGCCAAAAATACCCTTGGACATTTACCGGCAGATAAAAAAACGGTTTGGTTTGCCGGTTCTTCAGATATCG
>NZ_JAUFQU010000046.1:0-12093 GCF_030409925.1 Paenimyroides ceti
ACGGATTATCTATAAATGGATTGCGGTTACCCTGGAAAACCTGTATTACGTCATTTCTTTTTCTTTCTAATGCACTTACGGGATCCTGCTGGTTCCATTCCAGAAATATATCGGGCATATCATTAAAACTGCTATAGGTAATGCTTCCGGTTCCTATAACAGTTGCCGGGCATTGATTCGGATAACGCAGATACATATACATCATCATACGGGCAATATCTCCTTTCCATTCATCTCCGGGATAAAAGTTACCGTTCGCTACTATTGCTGCGTTTCCGCTACCGGATGCGAATTTACGGTTACTGCGTGAATTGTTCATCTGATTATCAATCGGTCTCAGGTTATGTGCATCAGAACCTGCATTTTCAAATCCGAGATTAGGGGTACCCAATGATCGTGGAAAAACGTGTTCTCTTACCCACAAGCCATTACAATCAGAAGTGTGACAGCTGAGGTTTTTATCACGCGTACGATCAGTACTGGCATTAGCATCGGTATCATTATATCCGTAAATCAAAAGCATTTTTGAGGACCCCGGGTTCTCCAGATCAGAAGTTTTAAGCAAATTCCATACATCAGGTGTATAGTTGAGCTGAGTAGTGTGGGTATTCTGAATAAGTTCAGACAACTGGTTTTTTAATCCCGTTGCTGAGGCGGTAAAATCAATGGAACTGTAATATTCCGGAATTTGAGCATAGCCGGATGCTATACACGCCCAAAGAAAAAATTGGGTTATTTTTAATCTCATAGTAGTAGGTTTTTTGAATTTGCGTATGTAAAGTAGGGAGATGCTTTAAAACACCTCCCAACAAAAAAAACACAAACAATGAAAATAAACTATTTTAAAGGTGATACATTTTGACCTTTGATTCCCTATCATCACATAAAGTGTAATTCAGAAAGAATTAAAGTAGAAAAAATCAGAAATGACAATATGTTTGTGTTACTTATCGATTTTATAAAAAATCTGAACACATGGATTCTCTGATCAAAATATACGCAGGGTAATTATTTAATGATTATTTTTCTGACTGATGTCTTATTGTTTTCTGCTATTTTAAGCGTGTAAACGCCCTTACTCAGCATACTGATATTTATAAAATCATCCTGAGGTAAGGTTGTTTCTAACATCTTTTTGCCTAAAAGATCGTAAAAAACAATCTCTTTTGCCCGATTTTCTTTAGAAGAAATATAAAGTCTGTCCGTAGATAAGACCGGATTCGGATACACTTTCAATCCATCAATTCCATTTTTTTCAATAGAAGCAGCATCAGCAACCACTACAGAAAAATCGTCATAATAAATATAACCTCCTACCTGTGAAGCAGAACCTCTGTATGTTCTTGCCTGTAATCTCAAATGAGTAGCTGTAGAAGGAGCTGTAAGTATATGTTCAACCTTTTTCCATTCCGGACTGTCTTCAGAAAATGAAGTTTGATGCAGTACAGCCATATGATGTTCCGGATTATTCGGATCTGTAAGCGCTGTAGTGCCACTCATCCAGTTAGACCATGTACGCGTTGTCGCTTTCGGATCATTATCCAGAAACCAATAGCTGATCACATAGGTTTGTCCTCCGGTTACCTCAACCAATTCGCCTCCAATGGTTTGAGTTCCATCCTGAGAGGTATGTCTCGCAGAAAAATTTCCTGATTTTTTAATGACAGCTTCTTTGGTAAGAAAATTATTTACAGAAAGAGTTCCTGTCGTAAACGGGCCGAATGCCTCTGGTTCTGTATCGCTGATCCAGCTTTCAAAACCTCCGTTTTCTACCAGATTCTGAGCCTTCACCTGCCCGAACAGTGCAAACGATACAACCGCTAAAATGTAATTAAACTTCATAATAATTCTATTTTTTGTTTATTTACAAATTAGCGAACCAATATTAACTGAATAAAAACCAATTATTAATAATTAATAATCATTCATTTACAACATAAAAATAAAAACCTATAACCATGTTCTTTTCTTAGAACTGTATTTATAGTTGGATACTACACAAAAGTTAAAATAATATTATCACTTTAAATTCTACATTTTAGGATAGCAACCGTAACATTTTTTATTATTATATTTACAATCAAATAGTTACTAAAGTTTATTTATTCTTTAATGAACTTTTCTAACTTACTTCTACCAGATTACGTCACAACATAGTATTTAAATACCTTTAATAAGTTCGGTTCAGGTATCTCAATTGGACAATAAGTTTACCGATATTTCTTTCGGTATTAATAAAATATTGATACTGTTTCTACCGCAAAGTCAAACAATAAACATAATAAAGAAATTTTTATAATATCATGAAAAATAAAAACAAAACTGGATTTTATACAGTGGTATAGTAGCTGTTCTATTAGGATTAGTTGTGTTATGGTCTACAAAAACAGAATACTACCACTCAAGATTAAACATGGAAACCAACTTTATTACACTGCTGTTTTTTTCAATAATTATAGCCCCTGTTTTTGAAGAGCTCGCTTTCAGAGGATATTTTACCCGTAGTAAAAAAATACAAATACCCTCCCTTATTCTATTGCTTGTATATGTACTCATTTCTTTTAACTTTATAAATCTTATTCTTTTCCTTGCTATCCTTACATTTATATTACTCAACAACGGAAAGGAAAATAATCTGATTTTCTTTTTCTCGATTCTCCTTTTTGGTACCATCCACTATCAGGTATCCGATTTTACATCATTGTCTGCTTTCTATACGATCCTTTTTCAGCTGGGATTAGGAGCCATCCTATTATGGGTTGTAATCAATTTCAATCTCAAAAGAGCGGTGCTTTTACATGCTCTCTTTAATTTAGTTATGCTTAGTTTCACCTATTTTTCTATCATGTATAAAACTGATTTTTCTGAAAAAAGAATAGAAAATGATACAATACATGTAGTCTGGAAAAAAGAGTTTAACCTCTATCCAAAAAATGAATCATTAATACTAACCGATAATTCCTTTAAAGCTCAAAATTATACTCCCTTATCTTTATACAAGGCACTTCAAAACAATAAGTCATCTAATAAAATAAAAAATCTGTTTATTAAAGAACCGTTAATGAATTATTCGATTGATTTTTCTTTAAAGGATAGCCTGAACGTTGATAATGATGAATTAGCAAAGAAATATTTACAATTTTGTATTGATAATGGCATCTTAAAAGATGTAACCGATAAGTAATGTTAATAAATGAATTCCAAATATGCCTAAAATACTTATTTTACTATTCATCTGTTTTTTATTCTTGTTCAGATTAGTTGTTTAATAATAAACAAATACATCTTCAGAAGGTAAAATAGCAATTGACCTAAAAAAAACTGAACCGGGTTTAAGCAACAAATATTCCTGACTTTGAATAATAGCTTCTTTGGTAAGAAAATTATTTACAGGAAGAGTTTCTGTTGTAAAAGGGGCAAATGCCTATAGTTCCGTATCGCTGACTCAGGTTTCAAAACCACCGTGTTTACCAGATTCTGAGCCGTCACCTGACCGAAAATTGCAAACGAGACAGCTACTAAAATGTAATTGAGCTTCATAATAATTCTATTTTTGTTTATTTACAGTTAAGTGACCCAATATTAACTAAATAAAAAAACCAATTAATTAATCATCATTCATTTACAGTATAAAAATAAGAATCATATTCATGATCATATCTTAGAACCATATTTATGGTTTCATACTACACAAAAGTTAAAATATTATTATCCTTTTAAATTCTACACTTTAGTGTAGCAACCGTTACATTTTTTATTATTAGATTTACAATCAGACAGTTAATAAAGTTCATTTATTCTTTAATGAATCTTTTTACTTACTTCTACCAAATTAAGTATTTGAATTGCATTATCATCCCAGATAAGGTTTAATCATTATCTCACTAATTTAAAGCTTGTGCTTTTAAATTTTTGATTATTTATCATACTGCTGCTAAGTAGCTAAAAAAACATAAAACCGATTACAGCGGTATACCTGTAAGAAAAACTTATAAATATTTTAAACTTTTAGTCATGAAAAAAATGTAAAGTGCTCCTTTGGTAACTTTGGTCGTCGCCAAAATATCGTCAATACTTGTAGTCTGGTAACCGTTGATATAAATAAGCTCATAAGCCTTTTTCAAAATGGTTAAACGAGTTGCTTCTGCTTTTTTCATATTAAATACTATTTGGTATTTTTTAAGCAAAGAAAAATATTTTTCGCTATATCTACAATATGAATTAATTTTTTTTACTGCCCTTTTCTTATTCCTCATCCCAAAGTGTGGGTTGTGTCTGTGATCTTTCGAGAGCTAACAGAAATGCTTTATTTTTTAATCCGCCTGCAAATCCTGTCAGTTTACCGGATGTACCTATAACACGATGGCATGGAGCAATGATAGAAATAGGATTTTTACCGTTGGCTCCCCCTACTGCCCTGACGGACTTTTCATTGGCAATTTCTCTGGCCAGATCACCATAGCTTCTCGTTTCTCCATAAGGAATTTTCAATAACTGTTGCCATATTTGTTGTTGAAACGCAGTACCGGTAAAGTCTAAAGGGAGGTCAAATACTTTGCGCTTTTTAGCAAAATACTCCTGAAGTTGAATTGCGGTTTCCACCAATACAGGATGTTCATCAAAACGCATTCCTTCTGAAAGGGTCACCCGTGTTGCGTCATCGTTTTCCCACAACACAGCCGCCAGTCCCTTTTCTGTTGCGATCATTTTAATACTCCAACCGGAGTAGCGATGTATGTATGGTAATTAGACAATATGTTATGTAGTTTTTTGTTTAAGTTTATATTACTAAGATACGGCATTCCCCTATTCTTTTCAATGATCTCTAAAAAGATTTTTATTACATTAGTAGATACTAAAACTTCTTAACAATGCAACAGGACGAAATCAATACCATGATTGATCAGAGCAATGAAAACCTGCGCAAGCTTCAAAAAATTGTAGCCACTACAATGGAAGAAGAGCAGCTCATCATCAATAATTTGCTACATCCACCAAAAGAAATATTATCAAGCGGACAGCGGATATCCGATAAGGTAGCGCGATTTGGCGGTAGCTGGAGATTCATCATTATTTTTACACTGGTTTTAGCCGTTTGGATTGTATTCAATACGATGGCAGCAAAAGAACTTGAATTCGATCCGTATCCGTTTATCCTTATGAATCTTGTATTGTCCTGTATTGCGGCTCTTCAGGCTCCCATTATCATGATGAGCCAGAACCGTCAGGAAGAAAAAGACCGTATGAGAGGAGAAAATGATTACCTCATCAATTTAAAAGCGGAACTCGAAATACGCAGCCTACATCAAAAACTGGATCTTTTGCTCAATGAAGAAATTAAAGCATTATATGAATCTCAGGTAGCCCAATTAAAATTACTGGAAAAACTGGAAGAGAAAATCGAAAAGATGGAAAAAAAATAAACGGATAACTACCGTTTTATAATGATGGATATAATTACTGCTCAGTCATTCAAATCACTGAAATCCATGAGTTATACTTTTCCAATGAAAGGTTATTTTTGTGATAATGTTATCAATTGTTTTGCACCAATACAAAATGTCTTTTTTATGAAAAAAATATGCCTCCAAATTCTGTTTTTGTTTCCTTTAATAGCAAATGCTCAGCATCTTGATTCATTATCGACCAACATAAGCTCTTCAGTTATTGCTGCCTACTTTGAAAAAATTGATAAAGAAGATTTTATTTATCTGGTTCCTTTTCAAAAAAAGAATTATGGGGCTATCTTGATAAAAGAACCTTAC
This sequence comes from Paenimyroides ceti, assembly GCF_030409925.1. Taxonomy (NCBI): domain Bacteria; kingdom Pseudomonadati; phylum Bacteroidota; class Flavobacteriia; order Flavobacteriales; family Flavobacteriaceae; genus Paenimyroides; species Paenimyroides ceti. Next base: position 5,766 of record NZ_JAUFQU010000046.1, read on the forward strand.
AGGTAAGACTTCCTGCCGTTTTCGATCAGCTTGGGTTTTATAAGGGAGAAGGCTATATAGGAAGTTTTTATGACACTGTTTCCTTAACAGATTATATTGTAACTGTTGACAAGTCAGGAAAAATCAACTTTCAGATTTCTGTAATAAGCTTAATGGAAGCTTTGCCTCCCGGACTTTTTTCACGTGCTTATTCACAAAATATAGAAGTTCTTTCTTCTGCAGAAGGTAACAACGGATTTCAATATACCATGGACGAAGATTATATTGATATTACTGCTTATTCAGATTTATACCGCTCGCATGATAAAAATCAACCGCTGCTGATTCCGATGAAGATTGACAACAAAATAGTTGCCATAGCTGGCAAAAAAAGTGAAGATCCGCATCTTACCTCCTATGGCATCATTGATCCACAGGGAAACACTCTTTCTGGTTTTGATTTTAAACACAACCGAATTATCCCTATTAAAGGTACCCGTGATACCAAAGATGTATGGTTTCTGGTACAGCAGTCGAAAAATAACAATAATGCATATAGTTACCTCAACCACAAAGGATACTACCGCTTAAAGAACCAATTACCCCAATCTGTATATTATTACTACCGGTCTTCTCAAAAAGATTATCCATTCTATATGCTCATGAGCATACGTTAGGTTATATTCTGGTGGAAAATAAAATTTTTGATCTTTACGAATTGAAACAGGAAAAACAACTCGCAGAAGAATATCAAGGTTTGTGGATTTCTTATGCAATAGCCACACCTCTGGAAAAAGATACCGTTGAAGAAAAGAGAAAAAAAGCACATCTGTATATTTGGGTAAAAAAGGAAAACAAATATTTTTACATTGATTTATATGGAAATGAATACCTGCCAATCGATTAAAATCCTGATTAAAAAAAAGAGCTTGGTATAACCAAATTTCCATTTTATGGATTAGTGATTGGGCTTGTTTTAAATTAATGTATTAAATTTATATAGTAACCTAAATCCGATCTTATAACAGAGATCGAACTATAAACCTCTAAACTCTGATACATTATGGCGCATACCAACATTCCTGCACATCAAGATCCTGAAATTTCTAAAGACATTCGTGAATTTCTAAAGGAACTCAATAATGAAGGTGGCAAACCTATGGAAGAAATGACTCCTGAAGAAGCCCGTCAGGTACTTATTGATGCTCAAAAATCTGTTGATTTTGATTATTCCGATATTGAAGAATCTGAAAGAACCATTACACAGGATGGACTTACTGTAAACATTCATATTGTAAAACCTGCGGGTTCCGGGACTAACTTACCCGTATTTATGTTTTTTCACGGAGGAGGATGGGTTTTAGGCGATTATCCAACTCATAAACGATTGGTACGTGATTTAGTTGTAAACAGCGGAGCAATTGCCGTATTTCCTGATTATACTCCCTCACCCGAAGCTCAGTATCCTGTTGCTGTAAACGAAGCCTACGCTGCTACGAAATGGGTAGCTGAAAACGGAAAAGAAATCGGTGTTGATGGCTCAAGACTTGCCGTAGCCGGTAATAGTGTTGGTGGAAATATGGCAACCGTAGTTGCGCTTATGGCTAAAGATAAAATGGGTCCAGAAATTGCCTATCAGGTTTTATTATGGCCTGTGACGGACGCGGATTTTACCCGTGAATCGTATATAAAATATGCACAGGATCGTTTTTTAACCACTCCTATGATGAAATGGATGTGGAATCATTATACGACAGATCTCAATAAACGCAAAGAAAAATATGCATCACCGCTACAGGCTACCTTGCAGGAATTAAAAAACCTGCCTCCGGCTCTGGTTCAGATTGCAGAAAATGATATTCTTCATGATGAAGGACTTGCGTATGCCCGAAAACTCGATGAAGCGGGTGTACCAACAACCATAACGGTATATAAAGGCTTTATACATGACTATGGAATGCTGAATCCGTTGGCACACATTCCGGCAGTACAGACTTCTGTACATCAGGCTTCCATTGCTTTAAAAAAAGCACTGAATCCTGAATAATACGAATGAAAAAGATCATAAATAAAAAGAGGGAAATAGCTCTCTTTTTTTTATTTTTACGGTTAATAACCTAAACTGTCTTTTGGCAGTTATAATCAATAACTTTACCCGAATATATATGAAAACAAAATGGATGCTGCTTTTATGTTCCGCCTTTTTAATTGGAATTGTATTCCTTACCGGATGTACCAAAATAAATAATACATCAAATGATCCGGTTCCGGTTCATGATACCTTTACCATTGCTTCTAAAATAGTAAATGAAAACAGAGTCATCAATGTATGGATTCCCGAAGCCTACGCGAAAGAAGGAAACCCCCTACCTGTAATGTATATGGCGGACGGAGGCGTAAAAGAAGATTTTCCTCATATTGCCAATACGTTTGCTAAATTGATCAAAGCAAAAAAAATTCCTGCCTTTATTTTAGTGGGTATTGAAAATACGCAACGCAGAAGAGATCTGACAGGACCTACAGAAGTGGCTGAAGACAAAGAAATTGCACCGGTTGTAGGCGGTTCAGAAAAATTCAGAGCTTTTTTGAAAGAAGAGCTGTTTCCTGAAATCAGTTCGCGTTATAAAACAACTTCAGACAGAGGAATATTAGGAGAATCACTTGCCGGATTATTTGTTATGGAAACATTCCTGTTACAGCCTGATATGTTTACTTATTATATCGCATTTGACCCTTCATTGTGGTGGAATGACAATGCTCTTGTAAAAGCAGCCAAAAATACCCTTGGACATTTACCGGCAGATAAAAAAACGGTTTGGTTTGCCGGTTCTTCAGATATCGCAACTTACACCGATGAACTTGCTACTGTTTTAAAAGAAGAAAATGTTTCAGGACTCAGATGGCTTTATTCGCATGAACCGAAAGAACAACATTCTACGATACTAAGAGCTACAAAAGAAAAAGCACTGATATGGGCTCTTAATTAAAACAGAATTCTTTTTAATACTCAAAAATTACAGGGATACTGCGCTCTTGCAGTATCCCTGTTTTATATCGCTATTTTCCTGGTTAAATTATGTTTAGTTTTTCATATACCTTATCGCGATAACTTGAGCCTACGGGTATCGTTTTTTTATTGGTCAATACAATTACCTGCTGTTCAATATAGTTAATCATACGCAGATTTATAAAAAATGATTTATGTACACGGCATATATATTCCAAATGTTTCAGGTTTTCTTCTATAGAAGATAAAGTACCGTGAACCATCACTTTTTCTGATGTTGTATATATACACAGATAATTTCTCATCCCTTCTATATACAACAGTTCTCCCGGATCTATTTTTATAAGTCTCTTATCGCTTTTTACATAAAAACTATCATCATCTTTATCTGAAACTACTGTTGTTGCTTTATGGCTTGTTTGTATTGCGAGAACAGGCAACGCCTTCTGTATCGCTTTAGAAAACCGGTCGAGTGAAATGGGTTTTAAGAGATAGTCTATAGCATTGTGTTCAAATGCATCTAAGGCATATTGATTATAAGCAGTAGTATATAATGGCAGGCGGATGATTGAACATATTTATAAAATCTGTTCCGCTGATTTCAGGCATTTTAATGTCCAGAAAAATCAGGTCTATGTTTTTATCTCTGTTCAGAAAAGCAATAAGCTCAAAAACATTATTGCACACTCCCTGTAATTCCAATACCTCAAATTTTGAAATGTGATGTATAAGCACATCCTGAGCCAGTTTTTCATCATCTACTACGAGACATCTGATTTTTTTTCCATACCTTACAAATTAATTTTGAGGGTTATTGTAAATACATCGTCTTTTTTTTCCAAGTCTATTTTGTGCATAGCCGGATAAAGCAATTGCAAGCGTTTGCGTATGTTATCTATACCAATACCTCCTATTTTTTTTACTGCTGTTTCTTTAAAGTTGTTTTCACATGTAAATATCAGAGCATTCTCCTTATAGTGAAGAGAAGCCTTGATATAAGAATGTCCGACTGTAGAGTCAATACCATGCTTGAAAGCATTTTCAATCAAAGGTAATAAAAGCATTGGTGCAATCCTGATGGTATCATTTATTCCTTCACTCACAAAAGATACATCTGCTCTTTCAGAAATGCGAAGGGATTCGATTGCAATATACGTATTGATAATATGTATTTCATCGCGTACGGGCACTTCTTTTTCCTGAGCTTCATATAGAGAATACCGCAAAATATCAGATAGTTTTAAAATAACATCAGGAGTTTCATGGGATGTTTTCAGCGATAATGCATAAAGACTGTTGAGAACATTAAACAAAAAATGCGGACTTATTTGGGATTTAAGTAATTGAAGTTCTGCCAGAATCTGCTGGCTTTCTATCTGCTTTTGTTTCTTAATTTTAAGAATAAGTTCCTGCATGACATAGCCTATTGCCATTAGAACAGTAATCATCAAAACACCCGGAAAAACATCAAAGCAATATTGGTAGTTTTTAAAAATTCCGGAGATGTGTATGTAATCGCTAATGGAGTAAAATCATTTAAACTCATTGGTATGAAAGGTCTGTTTCAGCCAATTGAGATAATTTCCCTGTATGAAAATTATTGCTATAAATACACCTGCCATTGATAAGAGAAATTGCAAAATATTTCTGTTTTTACGCACTAAAGGAAAAAACAAGAAATTATTAATCCAGGACGGAACAAAAAGCAATACATTATACATCACGATATGGACTAAAGGAAGTTTTCCATCATTATTATCTATTGCGGTATATAGTACCCACCCTGTAAAGAAGCTATTTAATAAGAATCTGACAACAGTACTTCTTTTTAGTTTCATTGGTTTCGGATTTCATTATACTGTAAATGTACTGTTTTTACAAAGTTGTTTATTTCTTTTTACACCAAACCATCTAAAATAAGGACAAACAATCCCATCACAGACACAATACTTTTTGTCCCGGATTGTGTGCTGTTGGTCAAATAAATCTTTGGACAAACTATATCTTCCGTTTCTTTGTACCTGTAAGAACAATAGCTATTTCTATTTACTAAAATTAAAATTCTATATATGAAACATTCTATTACAGCAACTGTAAATAAAGGTATCATTTCACTTATTAAAAGGGCTTTATTTTGTGGTGTCACACTATTTTTGAGCCTCAGCATTTATGCACAGGATATTGAGCAGGAAAAAATAGACCACTTTATTGATTATATTGAACAAAATAACAGAGCAGTGGGCAGTATCTCTATTTTTAAGGGAATACAGAAATTTATTACAGAGATTTTGGTCAGCAAAATATTCAGGACTTACAATTTGACAAACATACCACTTACCAGATAGCCTCTATTTCTAAAATGGTTACGGCTACTTTGGTGTTTAAGCTTATCGAAGAAAAAAAATTAAATCTTCAAGACAAATTAGCTGCGTTTTTTCCTGACATGCCAGATGCGAAGAAGATTACGATTGAACAATTGCTAAACCATACGAGTGGTTTGGGAGATGTCAATTTTCATAACGGTGTTTATGGCTGGTTAAAGGAAAGAGAGGTTACGGATAAAGAAATGCTGGCAGAGATTAAAAAAACAGGTGTCTTATTTTCTCCGGTACTTCTATGTCTTATTCTAATTCTGCCTATTTTCTGCTGGGAAAAATTATAGAGCAAAAGTATCAGATGGCGTATAAAGATATCCTTCAAAACTATATTGCTACACCACTGAATCTACACGATTTCAGATTGGTAAATTCGTCTCAGAACTATTTTGATTCTTACCGTTATACTGATAACTCCTGGCAGCCAGAACAAGACTATATTTCTAAATATATTATAGGGTATACAGGTATTTCTTCCACTACAACCGAAATGAATAAACTCAATTATGCCTTATTTCATGGAAAAATAATCAGTAAGGAGAGTGTAGAACTGATGAAACCGGCCGCTGACAGCTATTTCGGCAGAGGAATGATGAAAGTTCCTTTCTATGAAGTTATTATGTATGGTCACGGAGGCGATACAACAGGTTCTCATACCTGTGTTAACCTACAATGAAAAAAACGATCTTTCTATTGCTATGGCGATTAATGGAAACCGTTCTGTAAAAAGTGATTTTTATGTTGGAATATTCAACGCTATTTACAATGGCAATATGCCTTATCCCATTTTTATATCGGATGAAATACTCAATCAATATTCAGGCATATACGAATCAACTGACTATCCATTTAAAATAAAAATATATAACGAAGGAGGAAGTTTATACGGATTAGGAATGGATGAAGAACAAATACCGTTTCTCTTAAAACCAACTTCTGATACCGAATTTAATTTTGAAAATCATCT
>NZ_JAUFQU010000047.1:0-12268 GCF_030409925.1 Paenimyroides ceti
AACGTTTTGAAGCATGCGCAAACAATCCATATTTGAAGAAGTCGATCTTACTGTTGAACTGGATGGTTCTTTCTGGGGCTACAACATTGCCATCTTCATCTTTTACCTCAGCAGACACTTTATTAAATACATCTCCGTTATAACCTACGTATTGGGCATCCAAACCAGCTGAAAACTTCCAACCGTTAACAAACTTATTGTAATCAAAACGGAACTTATTTTCCACTTCATCTGATTCGATTAATAAAGTCCTGTTCTGTTCAATTTTGTTCTCGTCTTCAAATTTATCCAATGTTGTATTGAACATGTTCCTACTTAAGGTGAAGTTCATGTAGCCATTCTCGATCTTTCTGTTAAGATTAAAGCCCATGGTATAAGTCCATTGGTTTACATAAGGCGTTGAACGGAGAATATAAGTGTGTTCGGGAGTAGATTCCTTTGTAGGTGCAAATCCAAACTTATCAATGGCTCCAATACCAATAGCAGTTAATGTTGTCTTATCATTGAATTTGTGATTAACTTTATATTGAAAATCATAAAAGTCTGGACGGATTGGGAGATCTACCATTTTAAAACAGCATTCCTAAATAGGATTTACGCACAGAACTCAGGAATGTTGTTTTAGGGGAAAGCGGACCTTCCAGCGTTAATGCGGTTTCTGTCATACTTGCACGAATATTTCCCGACAAACGATCGGGGTTACCGTTTCTTTGATTGATAACAAAGGTAAGAAGACAATGCATCGCTGTATCTCGAATCGAATGCAGATGTTGTCAGTTTGAGATCCTCGATAAACGAGACGTTCAAAATCCCTGTGCACCTCCCGAACTTCCCTGTGTCTGGAAGTGGTTTAAAAACTGGTATTTCTATACCATCCAGATAATAACGTTTTCATTGGGTGCACCACCACGTATGATAATATCATTCCGCTCACCTACACCATTGCTTAAACCGACTCCGGGTAACGTTTGTACCACTTTTGAAACATCAAAATTTCCTCCGGGTTTGATTTTATTTCCTCGACTAACCCTCAGCTGATTAGCATAGCTGAGGAAACCTTAGTCTTACGGTGTGCGGGTTTCTCGCCCGCATTATCGTTACTTATGCCTACATTTTCTTTTCTAAACAGTCCAGCAATACTCACATATCACCTTCTACCCAGTTTAGAATGCTCCCCTACCACTGTATATAAATATACAATCCATAGCTTCGGTAGTATGCTTATGCCCGATTATTATCCATGCTCGTCCGCTCGACTAGTGAGCTGTTACGCACTCTTTAAATGAATGGCTGCTTCCAAGCCAACATCCTAGCTGTCTGTGCAGACAAACCGCGTTTTTTCAACTTAGCATACATTTGGGACCTTAGCTGATGGTCTGGGTTCTTTCCCTCTCGGACATGGACCTTAGCACCCATGCCCTCACTGCTGATAAGCATTTATTAGCATTCGGAGTTTGTCAGGAATTGGTAGGAGGTGAATCCCCCGCATCCAATCAGTAGCTCTACCTCTAATAAACTCTATCAGCGCTGCACCTAAATGCATTTCGGGGAGTACGAGCTATTTCCCGAGTTTGATTGGCCTTTCACCCCTACCCACAGGTCATCCGAAGACTTTTCAACGTCAACCGGTTCGGTCCTCCATTTAGTGTTACCCAAACTTCAACCTGCCCATGGGTAGATCACACGGTTTCGCGTCTACCATTACTGACTATAGCGCCCTATTAAGACTCGCTTTCGCTTCGAATCCACACCTGAAGTGCTTATCCTCGCCAGCAACGGTAACTCGTAGGCTCATTATGCAAAAGGCACGCCGTCACCCAACGAATGGGCTCCGACCGCTTGTAAGCGTATGGTTTCAGGATCTATTTCACTCCGTTATTCACGGTTCTTTTCACCTTCCCTCACGGTACTGGTTCACTATCGGTCTCTCAGGAGTATTTAGCCTTAGCGGATGGTCCCGCCAGATTCAATCAAGGTTTCACGTGCCCCGACCTACTCAGGATACCACTATCTATTACATCGCTTACCTATACAGGACTATCACCTTCTTCGGTCAACCTTTCCAGGTTGTTCTAATTCGCTTTGCATAAAATATTGTGGTCCTACAACCCCAATATTGCCGAAACAACATTGGTTTGGGCTAATCCGCGTTCGCTCGCCACTACTTACGGAATCACTTTTGTTTTCTTCTCCTCCGCCTACTTAGATGTTTCAGTTCAGCGGTTTGCCCTCCTATCGGAGTAATACATCTTCAATGTATTGGGTTGCCCCATTCGGATATCTGCGGATCAATTCTTGTGTGCAAATCCCGCAGCTTTTCGCAGCTTATCACGTCCTTCTTCGCCTCTGAGAGCCTAGGCATCCCCCATACGCCTTATTTTGCTTATTGTGCTCTATATCTAATACCTTTTCTTTCGAAAAAATATTAAATGTGCTTTATTTTTTAAATATTTTCTACTTTTGTTTGTTTTCCAATATGTCAATGAACGGTTTTTCTGAGCTAACAGAAATAGTGGAGAATATCGGAGTCGAACCGATGGCCTCCTGCGTGCAAGGCAGGCGCTCTAGCCAGCTGAGCTAATCCCCATTATAATTTTGAACTTTTAAATTATGAATGTTGAATTTTGAATGAATGTGTAATTCATACTCATCTTCTAAAATTTCCTTTTTTTAAGTAAAATTGTAGTCCCGGGCAGACTCGAACTGCCGACCCCTACATTATCAGTGTAGTACTCTAACCAGCTGAGCTACGAGACTCTGTAATTTTTACTTCTTTTTTTTTTGAATTAACAGCGAGAGTAATGTTTTAACCATCTCTAGAAAGGAGGTGTTCCAGCCGCACCTTCCGGTACGGCTACCTTGTTACGACTTAGCCCCAGTTACCAGTTTTACCCTAGGCAGCTCCTTGCGGTCACCGACTTCAGGTACCCCAGCTTCCATGGCTTGACGGGCGGTGTGTACAAGGCCCGGGAACGTATTCACCGGATCATGGCTGATATCCGATTACTAGCGATTCCAGCTTCACGGAGTCGAGTTGCAGACTCCGATCCGAACTGTGACCGGCTTTATAGATTCGCGCCCTATCGCTAGGTGGCTGCTCTCTGTACCGGCCATTGTAGCACGTGTGTGGCCCAGGACGTAAGGGCCGTGATGATTTGACGTCATCCCCACCTTCCTCTCAGTTTACACTGGCAGTCTTGCTAGAGTTCCCGACATTACTCGCTGGCAACTAACAACAGGGGTTGCGCTCGTTATAGGACTTAACCTGACACCTCACGGCACGAGCTGACGACAACCATGCAGCACCTTGTAATCTGTCTTGCGAAAGCTCTGTTTCCAAAGCGGTCAGAATACATTTAAGCCCTGGTAAGGTTCCTCGCGTATCATCGAATTAAACCACATGCTCCACCGCTTGTGCGGGCCCCCGTCAATTCCTTTGAGTTTCAAACTTGCGTTCGTACTCCCCAGGTGGGATACTTATCACTTTCGCTTAGTCACTCAACCTTGCGGCCAAACAACTAGTATCCATCGTTTACGGCGTGGACTACCAGGGTATCTAATCCTGTTCGCTACCCACGCTTTCGTCCATCAGCGTCAATTAACTCATAGTAACCTGCCTTCGCAATTGGTATTCCATGTAATATCTAAGCATTTCACCGCTACACTACATATTCTAGTTACTTCCAAGTAATTCAAGTCTAACAGTATCAATGGCAATTTTTTAGTTAAGCTAAAAACTTTCACCACTGACTTATAAGACCGCCTACGGACCCTTTAAACCCAATGATTCCGGATAACGCTTGGATCCTCCGTATTACCGCGGCTGCTGGCACGGAGTTAGCCGATCCTTATTCTTACGGTACCGTCAGTTAGTTACACGTAACTCGTTTTCTTCCGTATAAAAGCAGTTTACAATCCATAGGACCGTCATCCTGCACGCGGCATGGCTGGTTCAGAGTTGCCTCCATTGACCAATATTCCTCACTGCTGCCTCCCGTAGGAGTCTGGTCCGTGTCTCAGTACCAGTGTGGGGGATCTCCCTCTCAGGACCCCTACCCATCATCGTCTTGGTATGCCGTTACCACACCAACTAACTAATGGGACGCATGCTCATCTTGTACCGTTGGAACTTTAATATCTAAATGATGCCATTCAAATATACTATGAGGTATTAATCCAAATTTCTCTGGGCTATCCCTCTGTACAAGGTAGATTGCATACGCGTTACGCACCCGTGCGCCGGTCTCAAAGTCCGAAGACTTCTACCCCTCGACTTGCATGTGTTAGGCCTGCCGCTAGCGTTCATCCTGAGCCAGGATCAAACTCTTCATCGTATAATTTTTAATATTTTTTGATGTTGCGTTAAAACAATTCTTACGAATTACTTACTCTCTTTATGCTGTAAATCCAATATGTCTATGAACGTGTCTTTTTATCTCTTCGCTTGTTTTTGTAAGCGAGTGCAAAAATAGAAACTCTTTTTATTTCCACCAAACTTTTTCTAAAGTTTTTTTTAAAATATTTTGACGGCTTTTCTAAGAACTTTCTCAATCCCTATCTACTTGATTGGGTTGCAAAGCTACAACCTTTTTTTATTTCTAACAAAATTTATTTTTGTTATTTTTTTTAAGGCTTACTTAATATTTAAAGAACTTCTTGCGGATTGCGAGGGCAAATATACTACCCTTTTTTTATCCTTTCCTAATTTTTTTAAAACCTTTTTTAACTTTATTTTAATACGCTGGTAACCTTAATTTTACAACACTCTTTTTTTTCTCTCACAATACTCAAAACCTCAAAAAAACAGCATTCCCTTTTTTAAACCCAGCACTTTTCAAACAAAAAAAGCTTAAAACCACTTTTTGAAAACAAACAAAGTTTTAAAAAATACTACAAGAGGTGAATTTCACCTCAAAAAACCGGAAGTTTTTTTTTATTATTCAGAAAAGTAGCTTATTTCGAACAGAGGAAAAACAATTATAATATATACACAACATATATATAGTAAATAAAAAAAGATGAAACCAAAATGATTCAAATTTATTCCCTCGATTTAAAAGGAGAAATGCCAAAATTCATCATCCTCAATTTTAGAAACACTTACTACATAAGTATTCTTCAGCAATTCATCTTTTTTATAAAAATAAAAAGAGCCATCCTTAAAGGATGGCTCTTTTGAAATACTATTAAAATGAAGAAATTAGTTTCCTCCTTTTTCCATTTTAGCTTTTAATTCTGCTAACGCATCGATATCACCTAAAGTAGTTTTCTCTGCAGCGTTGTTCATAGAATTATTATTTGATTTCTCTTCTTGAGATTTTACATTTTTCTCTTCTTCTTCACGGAAGATAGCAGTGTGAGAAGCAACAACTCTTTTAAATTCTTTGTTGAACTCAATTACTTTGAAATCTGCAACGTCTCCTTTTTCAATTTCTTACCATCTTCTTTTTCTAAATGACGGGTTGGAATGAAAGCAACGATATCGTCACCGAATTCAACAGTAGCTCCTTTATCAACTACTTCAGAAATTGTTCCATTATGAACTGTACCTACTGCAAAAGCATCTTCATACTGATCCCATGGATTAGCAGTTGTTTGCTTGTGACCTAAAGATAATTTACGTCCTTCAACATCCAACTCCAATACAACTACCTGTAATTTGTCACCTACGTTAACAAATTCAGATGGATGTTTGATTTTCTTAGTCCAAGATAAGTCAGAGATATAAACTAATCCATCAATACCTTCTTCTAATTCAACGAATACTCCAAAGTTAGTAAAGTTACGAACTACACCTTCGTGAGTTGAACCTACCGGATACTTAGCAGTAATATCAGTCAAGGATCTTGCGTTAATTGTTTAATACCTAAAGACATTTTTCTCTCTTCTCTATCTAAAGTCAAGATCACTGCTTCTACTTCATCTCCAACTTTTACGAAGTCTTGTGCAGAACGTAAATGTGTTGACCAAGACATTTCAGAAACGTGGATCAATCCTTCTACTCCTTCAGCCACTTCAATAAAAGCACCATAATCAGCTAAAACAACTACTTTTCCTTTTACTTTATCCCCAACTTGTAAGTTAGCATCTAAAGCATCCCATGGATGAGCATTTAATTGTTTTAATCCTAATTGGATACGTGTTTTCTCATCATCGAAATCTAAGATTACAACGTTCAATTTCTGATCTAATTCCAACACTTCTGATGGATGGTTGATACGTGACCAAGATAAGTCAGTGATGTGGATTAAACCATCTACACCTCCTAAATCGATGAATACACCGTAAGAAGTAATGTTTTAACAATACCTTCTAATACCTGACCTTTTTCTAATTGACCGATGATCTCTTTTTTCTGTACTTCGATATCTGCTTCGATCAATGCTTTATGAGAAACTACAACGTTTTTGAACTCATGGTTGATTTTAACCACTTTGAATTCCATTGTTTTGTTTACATATTGATCGTAATCACGGATTGGTTTAACATCGATTTGAGAACCTGGTAAGAATGCTTCAATTCCGAATACATCTACAATCATACCACCTTTTGTTCTTGCTTTTACGAAACCATTAACGATTTCTCCTGTTTCGTTTGCAGCAATAACTCTATCCCAAGCTTTAATTGTACGGGCTTTACGGTGAGATAAAACCAACTGACCGTTTTTATCCTCTCTAACATCAATTAATACCTCTACAGTATCTCCTACTTTTAAGTTAGGATTGTAACGGAATTCATTCAAAGAGATAACACCCTCAGATTTTGCATTGATATCAACAATTGCATCTCTGTCAGTGATTCTTACTACAACTCCCTCTACTACTTCTTCTGCATCTGTAGAGATGAATGTTTTTTCAACTAAATCTTCGAATTCTTTTAATTGAGATCCTTCAACAGCATCAATTCCGTTTTCCTAAAAAAAACAGTTAAATTTTGATTTGTGATATATTCTTTTAAATTTGGGATATTACGAATTTAAAAAGTAACAAAATGATTATTATTAAAAAATGGGATGCACAAACGTCCCTGTCGAAAACAGCCCAAGCCAATGCAGTCAACTTTCTTTATGAAAACCTGCAGCAGTACGGAGATCCTAAACAAGATATTGAAAAAGCAGTAATGTATGCTTTGAATCAGACTGAAAGAGAGACTTCCGGATTTGTATTGGTAGCCACTATCGATGAAGAAATAGTCGGTGTTACAGTGGTGAATGAAACGGGAATGAAAGATTATATTCCGGAAAATATCTTAGTATATATTGCTACGCATCAGGACTATAGAGGGAAAGAATCGGTATGAGTCTCATGCAGAATGCTATTGAATCAAGTGAAGGCAATATTGCCTTGCATGTAGAACCTGACAATCCGGCAAGAAAATTATATGAAAAATTAGGATTTACCAATAAGTATCTTGAAATGAGATATATAAAATAAAGTTATGGCATATATCACATTAGATAAACAAAAACTAAAGAACAATTTTGAAGTATTAAATGATTTTTTTGATAAGCAGGGTATTCACTGGTCTATTGTGACCAAAATCTTGTGCGGAAATAAAAAGTATCTTGAAGTGTTACTGGATTTGGGCGTTACGAACTGTTCCGATTCAAGAACTTCTAACTTAAAGATCATCAAAAGCATTAATCCCAATGCCCGTACACTTTATATAAAACCACCGGCAAAAGGCGTGATAGAAGAAGTTGTACAATATGCAGATGTAAGTCTTAACTCTGATATCACTACCATAAAAATGCTGTCGGAGGAAGCGAAGAAACAGCAAAAAATCCATCAGGTGATTATCATGATTGATTTGGGAGAATTACGTGAGGGGTTATGAGAGAAGACTTTATCCAGTTTTATGAAGATATTTTTGAACTCGATCATATTGAAGTGATCGGTTTGGGAACTAATTTATCCTGTTTATACGGAATATTGCCCAATGCTGATAAACTCATTCAATTGAGTCTGTATAAGCACTTGTAGAAGAAAAATTCAATAAAAAAATAGCATTTATTTCCGGAGGCTCTTCTGTAACCATACCCTTGATTGAACAGAATATTTTGCCGAAAGGAATCAACCATTTCCGAATCGGTGAAACCTTATTCATGGGAACCAATGTGTATAATAATACCAGTTACGCTACGTTAAAACAGCGTGTTTTTAAACTCTATGCAGAAATTATTGAGTTGTATGAGAAACCCATTGTACCTTCAGGTGAAATGGGAACCAATCTGGAAGGTGAAACCATTACTTTTGATCAGATGATATCGAAAAACCTCTAACCGGCACTTATTGATATCGGAATACTGGATATCGATGTCAATCATCTTGAAACTACAGATGAGACCATCAAAATTGCTGGAGCAACATCAGATATGATTGTACTTGATCTTGGTGAAAACAATCATGAGTATCAGGTAGGAAGCGTTGTAGAATTTACCATGGACTATATGGGAATTGTGAGAATCATGAATTCCAAATATATTGAAAAACGAGTGGTTTAAATAAAAAGAGAGGGGCTTACCCTCTCTTTTTTGTTTTTGAGGATTGATTAAGAGATCGTTTTATGGTTTTTTAGTTCTCAAAAAAAAACAGTTGTAATATTTTAATTACAACTGTTTTATTATTAATGAAAATCAAGTGTTATTTAATAAACTCAATCTGTTTTTCTTCTTCGCGGTTAACATTATCAAAAAAGCCTTGTTCATTCATCCACTCATCACTGTATATTTTATTCATATAACGTGATCCGTGATCCGGAAATATAATGATGACATTACTGTTTTCATCAATTCGCCTTCTTCACAAACTGTTTGGCAGCCTGAAAAGCAGCTCCGGAGGTGTATCCTACAAATAAACCTTCTGTTTTAGATATCTTTCGTGCCATATGAGCGGCATCTTCATCAGATACTTTTATAAACTTATCAATCACATCAAAGTCGGTTGCAGTAGGGATGAGGTTTTTACCCATTCCTTCAATTCTGTAAGGATAAATTTCAGAAGGATCCAGTTCGTGGGTTTTCGTGAAATTTTTTTAATACAGAGCCAAATGCATCAACTCCCAGTATTTTGATATTCGGATTTTGTTCTTTAAGATAGCGTGCAGTACCTGAGATGGTACCTCCTGTTCCGGAACAGGCAATCAGATGGGTAATCTTGCCATTGGTCTGATTCCATATTTCAGGACCGGTGGTTTTATAGTGTGCATCAATGTTTAAATCGTTGAAATATTGATTGATGTAAACTGATCCGGCGGTTTCTTCGTGAAGACGTTTCGCAACAGAATAATAGGATCTTGGGTCATCTGCTGATACATTTGCCGGACAAACATATACCTTAGCTCCCATAGCTCTCAGCATATCAATTTTGTCTGAGGATGATTTAGAAGTAACTGCTAAAACACATTCATATCCTTTAATAATGCTGACCATTGCAATGCTGAATCCTGTATTACAGATGTTGTTTCAACAATGACATTTCCGGGTTTCAGAATGCCTTGTCTTTCAGCTTCTTCAATAATATGATAAGCAATTCTGTCTTTGATGAGTGCCCCGGATTAAAAGCTTCTACTTTCGCGTAAAAATTACCTTTTAAACCTCTGATACTTTGTTAATTTTAACTAATGGAGTGTTTCCGATCAGGTCTAAAATATCATGAGCTTGAATCTCTTCTTTCATAATTATTATTTTAAAAGAGAAGTTTTTTCATTCCCTTACAACTTGACAAAATTAATAAATTTTTTTTTTACTATTCGTTTATTCCTTCTAAATCTAACAAAAAGCTATATTCTTTTGCTACTTCCTTTAAGGCCTCAAAACGTCCGGATGCCCCACCGTGTCCTGCTTCCATGTTAGTGTCGAGAAATAATAAATTTTTATTTGTCCGCAAAGCCCTTAATTTAGCAATCCATTTAGCGGGTTCCCAATATTGAACCTGGGAATCATGTAAACCGTTGATATATAGAGGTTTGGATATTCTTTAGCGGTTACATTATCATAAGGAGAATAGGATTTCATATAATCATAATACACCGGATCATTCGGATTTCCCATTCATCATATTCACCTGTGGTCAGCGGGATAGAATCATCGAGCATAGTAGTAACCACATCAACAAAAGGTACCTGAGCAATAATACCGTTATAAAGCTCAGGTTGCATATTCATAATCGCTCCATCAGTAAACCTCCTGCAGAACCACCTTCTGCGTACAGATGTTTTGCAGAGGTGTATTTCTGTTCAATTAAAATTTTGAACAATCGATAAAGTCAGTAAAGGTATTTTTCTTTTGAAGTAGTTTTCCTTCTTCATACCAATATCTTCCCAATTCTTCTCCTCCGCGAATATGTGCAATGACATAGATAAAGCCCCTGTTTAATAAACTAAGCCGTATGCTTGAAAAATAAGGATCCATCGTAGAACCGTATGATCCGTAAGCATATAAAAGCAGCGGATTTTCTCCGTTTTTTTCTATTCCCTTTTTGTATACAACAGACATGGGTATTTTCGTTCCGTCAGCAGCTGTAGCCAAAGGCGTTCTTCAGTATAATTATCTTTATCAAAATCACCTAAAACAGGTTGTTCTTTTTTAACCTCCTTTGTACGTGTATCCATATTGAAATCGATTACTGAGGCCGGGGTTTTCATGGATTGATAACTATAACGCAATATATCAGTATCAAAATCTACATTCGTAGTGGTGTATGCGGTATACGTTTCACTATCAAAAGGTAAGTAATACGCATTTTCCGGCTGTTGCCATGGTTGTATTTTTATGTGTGTTAAACCATTTGTCCGTTCAGAATTACTAAATAGTCTTTAAAAATATCAATACCTTCCAAAAGTGTTTCTTCTCTGTGTGCAATGACAGTCTTCCAGTTTTCTTTACCGGTAGCATCTTCCGTTGTGTGCATCAGTTGAAAGTTCGTCGCTTTATCTTTATTTGTGAGAATATAAAAGCTATTGCCATAATGAGAAATACTATACTCCAGACCTCTTGTTCTCTTCTGAAAAACACTAAACTTACCAGTAGATTGGTAGCTTCGAGAATTCTATATTCCGTTGTAAGCGTACTGTCAGAGCCGATAATCAGATATTTTTTTGATTTGGAACGATAGATATAAGTACTGAACGTTTCATCTTTTTCGTTGTAAATAAGAACATCCTCTTGAGTAGCGGTCCCCAGACAATGTTTCAAGATCTGATCAGGCCGTAATGTTTGTTCGTCTTTTCTGGAATAAAAAAGGGATTTATTATCTGCTGCCCAGGTAGAACTTCCGGTTGTTTTTTCAATTTTTACCGTAAAATAATTCCGGTTTCCAGATCTTTTATCTGTAGGGTATATTCTCTTCTGGAAACAGTATCGACTCCAAAAGCGGCATATCGGTTATCATCACTGATGTTAATACCCGATAGATGAAAATAAGCAAAACCTTCCGCCATTACATTACAATCAAACATGATTTCTTCAGGAGCATCAAGAGATCCTTTTTTGCGCGAATAAATAGGGTAATCTTTACCCGTTTCAAAACGCGTAATATAATAATATCCGTTGTAGAGATACGGCACCGAAGCATCGTCTTCTTTGATGCGCGATTTCATTTCTTCAAATAATGCCTGCTGCAATTGTTTGGTATGTGCAGTACATTTTTCATAATAGCATTTTCTGCATTCAGGTAATCGATTACTTCCGGATTCTCTCTCTCGTTCATCCAAAAATAATTATCAGTCCGGATGTCTCCGTGTTTTTCTAAACGCACAGTTTAATAGCCGCAATAGGCTCATTTATTTCATATATATCTGGTTTCATTTTTCAAAAAAATATAGTAACATGCAAAAATAGTACAATTCCATAAGATAGGAAGGTGCATTTTCAATTTAAAAGAGTTTGAAAATCATTTCAATTTGATATTTTTGTAACCATTAACAATTTAATACATAATAGAATGTTTGGCGATTTAATGGGTATGATGGGCAAATTACAGGAAGCTCAGAAAAAAGTAGAAGAAACTAAAAAACGTTTAGATACGGTTTTGATAGATGAAAACAGTTCCGACAATCTTCTGCAGGTTACGGTAACGGCAAACAGCAAAATAAGAACAATCAATATTGACGATCGCTTGCTTGAAGATAAAGAGCAATTGGAAGATTATCTTATTCTTACTCTAAACAAAGCCTGGAAAAGGCAGCTAAAATCAATGAACAGAATTAGCAGTTGCTGCGAAAGACGGAATGCCTAACATTCCGGAATGGATTTATTCAAATAATAGAT
>NZ_JAUFQU010000048.1:0-14638 GCF_030409925.1 Paenimyroides ceti
TTTGAAGTAAAATACAATCCTGCGTTGGTAAATGAAAAAGAAATTTTTACAGCCGTTGAAAGCACAGGAAGTTGCGAAAATCCTGACGAAAGACCATATAAAGTAAAACAGTAAACAAGGCAGGGCAAAGCAAACTTGCTTTGCCTTTATTAAAAAATCAGACAATGAAAAAATACATCTTCATTGTTGGTTTACTGTTTCCTTTTAGTATTTCGGCACAAACCATTTTAGGAAAAGTAACCAACAACAAAAAAGAGCCGTTAGTAGGTGCTAATGTCTATTGGCTTTTTGACATTATTTGCGTATTTTTCTTTTTACATAAAACAACAGCCAAAGTGTTTTTTAGTAAAAAAGGTATCGGAGCAAGCAGCAGTTTTTTGAGCAGGATAAAATATAATCTTTCATCTATTTGCAAGATTATCTGTGTTTCTTCTTTGGTTAAAAAAGATTTTGAAAAAATGATACAACCGAAGAACAGACATAAATTACTGGTTTTACCTGATAATGTCAACAGTGCTATCATACATCAAACAAAACCGTTTTTGCTGAAGGAAAAATACCAGATTGCTGCTGATGAATTTCTGATAGGTTCTATTGCCAATCATACAAAGG
This sequence comes from Paenimyroides ceti, assembly GCF_030409925.1. Taxonomy (NCBI): domain Bacteria; kingdom Pseudomonadati; phylum Bacteroidota; class Flavobacteriia; order Flavobacteriales; family Flavobacteriaceae; genus Paenimyroides; species Paenimyroides ceti. Next base: position 613 of record NZ_JAUFQU010000048.1, read on the forward strand.
CAAAAGATTTGTTTACTATGGTTGATGTTGTGCATGAATTGATTGTAAACCGTGCTAAAACACATATCCGGTGTATTCAGATAGGAGGCTTTACCAAACTAACTCCCGAGATTAGAGCGTATGCAGAAAAGAAAGGAGTGTCTGATGCGATCATTTTTACAGATAGTATTGCCAATGCTTCGGTTTTTTGTGATGAAATGAATGTTTTTCTTGTGACATCAGAAAGAGAAGGTGGTCCCTCGTCTGCTTTGGAGGCAATGCTTTTTAAAGTTCCTGTTGTTTCTACTCAGGTAGGGCTGATGGATGAAATCATTCAGTCCGGTGAAAATGGTTATTTAGCGCCCGTAAAAGGAGTACAGCAACTTGCGGATGGAGTTGAATATTTTATGGAAAATAAAGAAGCAGGGCATTCGTTCGGAGAGAAAAATTATGAAATGATTATACAAGAGTTCAACTCTGAGAAAATTACAGAAGAATTAATAAAAATATATAAATCACTTTGTTAATGAAAACAGCATTATTAATATCGACATATAATTGGCCGGAGGCTTTGGAATTAGTTTTGAACAGTGTGGAAAAACAAAGTGTTTTACCAGATGAAATTCTGATTGCTGATGACGGGTCTGATAACTATACAAAAGAGGTAATCGAAAAATTTGTCATTCGTTCAAAAGTACCTGTACTCCACATATGGCAGGAAGATGAGGGATTCAGAAAAGCGAAGATTTTAAATAAAGCGGTTTCAAGAAGTACGGCTGATTATATTATCCAGATTGACGGTGACGTTATCTTACATCCCTATTTTATTGAAGACCATAAAAATAGGGCAGAAGAAAATTGTTATTTATATGGTTCGCGTGTAAATATACTGCCTCAGGCAGTGGCTCGCATTTTAGGTGGCAAGCTCATCGGTTTTCATTTCTTTTCCAGTGAAATAAAGAATAGAAGCCGTACACTGCACATACCATTTTTTGCAAAGTTTTATAAAAAGCACAAAGGTATATCCCGAAAATACCGTGGCTGTAATACGTCATACTGGAAAAAGGATTTTATGAAAATTAATGGTTATAATGAAGCATTCGAAGGCTGGGGCAGGGAAGATTCTGATTTCGCAATACGTTTGGGCAATGCAGGCGTTTTTGCAAAAAGGCTCAAATTTGCAGGCATTGTATTTCATATTTATCACAAAGTAAGTTCTAAAGGGCATGTAGATAAAAACAATCAGTTACAAGACAATAGTATTCATCAAAAAATGACCCGTTGTGAGCAGGGAGTGCATCAATATTTAAATAATTAAAACAAATATATCCGGCAATGATAATCAGTATCTTTGTCCAAAAGGAACTCTATGAAATTAATAATAGCGCCAAACGCTGCAATTACTGAAGCTCAGGTCAAAAATATAGTTACCCATTTTGATGAAACAGGAACATTACTGGTAAAAGGTAAACGGAATACTATTAAAATATTTCGTTTGGAGGACATTGAAGTCAATGTAAAGAGTTTTAAGAAGCCACACTGGTTCAACAGTATTGTATATGCCTATTTTAGAAAATCTAAAGCGAGACGTTCCTATGAGTATGCTAATTATCTGATCGAAAAGAATATTGGAACTCCCAAGCCACTTGCTTTTGTAGAATACAACTCTTTTTCAGGTTTAGATAAAAGTTATTATTTATGTGAACATATATATGCAGATCTTACATTCAGAGAGTTAGTGGAAATCCCCGATTTTCCAGATCATGAAAACATTCTAAGACAATTTACCCGGTTTTCATTTTCATTACATGAAAATGGAGTAGAGTTTAAAGACCATTCTCCGGGTAACACGCTGATTAAGAAAGTGCCGGATAATGAGAGCTATCGTTTTTTTCTGGTAGATCTGAACAGAATGAATTTTCACGACTTAATGCCGTTTGAACTTCGTATGAAAAATCTTTCACGATTGACTCCTAAAAAGGGAATGGTAGAGATTATGGCTAATGAGTATGCTAAATTTTATAAGGATAAATCCGAAACAGAGATTTTTGAGAAAATGTGGGCGGAAACAGAGCAATTTCAATACAAGTTCCACCGTAAACAGGGCTTAAAGAAAAAGCTTAAATTCTGGAAGAGATAGTGTCGTGTCTTTTTTTAGATTGTTTTTCTATCTCTGCGTAGCGTACATATACACTATAGGACATGAGGTAGCATAGAATAAATCCTTTATAACCATCCAATATTCCCAATCTTAGTAAATATTTACTTAAAAAGGTATAGACAGGGTGGGAGTATTTTAAGAATAAGTTAGGTTTTTCCCCTTTTTCAATTTTTTCGAGAGCTTTTAATGTACCATAACGGTACATTTTCTTTTTATAAGAAGTATAATTTTCATAGGAATAATGTGTCAGATGGTTTTGTAAAACGTTAAAAGTACCTCTGAATTGAATTTTTTCATGTACAAACCCCTGATAATGTACCTGATCATTCTTGTAAAAAAGGCGGATATTTTTATCGCTTTGTAGACCACAGAAAAATACCGGTTTGTTGTTAAAGTAAAACCTGCGTTTAAAATAGTAAGCTTTAGTACGGTCATTGTTATTGACGGTATCAATAATTTCTTCTTTAAGGGCTTCCGAAATTCGCTCATCTGCATCTAAAAACAGGATCCAGTTATCTTCAACATATTCCAGTGCCTTGTTTCTTTGTGCGCTGTAATTTTCAAACTGATTTTCATAGAATCTTATTTGTGGATATTGCTGTACAATTTCTTTACTATTGTCTGTACTGCAAGAATCTACAATAACTATTTCATCGAGAAACGAGAGATTCTCTACAAGAGCCGGAATATTTTTCTCTTCATTACGCGTTATGATCAACCCGATTAATTTATGAGTGAGTGTTTTATTCATTTCTTGTTTCAGAGTTAATGTTTTTATAGTAAAGGGATACTATTTACGTTTATAATGCGTCTAAGAAGACTTTTAGTTTTGGCAGAATCAAATTCGGTGTAAATTTAAGATAATAATCTGCAAATTCACGTTTTAATTCTTTGGTTTTTTTATTGTCAAATAGTTCCGGTTTTTCATCGCTGAGGTGTACAGATGTGTGGTTTTTACCATCTTCGAATGTTGCCCATACCTTTTTCTCAATCCATGGAGAGAAAATGATAAATGATTTTTTTCCAAGCGCTTTTGCCATATTTATTGCTCCTCCGTCATTACCGATAATAGCATCGCATTGATCCATGATGGCAATAAAGTTTCTGAGGTCATTTCCCAACAAATCAAAGTAGATTTTACTTTGTGCTGTTTCAGTACACATATCCCATATCTTCTTTGCATCCGGGAGTTGTTTTGGAAAATAGTTGAATAAAATATTTACATCATAGTTTTCTCCGATATAATTAATCAGTTCAGCCATATATTCGAGCGGATAGGTTTTGGTTATATCGCTCCCCAGAAGGCTTATCATCAGTGTTTTTTTGTTCCGGTTGATACCAAATGAATCAAATAATTCAATTGCATTTGTCTTTTCTGTTGAAGAAAGGTATATTTTTGGGAAAACTTCTTTTTCAATGGATAAGTTTAACGGATCTAAAAGGGATAAACGATGTTCAATAGCCAATCCTAAATTCGTTTGTGGTAAAGCGGCTTTTATAACATTATCTGTATAAAGAAAAGTACGTCCTGTTTTTTTATAGGAAATTTTTCGTTTAGAGTTGTTGAGTCCTACAAGAATCCAGCTTTGCAGTTTGGAATAAGCGTCTATAACCAGATCATATTGTTCTTTTCGGAGTTTTATCGCTAACTTAATCAATTCAAACAGACTTTTCTCCTGTTTTCGAGTAAATAAGATAAGATTACTTATAGCAGGATTTCCCTGTAATACCAAACAGGTACTTTCATTTACAAGATAGTCAATCTGTGCATCAGGATATGCTTTTCTCAGATTTTCGCAGATCAGACTGCTCAATAAAACGTCTCCAATCATTTTTTGCTGGATCACTAAAATTTTCATTGAAAAAAATATCCTTAGTTATGGATACAAACCTATAAAAAAAATACGACTTATTATTTGAAAAAATAAAATTGCTGCCGTTGCGTTTTTACAGATGACCTGATTTGTTGAAAAAAGCATATTCTGAATTCAGAATATGCTTTTAATAGTGTGTTCTATACAGCTACATTATAATCTCTCAATGCATCATTTAGAGATGTTTTTAAGTCTGTTGAGGCTTTTCTTTGACCAATAATAAGGGCACAAGGTACCTGATATTCACCTGCCGGAAATTTTTTTGTATAAGAACCGGGAATTACTACGGAACGTTCCGGAACATACCCTTTAATTTCTACGGGTTTTTCTCCAGATACATCAATGATTTTAGTAGAAGCGGTCAATACTACATTTGCTCCTAAAACAGCTTCTTTACCAACGCGAACTCCTTCAACTACAATACAACGTGAACCGATAAAAGCATTATCTTCTATAATGACTGGAGCTGCCTGTAACGGTTCAAGAACACCGCCAATGCCTACACCTCCGGAAAGGTGTACGTTTTTACCGATTTGTGCACAGCTACCTACCGTTGCCCAGGTATCTACCATCGTCCCTTCGTCTACATAAGCTCCAATGTTTACATAAGAAGGCATAAGGATTACTCCAGATGAGATATAAGCACCATGTCTGGCAACAGCATTGGGTACTACACGGATTCCTTTTGCAGCAAAATCTCTCTTTAAAGGCATCTTATCATGGTATTCAAAAATACCGGCTTCTAAAGTTTCCATTCTTTGAATAGGAAAATAGAGTACAACTGCTTTTTTTACCCATTCATTTATTTGCCAGTCACTTCCGTTTGGTTCTGCTACGCGTAGTTGTCCGGCATCTATTAGATCAATGATTTCTCTGATTGCTTTTTGTGTCTGGGTGTCTTGAAGCAAGCTTCTGTCTTCCCATGCTTTTTCTATAATTGCTTTTAAATCGTTCATTAAAAAGGTTTTTTACAAATATATTAATTATGTTTTGCTTGGATGTGTTTTGAACAAAGGGTTTCATAAAAAAAACCTACCGAATAGGTAGGTTTTTATGTTATTAAGTAAGATAAACTGGTTTTACAAACGTTTATTTAATTTTGTTAACGATAGCTGTGAAAGCTTCAGGGTGGTTTAAAGCTAAATCGGCTAAAACTTTACGGTTTAATTCGATATTGTTTGCTTTAATTTTTCCCATGAATTGAGAATATGACATTCCGTGTAAACGTGCTCCAGCGTTGATACGCATGATCCATAATGAACGGAAGTTTCTTTTCTTTTGTTTTCTGTCACGGTAAGCATAAGACATTGCTTTTTCTACCGCGTTTTTAGCTACTGTCCAAACGTTTTTACGTCTTCCGAAGAAACCTTTGGCTTGCTTCAAAATTCTTTTTCTTCTTGCTCTTGAAGCAACTGAATTTACTGATTTTGGCATAATTGTTGAATTTTTGTAGTAGGGCGAATGCGAGGCATTACTTGTGATTTAAATTTTTTATCAGCCCACTCCAGGGTTATTAAATTGTTTTAACCGAAAGAACGATTACATTAATCTTAATTGTTCTTTAACGCTTCTCTCATCTGCTTTATGTACTAAAGTAGAGTGAGTTAAAGCTAACTTACGCTTTTTCGTTTTTTTCGTCAAAATGTGACTTTTAAAAGCGTGTTTTCTTTTAATTTTTCCAGAGCCAGTCACTTGAAAGCGTTTCTTAGCACTAGATTTTGTTTTCATTTTAGGCATTTGTTCCTAGGTATTTATGTTATCTTACTTAACAATATTATTTACTATTTTTTCTTTTTCGGAGCTATATACATGGTCATTCTTTTACCTTCCAGTACAGGCATGGATTCTACTTTTCCGTATTCTTCCAGGTCTTGTGCCAAACGTAAAAGCAAAATTTGTCCTTGCTCTTTATAAATAATCGAGCGGCCTTTAAAAAATACAAATGCTTTCAATTTTGAACCATCAGACAAAAACTTTACAGCATTTTTCTTTTTGAATTCGTAATCGTGTTCATCAGTTTGCGGGCCGAAGCGAATTTCTTTAACAGTTACCTGAGTTGATTTCGATTTTAATTCTTTTTCACGCTTTTTTTGCTCGTAAAGGAATTTCTTATAGTCGATAATCTTACAAACAGGCGGTTCTGCATTCGGTGAAATTTCAACCAAATCTAAACCTAACTCATCAGCCATTTGAAGTGCCTGAGCAAGTTTATATACTCCAGTTTCTACATTATCGCCTACAAGACGTACTTCTGGAACTCGAATTGCATTATTAATTTTGTGCAAATCTTTTTTTTCAACCCGAGGTGTATATCCTCTTCTTTTATTATTTAATGCTATGGTGTTAAAGTATTATGCTTGTTTCCAAGCGGTTAAACTAAAATGACTTTATTGTTTTGTTAATCTCTTCCTGGATAACGGTAACAAAATCTTCTATTTTCATAGTTGTATTTGATTTTCCCGAGTCACCATGTTTTCGTACAGAAACAGTTCCGTTTTTCTCCTCATCTTCTCCAATGATCAGCATAAACGGGTATTTTTGAACTTCTGCCTCTCTGATTTTTTTACCAATCGTCTCATTTCGATTGTCAATCACAGCGCGAATTTCGTTATTTTCCAGCAAAGTTAAAACTTTTTTTGCATAATTTTCATATTTCTCACTCAAAGACAATACAATAGCTTGTTCCGGCATCAGCCAAAGCGGGAAATTACCACCTGTATGTTCCAGTAAAATAGCGATAAAACGCTCCATGGAACCAAATGGTGCTCTGTGGATCATAACCGGACGGTGCAATTTATCGTCAGAACCTTTGTAAGTCAAATCAAATCGTTCCGGTAAGTTATAATCTACCTGTATAGTTCCCAGCTGCCAGCTTCTTCCCAAGGCATCTTTTACCATAAAGTCTAACTTAGGTCCGTAAAAAGCAGCTTCTCCGCTCTCAATTACATAGTTAAGACCTTTGTCTTTTGCTGCACTGATGATAGCATTCTCTGCTTTTTCCCAGTTTTCAACAGAGCCAATGTATTTATCCGGATTGTTTAAATCTCTTACAGATACCTGTGCGGTGAAGTTTTCGAATCCTAAAGAACCAAAAACATATAGTACCAAATCGATTACTTTTTTGAATTCCTCATCTAATTGCTCCGGTGTACAGAATATATGTGCATCATCCTGTGTAAATCCGCGAACGCGTGTTAACCCGTGTAATTCACCTGATTGTTCATAGCGGTAAACAGTACCGAATTCTGCGTAACGTTTTGGTAAATCTTTATAAGACCACGGACGTGCATTATATATCTCACAATGGTGAGGGCAGTTCATAGGTTTTAAAAGAAATTCCTCTCCTTCAACCGGTGTATGTATCGGTTGAAAGCTATCAGCACCATATTTTGCATAGTGGCCGGAAGTAACATATAATTCTTTATGCCCAATATGAGGTGTTACTACTTGTTCATATCCCGCCTTTTTCTGCGCTTTTCTTAAAAATTGTTCCAAACGGTCGCGCAATGCAGCTCCTTTTGGTAACCACAAAGGCAATCCCTGACCTACACGTTGTGAAAAATGGAAGAGATCAAGCTCTTTTCCCAATTTTCTGTGATCGCGTTTTTTAGCTTCTTCCAAAAGAGCCAGATATTCTGTAAGATCTTTCTGTTTTGGGAAAGAAATACCGTAAACGCGTGTCAGTTGTTTGTTTTTTTCATCTCCGCGCCAATAAGCTCCGGCTATGTTTAATATTTTCATTGCTTTAATGATTCCTGTATTAGGAATATGTCCTCCGCGGCACAAATCAGTGAAAGTAGCATGGTCACAAAAAGTGATGGTACCGTCTTCTAAATTTTCAATCAGCTCTGTTTTGTACGGATTGTTTTTATATAAAGCCAATGCTTCCGCTTTTGTAGCTGAACGCATTTTGAAATCATGTTTTTCTTTGGAAATTGCCAGAACACGGTCTTCAATTTCTTTAAAATCAGCATCACTGATTTTGCGGTCTCCGAAATCTACATCATAGTAAAATCCATTGTCTATAGCAGGACCAATCGTTAAATTAATTCCCGGATATAACTCTTCCAAAGCTTGTGCCATAACGTGAGAGGTTGAATGCCAGAATGCTTTTTTTCCTTCCGCATCATTCCACGTGTATAATACCAAGCTTCCATCGGTTGTCAAAGGTGTCGTCGTTTCAATGGTAGTACCATTAAAACTTGCTGAAATTACATTTCTCGCTAAACCTTCGCTTATACTTAAAGCGACATCGTGTGGAGTTGCTCCTGAAGCAAACTCTTTTACGGAACCGTCTGGTAGAGTTATTTTTATCATCTTAAAAATTAAAATATGTTTGCAAATATAGAAGTTTCACATTTCAGGAGCAAAAATTGTTCTGGCTTTTATATGTTTTTTAATAGATTTTACGTTATTTCGTCATAAATATTATTTACCTTGAATTTTAAAGTAGTTCCATACCAATCATCTTACCATTCTTTATGGAATGAATTTGTTGCAAAAGCTAAAAATGCTACTTTTTTATTTCACCGTGATTTTATGGAATATCATAATGATCGGTTTGATGATTTTTCTTTGATGGTATATAAAGAGGAAGTGCTGATTGCTGTTTTGCCTGCAAACAAAAATGAAGTTGGTGTTTATTCGCATCAGGGACTTACATATGGTGGCATTGTGGTTAAAAATGGTATTCGAATGCCAGATTTTACAGCTGCTTTCAGAGCCATTCTTATTTATCTTAATTCATTTGGTATTCAGGAGCTTGTGATAAAAGAAATACCTTTATTTTATACGGAGCAGTTTTCGGATGAAATGAAATATCTTGCTTTTATAATGAAGGCAGAAGTTATCCGGAAAGATATATGTTCAGTGATCAGACTCGACAGGCCTTTTACTGTGTCTAAATCTGTAAAGAGAGATGTAAATAATGCTCAGAGAAGAGGGTTGGAGATTGAAAGGGAAGGAGATGTGGACGTTTTTTGGGAAAATATTCTGGAACCCAATCTGATGAGTAAGTTCGGAAAGAAACCTGTGCATTCTGTGGAAGAAATACAACTTTTAAAAAAACGGTTCCCAAATAATATTTTTCAGTTTAATGTGCTCGAAGATCAAAAAGTAATTGCAGGAACTACTGTTTTTGTAACAAATCGGGTAGTTCATGCTCAGTACATCAGTATTGATCATGAAGTGGAAAAAACCGGAGTACTTGATTTTCTTTATTCGGCTCTTATGGAAGAATATTCAGATGATAAAGAATACTTTGATTTTGGAATTTCAAATGAAAACGAAGGGCGTAACATCAATCAGGGATTGTTGTTTTGGAAAGAAAAATTCGGAGCACAAATTGTTGTTCAGGAATTTATTAAGTTTGATTGTAATAATTATCCTCTCTTAGATACTATTTTTATATGATTCCCTACTTAGATCTTCATAAGATAAATGATCCTTATCAGGAACCATTTCTCAACAGACTTGAAGGCTTTTTCAAAAAGTCTCGTTATATACTCGGTGAAGAACTCAGTTCTTTTGAAAAGAAATTTGCTGCATATTGCGGTGTAAATCATTGCTTGGGGGTAGGAAACGGGCTTGAAGCGCTTACACTAATATTTAATGCGTATAAAATTCTTGGTAAACTCAAAGATGGAGATGAAGTTCTTGTACCGGCTAATACGTATATTGCCAGTATTTTATCGATTATTAATGCGGGACTGAAACCGGTTTGGTGGAAACTAATTTCAGTAATTATAATCTCACATTTGATGCTGTTCAGGGAGCCATGACACAATCTGTAAAAGCGATTCTGATGGTGCATCTTTATGGGCAGGTAACAGATGCAGAGCGTATCGTTAATTTCGCAAAAGAATATGGTCTTTTACTTATCGAAGATGCAGCTCAGGCGCATGGAGCTGTTTTTGGAAACAAAAAAGCAGGAGCGATTGGCAATGCTGCCGGATTTAGTTTTTATCCTGGTAAAAATTTAGGTTGTCTGGGTGATGGCGGAGCGGTTACAACGGATGATCATGATTTGGCAAATTGTATTTCTGCGCTGAGAAATTATGGATCAGAAATGAAATATCACAATATTTACAAAGGAATCAACTCCCGGTTAGATGATATTCAGGCTATATTTCTCTCTTTAAAACTTCCGGATCTTGATTTTGATAATGAAAAAAGAAGGGGTATTGCCAAGAAGTACCTTAAAGAAATTATAAACCCAAAAGTGATGCTTCCTGCATATGATGGTACTGAAAATCATGTATTTCATTTATTTGTGGTTCGTACGGAAGATCGGGAAGCTTTTCAGTTGTTTTTGCTCGAAAGGGGCATTCAGACATTGGTTCATTATCCTATAGCACCACATAAGCAACAAGCCTTTTCAGAATATGCTTCTTTAGAACTCCCGGTTACCGAATTGATTCATGAGCAGGTCGTGAGCTTACCGCTATATCCGATGATGACCAACGAACAGATTGAAAAAGTCATAGCTGTAGTGAATGAATATTGATTTTTATGGATGTTTTTATAAAATCATTTAACCGCCCTTTTTTACTTGACAGATGTATTGCAAGTATTTATCACTATGCTGTCAACTTTAGCCGTATTGTGGTTATGGATGACGGAACTCCGCAAATCTATGTTGAGAAGCTTAAAAATAAATATCCTGATATATGTTTTGAATTTTCAGTAAATTATGCTGAAAAATCTGCTGATATTCTGGCAGGCAGATATCCAAAAAAAGAAATACCTGCTTCTCTCTGGAAAGGCTGTATTGAAAAAGGAACTCCTTACTTTGTTTTGTTGGAAGATGATATGTGGTTTACAGATTTTATTGATCTGAAAATAGTACATCAAAATCTTTCTGATGAACATATGTCGATGGTGAAATTTATGTGGCTTAATAATAAAAAGCTTATTTCACCGTTTGTTGTTCAACAGGAATCCTCTTTTCTGATCACGGCACCCAAACTCACTACTTATAAAGCGGTACATTTTAAAAGGTTTTTTATTGAAAACAAGTATAAAGTATACTCCATAGCAAAACGTTTGGGGATTAACTGTGATGATTTGCTATTGGCTTATTACCAGATATACATCGTTGCAGGGGGAGCGTTTTCAAAAGACTATTATAATGCGTGTTGGAATCAAAAACAAAAAACGGTTAATGAACTCTCTCAGATACATCAATTACTGAAAGCACGTAAAAAAATAGAGTTGAAGGTAGGACATTCGTTCAAAGAAATCATAAAAGCGTCTTATAAAACAACAGCTTCTTCACAGAATAAAGAACATTTGAAAGATGAATTTGATGTGTATCAACTCAATGCGTTATTAAATAAAGCATGGTATGCGGATGAAATGTATGAATTAAAAGACTTTCAGAATGATATACCGGATGCATGGATTGAAAAAGTTTTGCTGCATTATACTTCAGATCAGCATTTATATTTTTTGTGGAAAGAATGGTATAAAAAATTTAAACAAACCTATGAAGAAATTGGTTGCAGTATAATAAATGATAAATAACAAATCCCATAACATATTATTCAAATCCATGAGCCTGTTTGGTACCACTCAGGTATTGCGCATGATTTGTAAGGTGGTTGCTGTGAAATGCGCTTCTGTGTTTTTGGACCTGTGGGTATTGGAATTATCGGACTTATAGAGAATACATTAGGTCTTATAACACAAGGCTCTTCTTTTGGGATGTCAGTAATAGGTACAAAAGCCATTGCGCAGCATAAAGAAGATGCTTCTAAAACGGCTCAAATTGCAAAGCTACAGCTCATCTGGATGATGGCAGCTGGTATTTTGGCTGCTCTTATAAGTATTGTATTTGCAGAAAAACTCAGCATGTTAACCTTTGGAGATTATTCTTATACGAAGTACTTCAGATTGCTTTCTCTTTATTTTATCTTCCATGCAATAGTAAATGCTGCTACAGTAATCATGCAAGGATTGAATGAAATAAAAAAACTTATAAACTATCAGTTGATGAGTTTAGGGTTTATTACACTCAGTACGATAAGTTGTTACTATTTTTTAGGTATTGAAGGTATTGTTCCGTCTTTTTTATTGAGCTCGTTTATTTCGCTTGTTGTTCATCTGTCCTTTCTTAGAAAGTTAGGATTGACCAATGTGAAATTATCTAAAGCACAGATAAGTGATTATGGAAAAAAACTCATTTCTTCTGGAATCTTGTTAGCGTTAAACGGAGTATTTGGACTGGTATGTTTCTATATCTTACGACAGTATCTGTTGTATACAAGTGATGACAAAGCCATTTTAGGCTACTATGAAACAGCAAATATTTATCTGCTGTCTTATTTCGGAGTCATTTTTACTTCACTGGCAGCTGATTTTTTTCCGAGACTTTCTTCAAAGATGGCTGTTTCGGAAGATGTGAATGAATTGGTAAATGCTCAGATACAGTTGGGATTGCTTGTGGCAACTCCTTTGGTTTTGATCATGTATTGTATGGCTCCCTATATCATTATTTTATTATCTTCAGAAGCTTTTTTACCGGTTCAGGATATTCTTCTTTTTGGTTTATTATCCATTATCTGTAAAACAATAAATTATCCTATGGGATATATGGTATTGGGTAAAGGAGATACACGGCATTATTTTATACAAAATATTGTAAGTGATTCTTTGATTTTAGGGTTTACCTATTTTTTATTTAAAGAGTTTCAACTTATAGGTATTGGCATGGCTGTATTTTTACAATACATGTTTTTTTCTTTTTATATTTATTACTTTGTAAAAAAGAAGTATGGTTTTGTATTGGATAAGGCATCAAAAACGATAATAGTAATCAGCGTTTTATTTACTTCTTCAGTTGTTATCTGCCAGTTTACTGAGAATGCAGTATCAAAAGTTTTGCAGTATATTGTTGCTGCTATGGGAATTATTTATTGCCTGTATAGGCTGATAAAAGTGACAAATGTTTTACATTGGATAAAAAAATCAAAAGGTGAGTAAATTATATTCAAAGATCAACTCAAAAATACGTTTTATTTTATCAGTCAATTGGTACAAGACGCTTTATATCAATTTTAAAAAATTACCCTTTAAAGAGGCTTTAAAATTACCTGTAATCGTATTTGGACGTTTGAAAATAACCAGTCTGGAAGGCAACTTTATCTTTAAGACACCTGTTCGATTCGGACTTGTCGGTTTAGGGCAGAAATACGAAATATTCACCAAAAGTAAAGGTACTGCCGAATTACATTTGTTAGGAGATCTGGAATTTCATGGACGTGTACAATTGGGAATTGATTTTAAGTTATTTGTACACCGGCAGGCAAAAGTGATTTTCGGAAATATCAATTCATTTGCTACGGATACAAGAATTATTGCTTATAAAAAAATACGATTTGGAAATTTTGTTCAGTTCGGATCAGAATGCCAGATCATAGATACTAATTTTCATTATATAAAAAATATAGACACTAATGAAGTGTATGATAGAGAGAGTGATATAGTGGTGGGAAATTATAATTTTATTGGAGCCCGTAGTACTTTATCCGGAAAAACGATAACCCCTGATTATTGTATGGTAGCATCTCACTCGTTGTGTAATAAAAATTATTGTAAATTTGGCAGTCATATTATTATCGGAGGTATTCCGGCAAAATTACTTAAAGAACACGTTACCAGAGACTGGCATACGGAAGAAAAAGAATTGGTAACCTATTTAACCCTTACATTTTAATGAGAAGTAAATTAATCGATTTACCTAAAATAGAAGATCCACGCGGAAACTTATCTGTTATTGAAAAGGAGGTTATTCCTTTTAGTGTCAAAAGAGTTTATTTTCTGTATGATGTTCCCAGTGGTGCTGAAAGAGGAGGACATTCACACAAAATTCAGGAAGAATTTATTATTCCGGTATCGGGTAGTTTTGACGTTATTCTCAATGAAAATGGAAAAGAAGAAGTGTTTTCATTGAATAAGCCCAACCGCGGATTATATGTTGCCAATAATACCTGGAGAGAATTAAGAATTTTTT
>NZ_JAUFQU010000049.1:0-12018 GCF_030409925.1 Paenimyroides ceti
CGTCTTTTTTTCCGTTCCCTACAGCAACAACAGTTCCTTTTTGTGGCTTTTCTTTCGCTGTATCAGGAATAATAATTCCCGAAGCTGTTTGTGTTTCTGCCGCAGCCGTTTCAATAATCACCCGGTCTGAAAGTGGTTTAATGTTTAGTGCCATAATGAAAATTTTTATGTTTATTTATTTGACTTTTATTTTTGTGTTTATCATTTTTCATAAAGTATGCCATTCCAATTTTATGACAGAATGGGATAAAAAAAATGCCAGCATGTCAGTGCTGGCATTGTTATTTTTTGAATAACGGATTTTAGTTTGCTGGTGTCTGTGGCGTTTCTGCTGGTGCAGGTTGACCTTGCGGAGCTGCTACAGGTGCTGCAGGTATGGTTGCAGCATTCGGATCTAAAATTTTAGAATCGTTGTTGTAACCGGATGTAAAGCTTAAACTTGATAACAAAATTAACCCGATTAATATGGCTGCTAAAGTCCAGGTACTTTTGTCAAGGAATTTATTTGTGTTTTGTACACCTCCAATATTGGTTGAACCTCCTAATGAAGAATCAAGACCACCTCCTTTAGGGTTTTGAATCATTATAACAATGATTAATAAAAGGGATACGATGGTTATTAGTACTAAAAAGATTGTAAACGTATTCATTTTTTAACTATTATAGTTTTGTAACATTTTAATATTGGAAATTCGGTCTGCAAATAAACTACTTTTTTCTGGATATTTCAAAATTAATATTTCATAAGCTTGAATTGCTTTTTGATATTTTTTTTGTTCCAGGTATATTTTTGCAAGGGTTTCGGTCATTAAAAAAGATTGGTCATCCTCGTTTTTCTCAATAAATACAGGCACTGAAGACATGTTTTTATTAGGGATTATTTTAGGATTTGTTTCAATAAAGCGATTGATAAGCTCTTCTTTTTTTCTTTTCTCTTCTTGAAGTTTTTCTTCTTTTTGTGGTTCAATAGCTTCCGTTTCCTCTTCTTTTCTTTTTATTGGCTCTGCTTTTGTCAGTTGCAGCCACTCAGAGAAAGAATGTTTTTCGGCTGAAGTAAATTCAATTGGAGTACCGATTTCTAATTTTTCTTCCAGTGTTTCAACAGAAGTAACTACAGTCTCTTCATCTTCTGACAAAATATCCTCCTTTTTTTCTTCAGGCTGTGTTTCTGTATAAGAAACGCGTTTAAAGTTGTTTTCTAAAACGAATTGTAATTTCTCAATTAAACTCATTTCACTGCGTTCTGCCTGTGGTTTGCTTTTTTCTTCGTCTTTCAGTCGTTGTTCCAAAAACTTTAAATCATCTTCACATTTTTCCATGACATGACGAATGATTGACTTGATAAAATCTTCTGCAAGATCCATATTTGCATCGAGATCATTAAAAGCTACTTCGGGCTCAATCATCCAGAATTCAGCTAAATGGCGAGATGTATTTGAGTTTTCTGCACGGAAAGTAGGACCAAACGTATATACCTGACCTAAAGCCATCGCATACGTTTCAGCTTCTAATTGCCCGGAAACAGTCAAATTCGTATGTTTTCCGAAGAAATCTTCTTTATAGTTAATGGTGCCATCTTCATTTTTCGGAGCATTACCATCAAGAGAAAGCGATGTTACCTGAAACATTTCTCCGGCACCTTCAGCATCTGATCCGGTAATAATAGGCGTATTTACATATACAAATCCACTTTCCTGAAAATATTTATGTACCGCATAAGACAATACGCTTCTCACACGCATAATAGCTCCGAATACATTCGTTCTTACTCTTAAATGTGCATTTTCGCGGAGAAATTCCAAGGAGTGTTTTTTAGGCTGGATTGGGAATTTTTCAGGATCTGATTCTCCTAATATTTCTAAGGATTTTACCTGAATTTCGAATTTCTGACCTGCTCCCTGGCTTTCAATCAAAGTACCTTTTACCGCTATTGCTGCTCCGGTAGTAACTTTCTTTAATAATTCTGCCGGGAAATTTTCAAAATCAACAACACATTGTATATTATGTATAGTAGAACCGTCATTCAATGCAATAAATTGATTGTTTCTAAACGTTTTTACCCAACCTTTTGCGGTAATTTCTTGTAAAAGACTCGATCCATTTAAAAGATCAATTACTTTGGTGTGTCTCATTTCCGTGTATATTATAATTTTGAAAAATAACGTATTTTTTAAAATACCCGCAAAGATAATGAATTATAGGATGATTGTAAAAGATTATTTTTCTACCAGATAAACCTTGGTTTTATGAGTATCTTTGCACAAAATAAAAATGAAAATGAATTGGATATTATTGATTATAGCCGGACTTTTTGAGATCGGATTTACGACCTGTCTTGGAAAATTCAGAGAAACTGCAGGAACAACTTCCTATTTATGGTTTCTGGGATTTTTAATAAGCCTTATTGTCAGTATGGCTTTATTGATGAAAGCTACTCAAACCTTACCTTTGGGAACTGCCTATGCAGTTTGGACCGGAATTGGTGCTGTAGGAACCGTATTGATGGGAATATTGTTTTTTAAAGAGCCCGTAGATTTTTGGAGGTTGTTTTTTATTTTTACATTGATTGCGTCTATCGTCGGATTAAAGTTTGTATCAAATTAACTTTAAGACTATTTGTCATAAAAAAATCCACTGAAAAGTGGATTTTTTAGCTTTATAATCGTAAAAAGCAACTACACTATAATATTTTTAGTAAGTGTAGAACTGTTTTTGGATGTATCGAAGAAGAAATCTATTTGTCCCAGTACAAGACCAAAGCAGCCTACCTGATTAATTATTACATCCTTATCTTCACTGTTTTTTACAATAGTAGGTTTGTCGAGAAACGTATGGGTATGTCCTCCGATGATTAAGTCAATATTTTTAGTTTGTGAAGCCAGCATCAAATCGCTCACATTATCACTCGCTATGTCATATTTATAGCCTAAATGGGAAAGACAGATGATCAAATCACATTTTTCCTGTTCTTTGAGAATACGGCTCATATCCTGGGCAACTTCAACGGGATTGATAAAAACAGTTTCTCCATATTCTCTTTTATTGACAAGTCCTGCCAGTTTTACGCCAAGACCAAAAACACCAATTCTGATACCATCTTTGATAAAAACCCGATACGGTTTTGTTAAGCCGTCCATTACCGTATTTTTAAAATCGTAATTGGCGTTCAGAATATCAAAATTAGCATTTACAACCTGGGAAGCCAGTCCGCCTACACCATTATCAAATTCGTGATTACCGATGGTAGTAGCGTCATATTGCAGCATATTCATCAGTTTTATTTCCAGTTCACCACCAAAATAATTAAAATAAGGGGTTCCCTGAAACATATCACCGGCATCGAGCAAGAGAACATTTTTACTCTCCTTTCGGATTTTGTCTATCAAAGTTTTACGTTTGGCAACGCCTCCCTGATTTGGATATTTTCCGTGATCAGAAGGAAAAGGATCTATATGACTGTGGGTGTCGTTGGTATGTAGAATGGTTAAACGCTTTAAATCATTTCCTGTAAAACTGGATAAGGATAAACCTCCAAGGGCAACAAAGGCAGTTCCTGAGGCAGTTTTCTGTAAAAAATCTCTTCTATTCATTGCCTTCTTCAATTATATGTTGGGTTGTAATAACCGGGAGTTCAGGATGTTTTTTAAAATATTCAATAAGCACATTGCGCAGTTTGTAATCCATAGTATAGGTGCGTACAGCTTTGGTAAAAAATACCATACTGTCACCTCCTTGTGCAAGATAATCGTTAGTAACAATAAGGTATGTCTTTTCAGGTGAAACAATTTTGCCGTTGATATATACATTTTTCAGCTGTTGCGTTTTAGCATCAATATGAATGAAAATACCTGCTAACGGATGGGGCTTTTTATTAGCAAGCATATAGTTTGCCAATTCTATGATTTGTTCGCCTTTTAATTCAAGTACCACTGCTTCGTTTTCAAAAGGCATTACTTCAAATGCAGCACGGGTAGTTACATCTCCCTCAGAAATTACAGAGCGGATGCCACCGTGGTTAAGCATACAGCCATCAATATTTTTTTGATATCTTTTCTGAAACACAGGATTTACAATTTCTACAGTAGCTTCTGCAAATAGATTTCCGATGATGGTTTCCCATTTTCCTTTTGATTTGTCCATAGTTATAGGACTGTGAGAAATGACTTTGCTCAGATCTTCATCGATATGTTTTTTATAAGGGCTACAAACTTATCTATAGAAAGGTCGGGAGCAAGGGTGTCGGAGACAGAGATGTTTTTGCCTTTTATTTCTGTATTCCGATACAGATGCGGGCTGCATGCGAAAAATGCATTTATTGAGATTAAGAATAAAAATAAACTAATAAATGAAGTCTTTTTTTAGAAAATCGTATCATTAAATCTTCCTTAAATTATTTAACTTTGTGTAGTGGTAAAATTACAACGATTTTATTCATTGTAAAGCATCACGATGTTAAAATACCTTCAACTAAATTTAAATATAAAATTCAATGCAAAAGTTTATCGGTACCGGAGTAGCACTTGTAACTCCTTTTAAAAGTGATTTTTCTGTAGATGTGGAAGCCCTCGAGAGAATTGTAAAATTCAATATTGAAGGCGGAATAAATTACTTGGTTGTATTGGGAACCACTGCTGAAGCAGCCACTCTCACCAAAGAAGAAAAAGAATTAGTAAAAAGTACCGTAAAAAAAGCAAACAATAATACATTGCCATTGGTATTGGGAGTAGGTGGTAATAATACAATGGAAATAGTACATCAGCTACAAACTGAAGATTTATCGGGGTTTGATGCAATTTTGTCTGTTTCTCCTTATTATAACAAGCCAACTCAGGAAGGAATTTATCAGCACTTCAAAATGATTGCAGCGCATTCGCCTTTACCGGTTATAATTTATAATGTTCCGGGCAGAACTTCAAGCAATATGTTGCCGGCTACCGTAATACGACTTGCAAATGATTGTGATTCTATCATAGGAATTAAAGAAGCGGCCGGAGACATTGTTCAGGCAATGCAACTGATAAAAGACAGACCAGAAGGCTTTTTAGTAATTTCCGGAGACGATATGATTACGCTACCTATGGTACTTGCAGGAGGAGATGGTGTTATTTCTGTGATTGGAGAAGGTTTTCCTCATGCGTTTTCAAAAATGGTACAGTTGGGATTAGAAAGAAAAGCAGATGAGGCTTATCAGATACACTACCAGTTGAGTGATAGTATCAATATGATATTTGAACAGGGAAATCCGGCTGGTATCAAAGAGGTTTTCAAGGCGTTGAACCTATCGGAAAATACGTTAAGACTTCCTTTGGTTCCTGTAAACAGCGATCTATCAAATCGTATTACTCAGTTTGTCAAAGAATTTAAAAACTAAATAATCAAAAAAGAAACAGTATGCTATCAAAAAAAATTGAATCCGCTTTAAACAAGCAGATAAAAATAGAAGGAGATTCATCGCAAATATATCTGGCTATGGCTTCATGGGCAGAAAACCAGGGTTTTGAAGGAATTGCCACTTTCATGTATGCGCAGTCAGATGAAGAGCGTGTACATATGCTGAAACTGGTAAAATATATCAATCAGCGCGGTGGCGAAGCAATTATACCGGCGGTTATACAGCCAGAATTAGATCATACCTCTTTCAAAACATTATTTACCCAATTGTTTGAACATGAGGTGTATGTTTCTGCAAGTATTAATGAGTTGGTTCATGTTTCTCTGGAAGAAAGAGATTATGCTACTCATAATTTCTTGCAATGGTATGTATCAGAACAGATAGAGGAAGAAGCTACGGCACGTACTATTTTAGATAAAATCAACCTGATCGGTGATGATAAAGGAGGCTTGTATCTGTTTGATAACGATATTAAAAATTTCCCTTCCATACAGACCAATCTGGCGTAATAATATTAACGAAAAATTAAGTGGATTATTAAAAAAAGATGTTTTTATTTGGACATCTTTTTTTATGTCTAAAAAAAGAATTGTAGAGTCAATTATAAATATTAAATTTGCATTTGCTGTTAAACATGGTTTGATGGTGTATAAAAACCGATTTATGAAGAAAATTTCCTGTGCTTTATTATTAATGCTTGCATTGACAGGCTGTAAGTCTACGTATCAGAAAGCTATGAAATCAGAAGATGTGGCTTATAAAATAGCTGCAGCTCATGATTTGTATGAAAAGGGGAAGTACCGAAAAGCGACGCGTTTATATGAGCAGGCAAAGCCGAAAATAGGCATTGCTCCTGAAGCACAGATGCTGTACATCAACTATGCTAAATCGCAAATGGCTTTAAAGAATTATGAATTGGCAACACCTATTATCAAGGAGTTTAACTTAAAATATCCTGCGAGTGTATTCAGAGAAGAGATGATGTATTTAGAAGCTTATACCTTATATCTGAGATCAGAAGATTATAAATTGGATCAGTTGGTTACACATGATGGTATTGCAAAATTTCAGGAATTTCTCGCTGCTTATCCGCAATCAGAAAAAGCTGATTTAGCTAAAAAATACAGCAAAGAGCTGGTGGAGAAAATAGAGCGTAAAGCTTTTGAAAATGCAAAACTGTACAATAAGATAGGGGAATATACACGTGATTATAATGCGGCAATGATTTCTTTGGATAACTTTATGCTTGATTATCCGGGCTCCGTTTTCAAAGAAGATGCACTGTTTTATAAATTCGATTCTGCTTATAAATTAGCAATAAACAGTGTGTACAGCAAAATGGAAGAACGCTTAAAAAATGCTCAGGTAGCATATAAAAGCTTGATTTCATTCAATGAAAATACAAAATACAAGGCAGATGCTGATCAGATGTTGGCACGTGTTGAAAAGGAATTACAACAATTTACAAATTAATTATTTAAATGGACTTAAAAAAAACGAATGCACCGGTAAATACGGTTACGTATAATAAAGATGAAATAGAAGCATCTACTGGTAATATTTATAAAGCAATCACCATCATTGCTAAAAGAGCCAACCAAATCAATAGCGAAATTAAAAAGGAGCTTATTGATAAATTGGATGAGTTCGCTACGTATAATGATAGTTTAGATGAGGTATTTGAAAATAAAGAACAAATTGAAGTATCTAAATATTATGAAAAACTACCAAAAGCTCATGCTTTGGCAGTAGAAGAGTGGTTAGATGGTGAAGTAACTTACAAAGAACCTTCTAAATAATATACCGATGTCTGTTTTAAGCGGTAAAAAAATAGTGCTGGGCATTTCCGGCGGTATTGCTGCATATAAAACAGCAATATTAGTTAGATTATTCATAAAAGCAGGTGCTCAGGTTCAGGTAATCATGACACCTGCTTCTCGTGATTTTGTTACCCCGTTAACATTATCAACTTTGTCTAAACGTCCTGTATATTCTACTTTTTATGAAGATCAGAATGGTGCTTCATGGAACAACCATGTAGAACTGGCACTTTGGGCTGACATCATGCTTATTGCGCCGGCTACAGCAAATACCCTTTCAAAAATGGTTACCGGAGCTTGTGACAACCTGTTACTGGCAACGTACCTTTCTGCAAAATGCCCCGTATATTTTGCCCCGGCAATGGATTTGGATATGTACAAACATCCTTCCACAGTGCATAATTTTTCCCTTTTAGCTTCTTATGGAAATATAATGATTCCCGCAGAATCCGGTGAATTGGCATCCGGTCTGTCCGGTGAAGGACGAATGGCGGAACCTGAAAATATACTTCGCTTTTTAGAAAATCATATTGTTGCAGAAACTTCTTTAAAAGGTAAAAAAGTATTGGTTACTGCAGGTCCTACTTATGAATCCATTGATCCTGTCCGCTTTATCGAAACCATTCTACTGGAAAAATGGGATTTGACATTGCAGAAGCAATGGCTGATAAAGGAGCCGAAGTGATTTTAGTCACAGGACCCACCCATATGAAAAACAGAAACACCACCATAAAGAATATTAAAGTTGAGTCTGCCCAGCAGATGTATGATGTCTGTCATCAATATTTTGATTCTGTTGATGTTGTCGTAGCTGCAGCAGCAGTAGCAGATTACAAACCAAAAGTTGTGGCGGCACAGAAAATAAAAAAGAACGAAAGTACGTTTACAATAGAGTTAGAGAAAAATCCGGACATACTTGCTTCTTTAGGAGAAAGAAAAAAGCAGCAGTATCTCGTAGGGTTTGCTTTGGAAACAGAGAATGAAATTGAACACGCAAAAGCTAAAATCAAGAAAAAGAATTTAGATCTTATTGTTTTAAACTCCTTAAATGATGAAGGAGCAGGTTTTGGTAAACCAACAAATAAGGTTACCTTTATTGATAAAGATTTTAATATCTTTCCGCAAGAGTTGAAATCAAAAGAAGCAGTAGCTGAGGATATTGTAAATAAAATAAAAGAACATTATGAAATATAGATGGCTTGTTATTGTCTTTGTACTATTTGGTTTTTTTGTTCAGGCACAGGAACTGAATACTACGGTAGAAATAAATTCTGATGCGGTTTCACAATCCAATAAACAGGTGTTTAAGACGCTGAAAACAGCTGTAAAAGAATTTATGGACAATACGCAATGGTCAACTAAAAATGTAAACAGAAGCGAAAAAATAGACTGTAATATTCTTATTATCATTAAAACACTGGATGTAAATAATTTTTCGGGAAGCATACAGGTGCAATCTTCAAGACCTGTTTACAATTCTAACTATTCGTCACCGGTTTTTAATTTCAGAGATGAAGATTTTGATTTTCAATATATAGAATTTGAAGCGCTGACCTATAGCGAAAATAATATTTCTTCCAATCTTGTAGCCGTTTTATCTTTTTATGCAATATTATTGTAGGTATTGATGCCGATTCCTTCTCCCTAAACGGAGGGACTCCAAATTTACAGAAAGCACAGAATATTGTAAATATGGCACAACAGATGAATGCCAAAGGCTGGAAACAGGAAGGAAATAAAAACAATCGTTTTGCGGTTGCAAATGAAATTCTTTCAGGAGCCAATGCTTCATACAGAGAAGCTATTTATCAATATCACATACACGGTATGGATCTTATGGCAGATAATCCTTTAGAGGGTAAAAAAGGAGTGAAAACAGCTTTGGATATCCTTTCTAACGTACATAGAAACCGACCAAATGCACTGCCAACACGTATGTTTTTTGATGCTAAAGCAGATGAAATCGTTTCTATTTTTTCTGCCGACCTGAGTTCAATAAACAAAGTGTTGTAGAAGTTCTGACAAAAATATCACCTCTCAACGGAGGTAAATGGAACAGAATGTAACTCTGAAAACAGTATGTTAATAAACTTATCTATTAAAAATTACGCGCTTATAGCGTATTCTTCTATTGCTTTTTCTGATCAGTTTTCAATCATAACTGGTGAAACCGGGCTGGTAAATCTATTTTACTCGATGCTTTAGGTTTGGTATTAGGAAAAACGTGCTGATTTGAGTGTACTCAGAGATAAAGATGGAAAATGCATTATAGAAGCACAATTTCAGATTGGCAATTATACTTTGCAACCTTTTTTTGAAACAAATGATATTGATTATGAGGAGCAGACAATTGTGCGTAGGGAAATTTTACCTTCCGGAAAATCAAGAGCTTTTGTAAATGACAGTCCGGTAAATCTGAATGTTTTGCAGGCCTTGGGAGATAAGTTGCTCGATATCCATTCTCAGCATCAGACTCAGGAACTTACAAATGAAGTTTATCAGATAGAAATCATTGATGCCATTGCACAAACACGACCCTTAATTTCAGAATACCAATATCAGCTACAGGCTTATAAAAAAGCAAAAAAACAACTCAACACACTCGAAAACCAACAGGCGGCTTTGTTGAAGGAACAGGATTACAATACTTTTTTACTTGAGGAACTTATTAGTGCAGAACTAAAATCCGGTGAACAGGAAGAGCTCGAATCTGAATTTGAGAAACTCAACAATGTAGAATTTGTAAACGAACATTTAGAAAAAGCCATTGCGGTTCTCAATGATGAACAATACGGTGTACTGCATCTGCTGAGAGAAATAAAAAGTAGTTTGCTGAAAGTAGCACCAATTGCATCAGACTATCAGGAACTGACAGATAGATTGATGAGTGTAGAAATTGAGCTCAATGATATCAAACATGAGGCCGAACTGGCAAATGAACGACTTATAAAAGATCCGTATCAGTTAGAATTGATCAACAGTAAATTGCAGAACATCTATAACCTGCAAAAAAAGCATCAGGTGCAGACCGTAGAAGCTTTATTGGACATTCAAAACGAACTGAATGCAAAGGTTTTTCAGGCAGAAGGCATTTCAGAAGAAATTACAGCGTTGCAGCATCAGATTTCTGAAGCGGAAATAAGCTTAAGAAACCTTGGAAAACAGATTCATGAAAGCAGGTTAAAGATCATTCCTGCGTTGACGGAAGAAATCAAAGCAATAATCAGTCCTTTGGGCATGCCAAATGCCCATTTTCAGTTTGATCTTAAACTATCCGATACTTTTTTATCAAACGGTATGGATGAAATAGAATTGCTGTTTTCTGCCAATAAGGGCATGATGCTTGGTTCTATGAAAAAGACAGCCTCAGGCGGAGAAATGTCACGTATTATGCTTGCCATTAAAGCAATTTTGGCTAACTATCTTCATCTGCCAACCATTATATTTGATGAAATTGATACCGGAGTATCAGGAGATGTGGCTGATAAAATGGGAAATATTATGAAACAGATGGGGCATAAAATGCAGGTTTTTGCCATTACCCATTTACCTCAGGTAGCAGCCAAAGGAAACCAGCATTATAAAGTTCGTAAAGACAACGATATGGAACAAACGGTTTCAGAAATCAAACAATTGACAAAAGAAGAGCGCATTTTAGAAATAGCACAGATGCTGTCTGGAAAAAACATAACGGATTCTGCTATCAACCACGCCAAAGAGTTATTGGCTGAAGTACAGTAAAACATAAAAAAGGATTAGTGAAAACTAATCCTTTTTCTTTTTGCCGTTATTAAATTTAATATTTCCTAAAACATTGGGTTTAGCACTAAATGTTTTTTTCTTAGGTTTAAATTCTTCTTTTTTAGGTGTTTCTTTTGATGCTTTAATCACAGGTTTTGGTTTACTGTTGTTTTCCTTACCGGCGTGCATCTGCTCTTTATTCTTTTTTAAAACCTCCTGAGGATTTTTAGGATTTTCTTTAGTTCCTCTTAAATAAATAACAAGACCGTTCAAAAAATTTCTCAGAATCTGATCCTGGCATTCCATATATTTTGGATGATCTTCTGCTCTGAAGAAATTACCTATTTCTCCTTTTGAAACTCTGAAATCAACCAATTCTAAAATTTCTACAATCTGATCGTCACGCAACTGTAAGGCTACGCGTAATTTTTTTAAGATATCATTATTTGTAATCATGTGATAATTTTTACCAAAGGTATTTATAAATAACATATAAAAATCAAAGCGATTTTACATTTTGTAAGATTTCTTTTGTAAATTAGTTTTTTTCAAAAAAAGACATAAAATAACCATATACTTAATACCGTAATCTTATGAGTTACTATAAAATTAGTGATTTAGAACAATATTTTAAACATTATAAAAAATCAGTTAGAGAACCGAGGAAATTCTGGGGGAAAATAGCAGAAGAAAACTTTCTTTGGTATCAGGGATGGGAAAAGGTTTTTGAGTTTGAAATGATCAAAGGAGAGATTAAATGGTTTTTAGGAGGTAAGGTAAATATTGTTAAAAACTGTATCGACAGACATCTTTCTAAAAGAGGCGATAAGCCCGCTATTATTTTTGAACCGAACAGTATTGAAGAAAAAGAACAGATCATTACTTACAATGAATTATACACACGTGTAGCGAAAATGGCAAACGTGCTGAGAAGTCAGGGGGTAAAAAAAGGCGACAGAGTATGTATCTATCTTCCTATGATACCTGAACTGGCAGTTGCTATGCTGGCATGTGCCCGTATCGGAGCCATACATTCTGTAATTTTTGCAGGTTTTTCTGCGGCGG
>NZ_JAUFQU010000050.1:0-9210 GCF_030409925.1 Paenimyroides ceti
CATAGCCAATGTAATAAACATTTCAACGATATAAATGCTAACAATTGTACCTTCTAAGTGAAACTTCCATGTTAGTAATGTTCCTAACACGAACATTGCCATAGCACCAAATAAAGAAAAGTTTACCAATGTTTTTGTCTTATGAAAATACAATAAGGTCTGATAATATGGAATATTTAATGCAATAATGATCGGTAAAAAACATAAATATTTAGATAAAGAAAGTCCTTCTTTTAAAGATGTTTCTATATTAAAATAATCGATTCCAACTATATATAGCAAAAACAATAACGTTGTGACAAAGCCTAAAAATAATATATTGAAACCCGTTATTTTTCTAATATATCGTATGCCTTCACTCCATTTCTCTTGTAGTAAATAACAATATCTCGGATAGCTTACGTTAAAAAACACGCCTAAATAGCTTCTAAAAACGGTAATGATCATATCCGATATTTTATAGATTCCTGTATAAAAATCTCCTAAAAAAATACTGATTATAAATACGGGTGCATTAGAATAAAAAGTAATCGCAAAATTAGAAATGACTATTGCCTGATTTTTTTCACAAATGATAACAACCGCTTTTGTGAAGTACTGAATACTTTGGGAATTTTACTATAATAATAAGCATACACCAATGTATTTGCGAAACCTAAGATACCGACTACATATACATAGTCTTCTGTTTTTCTTACTAATATAAAAACGAGTACTACATACAGAACTTTAGAGATGATAATGATTTTATTAATGGTTTTAAAATCTTCTAACCCTTGAAAAAACCATATCGGATTAAAAAGCTGGGCAACTAAACTCAACAATCCAAAATAAAAAACCGCCTCAACGTTTAGTATTAAGAAAGTAAAAATACAAATTCCCAATAAAATGATGGTACTAAACATTCTATATTCATATAAAGTACCTATATATTTTTTCAGATAATTTGTTGCACTCCTATAGGCACTTACCTCTTTTACACCTATTAAATTAGAACCAAACTCAATCAATAAACAAAGAACAATAAATAAAGAAGTAGCTACACCTATTTTACCCCAATTTTCGACACCACAAACCTTAATAATATAAGGCATGACTATAAATGGTGCTAACAGGTTTACAATTTGTCCGGCGCCATGTACTATAAAATTAATAAGGGAGTGTTTTGTCTGACTCACTATACCATAATTAGAAGCTTGTCTTTAATCGATTAAATTTACTTTTTAGATAACCATATATAAGAAATAAAACAAGAAACAAGAAAGGAAAGAGTATAATATTAGGAATTAAAGACGTAACCTTAATGTTCATAATTCGCGAGGCATCATATATAATTTTATCCTGCTCTATCAATTGCACATCAGTAGCATTTACCTGACGAATTAGGTCCTCTTTAATTTCTAAAACATCTCCAACCTGATTGTAAGAATTTAAAGACAAGTCACTGGTTTTCTGTTCTTCTCCTAAACGTTGAAACATACCATTGATTAAATCAATTGACTTTGCCAGTTCATTACGTTTGTTCAACGTATTTACTTTTTCAATTTCTTTGCGTTTGTTAAAATAGCTATCATTGTTCATCTTCTCTAATATTCTATCAACCAAAGCAGTCGTGTTACCATTGCCTTTTGTATAAATTTTCAGAAGATGAAATTTATAATTCTTAGACGCTAATTTACTTTTTGAATATTTCTCTAAATCTATAGAACGATCACTCAATATTTCAAAAGCCTTTAAATGTGTACGATCACTAATAATAAAATTATAGGCGTCATAAACCGGTTCTATCTTAATGTTGTATAGCACTTCATTATTATCAGATGCTTTCAACTCATTATTAAAACCAATTATATCAAACGTTTCTACCGTATTATACAAATACTCAACACTATTAAAATTGGGTACTACCAATATTTCGTTCAAAGATCGGTCATCATTTGACTGATCGCTAAAAAAGCCAAGAATTCCTCCAATAAGTAAAAGAATCAATACAACAAATTTATTTCTCTTCAAAAATCGAAATAAGCGATAGATATTATAAATAAAGCGGTCATAAAAACCGTTTATCCTATTAGAAAAATGTTGAAGGTCAACTTCTGATTCTTGAGGGATAGTGTTCTTAACATCAAATGGTTCGCTCATATTTTTAGAGAGTATTAAAAATTTGTTCCAATATTTTTATAGTAATCAAATACGTTGGTTTTACACCTGTTGATCCCAATCCGCCCGATGCCAGCGTACTTCCGGTTTCCAAAGGATTATCCGATGCATAATAGGCATAACGTACTTTTACATCCGGATTGAAATTTATACATAAAGTGGCACTTGACAAAACAGTATCGAAGGGATATAAATCTGTTTATGATTTTCAATATGACCATTTTATTCAGGGCTTCGCAAAAAGTTTATCCGATATTTCAAGATTATCAAAACATCTGCAAACAAAATTACTCGAAGTAAAGTTTGAAGAAATCATGTTATATCTGACCGAAATTTACGGAACAGATTTTTTATCTTCATTTATCGTAAAAAGTCCTGATAGTACACAGAAATTTATTCGGACTGTTGAAACCAATCAATTGAGTAAATTAACATTAAAGGAACTGGCATTTTTATGCAATATGAGCATTTCAACTTTCAAAAGAGAATTTGAGAAACACTATGGCGAATCACCTATCAAATGGTTCCAGAACAAAAGATTAGAACATGCTCATTATCTGCTGAACCAGCAGCAAAAAAATTCTTCTGAAATTTATGTAGCAGCAGGATATGAAAACTTATCCAGTTTTATCCAGGCATATAAATCAAAATATGGAATGACGCCCAAACAACATCATAAAAAGTGAGCTTTTAGCAACAGTTTTTGAACCTAATACTCCATTTTCTCAATAATAGTGCTGCTAACTTTGCTTAAATTTTAAATTGTAATACAATGAAAAAAGCAAATTTTATTTTAGTATTGTTGTTGCTATTCTCAACAGTACTTTTCGCACAAAAAACATTTACGTTATCCAGTAAAGATTTAGGAGGATCAGCAACTCAAAAACAAGAATTTAATGGGTTTGGTTGTTCAGGAACCAATGAATCTCCTCAGTTATCGTGGAAAAATGCGCCTGAAGGGACAAAAAGTTTTGCCGTAACCATGTATGACCCTGATGCACCAACAGGAAGTGGATTCTGGCACTGGGTGGTATTTGATATTCCTGCAAACGTAAATGAATTGCTGTCTAATGCAGGCAATGTCAAATCCAATATCGCTCCCAAAGGTGCTATACAAAGTATAACAGACTATGGAATCAAAGGATTTGGAGGTCCCTGTCCACCAGAGGGACACGGATTTCATCAGTACATCATCACGGTTTATGCTTTAAAAACCACTACATTAGGGCTTGATGAAAATGTAAATCCTGCAATAGTCGGGTTTAATCTTTGGAATAATACTTTAGCAAAAGCGAGTATTATTGCCTATTATAAGCGATAAATTACACCTACTTTATCTATACAATTATCAAAGAATTTATAACTATAAAAAAGAGGACATAATTAAAATGTCCTCTTACTATAAAACTTTGTTTGTTTTAGGATACTTGAATAATTTTTTAAGCTTGCTATAATATTCTTAAAGATGCTGTCAGGCAATTTTTGTGTGTTATTACGATTTCAGGTATTACAATTCTAACATTCCCAAAGCGTATTGTAGTTCGGTATGCAGCACCCTGAGATTATATACTGCCTGCAGATAATTGATTTTAGCCTGTGTAAGCGCAAGTTCGGCATCAGTCAGTTCCAGTCGTGAACCCAATCCGTTTTCAAACCGGTCTTCTGTCATCTGATGATTCAATTCAGCAGATTGTACTGTTGTAATCTGAATTTCCAATTGTGAAGAAGCTTCTTTCCATCTGCTTATTATACTTGCCAGTGTTGTTTTCACTTCGTCTTTCAGATCTTTGAGTCGTACCTCTTCCTGATCTGCTACAATTTTTGCCTGATTGATTTTTGATCTGCGTTGTCCGCCATTAAAAATAGGTACGCTTAGTTGTAAGCCCAGAAATGAAGTTCTTGGCCATACATAATCATTAAATCTCAGGTTATCTGCCTGTGCCTGAATCTGATATTGCCCGATGATTCCTATTTTGGGTATCAGTTCAGCTTTAGTTGCTGATACCTTCTGTAATTGTAGTTCAATAGTCAATTCCTGTACATTTATATCATTTCGGTTGACTTCGGCAATGTTTAAAGCCTCGCTTACCGTAAGAAACTCGGTTTGATTGGTCTGAACCTCCGATTCTAATTCATCTGTCAACTCCAGTTCCTGTATTTCATCAAGACCAATAAGCCTTTTGAGTTCTATACCGGAAACGTCTATATTATTTTTAAGGTAAGAAACCGAAGATCTCAGATTTTCAACTGCAATAAAGCTGCGTAAAGTGTCTGATTTAAGTCCTCTGCCCTGTGCAAACAAAGATTTTGAATCTTTCAGCGCTTTGACGTTCCGCTCATGGCTTTGTTCTAAAAGCTGTAGCTGACGCTTCATCATTAATATATCGAGATACCGTGAAGAGATCGCGAGTGCCACCCGGCTTTTTAAATCTTCTGTTTTCTCAGCCTGTATTTTTTCATTAATTCGGGATGCTTTCGTCATTCTGTGCGAACCTGGATCCAGAATAGGCTGGTATAACGATACAAATCCGTTAAAAGCATTTCTCCCGCCAACAGCAACTTCCTGTACTGCTTTAGTAGTTCCGGCAAATGATCCGGGAAGGAAGATATTTTGTCGGTCGAAATAGTAAGAATAGGCTACTCCGGCTGAAATATCCGGTAATAGTCGGCCTTTATTCTCCCTTGTTTTTTCTGCAGCATTTTTTTCTTCCAGTATTTGTACTTGTATTGTTTTATTTCCCTGCCTTGCCATTGTCAACGCTTCCTTAAGTGAAAGTGTTTTTGTCTGAGCCAGTGATGGTCTGCTGCCTATAAATAGCAATAGCGCTATTATAAATATATGTGATGCTTTTTTCATTGTGAAAATAGTTTTATTCATTGGGTTAGCCGAAATTTTCAGGTGATTATTACCACCAGGTGCAGCCGGTATTTCTCAACTGCACAAGGAGATAATTATTTTCCGGTCATTATTCATTAGCATTTGTAATTTCGTTTTCATCCAGTTCTACTGCTTCTTTTCTGCGTTTACTGCTGGACAAATAAGAATATACAGCCGGAATAATGAACAGCGTAAGTATTCCTGAAAATACAAGTCCGCCTGCGATAACGATACCCAACGACTGACGGCTGTTGGCAGTAAGTGCAATAGGTAGTGCACCGAATATCATTGCCAGAGAGGTCATCAGAATAGGTCTGAACCGTTGTTCGGCTGCCTGTATCGCGGCATCAAATTTAGACAAGCCTGTATCTTTGAGGTGATTGGCGAATTCAACAATAAGGATTCCGTTTTTGGTAATAAGTCCTACGAGTGTAATAATACCAATCTGGCTGAATACATTGAGACTTTGACCAAACCAGGAGAGGCTCAGAATAGCTCCTGTCACCGCCATCGGTACAGTAAGCATAATAATTAGAGGGTCACGCAGACTTTCAAATTGTGCGGCCAGAATCATATAGATAATTACCAGGGCAAGTATAAGAGTGAAGGCGATGTTTCCCTGACTTTCTCTGTAATCACGAGACTGACCGGCTAATGATGTTTTGAAGTTTTCACCCAAGACTTCAGTTTTAATGCGTTCTATTTCTTCAA
Source organism: Paenimyroides ceti (assembly GCF_030409925.1). Classification (NCBI taxonomy): domain Bacteria; kingdom Pseudomonadati; phylum Bacteroidota; class Flavobacteriia; order Flavobacteriales; family Flavobacteriaceae; genus Paenimyroides; species Paenimyroides ceti. The sequence goes on from NZ_JAUFQU010000050.1 coordinate 5,750, forward strand.
TCCCTTCTGCAAGACTGACACCCGGAGCCGGAGCTGCGGATACAGTAGCAGAGGTGAACTGATCATAACGGTATATAGCGGCAGGACTTACAGCCTCTTCGGTTGTGATGAGGTTGTTTAGAGGGATCAGTTGTCCGTTGTTAGAACGTACATATATGGAATTAAGATCGGTAATATCATTTCTCAATTCCCGGTTCATCTGTCCGATTACCTCATATTGTCTGTCGTTTCGAAGGAAATAAGCGTAGCGCAGTCCGGAGAGGGAAAGCTGCAAAGTACGGGCTACTTCTTCTATTGAAACTCCCATCAGGGCTGCCTTTTGCCTGTCGATATTTATTTTGATTTCAGGTTTATTGATTTTGAGATCAGCATCGGCAAACATCAGTTTTTTACTCTGACGTACAGCATTCAGAAATTTAGGTAGTGCTGCAGTCAGGGTATCAAGATCCTGAGTCTGTAATACAAATTGTACGGGCATACCTCCTCCATAACGCGAACCAATGGTAGGTGGCAGATAAGGAAATAAGAGAAAACCTCTGAAATTGGCAGATGCTGCCCCATATTGATTGTATAAGTCCTGTATGCTGGCTTTTCTTTCTTTAGGATCTTTCAGATAGATACTTTGTACAGCAACATTAACAGGTGCAGGTGCCGGAATGAAGGATATCGCAACCATGGAATAGGTTTGATACAGTCCATCCGTAGAGTCATTGACATATTTACCGACTTCAATCATATTTTTTTTCATATAATCGAAAGAGACACCTTCAGGCGCAATGGCGATAAGACTCATATTGGATCTGTCTTCTACCGGCGCAAGTTCTGAAGGTAATTTTTTACCTACAAAATAGATAAGTCCTGTAGTGACAATCAGAAAAATCCATGCCAGCCATCTGGCCCGCATAAAGGCAGTCAACAACCGTGCATATCCGTTATTCATACGAACAAAGAAAGGTTCTGTAACCCTGTAAAACCAGCCTGGTCCTTGTTTCTTTTTCAGAAAATAAGCACTCAGCATAGGCGTTAGTGTAAGTGCAACAAAGGCAGATACCAATACAGAGCCAGATACCACTATAGCGAATTCTTTAAAAAGTTGTCCGCTGATACCTCCCATGAAGACAATCGGTAAAAATACAGCTGCCAGTGTAATGGTTGTAGAAATTACTGCAAAATAAATTTCTTTGGATCCTTTAAAGGCTGCCTGTATCGGTGGCATGCCTTCTTCTATCTTTTTATAAATATTTTCAAGTACCACGATTGCATCATCCACCACCAGTCCAATAGCGAGTACCAATCCAAGCAACGTCAACACATTGATGGAAAAGCCTGAAACATACATGATGAAAAAGGCCGACAGGATAGATACCGGGATAGCGATAACGGGGATAATGGTAGAACGCCAGTCGCGTAAAAAGAGGAAAATAATAATAACCACAAGACCAAACGCAATAAAGAGGGTTTCTTCCACTTCTTTAATAGATTCGCGAACCGACTGCGTAAAGTCAAATCCTACAATAAGACGATATTCAGACGGAATGTCTTTACGTAACTGCTCAAGACGTTTGTAAAATTCATCTACTACTTCAATAGCATTCGCACCGCGCTGTATTTGTATGGCTACACCGATACCTACACGATTAAGATTGCCTGTTTCGTTGATAATGGCAGTACGCTCATTCATCTCACCCAATTCGGCTGAACCTATATCTTTGAGACGAACCACAGAATTTTCAGTTTGTTTGACAATCATTTCCTCAAAATCAGTTTGTGTTGTCAGTCTACCCAGTGTGCGTATGCTGAGTTCACTATTATTTCCTTCAACCCTTCCGGAGGGTACATCTATATTTTCCCTTAACAACGCCTGCCGGATATCTTCCGGAGTAAGCTTATGGGCAGCCAGTTTAATCGGGTCAAAGCGTAAACGCATTGCATATTTGTGCTCACCTACAATGGCGACATTGTTGATACCGGGAATAGATTGCACACGGTCTTTGATAACAGTAGAAGCGATATGACTTACTTCCTTAATATCTTTCGTATCACTTTCTACTTCCAGAAAAGCTACAAGGTTATCCGGTGAAGAGGCTTTTTGTACAATTGGCGGATCTACATCTGCCGGAAGCTGTTTTCGGGCTTTGGATACTTTATCTCTGACATCGTTCAGAGCATCTTCGATGTCCATTTCTCGATTAAATTCTATTGAAATAACGCTTACCTGCTCTCTGGATTCGGAGGATATGGTACGTATTCCGTTTGCCTCGGCAATGGATTCTTCCATAGGCCGGGTCAGTTTAGATGCTATTACATCGGGACTTGCTCCCGGATAAAAAGTGACAACTGAGATAACGGGCGGTTCTGTGAGTGGGAACTCCCGAATCCCTAATTGCTTCCATCCAACAATACCCAAAATGACAATAAGGAGGGAAAATACACCGGCTAAAACCGGTTTTTTTATGCTTAAAGATGATATACTCATGATGTTGCAAATTGAAATGGATTATTTTTTTATGACAGGCTGTACCGGAGTACCGTCGGCAAGTCGCAGCATATTTGAAATTACAATGCTGTCTCCCGCTTGAATACCGGAGGTAATAATGGCTTCTGATTCCGTTCTGTTACTTATGACTACAGGCATGGGTTTGGCTATGCCACCTTTTATGACGAACGCATTATAGCCTTTTTCGCCGGGCATTAGTGCTTCCGTAGGTATCATGATACCTGTTGTACCTTTCTTTTCAGTACTGAAGTAAACTTTTACAGATTGTCCTGCCCGGAATTTATTTCCATTATTGTTTGTAATGGCTTGTACCTGAAGACTTCTGCCATCTGCGTCCAGTCCCGGTTCAGTAGCAGTAATGCTGGCGTTGAATTGTTCATCAGACAATCCGGTACTGAATTTAATCGGAGTACCTAATGTGATAAGAGGCAGATACCTTTCCGGTAGTGTAAAACTTATTTTTATGCTGCTTTGATCCTGAAGGTTTACCAAAGCTGTTCCGGGTGATACATAGGCTCCTAAATGCACTTTGGTTATACCTACTTTGCCCGAAAATGGGGCACGGATTACGGTTTTTGCCAACTCTGTGCGCAAATAATCTTGTTGAGCTTCAAGAGAGTTGAGTCGTGTCAAAGCTTCGTCATATTCCTGTTGTTTTACAGTTTCTGTTTTCAGAAGGTTTGTCATCCGATCTTTATTTAATCGTGCAAGTTTGAGTTCAGCCTCTATCTGTCTGAGCTGTGATCTGAGATCGGCGTCATTGAGCGTATAGAGTACATCTCCCTGATTAACATAGCTGCCGTCTTTAAAAGCTACTTTGGTTATCTTTTGTGCGGTTTCACTCACAACTGCTATTTCACGGTGTGGCATGAGAGTACCTACAAAGATTTCCTGCTGGTCGAGCTCCTGTTCCTGAGCAATAATAATATCTACGGGTAATTTTGCTGCAGCTGCCGGAGTTGTA
>NZ_JAUFQU010000051.1:0-17671 GCF_030409925.1 Paenimyroides ceti
GGAGCAGAAAGAGTAACGTTCAGTCTGGAGCACACCATTGACCCAAAAGAATGGAATGCTAAAAAGGAAGAAGTAAAGCATGAAGATGTTTATTATTTTACATTGTTGAACTTCAAAAAATATCTCACCAACAGATATCATGAACTAAAGTCAGAAGGAAAAGAGAATATTTTGACTATACTAAAAAACGAAGCAGCTACATATCTGACGATTCAGGCATTGAAGGAATTGCCCGGAAAATGTTTGACTTTGAAAATGAGAAAAATGGCTTGCCAAAATATAATGATTTCCTTTTAGCATTTGAAAAATACAGCAATCTTAAAAAAGGAAATTATACAGCGAAGCTGTTGGCGGACTAATGCACTTTCATACAGATAAGGAGGTCTATGAAATAGATACTTACGAAGGAAAAACTGCCTTCCTAAATCTATAATTGAACAGCGATCTTACGAAGAGATATATACCATGACCAACGAAAGCATATGGAGCGAAATTTATATTGATGCCGGTATTGAAAAACATGTTTTCCTGCCAGAAATGCTTAATGAATGGGAAAAATATTGGACTACTGAATACCAAAAAGTGAAAGAAACAGTTGGGAAAACAGCACATCTTGATGAAATGAAAGAAAAATCATGGCGACAGTTTCAGGTTTACATGGAATGCTATGATGATATTGGTGATATTATAGATTTAGCCTGTAAAATAGATAATGTAGCCCTTACCCCATTGCAGTTATCACAATGATGCAAATATTCGATGCGGAAATCTGTTACCAGGAATATTGCGAACTGGAATTTGATAGCGGTGAAGAATGGGAATCTGTTTCTCTTGGCAATGATGAAGATTGGGACACCCCTGTATTTTTTATTAGAACTTATGAATTTTAAAACATAAAAATAATGTGGCATAACGATTATATTGATTCCGAATTCACCTCTTAACTAAACAGGCATTGCTGCGGTATAGTGCAGTTAAAAGATAAAATTGAAAAAATATCGGTTTACTTTGGGCTCGCCGAAGCTTTTTCAAATCATGCATGTCGATTCTATATAGACGTTGATTTTATTGATTATAAAAGTTTTTCCGATGAAGATAAAAGAAATGCCAACCAATTTTTCTACAATTCTCAAAATGCAACAGGAAGCAAATTTGTATCTTTCATTTACAAATCTCAAAGAGATTACCATATAGATATCGAAGTGGTGAAGTCCTTTATTTATCATTATCAGTTTGCCCAACATATCTTTGAGGGATTTATAAAGAATATACTTCCCCCTGATTGTGTTTTAAAAATAACTCCTTAGAACAGAGCCTTTCTTTAACTATATATCACATTTCTTGAGGCTATCCAGGTATTCCAATGAAGACAACAAACTTCCATTTAAAAAAGATACCTGAAAGTTACTAACAGAGAATTTGATTTTGATCGTCATTATCACAAGGATTTGATTAACGCTGCTGTCAAAGAATTAACAAGTAGAGAAAATGTAGTGACAGATGAAGAACTCCATAATGCTGGCGGAGGCAATGTATCAGACATCAGGAGATTTGTCCTGGAAAATGACATACCATTTTCCGTTGGTTATTATACAGACGTAATCGATAATATCCAGATTGATATTTCAACCCTTAAAGAAAAAACAACCAACCATATAGCTGACTCATACTCTACCCTAAAACCTGCTGCAATCCTTAACCTGATAAAAAGCAAAGAAAATACCGTAATAAAAAAAAGATTGATTATCAGGGAGAAATGTGAGGCATTAGCGATTCAATTGGGAGATTACATCTATGTCGAAAACTCATATCCTAACGCTGATAGTGATATTTTGGGAATAATAAAAAGTATGGATTTAAACTACAGTAACGAACTGGAAATTCATATATCACCATTAAACAAAGACCTATCGGAAAGTCGTTTATCACTCAAGTCAACAAAAAATAATGAAATTAATATACTCCCTAAAAGCAGAAATATTTCAAGAAGAAAAAGACAAAGGACTATTACAAAATAAAAATCAGCTAATACAACTTTTTAAAAATAGAGGAAGAAAGAATCCCACTTTCAAAACTAAAAGAAGAAAAAAATAAATTTGAAGACGCTCATTCTTATCCATCCAGCATTCATATTAATCACTTGGGCTTTGATTAAGTCCGAGTTTTCCACTTGGAGGGTTTGGTGTCGTCCACCGTTTTTCTCGAAAATCTCAATCAGCAAAACCTTGTCATCAGCAATGGTAAACTGGTCTAACAGAAAAACATTTTGCTGGGTAGATTGTCCGTTTATACCGTCCTCCAATGGCTTGTAAGTACGAAGCGGTATCATTGGTCGTTCCTGCACTACGGTACGTTTGGCTACCTTTTTATCTACTACTTTGAAATTGATAAAATCAATGTTAAACGGTACGTTACTTTTATTTCTCAATTCGGTGTGGAAATAGTACTTACCGTTGTGGATGTAGATCCCTTTCAGGATAAATTGAATACCGAAGCTCTTTGCCCCGATGTGCTTTACAATACGCTTATCTTTCTTGTAAATGGTTTCCAATAACAAACCTGCCAAAGACGGAGAATTGTTTCCTAATTCTTCAAAAAGCACATCGTTTCCGTTGGCTTTATCTACTGCTTTTTGCATCGTCAACAGATCATAACTCAACGCTTCGGGATATCCACTGTAATACACATTGAAAGAGTAAAAACGACCATCATTGGTAATTACGGAAAAGTTGGTTTCGGCTTCAAAATTCCTAACCGATGCTTTTACACGCAATACGTTTTCTGCGTCTTCTGCTTTTCCGGCAATCAGGTACTCACTCCCCAAATCCACATAACGGATAGCCGTCGGGAAAATCAGGTGCGAGGTTTTATCGTAGGTTACTTCCATACGATATGGTTCAATTTTGCCCAATTCAAGGGGTGTTTTTACAGGTACACTATCCTGTGCAAAGGAGGTTACGGCAAAGCCGATGGTCAGAGCAACTGCCCAAAAGGTTTTAAAAATATTTTTCATTTGTCTAAATATTGAGTTTAACATTATTGTTTTGATACAAGAAAGACTTGATGTCCAGCTTTTAGCGTTACTTTTGGGGTACGTACTTTCTTGGCGAAATAGCCCGAAATTCCCTGCACCACGCCACGGCTTAAATCGGCAGCCACCTGTTGTCCTGCATTCTGGGTAAGCATCAGGCTTGTTCCTGATTGTTGGCTCATATTACCCGCCATTTCGGTAAGAGCATTCATTTCAGGAGAATACGGAACATACAGTCCTTGCTGTCCATCCAGATCATAAATGGTGATATCAACCGGAATGATATTACCTTCCAGTTCAACCGAGGTAATTTTAAGCTGTAAACGCCCACCTTGAAACTTGGCATTAGCCGTTACAATTGTTCCCTGCGGGATAGTACGGCTTGGTGTTTTTGCAGGTTCCAATAATCGCAACCGTACACCCGTTTCGCCAACTACCGTCTGTGCATCGTGTACACAGGCTTTGATACTGTTTTTGGGCTGTACAACTTGTTCGGCAGTACCTGCGGTATAAAACCCTCTGTTTCGGGTTTCACTCCAATTTTCCAAAAACTCACTATCTGTCGGCTCACGATATAAAGCAGATACGGTATTTTTCCTTGCGGCAGTAAAAGAAACAAAATGCTCTTTTTTGTTTGCACCCGCAGCTCCTGAAGCTGTACCATTTGCAGGTACAGGCTGTTCCACATTGCCTGTGTTTGTATTGTTCGGAAGATATTTTGCCGCCATCTGATAAGATTTTTCCATTAATGCAAGCTGGTCATCAATGGTTGTTGCTTTTGGTACATCTTTTTCAGCTAACTTTTCTTTCAGTTCATCCAATTGCTTACGCAGTTCCATCGTTTCCGAATTGTTGTCCTGATAAAAATTGCCCAATGTGCTTTGTGCATTTCGATAACTGTTTAATGCAGAACTATTGTTTCTCCCCGAATTTCTACCGCCGTTTCCATAGCCGGTGCTTTCGTCTTCATCATCTTCGGTAAATTCATTAGCAGGTTCTTTCTTATCATCGGTGTTCCAATAATCCGAAAGCGTTGCCAAAGCATTACGTTTCTCCTGTTCTTTGCGTTCCAGCATTTCCTGCTCATACGCCTTGCCTTTGTCGGCAGGCATTCCTGCTCCGGTAGCTTGCGGAACAGCATCATTCAGTCCAATGTTTTCGATTTCCTTTTTGTCAGCAGACGGTTTGAAAATTAAATACATACAGCCAACGAAAACAATACCCATCAAACCAAAAATCAAAGGTTTTTTGAGCTTTTCCGTTTTGTTCTCCGTGCCGTTTTGCAGTACATCGGCGGTTTCTTTCGGGTTCCCCTCCGTTACCCGAACAACCGACTTTTTGTTCTCATTTTCTTTCATAAATCTGATTTTTTAAAATTGTTGATAATGTGTCCTGTAACCTTACAGGACTTTCGTTCTTTTTGAGGACAGGATTTTCGATATGTTCTATCGACATATCGTTTTTTGACTTGCCTGTATCGTACCATACTTTGGCAACAACTCCTACGGTCAGAAGCAGATAACCAACAAAGAAGTACAATGTATATTGGTGTTGCTTCGCCAATGGTAAAGCCCTCCAACGGTCGTCCAGCTTGTCAAAAAACCTGTCCATATTTTCCCTTAATTTTTTCATACTTTGATTATTTGAGGTTATCACATTCTAAACCCTCTTCTTTTCGGAGCAAGTTGTTCTTTAGGTGTGTCAAGGACTTTAGCAAGGGCTTCCTTTGCGGTCGCAACTGATCCTGTTGTAAGGTTTGTCAGTTCTGATTTTTTCATTGAATACCCATAACGGTCAGTCCTTTCAATATCCATTTTCTGCACATCGAATTTGTTGTCTTCGTACCGTATTCGCATATAACATTCGGTTTTAGGCTTGTCTTCGCCGTTCCATTCGATGTAAGTCCTTAATGAAAAGCTGTCTGCATTAAGCGGTTTATCTGTACCGTTCTTGCACGCCTCTAAAAAATCGCTGATACTGTCTTTTAGCTTACCTGCATAAGAACTCTCCGTTTGGAAATAACCGTTATATCCTTTATCCGTAAGGGTTTTTACAAACGTGTCTAAATCAAGTGATTGTTCCATATCCTTACATTTTAGCGTTCGATGACTTCAATATCCTTGTTCTCTACTACCGCAAATTTTTCGATGTTAAAGCCTTGGGGATTGTTGTCGGAACGAACGGAGTTTACGAGATAGCAGGAAGTAACCAGGTTACGTCGTGTTACATTACTTGACCTTATGATAAACTGCTTCGCATAGGTACGCACCGAATAAGGATAGGTGTCGAAGTTGCACACGACACTATCCACCTCAATACGTTGTTGTACGTTACCTGAAATAATCCTGCTGTAATAGCCTTTCTCCGATAGGTCTTTGTAATAATCGAAAGCACTTTTATCGGCAAGATTGAATGCCCTGCTCATATTGCTCTCGATAGCGTTCTTGTCTGGAGCAAGGGTAAAGAACAACTCGTGAAAACGTCTGACGTGTTCCCGTGCTTCCACAGGTCGGTTGATGCTCGCATCCTGCGACAAGGCAAGCATTAAGGATTTACCGTTATCCAGCACATAGATTTTTTGGCGTTGCTCATTGGCAAAACTGTACGATTTCCATACGGCATATCCTACCACACCAATACAGAGAACCGCAAATACTATGGCATACAGACGTATCTGCCTAAAGCTGTTTTCTATATTTCTTAAAGTTTTAAATTCCATTTTTAACTGATTTAATTATTTTATTTTCCCATTAATTTGCCACCGATATTCCCTGCTGCCGAACCTGCTCCAGCACCTGCGATATTTCCAGTTTTCATAGCCGCTTGGTTTACGTTTCGGGTAAAGTTTCCAGCACCGCCGGCTTGTATTACCCAACCTGTTACCGTTGGAATAGTGAAGTAACCGATGATACCGATAATCATAAAGATGATATACACTGTATTGGAGGTATCGGGTATGAATGTGGGGTCAGACAGCATCGCAATATCCTTTTCCAATATGAGGGACTGTATTCTTGCAAGCATCGAACTGAACAAATCTGAAACAGGAAGCCACAGATAAACACTTATATACCTCGTAAGCCATTGCGTGAGCGTGGATTGAAAGCCGTCCCACACGGAGATGGCGAAAGCAATTGGACCGAGAATACTTAAAACGATCAGGAAGAACGTTCGGATAGTATCAATGACTAAAGCCGCAGCTTGAAAAAGTATTTCGAGTAGGTTACGAAACCAATCTTTGATGGCTTTTTCTATCTTGTAGGCTTGCCTGTCCATATACATTCCGGCCATTGTTCCAATATCCGATGGCGACCAACCCAGTTCCTCCAGCTTTTTATCAAACTCTTCGTCCGATACCATATAGGCTGTTTCGGGGTTTCTGACCATTGCTTCATATTCCAATTGGTCTTTCTGCTGTTGTAGCTTGTTCAGATCCAGTACCTGGTCTTCGAGTATTTGATGGGTTCCGGTTACAACAGGACTTAATACCGCATTAATGGTTCCTAACACGATAGTTGGGAAAAACATAATGCAAAGTCCTAAGGCAAATGGGCGAAGTAAGGGGAACACATCAATAGGTTCGGCACGGCTTAAAGCCTGCCAAACCTTTAATGCTACATAGAACAAAGCTCCCAATCCTGCCAAACCTTTCGCAACCGCAGCCATATCGCCCGCAAGAGGCATCATATCATCGTAGAGCGAACGCAGAAGTTCGTGAAGATTATCCCATTCCATGATTTACCAGTATTTTTGGTTAGAAGTTCCGTACAGATCAAGCACCCTTTTGGCATCGTTTTTCTTCTTTGCTCTCAGGTAGCTTACCGATATGTTCTTATTGGTGTAATAGCGTACAAGGCTGTGGTATTCTTTTACTTCTTTGTACACACGGTCAATAATATCCATACGCTCTTTGTCATTCAGTGAAAGACTTGATGCACTGATAATTTGCTTCAATTCCTTTAGCAGTTCTGTACTTTCATTCAGCAGTGCCGAATACCCGTTGCCAATCGCTACTAACTCATTTGGTTTGAAATTCGGATCGTTCATCATCTTACCGAAATTGGTTACATACATTTCCGATACATCGCCCACCAGTAAAACTGTTTGTTGCACCTTACGGGCATCTTTCACAAGGTTGTTGATGGCTTGGAGTTTATCATAGTATTCCTTGCCTTGTTTGTACACTTTTTCAACCTCTTTGAAGTTCTTTACCACATTGCTCACTGTAGATGAAGTCTGTACGATTTCGTTCGCAGAGTTGAGAATACCTGAAGCCAGATTTGCCGGGTCAGTCACGACAAATTGAGCTTTTGCTGACGGTGCTACGACAAACAGTATTGCCGTGAGCATCATTAAAAATATTTTTTTCATTGTCTTGAATTTTTAAATGATTACTTATTGATTTAATTCATCACGCCTTTGCATAGCGATATGCTTAATGGCGAGTTCCACATTACCGTCCAATTCGGAAGCGAGTTGCATCACTTCCATTTTTTCGGTTTCTTCTGTCGTGTAAGCCAAATATTCTTCAAGGCTTACTTCCGTTGCGTACACTGCCGAGTGTGTTCCGCCCAATCCAATCCAAACTTCCTTGTACAAGCGACTGGCGTCGTTGTTCATATTGATGGATAGTACCTGTGCCTTTTCTTTATCCGTAAGCCCCAGCATTGCCTGTATATCATCAAACTTGTTCATATACTTACGCTGGTCTAAGAGGATTTTACAATCGGAATTGTTGATAATACTCTCTTTTACAATAGGCGACTGGATAATATCATCGACTTCTTGGGTTACGACAATGGCTTCTCCGAAGAATTTTCTTACGGTTTTAAAAAGATATTTGATGTATTCAGCCATTCCTTCTTTTGCAATGGCCTTCCAAGCTTCCTCAATCAAAATGAGCTTTCGGATACCTTTCAGTCTTCGCATCTTGTTGATAAAGACCTCCATAATGATGATGGTAACTATCGGAAAAAGGATTTTGTGATCCTTGATCGCATCAATTTCAAACACGATAAATCGTTTGGATAACAGGTCTAACTGCTTGTCCGAGTTCAGCAGATAGTCATACTCGCCACCTTTGTAATAAGGTTCTAAAACGTTGAGAAAATTGGCTATATCAAAGTCTTTTTCACGAACCTGTTTTTCTTCGAGTACCTTGCGGTAATCTCCTTTTACATATTCGTAAAAGCCATTGAATGATGGGAAAATACCCTCGTTTTTTATACGGTCGATATAACCTGAAACCGCATTGGACAACGCCACTTCCTCTGACCTTGTAGGCGGTTCATCATCACGTTTCCAAAGCGTGAGTATTAAAGTCTTGATACTCTCACGCTTTTCGATGTCGAACACACCATCATCGGTGTAAAATGGATTAAAGGCAATCGGGTTATCTTCGGTATAAGTGAAGTAAACACCGTCTTCGCCTTTGGTCTTTCCTTTGATTAATTCGCACAACCCCTGATAAGAGTTTCCCGTATCTACCAGCAATACGTGAGCACCTTGCTCGTAGTATTGCCTAACCATGTGGTTAGTGAAAAAAGATTTTCCCGAACCTGACGGACCAAGTATGAACTTGTTCCGGTTAGTGATAATCCCTCGTTTCATCGGCAAATCCGAAATATCCAAATGGATAGGCTTTCCTGTAAGCCTGTCAGCCATTTTTATCCCAAATGGAGAAGGCGAATTGTGGTAGTTGGTTTCTTCGGTAAAGAAGCACAATGCAGGTTCTATGAAAGTGTAAAAACTTTCCTCGCTCGGAAAATCACCAGCATTGCCAGGCATTCCTGCCCAATACAGGGTAGCTACATCAGTTGTATTGTGGCGTGGTTTGCATTCCATCAATGCTAATGCACTTCCGCAATCGTTCTTTAGCTGTTTGAGTTCAGCCGGATCTTCCGACCACGCCATTATATTGAAGTGTGAACGAACTGAAGAAAGCCCGAATGAATGGGCTTCGTTCAGGTACTTTTCAATCCACTCTTTGTTGATTTGGTTGGCACGGCTGTAACGAGCCAAAGAATGCATGTTGCGGGCAGATTTTTCAAACTTTTGCAGGTTGTCGTCGCTATTATCTAAAAACAGGTATTGGTTGTAGATATGGTTACAGCTTAACAACAACCCCACAGGAGCAGCGAACGATAAACGACAGTCGCTTCGGTCGGTAGATAACTTTTCAAAGCGGGTATCTGCCGAAACGGTTGCAGGCAGGTCGTCCGTATCTGACAAGGTGTGCAGAGATAACCTTTTATTTCCTATACGGACTTCTTCAGCACTGAGTGCTATGTCTTGCATTGCCGTTCTGTTTTCTCTTGATAGAGTTAGGTATTGCTCCAGCAATCCCTGTGTTTCGTCCGTACCGATGATGTCGTCTTCGGTCAAACGTCGTAGGCTTATAAATCCGCTATCATTAACAATTCGCTCAAACTGAGCCACCGCTTCCATAAATCGGTGTATCGTTTCTTTATTGATTTCTTTTGGAATAAGCGTACCCTTACAAAGCGAACTGAAGTTACTTTGCATACGCATTCTGTTCTTGGTAGTCTTGGTTAGAAACAGATAACAATAGTGGTTCAGAAATGGTCTTTCGTTGAAATGGCGTTGATAGGATTTCGACAGAAAGCTCTGATCTTCCTGTGCCAAATCCGGAGCGTAGTTTTCTTTGATGTACCAATCCTGTTTGTGAATGACGGTAAAGTCTGGCAAGGTTTTGATTGCCTTGTGCCAAGCGGAATGGATAGCTTCGTATTCTGCCGATGAAACGGTAAACAGTTCCGGCAACCGTACTTCAAAACAGGCGGTAATGTCTGCATCTTTAGAAAGAATGCAGTTGTTCTCTACTGCCAGCAAAGGAAATTTGTTTTCCAATGTGGCTGTCTTAGCTACATTTCTCATAAGGTTTTGAGTTTAGGAGTGAATTTTAAATACCTGTGTACAGGCTTGCGGCAGATGATATAACGGGGATGCCTTTTTATGGCTCCCAACTTCATCAGTCCGTGTTCGCCATATTTCCTATTCAGTGAAAAGGTCTGCCAGATGATAAGTGAAGCACCTCCGGTTCCGAGCAGTAGACAGATGTAAGAATTTACACCTGCCATATACATTATCATCACGAAAATTAAAGTGCCGAGCAATCCACCTGCGAAGATGAACAGGTACTGTGCTTTCAACCCCTTAAATTCCACCGTTCTTCCGATGCCCTTGTTGATATTGTAATTCATAAGGCAAGGGATTAAAGGAAGAATGAACGCAGAATGGTAGCCGCTACAATCAGGAAGATACACGCACCGAACCACGAAGCTGCCGTCTTGCTTGTGTCAGGATCTCCACTACTGAACTTGTTGTACACTTTAACGCCTCCGATGAGCCCAACTACCGCACCGATAGCGTAGATTAACTGGGTTGCGGGGTCGAAATAACTTGTTACCATTTGGGTAGCTTCGTTGATACCTGCCGAGCCGTTTCCCTGTGCGAAAGCACCAATTCCTGACAACATCGCTACGGTTGCCAGCAAAACTTTTTTTCTTTGTTTTTCCATAATTGAAACACATTAATTTGTTTTTGTTATCCCACACCTTGCGGGCTTTCGGGACAAATGTCTTATGGAAATTGAGGCGTTACCGTAAAGTGGCAGTCAGAGGAAGTGTTTGGCGTTGAGTGGCATTATTAGCCGTGTTTTTTATAACTTAGTCACATATTAATTTTAATAAACTAATACCATGATTGATTTTGAAATAGCCGAAATTGAGACTGCTAACCAATTAGCCCGATTGCTGAATCCAAGGGTTGATTTTACAACACCATATACATTCTATTATGATGAGACTAATAATGTCAAAACATTCTATGTAAGAGAAAATGATTTCAATTATACATTTACTGCAAATTTCGTATTGGGAGGACTTCTACATCAGGGAGTAGTACCAGATGTACAGCCATTGATTGATAGTTTTAATTTGCAGAAAACAGCCAAGGAAGTTAAATTCAAACATATCGCATTCGGAGATTTCCTTGATTGCCTCAAATCCCAAAAGCTAAATCTCTTCTTTCGCTTTTTAAAGGATAGCGATCTTTATGTACATTATTCGAGCTTAAATATTCTTTATTGGTCTGTAGTTGATATCGTTGACTCTGCTATAATGAATTCGGACACGGCTATGCAATTAGGACCTGGATTTGATAATCGGTTAAAGAATGACCTTTATAAACTTTGTCGTCTTGAAATAGATGCCGTCATTCAACTTTTTTATGCTTTCGAATATCCTAATGTTAAACCTGAAAAAATTGGTGATTTCATAGAGGCATTGAGTAATCTTTTTGAGGAATATCTACCTATCCCAGAATTTCATTTTGGACTGGAATCTTTACGGCAGATATTGAAAGAGTCTAAAAAGAAGGGTGAGCTAGCTTTTGTGATGCAAGAACAAGATTATGTTCTGTTGGCAGATCTGACACATTTTTATCTTAGACCAATCTACACTTTCAAGAATTCAACTCATATATTCGATAATGAGGATTCCATCAGGGAAGCTTTGAACGGTTACAGAATGCTAGATAAGGGAGTCGAATTTAAAAACTATTCTTTTGTTGATTCACAGGATAGCCAATTGACACAACTTTCTGATATTTTCGTTGGCTTTATGGGTAAGTATACCAATTACAGGAATACACACACTGTAGAAGAAATTAAAGCAGATATTGACTCATTCTCGGAATTACAGTTGGAAAATCTAAAGTTATTTGTTGATATTATTAATAAATCAGACCAGAAAAATCCTGCATTTCTGCACGCGACTGATAGTCATGAGGAAGTTATGAAATTTGATATCATTAGTAAATATCTTGCCTAAGTGCAAAATCATTTTAAAGTCAATCTAACATTTTAATTGAATTCTGCTTATAAACACAAAAAATAAATTAAATTAGTCAGATTTATAGTTACTTATGGACCTGATTTATCAAACCGCTCTTATTAATGAAACCATCCCTAATAGATCTTATAAAAAAGACTGTATTATTAGAATACAATCTACCAGATGATAAGCTTTTGATAAGCAAATCTTGTGTTACTCATATTGACCTTTTCGATGATTGTTATAAAGCTGAAGATATGGGAAGTTTATCTCGTATCATCTATGAAAGCATCTTGTATTACGCTTATGATGAATTTCAGTTGTTGGACGGTGATCATCAAAAGATGTTTATAAATGCATTTAACGCAAAATTTAAATATAATTATTCTGCGGATGACTTGGCAAAACTGAAATTAGGGATTTACGGAGAGTCCTTGCTTTACGCAATATTGAAAGTATACTACGGAAATGAAACACTTGTATCGCGTGGCTACTTTTATGACATACAGAAGAAATCGGAGGTGACCGGGTATGATTGCTTCCACTTAATTCAAACTGAGGATGAAATACAATTATGGTTTGGAGAAACTAAATTCTATCAAGACGGTAAAGCCGCAATTAATAAAGTGTTTGATAATATTCAGAAAGCTATTTCAGATGATTATCTCATCAACACGAATTTTACGACAATCCTTCAAAGTAAAGGGAATATTGTCGACAAAGAATCTTCCCTCTATAAGATACTTGATAAATGGGATAAATGCATCATCGACAATTTGGAACAGGAGCTTATCGACAATAATATTAAATTAGTTTATCCTATACTGATCACTTTTGACTATGTCAATGGTAATTACCAAGAGTCAATAGAAACAGCCATCAAACATATTAATGAAAATTACAAAGACCTTGAATTCAAAAATATTAGTATAGATTTTTCAATATTTTTTATTCTAATTCCGATCGAAAGTGCAAAAACCTGTAAAGAAACAATCATCAAATGGATAGACAGCAAAGAACCCTTAACGTTGTAACCACATTAAATTCCTTTCAGGAAGGCATAACGGCAAAACACTTATTACTAAATGAAGTCTGTGAATATTTTGACTTTATAAAAGATGAAGAGATAGATGATGCAGACCGAAGGTTTCTTCTATATCTCTCTTCTAAAGTCGGGGTTCCGCACTATTACGATATTCTTTATAAATTCCAAAAGGATAGGTCACTAGCTTTAGATGAAGATAATATTTGCCTCAGTACAATATCTTCCTTATTATACGAATCATCACTCTACACGGATGATCATTCAAAATTACACCAATATCAGAAGGAAATCCTTGATCTGTTTATTTCGGAAAAAACAAACCGCTACTTTCTATCAGCGTCTACGTCATTTGGAAAGACGCATCTTGTATATGAAATTATAAAAAAGATGCGTTACAAAAATGTTGTCTTAATATTTCCGAGTATTGCCTTATTGACAGAAAATTTGGCGAAGATCAAAAATGGAACTATAAAGTTTGCAGATGAATACAATGTTCAAACCTTAAGTGATTTTGCTGTAAACCCTCAGGAAAATAATATTTTTATTTTTACACCGGAGCGTTTCCTTTCATTTTTGGACAAGAATCACGATGTTCATCTTGACTTTATCTTTATAGATGAAGTGTATAAGATCGACAACGGATACATTATTGACAATGAAGCAAAAGAAAATGAACGCGATGTTGCCTATAGAATGTCCCTATTTTATGGCTTCTCAAAATATACTGACATAGATATTTTTCTCGCTGGTCCATATATTGAAGTCTTTGACCAGACTCGCGACGGCTATAATCCATCTTTCGATTTGTTCCTTCGTGATTTTGGTATTGAAAAATTATTAAGAAACGAATATGAAATAGTAAAAGTTACAAAAACTGATGTAGAAAATGAGAGAGGGCGAATCACGATTGATGGACTTGATTTTAATTTTAGCAGAAAAACTGCAAAAAAAGCAAAAATACAGGAGCTTCTAGATCGCATTTTACTCAATAACGAAAATGCTATTGTGTATTGTAATACTCAGGGCAATGCTGAGAAAGTAGCCAAAGATTTTGACAGAGCTCCTTTAAATACCGGATTTTATAAAATTTTTCTTGACCATCTTTTGCAAAATTTCGACTCCAAATGGATTGTTATAGAAGCTTTACAGAAAGGCGTCGGTGTTCATCACGGGATGGTACCTAAATATATTCAAAAGGAGATTATTTCTCTTTTCAACAATCCAGAATCGGGCGTAAGAATATTAACTTCAACTACTACCATAACCGAAGGTGTAAATACGACTGCAAAAAATATGATTGTTTATAAAAGTGAAAAAGGAGGAGGAAGATATGGAAAACCATTACTAACCTTTGATGCCAAAAATATTGCAGGAAGAGCTGGCCGCTTTATGGAACATTACACTGGTCGAGTGATTTCTCTTGATAAAGAGTTTATGAACGTCATAAACGATACGGGTGAACAGATTACCCATAAAAACTATGACTTAAATGTTGAAAAAAAAGAAATTGATGATGAGATGACCCCGGAACAATATTTGGATGATCGCAGTCGTGAGAGATTGTTAGAAATTCGGGCTATGCAGGAAACGCGAGGCATTCCAGACTATATTCTTTCACAATTTAAGGTTATAAGCAAGCGTGATAAGATTAAGATATACGATAATATAGCAGGGCTGTCACCATTATTTCATCAAAGGATAAAGAGGTTTATAGCAAGATTAAACGCACCTCGAATGGCTCTCGAAAAAGATGGCTTTCAGGTAATATTGGACGCAATTTACGAAGTAGTTGAAAATGAAACTTTAAAGGCTATGATAGAAAATACCTTTAAAGATAACTATAGTCCAAATCATTATTCTATTCTATTTGCAGCACTCAATAGTTATTTAAGTACAGGATTCAATGGTGTCTACAATTATAATTTAAGAAGGGAGGCCAATCCCAATTCATCCAATGCGGTTAATAGTGCAATGAGAAGAACTTCGTCGCTGATATACAACACCTTCAAATACCAGTTGGTAAAGTATATTGGTGTGTTCAATCTCATGTATAAGTTTTACATTTCCCAAAGAGATAGAATTGCTTATGAAGACGCTACTGGTATCGATGTGCTCTTAATCAAGTTAGAGTACAACGCATTCAGTGAAGAGGCACGCATCGCAAGTGATTACGGTGTACCACAAAAAATTATTGACTATTATGATTCCCAAAACCAAAATGAAGCCAACCGAATACAAGGTTCATTCGATGGGTATGAAAAGACAATATTTGAAAGAATAAATAATATTATTAATAATTAGTATAAATACCATGAAAACCTTTAGCATTAAGATAATACTATTACAAGTGGTAAGCTAAGCATAAAAAAACGCCAAGCATTTTACTGTTTGGCGTTGTCTAACAGAAATTTTATTTACATTTTTCGACCTTTCTTAGATTGCTGGTTTTGGGATGGAACGGAAGGTTTGCTTTGAAGTTTTTCTTTTTCTGATTTGTCTTTTAATCTATTAAGATTATCCTTAATAATATCGTTGATATAGGTTTCCTTCCAAGAGACAATCTTTGCCTCAAAATGAAGTTTAATTCCTGTAGGTTTTAAATCCTCTTTTATATCCCAACCACCTTTTCTGTTCCACCCAATGAGATCAAGCTCCTTTTGAAATGGGAATTCTACTGCGATGAGATCTTTAGGTACGCTAACGAGATTGTTATAATCAAGTTCTCTGAACTCATGCTTCTTGGGATCATAAGGAATAAGGTAGGCATTTCGTTCTTCTGAAAAATAATGGTCTATTTCATCGAATACTATTCCTTTGGATAGAAAATCGTCTTTGGGACGAAGCATATCCATTCGTATATCTACATAAAAGGTATGCCCTGCAATATCAATGGTTGGTAACACACCTTTGTTTACGCGTAAATCGTAGGCGTTTTCAGGCTTTATTGCCATTTCCATTTCTTCACGTATTTTAACTGCCCAATCTATATAGGCTTTGGCATCCTCTATATTGTTCGGTAAGGATTTTCTATACCCTGACATCTTGCTGTCATCAAGCCCGACGATATATCCGTGATTGGGGAACTCTTCAGATTTATAGACAATGATAAGATTGTCTATATCTTTACCGACCACATTATTTTTATGGCTGGCGATGGTATAGCCTTTATATTCCTCGAATATATAATCGGGGTCGTTTTTGGATTTAATCATATCTGTATGCTTAGGGCGTTATTTACAGCATTGCGGATTATATGAAATCGGCAATATCAAAATCACTTAAATCACTCTTCCGCAAATTGGAAGATTGGTTTCGGTATCAGATGATGAAAGTGTGCTGTCCAAAAGCTCGGCAATCTTTCTTGAAGCACCTTGCATTGAACTTTCCAGTAGAGCAAATAATTCGGTTCCCTGTAATCTTTGAACTATATCAATCGCTGTTTCCTTTTGGGCTGGTTCCAATGTTTCTTTTTGGAGCAACACCCCCACGTTGTTTAGTTCTTCAAAGGTAACCCCCTGGCATAACCGTCATCGCTACCGGACGTTCTGTACCTGTTCAAATCTTCTTCTTCCTCTGCTAAATCGGGTACATTATTACTGAACACCTTATCCAATTCTTCCTGCGGAATTTGCTGAATACCTACGTTTTCATTTTCGTCGTATTCAATGTCTAAATTAGCAGGATCTACTTCCGGTTCCGTTATTTGGCTTTCAGTGGCAGTATTTGGCACTGATTGGCTTCTTAAAGCCTTCGGTTGTCCCATAATATCAGGCAATTTCGGGTTAACTTTTTCCTGTTTAGGTTTTTGTTCCGACTTCCGTTTAATAACAATCTTGTCCTGCAAAAGCAGGGCAATGACTATCAACAGGCATATTACAATTACTATTTCCATCGCTATAAATTTGGTTTGTTCTGTTTGTTATAATAGTCAAAATGTCTTCGCCAAATTCCTTGAAGTGGTTCAAGAATGTTGTCTATTAGAGAGTAAAGCGTGGCTTTGTCCTCTCTTGATACCTTACAATACGGAGTAGCCGTTCGTGGTATTCGGGACGTATGTACACTACTTTTCCGTGCCGTCCTGACGGAAATCGGTTGATGAGGAATATAGAGGGATAAGGATTTTTACGCTCTTTATTTTTCTGATTTTTTCTATTGCTGTTCATCGCTGTAATTTTTAAAAAGTTGTTTATTTGCTTTGTCGTAAAGCTCTTTCATTTCCGCTCCAAAATCATCAAAATGATGCTGAAGTATTCTGCAAATAATCGGCAAGGGTCAGTTTGCTACCACCGAGCATAAATACAAGCAGGTTCAGTTTCTGATGAAACTCTTTGCTGATATATACCGTTTTTCCTTTCCTTGCCATAAATTCTGTAGGTGTAAGGAATGTGGATTTGTATTGAGCCGTGCGTATGGCTTTGTCTGTTTTTTTTGTTTGTATTTTCCATAATCTGTTTACTTTAAAAAAATAGTTTAAACTTCTCGTTTAAAATCATCGGTAATCGCTTTCTCAAACAGTTCAAAATGATGTTCGAGAATATTGTCGAGGTACGCATACAACGGTATCTTATCTTTCCGATAACCTGTACGATACGGACAACGTTCGTGGTATTCCTGCCGGATATAGATACTTTTATCGCCACGCTTTTCCATAGAGTGTGTATTCAGGAAGCGTTCGCCATAAGTGCTGTCGGTATTTTTCTTTGCTCTTGTCCGCTCTCTTTGTACGGGCTTCTCCTGTGC
>NZ_JAUFQU010000052.1:0-16612 GCF_030409925.1 Paenimyroides ceti
CTGTTAGCATCGGATGGTATTGATACGGATTATACTTTTAATAGAGAAAAACCGGAGAAATAAAACAACATGGAGAAAAGAATAATAATCCTGATAGGATTGTAAACCTGAATAAAAAGGGAAGAAGTCAAAGGTGTTTTAAGTTGATAATATTGTTAAAGGAATTTTAAAAGATGGTATAAATTTTAAACAAAACAATAATGTTATAGAAATAAACGGAACAGATCAACCTACAGAATCTCAATTTCAAAATTTTATTGCCGATTATACTAAACTGGCTGGTGTTGAAGTGTCAGGATACGCTTTAGGAAATAATGCTATGGGTAAAGATATTTCAGGATTTTTAGTTGAAGCTCATAAAAGTAATACTTCAACAACATCTAATTCTGCAAGATACAATGAGAATGAAAAGATAGATTGGCAATATTTAAAAAGTTCAAAACCCTATTTAGGTAGAAGCAGGTATGCTAAATATCATTATCACAGCCATCCTGATAATTCATTAGCAAGTGATGACGATAAATTAAACTTTAAAGGAAAAAGTATTCCTCATTTTATAATTAGTAAGAAATATAACCAACAATATAATGATGTCAATGTTTTTGAAGCAAATCCAGATAAATTTCTGATTTTATTTTTTTGTTTAACTACTTTGTTAGGCTGTAAGTCAATAAATCAAACTAATTGTCCTCAAGAGGAAATAATGGAAAATATTATCAAGAATTATTGTAAAAAAAATGTTACTTACACTTTAAAATATAAATATTTTAGATTAAGTAAAGATTACATAGATAGCACAGATTTCATTATATGTATAGGGTGTCTCCTCAAATAAACAAAGTAGTATTTGTCTTCGGACGGTAGTGGTTATTTCCCTTTAGATTATATTAAAGTTGGAAAAAAAATCTTTTTTATTGATGGAGAAATTACAACCAAGCCTTCTCCTAAAATTTTTAACCTTGTTAAAAGAAAAAGATTTAATTGATTCTACAATGGTTAAAGTTAAACAGGGGCTTTTAGATTGGGATGTTATTGGTAAAGGTAAAGGAACAATTATGACTAATGATAGGTTAAAAGTAAATACTTATCTTGTTTGTAAAACAAATAATAAAATAGTTAGTAAATGGCGAACTAATAAATCTGAGGTGTCTGCTAAAAATATGAAAAAGCTATTAAAAAAGGTTGTAAGAATTAATATTTTATTTTAAAGTAAAAATTTTCTCTCTCCATTTTTTACAATTGTACTCATCAAACAGATGGCAATAACAACGGTGTAATAGAACCAACGGAAATTCTGGAAGAGCATCATTATTATCCATTTGGATTAGAACATCAGAATTACAGTACCATTACAGGAAATACAGGCTATAAATACACCTTTGGAGGAAAAGATTTTCAACCCGAAAAAGATATGAATATGTATGATTTTGGCGCAAGAAATTATGATCCGACTTTAGGAAGATGGATGAATGTGGATCCGTTGGTGGAGAAAACGATGGAAGCATATTCATATGTAGGTAACAATCCGATTAGGTTTACCGATCCTACGGGAATGATTAAAGATGATATCATCATCAATAATAAGGATAAAAAGGAAATTATAAGAATATAGTAGATACTGGAGATAAAAGACTATGTTTTTTGATACCGAACTCAATATTAATCCTGACAAACCACTTGTTTTTTTGATACAGGTATGAGTATGGAAGACCTTAAAAAAACAATATGATGCTATAGGTATAATCTTAGTGGTTCTGCAACTGTTGGTGGAGGTATGGAATTTGGGTTGTCGATTGCGTATTTTCTTAAATGGTGAAAGCGAGGGTAATTTGGGTATTTATACTTCTAAAGGAGGAAATGTAGGTGTCGGAGGTGGTGCTGGTTTTAGTTTCTTTGGATCTAAGTATAATAAAGATATAGCAACTGATTTTTTTGATGTTA
This sequence comes from Paenimyroides ceti, assembly GCF_030409925.1. Taxonomy (NCBI): domain Bacteria; kingdom Pseudomonadati; phylum Bacteroidota; class Flavobacteriia; order Flavobacteriales; family Flavobacteriaceae; genus Paenimyroides; species Paenimyroides ceti. Next base: position 1,942 of record NZ_JAUFQU010000052.1, read on the forward strand.
AAGGCTTTGAGGGAGGTTATAATGCTGCTTCGATAGGTGTTGCTGGTTTTTGGTACTCTGTAACGTGGAGTAACACAGAAGGTACACATGATGAAGTTTATCCCGGACATCGGTATCCAACTACCTGGACATCCCGTTCTTTAGGATATGGTAGCGCGCCTAAGACTTTGTCACAAGTGTTAGGTAAAGCTGGGAAAGCAAGTGCTACCTATTCTGGAGGAACCAGTACTTTGTCAAGAGAATTCAAATCTAAAAAGGTGAAAAAATGAAAGCACTTAAACCATATCTTATCTTTTTCGGCATTATCTTTTTTATTTTTATGATAGTAACTATAATCCGAGAAGTGAATTATAACTCGTTAATAGAAAACGATATTAAAGATAATTATAGAGCTATTATAATTGAAAAATATAATAGGAGAAAAAGTATGGATGTCATGACTTCTGTATTAATAAAAAGAAACGATGGAATTGAAGAGGGATTTCCATTGCGTTCTGAAATCATGGATTACATTTCAGTGGGAGATAGTTTAATAAAAATAAAAGATGAAAATATCTGTTATGTAAAGAAGCCAAATGGAGATAAGAAAGAGTTTTATTATATAAGAATTCCTTTGGAAAATAGAAACCATTGGACATTTCCTAAAGAGTGGAAAAATAAATGGATGGAATCAAGTGCATGGGATACTATACAAAGGAGATAATTTCTCTCCCACACTGACGTATCACTATCTTATAGCATAGTACATATTACTTACATGTCTCGTATAAAAGGAAAGCAGATGATGTCTTTTCACGGAGGCTGGACCATGGGCTTTATGCGCCACAGGCACACAGAGAAAGTATGAATTATGACCTAAACGGCAACATCCGCACCTTAAACCGTACCGGAGCTATGGTAGACGGACAGGTTTTGGATATGGACGAACGCGATTATACCCTATAATGGCAATCAGCTGACTATGGTAAGAGACTATACCAACAACCCTGACGGATTTAAAAAATCCCTTCTGAGGGTGCTGCCTATACCTATGACGGATCCGGAAACTTAATCACCGATACCAACAAAACGGATTACTAAAATCACGTATAACCATCTGAATTTGCCCATAGTCATCGATACAGATCAGGGAAGTATTTATTATGTCTATGATGCAGCGGGCAATAAATTAAAGAAAAGTGTATTGGCCAATAGCGGGCCTAATCAGATTACCGAGTATATAGACGGTTTTCAGTATCTTAACGGAACTTTGCAGTTCTTTCCTCAGCCCGAAGGTTATACAGCCTATCAGAATTATAAGTATATTTACCATTATATCCATAAAGACCATTTGGGCAACAACCGGGTGGTGTATGCGGATGGCAATAACAACGGCGTAATAGAACCCACGGAAATTCTGGAAGAAAACAACTATTATCCGTTTGGACTAAAACATCAGGGGTATAATGATATGACAGGGATACAGCTTCCAATTATAAGTATCAATACAATGGTAAAGAGTTACAAGAAGAAATGGGATTAAACCTATATGATTTTGGAGCAAGAAATTATGATGCTGCATTAGGAAGATGGATGAATGTGGATCCATTAGCCGAGAAGATGAGACGGTTCTCTCCGTACGTTTATGCATTCAATAATCCTATTCGGTTTATTGACCCGGATGGGATGATGCCGTTTGATTTAATTATTAATGGTGCTGATGCAGATACAGCATTAAAGGAGCTAAACGATGATTCACAATTAAATATGGTTAGAGATGCAACAACAGGTAAAGTAACTATGGCAGATAAAAGTAAACTGGATTATAGTAAGTCTTAGCATTCAGGATAAAGCCTTATATGATATAATTGAGGACAAAAATAAAACTGTAAAATATTATCTAACTAACGCAAGATATTGTTAGGACAGATAGTGCTGGAAATCAAACGATGTTCTTATTTGGAGCATATAATGGACAAACTGAAACTACCAGTAATCAAGAAGTTAACGTTCTACAAGCACAATCTTTAGAGGCCAATGGAGGGCAGACAGCTGGTACTACAATTAGGCATGAAATTTTTGAAGGTGGGGCTGCGTTATCAATTGTGAACTCTCCAGCTTCGAATACAACACAAAGTCCAGACTTTGTACCACCTTCTTTTACTCGGAACGTTTATTATCAAGCCCATAGTCAGGCTGCAGGAATGGATAGTAATTATAATTTAAACAATGTTAAGGTCAATCAATTTTACTTACAAACTAATCCAAGTAATACAATATGGATGAACTTAAGCCCTAATGCAAATAGTAAGACCAGTCAAGGATGGTTTATTTTACAAAAATAATATGAAACATGTACTCCTATTAATCGCAATATTTGCACTTTATTCGTGTGCAAATACAAACGTAAATTCTAAAGATAATAAGATAAGTATCTATAGAATGTATGAACAAAACGGCTATACTTTTTTTAATGGTATAAAAAACAGAGTTACTATTGTTTTTGTTGCTGATACAAAATTTATAAAAAACTGCACAGGTAGCAAAAAGGTAATTGACGCTACAAATCTTAAACAAACCAGCTTTTTAAAAATAGAGAACGATACTCTCTGTTTTGTATATTCTATTAGAAACGTAAATAATACTATGAGTGTTACTGCGGGAAAGAATCCACCTGGTACAAGTAAATCTCACTGTATTTATACTTATTCTAGCTACCCGTACTATATAAATTCATGTGAAGCTTTTAAATAATGGAAGGGTATGAAGGAGTTGATATATTGCCATAGAGTTTATAATTTTAAGCGTCTGACAATCTAAATATTAAGATATACCTTAGTGAAACTTATTTATTTTGTTTTAAGTTTTTACGCATTAGATTATGTAACTCACTGTACAATTAATAAATTTTTGTGGACAGAAGAGGAACTTAACAATATATGTTTATAATGCATGGAGCAAACTATTTGAAAATCAAAAAACAGCTCAATAATGAAAAGAATAATAAAAACAAACTTGATTAATATATGGGTTGTTTTCACAATAGTTTATATTTATTCTATTATTCGTGCTATCAATGAAGGAGATTTTAATATCTTACAAGGGATGCTCTCTGCACTAATTTTGGTTATTCTTTATGGAGTACTTTTTTGGATATTCTTTATTGTAATCTTATTTATAACTGATTTATTATTAATATATCAATCATCAAAAGAAAAGTATATATAATGTTCATATTACAAACTCTCATAGTGAGTATTCCTTTTGTTTATGTTTGCACTCTGCCCAGAGAATAAACACCGTTGCCTGCTACGATGCTCAATGATTGTGTAGCATTGATCCCGACGAGCCAATCGGCACGGCTTCTGCCTTGTGCAGCTTGAAACAAGCCGTCAAATGCTGCCCCGTCTTTCAGGCTGTCAAATCCTTGTTTTATGGCTTTTTCGGTAAGCGAGCTTATCCAAAGCCGTTCAAATGGTTTATGGCATTTCAGGTACTCATAAATGTACCGAAATATGAGTTCGCCCTCACGTCCGGCATCGGTAGCAACGATAATACTGTCGCTTTTATGGAATAGTTCTTTGATTACTTTCAGTTGCTTCAATGCTCCTGTATCGGCTTGGTAGCCTTTATCCTTTTTGACCTTGCGGACAGTCAAAATAAACGGGTTGTGGAGGATTGGCAATGATGCTTTATCAAATCCCGAAATACCCGTAGTCTTCGGGCATTCCCAGACCTATGAGGTGTCCGAACGCCCACGTAACAAAATAGCCATTGCCCGTTAGATAACCGTCCTTTTTATCGGAAGCTCCCAACAAGCTGGCTATTTCTCTCTTGCTACGCTTGGTTTTTTCTGCGATAACTGTTTTCATAGCTAATTAACTTTTCTGCCTTTTGATTTTGCAGGGGCTTTTGGTTTTTCCTGTTGCTCCTGTTGCTTCTCATTTTTGGGGCTTTGCTGTCCTTTTTGTAAAGGTTCCTTAAGGTTTTTGGTTGCTTCATTCGTTTTACCCTCTGAATTGACCGCAGTCTGTGTTTTGTGTTCTTCAACAGGCTTAACGCGTTCTTTGTACTGGTTTGGAAACTCGAAATTGGTTTTTTCCATTTTCCTTGTTGAAAGTGATATAGCCCTGATAAGGCTGGTCTTTTTTATCTTTCAGTTCAACATAGACTGTTTGCCCGTCTTTAAATTTGTTGTATTGCTCATCGGTCAAATCCTTTCCTCTAAAAGTTCTTGGAGCTTCCTGCGTTTGGCTTTGCTGATTGTTCTGCTGATTGTTTTGGGATTGCTGATTGTTGTTGCTTCTGTCAAACAGAAACTCTACATAATTTTTGTCCGCATTATATGAACATTTTGCATTGAAGGAAGCTCCTTTTGTTGAGGTAATTCCCTCTAAATAAAGAGGTTTTCCCTCCGTCAAGGTTTGCTTTTGCTCGTCATTGAGTTGCACTCCTTTAATCTCATTAGGGATTTTGATCAGAGAAGTTCTTAGAGCAATGAGCTCATTAGTAAGCTTGTCCACACTGATGATAGACGGTATCATATCTCCCGTTCTTGGATTTTTTAAATCCACGATACGACCCATATTTCCCGTTTCGAGTATGTTCTTTTTGTCTTCGTCCGTAAAGCTATGCCCAAAAAATTCCCTGTGCAGTTCCGGTGTTTTACGAACACCGTGTACAAATACGACGGGTTTACCGTCTTGGTCGGCTTGTAAAGCCAGACGGGCGTCTGTGCGAACTGCAACACCTCCGAAATTGATGCTTACATTCAAAAGTTCATTAGTCTTGTAGCCTTTCAACAAAGGTTCAAGCAGGTTTCTTTTTTCAAGATACTCCTTGCTTACTCCTAGGTTTTTCATAGTTTCCCAATCTACCTGTTCAGGCTGGAAGCGATACTCGCTTTTTTCCTGTGCTGTTTGTGTTGTTACCATATCTTTTTGATTTTCTTGTTTTTGTTCTTTTTCAGGTTCATTTTTCACTTCGTGCTTTTTCATTTCCTTTTCTCCCTTTGGGGTAGGATTATCTACCTGCTTTTGAAAATCCTTTGCCTTTTCGACGGCTTCATCAGCAGATACTTTGAATAATGAGAATTGGGTAGGATTTTTCAACTGCCTCCAAAAATTGGAAAGGAAATTGGTAACAAAATCGCCGTGTTTGTCCACACGTAAAAACTCACTTTGATTTTTGCCCGTAGGGTCAACGGTTTCCATTTTCCCATCTTTATCAATATTCTTTACAGCTTGGATTTTCATTTTCTCCCTATCCAGCACTAACAGAACATCCGATAGTTGCTCAGGTGCTTCCTGTGTAACTTGTTTGGGTGTTTCATTTTTAATTAAAGTTTCTTCACTCATAATCTGAAAATTTTGAAGTTTTAATGTTCAAAGTAAAGGAAGCTGTTAATGTATTTTGCGAAGTGGCGTTCAAAGGCTCTGTTTGGCACTCATTGGCTTTCTATTTGTTAAAACTCTCTCTGATAAACTGATGAACATCGGACAGTTTGTAATACAATTTTCCGCTTATCGTGTAGTATGGTAGTTTGCCAATGGAACGGTAGCGTTGTAAGGAACGGCTACTTATTTTTAGCATTTGCAGTAGATCCTGATTATCGAGCAGTTCTTCTCCGTCTATACTGTTGCGTTTCTTTTGCAAATCATCAATGTGGTTGTTCAACATATCAAATCTGTCCATTACACGTTCCATCCAACGATATAAATTCCATTCTGTCAATATTCATAGCCTTTACTTTTTATCGGTTTTTAGTTTTCTGCCTTTCTCGATATAGCTTTTGCCTTTAGCCATAAGTTCCTGTACATAATCATCGCTACTTTGTATGGCATTGGCATTGAGCATATCTTTGATTGCCCCAATGGTATAGAAGTATTGCCCGTAGATTTTTGAGTAAGTTATTTCGCCTTTGGTACGCATACGCCACAAAGTCTTTTCGCTAATATGCAGGTATTGGCATACCTCGTGATTATTAAGCCAAAGTTCATCATAGCTTGTGTTGTCCAATCTTTTCAGATAATCAGTAATAGCGTTGATACGGCTATTGAGCTGTTTCCAAGCTTCTTCTTCTATTGTTATGATTTTCATCGCATTGCTTTTTAATGTTCACAATGCAAAGTTGAGAAAGGTGGCAGTGTTTGTCTGCCAAGCCAAGCCAATTGGTTTGGCGGTTTTTTAAAATTTTTTCAATCTGAGTAAATCCTTATTTTATAGGTGTTATAGAGGATTTTGAATATTTTAAGTGTGGATTATGCCTACATTTGCCAATTGGCATACCTTGGCAAATTGAATAAAAAAGCAGTACACGATTAATGTACTGCCTCTATTCAAAAAATCTAGGTTTATTTAAAGGTCTTTATCCATATATTCTTCCAATGATGTTTTAAGCTGGTCCAAAAAAGCCGTTCTGGAACCTGCTCTTGTTTTCATTCTATGAAAAGCGTGATGTAAGTCGCCAAGGGTAATACCAAAAAGGATTTGAAACATCAAACTGATTTTTCGTATACCGATTTTGCCATGTGAAATCGAAGCTGAAGTATAAAGAGCGTAAGCCAATTCAATGAGGGCATTTTTACTTTCCGTCCAAAAAATGTCTTTCGAATTTTCTGGCTTTTGAAGAATTAAATCAGGATTTTCCTCGGGATTGATTTTTGTAAGGAGGTAAGAGTAGAGTAACTCGTTGGAGATAATCCTTGCAGTTTTATAGTCATAGAATGTAGAAAACTCTGGGTCAATCTCAAAAACGATACTGTTTAAGCCGTCGTGATAGTTTATATTTCCTCGCTTGAAATAACTGTGGTCACGATCTGTTCGTCCCGAACGGTAGTACCTATAAAAATCGGAATTGCATAAATGTTCAACATAATCTCGCTTTAGGGTTGCTAATTGGTTTGCAAAATATCTGTAATACATTTTTCCAGTGCTAACAGGACAAGTCGTTTCAATACGATATACCTTATTGTAATAGATAAGCTTACCGAGTATTTGGGGTTTAATGGTTCGGAAGAATTGTACCTCTTCCTCATCATTTTTAAACCCTTCTTCAATAACTTGTTTCTTGATCTCAAATAAAAGATCTTGTAGATACAAGGTCATTTCATAAGCCTCATCGATTAGTCTTTTGCTTTGCGATGAAATCTTATCTTCCTTGTTATGTATCTCTAAAATAATGGTGTGTAATGAATGTTCCATAGCTAATAATTTTTGTGATGATTACTAAACTTAAAATTCAGTTTATACCTATATTATCACACAAAAGTCATTAGATTAAATGATAATCTAACCCAAGTACACCCACCTGTGGGAATTTTATTGTCATTATTGCTCCCCAACTGTGGAGATAATTTTGAAAAAAATTAGTATGAAACGAACTTAATAAGCACTTTAAAACACATAAATTTTAACTAAAGTTAGGACCTTCTAAATCGGATAGATTTATTATATTTGCTACTGATTTACAAGGTAATCAAAAGAAAGTGAGTGCAGAGAGCACCATGACTAAATAGTTACCGATAAGGTTTTCAATTCTTGTAAACTACTCTTTTTTAAATACTTTGAATTTTATTAATCTTTTATAATTAAAAGATTAGATAAAAGCAAAAACAAGCAAAATGTATAAAACTATTGATATACAATGATTTGTAAAATAATGGTCTTAGTTTAGAACTCGGTGTCTGATGCGATTTGGGCTTAAAATGGCAAGGTTACTAATTCGTTACCGTATTGACAAGATCTATGAGGAGATGCTGAAGCACGATGGTTTTGCCACCGCCCAAAAAGTAAAGCTATCATTTTTAGGTGTAGGTATAATGGATGATGCGATATTAAAAGTCTTCAACGGCCAAAATGAAGATTTTAAAAAATTGGTTGAAAAAGAAAAACGTTCCCAGCCAATGGATGAAAAATAGAAAAAGAAGAATGCGGGCAATTTGAGAGGTAGATTTGGCTTATTATTTTTTGGTTACAACAAAGATAGATTCGGTTACATCCCGGATTTTTAAACAACTGAACTTTGTCAATAATTAAAATTCAAAAAATGAAAATTGTATTGACAGGTTCTTTAGGGCATATCGGAAAACCACTCGCAGAAGGGTTGGTAGCAAAAGGTCATTCCGTAACGGTTATCAGCAGTAATGCCGGCAGACAAAATGAGATCGAAGCTATTGGGGCAGTTCCTGCTGTTGGCTCGCTTGAAGACGTAGGTTTTCTTGCAAAAACTTTTACAGGTGCAGACATCGTTTATCTGATGGAACCGCCCGCAAATTATTTCAATAAAACTATCGACGTTTACGCACACAGGATAAGGATAGCTAATATTTACGTACAGGCTATTCTATTGGCAGGTGTAACCAAAGTGGTGCATTTGAGTAGTATCGGTGCACATACAGATCACGGAAACGGAATGCTCAGAATTCATTATGAGGTAGAGCAAATTTTAAAGGAATTACCGGAATCGGTTTTCCTGAAAGAAATGCGACCTGTCGGTTTTTATTACAATATGTTTGCATTTATACCTGCTATCAAATCCCAGGGAGCAATTATCCAAAATTATGGTGGAGATCAAAAAGAACCGTGGGTTTCTCCTTTGGATATTGCCAATGCCATTGTAGAAGAAATGGAAAAACCATTTAACGGCAGGACAATTCGTTATATTGCCAGCGATGAAGTTTCTCCAAACGAAGTGGCTCAAGTGCTGGGCAGGGCAATTGGAAAACCCGATCTGAAATGGCAGGTGGTTTCTGATGAACAATTTTTAAATACTTTGTTGGCTATTGGTTTCAATCCGCAGGTTGCCAATGGTTATACAGAAATGAATGCCAGCAGAAGAACGAATGCCTACGAAGATTATAATCTTCATAGACCGCAAGCCTTGGGCAAAGTAAAGCTCACCGATTTTGCAGGCGAATTTGCAACCGTCTTCAATAAAAAATAAATATCTTTATGTTGTGCAAAGTAAGCCTATATATCGAATAAAAACCATTAGAGAATACCATAAGGTCAGGGGGTTGCCCAAGCCACAGCACCCTCTTATCAGTGTGATTAATTGTGCTGACATTCTGCACACAGGCGACGTATGTGATTATAGATGGATGCTCGATTTTTATTCCATATCGCTCAAAAGGTCTTCGTATTCCAAAGCAATATATGGGCAACAGGAATATGACTTTGATGAGGGGATTATGTATTTTTCTGCACCGAATCAGCTATTTAGTTTTGAAATAGATAAAGAGGCAACGCCCGATTTTTCAGGATGGATATTGCTTATTCATCCTGACTTTTTATGGCATACGAGCCTCGCTGATAAAATCTTGAAATATGAGTTCTTTGGGTATGACGTACACGAGGCATTGTTCCTCTCGGAAAAGGAAGAATTACTATTGAAGAATATTATTCTAGGTATTCAGCAGGAGTACCACACGAATATGGATAAGTTCAGCCAGCATATTATTATTTCACAAATTGAAACGTTGCTTAATTATGCCGAACGGTTTTATGAGCGGCAGTTTCTGACAAGAAAAATCACTAATCATCAAATCCTGGACAGGCTGGATAAGCTATTAAAACGATTACTTTAACGACAACGATTTGATTTCAAGAGGACTTCCTACGGTTCAATATGTATCAGATAGATTAAACGTGTCGCCTAACTATTTAAGTGGCTTACTTAAAATATTGACAGGACAGACCACGCAGCAACACATTCACGATAAACTGATTTTAAAAGCTAAAGAAAAACTTTCGACAACAGATTTTGTCGGTTAGTGAAATTGCATATGGATTAGGTTTTGAACATTCTCAATCTTTTAATAGAATATTCAAAAGTAAGACTAACCAATCTCCTTTAGAATTTAGAAAATCATTCATTGAAAATTTGTGAATGGTACAGACAAACTCGTTATAGAAACGAGAGGGTTTATTGTTTATTCTATATCGATCCGTGAAAAGGCAAACCATTTTTTGCCCAGAAATTTCAGTGATGCTCCGATGTGATAAAGTTCCGTGTTGTCAATAATCAAAAATCAGTCGTGAGCATCGGTGAAAACCTCCATCTCGATGGGAGGATATTGGCTGTTGTACCGTTGCAAATCCAGCCGTTATGGATTGCTAATAGATTTGGTATAGATACTAGCTGCTACATCCGGATTGCGTTTTCCTAACAAAGTCAGCAATTATCACCCTATTTTCAGATTTTCGCATCTGATGTTATGGGAAAAATAAACGAAAGGAAATGCAGCGAGCACCATTACTAAATCGTTCCCGGAGACAAAATTCAATCTTATAAATCACTTTTCATAAGCCACTTTGAGCTTAATTAATCTTTTTAATAAAATCAATTTATTCAAGTAGTTTGCTAAAACCGTTCATAAGTAGATACTCTTTGGCAGAAAATAGCAATTCTTATAAAAAAAGATCATCTGATAGGCCTCGTCAATCAGACGGGGAAATTCAGATGAAAGTTTTTCCTCCTTACTACGTATTTCAAATATAATATTAGATAGTAATAACTTCATACTTCCTGATTAATTGATAGAAGAATAATTAGATAGCACAAAGTTTATTAAAATAAGTACCTTTCTTTCCACACTTCTACACAAGTTGGGATAAATACCCGACAGCTAATTGAATAATTCTATTACTTAAAGATCTTGTTCCTCCATTTTGTTTAAGAGATTCTCGCGGAGTATATCAATGAATTTGGTCTTGTTGATTTCCGGTTCTTAAGTTCGAGATATGTATGATAGAAATCTCCTAGATCGACTTCAAAAATACTTTCAAAAAAATTAGCGATCCTTTTAATATCCATTTTACCGTTTTCAAAAACGCCAGTGGCATGTAATGCATAAATAAGTTCTGTTAATGAAGTTTTGTTTGCTGTCCATTGCAACCCACTTGAGAGACTTGAATTTTTTATATGGTTATTTGCTCCTCTTTGTATATTTAGCAGTTGATCTTCCAAGTAGACTTGAATTAGATCGTTCGCTATTATTTTTGCAACTTTAAAATCATGGGAAGTGGAAAAAAACGGATCAGACTCAAAATAATAAGTGTCTAGGCTTAACTTGATTTCAAAAATACCTCTTACAAAGTACATATGATCCAGGTAGGTACTATTCGTCCTATAATATTTATAAAATCAAGATTGTTATCGAAAAAAATTTTGAGTTTACCCAATTCGTTTTTTATATAATTTTTAGTATCCCGACTGCTTCCGTGCGGTTTTTTCATCTCAATTTTATAAATGGCATTATAAAATATAAGCTTAGAAACAATTTTTGGTTTTAGTTCTTTAAAAAAGAATATTTCTTCACTCTTGCTTGAAAATTCTTTATTAAGAATAAATGCCTTTACCTGTTTTAGTTTTTCAATAATCAGGCTAACTGCCCCTTCAGATAGACTTATTGGATTATCCGTCTGTATATTCAGGTCGTTTATCTCTTCTTCCAATAACTGTAATACTTCGCTATAGAATGTGTTCATAAAAATGTGTAATCAAAATTGGCTCATGTCCAATCTGGGTATTAATGATACGTTACAATAAATAGAAATACAAGCCCATACATTTTTATGACAGCATTTGTTCTGTCTAAAATATGGAAGTGGCTGTTTTAAGGAAAAATCTCTATTTTGGATTTTCAGCTTCCAGCTTAATTGTACCCTGCTGGAGCATTGGATGCTTAACTCACAGATTTGCCTTTAATATCTGTTTCTCATATTCTAAGTAAAAGTCTTTTTTGTAGACATCCCCTATCGGTATTTCATTTTCACCCAGGTAAATAGTCTGGTGATCAAATGAATCAATGTGGTTCCCATTAACAATGTACGATTTGCTTACACGGATAAAATTGGGCAGGTCAATCTTTTGATGTATTGTTTTAATGTTCATTGCCGTGATTAACTTTTTTTCTTTGGTATGGATCACGACATAGTCTTTCAGACCCTCAATGAATAAGATGTCGGGGAAGTTTATTTTATAATAACGCCTGTCCGCTTTTATGAGGATAAATTCTTTACTGTTCCCTTCAACCGTATTTTTTAAGGTCTCGGGAAGCAGGAACTTTTTATAGACCATTGCTTTATCAACGGCTTTTGTCAGTCTTTCTCTCTCAATAGGTTTCAACAGGTAGTCTATGGCTTCCAACTCGTAACTCCTAAGCGCATATTGGGAATACGCCGTGGTAAAGATCACCAATGTCTGTTCAGGTATCTGTTCGGCAAATTCAAGACCGGACACTTTGGGCATCTGGATATCCAAAAAAACGAGGTCTACCTCATTGTTCTTGATAAAATCCAGTGCCGACACAGCATTGGAGAACTCGCCGAGTATATCGATATGGGGAATCTCCCTGCTTAAGGATATGATTCCTTCCCTTGCCAGAGGTTCGTCATCTACAACTATAACATTTCATACAGGAATAATTAAATTAACGGTATATTCTTTCTCCGAAGAACTGATTTCAAGACTATATTGTTCTTTATATAATAGCTCCAGTCTTCTTTTTATGTTTGCCAGCCCAAGACCGCCGTTGGCAGTAACGGAAGCGTTATAATCCTCGCTTCTGGAATTGCAGCACCTGAAAAACAGCCTGCCTTTATCAATCCGGATATGCACATTCACATAGGTTTCTGCTCCGGAAAGGTCAACACTATGTTTCAGGGCATTCTCCACAAAGGTCGTGAACAGATTGGGAGGCAGGAAAATACTGCTTAAACGGGCCGGGTCCGTTTCTATGGTAAACTGAAAATTGTCTCTTCTGATCTTTTCAAGATTAAGGAAGTTGGACAAGAACCTGACTTCAGCCGATAATAGTGTCTTTTCGCCGCTGTTTTCATAAAGTTGGTACCGTAGAAATTCAGAAAGTTTATGGATGATCATCGATGCCTTATCCGGATTGTTTTTGATGAGCACATTGACATTATTGAGCATATTGAACAGGAAATGGGTATTGATCTGGTTTTTGAGTTCATTAAGCTCCATGTGCAGTGTAAGATCCTTCAATTCTACTATTCTATCCCGGTCAGATGTCCATTTTTGAAATAACTTTATCGTTGTTGTAACTAAGATCACTGCGTACACGATAATGAACCAAACAAGATTGCCAATATTATCGGATATCTTGTGATGATCCTGCACTCTAAAAGGTGCGAGCAGACTATTCGAAATGAAAGTTAGATTATAAAGTCCCAGTATGATCATCACCATAAGTGCCAACAGGTACAGCATATATTTTGCACGGAAGAAAAAAGCTGGTATCAGCACATACATATTGATATAGAACATCAGGATAAATGTGATGTATATGGACAGTAGGCTATAGTACCTATATATCCCGGAATATTCTGAAGAAAGATTCACGGTGTAAAATAGTAGACCAAGAAATCCAATCAGCAGGATAGCGTGGCGCAATAGACGATAACGTTTATCCACCAGGATATTGATGAGCTGTCTGTTACTATAATTTTCCGATAGGTCTTCCATTTATAATCTATGTTATGCTGATATGATATTTTTATTCTAAACAAAGATAGCCATCTAGTTTGCCACAAACTATTCAAATTATACGAACCGCTATATTTTTTATACAAAATTTTTATGTCAAGGAAGTTTGTCTAAAAAAAACATGGGTTGGTATAATATTCAGCAATGATCCTTTGATTATAACGTCCTTTGTATAAACTTCTGTCTGCATTATTGTTATGTAGCAGCAAATTAGGATAATATAGACATATGATACGAAAAATAATGTTATGGTCCGCTTCTGCTTTTATGGTGTGCTCAGCTTTCCCGGTATCGGGACAGACGCATCCGGGAGACAGTCTTCAGAATAATTTTGTGAGCCCGCCACAATCTTCAAGGGCCCGTGTGTGGTGGCACTGGATGAATGGCAATATTTCCGAACAGGGGATCCGTAAAGATCTGCTGTGGATGCAGCGTTCGGGTATAGGTGGTTTCCAGAATTTTGATGCGGCATTGGTAACGCCACAAATTGTAGACCATCGGTTGGTCTATATGAGTCCGGAATGGAAAAAGGCAATGAAACTGACCGCCAGGTTAGCCGATTCGCTAAATCTTGAAATGGCCATCGCCGGATCGCCCGGATGGAGTGAGAGCGGAGGCCCCTGGGTGCAGCCAGAGGACGGGATGAAAAAATATGTATGGTCCGAAACGACTGTGCAGGCCGGCAGGCCGTTTATAGGCAACTTACCTAAACCTCCGGTGACAACGGGCATCTTCCAGAACATCCCCGTGCAGCAAGATATCGTAGGCGGCGGTAAGGCAACAGCACTACCCACCTTCTATCAGGATATTGCCGTCATAGCCTACCGGTTGCCGGACACCCATGTGTCCTTCAGGGAACTCGCCCCGGCGATCACTTCCAGCGGAGGACATTTCTCACTGGATCAATTGACAGACGGCGACCTGGCCACCTCAGGATTGCTTCCTTCCGTTCCAAAAGAAGGATCGGCATGGATACAGTTCAGTTTTTCAGCTCCGCAGACCATCAAGGCGCTGACCATTGTGGGTGGCGGCGATAAGGGACCGCACGGTCTTTATGGGCAAAAGGAAGAAGACCGCAGTTTTCAGGCCAGTGATGACGGGGTCAATTTCAGGCAGGTATGCTTCATCCCTGCCGGGGATGTACAGCAGCAGACCCTATCCATACCCGTTACAAAGGCAAAT
>NZ_JAUFQU010000053.1:0-12775 GCF_030409925.1 Paenimyroides ceti
AGCCAAACGTACAGTTGTACAGGAACGCCCGATGATACCATTACGCACTTACAAACCTTTGGACGAGATTGGCGGGAACTAACCGAACAAAACGTGTTCCTGTTAGACCAATTTACCATTGCCGATGACAAGGTACTGTTGATTGAGATTTTCGAGAAGAACGGTGGCAGACATCAAACTTTGCAGGTAGAAAATTCGGATTTGATAAAAGCTCGTTTAATAAACGATATGCACCTAAAATTTTAATAACATTTTAATCCAATAATATGAAAAAGTATATCTATACCGTGATGCTCATCTTGATGGCCATCACGGTTACACAGGCACAAAGAATGCTCCCAAAACAGAAAGGACTGGAAGTAAGTACAGGTGTAGTATCCAACGATAAAATTGGTAATGATTATTACCTCAATATTGGAATGACCGTGAACGGTAAAAACGGGAACTATCAGCTTTGGGCATTGGAATACACCCACCAATACCACGACTACAAAGACCTCCGCATACCGCAGGAAACCTACACTTCCGAAGGCGGCTACAGTTTCTTCCTTTTGGGCGATGCTCGTAAAAACATTACGCTGAACTTCGGAATAACAGGTGTTGTCGGTTATGAAAGCATCAATCGTGGCGAAGCGATGTTGTATGACGGAGCAAAGATTTTGAGCGAGGATAACTTCATCTACGGAGCTGGTGGACGGCTCACTCTTGAAACATATCTATCAGACCGTTTTGTGTTAATCCTGCAAGGACGCACAAAAGTATTTTGGGGTACGGACTTAGAGCAATTCCGACCATCCGCAGGTGTAGGATTAAGGTTTAAATTTTTAAAACATAAAACGATGATAGCAATATTAAATAAATTCAGAATAGGATTACTGCCGATATATGTAATGCTGGCAATCCTCACAGCTTCGGTTACGTTGGTATCTTGTAGCAAAGATGATGAACTCGAAATACAGAACGATTTTCCTTTCGAGGTAAATGTAATGCCAGTACCTAAAGATGTTGCCAACGGGCAGACGGTAGAAATACGCATTACCATACAGCGTACAGGCAATTACAGCAACACGCAGTATTTTCTCCGCTACTTTCAGTTTGACGGACAGGGAACGTTACAATACTACGATGAACCACCATACCTGCCGAACGATTTATACCCGTTACCGACAGAGCAGTTTCGATTGTACTATACTTCAACATCTACCGTATCACAATCCTTTGAGGTTTGGATTTCGGACAGCTTCGGGAACGAAAAGCAATTGAGCTTTCAGTTTAACAGTAGTGATTAAAAGCAGTATTTCATTTCATAAAAACGGCTTATCTGATTGGTAAGTCGTTTTCTATTTACAGCGCATTGGCTTATGTGCATTTTACTGGCTCATCAATATTTCTTAAATTTATACTTGTGAAATTAAAATGTGAGGATATGGTTGCATCATTGGTTATAGGGGTAATATTTTTGGTTGCAGGCTTGGGACTTCGTTACTGGATTAACCGAAGAAAGTTTTACAGGCGCAGACCTATGGGAGCAGAGGGTTTTTCATCTTATGAAAGTTCGGTTTTCATTAAATTGATTGAAAAGGTTGGCAAATGGGTAGCCTATGCACTGATTATATTCGGGCTATTGTCGTTATGGGTTTATTCCCGTGAGAAAAAAGAAATTAAAACAGAGCAGCCAATCCCGACAATAAATCATAACTAAACTTATCATTTAACTATTTTTGTAGGATAATAAATGTGTTAGCTGTAAATGTAGAGTACAACCTTACAACCTAAACTAAATACTATAAACAATGTCTATATATCAGGATATTTTAAATTGGTCGCAAGGCAGACCAGCGTTTGTTCAAGATGCTTTACGAAGACTTGTCGCATCAACAACACTTACACAAAACGACATTGACGAACTTGTTCAATTGGTAAAAAAAGAATGTGGTGACAATACAATTACTATAAACCCTATTCCGCTTAATAGCACACACATTCCAACAACAATTGCGATAAGTGGCAATTATCCCAAATTAATCAGCTTAAACAATCCTATTAATATTTGTGCCTTACACAATCAAGGAGGGTTACAATTTTCCAATACAGGTTTGACAATAGTTTATGGTGGAAATGGTTCGGGAAAATCAAGCTACTCACGTATTTTGAGAAAACTTTGCTGGAGCAGAAATCCAAGTGTTACACTAAAAAAGAATGTTTTTAATCCATCTTCTAATCAACAACAAGTTGATTTTATTGTAGAAGACAATGGTTCAAATATTAACTTTTCTTGGACAGAAAATAGTCCGAGCAATCCTATCCTTAATTCATTTTTTGTTTTTGATAACGACTGCGGAGATATTTACATCAACAATGAAAATCCCACAGAATATAAACCTGTAGGAATTGATGTTTTAGAAAAAATTGGTTTCGACCTTTGGAAGTATTTCGCAAGCCTTTAGTTCGTCTGTTGCTTCTTACAACACACAAAAACCAGGGTTGCCACAAAATTTACTTCAAACCTCCACAGCACAATGGTATGGAACAATAGAAAATCTACAACGAACAAACGTTGATTCATACATCCAATTTAGCCAAGCAAACATCAATAGAAAGCAAGAACTTACAACCTTAACCACAGCACAAAATCCTCAACAAAACATTACAAACTTAACCAATCAGCGAACACGGATTAACGGCTACATACAACAATTTTCACAAATTGAAACATTATTTGACGAACAAAACTTAAACGAACTAATAGCAAATAGAAATACTTTTGAAAGCGTTAATCAAGCGTATCAAATTGCGACAACTCAACTACAAAACGTAAACACGTTAGAAGGATTTGGCACAAATCCTTGGCGAACTTTGTGGGAAGCTGCAAGAAATTATGCACATAGTTCAAATCTTTCAGACGGTCAAAATTTCCCATCCTTAACTTCATTAGAAAAATGTGTGTTGTGCCAACAAGAACTTGACGAAACTGCACAACAAAGATTGACAACTTTCAATCAATTTGTATTAAATGACGTTTCTACACAGCTAAATTTAATTAACTCAACAGTTCAGGGAAAGCTAAACTTATACAATTCATTGGTCATTCCACCAATTGAAAACCTTGCAGAGTTAGAGCAGTTGATACCAAATTTTCGAGATAGCTATAACCAGTTTGCTAATTCAGTTGCTACATTCAGAAATTCAATCATTACTTTTTTGCAAAATGGTGGCGAACTAAACATAAGTTTACAAACTCTGACACCAAGCATAACAAGCATAATTCCAAGAATTGATACCGAGATTGCACAGAACAATCAGCTTCTACAAAATAGAAACACCTTAGTTTCTGAACTTAATGAACTATCAGTAAAAGAATTTTTGTTTAACAACAAAACGGCTATTCTTCAATACTTTGACGAATATAAATACAGGTCTTGGATAAACACTTGTCAATCCCAACTCGCCACCAATGGTATTTCACGCAAAATTGGCGAACTAATGGAAAACCAAGCCGTAAGTTTGCAGCACCAAGAATTTGTTTCCCATCTCAATTTCTTCAATCGTGATTTAGCAAGTAAAGTTTTGATTTCAAGAACGAGAACAAGTCAAGGAAATACATATCAAAGATGTGGCTTAAACGGAATTAATGATTCAATCAACTCAATTTTAAGTGAGGGCGAACAAAAAATTATTGCCTTATCAAACTTTTTAGCTGAATGTACGATTGACAATCGTCTAAATACGATAATATTTGATGACCCTGTTACGTCTTTGGATATGGATAATAGGGATAAAATTTCGGATAAAATTGTTCAACTATCACAAAACCGACAAATAGTTGTCTTTACTCACGACCTGTCATTTTTACGTTTGCTTATAGATACACATAAAGCAATAACATCAACGGACTGCACAGTAATAGGAATTGACAAATACAATGGAATAAGTGGTATCGTTACAGACGAGATTCCATATTTAGCTAAAAATGTGCAAGAAAGAGTCGATTCTATCAGAAGAATACTAACAGAACACGATGCTCTTATATTAACTGATGCACACGGACGAGAAACTAAACTTGATTCTGCAAGAAAAAGATTTAGAATGTTGTTAGAACGTTCTGTTGAAGAAGTTTTATCAAATAAAACTTACGAACGATTTTCTAAAAACATTCATCTAAAAAAAGGTAATTTATCAAGTTATATTGTTACAGAGCAAACAGATGTTGATTTTCTTCTAAACCTATTCGGAAAGTATTCCGTAACAGAACACGATGGAGGGACTTCAACAATTCCATTGTTACCAAATAAACCAGAAATTGACCAAGACATTACAGACTATTCTAATTGGAAAAACGGCTTTAAAATTAAACTAAGGACATTCCAGTCAACATACAATTAATATTTCAAAATAGCAGTAAAAAATCGGATAGCTCAAAAGGCTATCCGATTTTTGTTTACGGAGGTAGTAAACTGCCAAACACTTCCTTTTAGTGCCAATGGATACAACATTGTGCAGTCGCTTAGAAAGCCTTTATAAATTCGACTTCCACAGAAAAATTGAGAGAAAAATGGAAGTTATCGCAATACCAAAATCCGCACTGGATGGAATGAAGAATAAGCTAAGGGAACTTTTGGAAATGACCGAAAATGCCACACGGAAATATACCCCGATTTTCAAAGAGGAGAAGTGGCTCGATAACCAGGAAGTCTGTTTGATGATGAAAATTACCAAACGGACGTTGCAGACTTACAAGGATAAAGGGTTATTGCCATATTCCAAACTGAACCGCAAGAATTATTACAAACTATCGGACGTACAGGCTTTGCTCGAAGCTGGACAGCCGTACAATACCAATGATAATGGATTTACTGACGAATGATAATGAAGAAATCATTTCCCATCAAGAAATGATTTTGATATTGAGAGACCGTATTGAAAATATATTAAAAAAACTATCGTCCCGTAATGAATGGAGAAATTTATTTGTCGGGCGAAGATGTATGCAAACTGTTACACATTAGCAAACGCACTTTACAGCAATATCGTGATGATAATATCCTGCCGTATATTCAGATTGGTGGCAAAATTATTTATAAGGAAACAGATTTGATGACAATACTATTTTACAGGCACATGCCCACACGTATAAGGTCGCAAAAGATCTATTCTAAACTGTTTTTGAAGTTAAATTTCCTTACATCATCTGAAGCGGGCAACTCAAATATTTCGAGGTCAAAAAATTTGATAGCAGCGAATAAGTGGTCAAATAAATCAGCCATAATACCTTCATAAACGGCCCATTCCGTAGTATTGGTAAACATATATAGTTCCAGCGGAAGTCCATGTTCGGTAGGTTGTAAATGCCTTACCATCAGATGGTATGTTTGTGAATATTCGGGTTTTTTCCGGCATATCGCTTTACATATTCTCTAAATAAGCCAATATTGGTCATCTTACGTCCGTTTACCGGCATAGTTGCATCTGCAAGTGTGGCTTCGTTAAATTGATCGATTTCTGACTGACGTTCCTCAATATAAGGTGCCAGTAACTGTATTTTTTAAGTTTTTCGATTTCTTCAGGTTGTAAAAAACGGATAGAAGACATTTTGATATTAATAGCTCTTTTGATACGTCTTCCCCCTGATTTCTGCATGCCCCGGTAGTTTTTAAACGAATCACTGATGAGCAGGTAAGTAGGGATGGTAGTTATGGTTTTATCAAAATTCTGAACTTTTACTGTGCTCAGATTAATTTCCAGAACCGTTCCATCGGCTCCGAATTTACTCATCTCTATCCAGTCGCCTACACGTACCATATCATTGGTAGACACCTGAATACTGGCAACAAATCCTAAAATAGTGTCTTTGAATACAAGCATCAGAATGGCAGATGCCGCTCCCAGAGATATTAGAAACTCCCATGGCGAATTTCCGGTAAGACTTGAAAAAATAATGATTCCACAGATAAAAAAGACAACAATTGTGATTACCTGAAAGTAACTGTCAAGGGGTTTATCAGCATATCTTTTTTTTGTTTTTAAAGTATCTTTCACTGTTCTGAAAATACCATTGATGAGCAAAGCAAAATTGATGATGAGTAAAATATCCGTCAGTTTTAAAGTTGCTTTTGTCCAGTTTGGAAAGCCCATAAAAATCAATGGAAGCAATTGCTTTGCAATAAGTATAGGAATCAGATGGCAAAAATACTTGAGAACCTTATTGTGGATCAGAAAATCATCAAATCGTGTAGGACTTTTGCGAATGTAACGGATCATAAGAATCATAAAAACCCTTCGGAGCAGATAATCTACCCCATAGAGAAGCAGAGCTACAATAGTGATGAGCAACAGCGAATTGATGACATGTGCCACCTGAACGCTGACTCCGTTGTCAATAAGCAGGTCTAAACTCCAGGAATAAAAAGAACTTTGAACGTTTTTTGTAATGATCTCCATTGAATACTATTTTGCTGTTTTTGCTAAAATACAAACTTCCTGCCGGAGGCCCAGACAGAAAAGGATAATAAATCGTTAAAGTCTGTATTAGGACTGTTTTTTTCTTTGCTTTCGATCCAGAAAAATTTTATTTAAAACGGTGAGAATGGCTCCGCCGACACCTATCCAAATAGATTGTTCCCAGGGTTGTTTTGCAAAATAATGCAACCCTGCTATCATGATAACGGCTACTACAATTCCTTCAATAAGATATTTCATTTTTATACTTGTAAAAAAGGGAGCAGTTTAAACTCCTCCCTTACTGATTAAATTTCGTTCAACATTTTTGATATTTCATCCAGTTTTGGTGTGAGGATGACTTCAATTCTACGGTTTTTTGCTTTTCCGTCTGCATTGCTGTTACTCGCAATCGGAGAAAACTGGCTGCGTCCGGCTGCGGTCAGATTTTTCTTGTCAATACCATTGTTTTGTTCCAGTATGTTTACAATAGCAGTGGCTCTTTTAGTAGAGAGGTCCCAATTGTTATTGATACCGCCACCCAGGTTTCCTACAATTTTATCATTATCGGTATGACCTTCAATCAAAATAGCGATTTCAGGATTTTGTGCCAATACTTTTCCAAGTTCTTCTACTGCATTTCTTCCTTCATTGCTAACTGCCCAACTGCCTGAATTAAACAAAAGTTTGTTTTCCATTGATACATATACCTTTCCGTTTTTCTGTTCTACAGTAAGACCTTTGCCTTCAAAAGCATACAGTGCTTTCGACAGTGATTCTTTTAAACGTTTCAGATTGGCATCCTGTGCTGCAAGCTTTCTTTCGAGTTCGTTGACACGACTCGTACGCTCACTCAGGTCTCCTTTTAATTTATTCAATCGTTCTATTTCAGCTTTTATGGCAGCATCACTGTTGGACTCCAGATCACTGTAGTTTTGTTTGAGCTGATTGTACAATACAGAAAGCTTATCGCGTTCTTCGATGGCTTTTTCCAGCTGGGACTGGAGACTACCGTTAGACGTTTCGGCATTTTCTGCTTTGTCTTTATACATGTGAATCTCATCCGACAATCGGTCTTTTTCTTCCATACAGTTTTTATACTGAGCATCGAGTTCGTTGTATAATTTTCTTGTGACACACGAAGAAAGCAACGTGAGTCCTAAAAGTGATAAAGTGATTTTTTTTATCATGATGTTGTTTTTATTCAATTTCTATTCCTACCGACAATGGTCAGAATGTTTTGCTTCAGGTAATATATAGGCTCTCTTGATACGGTCTTTCATGGATTCCGTTACCAAATGATAGTCAATTCTCCAGCCTTTGTTATTATTGCGGGCATTTGCACGGTAACTCCACCAGCTGTAATTGTGTGGTTCCGGATGAAACATTCGGAACGTATCTAAGAATCCGCTTTTCATAAACTGATCCAGCCATTCGCGTTCTTCAGGTAAAAAACCTGAAACTTTAGCATTTCTGATCGGATCGTGGATGTCTAAAGCCGTGTGACAAATGTTGTAATCACCGCAAATAATCAGATTTGGAATTTCCTTTTTGAGCGTATCTACATACCGTTGAAAATCATCCATATATTGAAACTTGTATCCTAGACGGTCCATATTTGTTCCGGAGGGAAGATACAGGCTCATGACAGAAAAATCTTCAAAATCTATGCGGAGGTTACGTCCTTCGCGATCCATATAATCAATACCCGTACCATAAACGATGTTCTTTGGTTCTTTTTTCGATAAGATAGCAACTCCGCTGTATCCTTTCTTTTCAGCTGAAAAATAATACTGAAACGGATAGCCCGCAGCAGTGATCTCCAATACAGGAATCTGATTATCTACTGCCTTAATCTCCTGAAGACAAATTACATCCGGATCAGCTGCTTTTAACCATTCCAGAAAACCTTTGGTAATGGCTGCTCTAATTCCGTTAACATTATAGGATAATATTTTCATTATGTAGGATTTTGAGTTCAAAAATAAACAATAAAACAACAAAAAGGGTTTAAAGAGTTAAACTCTAAGGGATTTTAGCTTTTTTTTAGTATTTTTTTTGGTATGGTTTTAGATAAGTTAAAACAATATTAAAATGATTACTATATTTGTAGATAAAACATGACTGCATGGGCTTAGTGACTGCCAAGGAAATTTCAAAAGCTGTAAAATTAGATAAATATGGTTTTTTAGGTACTTTTTCAGGTTGGATGTTGATGAAAGTACTGAAAATTTCAAAATTAAATGAAATTTACGACCGTAATAAACATCTTAAAGACGTAGAGTTTTTGAATGCTATTTTAGGAGAATTTAAAATCGAGTTTGAAATTGATCCTGAAGAACTTAAAAGATTACCTAAAGAAGGACCTTATATAACTATTTCTAACCATCCTCTCGGTGGTGTAGATGGTATTTTATTATTAAAATTAATGCTGGAGCGTGATCCTAATTATAAGATCATTGCCAACTTTTTATTGCACCGTATAGAGCCTCTTAAGCCGTATATTATGCCTGTAAATCCTTTTGAGAATCACAAGGGTGCTAAATCAAGCGTAATCGGAATTAAAGAGACTTTACGACATCTCAGTGATGGAAAGCCTTTGGGGATTTTTCCCGCAGGAGAGGTTTCTAACTTTGAAGAGGATAATGAAATTGTCGATAAAGAATGGGAAGAGGGGGCTTTAAAAGTAATAAAGAAAGCAGCTGTGCCTGTTGTTCCGATTTATTTTCATGCAAAAAACAGTCGGTTATTCTATTTCTTATCCAAGCTGAATCCAACCTTACAGACTGCCAAGTTGCCTTCTGAACTGCTGACGCAGAAAGATCGGGTAATTAAGGTACGCATCGGAAAACCTATTCCGGTTGCGGAACAGTTGGAACATGGAAGTACTATTGAAGAATTTGGACAGTTTTTACGACATAAAACGTACCTTTTAGCCAATGCTTTTAAAAAGAACGAAGACAAAAAACTCATCAAGGTTCCTTCTTTTAAATTGCCACCACCACCACCGGAACAGATTGTAGTACCGGCTTACAGGAAAAAATGATTCAGGAAGTTACGGAACTCCGAAAAGGAGATTACCGTCTGCTGCAAAGTAAAAAACTATGAAGTGTTTCTCGTAGAAGCCGATAAAATTCCGAACATATTACACGAAATCGGACGCTTGCGCGAAATTACTTTCCGTGCAGTGGGTGAGGGAACCAATAACTCCATTGATTTAGACGAATATGATACCTATTATCATCACATGTTTTTATGGGATGATGAAACCAAACAAATAGCGGGTGCCTACCGTATGGGCTTAGGAAAAGAAATTTTTAAAAAATACGGCATTAATGGTTTTTATTTACAGGAACTTTTTAAGTTTGAGCCCGAGCTGTATTCCATGATGGAAAACTCCATAGAAATGGGAAGAGCGTTTATCGTTTCTGAATATCAGTTAAAGCCTATGCCCTTATTTTGTTATGGAAAGGAATTGTACATACCACGCTGCGGTATCCTTCTCATAAATATCTGATAGGCGGAGTGAGTATCAGCAATCAGTTTTCTGATTTTTCAAAATCGCTTATGATCGAGTTTATGAAATCACATTACTATGATCCGTATGTAGCACAGTATATAGCGCCTAAAAAAGAATATAAAGTAAAACTGAAAGACGCTGACAAAGACTTTGTTTTTAATGAAACAGAGGCTGATTTAAATAAATTTGACCGACTTATTGATGAAGTTGAGCCGGGAAATCTCCGCCTACCTGTACTTATAAAAAAGTACATCAAACAAAACGCAAGAGTAGTTGCTTTTAATGTAGATCCTCTGTTTAATAATTCTGTTGACGGTCTTATGTATATTCGTATAGCAGATTTGCCTGAAAGTACTGTAAAACGGTTATGGAAGAGTTTCAGTTAGAACTCGAACGCAAATTGTCAGAAAAGCTGGATTAGCCAGCAGTTCTCATAAAAGAAATTGCCCGCATAAAGCGGGCAATTTCTTTTATGTCGCATCAACAGATGAATTTCTTTTTAAAGCTGATTTTTAAAACCACGCTTTTTTACGGATCATATAGGTGTTGTAAAACTCTTCATCTGATCTGGTAAGGTAAATAATACCTTCTACAAGACCGATAATGCTCGTAGCAAATAAAAAGATATATCCTACCAGAAAACATGCGGTCATATAGCCTACTACGCTGATAACGAGTAAAATAATACCTTCGTTATTGTAGCCTAAAATAAATTTGTGAATTCCTAAATGCCCCAGTAAAATAGCAATTATTCCTACAAGAATTTTTTTGCTGTTGGCATCCTGAGGTTGCGGGCCATTATTAAAATTATAGTTGGGCTGATTTGGCGGTGTGTTTGGGTTTTGTACTTCCATAGTTTTTTTATTTCAAAAATAAGGATATAAATGATTTGTTGTTAGAATTTCTCAAGGATTTTATTTACAATGATTTGTGCCAGCTTTTCCTTACTTTCATGTGTCCAGCCTGCAATATGCGGTGATAACAATACGTTTTCCGCTTTGAGAAGATACTGAAACGGTTCAGGGAGTTCCTGTGATTCGAACATATTTTCGAAAGAAGATTTTTCATATTCGAGCACATCCAGTGCGGCACCTTTTATTGTTCCATCTCTTAGTGCATCGGTTAGGTGAGCAGTATTTACAGACTTGCCCCTTGCAGTATTGATAAACCAAAACGGCTTTTTGAAACCCCGGATAAATTCATTGTTTATGAGGTGATAAGTCTCAGGTGTTTGTGGTGTATGAAGGCTAACGATATCTGCTTCCTGTTGCAAGATCTCTAAACTTACCTGTTGTGCATTTTCATCTCCGATATTTTCTTTGATATCATAAAAAAGAACGTTACAGTCAAATCCCTTCAGTCGTCTTGCAAAAGCTTTACCCATAAATCCATATCCGATAATGCCTACGGTTTTACCTTCCAGTTCCATTCCTCTGTTTTCTTCACGCAGCCAGATACCATTGCGCACTTCTTTGTCTACAAGATTCAGACGGTTTATGAGCGACAACAGCATTCCCATAGCGTGCTCTGCCACTGCTGTACGGTTACCTTCCGGAGCAGCAATGAGTTCAATGCCTTTGCTTTTGGCAAAATCACAATCAATATTTTCGAGTCCGGCACCAACACGACCAATAAATTTAAGATTAGCAGCTGCTTCTAAAAAGAACGGTCGATCTGAAAACGACTTCTTATGATAAGTCCGTCATAAGCTCCGATGATATCCTGAATCTGTTCTTTAGATAGCGTATAGGCTTCGTAGTTTTCAAAACCTGCTTTGTTCAACTGTTCTATCATCAGCGGATGGTTTGTGTCGATATGTATTATTTTCATGGAAAATGTACTATTAATAAAGTAAAGATACGCATACCTTTTTATTTTATTTAAAAATCAATGGGCGGTCTCCGCATCGTCCAGTTGCAGCTGTTCAATAAAATAGGCGGGACTGAGACTGGTTTCTGCTTTGAACTGCATGCTAAAGGTTTTGGCATTTGCAAAACCGTAGGTTTCAGCCAGTCCTTGCATATTCAGCTGGCGCAGACGGTATTGTTTTTCAAATCAATTAAAACCTGTTTTACCCGCAGGGAGTTGATATACTGATTAAAGTTTACTCCTTTATTTGTGTTAATCAGTTTTGAAAGTGTATTACGATTGGTATTCAGTTCTGCTGCAAAATCATCTAACTTCAGCGGTTTTAAAAAACCTTTTTCATTTTCGAATTTTTGTAGCGCCAGTAACAGACGTTCTTCTGTAGCCGTTAAGTTTTTTGTCTCAATAACCGATTTCTCCGTATCGGTATTCTTTTCAAAAGGTTCATTTGCCGACTGAACACCGTTGATCAATTCATTGAACCGCAACCTCAATTGCTTTTTCTGCTTGGTCTGCCAAAAGGCATAGCCGCATAAAGTGAGGCAGAGCAGCCCGCTTCCAATAAGCCAGACGCCATACGTATATTTATTACTGGAAAGCTGTTTTTGTAAATCCGTTTTGCTGGCCTCCAGTTTTTTAGTCTCAAACTCATAGTGCAGTGTACTGGTCAGATCCTGCTGTTCTTTTTCAAACTGGTGGTTTAATGCAATCAGATGTTCTGTTACTTCCAGCTGTTTTTTGAGGTTGCCCCGTTTCTTTATAGTAAGCGATTAAATAATCATACGCATGACGCAATTCATAATTAAGAAAATTTCTTTTCTGAAACAATTGATCTATGCGCATGAAGTAAGAAACTGCTTTTTGTTTTTCATTTTTTTCCAGGCTATTTTACCTAAATACAGATAAATCACATATTCGTGTGGTAAAAATCTTCATTTTTTTTGATATCCGGCA
>NZ_JAUFQU010000054.1:0-14569 GCF_030409925.1 Paenimyroides ceti
ACCTGTAAGAGTTTGATTGAAGATGAAGCGGCACATTACCAATTTCATCTAAAAGATTGTTCCGGTGTTTGCTTTTCAAACCTCCCCATACTATCCTGATGAGCATCTGTAAAAGCTCCCTTTACATAGCCAAATAATTCGCTTTCAAATAGATTTTCATTCAAAGATCCTAAATCAACATGTACAAAAGGCTGGTTGCGTCGGATGGATTGATCGTGAATATATTTTGCGAGAACAAACTTACCCGTTCCATTCTCTCCCAAAATCAATGTTGTAACATCTGTTTTTGCAATCCGCTCTGCCGTTTTGTAAGCTTTTAGTATCGCTTCTGACTGTCCTGTAAAATAATCGACTGTTATGGTTGCTGCTTTTGATTGCTTTCTCACCAGTTTTACAGCGTGTTTTATAATTTCCAGAAGCTTATCATTCTCCCAGGGTTTTAACAGATAATCAACAGCCCCAAGTTTTATACCTTCTACTGCCGTATGCACATCTGCATAAGAAGTCATTAGAATTATTTTCACATCAGGAAAAATCTGTGCAATTTCTTTCATCCAGTAAATACCTTCCTTTCCATTCTCATACCCGTAACGAAAATTCATATCTAATAATACAACACCAACATTTTTTTCGCTGATGGTTTTTATAATATTGGCAGGATTAGAAAGTGTGGTCACTTCATTAAAATGCCTTTTTAAAAACAAACGGGCTGCAATCAGTACTTCTTCCTGATCATCAATTACTAAAACTGAAGCATTTATTTTTTTCATAAGGGAGGAGCGTTTGTCCGATATCGTACGATCAGTGTCCGATATCGGACAGTTTTTCATTCTGGTGATTTTGTACTGTCTTTCTCTTTCAGTCAATTACCGCTTTATAAAATTCCGGCACGAAAATATCTATCTATTAATCAGACAAATAACTGATAATGGACACTATTCGACCTCGTAAAAATAGAAAAAAACAATACATTGTACTATTGATTTTATTTTTTTTAAGTATTGGATTCTTAATATACCATTTAGCAACAAAACCTAAAATATTAAATGTATCTGCTAAAGAACTTCTTATAAAGGAAGTCAAAAATGATGTATTTCAGGATTTCATGATTCTTCAGGCACAGGCAGTTCCATTAGAGTCTATGCTTATCAATATCGTAGAAGGTGGATCGGTACAGGAACTTTTTACAGAAAACGGAGCAATGGTAGAAAAAGGAATGCCACTGGCCCGTTATACAATCCCAATACAGAATTCAATTTTTTATCACAGGAAACTGCAATTATCGAACAAATGAACAATTTGAATGTTGCCAAGCTCTCATTACGTAACCAGGAACTCGTTTTATCAAAAGATCTGATCGCTATGGAACACGATTTTAATCAGACGCAACTGGAATATCAACTTAACCAGACCCTTTTTCAGAAACAGATACTGGCAAAAAATGAATGGGAACAAACTCAGGAGAAATATCGGTATCAAAGGGAACGAAAAACGCTTTTACAGGAAAGTCTGAACAGAGAAAAACATTCCAATCAATTACAACTTGAACAAATCAACAAGGCACTGAATATTATGCAGAAAAGTCTGGAAACACTGAGGGAAAACAAAAAAAATTTCTTGGTTCTGGCACCGGTTTCAGGAAGGCTGAGTTCCTTTGAAGCTATTTTAGGACAAACGTACCTCGCAGGAACCAGTATTGGAAAAGTAGATGAAATGAAGGGGTATAAGCTAATGGCTAATATTGATGAATTTTATTTAGAAAAAATACAACAGAACCAAAAAGGGCAAATGGAAATAAAAGGAAATAATGTTGAAGTCAGTATTACAAAAATTCGCTTGTTTTTGTAAGCGAGTGCAAAAATAGAAACTCTTTTTATTTCCACCAAACTTTTTCTAAAGTTTTTTTTAAAATATTTTGACGGCTTTTCTAAGAACTTTCTCAATCCCTATCTACTTGACTGGGGTTGCAAAGCTACAACCTTTTTTTATTTCTAACAAAATTTATTTTTGTTATTTTTTTTAAGGCTTACTTAATATTTAAAGAACTTCTTGCGGATTGCGAGGGCAAATATACTACCCTTTTTTTATCCTTTCCTAATTTTTTTAAAACCTTTTTTAAACTTTATTTTAATACGCTGGTAACCTTATTTTTACAACACTCTTTTTTTTCTTTCACAATACTTAAACCCTCAAAAAAAACAGCATTCCCTTTTTTAAACCCAACTCTTTTCAAACAAAAAAAGCTTAAAACCACTTTTTGAAATCCAAAAGTTCAATAAATAAATCTGAAGTCATCCCTTTTTTAGCTTCAAAACTCCAGATTAAAGCAGCTTTTATTTTTTTACCTCTTATTATATATACGTGTCCGCAAAGAATACTATTATACAATATAAACCATACAAACCAAAAACAGCACACTATATAGTATGCTGTTTTTGGTTATTAAAATAAGTCTGTATTATTTTTTGACAATCTTTTCTGTGGTCTCAACCCCATTTTCGAATTTTATCTTAGCTACATACATCCCCGATGCCAATATTGAGATATCTAAAGTATTCGCAGTACTCTGTAAAACCTGTTTTCCAGATAAATCATACAAAAGAATCTCACGTAATTTTTCAGAAGCATTCACCGTTATAAAATCTGATGATGGATTTGGATAAAGACTGTAATCAACATATTTTATGTCTTCTATAGAAACTGTACCTTCAACGTCTTGCGAGAAGAAGAAAAGCGATAAAGGAAAATTACCTTCGCCACCAGTAAAAACTGCTGCCGGAACATTTATTTTAAAGGTATGGGATCCCGCATCAACATCTCCCAAATCAATAATTCTGTTTGGAATTACATCACCCGGACACCAGTTATTCCATGAAGTCCATTGCGCTTCTGTTTTTGGTGAAGTTCCATAAATCATATTTCCTTGTGTATTATAATAACGGTACGGCTCACAACTTTTACCACCCGGTTTATAGGTCAACACTTCCTGATCATCAAAATACACATAATGCTGTCTTCTTACATACTCTTCTCCTCCGGCATTTGCTCCGTGATTGGAAGTAATCAAATGAAGTGCACCTTCACTTATAGGATTATCCAATTCAAAATTGATAATTCTAGTTGTTGTCCCGGTACATCTGTAGCATTATAATTATTAAAATTGATATTATTCGCTAAAGGTTTGATAAAAAATTGTCCGCGATCATATCCGGTATTGGAAGAATTAAGAATTAAAGTCCCTTCAAAAACATCATTTCTACCTGCACAACCTGCAACTTGTGTATTAGCAGCATAAGGAACTCCGAATACATACAATTCAAACCATATATCATACTCCTGTCTTATAGCCTGGTCTTTAAATAAACCTAATAAATGATGTAACTCAAATTGATACGGTACCTCGTCAGGCATTTTATTTTTATTCATAAAAGGTGTGATGAACCTCCCCACTTCAATAGTTTGCTTATCAGCAGATGTCACTGGTTGTCCTTTTGGTACCAAAGAAACAAAAACACCTCCAATACGGTCATAATTATCACATAAGGCGCCTATCTTCACCTGAACTTCAAAAGTTTTAAGCAACCCATCCATTTCCTGATCAGATAATTTTTTTGCATATCTTGAATTATCGATTCTTACAATTCCTTCAGGTGTAGGTAATGTAGAAGGTGTAGCATATCCATCGTAAAAAACAATGTTATTAAATAAAGTGACACTATACTCCTGAGCACTCATTAATAAAGGAGAAAGCATTAATGCTATAAAAAATGCTTTTAAAGTAATTTTATTCATAGTAATCAATTAAGTTGTTGCAACAAAAATAACATTTAGCATAAAAAAAACAACTAAAATATACAACTATTATATTTTTTTAACACATAGGTAAAAATATTACTTTCAGTTATCACAAATTTATTATCTATAATAGCACAAATGCAATAACACATATATAGATTTGCAGAACTTTAGAGAGAAATTTTCTTAATCGTAAATACTTATTTATATTTACAGTAAAAATTGCCTTTATGAAAAATTATGCAGTGACCCTTATTATTGCTGCTTCTATATTAATAGGAGCTTTTATGCTGACAAATGCTTTTAAAAACAGAAATAACAGCAACGACACAATTAGTGTTACAGGTCTTGGTTCTCAGGATTTTGTTTCCGATTTAATTGTATGGAACAGTTCTTTCTCAAAAAGAAGTTTTGATTTAAAAGAAGCGTATGCAGGTTTAGATACTGACCGCAACACTATTAAAACCTATTTATTATCAAAAGGAATCAAAGAGAGTGACATTATTTTTTCTTCTGTAAATATTAACAAAGAATTTACCACCACTTTTGATTCAAATAACAATGTACATTCACAAACATTTGCCGGATATACACTAACTCAAAATGTAAATGTAGAAAGCAAAGAAATTACAAAAGTAGAAAATGTATCCAGAGAGGTTACGGAGCTGATTAATTCGGGTGTTGAGCTTTATTCTAATCCACCGGAATATTATTACACTAAATTATCGGAACTTAAATTAAAGATGATTGCTGAAGCAACAAAAGACGCAAGATCCAGAGCAGAGCAGATTGCGGATAATGCAGGCGCTAAATTAGGGCATCTTAAAAAATCAGATATGGGTATTTTTCAGATTATTGCTCAAAATTCTTCAGAAGACTATTCATGGGGAGGCTCTTTTAATACCTCTTCCAAAAATAAGACAGCAACTATTACTATAAAACTGGTATACAATATTAAATAAACAAAAAAGCAAATCTATGATTTGCTTTTTTTATGGGTGTAATTCAAGAATCTCTTTCTGAATAGAAACCCCTTTATCATCATTATACCACTTTTGAAGAGCTGTTTTTAATTCTTCATTAATACCGCCATATTTGTTCTTTAAATCTTCTACTAAAGCCACTGCACCTGATGGTCTGGGTCCCCAGTTTGAAACTTCTTCCATCGTATCAGCTTCAAGAATTATCATTTTAGGTATTGACCGACCTCCATTAGTAAGATAATGATCCATCAGTTCTTTATTTTCATCTCTCAATACAATTTTAAGTTCTACGAATGGAGTTACTTCAGCCATTTTATTCATCACAGGTAATATTTGAGCTGCATCACCACACCATCCTTCCGATAATACTAACCAAATGTATTTTTTAGAAATATTTTTTAAGCTCTCCTTAACTTCATCTGTGACAACGACTGTCTTATCCAATCGATTCATCCGCTGTGCGTTTAACTTACTATAAGCAAGAATTTCATCTGATTGAGTGTCACCCGTTGATTTACTTTCTGTAATTAAGGTATCAACTAAATCTCTATAAGCTTTGTATGTATAAGATTTTGTTATGCTTTGTTCGTAAAGTTGTTTCATTATATTAATTTTATAGATTCAAAGATAAACCCAAATCTTAAATTTCAAAAATTAGTATATGGAAAAACACACATTAGAATTCGGTATTGTACTTTCTGGTGGCGGACACAAAGGATTAGCACATGCTGGGGTTCTAAAGTTTCTAAATGAAGTAGGAATTCATCCTCAGGTAATCGCAGGTACGAGTGCCGGATCGATTGTGGGTAGTTTATACGCACAAGGTTTAAATCCTGATCAGATTCTTGCTTTTTTTCAGTCGGTCAGTTTTTTTAGCTGGAGTCATATAACTTTTAAAAAAGCTGGATTTCTGGATGCCAATTCCTTTGGAACTTATCTGAAAGAAATTTTCGAAGAAAAGACTTTAGGCGAATTAGAAAAGGATCTTTTTATTACTGCCACAGACATTAGCAGAGGAAAATTAAAAATATTTAACCAGCAAACGAAGATTACGGATGCCGTTTTAGCATCGAGCGCTTTTCCCGGAGTATTCTCTCCTGTCATTGTAAATGGAAAGTTGTATAGTGATGGTGGTATTTTAAACAATTTTCCTGTAAATACGATTCAGGGCCGATGTGACTTTATTATAGGAGTTAATGTTTGTCCGATGGTTGATACAGAAGTTTCAAAATTTACCAGCATCAAATCTGTAGCAATACGCGCTTACGAAATTATGACAATGCATAATTCGAATGCTTCAAATGAACTTTGTGACTGGTACATAGAACCTCAGGCACTGGCAGCGTACAATACGTTTGAAACCAATAAAAAAAGAATGGAAGAGATTTTTAATATTGGCTATCAGGAAGCTAAGAAAACCTACAAAAATTTAAAGGATAAAATAAGATAAGCTATTTTATACAATCATAATATGATTATATTTGCATAAAAATCCTGATTCGATGAAATACAAAAGAATACTTTTAAAACTAAGCGGAGAAGCTTTAATGGGAGATAATCAATATGGTATTGATCCAAAACGTTTGGCTGAATATGCTGCAGAGATAAAAAAAGTGCATGAATTAGGTGTTGAAGTAGCTATCGTAATCGGAGGAGGAAATATTTTCAGAGGTGTTTCGGGAGCCAGCAACGGTATGGATCGCGTACAGGGAGATTATATGGGAATGCTTGCGACAGTAATCAACGGAATGGCACTGCAAGGTGCTCTGGAAGATATTGGTCTTTTAACAAGACTGCAAACTGCTTTAAAAATTGAAGCTATTGCTGAGCCTTACATCAAAAGACGCGCAGTACGCCATCTTGAAAAAAACAGAATTGTAATTTTTGGTGCCGGTACTGGTAATCCCTATTTCACAACCGATACAGCAGCAGTATTGAGAGGGGTAGAGATAAATGCAGATGTGATTTTAAAAGGTACAAGAGTAGACGGTGTTTATACTGCTGATCCGGAAAAAGATCCTTCAGCTGTAAAATTTGAAACCATTACTTTTTCTGATGTTTTACAGAAAAATTTAAATGTGATGGATACCACTGCTTTTACTTTAAGCCATGAAAACAAACTTCCGATTGTAGTGTTTGATATGAATAAAGAAGATAATCTTCTGAAAGTTTGTAAAGGAGAATCTATTGGAACAACAGTATACTAATAACAAAAATAAAAAACTAAAGTCATGACAGAAGAAATTAATTTCATCATAGACGAAGCAAAAGAAGCAATGGAAGGAGCAATTGCTCATTTAGAAAAATCCTTGCTAAATATCAGAGCCGGTAAGGCTTCACCACAAATGCTTGGCAGTGTATTTGTTGATTATTACGGTTCACAAACTGCACTTTCGCAAGTAGCGAACATCAATGTTCCTGATCCGAGAACATTAACGGTTACACCTTGGGAAAAAAACATGTTGCAGCCTATCGAAAAAGCCATTATGATTGCTAATCTTGGTTTAAATCCGATGAACAACGGAGATATGATCATCATCAATATTCCTGCATTAACAGAGGAGCGCCGACGTGATCTGGTAAAACAATCGAAAGGAGAAGCTGAAGATGCAAAAATAGGAGTTAGAAATGCCCGAAAAGATGCCAACAACGATATTAAAAAACAGGAAAAAGAAGGTACTTCTGAGGATATCTGTAAAGGCGCAGAAGATGATATTCAAAAATTAACAGATGCCTATATCAAAAGAATTGATGATATTTTAGCTGTAAAAGAAGCTGAAATCATGAAAGTATAAATTCACTTCATTAAAAAATGATAGTTATATTATAAAAAAAAGTCCGATTGTAATAATCGGACTCTTTTTTTATCTCTATTTTTTACTTTTTCTGTTTTTCTATCTTTGCTCTGTTCCAGTACACATCCATTTCTTCCAGTGTGAGATCAGACAGTTGTTTTCCGTCTTTTTGTACTTCCTGTTCCAAATATTGAAATCTATAAATGAACTTTTTATTGGTTTTTTCTAATGCATCTTCCGGATTGATGTTTTTAAAACGGGCGTAATTAATCATAGAAAATAACACATCTCCAAATTCCTCTTCCATTTTTTGCACATCATCTTTCTGAACTTCAGCCTGAAATTCATTCATCTCCTCTTCTACCTTATCCCATACCTGATCAGCGTTATCCCAATCAAAACCTACTCCTTTTGCTTTTTCCTGTATTCGCATGGCTTTTATCATTGCCGGAAGGCTTTTAGGAACGCCACTTAAAACCGATGTGTTGCCTTCTTTAAGTTTTAATTTCTCCCAGTTTTTTTTGACATCTTCTTCATTATCTACGTGTACATCTGCATAGATGTGTGGATGCCTCATTACCAACTTGTCACTAATGGCATTACATACATCTGCTATATCAAAAGCATTTTCCTCACTTCCTAATTTTGCATAAAATACGATATGCAACAATACATCTCCGAGCTCTTTTTTAATTTCTTCCAAATCCCTATCAAAGATGGCATCTGTAAGTTCATACGTTTCTTCAATAGTCAGATGTCGCAACGTTTCAAATGTCTGTTTTTTGTCCCACGGACATTTTTCTCTCAGATCATCCATAATCTCTAATAGTCTATTGAAAGCGGATAGTTGTGATTCTCTTGTATTCATGTTAAAAAGTGATCTTGTTTGTACTTATAATTGTTCAAATCTAATGAAACATCTTTTAAGGGATAAAAATAAGTAGATTAAATTTTGAGCAGTATATGAGTTCTAAAAAATAAATCCTGCCAATTGACAGGATTTATATAGAAACTATTCTTCTTTTTTAGCTTTCTTAGCTTTAGGCTTTTCTTCTCCTTCAGCTTTTGTTTTCGGAGCAGCTTTTTTAGCTTTTGGTTTTTCTTCTCCCTCAGCTTTTGGCTCAGCCGTTTTTTTAGCTTTTGGTTTCTCTTCTGCAACAGGCTCTTCAACAACTGCATTAAATTGCTCAATAAAACCTGCTTTATGTAAAATGTTATACCAGTTTAATACTTTTTTAATATCAGAAGCATATACTCTTTCAGTATCATAATCCGGAACTATTTCTGCAAAATAATTTTCTAATGTACTGTTATCCGATTTATGAGATATAGCTTCTCCTTTGTTTTCTTTTTTTGCTATGTTAGCGAAAACTTCAAACAATTTGATCTCTCCGGTTTGGGTATAAATAGATATTTCTGATAATAAACTTACATTGCTTTTTAATCCTACGGTTAGTTTTTTACCGTCTACTAAAGATTCTGCAATAAACCCAGATCTCGTTTGGATTTTTAGCTCATATAATCCTGGTTTTCCAGAAATTGATAAAACTTTTTCTACACTCATTGTTACTTATTTTTTCAAGGACACAAATATCATAATTTGAAACTAATATCCAAAAAATTATCGTCCTCTTTTATTTATAAATTTCATTTTATAGTCTGCATTTACTTTTCCGTCCATAATATTCTGCAAACGTTTGGCATTTAATTTCTTTTTTAATGATGATATTTTATCCGTAAACAGAATGCCTTCTATATGATCATACTCATGTTGAATAACACGTGCTGCATATCCGTCAAATACATCTGTATGTTTATTGAAATTCTCATCGTGGTATTCAATGGTAATAACCGGTTTTCTGTAAACATCTTCTCTTACTCCCGGAATACTTAAACAACCTTCATTAAAAGCCCATTCCTCTCCTTCTTCTTTTATGATTTTTGCATTGATGAAAACCTTTTGAAAATCTCTTAGGTAATCTTGTTCTTCTTTTGTCAGATCTTCATCATCACTAAAAGCTGAACAGTCTACAACAAACAAACGAATTGGAAGTCCTATCTGAGGTGCAGCCAATCCTACACCATAGGAGTTTTCCATAGTTTCGTTCATATTTTCAATTAATTTTTGTAAATCAGGATAATCTTTGCTAACCTCTTCTCCCTTTTTTCGTAAAACAGGGTCTCCATAGCCCACTATAGGTAATATCATTCTTTTGAATTTAATTTGTTAGGATATAACGCTGCAAAATTAAACAATTTCAGCGAATTGCCTCATAGAAAATCCATCTTAAATATGTCTTTAAAATAAGATAAACCAATCACTATTATTAGTAGCTTTGTAGTTATATTTTCAGGCTATGTATAGAAAAATAATCAAGAAAATTGGAGACAACCATTTGTATGATGCCGTCAAAACTACTTTTGCCGCTTCCATACCTTTTCTTTTTTTTCACACTGAAGACACTTTCAGTATAGCCTTTACCTTTGCTATGGGAGCATTGTTGACGGCTCCGGTTGATATTCCCAGTAGTCTTAAACATAAAATAGTAGGTCTGACTTCAGGTAGTTTTATGATTGCTGCAATAACCCTTTTGCTGGGTTCTACCTACCATATTCCCTGGCTTTTTTACCCTATTTTTATCTTTATCCTGTTTTTTATCAGTATGATAGCAGTATATGGTCATCGTGCGAATCTGCTCTCTTTTACAGGTCTTTTATGTATAAGCCTTGCATTTATACATGACTATCAAGGTCAGGAATTACTTATCAATTGTTTGTATTTATTAGGTGGTGGTATTATATATACGCTTATTTCTCTTATTTTTTATTTTATAAAACCGAGCAGATATATAACGCTTGAAGTAGCGAATTGTATTGAAAAAACAGCGGAATATTTAGACTTAAGAGCACAATTATGGAGTGAAGGAGTTGACAAAAATAAAATTATTCAGGATCAGCTTACACTTCAAATCAAATTAAATGAACTGCATGAAAGCATTCGCGAATATCTGATAAGAAATAAAGCCAATACAAGCAATTCAAGCAGTAATCGCAAATTACTTGTTTCCCACTCGCTTCTTTTGGAAATCATGGAACTGTCAAGTTCCAATGCATTTGATCATGCTCTGATAAGAGACATGTTTAAGGATCGTATGGAGATTGTTAAAGCATATCAACGACTCGCAGAAAACTTTGCCCTAACCCTTCATTCCTTATCTTATCATATCAAAGCCAATAAAAAGTATCATTCGCCTGTATCTCTTACTACAGAAATAAAAGCAATTAAAACAGCTTTAGATTCTTTTCAGAAAGAAAAAAACTGGTTGAATACACAGGAAGAAATGGTTGTTTTTTCTAACGTCATGCAATACGCAAATAAACAGTTAGAAAAAATAAAAGGACTTGAACGCGTTTTCAAAGGACGTGTAAATGCAGATCAACTCAGAGGGAAATATAAAGATCTGGAAAAGTTTTTGACTCCCCAGCATTACCGATTTTCTACATTGATTGAAAATCTCACTTTTGATTCTATGATTTTCAGACATTCCCTACGTCTTACAATTACTATTGTGCTGGGCTTTATTTTAGGGCAAATATTGCCTTTACAAAAGGAATACTGGATATTGATGACGGTAGTCGTAATTATGCGTCCCGGTTATGGTCTTACCAAGCAACGTTCAAAAGAAAGGGTTATTGGTACCATTCTCGGCGGGTTGATCGCTTTTAGCTTTTTATTTTTTATACACAATACAGCTTTACTCGTATGTCTGACCATACTTACTATGATATTGGGTTACTGGCTGTCTTACTCCGACTATAAAATCGGAGTAACATTTGTAACCATTTATGTAGTGTTTATATATGGTATGCTGACTCCTAACTATGCTGATCTTCTCAAATACAGAATTATTGATACCGCTATAGGTGCTTTTCTTGCTTTTGCCACTACGCATCTGTTATGGCCATCATGGGAATTTTTAAAGATAAAAACCCATTTGAAAAAGTCTTTGGAAGCCAATAAAGAATATGTCAAAGAAATTCAGCAATACTATAATACAAAAGGTGAGCTTACCACTACTTACAAAATAGCGCGTAAGTATGCATATATAGAAGTAGGTAATCTGATGGCATCCTTTCAACGCATGATACAGGAGCCTAAGTCAAAACAGCGCAATAAAGCAGAATTGTATGAACTTACAGTACTGAACCAAACACTGATATCCGCAGCAGCCGGAATAGGAACATATATTCAATGGCATCCTACAACAGAAGCTTCAGAAGCTTTTAACATTGTAATGAACAATATCATCGAAAATCTGGATCACAGTCTGGCAATTTATGAAAATAAAAAAACAGACTCTGAAAATACAGATTCCGATGTGGACGATACCGAAAACACTGAAGTAGAAATCAGTTTCACAAAATTAAAGCAGATGCGCCGTAATGAAATTGAAAATGAATTACTGCCATTTGATGAAAAAATACAGAAATTAGAAGAATCCCAGCTCATTATTGACCAGCTCATCTGGATGGTCAATTTATCAAAACAGATTCTGAAAAGCTCAAAAAAGCTTAAAGCAAAAAAAATAAAATAATCATTTAATACGGTTTATAAAATTATGTTTTCAAACGGTCAGCTACTATTTGCCGCTTTATTTATCATTGTCTTTACCATTGCAATGATTTATGTTTATAGAAAAGACTTGAAAATGCACAGAATGTATTACAAAGGCAGTATATGGATACTGGTTTCCTTTTTTGCATTTGTAGGATTTCTCTATCTTATTAAGTATTTATGGAAAGAATAAATTTTATACATTTGGATAATTTTAAAAAAAACACTTATGAAAATTTTTAAATATGTTATTCTGCTGTTGGTGCTCGGAATCATCTCTCTTACCGTATTTATAGCAACATCCAACGGAGCATATGAGTTCAGTAAATCAAGAGAGATTGAACTGAACCGATCTACTATTTTCAATTACCTCAGTGATTATAAAAACTGGAATACCTGGAATCCAGAATTAGAAAATAAAAACAATATTATTTATGATTCCATTTCTAAAGGCAAAAATTCCGGATTGAAATGGAACCATAATTATTATAAAAATACAGGGTTCTACCCTAACGACAGCTTATCGCAAACTGCCATGATCAATAAAGAAATGACAACTTCTACCTTTTACCTGAAAAAAACGGAAACCGGTACTCAAATCACCTGGAAAGTAAAAGGCAAAATGAATTTTCTGGAAAAAGTAAAAGTATTTTTCTTTGGTGGAGCTGAAAAAATATTGGGTGGCAACTATGAAAAAGGGCTGAATAATATCAATCATTATCTGGTAAAAGAATTGTCAGACTATAATGTTCAAAGCATAGGAATTATTGAAATTCCTCAGGTATATTACATCAAGCAAAATGTGCGTTCACGCATTGATGAACTGGGCAGTAAAATTTTTCAATCTATGGAGTCAATGCAGGTTTTTGTAAAAGAAAATAACCTGGTAGCAAATGGGGCTCCATTTACTGTTTTTGAAGACATAAATGTCAATTTAGGATATGTAAATTATGCGGTTTGCTTACCGATTACTACAGAGATACATACTTCTGAAGGCAGTGATATCATCAGTGGAAAATCGGATAGCTTTTTTGCTTTTAAAACAGTATTGAGAGGTGATTACTCCCATAGTGATAAAGCATGGCAGGAAAACAGAAATGCTATCACTAAATATAAACTTACAGAGAACAAAACCATCAAACCGGTAGCCATCTACAAAAAATCAATTTTGGATACCAACAAACCATCTGAATGGGAAACAGAAATACTCACTCCGGTATTTGAAAAATATGTAGTTCCGGAACTCGAAGTTGAAAATGATTCAACTAAAATCCGTTAACATAAAAAAGCTCTTGAAAATTCAAGAGCTTTTTTTATATCAATAGATTACTATATCTTTAACCGCAATCTTTCATACAATTTATTAATCCGAATATTTGAATAATCATTTTATAGGTTCCAATAACAAACAGAATACGTTCTGAAATACATCATTAAAGAAACCATAATTACATATTATTGAATAACGTACACGAAACTTCTGTTTATGAGTATAAAAAAAGCGATAGAATATTCTATCGCTTTTAGATTTATGCTTGTTTATTTTCTTCCTGTATTGGCAGATCTCCTTTCATTAAGAATGAAATGACATCTTTATTGATAGCCTCCATAGTCGCTTTAAACAAATTAAAGGCTTCAAACTTATAAATCAATAAAGGATCTTTCTGTTCGTGAACCGCTAACTGTACAGATTGTTTCAATTCATCCATTTTGCGTAAATGCTTTTTCCAGGCTTCATCCAAAATAGACAGCGTAATGTTCTTTTCAAAATCATTAATGAGGGTTTTCCCTTCAGAAGTATATGCTTTTTCTAAGTTCGTAACTACATTTACGCTTTTGATACCATCTGAAAACGGAACTACGATACGCTCAAATTGACCTGAATTGTTTTCATATACATTTTTGATCACTTTAAAAGCTTCCATAGAACTGAATTCTATTTTTTGCTGATACTTTTTATACACGTATTCGTACAGTTTATCTACGAGTTCATTTGCCGTTCCTCTTGAGAATTCATCTTCTGTAAAAGGTACTTCAATTCCTAACAAACGAATGATATCAAACTCAAAATTTTTATAATCAGCATTCGCTTTATTGATCTCTACAAGATTATCGCATACATCAAACATCATATCCGCGATATCCACTTTAAGGCGATCTCCGTGAAGAGCATGACGACGGCGTTTGTAAACTACTTCACGCTGAGCATTCATTACATCATCATATTCCAAAAGACGCTTACGGGTACCGAAGTTGTTCTCCTCTACTCTTTTTTGCGCTTTTTCTATCGATTTGGTCATCCATTTGTGTTGAATAACTTCTCCTTCTTTCAAGCCCATCGTATCCATGATTTTCGCTACCCGTTCTGAACCGAATAAACG
>NZ_JAUFQU010000055.1:0-13068 GCF_030409925.1 Paenimyroides ceti
AAAAGAAATTTAAAATGTTTGCCATCTTCTATACATTGGGATTGATTTTAATTTTATCCCGTATTCCATGGAATATGTGGTTTTCATAGAAATAATATAACCGAAAGGTCTTTGGTGTTTTTCTTCGGATAATGCCAGATTAAAAAATGAAACGAATATGAAAATGAAACGGAAACATTTATTTAGTTTATCAGCATTGTTAGTAGTGTTAAGTGGTTTTGCTGTATACAGCACTTCTGATTTCAGTACACCGAAATCTTCTAAAGAATTGGCGATGAATGTTGTGAATTATGATTCAACATTTAAACTGGAGAAAAAAGAATTGATGAATGATGATCTGAATGCTTTGAATAATCAATTATTGCAACTGGAAGACGAAGTAGAAGTGATTGAGGAATCAGCCGTTACGTCTTATTATCACGATAAGTTTAACGGAAAAAAAACAGCAAGCGGTGAAGTTTTTAATAATAAAGAACTTACAGCAGCCCATAAAACCCTTCCTTTCGGTACTAAAGTTCGTGTTACAAATCTGTCAAATGAAGAATCAGTAATTGTTACGGTAAACGATCGGGGACCTCATTCTAAAGGACGTTCATTAGATCTTT
Organism: Paenimyroides ceti; assembly: GCF_030409925.1. Taxonomy (NCBI): domain Bacteria; kingdom Pseudomonadati; phylum Bacteroidota; class Flavobacteriia; order Flavobacteriales; family Flavobacteriaceae; genus Paenimyroides; species Paenimyroides ceti. The sequence continues at coordinate 606 of NZ_JAUFQU010000055.1, forward strand.
CGAAAAGTGCTTTTATGGATATAGCACACCACAGAGGAAAAGGAACTTTAAATGTAAAGATTGAAGTTTTACCTGATGACTACGAAGAAAACAAAGCAAAAATTGAAGAAGACTTAAGCGATATTGTTCAGATTCATAATGATTTAGATTTAAATGAATTTGCGTTATAATCCTATACTGCTTATCCTTATTTCATTTATTTTTATAGGGTGTAAGTCTACACAAAATAAATCAAAAACCTCCTTTAAAAGTGAGGTTTTTGCTTGTTATTATCATGATAAGTTTAATGGAAGAAAAACGGCAAGTGGAGCAAAATTCTCTAATCATAAATTGACTGCTGCACATAAAACGCTTGAATGTGGATTATATAATCCTAAAAAACCAAATTTAAAAGTTCATCCTTATTACATTCGTTCAACAATATTAATCAAATCTTCAGAGTGGAAAATACTTAAAGAAAAGTTTTTTGCACTTAAGAAAGAATATGATTTGCCAATAAATAAAGAAATTAAATGGGCTTATTTGTGGAGTTTAAGAATTCATCAAAAAATAAAACACCAATTAAAGACAATAAAGATTTTAAATTTCTAGAAAATTATGATTATCATAAATTAATTGAATTTGTAGAAAAAACTTTATGTTTATTGAACGATATAGAATATAAGAAAATCGTCCTAACTGTAACAAAAAACAAGAACAATTCACAGTATTCTGAACCCAAAATGCTTAAAATGCATTTACAAGAACATATGCAAAGAATTGAAATGGAAATTCAAGATTCAGAAGAAAATTTAGCTGTTTTATTTTTTGATCCCGTAAGTGAAAACACAGACAAATTATTAAGAGATGTATATTTCGAACTTATAAATGAAGGCGATTTTATAGAAAAATATAGTCATATTAAAGATAGCTTAAATATTGAACATTCACATCAAAGTGTTGGTATTCAAATAGCCGATTATATTTCAGGTACATTCTCAGCAATGCTAAGAGGAATCACATCAAATAATTATGAACTTGGACAAAAGATGTTTTTTGAATATGTGTATCCAAATTTAAGAAGATATAATGGTAAAATAATGGGCGCAGGAATACGTGAAGTTCAATCCGATTCTCAATTTAGAAATTATCTGAAAACAGAATTCGAAAAAATCAGTAAAAAATATTTATAAAATACTGCAGGTAATAACTAAGCTTTCGTCTTGCCCGGAGGGCACGAGATGAAAGCCCGTTGAACGAACCGCAGAAAGCTTAATACTTAATATGGAGTTTTCTAAATGCAGTTGTTAAATATACAAGCAGTAATTTTACTATTACTGCTTTTTATTGAAGAGCATTTTGTTTTAGATTAATTTTGTATTACAACCAATTTTTTAAAATAAATTCTTCACATCATCAAATATTTTTTGAAAATGTAATTCCAAATCTTCTTTAGAAACCGTTCTTACAAGATTCAAATGAGGTTTATTTATATCTGCTTTTTTGAATTTTATTACTTGAGATTTCCCACCGCTAATAAATGCAAATTGTCCTACTTTAAATTGGGTAAATTCAAAAGCCCGGACTTTAGAAACTTCACGTTGAGAAATGGTTCTCGAATTTGTAGACCCAAATAAATCTGAAGCACCTTTTAAGTTTTTAGAAACTTGTTTTTCTTTTACCAATTCAAAATATTGTTCGTTGAATTTAGCCGTATCGGGATCATTAGATTTACCTAGGATTTGAGTTCCCAGGTTGGAAGTAATTTCACGGAAATCATCACGGCCGTACTGTACATATCCTTGCGAAATGTCTTGTATGGCGTAAACTGTACTCACCAAAACTTCTCATGGTAGCAGGTATTTTTGCCATATTTAAAAGCTTAACCGTAGGTGCTTCGTCTAATAACACAAAACTTTGTTTCCTATTGCGTTGCATCATTTGTGAAGTTGTTGTTTGTAATATAGCTGCTAATAGTGGCGTTAATGCAGAAGCATTTTTGGGTTCATTAATAACCGACAGTACAATATTAATTTTTGGATCGTTAACATTCAAATCTATTTCGTTTCCTGATAAAATGTAAAAGGCTTCAAGATTTACTATCTTACGTAATAAAGAAGCTAGCGAAGCTAATACAGCGGCTGTTTGTCTAGTAGATTGAATACCCATTAAAAAAGCGGAAGCTTGACTCATAACTCGTGAGTCGGTTTTTAACCAATCTACCAAAGGTTTAAATGGCTGTGCATTTTCTCCTCATCTGCATTCAGCAATTCTTCCAAGCTTAAAAAAAATGCGACTGCATGGGGCAAGGTACAATATTCAGGATGATAAGTTCGTAATTTTAAAATAATTGCTGCGAACAAACCTGCCCCGGCTGAATAAAAGAAATCTTCCTTTTCATCTTTTCCTTTTAGATTTAATAAAATTGATTTTGATATGTTTTCTATATCTATTTCGTTTTCTATATACTGTGGAGCAATTGGATTGATACGATAGGAATAATTAACATTATGCAATGAAATGGCTTTTAAACGATCCCAAATAGTCCAAAAGCTATTTCAGATAATTCCCCATTTTTATAATCATAGATAACACCAGTAAATTGATGTTCTGCAAAATGTTTCATTAAATAATAAATAGGACTTTCCGTTTTTCCTGATCCCGCTCCAGCAACTATAAATACACCTGTATTTACATTGGGATATAAATATTACTTTTATTGGCCGGAAAATAAACTTGTTTTGGATCGGCTTCCTTTGGCTTCGATTTAAAAAAGGATGTCAATAATCCAATTAAAAATGGTGGTAAAACCAAGAGAGAAATAAACAAATAATTCTTTTTAAAAAATATAGATAAAGGCTAATGATACCTAAAGTTATTAGAAAACCTATTAGTTTGTATAAAAATCCTTTTCGGAAAAATAAAATAAATCCTATTATTGAAATGACAATCATTATCAATACAATCAATTTATTTTCGGTAGTTAAATTAGAGAAATATTCCATAGCAATAGTAATTTACATTCCGTAACCTTTTTCAATAGTTTTAGCAACAGTCTTGGCAACTTTAAGTGTTAATTGTACTGGGTTGGTTGGTATTTTTAAATGAGTAGGAATATTTATTCCTAATGTCTGTGACAATTGCATTTTAATAAGATTTGAAGGATTTGAAATAGTTATTCCGGCATAATTACTCAGTTCTTTTTTAACACTGTTTGCAATCCCCTGTTTAGTTAATTCACGAATTCCTTTTGTTCTTGCCTTTTTTTATGTGCTTCATAAGATTTCGAATAATCTCTTCTGTAATTAAAATATTGATCAAAACTTTTTTCAGCGTTTTCAAAGAATACATCCCGATTAAAACCAATTGTTTTATTTACTTGATTATTCAATTTAGAATTTTGAGAACGGTATTGAGTCATTGGAGAAAGACTTATTTTATTTCTTGAATCATTGGTATTATCATGACGAGAAACAACAATATGCACATGATAGTTAAATCCACCTTTAGGAGATCCTTCTTTAATAACATCACCAGTAAAATAATCTTTTTGTAAAGATTCTTGAAGTTTTTTTATTTCGTTTTTATCAGACGAACTATTTATTTTATCTAATATTTTTTTATTTTCGATGACATTTTTATCTCGAAAATTATACGTGCGCCTCGTCTCAACTCTACCATAATACATCAGATCATTTTCAGATAATTTTTTTCCATTAATTTCTCGATTGAAATTATTTGCATACTCTTTCATCACTTCCCGCTGTAATTCATAAGAAGATCACGCATCATCACATCACGAGCTGCAATTAAATCTTTTTCTGATAATTTAAGTTTTTCATTAATAATTTTTTCTTCTAAAAATTGATCAACTCTTTTTATAAGATGTTTCTGTTCTAAGTAAGAAGGAGAAATATTTATCATATAAAAATTAGATTCTTTAACACCTCTTTTACCTCTATTTTCATCAATATTTTGGATAACATCTTCTTTAGAAAGGTTAATATTTTCTTGATTAAAAAAACCAATAGACTCATTATTTTCCTCTTTAAAAAATGAATCTTCTTCAACAAAGCCACGCTCTTCCTTTTCTAAATATTCAAAAATATTCGCACAAGAAGAAGCGGAAGAATTATTCACGTTTGCTTTATGTGGGGTAAAATTGATGTACATTATTTATTGATTAATTGTTTTAGTTCATTTAATCTTTCAGGTGCTATAGTTGCTTCAACTTTTGAACCCATTAAACCAGATTTAGTTGTTAAAGAATTTAAAAGTTCGTTTACTAGTGGACGTAAATTATTCAATTCATTAAAATATAAATCTCTGCTTTTTTAACCTGCGCTAATTCAATTTTATATTTTTCCAGATCCTGTTCCGCAGGAGAATTAACTTCCAAATCTTTCTTTACTTCAGTGATTACTTCGGCTTTAAAATTGACATCACTGTTATGATACATATCATAAACTTGATTACGAATTGGGATGACAGATTCCTTCTCAATATTTCGAATTATTCTGATTACATCTTCAATTCTTTTCAAACTTTTTTCGTTTGATTTTTCAATTATATTGTGCCAATCATTCGCATAATTTCTATTCAAATCAAATTATTTTCTACGATAAATGAAGTCATTTTTTCAACAACTTCCGCAAAAGTTTTGATGTTATAATCTTCTTTTAAACGATCAAGTTTTAACTTTGTTGAAACATCAACACGAACCACATTAGACATATGTTACACTATTTAATACAGTTAATTTACTAAATTACAGTATTATAACAAAATCTTGTTACATTTTTGTTTACAAAATTATTTATAGTGTATGTTATTTTATTGATTATCAATACAATATGATTTACGGGGCAAAATTGCCCCGTATCCTCTCGCTAAACATACACTATATCTTTAATCATTCATTTTCGGATAAACAGACTTTCTTATAAAAATGGAATTTTCACTTTTTATATAAATAAAATTATTTGTAATTTTAGAATAATATTCAAACAACATTAAATTTTTAATTAGCTATGGAAGAAAAAAATGTAAAGAAATTATCTTTAAGATTGTACAAAATTCAAATGCAGTTAGAAGCATTAAATGACCAGAAACTTAATTCAATTATCAAAGAAATTGAATCCATTGACAAAGACCTTTTGAAAGAAAATAACTTAAAGTTTCCGACAAAGATGAAGCAAGAAATTTTGGAGTTTATGTAAAAAAATGCTTTCCAATTGGAAAGCATTTTTATTTTAGTCTGAGTAAAAGTCCGAAAAAGAGAAAATTGTTTAATATTTTTTATTATTAATTTTTTTCTAAATTACAATCTCCCTCCCACTCCTTTAAACTTATCGATAAACGCACTTATCTTATGAAAAACGGTTTGCTTCTTTGTAAGATACTGAGGATTTAGAGGACTAATTTTTGGTAAAATTGTATTTAATTCAGTACCGTTTGAAGTTGCATATTCACGTTTTAATGAAGACTCAATATAACGTTTTGTTGCTTCTTCGTTTAAGTTTTCTTCTTCAATTAATTCTGTTGCTTCTTCCTTTTGTTTTACTTGTGCATATTTAAAGAACGCATCAATAACTGAAGCTTTATCTGGAATTGAATCTAAATCTGTTTCATTAATAAAATCAACCATTAAAGATTCTTTACCTCTATTACCAATACTTGCACGAATTACACGACTTACTTCTTCTACTAATTCAACTTTATCTTTTGTTTTTTTGTTGTGTTCGAAGATTAATTCTAAGATATAATCCAAATTAATTTCCTGCGATTTTAATAAATCAATTTCAAAAACTACGTCATCCCAATCTATTTCAGAATCTTCTGGTTGTTTTCCTTCCTTTTCCTTTCGTAACCAATCACGGATGTCATTATACGTTGATCTATAATCTTGAACTGTACGCTCAGGTAACAAAACGATGTCTTGCATTACTGCAATATCTTCATCAGAAACATGGTACATTTCTTTAAAGTCTTCTACTGCTTCTGAATCATTATATCAATTGTTTGTAAAGCTTTTAAGCTTGTGAACTCATCATAATTTTGAAGTATATTCTCGACACGAAGATATTCACCAAACAACTTAGTAAACTCTTTTTTATCCTTTTCTTTTTCAATTTGATCAGGATTTGGAAATTTCTCGTTTAGTTCATTTACAACTTCTACAAAACCTCTTCTTGCTTCTCCTGTTGAATTATCTGTAAAACCTTCTAGATATTCCTTGTAACTTTTTTCTAATACAACATTCTTTGTATTGCTATTTCCAAATAAGGTAATTGCATCAACTGTTGCTTGCTCCAAATCACGGAAAGTAACAATATTCCCAAACGTTTTGGTTGCATCAAGGATACGATTCGTACGCGAAAAAGCTTGAATCAATCCGTGAAAACGTAAGTTTTTATCAACAAATAAAGTATTCATTGCCGGAGCATCAAATCCTGTTAGAAACATTCCAACTACAATCAAAAGATCGACTTCTTTATCTTTTACTCGATTAGATAAGTCACGGTAGTAATTTTGAAATGCATCACTATCAACACCATAACTTGTTTTAAACATTTTGTTGTAGTCCTTAATAGCTTTTGTAAGAAATTCTTTCGCCGTACTGTTTAATGCAGAAGGTTCAAAAGATTCATCTAAAATTTCTCCAATAGCTGTTTGTTCTTCATTAGCTGCAAATGAAAAAATGGTTGCTATTTTTAAAGGTCTATCACTGCCGATTTGCTGACGATTTAATTCTTCATAATAGCACTTTGCCGCATCTACACTACTAACGGCAAACATGGCGTTAAATCCTGAATTTCCCCCTTTAGTTCGATGCGTTTTTATGCGATAATTCTGTAAAATATATTTTGATATTTCGCTGATTCGACCAGGATGTAAAAATGCCTTTTTGTATCTTCAGCATTCAATTTTTTTTCATCAACCTCCATTTCAACACCCTTGAATTGAGGTTTAACGTTGTGATAATCAACTTTAAACTTTAATACCTTTTCATCTCTGATGGCATCAGTAATTACATAAGAATGCAATTCTGTTCCGAAAACACTTGCTGTAGTTTCTGCACCCAATGCGTTTGTAGGAAAAATTGGTGTTCCTGTAAATCCAAACTGATAGAATTTTTTGAACTTTTTTTGTAAGTTTTTTTGCGCTTCTCCGAATTGAGAACGGTGCGCTTCATCGAAAATAAAAACTACTTGTTTATGATAAATATCTAAATCTGCATCCCCTTTCATTAAGTTGTTTAACTTCTGAATTGTGGTAACAATGATTTTATTATCACTTTTATCAATGTTTCGTTTTAAGCCAGCAGTACTATCTGATCCATTCACACTATCAGGAGAAAACTTTTGATATTCTTTCATGGTTTGAAAGTCTAAATCCTTTCGATCCACTACAAAAAACACTTTATCAATAAAATCTAATTGAGTGGCCAAACGTGCTGCTTTAAAACTAGTTAACGTTTTACCAGATCCTGTGGTGTGCCAAATGTATCCACCGCTTTCTAATGTAGACCATTTCTTTGTTTGATAAGCACTTTTTATCTTCCATAAAATACGTTCAGTTGCTGCAATCTGATAAGGTCGCATAACCAATAATGTATCTTTTACATCAAAAACAGTATAGGTTAGTAATACATTTAAAATGGTGTTTTTTTGAAAAAAAGTTGCAGTAAAATCCTTTAAATCCTTAATTAATGAATTGTCGGCTTTCGCCCAATTCATTGTGAAATCATAGCTATTTTTGTTGCGTGACACTGTATTGGCAAAATAACGAGTATCTGTACCATTAGAAATTACAAACAGTTGTAAATACTTAAATAACGAATTTGTAGAATTAAAACTCTCTTTAGAATAACGATGTACCTGGTTAAACGCCTCACGAATAGCAACACCACGCTTTTTAAGTTCTACTTGTACCATAGGTATTCCGTTGACTAAAATGGTAACGTCATAACGATTGGCATGTGTACCTGTTTGCTCTACTTGAGATATAACTTGAACCTTGTTACGAGTAACTGATTTTTTATCTACTAAATAAATATTTTGTATACGCCCATCATCAAACACAAAATCGTAAATGTGATTATCGTGTAATTTTCGGGATTTATCGATTAGACTATCGCTTGGTTTATCCAAATACTCTACTAGGAAACGATTCCATTCGTTGTCTGAGAACACGACATTATTCAGTGCCTGCAATTCGGTGCGAACATTCGCCAGCATAGCTTCATTTGATTTTAAATGCGTTGGATTCTCATAACCAAGATTTATTAAATCTTGTATAAATTCTTTTCAAGAGCTGTTTCTGATTGATACGCCACTGGCGCTTCATTCAGCTCATAGAACTTAGTATATTTATCTAAAACAATATAATTGTTAGTTTCTGCAATGGTGTTGAAATTAGGCATCTTGTAACTGTTGTGTTTGTGGTTGTGCTTCTACTTCAAGAAGTTCATTATATTGTAATTTAAAGTTATGTTTTGTTAATAATGATTTAAAAACTTTTATAAACATATCTTTTTCTATTTCTTGAATTACTCCCATTTCATCACCTGAATGTTTACTATGACTATATAAATTAATCAAGCGAACAGCTATGGGTACATCATTCGTATTAACATACATAGGTATTAAATCTTCCCAATGATTAAAGCCTAAATAAGTAGAGGTTTTTCTAAAACGTTTCTAAGTAAGTTAAAGTGATACTTGTGTATATTTCTGGTAATAGCCGCTGCATTTAACTCATCTAACAAGAATATATGATAAGAAAAAGGAGAATCGTTTGAGTCATTAAAAGATATGTCCCATCATTTAGTTTTTGTAGTCTATATCTACCAGTATTTTTCTCACGATTCAATTCATTATACAAAACATTATAAAATAATGGATTATGCGTAGAAACAATGAATTTTACATTTGTCAGCTTAGCTTTCTTAATTAAATTTGATAAATCAACTGCTAGGTCAATTAAATGATTATCATCTAATGAACTCACTGGATCATCGATAAAGATATATTCTAATTCATCGAATTTATCACTTGAACGATCTTCTCTTTCCTCATTTAAAAGATCAATTATGTGCGCAATTAAACTATAGAAAACACACCAAATAAAATTACTTTCCTCTCCTTTGATATTTTTATGTTTGTATCGCTATTATCTCCACCGGCCAAATAATCAAAGGCAATTTCTGTAAAATCATCATTTATATTTGGGGTTATATATCTGTTAGTGTATTTCTGGAAATTAGTAATAATGTTGCCATGTTGATTCTCATCTTTTAAAAAAGATAATGCTAATTCTGTAAAATTGTTAGGATGTACTAATAATTTACGATTAGTATCTGCCTCCAAGTCATTAAACCAATAAAATAAATCTTCTGTGAATGCATTGTAATACATAAACTTTATTGGAGACTCTGGTGTTTTTTGATCCTTAGGATCTACTACCTCTTTAAATTCACGAGAAAGACGTGTTTTTCCCGTACCATTAAACGCATAAATTAATTGAGTTTTACGAAATTTCTTTCCTTCCTCTTTTGTTGCTCTTATTAATTTTTGTGCTATTTCGGTTAGTGTTTGACTCATAATAGTTAGTAGGCTATTAATTAATTTTTCAAAAAGTTTAGTAACGAGTTTCTATAATATTCGTACTGCTTGTTTCTGAGTTCTATTTCTTTTTCTAATTGCGCTACAATGTTTTTGGTGGCTTCATCGTATTGATCTAATAAACGAACAATGCGTTCTTGTTCTTCAATGGATGGAACAGGTATTAAAAAGTCATTTAATTGCTTTAAATTTAAATTAGGTTGTGCTGACCCTTTCGAGTTTGATTCTATATAACTTTTCATGAGACCCGATTTCAATAAATGAAAGATATACTTTATAACAATTGAATTATTTAATCTTATAATTGCTAATGCTTGATTAGTATTAGCGGGCAGTAATTCTCTCGGTACAATGGCACATTTCCCTATTGTTGCTCCCGCAATAGTAATTAAAATGTCGTTCTCCTGTAATATTGAGCGCTTTAATTCTTTTTGATGTGTATCTTCATCGATAAATGATAATTTTTTCCGAACTATTATAGAGCCATCAAAGGCCTCTGTTTTTATGAAAGATATTCCATTGTTTGTATATCTTTTAGGTGTTGTACCCTTTGTTATTAATTTTGATATACCCTCCAAAGTTTTCCATTCCACATCCTTACTTTCAAATCTAAACAACTGCTCACGGAAGAACTCAAATTGTTTTTTACGGTTTGGCGTTCCGTTTCTAATTCATTTTTTAATTGGTTCGTTAAAGAAGTTAATTCATCTAAAATGCGAACAATTTCTTGTTGGATTTCAAGGGATTTTTCTGGATTATCAGGGCAAGGGATTGGGATTGGGATATTTAAAATCTTATCTTTTGAAATATTATATGGAACAGCAATTTTATTTGAAATCTCGTACAAAAAATTTTGTTTACTTATTAAAAAGTAGTACAAAAATCTTTTAGTACTAATTCTTCGTTAATTGGAAATATAGTAAATGCTACATCGTTCGCCCAGAACTTTTCAGTTTGCCATTTTACAAATCCTGCGGTACCGTACTGAGCAATTGTTATTGAATTTTCTTCACGATTATATTCATTTACATATCCCATAAATCCTACCCCTCCAGAGACTACAGGATACTTGCCATTTTCGATTAAATCTTTTTTAGTAACACGAACACCTCTAATCATTGCTGCAACTTCATACAAAGGAATCCATTCTACATTTACTCCTTGTAACAACTCTTCTAATTTGCTCATCCTTCGATTTCTTTTACAAGGTTATCAATTGCGTTACGTAAATCTGTGATGTTTTTAGCCGTAGATTCTAATTCAGAATTTAATACGTTGATATCTATAACTTCGCGTGTATCTAAAGCTTCTACATACGTACTTACCGAAAGGTTATAATCGTTTTCTGCAATTTTTTCATTTTCAATGGTAATAGCAACGTGTTCTTTGAACTCTTTCGAATCAAACAAATCCATAATTTTATCAATATGGGTATCTTCTAACATATTGTTATTAGTTACCTTTTTGTAAAATTCCTCCCCACTGGCATCAATAAACTGCGTTTTGTACTCTGACTTGTGTTTAGATAAAACCAAAATATTTACGCCAATTGAAGTTCCAAAGAATAAATTCCCTGGTAAGCTGATAACTGTTTCAACGAAATTATTATCTACTAAATATTTTCTGATTTTTTGCTCTGCCCCACTACGGTAAAAAATACCAGGAAAACATACAATGGCTGCACGTCCTTTACTTGATAAATAATTCAACGCGTGTAATACAAAAGCAAAATCTGCTTTTGATTTAGGTGCTAAAACTCCAGCCGGTGCAAACGATCGTCATTAATTAAAGTGGGATCATCAGATCCTACCCAATTAACTGAATACGGAGGATTAGAAACAATCGCATCGAATGGTTTATCGTCAATAAAATGTGGCTCCGTTAAAGTATCTCCTAATTGAATGTTGAATTTATCGTAATTAATGTTGTGCAAAAACATATTCATACGCGCCAAGTTATAAGTGGTATGATTGATTTCTTGACCAAAGAATCCTTCTTCAATAATGTGGTTATCGAAATGTTTTTTCGCCTGTAATAACAATGCACCAGATCCTGCCGCAGGATCATAAATTTTATTTACAGAAGTTTGCTTGTGCATTGCCAATTGCGCAATTAATTTGGAAACGTTTTGAGGAGTAAAAAACTCACCACCCGATTTTCCAGCATTAGCTGCATAGTTCGAGATTAGAATTCATATGCATCTCCAAACAAATCAATTTGACTTTCTTCGAACTTTCCAAAGTTTAATTCTGAAACTCCATTTAAAATAGATACTAAACGCTTATTTTTTTCCTCAACCGTATTACCTAAGCGTGTACTTGTAGTATCGAAATCTGCAAATAAACCTTTGATGTCTTGTTCAGAATCATAACCATTTGCTGAGTTTTCTATATCTGTAAAAATTGCTTTTAGGTCTGTATTTAAATTATCGTTTTTACCTGCTTTCTCAACCACGTTAATAAACAATTGACTTGGATATATGAAGTATCCTTTTGTTCTAATAGCATCGTCTTTGATTTCCGGTGTAATAATGTCGTTTGCTAATTTTGGATAGTTTACACTTTCGTCACCACCCTCGATATAACTAGTAAAATTCTCACTTATGAAACGATAGAATAAAGTTCCTAACACAAAGTGTTTAAAGTCCCATCCGTCTACTGAGCCAGTACTTCGTTGGCGATTTTCCATATTTTTGCTTGTAGTTCTGCTCTTGGGCTGTGGTTGTCATTATTTAGTTTTAGTATTTATTTGTTTAAAGGTATAAAAAGAACATTTTGTTGTTGATTCAATATGGATTTATTGTAAACTGCTTTCTTGAATTCAAATTATTATCTGACCATAATAGCCAATAGGTATTT
>NZ_JAUFQU010000056.1:0-15293 GCF_030409925.1 Paenimyroides ceti
AAAAAATAGTATTTTTTATATTTTTTTCATGAATTCTGATAATTACTTTAATAATGCTGCAAATTTGAAGATTAATTCGATTCCATCAGTTGTAGTGTAATAAAACAGGAACCGTTTTGTAATGAAGCCCTGTTTTTTTGTAACAAAAAAACTTACATCCTGTTCAGAAATTCAGTTCGGTAATTAGTACTTAAAACCAAAGAAATCGGTTTTTGATTTTCATTGACAATAGTCGTCACAATTTCGTCATGAGAAAAGAAATTTACGATACCCATCGAAATAAGTTCCCCTTTATTAATTCTGCAAAACTGCTGTTTAGGAAGTATCTCCTGTAGCTTCTCAAAAGAAATGTTTTTGAGCAATACTTTGTACCATCCTGCAAAAAAGTAACTTTATCTCTACTATCTACATCAGACACTTTGATATAAGTAATATTATTAAAATACAACAAGGTTTTTCCTTTGTCTGTATTTACTTTAAAAAATTCTTTCTTAGGTTTTTGCTTTTCAACAAAACGTACTGCTTTATCAATTGCTTTTTGAAGCCGTTCTTTTTTTACGGGTTTCGTGATATAGTCAATCGCATCCAGTTCAAAAGAAAAAGAAAGAGGTATTAAAAATGACGATCAGAAGCAGGGAGAGTCTAATCAGGGAATCCAAATGGGTAATGGAATGTAAAACAGAGATCTTGCTGAATAGATAATGCTTGATAATAGGAGACTGAAATTTATTGTCCGTAATTACGACAGTAGCCAGATTGTTGTTTTTTTGTAAAAGATAAGCAGACTCATGGAAAGAAATTCATGGCAAGTCTTACGCTCATATCAAAATTTTTAAAAGCAAAGGATTAATTATATCAGATTACATCACAAAAAGGGTTATTTAATGGATAAATTTTACAATGAGACATATCGTAAGTTGGAAGCTGCAATTCAGGAACAGGAGATTGAAATCGATTGTCTTTTATTAAGATCAGAGACAATTATACACCTGATTGTTAACTGTCTTTCAGAAGTAAAGGAATATGTTCAGAAAAGAGGATTTAAGAACATTTGTTGTAATTAACGTCAATGTAATTGTTCGTTGTTGTCCGTCAACAATGTCAGAAATATTGTCGTGATTGTGAACTACAAGCGTTCCCAAACGGTATTCTGATTTTTCTTTGTGTATTAAAATGTCGTCAATAAGTTGATTGACATTTTTTGTTGTCCATTTGTAAGGACGTTGGTAACTTGGAATTTGTAGAGAGTCATTTGTAAGCAACTCTCTTACTTTTATTATTTTCGGTTTATTCTCCATTGTGTTTTAAAATCGAATGTCGGGTTGCTCGGTAGTGGGGTTGCCCATAACGTTTTCGGGCTTTGCGTTCGGGCGGGTTTCGGAGCACAAAACTGTCAACCAGCACTGAACTTAAATAGAAGCACAAAGCTCCAAGTTTTCACGTCATCCCGCCTGACGCAAAACCCGTGTTATGCGGTCGGCTTTCTTTCATTCGTCAGTTGATTTTGTTCAAATTCATCAATTAGTTTCTCGCATTCGTTTTGGTCAGAAACATATCTGTCACTGTCAAATTGCTCCTTAAAATACTTATAAAGTTCGTCAAACTTGTCGCCAAAAATTTCTGTCCAAGATTGGTCTTGATTTTCTGTTAAAGTCAAATTATTTGCAGAAACTATTACAATTATTCTTTCTCCTGGCTTGTCGTCTTTTAGGTTTGATTTCCAAAAGTGAAAAACGATTTCAATTTGTTCTTTGTCTATATGTGTTACTTGCTCGTAAAGATATTCGTCTAATTGTGTCTGGTTAATCTGAATAAGATTTCCATCTTCGTCAACTTTATTGAATTCAACTTTTAGCTTTCCTGTAAGCTCAATTGTCAACGGAAATGCAATGTTGTCAGAGTCAATGGGCAAGTTATATCTCTCAATTATTTTGTCGGCAAAAACGTAAGTTGAATAGTCGTTAAGTATTAGGCTGAATTTATCAATATTATCATTCACGTCAATTACCCAACTGTCGTGTAGTTTGCAAATCAAATACTTTTTAAAAGTCCCAAGTCGGTTTGCGTTGTTCTCCAAAAAAGCTGAATAAGTGTCTGTGTTGAAGATTGGTTCGTCCAAGTCAACAAAGTCGTCAGCCAAAAATGGTGCAATTGTCTGTATGTTTCTTTTATCTGTCATTCGTCTCTGTGTCGTCTTTTAAGCTGCCGCATAACTCTCAAATATACGCAATAACATTTATTTAAGAAATTATTTGTTTATTCTTATCAACATAGGTATAATACGGGATATAATAAAAAGATATAGTGCGTAATTTGTATTTTAATTTTAAATTTTAATGCGATTTTAAATAAAATATATACAAAATACGAATATGGAAATTTAGGTGTTGATAAGCTCTTTTATTATATTGATTTTTTATAAATGAACATGATAATAATCCCACCCACCCTATTTCAAAGTTAAATTTCTATCTAACTGTTTAATACTTTACACCCGGGAAATAACCCCTTGCTGTAAACAATTAAACAATAAATTCACAAAACACAACCTCTTAAAATCGGTTGAGTTTTTAGTCGTTCATTTTACGATAGAAATTAGTGTGTTTATCCCAGTTAAAAGGAAAAGTAATTAATGTTTTAATTTATTCTTTTTGCTTGGTTTTTATTGTTCCATCAACATATTGAAAAAAGATCTTCCTCTTTTTACATCATTCTACTCGGAGTGATCGCCATATATGGTTTTCTTGTTGCAAAATTATTGCCTATTCCGCTTTATAAAAATCTATTGAGGTTTCTACTTCTTAAGAACTACAAAAATAGATATCACATTAAAATCGTCATTATTTTTAGGAAAAATAACGCCAATTTTAAGGTGATATCTATCGTGTATTTCTAACTCGCAGACACTCCTAAATATATTTACCAGTCGAATCCATTTGTCAGCTTCAGTTCTGTAGCGGCCAAATGGATTTTTCCTTTTATAAATCGTTCGGTAGGCAATAGTTCTATTTCGCACAGAAAAGCCATAAGCGACAACTCACGAAGAATGATTAATAAAAATTGTAGAACTATTAAATATTATTTTATTATGGAAACAAATGTAAAAACTCCCCAAGCAAAAAGAACCTTTAAAACAACAGAAAAGAGCCAAGCTCAAACTACAAAGAATAATTATAACGATTTGTTCTTTAGTTCAATTATTGAACAACTGGAAAGTGTAGAAGAGAAACATTGGCAACATTTTTTAAAAGAAAATGTATCTTTTATGCCTGCTAATAGACTTTCTTTACAATCTTACACACGATTAAACCAATTTATATTGGCACTTGATATGTTGATAAATAAGCGTTCAAATTGCTATTATGCGACTTTTAATCAAATTACTAAATCAAAAGGTAAAATTAAGAAAGGTTCAAAGTCATTACCAATACAATACTTTAGTTATGATATTAGACATAAAGAAACGGAAGAACGTATTCAACTTGCTGATTTTAAGGCTTTAGATAGCACCAAACAAAAGCAATATCGGGTAAAAAGCTTTATGAAGTATTATCGTGTATTTCATACGGATAACGTTGAAAATATAAATGATTGTGAGTTTCCAATTATTGCTGATGTTGAACTCATTGAGCTTGACGAATGTGCCGAAAATTTTATTAATGGTTTAATTGAAACCAAAAATTTATCATTACAACATTTAGTACAAGGCGAAGCGTATTATATTCCAGGAAGAGATGAAATTCATTTACCAAAACCGCAGTATTTCAAAAATAAGGATGCATATTATTCAACTGTTTTTCATGAAATTATTCATTGGACAGGACACAAAGACCGATTAAACCGTTTAGACCAAAATTTTGAAGATGGCAGAAACAAATATGCTTTTGAAGAGTTAATTGCTGAACTGGGTTCTTTATTGTTTTCGTTAGAATTTAATTATTCGGAGCAGTTTATTAACTCAATTATCTATCTAAAAAGTTGGTTAAAGCATACAGCGGAAGAGAAAAAACATGAAATTTTAGAAGAAGCATTTGGTTATGCGAACAAAGCAATAAATTACCTTAAATCATAAACCTTTTACGCCTTTTAAAATAATAAAGGGCGTAAAAATTTGCCCCTTCGGGGCGGATTGGATTTATTCAGACGCTCCATCCATTAGTATTATAATAATTCTCTTACCCACCCACCCTATTTCAAAGTTAAATTTCTATCGACCTCCTTTAATACTTTACACTCGGAAGATAATCCTTTGTGCAATAATTAAAGGAGGCATTCACAAAACAAATCCTCTTTTAATCGGATTAGTTTTTAGTTGTTCTTTTACGATAGAAATTAGTGTGCTTAACCCATTTGTTATTAAGTGTTTATAAAATATATGTTTTATAAACGATAATAATATATAAATATATATTTATATGTAGATATATTAATATTTAACTATACAAATATTTGTATATCAATATATTTTGATTTATTTTTGATGAAAATTAATAGATGAATTATGGCTAAGATCATTTTATTTACTCATCAGAAAGGTGGTGTTGGAAAAAGTACATTATCTTATAATGTTGCAAATTTACTTAACCAAGATGCGAAGGTTGGCTTAATTGATTGGGATTATCAAGGTACTTTACTTCAAGTAAAAGACTTAAATGACCAGTTGACGTATATTGATGTGGATCGTAAAATTAATAAAATACCGCATGAAGATTTCGATTTCATCATTATCGATACACCTCCTTACCTATTCGAAGAAATACACTCATTGGTACAACAAGCTGATTTAATTGTAATACCAACGCAAGCGAGTATTAATGATTTATTAGCTATTGATAAAACTGTACAGATTATTAAAGATAATAATGCTGTAGATCGATCTTTAATCGTTTTTAATAGAATTAAAGCTAATTCATCACTTAAAGATAGATTAAGTGAGAATTTTAATGAGTTGGATGTTCCTATTGCTAACACAGTAATCAACGACTATGATGCAATTACCAACAGTATTGTAACCAAAGGAGTTGAAGGAAAGCACAAAGCGAGTAATCAACTTCAGAATTTGACAAGAGAATTAATGATTAAACTTTTAAGTAATGGCTAATAAAAAAGTAGATTTATCTGCATTAGTTAATCAGGTAAAAAAAACACAAGTAGAAACACCAGTACAAAAAGTGGTGCCGGTACAGAAACCTTCAACGTCTGAAAAAGGATTGTATGTAAAAGTTCCGAGTGAAATGATTACATTTCTTAAAAATAAAGCATCATTGATTGAGGGAATGACTGTGAAAGAATTAATTAATACTGCATTAGTAAACGTTTATGAGGAAGAATACAATGAATTCTTAAAGCGTTATCATGGAAAAGTCAAATAAAGTATATGTAGTAAACGTAAAGCTATTAAATGGTAACTGGGTTAAATATCGTGCTGTACAAGGATCAGCTGGAGTAAAACGCCTGGTTAAGTATTTTGATGAAAACTTTACAGGAGAAAACAAATGGTTATTCTGTAATGTTTATGAAAAAGAAAGTCAGCAACAAGTAGCTAATTATTTAAACGGTAAGAACCCTACCCGACCCTAAAATAAAAGAGGAGCCGAAGCCCCTCTTTCGAAAAACAAAATAAATTTTGTTTTCCTTTTCGTATTTCAAATATACGATTAAATTTTATTTGGTCACTAAAATAATTATTAAATTACAGCACTTTAACGAGAAAGAAAATTATAAGTCATGAATCAGGAAGAAAAAGATAATAAGGTAAAGGAAACGTTTAGCAGCAATAAGATTGCTGATAAGGTTAAGATTTCTAATGAATTTTATCGAGATCTATTTTTTCATGAAGATAATGGCAATTTTGTTGTTAAAGAATCTATGCCAATTGAAGCGAACCGTATTATAATTAATATTTTAAATACGTTACGAAACAAACAGTTCCAATATGGAGTTTCAGATGAGAGTTTTCAATTGGATTTATTTAAGAAAACATATTTAGAAGACGACGAATCTTATGCTAAAATAGTAATGAGAACTGCGGATATTTCTAAATCAAGAAATTTAGAGTTAACTAAAAAAGGACTTCAATTTTTAGTTAATTATAAACAAGAATGGCATACGGTCAAGTTTTATAACTCAAAAGGGGAAGTAGAAAAAAAACAATTTTATGGTGGATTAATTATTGATCCAACCATTTATAAAGGGCAAGTATCTTTTTATATTAATCCTTATTGGTTTAAAAAGATAGTAGCTTTAGCTAATTATAATTACGTTCTATATTCTTTAGTCTATTCTGTAAAATCTCACAAACAGTTCCTATTTGCACTCTGGTTAAATACTCTTAGAGAAGATGGAACCAAGGTTACTTTAGAATATATGAATAGAACCTGGGGAATTAACTACAAAGATTTAAGAACGCTTAAAAAAGGCTTTTTAGACCCGATTAAGAAAGTGTTAGACAAATCCTCCTCTTTCTCTTTTAATAGCTCTGTAAATGGAAATTACATAGGTATAACGAGATATCAACTTAAATCTATTGGAAGTGCAGCAGCAGAATCTATAAATTTATCAAGTCAAGATGATCAATTCAAATTGTATAAACTTTCTTATATTAAGAAAAGGCATAATTTTACTCAAAAAGAGTTAGAGCATTTAGAAAAAATCTTTGACATAGATTTTGGCGCAAAATTTCTTTTTAGTAATGCATATAAAAATGTGGTTAAGAGATATAATATTGCAAGAAGAAAGGATAAAACTAAACCTCTCGTTACTGATATTCCTTTTTCAGCATTGTTAGATGAAATTCAAGAAGAAGTTATTTCTCTTTATTCTGCAACGAAGCATGCTCAAATATCTCCCAAAGGTTACCCAATATTTAATGCTCCGTTGTAGGAGCATTTTTTATTAATATTTCGACATTCCACTACCCATATTTAAGGTGAGGGTCTAATATTTTATTCGAAATTTCAATGTATATAGTAGTTTCGATTATAATATCTGTTTTAATATTCGACATTCCACTACCCATTTTAAAAATAAATCGAAGAAATTAATATAGAAGGTTCTTTTATTACATTTCGAGATTCCACTACCCTTCTTTACGAAGGATTTTTGTAACTTATTACTATTACAAGTCACACAGTAGTTGCAATTAATTAATCTAATTTTATATTCGAGATTTCACTACCCATCACTATATTAAGCTTTTCATATATCACTATTACTTATATAACTATTTCGAGATTCCACTACCCATTTAACTTTAATTAATTAAAAATAAATTATATAGTGGTTGAAGTTAGTTAGGTCCGATATCTAACATAACTTTTAATTTTCGACATTCCATTACCCATCGTTATATAAATGTACTGATATTTAAACTATGTTTAAATATATTTTCGACATTTCACTACCCATATGGTATTAATGCATTAATTATCATTTGTTTATACAAGAGTAATTTGGACAAGTAAGCACATATTTGTGTTATTAATCCTAATATAAATTATTTATTTATCGTACCTTTATTAAGTTAGTAATTAAAAATCGACATTCCACTACCCAAAAATCAATGAAAAATCACTATTCTCCTTTATTTCGAGATTCCACTACCCACATTTTATGCATTTTTTCCCTTTAATATTCGAGATTCCACTACCCATTGAGGTTTTTTTGATTTTAGAGTCAGTTTTTAAGGTAAATAATCGAGATTTCACTACCCAAAAATCGACATTTCACTACCCACGTGAGTTTATTTCGAGATTCCACTACCCAAAAATCGAGATTCCACTACCCATTCAATCGATATTCTACTACCCATAACTTCGAGATTCCACTACCCAAAAAAGCATAAAGTATAGAGTGTAAAACATTAGTAAACAATGTTTTATACCTTAAAAAAACGGTTACTTAAAATTAATATTAAAATTAATATTAAAATTAAAATAAGAAACGTTCAAAATCATATTCCCATTTTAAAAGGAATTTTTTTAATCATTTACCCATTATTGATAAAAAAGTCCGAAAAGGAAAGACGATATTTTCACCAGTGCCCGGCGAATTTTTGTAAATAATAGCTAATTTTATAGAATGAAACGAGTTGGTACATGCCCCATTTGCAACAAAGGGGAGCTTTTAGAGTTTGAGGATAAATTTCAATGTAATTTCGTTGAAAATAATAAGCAGTTGTGCAATTTTTTTATTTATAAATCTTATTCGAAAAAAATTATCACTCCCGAAATGCTATTTGACTTACTTCACAATTACGAAACAAAAATTTATTCAGATTTTGTGGATGATAAAGGTGAAAAATTTGAAGCTGCATTAAAAATAGTACACGGTTATATTAATTATAAGTTTGGAAATCAAATTGTAGATAATGTTAAGTGTGTTAATTGTGATGGCGAAATTCTAAGAACAAAGCAAGGCTGGGGATGTGAAAATTATTTTAATCGAAAATGTGGAATGTTTATTTACCGTTCTTATAATGGAACTGTAATGACTGAAGATATTGTAAGGTTATTAGTTACTGGCAACTACACTCCTTTTTTAAATTTTACTTCAAAACAAGGAATTAATTTTCAAGCAAAACTTTTTGTAAATGACAGTACTTTTCAAGTGCAATTTGATTACTCTTTAGGAGATTGTCCGAAGTGTAGCGGTACTGTATTAAAAATGGAAAAATTCTTTGGTTGTACTAATTACTTATCAGATATTAAATGTGATTTTATAATTTGGCCATCTATTTTTGACTATAATTTATCTTTTATTGATGTAGAAATATTACTTAGAGGAGATCAAACTGATGTTAAATCTTTTAGGTGGAAAGATAAGAATTTTGAGGGAAGGCTTTCATTAGATGAAAATTTTAAATGTAAAGTGTCATAATAACTTACTTGTTATCATTTATTTAAAAATATATATGTATAGTAATATATATAAATATACATATAAAAAAATATATACATATTTAAATATAAATATAGCTTTATATTTAAATATTGTTTTATAATTTAGTCTTCTTTTTAAGATGATTACGATAATTTTCAATTTTAAAGCATTAAAATATTAATGTAAAGTTCCTCCCTATTACTGTTTCAAATGCTATATTTGCATAAAATAGTATTATAATGAAAGAACTTTTAGAACAATTGAACGCAGAATTTGAAACGTTCAATTCAGATGCTCAATTACAAATGGAAAAAGAAAATAAAGCTGCTGGAACTAGAGCGAGAAAATCATCTTTAGCTTTAGAGAAACTTTTAAAAGAATTTAGAAAGTTATCTTTAGAGGAATCTAAAAAATAATAGACAAGCCGTATACATTAAGATACGGCTTTATTTTTTGATTATAGTACGATATATATAAATATATACATATGTAAATATATACATATGTAAATACATGTATATAAGCATAACTATTGTACAACTCCAATTTTCAGGACCATAATAGGGTTTTATAAAAGTGTAACTCTTACATTATCTTAAGCAGCGATTTTTCATAAATTTCAATACAACCATAATTTTTTATAAATTTCGCTATAAGTTTTTCTACTTTAGTATATTATAAAAAAGCAAAAATGATTTTTCTAAAAGAGGCAATAGACATTCATGTTTTTTATTTTTAAATTAATTCCTTACCTTTCTACTTAACTTACTTATGTGATAAATATCTACTTATCTCCCATATTATTAATGAGAGGTGGATATGCTTACTATACTTTTTGATAATATTTCTATGCTATTTTTCATTTCTTCAGTTGTTAGATGTCCGAAACCGATTCGCATAGCAGTGATAGATTTGTTTTGATAAAGTAATGTTCTTGGAATTAACAAATTATATTTAACACATTCTTGGCTTATTTTGAGTAGATTAACTGATTTTTGCCATTCTATCCAATAGGCAAGCCCACCAGTAGGAATTTGATAGTTTATATCATTACCGAATGTCTCTTTTAAAATATTTGCAAAATTATTACGACGCTGCTGGTAAATTTTTATTGACTTTTTTAAGTGACGATGTATTTCACCCTCTTCTATTAACTCCCCCAATACCTGTTCCATCATAATATCTCCTTCTCGATCAATAATGCCAAGATATTTTCGCATTTCATATATTAGATTTTCTGGAGCAACAACAAATCCAGTTCTAAATCCTGGTGGCAATGTTTTTCCAAAAGAACCTACATACACCACCATACCGTTGGTGTCTGCACTGGCAATTGGAAGTGTGGTGTTTTTGTCATACTGAAATTCGTAGTCATAATCATCTTCTAAAATAACAAAGCCAAATTCATCAGCAAGTTGAAGAAGTTCCATTCTTCTACTACCGCTTAAAGTTACAGTTGTAGGATAATGATTGTGTGGTGTAAGGTATAGCGCCCTAATGGTTGTATGCTCACATAATTCTCTTAATTTGTCAACTTGTATACCGTATTTATCTATAGGAATTGTTAGGATTTGGGCTCCATTTTTTTGAAAAATCATGTTAATGGCAAAGTAACTTGTTTCAGCAACAACAACTTTGTCTCCTTTTTCTAATAAAATTTGAGATATAATATAAATACTTGCATCAACTCCTCTTGTTATAAGAATATTTTTATCTGAAATATGTAATCCTCTAGTCAAATTCAGATAATTAGACAGTTGCTTTCTAAAATAGATACTTCCTTCTTCTTTAGAATAAGCCCATTTTTTTTGATTTTGTTTTCTTTTTAAGCTAGCCGAATAAAATTTAGTAAAGGTCTCAATTTGTGTGACTCTGTAATCTGGAGTACCATCATTCCATCGATACAAAAAATCACCATATTCGTAAGGATTATCAAGAATATTAGTCTTATTGAAACTAAATCCCGTTTGTCTTGGATAGGAATAAAGCTGTAGAGATTCTGAGCTCTTAATTTTTATCTTTTCTGGTTCTTTATCTAGAATAAATGTCCCTCTATTGGAATGGATTTGAACCCAACCTTGCGCATCCAATTCTTCATAAACTGCTATAATGGTTTTTCTGTGAACACCTAAAAGTTCACTAAGCGTCCGACTACCAGGTAACTTCAGACCAGTAGGTAGATAACCTCTTTGGATAGCATTGATAAACTGAAAAGTAATTTGTAAGTAAATAGATGTAGAAGAATCTCGATCTATAGATATGAAACTTTGAAAAGGAATATTAACCGGACTACTCATGATATTTAAAATGGTACCTTATAGTGTCCGGAAAGATAATAATTTTGTCGCACAAATAAAAACAATGAATTTTTACAACCTTTTACAAAAAATAGTTCAGCAAAATGAAATGCATGCTAAATGGCTGAATACGCTGTCTTTCATGGAAAATGCAGGAGCAAGAAAAATATCTGCTTGCGAGCATCCGACGAAAGTTAGTTTAATTCAACTTAAACACGCAGCAGAAGAGCATCGTCACGCTTATTATCTGAAAAAACAAATTTTAAAAATCAGTCCTGAAGTCTGCAAAACGTATAAAAATAATGAACTTTTGGCTTCCATTGCAACGAGGCAATACTTACACTCTTTAGATATTAAAGCTTGTAAATATCTTCAGCAGAATTTCAATTTGAATAAAGAAGATTTGAAATATGCGGCTTATTTATTTGTGACCTATGCTATTGAAGTTCGTGCTGATGAATTGTACCCTATTTATCAGGATATTTTAACTAAGGTTTCTTCCAAAATTATAGTGAAATCAATTATTCTAGAAGAAGAGGGACATTTGGAAGAAATGATTAATCAATTGGAGGAATTTTCGGAAGACTGGAAGGTTCATGCAGAAGTTATTTTAACCATTGAAAAAGATTTATATGAGCAGTGGGTTAATGCAATTTCAAAGGAGGTTTCAAAATGGAATCATGCACAATAATTTCCTCTATTTTAAGGAAGCTTTAGAAGAAAGAAAAGAAAACGGAATCTTAAGAATTTTAAAACCAAAAGAGAAAGGAATCGACTTTTATTCCAATGATTATTTAGGATTGGCTACAAACAAAGAATTTCAGGATTTATTATTAAAAAAAATCTTAGAAAATCCCGAATTATTAAAAGGGAGCACAGGCTCTAGATTAATAAGTGGAAATAGTTCTGTTGTTACCGAAGTCGAAGATTTCATTGCCAAAGAACATAAATTTGAATCAGCTTTACTTTTCCCTTCTGGATATAATGCGAACTTAGCTCTGTTTTCAACACTTCCAAATCGACATGATACGATTATTGTGGATGAAAAAATTCATCGGTCTGTGCATGATGCTTGTAAAATGTCATATGCTAAGAAATTAAAATTTAAGCACAATGATGTTGAACATTTAGAGCTAATTTTAAAAGGACAAAATGGGATTTGTTATGTGGCGATTGAAAGTCTTTATTCGATGGATGGGGATATTGCTCCTGTTAAGGATATTGTCGAAATAACGAAAAAATATAAAGCACATCTGATTATCGATGAAGCGCATGCTTTTGGTGTTTTTGGGTATGGTTTGGTTGCTCAATTGCATTTGCAAAATAGTGTTTTAGCTACGGTAATTACTTACGGAAAAGCTTTGGGAACGCATGGTGCATCTATTTTAACAAATGAAGTAATTAAATCTTACCTCATTAATTTCGCAGCCTCTTTTATCTATACAACTTCAGCACATGATTTTCTATGGATGAGTATAAAAGAAGGATATAATTTTCTAGAAGCAAATCAACATTTATGCGTTGAATTAAAGAAAAATATTAAAATTTTTCGAAAGCATAACCTTCAAAGTATTTCTTCAGAAAATAGTCCAGTTCAGGCAATTTTAATTACCAATAATCGTCAATTAATAGCTTTGAAAGAAACTCTATTTGATAGTGGATTTTTGACATATGCTGTTTTCAGTCCCACGGTAAAAGAAGGAACAGAAAGATTGAGGATCTGCTTGCATAGTTTTAATAAAGAAGAGGATATTATAACGCTTACAAATATTATTAAGCAAAACATTTAAAAATGAAATTATTTATTACTGGAATCGGAACAGAAATAGGTAAAACGGTTTGTTCGGCAATTTTGACAAAATATTTTAATGCAGAGTATTGGAAACCCGTTCAATCTGGAGATCTCGGTTTTTCAGACACCATGAAAGTCAAAAAATGGGTTGGAAAAGATACAGTTTGCCATGCAGAAACCTACTGTTTTCAGTTGGCAGCATCACCGCATCAATCTGCAAAAGAAGAAGGAATTACTATTGATTTAAATAAAATAAAACTTCCTGAAACAAAAAATAATCTTATTGTAGAAGGTGCTGGGGGACTCATGGTTCCAATCAATGACAGTGAATTTATTATTGATTTAATTGAAGAATTAAATCTCCCAACGGCATTGGTTGTCAAAAATTATTTAGGTTGTATCAATCATACTTTATTGTCGATAATGCTTTTAAATCAAAGAAAAATTACATTGCAATATTTAATTCTCAACGGAGACTTCCCATCAGATACTGAAAGGATTATTTGTAAAAATATTTCATCAGAAACAAAAATTATAAGAATTCCGGAAATCGAAAACATAACAAAAGAAAATATAGAAAGTATTACAAAACAATTAGAAAAGATATGAGAGATAAAACAAAATTGAGGAATGATTGGACCAAAGAGGAAATCGAAGAAATTTATAATCAGCCTTTACTAGAATTAATCTACAAAGCAGCAAGCGTTCACCGCGAATGGCACAATCCTGAAGAAGTTCAAATGTCGACATTGTTATCTATTAAGACAGGTGGTTGCCCCGAAGATTGCTCTTATTGTGGACAAGCGGCACGTTATCACACGGATATAAAAGTTCAGGCTTTGCTGCCGACGGAACAGGTGATTGCACATGCTCAAAAAGCAAAAGACAGTGGATCCTCACGTTTTTGTATGGCAGCAGCGTGGCGAGAAGTTCGTAACAATCGTGATTTCGATAGAGTTATTGACATGGTAAAGGGTGTAAACGAACTTGGAATGGAAGTTTGCTGTACGTTAGGAATGCTTACCGAGGAACAGGCAATTCGTCTTCAGGAAGCAGGATTGTATGCTTACAATCACAATTTGGATACTTCGGAACAATATTATGAAGAAATTATTTCAACAAGAACTTTCGATAACAGAATTAATACTATTAACAATGTCAGAAAAGCAGGAATTACCGTTTGCTCAGGGGAATTATAGGCCTTGGAGAAACACACGGAGACAGGATTTCGATGCTTTTAACGTTATCGACAATGCCAAAACATCCAGAATCTGTTCCGATTAATGCATTATCTAGAGTCGAAGGAACACCGCTTCAGGATAATGAAAAAACGAATACTTGGGAAATGGTTAGAATGATTGCTACAGCGAGAATAATTATGCCGTCATCGATGGTTCGACTCAGCGCAGGAAGAATTGAAATGACCGAATTTGAGCAAGGGTGGTGTTTTATGGCAGGAGCCAATTCTATCTTTACAGGAGAAAGAGAAACCCTTTTGGTGACCCCAAATCCAGGAGTTTCGGAGGATATGCAAATGTTGCAGACATTGGGATTAAAACCAATGAAAAGAGCATCGGAAAAAGTTATAAGCTGTGAATTATAAGTTAAGAGTTTGTTTTTATAATTTCTAAAATCTAATTTCTACAATGAGTTTACAACAACGCGACAAAGACGTCAATTGGCATCCTTATACGCAAATGAAGATTGCCGAAGATACAATTCCTATTGTAAAAGGAAAAGGAGTCTATCTTTTTGATAATCAAGGGAATCGATATATTGATGCGGTTTCTTCATGGTGGGTAACGATTCACGGCCATGCACATCCGTACATAGCACAAAAGGTTTCGGAGCAGTTGAATACGTTGGAGCAGGTCATTTTTGCCGGATTTACACATGAACCCGCTGTCCAGCTTTCGGAGAATTTATTAAGTTTATTACCTGATAATCAACAAAAAGTTTTCTATTCGGATAATGGTTCGACTGCTGTTGAAGTAGCTTTGAAAATGTGTATTCAATATTGGTATAATCAAGGGAAGAAAAAGACGAAAATTCTCGCTTTTAAAGACGCTTATCATGGCGATACCTTTGGTGCAATGTCGGTAAGCGGAAGAAGTGTTTGGACGAAACCGTTTGGAGAAATGCTTTTCGAAGTTATTTTCATGGATACACCGACTTCAGAAAATTTGAATGATTTAAAAGCAATTATTCAAAATCATTCGCAAGAAATAGCTTGCTTTATTTATGAACCTCTGATTCAGGGAGCTGCAGGAATGTTGATGCACAAAGCGGAAGACTTATCAGTATTAATGAAAATTTGCAGAGAA
>NZ_JAUFQU010000057.1:17500-72818 GCF_030409925.1 Paenimyroides ceti
GGGGGGGGGGGGGGGGGGGGGGGGGGGGGGGGGGGGGGGGGGGGGGGGGGGGGGGGGGGGGTGGGGGGGGGGGGGGGGGGGGGGGGGGGGGGGGGGGGGGGGGGGGGGGGGGGGGGGGGGGGGGGGGGGGGGGGGGGGGGGGGGGGGGGGGGGGGGGGGGGGGGGGGGGGGGGGGGGGGGGTGGGGGGGGGGGGGGGGGGGGGGGGGGGGGGGGGGGGGGGGGGGGGGGGGGGGGGGGGGGGGGGGGGGGGGGGGGGGGGGGGGGGGGGGGGGGGGGGGGGGGGGGGGGGGGGGGGGGGGGGGGGGGGGGGGGGGGGGGGGGGGGGGGGGGGGGGGGGGGGGGGGGGGGGGGGGGGGGGGGGGGGGGGGGGGGGGGGGGGGGGGGGGGGGGGGGGGGGGGGGGGGGGGGGGGGGGGGGGGGGGGGGGGGGGGGGGGGGGGGGGGGGGGGGGGGGGGGGGGGGGGGTGGGGGGGGGGGGGGGGGGGGGGGGGGGGGGGGGGGGGGGGGGGGGGGGGGGGGGGGGGGGGGGGGGGGGGGGGGGGGGGGGGGGGGGGGGGGGGGGGGGGGGGGGGGGGGGGGGGGGGGGGGGGGGGGGGGGGGGGGGGGGGGGGGGGGGGGGGGGGGGGGGGGGGGGGGGGGGGGGGGGGGGGGGGGGGGGGGGGGGGGGGGGGGGGGGGGGGGGGGGGGGGGGGGGGGGGGGGGGGGGGGGGGGGGGGGGGGGGGGGGGGGGGGGGGGGGGGGGGGGGGGGGGGGGGGGGGGGGGGGGGGGGGGGGGGGGGGGGGGGGGGGGGGGGGGGGGGGGGGGGGGGGGGGGGGGGGGGGGGGGGGGGGGGGGGGGGGGGGGGGGGGGGGGGGGGGGGGGGGGGGGGTGGGGGGGGGGGGGGGGGGGGGGGGGGGGGGTGGGGGGGGGGGGGGGGGGGGGGGGGGGGGGGGGGGGGGGGGGGGGGGGGGGGGGGGGGGGGGGGGGGGGGGGGGGGGGGGGGGGGGGGGGGGGGGGGGGGGGGGGGGGGGGGGGGGGGGGGGGGGGGGGGGGGGGGGGGGGGGGGGGGGGTGGGGGGGGGGGGGGGGGGGGGGGGGGGGGGGGGGGGGGGGGGGGGGGGGGGGGGGGGGGGGGGGGGGGGGGGGGGGGGGGGGGGGGGGGGGGGGGGGGGGGGGGGGGGGGGGGGGGGGGGGGGGGGGGGGGGGGGGGTGGGGGGGGGGGGGGGGGGGGGGGGGGGGGGGGGGGGGGGGGGGGGGGGGGGGGGGGGGGGGGGGGGGGGGGGGGGGGGGGGGGGGGGGGGGGGGGGGGGGGGGGGGGGGGGGGGGGGGGGGGGGGGGGGGGGGGGGGGGGGGGGGGGGGGGGGGGGGGGGGGGGGGGGGGGGGGGGGGGGGGGGGGGGGGGGGGGGGGGGGGGGGGGGGGGGGGGGGGGGGGGGGGGGGGGGGGGGGGGGGGGGGGGGGGGGGGGGGGGGGGGGGGGGGGGGGGGGGGGGGGGGGGGGGGGGGGGGGGGGGTGGGGGGGGGGGGGGGGGGGGGGGGGGGGGGGGGGGGGGGGGGGGGGGGGGGGGGGGGGGGGGGGGGGGGGGGGGGGGGGGGGGGGGGGGGGGGGGGGGGGGGGGGGGGGGGGGGGGGGGGGGGGGGGGGGGGGGGGGGGGGGGGGGGGGGGGGGGGGGGGGGGGGGGGGGGGGGGGGGGGGGGGGGGGGGGGGGGGGGGGGGGGGGGGGGGGGGGGGGGGGGGGGGGGGGGGGGGGGGGGGGGGGGGGGGGGGGGGGGGGGGGGGGGGGGGGGGGGGGGGGGGGGGGGGGGGGGGGGGGGGGGGGGGGGGGGGGGGGGGGGGGGGGGGGGGGGGGGGGGGGGGGGGGGGGGGGGGGGGGGGGGGGGGGGGGGGGGGGGGGGGGGGGGGGGGGGGGGGGGGGGGGGGGGGGGGGGGGGGGGGGGGGGGGGGGGGGGGGGGGGGGGGGGGGGGGGGGGGGGGGGGGGGGGGGGGGGGGGGGGGGGGGGGGGGGGGGGGGGGGGGGGGGGGGGGGGGGGGGGGGGGGGGGGGGGGGGGGGGGGGGGGGGGGGGGGGGGGGGGGGGGGGGGGGGGGGGGGGGGGGGGGGGGGGGGGGGGGGGGGGGGGGGGGGGGGGGGGGGGGGGGGGGGGGGGGGGGGGGGGGGGGGGGGGGGGGGGGGGGGGGGGGGGGGGGGGGGGGGGGGGGGGGGGGGGGGGGGGGGGGGGGGGGGGGGGGGGGGGGGGGGGGGGGGGGGGGGGGGGGGGGGGGGGGGGGGGGGGGGGGGGGGGGGGGGGGGGGGGGGGGGGGGGGGGGGGGGGGGGGGGGGGGGGGGGGGGGGGGGGGGGGGGGGGGGGGGGGGGGGGGGGGGGGGGGGGGGGGGGGGGGGGGGGGGGGGGGGGGGGGGGGGGGGGGGGGGGGGGGGGGGGGGGGGGGGGGGGGGGGGGGGGGGGGGGGGGGGGGGGGGGGGGGGGGGGGGGGGGGGGGGGGGGGGGGGGGGGGGGGGGGGGGGGGGGGGGGGGGGGGGGGGGGGGGGGGGGGGGGGGGGGGGGGGGGGGGGGGGGGGGGGGGGGGGGGGGGGGGGGGGGGGGGGGGGGGGGGGGGGGGGGGGGGGGGGGGGGGGGGGGGGGGGGGGGGGGGGGGGGGGGGGGGGGGGGGGGGGGGGGGGGGGGGGGGGGGGGGGGGGGGGGGGGGGGGGGGGGGGGGGGGGGGGGGGGGGGGGGGGGGGGGGGGGGGGGGGGGGGGGGGGGGGGGGGGGGGGGGGGGGGGGGGGGGGGGGGGGGGGGGGGGGGGGGGGGGGGGGGGGGGGGGGGGGGGGGGGGGGGGGGGGGGGGGGGGGGGGGGGGGGGGGGGGGGGGGGGGGGGGGGGGGGGGGGGGGGGGGGGGGGGGGGGGGGGGGGGGGGGGGGGGGGGGGGGGGGGGGGGGGGGGGGGGGGGGGGGGGGGGGGGGGGGGGGGGGGGGGGGGGGGTGGGGGGGGGGGGGGGGGGGGGGGGGGGGGGGGGGGGGGGGGGGGGGGGGGGGGGGGGGGGGGGGGGGGGGGGGGGGGGGGGGGGGGGGGGGGGGGGGGGGGGGGGGGGGGGGGGGGGGGGGGGGGGGGGGGGGGGGGGGGGGGGGGGGGGGGGGGGGGGGGGGGGGGGGGGGGGGGGGGGGGGGGGGGGGGGGGGGGGGGGGGGGGGGGGGGGGGGGGGGGGGGGGGGGGGGGGGGGGGGGGGGGGGGGGGGGGGGGGGGGGGGGGGGGGGGGGGGGGGGGGGGGGGGGGGGGGGGGGGGGGGGGGGGGGGGGGGGGGGGGGGGGGGGGGGGGGGGGGGGGGGGGGGGGGGGGGGGGGGGGGGGGGGGGGGGGGGGGGGGGGGGGGGGGGGGGGGGGGGGGGGGGGGGGGGGGGGGGGGGGGGGGGGGGGGGGGGGGGGGGGGGGGGGGGGGGGGGGGGGGGGGGGGGGGGGGGGGGGGGGGGGGGGGGGGGGGGGGGGGGGGGGGGGGGGGGGGGGGGGGGGGGGGGGGGGGGGGGGGGGGGGGGGGGGGGGGGGGGGGGGGGGGGGGGGGGGGGGGGGGGGGGGGGGGGGGGGGGGGGGGGGGGGGGGGGGGGGGGGGGGGGGGGGGGGGGGGGGGGGGGGGGGGGGGGGGGGGGGGGGGGGGGGGGGGGGGGGGGGGGGGGGGGGGGGGGGGGGGGGGGGGGGGGGGGGGGGGGGGGGGGGGGGGGGGGGGGGGGGGGGGGGGGGGGGGGGGGGGGGGGGGGGGGGGGGGGGGGGGGGGGGGGGGGGGGGGGGGGGGGGGGGGGGGGGGGGGGGGGGGGGGGGGGGGGGGGGGGGGGGGGGGGGGGGGGGGGGGGGGGGGGGGGGGGGGGGGGGGGGGGGGGGGGGGGGGGGGGGGGGGGGTGGGGGGGGGGGGGGGGGGGGGGGGGGGGGGGGGGGGGGGGGGGGGGGGGGGGGGGGGGGGGGGGGGGGGGGGGGGGGGGGGGGGGGGGGGGGGGGGGGGGGGGGGGGGGGGGGGGGGGGGGGGGGGGGGGGGGGGGGGGGGGGGGGGGGGGGGGGGGGGGGGGGGGGGGGGGGGGGGGGGGGGGGGGGGGGGGGGGGGGGGGGGGGGGGGTGGGGGGGGGGGGGGGGGGGGGGGGGGGGGGGGGGGGGGGGGGGGGGGGGGGGGGGGGGGGGGGGGGGGGGGGGGGGGGGGGGGGGGGGGGGGGGGGGGGGGGGGGGGGGGGGGGGGGGGGGGGGGGGGGGGGGGGGGGGGGGGGGGGGGGGGGGGGGGGGGGGGGGGGGGGGGGGGGGGGGGGGGGGGGGGGGGGGGGGGGGGGGGGGGGGGGGGGGGGGGGGGGGGGGGGGGGGGGGGGGGGGGGGGGGGGGGGGGGGGGGGGGGGGGGGGGGGGGGGGGGGGGGGGGGGGGGGGGGGGGGGGGGGGGGGGGGGGGGGGGGGGGGGGGGGGGGGGGGGGGGGGGGGGGGGGGGGGGGGGGGGGGGGGGGGGGGGGGGGGGGGGGGGGGGGGGGGGGGGGGGGGGGGGGGGGGGGGGGGGGGGGGGGGGGGGGGGGGGGGGGGGGGGGGGGGGGGGGGGGGGGGGGGGGGGGGGGGGGGGGGGGGGGGGGGGGGGGGGGGGGGGGGGGGGGGGGGGGGGGGGGGGGGGGGGGGGGGGGGGGGGGGGGGGGGGGGGGGGGGGGGGGGGGGGGGGGGGGGGGGGGGGGGGGGGGGGGGGGGGGGGGGGGGGGGGGGGGGGGGGGGGGGGGGGGGGGGGGGGGGGGGGGGGGGGGGGGGGGGGGGGGGGGGGGGGGGGGGGGGGGGGGGGGGGGGGGGGGGGGGGGGGGGGGGGGGGGGGGGGGGGGGGGGGGGGGGGGGGGGGGGGGGGGGGGGGGGGGGGGGGGGGGGGGGTGGGGGGGGGGGGGGGGGGGGGGGGGGGGGGGGGGGGGGGGGGGGGGGGGGGGGGGGGGGGGGGGGGGGGGGGGGGGGGGGGGGGGGGGGGGGGGGGGGGGGGGGGGGGGGGGGGGGGGGGGGGGGGGGGGGGGGGGGGGGGGGGGGGGGGGGGGGGGGGGGGGGGGGGGGGGGGGGGGGGGGGGGGGGGGGGGGGGGGGGGGGGGGGGGGGGGGGGGGGGGGGGGGGGGGGGGGGGGGGGGGGGGGGGGGGGGGGGGGGGGGGGGGGGGGGGGGGGGGGGGGGGGGGGGGGGGGGGGGGGGGGGGGGGGGGGGGGGGGGGGGGGGGGGGGGGGGGGGGGGGGGGGGGGGGGGGGGGGGGGGGGGGGGGGGGGGGGGGGGGGGGGGGGGGGGGGGGGGGGGGGGGGGGGGGGGGGGGGGGGGGGGGGGGGGGGGGGGGGGGGGGGGGGGGGGGGGGGGGGGGGGGGGGGGGGGGGGGGGGGGGGGGGGGGGGGGGGGGGGGGGGGGGGGGGGGGGGGGGGGGGGGGGGGGGGGGGGGGGGGGGGGGGGGGGGGGGGGGGGGGGGGGGGGGGGGGGGGGGGGGGGGGGGGGGGGGGGGGGGGGGGGGGGGGGGGGGGGGGGGGGGGGGGGGGGGGGGGGGGGGGGGGGGGGGGGGGGGGGGGGGGGGGGGGGGGGGGGGGGGGGGGGGGGGGGGGGGGGGGGGGGGGGGGGGGGGGGGGGGGGGGGGGGGGGGGGGGGGGGGGGGGGGGGGGGGGGGGGGGGGGGGGGGGGGGGGGGGGGGGGGGGGGGGGGGGGGGGGGGGGGGGGGGGGGGGGGGGGGGGGGGGGGGGGGGGGGGGGGGGGGGGGGGGGGGGGGGGGGGGGGGGGGGGGGGGGGGGGGGGGGGGGGGGGGGGGGGGGGGGGGGGGGGGGGGGGGGGGGGGGGGGGGGGGGGGGGGGGGGGGGGGGGGGGGGGGGGGGGGGGGGGGGGGGGGGGGGGGGGGGGGGGGGGGGGGGGGGGGGGGGGGGGGGGGGGGGGGGGGGGGGGGGGGGGGGGGGGGGGGGGGGGGGGGGGGGGGGGGGGGGGGGGGGGGGGGGGGGGGGGGGGGGGGGGGGGGGGGGGGGGGGGGGGGGGGGGGGGGGGGGGGGGGGGGGGGGGGGGGGGGGGGGGGGGGGGGGGGGGGGGGGGGGGGGGGGGGGGGGGGGGGGGGGGGGGGGGGGGGGGGGGGGGGGGGGGGGGGGGGGGGGGGGGGGGGGGGGGGGGGGGGGGGGGGGGGGGGGGGGGGGGGGGGGGGGGGGGGGGGGGGGGGGGGGGGGGGGGGGGGGGGGGGGGGGGGGGGGGGGGGGGGGGGGGGGGGGGGGGGGGGGGGGGGGGGGGGGGGGGGGGGGGGGGGGGGGGGGGGGGGGGGGGGGGGGGGGGGGGGGGGGGGGGGGGGGGGGGGGGGGGGGGGGGGGGGGGGGGGGGGGGGGGGGGGGGGGGGGGGGGGGGGGGGGGGGGGGGGGGGGGGGGGGGGGGGGGGGGGGGGGGGGGGGGGGGGGGGGGGGGGGGGGGGGGGGGGGGGGGGGGGGGGGGGGGGGGGGGGGGGGGGGGGGGGGGGGGGGGGGGGGGGGGGGGGGGGGGGGGGGGGGGGGGGGGGGGGGGGGGGGGGGGGGGGGGGGGGGGGGGGGGGGGGGGGGGGGGGGGGGGGGGGGGGGGGGGGGGGGGGGGGGGGGGGGGGGGGGGGGGGGGGGGGGGGGGGGGGGGGGGGGGGGGGGGGGGGGGGGGGGGGGGGGGGGGGGGGGGGGGGGGGGGGGGGGGGGGGGGGGGGGGGGGGGGGGGGGGGGGGGGGGGGGGGGGGGGGGGGGGGGGGGGGGGGGGGGGGGGGGGGGGGGGGGGGGGGGGGGGGGGGGGGGGGGGGGGGGGGGGGGGGGGGGGGGGGGGGGGGGGGGGGGGGGGGGGGGGGGGGGGGGGGGGGGGGGGGGGGGGGGGGGGGGGGGGGGGGGGGGGGGGGGGGGGGGGGGGGGGGGGGGGGGGGGGGGGGGGGGGGGGGGGGGGGGGGGGGGGGGGGGGGGGGGGGGGGGGGGGGGGGGGGGGGGGGGGGGGGGGGGGGGGGGGGGGGGGGGGGGGGGGGGGGGGGGGGGGGGGGGGGGGGGGGGGGGGGGGGGGGGGGGGGGGGGGGGGGGGGGGGGGGGGGGGGGGGGGGGGGGGGGGGGGGGGGGGGGGGGGGGGGGGGGGGGGGGGGGGGGGGGGGGGGGGGGGGGGGGGGGGGGGGGGGGGGGGGGGGGGGGGGGGGGGGGGGGGGGGGGGGGGGGGGGGGGGGGGGGGGGGGGGGGGGGGGGGGGGGGGGGGGGGGGGGGGGGGGGGGGGGGGGGGGGGGGGGGGGGGGGGGGGGGGGGGGGGGGGGGGGGGGGGGGGGGGGGGGGGGGGGGGGGGGGGGGGGGGGGGGGGGGGGGGGGGGGGGGGGGGGGGGGGGGGGGGGGGGGGGGGGGGGGGGGGGGGGGGGGGGGGGGGGGGGGGGGGGGGGGGGGGGGGGGGGGGGGGGGGGGGGGGGGGGGGGGGGGGGGGGGGGGGGGGGGGGGGGGGGGGGGGGGGGGGGGGGGGGGGGGGGGGGGGGGGGGGGGGGGGGGGGGGGGGGGGGGGGGGGGGGGGGGGGGGGGGGGGGGGGGGGGGGGGGGGGGGGGGGGGGGGGGGGGGGGGGGGGGGGGGGGGGGGGGGGGGGGGGGGGGGGGGGGGGGGGGGGGGGGGGGGGGGGGGGGGGGGGGGGGGGGGGGGGGGGGGGGGGGGGGGGGGGGGGGGGGGGGGGGGGGGGGGGGGGGGGGGGGGGGGGGGGGGGGGGGGGGGGGGGGGGGGGGGGGGGGGGGGGGGGGGGGGGGGGGGGGGGGGGGGGGGGGGGGGGGGGGGGGGGGGGGGGGGGGGGGGGGGGGGGGGGGGGGGGGGGGGGGGGGGGGGGGGGGGGGGGGGGGGGGGGGGGGGGGGGGGGGGGGGGGGGGGGGGGGGGGGGGGGGGGGGGGGGGGGGGGGGGGGGGGGGGGGGGGGGGGGGGGGGGGGGGGGGGGGGGGGGGGGGGGGGGGGGGGGGGGGGGGGGGGGGGGGGGGGGGGGGGGGGGGGGGGGGGGGGGGGGGGGGGGGGGGGGGGGGGGGGGGGGGGGGGGGGGGGGGGGGGGGGGGGGGGGGGGGGGGGGGGGGGGGGGGGGGGGGGGGGGGGGGGGGGGGGGGGGGGGGGGGGGGGGGGGGGGGGGGGGGGGGGGGGGGGGGGGGGGGGGGGGGGGGGGGGGGGGGGGGGGGGGGGGGGGGGGGGGGGGGGGGGGGGGGGGGGGGGGGGGGGGGGGGGGGGGGGGGGGGGGGGGGGGGGGGGGGGGGGGGGGGGGGGGGGGGGGGGGGGGGGGGGGGGGGGGGGGGGGGGGGGGGGGGGGGGGGGGGGGGGGGGGGGGGGGGGGGGGGGGGGGGGGGGGGGGGGGGGGGGGGGGGGGGGGGGGGGGGGGGGGGGGGGGGGGGGGGGGGGGGGGGGGGGGGGGGGGGGGGGGGGGGGGGGGGGGGGGGGGGGGGGGGGGGGGGGGGGGGGGGGGGGGGGGGGGGGGGGGGGGGGGGGGGGGGGGGGGGGGGGGGGGGGGGGGGGGGGGGGGGGGGGGGGGGGGGGGGGGGGGGGGGGGGGGGGGGGGGGGGGGGGGGGGGGGGGGGGGGGGGGGGGGGGGGGGGGGGGGGGGGGGGGGGGGGGGGGGGGGGGGGGGGGGGGGGGGGGGGGGGGGGGGGGGGGGGGGGGGGGGGGGGGGGGGGGGGGGGGGGGGGGGGGGGGGGGGGGGGGGGGGGGGGGGGGGGGGGGGGGGGGGGGGGGGGGGGGGGGGGGGGGGGGGGGGGGGGGGGGGGGGGGGGGGGGGGGGGGGGGGGGGGGGGGGGGGGGGGGGGGGGGGGGGGGGGGGGGGGGGGGGGGGGGGGGGGGGGGGGGGGGGGGGGGGGGGGGGGGGGGGGGGGGGGGGGGGGGGGGGGGGGGGGGGGGGGGGGGGGGGGGGGGGGGGGGGGGGGGGGGGGGGGGGGGGGGGGGGGGGGGGGGGGGGGGGGGGGGGGGGGGGGGGGGGGGGGGGGGGGGGGGGGGGGGGGGGGGGGGGGGGGGGGGGGGGGGGGGGGGGGGGGGGGGGGGGGGGGGGGGGGGGGGGGGGGGGGGGGGGGGGGGGGGGGGGGGGGGGGGGGGGGGGGGGGGGGGGGGGGGGGGGGGGGGGGGGGGGGGGGGGGGGGGGGGGGGGGGGGGGGGGGGGGGGGGGGGGGGGGGGGGGGGGGGGGGGGGGGGGGGGGGGGGGGGGGGGGGGGGGGGGGGGGGGGGGGGGGGGGGGGGGGGGGGGGGGGGGGGGGGGGGGGGGGGGGGGGGGGGGGGGGGGGGGGGGGGGGGGGGGGGGGGGGGGGGGGGGGGGGGGGGGGGGGGGGGGGGGGGGGGGGGGGGGGGGGGGGGGGGGGGGGGGGGGGGGGGGGGGGGGGGGGGGGGGGGGGGGGGGGGGGGGGGGGGGGGGGGGGGGGGGGGGGGGGGGGGGGGGGGGGGGGGGGGGGGGGGGGGGGGGGGGGGGGGGGGGGGGGGGGGGGGGGGGGGGGGGGGGGGGGGGGGGGGGGGGGGGGGGGGGGGGGGGGGGGGGGGGGGGGGGGGGGGGGGGGGGGGGGGGGGGGGGGGGGGGGGGGGGGGGGGGGGGGGGGGGGGGGGGGGGGGGGGGGGGGGGGGGGGGGGGGGGGGGGGGGGGGGGGGGGGGGGGGGGGGGGGGGGGGGGGGGGGGGGGGGGGGGGGGGGGGGGGGGGGGGGGGGGGGGGGGGGGGGGGGGGGGGGGGGGGGGGGGGGGGGGGGGGGGGGGGGGGGGGGGGGGGGGGGGGGGGGGGGGGGGGGGGGGGGGGGGGGGGGGGGGGGGGGGGGGGGGGGGGGGGGGGGGGGGGGGGGGGGGGGGGGGGGGGGGGGGGGGGGGGGGGGGGGGGGGGGGGGGGGGGGGGGGGGGGGGGGGGGGGGGGGGGGGGGGGGGGGGGGGGGGGGGGGGGGGGGGGGGGGGGGGGGGGGGGGGGGGGGGGGGGGGGGGGGGGGGGGGGGGGGGGGGGGGGGGGGGGGGGGGGGGGGGGGGGGGGGGGGGGGGGGGGGGGGGGGGGGGGGGGGGGGGGGGGGGGGGGGGGGGGGGGGGGGGGGGGGGGGGGGGGGGGGGGGGGGGGGGGGGGGGGGGGGGGGGGGGGGGGGGGGGGGGGGGGGGGGGGGGGGGGGGGGGGGGGGGGGGGGGGGGGGGGGGGGGGGGGGGGGGGGGGGGGGGGGGGGGGGGGGGGGGGGGGGGGGGGGGGGGGGGGGGGGGGGGGGGGGGGGGGGGGGGGGGGGGGGGGGGGGGGGGGGGGGGGGGGGGGGGGGGGGGGGGGGGGGGGGGGGGGGGGGGGGGGGGGGGGGGGGGGGGGGGGGGGGGGGGGGGGGGGGGGGGGGGGGGGGGGGGGGGGGGGGGGGGGGGGGGGGGGGGGGGGGGGGGGGGGGGGGGGGGGGGGGGGGGGGGGGGGGGGGGGGGGGGGGGGGGGGGGGGGGGGGGGGGGGGGGGGGGGGGGGGGGGGGGGGGGGGGGGGGGGGGGGGGGGGGGGGGGGGGGGGGGGGGGGGGGGGGGGGGGGGGGGGGGGGGGGGGGGGGGGGGGGGGGGGGGGGGGGGGGGGGGGGGGGGGGGGGGGGGGGGGGGGGGGGGGGGGGGGGGGGGGGGGGGGGGGGGGGGGGGGGGGGGGGGGGGGGGGGGGGGGGGGGGGGGGGGGGGGGGGGGGGGGGGGGGGGGGGGGGGGGGGGGGGGGGGGGGGGGGGGGGGGGGGGGGGGGGGGGGGGGGGGGGGGGGGGGGGGGGGGGGGGGGGGGGGGGGGGGGGGGGGGGGGGGGGGGGGGGGGGGGGGGGGGGGGGGGGGGGGGGGGGGGGGGGGGGGGGGGGGGGGGGGGGGGGGGGGGGGGGGGGGGGGGGGGGGGGGGGGGGGGGGGGGGGGGGGGGGGGGGGGGGGGGGGGGGGGGGGGGGGGGGGGGGGGGGGGGGGGGGGGGGGGGGGGGGGGGGGGGGGGGGGGGGGGGGGGGGGGGGGGGGGGGGGGGGGGGGGGGGGGGGGGGGGGGGGGGGGGGGGGGGGGGGGGGGGGGGGGGGGGGGGGGGGGGGGGGGGGGGGGGGGGGGGGGGGGGGGGGGGGGGGGGGGGGGGGGGGGGGGGGGGGGGGGGGGGGGGGGGGGGGGGGGGGGGGGGGGGGGGGGGGGGGGGGGGGGGGGGGGGGGGGGGGGGGGGGGGGGGGGGGGGGGGGGGGGGGGGGGGGGGGGGGGGGGGGGGGGGGGGGGGGGGGGGGGGGGGGGGGGGGGGGGGGGGGGGGGGGGGGGGGGGGGGGGGGGGGGGGGGGGGGGGGGGGGGGGGGGGGGGGGGGGGGGGGGGGGGGGGGGGGGGGGGGGGGGGGGGGGGGGGGGGGGGGGGGGGGGGGGGGGGGGGGGGGGGGGGGGGGGGGGGGGGGGGGGGGGGGGGGGGGGGGGGGGGGGGGGGGGGGGGGGGGGGGGGGGGGGGGGGGGGGGGGGGGGGGGGGGGGGGGGGGGGGGGGGGGGGGGGGGGGGGGGGGGGGGGGGGGGGGGGGGGGGGGGGGGGGGGGGGGGGGGGGGGGGGGGGGGGGGGGGGGGGGGGGGGGGGGGGGGGGGGGGGGGGGGGGGGGGGGGGGGGGGGGGGGGGGGGGGGGGGGGGGGGGGGGGGGGGGGGGGGGGGGGGGGGGGGGGGGGGGGGGGGGGGGGGGGGGGGGGGGGGGGGGGGGGGGGGGGGGGGGGGGGGGGGGGGGGGGGGGGGGGGGGGGGGGGGGGGGGGGGGGGGGGGGGGGGGGGGGGGGGGGGGGGGGGGGGGGGGGGGGGGGGGGGGGGGGGGGGGGGGGGGGGGGGGGGGGGGGGGGGGGGGGGGGGGGGGGGGGGGGGGGGGGGGGGGGGGGGGGGGGGGGGGGGGGGGGGGGGGGGGGGGGGGGGGGGGGGGGGGGGGGGGGGGGGGGGGGGGGGGGGGGGGGGGGGGGGGGGGGGGGGGGGGGGGGGGGGGGGGGGGGGGGGGGGGGGGGGGGGGGGGGGGGGGGGGGGGGGGGGGGGGGGGGGGGGGGGGGGGGGGGGGGGGGGGGGGGGGGGGGGGGGGGGGGGGGGGGGGGGGGGGGGGGGGGGGGGGGGGGGGGGGGGGGGGGGGGGGGGGGGGGGGGGGGGGGGGGGGGGGGGGGGGGGGGGGGGGGGGGGGGGGGGGGGGGGGGGGGGGGGGGGGGGGGGGGGGGGGGGGGGGGGGGGGGGGGGGGGGGGGGGGGGGGGGGGGGGGGGGGGGGGGGGGGGGGGGGGGGGGGGGGGGGGGGGGGGGGGGGGGGGGGGGGGGGGGGGGGGGGGGGGGGGGGGGGGGGGGGGGGGGGGGGGGGGGGGGGGGGGGGGGGGGGGGGGGGGGGGGGGGGGGGGGGGGGGGGGGGGGGGGGGGGGGGGGGGGGGGGGGGGGGGGGGGGGGGGGGGGGGGGGGGGGGGGGGGGGGGGGGGGGGGGGGGGGGGGGGGGGGGGGGGGGGGGGGGGGGGGGGGGGGGGGGGGGGGGGGGGGGGGGGGGGGGGGGGGGGGGGGGGGGGGGGGGGGGGGGGGGGGGGGGGGGGGGGGGGGGGGGGGGGGGGGGGGGGGGGGGGGGGGGGGGGGGGGGGGGGGGGGGGGGGGGGGGGGGGGGGGGGGGGGGGGGGGGGGGGGGGGGGGGGGGGGGGGGGGGGGGGGGGGGGGGGGGGGGGGGGGGGGGGGGGGGGGGGGGGGGGGGGGGGGGGGGGGGGGGGGGGGGGGGGGGGGGGGGGGGGGGGGGGGGGGGGGGGGGGGGGGGGGGGGGGGGGGGGGGGGGGGGGGGGGGGGGGGGGGGGGGGGGGGGGGGGGGGGGGGGGGGGGGGGGGGGGGGGGGGGGGGGGGGGGGGGGGGGGGGGGGGGGGGGGGGGGGGGGGGGGGGGGGGGGGGGGGGGGGGGGGGGGGGGGGGGGGGGGGGGGGGGGGGGGGGGGGGGGGGGGGGGGGGGGGGGGGGGGGGGGGGGGGGGGGGGGGGGGGGGGGGGGGGGGGGGGGGGGGGGGGGGGGGGGGGGGGGGGGGGGGGGGGGGGGGGGGGGGGGGGGGGGGGGGGGGGGGGGGGGGGGGGGGGGGGGGGGGGGGGGGGGGGGGGGGGGGGGGGGGGGGGGGGGGGGGGGGGGGGGGGGGGGGGGGGGGGGGGGGGGGGGGGGGGGGGGGGGGGGGGGGGGGGGGGGGGGGGGGGGGGGGGGGGGGGGGGGGGGGGGGGGGGGGGGGGGGGGGGGGGGGGGGGGGGGGGGGGGGGGGGGGGGGGGGGGGGGGGGGGGGGGGGGGG
Source organism: Paenimyroides ceti (assembly GCF_030409925.1). Lineage (NCBI taxonomy): Bacteria > Pseudomonadati > Bacteroidota > Flavobacteriia > Flavobacteriales > Flavobacteriaceae > Paenimyroides > Paenimyroides ceti. The sequence continues at coordinate 30,588 of NZ_JAUFQU010000057.1, forward strand.
GGGGGGGGGGGGGGGGGGGGGGGGGGGGGGGGGGGGGGGGGGGGGGGGGGGGGGGGGGGGGGGGGGGGGGGGGGGGGGGGGGGGGGGGGGGGGGGGGGGGGGGGGGGGGGGGGGGGGGGGGGGGGGGGGGGGGGGGGGGGGGGGGGGGGGGGGGGGGGGGGGGGGGGGGGGGGGGGGGGGGGGGGGGGGGGGGGGGGGGGGGGGGGGGGGGGGGGGGGGGGGGGGGGGGGGGGGGGGGGGGGGGGGGGGGGGGGGGGGGGGGGGGGGGGGGGGGGGGGGGGGGGGGGGGGGGGGGGGGGGGGGGGGGGGGGGGGGGGGGGGGGGGGGGGGGGGGGGGGGGGGGGGGGGGGGGGGGGGGGGGGGGGGGGGGGGGGGGGGGGGGGGGGGGGGGGGGGGGGGGGGGGGGGGGGGGGGGGGGGGGGGGGGGGGGGGGGGGGGGGGGGGGGGGGGGGGGGGGGGGGGGGGGGGGGGGGGGGGGGGGGGGGGGGGGGGGGGGGGGGGGGGGGGGGGGGGGGGGGGGGGGGGGGGGGGGGGGGGGGGGGGGGGGGGGGGGGGGGGGGGGGGGGGGGGGGGGGGGGGGGGGGGGGGGGGGGGGGGGGGGGGGGGGGGGGGGGGGGGGGGGGGGGGGGGGGGGGGGGGGGGGGGGGGGGGGGGGGGGGGGGGGGGGGGGGGGGGGGGGGGGGGGGGGGGGGGGGGGGGGGGGGGGGGGGGGGGGGGGGGGGGGGGGGGGGGGGGGGGGGGGGGGGGGGGGGGGGGGGGGGGGGGGGGGGGGGGGGGGGGGGGGGGGGGGGGGGGGGGGGGGGGGGGGGGGGGGGGGGGGGGGGGGGGGGGGGGGGGGGGGGGGGGGGGGGGGGGGGGGGGGGGGGGGGGGGGGGGGGGGGGGGGGGGGGGGGGGGGGGGGGGGGGGGGGGGGGGGGGGGGGGGGGGGGGGGGGGGGGGGGGGGGGGGGGGGGGGGGGGGGGGGGGGGGGGGGGGGGGGGGGGGGGGGGGGGGGGGGGGGGGGGGGGGGGGGGGGGGGGGGGGGGGGGGGGGGGGGGGGGGGGGGGGGGGGGGGGGGGGGGGGGGGGGGGGGGGGGGGGGGGGGGGGGGGGGGGGGGGGGGGGGGGGGGGGGGGGGGGGGGGGGGGGGGGGGGGGGGGGGGGGGGGGGGGGGGGGGGGGGGGGGGGGGGGGGGGGGGGGGGGGGGGGGGGGGGGGGGGGGGGGGGGGGGGGGGGGGGGGGGGGGGGGGGGGGGGGGGGGGGGGGGGGGGGGGGGGGGGGGGGGGGGGGGGGGGGGGGGGGGGGGGGGGGGGGGGGGGGGGGGGGGGGGGGGGGGGGGGGGGGGGGGGGGGGGGGGGGGGGGGGGGGGGGGGGGGGGGGGGGGGGGGGGGGGGGGGGGGGGGGGGGGGGGGGGGGGGGGGGGGGGGGGGGGGGGGGGGGGGGGGGGGGGGGGGGGGGGGGGGGGGGGGGGGGGGGGGGGGGGGGGGGGGGGGGGGGGGGGGGGGGGGGGGGGGGGGGGGGGGGGGGGGGGGGGGGGGGGGGGGGGGGGGGGGGGGGGGGGGGGGGGGGGGGGGGGGGGGGGGGGGGGGGGGGGGGGGGGGGGGGGGGGGGGGGGGGGGGGGGGGGGGGGGGGGGGGGGGGGGGGGGGGGGGGGGGGGGGGGGGGGGGGGGGGGGGGGGGGGGGGGGGGGGGGGGGGGGGGGGGGGGGGGGGGGGGGGGGGGGGGGGGGGGGGGGGGGGGGGGGGGGGGGGGGGGGGGGGGGGGGGGGGGGGGGGGGGGGGGGGGGGGGGGGGGGGGGGGGGGGGGGGGGGGGGGGGGGGGGGGGGGGGGGGGGGGGGGGGGGGGGGGGGGGGGGGGGGGGGGGGGGGGGGGGGGGGGGGGGGGGGGGGGGGGGGGGGGGGGGGGGGGGGGGGGGGGGGGGGGGGGGGGGGGGGGGGGGGGGGGGGGGGGGGGGGGGGGGGGGGGGGGGGGGGGGGGGGGGGGGGGGGGGGGGGGGGGGGGGGGGGGGGGGGGGGGGGGGGGGGGGGGGGGGGGGGGGGGGGGGGGGGGGGGGGGGGGGGGGGGGGGGGGGGGGGGGGGGGGGGGGGGGGGGGGGGGGGGGGGGGGGGGGGGGGGGGGGGGGGGGGGGGGGGGGGGGGGGGGGGGGGGGGGGGGGGGGGGGGGGGGGGGGGGGGGGGGGGGGGGGGGGGGGGGGGGGGGGGGGGGGGGGGGGGGGGGGGGGGGGGGGGGGGGGGGGGGGGGGGGGGGGGGGGGGGGGGGGGGGGGGGGGGGGGGGGGGGGGGGGGGGGGGGGGGGGGGGGGGGGGGGGGGGGGGGGGGGGGGGGGGGGGGGGGGGGGGGGGGGGGGGGGGGGGGGGGGGGGGGGGGGGGGGGGGGGGGGGGGGGGGGGGGGGGGGGGGGGGGGGGGGGGGGGGGGGGGGGGGGGGGGGGGGGGGGGGGGGGGGGGGGGGGGGGGGGGGGGGGGGGGGGGGGGGGGGGGGGGGGGGGGGGGGGGGGGGGGGGGGGGGGGGGGGGGGGGGGGGGGGGGGGGGGGGGGGGGGGGGGGGGGGGGGGGGGGGGGGGGGGGGGGGGGGGGGGGGGGGGGGGGGGGGGGGGGGGGGGGGGGGGGGGGGGGGGGGGGGGGGGGGGGGGGGGGGGGGGGGGGGGGGGGGGGGGGGGGGGGGGGGGGGGGGGGGGGGGGGGGGGGGGGGGGGGGGGGGGGGGGGGGGGGGGGGGGGGGGGGGGGGGGGGGGGGGGGGGGGGGGGGGGGGGGGGGGGGGGGGGGGGGGGGGGGGGGGGGGGGGGGGGGGGGGGGGGGGGGGGGGGGGGGGGGGGGGGGGGGGGGGGGGGGGGGGGGGGGGGGGGGGGGGGGGGGGGGGGGGGGGGGGGGGGGGGGGGGGGGGGGGGGGGGGGGGGGGGGGGGGGGGGGGGGGGGGGGGGGGGGGGGGGGGGGGGGGGGGGGGGGGGGGGGGGGGGGGGGGGGGGGGGGGGGGGGGGGGGGGGGGGGGGGGGGGGGGGGGGGGGGGGGGGGGGGGGGGGGGGGGGGGGGGGGGGGGGGGGGGGGGGGGGGGGGGGGGGGGGGGGGGGGGGGGGGGGGGGGGGGGGGGGGGGGGGGGGGGGGGGGGGGGGGGGGGGGGGGGGGGGGGGGGGGGGGGGGGGGGGGGGGGGGGGGGGGGGGGGGGGGGGGGGGGGGGGGGGGGGGGGGGGGGGGGGGGGGGGGGGGGGGGGGGGGGGGGGGGGGGGGGGGGGGGGGGGGGGGGGGGGGGGGGGGGGGGGGGGGGGGGGGGGGGGGGGGGGGGGGGGGGGGGGGGGGGGGGGGGGGGGGGGGGGGGGGGGGGGGGGGGGGGGGGGGGGGGGGGGGGGGGGGGGGGGGGGGGGGGGGGGGGGGGGGGGGGGGGGGGGGGGGGGGGGGGGGGGGGGGGGGGGGGGGGGGGGGGGGGGGGGGGGGGGGGGGGGGGGGGGGGGGGGGGGGGGGGGGGGGGGGGGGGGGGGGGGGGGGGGGGGGGGGGGGGGGGGGGGGGGGGGGGGGGGGGGGGGGGGGGGGGGGGGGGGGGGGGGGGGGGGGGGGGGGGGGGGGGGGGGGGGGGGGGGGGGGGGGGGGGGGGGGGGGGGGGGGGGGGGGGGGGGGGGGGGGGGGGGGGGGGGGGGGGGGGGGGGGGGGGGGGGGGGGGGGGGGGGGGGGGGGGGGGGGGGGGGGGGGGGGGGGGGGGGGGGGGGGGGGGGGGGGGGGGGGGGGGGGGGGGGGGGGGGGGGGGGGGGGGGGGGGGGGGGGGGGGGGGGGGGGGGGGGGGGGGGGGGGGGGGGGGGGGGGGGGGGGGGGGGGGGGGGGGGGGGGGGGGGGGGGGGGGGGGGGGGGGGGGGGGGGGGGGGGGGGGGGGGGGGGGGGGGGGGGGGGGGGGGGGGGGGGGGGGGGGGGGGGGGGGGGGGGGGGGGGGGGGGGGGGGGGGGGGGGGGGGGGGGGGGGGGGGGGGGGGGGGGGGGGGGGGGGGGGGGGGGGGGGGGGGGGGGGGGGGGGGGGGGGGGGGGGGGGGGGGGGGGGGGGGGGGGGGGGGGGGGGGGGGGGGGGGGGGGGGGGGGGGGGGGGGGGGGGGGGGGGGGGGGGGGGGGGGGGGGGGGGGGGGGGGGGGGGGGGGGGGGGGGGGGGGGGGGGGGGGGGGGGGGGGGGGGGGGGGGGGGGGGGGGGGGGGGGGGGGGGGGGGGGGGGGGGGGGGGGGGGGGGGGGGGGGGGGGGGGGGGGGGGGGGGGGGGGGGGGGGGGGGGGGGGGGGGGGGGGGGGGGGGGGGGGGGGGGGGGGGGGGGGGGGGGGGGGGGGGGGGGGGGGGGGGGGGGGGGGGGGGGGGGGGGGGGGGGGGGGGGGGGGGGGGGGGGGGGGGGGGGGGGGGGGGGGGGGGGGGGGGGGGGGGGGGGGGGGGGGGGGGGGGGGGGGGGGGGGGGGGGGGGGGGGGGGGGGGGGGGGGGGGGGGGGGGGGGGGGGGGGGGGGGGGGGGGGGGGGGGGGGGGGGGGGGGGGGGGGGGGGGGGGGGGGGGGGGGGGGGGGGGGGGGGGGGGGGGGGGGGGGGGGGGGGGGGGGGGGGGGGGGGGGGGGGGGGGGGGGGGGGGGGGGGGGGGGGGGGGGGGGGGGGGGGGGGGGGGGGGGGGGGGGGGGGGGGGGGGGGGGGGGGGGGGGGGGGGGGGGGGGGGGGGGGGGGGGGGGGGGGGGGGGGGGGGGGGGGGGGGGGGGGGGGGGGGGGGGGGGGGGGGGGGGGGGGGGGGGGGGGGGGGGGGGGGGGGGGGGGGGGGGGGGGGGGGGGGGGGGGGGGGGGGGGGGGGGGGGGGGGGGGGGGGGGGGGGGGGGGGGGGGGGGGGGGGGGGGGGGGGGGGGGGGGGGGGGGGGGGGGGGGGGGGGGGGGGGGGGGGGGGGGGGGGGGGGGGGGGGGGGGGGGGGGGGGGGGGGGGGGGGGGGGGGGGGGGGGGGGGGGGGGGGGGGGGGGGGGGGGGGGGGGGGGGGGGGGGGGGGGGGGGGGGGGGGGGGGGGGGGGGGGGGGGGGGGGGGGGGGGGGGGGGGGGGGGGGGGGGGGGGGGGGGGGGGGGGGGGGGGGGGGGGGGGGGGGGGGGGGGGGGGGGGGGGGGGGGGGGGGGGGGGGGGGGGGGGGGGGGGGGGGGGGGGGGGGGGGGGGGGGGGGGGGGGGGGGGGGGGGGGGGGGGGGGGGGGGGGGGGGGGGGGGGGGGGGGGGGGGGGGGGGGGGGGGGGGGGGGGGGGGGGGGGGGGGGGGGGGGGGGGGGGGGGGGGGGGGGGGGGGGGGGGGGGGGGGGGGGGGGGGGGGGGGGGGGGGGGGGGGGGGGGGGGGGGGGGGGGGGGGGGGGGGGGGGGGGGGGGGGGGGGGGGGGGGGGGGGGGGGGGGGGGGGGGGGGGGGGGGGGGGGGGGGGGGGGGGGGGGGGGGGGGGGGGGGGGGGGGGGGGGGGGGGGGGGGGGGGGGGGGGGGGGGGGGGGGGGGGGGGGGGGGGGGGGGGGGGGGGGGGGGGGGGGGGGGGGGGGGGGGGGGGGGGGGGGGGGGGGGGGGGGGGGGGGGGGGGGGGGGGGGGGGGGGGGGGGGGGGGGGGGGGGGGGGGGGGGGGGGGGGGGGGGGGGGGGGGGGGGGGGGGGGGGGGGGGGGGGGGGGGGGGGGGGGGGGGGGGGGGGGGGGGGGGGGGGGGGGGGGGGGGGGGGGGGGGGGGGGGGGGGGGGGGGGGGGGGGGGGGGGGGGGGGGGGGGGGGGGGGGGGGGGGGGGGGGGGGGGGGGGGGGGGGGGGGGGGGGGGGGGGGGGGGGGGGGGGGGGGGGGGGGGGGGGGGGGGGGGGGGGGGGGGGGGGGGGGGGGGGGGGGGGGGGGGGGGGGGGGGGGGGGGGGGGGGGGGGGGGGGGGGGGGGGGGGGGGGGGGGGGGGGGGGGGGGGGGGGGGGGGGGGGGGGGGGGGGGGGGGGGGGGGGGGGGGGGGGGGGGGGGGGGGGGGGGGGGGGGGGGGGGGGGGGGGGGGGGGGGGGGGGGGGGGGGGGGGGGGGGGGGGGGGGGGGGGGGGGGGGGGGGGGGGGGGGGGGGGGGGGGGGGGGGGGGGGGGGGGGGGGGGGGGGGGGGGGGGGGGGGGGGGGGGGGGGGGGGGGGGGGGGGGGGGGGGGGGGGGGGGGGGGGGGGGGGGGGGGGGGGGGGGGGGGGGGGGGGGGGGGGGGGGGGGGGGGGGGGGGGGGGGGGGGGGGGGGGGGGGGGGGGGGGGGGGGGGGGGGGGGGGGGGGGGGGGGGGGGGGGGGGGGGGGGGGGGGGGGGGGGGGGGGGGGGGGGGGGGGGGGGGGGGGGGGGGGGGGGGGGGGGGGGGGGGGGGGGGGGGGGGGGGGGGGGGGGGGGGGGGGGGGGGGGGGGGGGGGGGGGGGGGGGGGGGGGGGGGGGGGGGGGGGGGGGGGGGGGGGGGGGGGGGGGGGGGGGGGGGGGGGGGGGGGGGGGGGGGGGGGGGGGGGGGGGGGGGGGGGGGGGGGGGGGGGGGGGGGGGGGGGGGGGGGGGGGGGGGGGGGGGGGGGGGGGGGGGGGGGGGGGGGGGGGGGGGGGGGGGGGGGGGGGGGGGGGGGGGGGGGGGGGGGGGGGGGGGGGGGGGGGGGGGGGGGGGGGGGGGGGGGGGGGGGGGGGGGGGGGGGGGGGGGGGGGGGGGGGGGGGGGGGGGGGGGGGGGGGGGGGGGGGGGGGGGGGGGGGGGGGGGGGGGGGGGGGGGGGGGGGGGGGGGGGGGGGGGGGGGGGGGGGGGGGGGGGGGGGGGGGGGGGGGGGGGGGGGGGGGGGGGGGGGGGGGGGGGGGGGGGGGGGGGGGGGGGGGGGGGGGGGGGGGGGGGGGGGGGGGGGGGGGGGGGGGGGGGGGGGGGGGGGGGGGGGGGGGGGGGGGGGGGGGGGGGGGGGGGGGGGGGGGGGGGGGGGGGGGGGGGGGGGGGGGGGGGGGGGGGGGGGGGGGGGGGGGGGGGGGGGGGGGGGGGGGGGGGGGGGGGGGGGGGGGGGGGGGGGGGGGGGGGGGGGGGGGGGGGGGGGGGGGGGGGGGGGGGGGGGGGGGGGGGGGGGGGGGGGGGGGGGGGGGGGGGGGGGGGGGGGGGGGGGGGGGGGGGGGGGGGGGGGGGGGGGGGGGGGGGGGGGGGGGGGGGGGGGGGGGGGGGGGGGGGGGGGGGGGGGGGGGGGGGGGGGGGGGGGGGGGGGGGGGGGGGGGGGGGGGGGGGGGGGGGGGGGGGGGGGGGGGGGGGGGGGGGGGGGGGGGGGGGGGGGGGGGGGGGGGGGGGGGGGGGGGGGGGGGGGGGGGGGGGGGGGGGGGGGGGGGGGGGGGGGGGGGGGGGGGGGGGGGGGGGGGGGGGGGGGGGGGGGGGGGGGGGGGGGGGGGGGGGGGGGGGGGGGGGGGGGGGGGGGGGGGGGGGGGGGGGGGGGGGGGGGGGGGGGGGGGGGGGGGGGGGGGGGGGGGGGGGGGGGGGGGGGGGGGGGGGGGGGGGGGGGGGGGGGGGGGGGGGGGGGGGGGGGGGGGGGGGGGGGGGGGGGGGGGGGGGGGGGGGGGGGGGGGGGGGGGGGGGGGGGGGGGGGGGGGGGGGGGGGGGGGGGGGGGGGGGGGGGGGGGGGGGGGGGGGGGGGGGGGGGGGGGGGGGGGGGGGGGGGGGGGGGGGGGGGGGGGGGGGGGGGGGGGGGGGGGGGGGGGGGGGGGGGGGGGGGGGGGGGGGGGGGGGGGGGGGGGGGGGGGGGGGGGGGGGGGGGGGGGGGGGGGGGGGGGGGGGGGGGGGGGGGGGGGGGGGGGGGGGGGGGGGGGGGGGGGGGGGGGGGGGGGGGGGGGGGGGGGGGGGGGGGGGGGGGGGGGGGGGGGGGGGGGGGGGGGGGGGGGGGGGGGGGGGGGGGGGGGGGGGGGGGGGGGGGGGGGGGGGGGGGGGGGGGGGGGGGGGGGGGGGGGGGGGGGGGGGGGGGGGGGGGGGGGGGGGGGGGGGGGGGGGGGGGGGGGGGGGGGGGGGGGGGGGGGGGGGGGGGGGGGGGGGGGGGGGGGGGGGGGGGGGGGGGGGGGGGGGGGGGGGGGGGGGGGGGGGGGGGGGGGGGGGGGGGGGGGGGGGGGGGGGGGGGGGGGGGGGGGGGGGGGGGGGGGGGGGGGGGGGGGGGGGGGGGGGGGGGGGGGGGGGGGGGGGGGGGGGGGGGGGGGGGGGGGGGGGGGGGGGGGGGGGGGGGGGGGGGGGGGGGGGGGGGGGGGGGGGGGGGGGGGGGGGGGGGGGGGGGGGGGGGGGGGGGGGGGGGGGGGGGGGGGGGGGGGGGGGGGGGGGGGGGGGGGGGGGGGGGGGGGGGGGGGGGGGGGGGGGGGGGGGGGGGGGGGGGGGGGGGGGGGGGGGGGGGGGGGGGGGGGGGGGGGGGGGGGGGGGGGGGGGGGGGGGGGGGGGGGGGGGGGGGGGGGGGGGGGGGGGGGGGGGGGGGGGGGGGGGGGGGGGGGGGGGGGGGGGGGGGGGGGGGGGGGGGGGGGGGGGGGGGGGGGGGGGGGGGGGGGGGGGGGGGGGGGGGGGGGGGGGGGGGGGGGGGGGGGGGGGGGGGGGGGGGGGGGGGGGGGGGGGGGGGGGGGGGGGGGGGGGGGGGGGGGGGGGGGGGGGGGGGGGGGGGGGGGGGGGGGGGGGGGGGGGGGGGGGGGGGGGGGGGGGGGGGGGGGGGGGGGGGGGGGGGGGGGGGGGGGGGGGGGGGGGGGGGGGGGGGGGGGGGGGGGGGGGGGGGGGGGGGGGGGGGGGGGGGGGGGGGGGGGGGGGGGGGGGGGGGGGGGGGGGGGGGGGGGGGGGGGGGGGGGGGGGGGGGGGGGGGGGGGGGGGGGGGGGGGGGGGGGGGGGGGGGGGGGGGGGGGGGGGGGGGGGGGGGGGGGGGGGGGGGGGGGGGGGGGGGGGGGGGGGGGGGGGGGGGGGGGGGGGGGGGGGGGGGGGGGGGGGGGGGGGGGGGGGGGGGGGGGGGGGGGGGGGGGGGGGGGGGGGGGGGGGGGGGGGGGGGGGGGGGGGGGGGGGGGGGGGGGGGGGGGGGGGGGGGGGGGGGGGGGGGGGGGGGGGGGGGGGGGGGGGGGGGGGGGGGGGGGGGGGGGGGGGGGGGGGGGGGGGGGGGGGGGGGGGGGGGGGGGGGGGGGGGGGGGGGGGGGGGGGGGGGGGGGGGGGGGGGGGGGGGGGGGGGGGGGGGGGGGGGGGGGGGGGGGGGGGGGGGGGGGGGGGGGGGGGGGGGGGGGGGGGGGGGGGGGGGGGGGGGGGGGGGGGGGGGGGGGGGGGGGGGGGGGGGGGGGGGGGGGGGGGGGGGGGGGGGGGGGGGGGGGGGGGGGGGGGGGGGGGGGGGGGGGGGGGGGGGGGGGGGGGGGGGGGGGGGGGGGGGGGGGGGGGGGGGGGGGGGGGGGGGGGGGGGGGGGGGGGGGGGGGGGGGGGGGGGGGGGGGGGGGGGGGGGGGGGGGGGGGGGGGGGGGGGGGGGGGGGGGGGGGGGGGGGGGGGGGGGGGGGGGGGGGGGGGGGGGGGGGGGGGGGGGGGGGGGGGGGGGGGGGGGGGGGGGGGGGGGGGGGGGGGGGGGGGGGGGGGGGGGGGGGGGGGGGGGGGGGGGGGGGGGGGGGGGGGGGGGGGGGGGGGGGGGGGGGGGGGGGGGGGGGGGGGGGGGGGGGGGGGGGGGGGGGGGGGGGGGGGGGGGGGGGGGGGGGGGGGGGGGGGGGGGGGGGGGGGGGGGGGGGGGGGGGGGGGGGGGGGGGGGGGGGGGGGGGGGGGGGGGGGGGGGGGGGGGGGGGGGGGGGGGGGGGGGGGGGGGGGGGGGGGGGGGGGGGGGGGGGGGGGGGGGGGGGGGGGGGGGGGGGGGGGGGGGGGGGGGGGGGGGGGGGGGGGGGGGGGGGGGGGGGGGGGGGGGGGGGGGGGGGGGGGGGGGGGGGGGGGGGGGGGGGGGGGGGGGGGGGGGGGGGGGGGGGGGGGGGGGGGGGGGGGGGGGGGGGGGGGGGGGGGGGGGGGGGGGGGGGGGGGGGGGGGGGGGGGGGGGGGGGGGGGGGGGGGGGGGGGGGGGGGGGGGGGGGGGGGGGGGGGGGGGGGGGGGGGGGGGGGGGGGGGGGGGGGGGGGGGGGGGGGGGGGGGGGGGGGGGGGGGGGGGGGGGGGGGGGGGGGGGGGGGGGGGGGGGGGGGGGGGGGGGGGGGGGGGGGGGGGGGGGGGGGGGGGGGGGGGGGGGGGGGGGGGGGGGGGGGGGGGGGGGGGGGGGGGGGGGGGGGGGGGGGGGGGGGGGGGGGGGGGGGGGGGGGGGGGGGGGGGGGGGGGGGGGGGGGGGGGGGGGGGGGGGGGGGGGGGGGGGGGGGGGGGGGGGGGGGGGGGGGGGGGGGGGGGGGGGGGGGGGGGGGGGGGGGGGGGGGGGGGGGGGGGGGGGGGGGGGGGGGGGGGGGGGGGGGGGGGGGGGGGGGGGGGGGGGGGGGGGGGGGGGGGGGGGGGGGGGGGGGGGGGGGGGGGGGGGGGGGGGGGGGGGGGGGGGGGGGGGGGGGGGGGGGGGGGGGGGGGGGGGGGGGGGGGGGGGGGGGGGGGGGGGGGGGGGGGGGGGGGGGGGGGGGGGGGGGGGGGGGGGGGGGGGGGGGGGGGGGGGGGGGGGGGGGGGGGGGGGGGGGGGGGGGGGGGGGGGGGGGGGGGGGGGGGGGGGGGGGGGGGGGGGGGGGGGGGGGGGGGGGGGGGGGGGGGGGGGGGGGGGGGGGGGGGGGGGGGGGGGGGGGGGGGGGGGGGGGGGGGGGGGGGGGGGGGGGGGGGGGGGGGGGGGGGGGGGGGGGGGGGGGGGGGGGGGGGGGGGGGGGGGGGGGGGGGGGGGGGGGGGGGGGGGGGGGGGGGGGGGGGGGGGGGGGGGGGGGGGGGGGGGGGGGGGGGGGGGGGGGGGGGGGGGGGGGGGGGGGGGGGGGGGGGGGGGGGGGGGGGGGGGGGGGGGGGGGGGGGGGGGGGGGGGGGGGGGGGGGGGGGGGGGGGGGGGGGGGGGGGGGGGGGGGGGGGGGGGGGGGGGGGGGGGGGGGGGGGGGGGGGGGGGGGGGGGGGGGGGGGGGGGGGGGGGGGGGGGGGGGGGGGGGGGGGGGGGGGGGGGGGGGGGGGGGGGGGGGGGGGGGGGGGGGGGGGGGGGGGGGGGGGGGGGGGGGGGGGGGGGGGGGGGGGGGGGGGGGGGGGGGGGGGGGGGGGGGGGGGGGGGGGGGGGGGGGGGGGGGGGGGGGGGGGGGGGGGGGGGGGGGGGGGGGGGGGGGGGGGGGGGGGGGGGGGGGGGGGGGGGGGGGGGGGGGGGGGGGGGGGGGGGGGGGGGGGGGGGGGGGGGGGGGGGGGGGGGGGGGGGGGGGGGGGGGGGGGGGGGGGGGGGGGGGGGGGGGGGGGGGGGGGGGGGGGGGGGGGGGGGGGGGGGGGGGGGGGGGGGGGGGGGGGGGGGGGGGGGGGGGGGGGGGGGGGGGGGGGGGGGGGGGGGGGGGGGGGGGGGGGGGGGGGGGGGGGGGGGGGGGGGGGGGGGGGGGGGGGGGGGGGGGGGGGGGGGGGGGGGGGGGGGGGGGGGGGGGGGGGGGGGGGGGGGGGGGGGGGGGGGGGGGGGGGGGGGGGGGGGGGGGGGGGGGGGGGGGGGGGGGGGGGGGGGGGGGGGGGGGGGGGGGGGGGGGGGGGGGGGGGGGGGGGGGGGGGGGGGGGGGGGGGGGGGGGGGGGGGGGGGGGGGGGGGGGGGGGGGGGGGGGGGGGGGGGGGGGGGGGGGGGGGGGGGGGGGGGGGGGGGGGGGGGGGGGGGGGGGGGGGGGGGGGGGGGGGGGGGGGGGGGGGGGGGGGGGGGGGGGGGGGGGGGGGGGGGGGGGGGGGGGGGGGGGGGGGGGGGGGGGGGGGGGGGGGGGGGGGGGGGGGGGGGGGGGGGGGGGGGGGGGGGGGGGGGGGGGGGGGGGGGGGGGGGGGGGGGGGGGGGGGGGGGGGGGGGGGGGGGGGGGGGGGGGGGGGGGGGGGGGGGGGGGGGGGGGGGGGGGGGGGGGGGGGGGGGGGGGGGGGGGGGGGGGGGGGGGGGGGGGGGGGGGGGGGGGGGGGGGGGGGGGGGGGGGGGGGGGGGGGGGGGGGGGGGGGGGGGGGGGGGGGGGGGGGGGGGGGGGGGGGGGGGGGGGGGGGGGGGGGGGGGGGGGGGGGGGGGGGGGGGGGGGGGGGGGGGGGGGGGGGGGGGGGGGGGGGGGGGGGGGGGGGGGGGGGGGGGGGGGGGGGGGGGGGGGGGGGGGGGGGGGGGGGGGGGGGGGGGGGGGGGGGGGGGGGGGGGGGGGGGGGGGGGGGGGGGGGGGGGGGGGGGGGGGGGGGGGGGGGGGGGGGGGGGGGGGGGGGGGGGGGGGGGGGGGGGGGGGGGGGGGGGGGGGGGGGGGGGGGGGGGGGGGGGGGGGGGGGGGGGGGGGGGGGGGGGGGGGGGGGGGGGGGGGGGGGGGGGGGGGGGGGGGGGGGGGGGGGGGGGGGGGGGGGGGGGGGGGGGGGGGGGGGGGGGGGGGGGGGGGGGGGGGGGGGGGGGGGGGGGGGGGGGGGGGGGGGGGGGGGGGGGGGGGGGGGGGGGGGGGGGGGGGGGGGGGGGGGGGGGGGGGGGGGGGGGGGGGGGGGGGGGGGGGGGGGGGGGGGGGGGGGGGGGGGGGGGGGGGGGGGGGGGGGGGGGGGGGGGGGGGGGGGGGGGGGGGGGGGGGGGGGGGGGGGGGGGGGGGGGGGGGGGGGGGGGGGGGGGGGGGGGGGGGGGGGGGGGGGGGGGGGGGGGGGGGGGGGGGGGGGGGGGGGGGGGGGGGGGGGGGGGGGGGGGGGGGGGGGGGGGGGGGGGGGGGGGGGGGGGGGGGGGGGGGGGGGGGGGGGGGGGGGGGGGGGGGGGGGGGGGGGGGGGGGGGGGGGGGGGGGGGGGGGGGGGGGGGGGGGGGGGGGGGGGGGGGGGGGGGGGGGGGGGGGGGGGGGGGGGGGGGGGGGGGGGGGGGGGGGGGGGGGGGGGGGGGGGGGGGGGGGGGGGGGGGGGGGGGGGGGGGGGGGGGGGGGGGGGGGGGGGGGGGGGGGGGGGGGGGGGGGGGGGGGGGGGGGGGGGGGGGGGGGGGGGGGGGGGGGGGGGGGGGGGGGGGGGGGGGGGGGGGGGGGGGGGGGGGGGGGGGGGGGGGGGGGGGGGGGGGGGGGGGGGGGGGGGGGGGGGGGGGGGGGGGGGGGGGGGGGGGGGGGGGGGGGGGGGGGGGGGGGGGGGGGGGGGGGGGGGGGGGGGGGGGGGGGGGGGGGGGGGGGGGGGGGGGGGGGGGGGGGGGGGGGGGGGGGGGGGGGGGGGGGGGGGGGGGGGGGGGGGGGGGGGGGGGGGGGGGGGGGGGGGGGGGGGGGGGGGGGGGGGGGGGGGGGGGGGGGGGGGGGGGGGGGGGGGGGGGGGGGGGGGGGGGGGGGGGGGGGGGGGGGGGGGGGGGGGGGGGGGGGGGGGGGGGGGGGGGGGGGGGGGGGGGGGGGGGGGGGGGGGGGGGGGGGGGGGGGGGGGGGGGGGGGGGGGGGGGGGGGGGGGGGGGGGGGGGGGGGGGGGGGGGGGGGGGGGGGGGGGGGGGGGGGGGGGGGGGGGGGGGGGGGGGGGGGGGGGGGGGGGGGGGGGGGGGGGGGGGGGGGGGGGGGGGGGGGGGGGGGGGGGGGGGGGGGGGGGGGGGGGGGGGGGGGGGGGGGGGGGGGGGGGGGGGGGGGGGGGGGGGGGGGGGGGGGGGGGGGGGGGGGGGGGGGGGGGGGGGGGGGGGGGGGGGGGGGGGGGGGGGGGGGGGGGGGGGGGGGGGGGGGGGGGGGGGGGGGGGGGGGGGGGGGGGGGGGGGGGGGGGGGGGGGGGGGGGGGGGGGGGGGGGGGGGGGGGGGGGGGGGGGGGGGGGGGGGGGGGGGGGGGGGGGGGGGGGGGGGGGGGGGGGGGGGGGGGGGGGGGGGGGGGGGGGGGGGGGGGGGGGGGGGGGGGGGGGGGGGGGGGGGGGGGGGGGGGGGGGGGGGGGGGGGGGGGGGGGGGGGGGGGGGGGGGGGGGGGGGGGGGGGGGGGGGGGGGGGGGGGGGGGGGGGGGGGGGGGGGGGGGGGGGGGGGGGGGGGGGGGGGGGGGGGGGGGGGGGGGGGGGGGGGGGGGGGGGGGGGGGGGGGGGGGGGGGGGGGGGGGGGGGGGGGGGGGGGGGGGGGGGGGGGGGGGGGGGGGGGGGGGGGGGGGGGGGGGGGGGGGGGGGGGGGGGGGGGGGGGGGGGGGGGGGGGGGGGGGGGGGGGGGGGGGGGGGGGGGGGGGGGGGGGGGGGGGGGGGGGGGGGGGGGGGGGGGGGGGGGGGGGGGGGGGGGGGGGGGGGGGGGGGGGGGGGGGGGGGGGGGGGGGGGGGGGGGGGGGGGGGGGGGGGGGGGGGGGGGGGGGGGGGGGGGGGGGGGGGGGGGGGGGGGGGGGGGGGGGGGGGGGGGGGGGGGGGGGGGGGGGGGGGGGGGGGGGGGGGGGGGGGGGGGGGGGGGGGGGGGGGGGGGGGGGGGGGGGGGGGGGGGGGGGGGGGGGGGGGGGGGGGGGGGGGGGGGGGGGGGGGGGGGGGGGGGGGGGGGGGGGGGGGGGGGGGGGGGGGGGGGGGGGGGGGGGGGGGGGGGGGGGGGGGGGGGGGGGGGGGGGGGGGGGGGGGGGGGGGGGGGGGGGGGGGGGGGGGGGGGGGGGGGGGGGGGGGGGGGGGGGGGGGGGGGGGGGGGGGGGGGGGGGGGGGGGGGGGGGGGGGGGGGGGGGGGGGGGGGGGGGGGGGGGGGGGGGGGGGGGGGGGGGGGGGGGGGGGGGGGGGGGGGGGGGGGGGGGGGGGGGGGGGGGGGGGGGGGGGGGGGGGGGGGGGGGGGGGGGGGGGGGGGGGGGGGGGGGGGGGGGGGGGGGGGGGGGGGGGGGGGGGGGGGGGGGGGGGGGGGGGGGGGGGGGGGGGGGGGGGGGGGGGGGGGGGGGGGGGGGGGGGGGGGGGGGGGGGGGGGGGGGGGGGGGGGGGGGGGGGGGGGGGGGGGGGGGGGGGGGGGGGGGGGGGGGGGGGGGGGGGGGGGGGGGGGGGGGGGGGGGGGGGGGGGGGGGGGGGGGGGGGGGGGGGGGGGGGGGGGGGGGGGGGGGGGGGGGGGGGGGGGGGGGGGGGGGGGGGGGGGGGGGGGGGGGGGGGGGGGGGGGGGGGGGGGGGGGGGGGGGGGGGGGGGGGGGGGGGGGGGGGGGGGGGGGGGGGGGGGGGGGGGGGGGGGGGGGGGGGGGGGGGGGGGGGGGGGGGGGGGGGGGGGGGGGGGGGGGGGGGGGGGGGGGGGGGGGGGGGGGGGGGGGGGGGGGGGGGGGGGGGGGGGGGGGGGGGGGGGGGGGGGGGGGGGGGGGGGGGGGGGGGGGGGGGGGGGGGGGGGGGGGGGGGGGGGGGGGGGGGGGGGGGGGGGGGGGGGGGGGGGGGGGGGGGGGGGGGGGGGGGGGGGGGGGGGGGGGGGGGGGGGGGGGGGGGGGGGGGGGGGGGGGGGGGGGGGGGGGGGGGGGGGGGGGGGGGGGGGGGGGGGGGGGGGGGGGGGGGGGGGGGGGGGGGGGGGGGGGGGGGGGGGGGGGGGGGGGGGGGGGGGGGGGGGGGGGGGGGGGGGGGGGGGGGGGGGGGGGGGGGGGGGGGGGGGGGGGGGGGGGGGGGGGGGGGGGGGGGGGGGGGGGGGGGGGGGGGGGGGGGGGGGGGGGGGGGGGGGGGGGGGGGGGGGGGGGGGGGGGGGGGGGGGGGGGGGGGGGGGGGGGGGGGGGGGGGGGGGGGGGGGGGGGGGGGGGGGGGGGGGGGGGGGGGGGGGGGGGGGGGGGGGGGGGGGGGGGGGGGGGGGGGGGGGGGGGGGGGGGGGGGGGGGGGGGGGGGGGGGGGGGGGGGGGGGGGGGGGGGGGGGGGGGGGGGGGGGGGGGGGGGGGGGGGGGGGGGGGGGGGGGGGGGGGGGGGGGGGGGGGGGGGGGGGGGGGGGGGGGGGGGGGGGGGGGGGGGGGGGGGGGGGGGGGGGGGGGGGGGGGGGGGGGGGGGGGGGGGGGGGGGGGGGGGGGGGGGGGGGGGGGGGGGGGGGGGGGGGGGGGGGGGGGGGGGGGGGGGGGGGGGGGGGGGGGGGGGGGGGGGGGGGGGGGGGGGGGGGGGGGGGGGGGGGGGGGGGGGGGGGGGGGGGGGGGGGGGGGGGGGGGGGGGGGGGGGGGGGGGGGGGGGGGGGGGGGGGGGGGGGGGGGGGGGGGGGGGGGGGGGGGGGGGGGGGGGGGGGGGGGGGGGGGGGGGGGGGGGGGGGGGGGGGGGGGGGGGGGGGGGGGGGGGGGGGGGGGGGGGGGGGGGGGGGGGGGGGGGGGGGGGGGGGGGGGGGGGGGGGGGGGGGGGGGGGGGGGGGGGGGGGGGGGGGGGGGGGGGGGGGGGGGGGGGGGGGGGGGGGGGGGGGGGGGGGGGGGGGGGGGGGGGGGGGGGGGGGGGGGGGGGGGGGGGGGGGGGGGGGGGGGGGGGGGGGGGGGGGGGGGGGGGGGGGGGGGGGGGGGGGGGGGGGGGGGGGGGGGGGGGGGGGGGGGGGGGGGGGGGGGGGGGGGGGGGGGGGGGGGGGGGGGGGGGGGGGGGGGGGGGGGGGGGGGGGGGGGGGGGGGGGGGGGGGGGGGGGGGGGGGGGGGGGGGGGGGGGGGGGGGGGGGGGGGGGGGGGGGGGGGGGGGGGGGGGGGGGGGGGGGGGGGGGGGGGGGGGGGGGGGGGGGGGGGGGGGGGGGGGGGGGGGGGGGGGGGGGGGGGGGGGGGGGGGGGGGGGGGGGGGGGGGGGGGGGGGGGGGGGGGGGGGGGGGGGGGGGGGGGGGGGGGGGGGGGGGGGGGGGGGGGGGGGGGGGGGGGGGGGGGGGGGGGGGGGGGGGGGGGGGGGGGGGGGGGGGGGGGGGGGGGGGGGGGGGGGGGGGGGGGGGGGGGGGGGGGGGGGGGGGGGGGGGGGGGGGGGGGGGGGGGGGGGGGGGGGGGGGGGGGGGGGGGGGGGGGGGGGGGGGGGGGGGGGGGGGGGGGGGGGGGGGGGGGGGGGGGGGGGGGGGGGGGGGGGGGGGGGGGGGGGGGGGGGGGGGGGGGGGGGGGGGGGGGGGGGGGGGGGGGGGGGGGGGGGGGGGGGGGGGGGGGGGGGGGGGGGGGGGGGGGGGGGGGGGGGGGGGGGGGGGGGGGGGGGGGGGGGGGGGGGGGGGGGGGGGGGGGGGGGGGGGGGGGGGGGGGGGGGGGGGGGGGGGGGGGGGGGGGGGGGGGGGGGGGGGGGGGGGGGGGGGGGGGGGGGGGGGGGGGGGGGGGGGGGGGGGGGGGGGGGGGGGGGGGGGGGGGGGGGGGGGGGGGGGGGGGGGGGGGGGGGGGGGGGGGGGGGGGGGGGGGGGGGGGGGGGGGGGGGGGGGGGGGGGGGGGGGGGGGGGGGGGGGGGGGGGGGGGGGGGGGGGGGGGGGGGGGGGGGGGGGGGGGGGGGGGGGGGGGGGGGGGGGGGGGGGGGGGGGGGGGGGGGGGGGGGGGGGGGGGGGGGGGGGGGGGGGGGGGGGGGGGGGGGGGGGGGGGGGGGGGGGGGGGGGGGGGGGGGGGGGGGGGGGGGGGGGGGGGGGGGGGGGGGGGGGGGGGGGGGGGGGGGGGGGGGGGGGGGGGGGGGGGGGGGGGGGGGGGGGGGGGGGGGGGGGGGGGGGGGGGGGGGGGGGGGGGGGGGGGGGGGGGGGGGGGGGGGGGGGGGGGGGGGGGGGGGGGGGGGGGGGGGGGGGGGGGGGGGGGGGGGGGGGGGGGGGGGGGGGGGGGGGGGGGGGGGGGGGGGGGGGGGGGGGGGGGGGGGGGGGGGGGGGGGGGGGGGGGGGGGGGGGGGGGGGGGGGGGGGGGGGGGGGGGGGGGGGGGGGGGGGGGGGGGGGGGGGGGGGGGGGGGGGGGGGGGGGGGGGGGGGGGGGGGGGGGGGGGGGGGGGGGGGGGGGGGGGGGGGGGGGGGGGGGGGGGGGGGGGGGGGGGGGGGGGGGGGGGGGGGGGGGGGGGGGGGGGGGGGGGGGGGGGGGGGGGGGGGGGGGGGGGGGGGGGGGGGGGGGGGGGGGGGGGGGGGGGGGGGGGGGGGGGGGGGGGGGGGGGGGGGGGGGGGGGGGGGGGGGGGGGGGGGGGGGGGGGGGGGGGGGGGGGGGGGGGGGGGGGGGGGGGGGGGGGGGGGGGGGGGGGGGGGGGGGGGGGGGGGGGGGGGGGGGGGGGGGGGGGGGGGGGGGGGGGGGGGGGGGGGGGGGGGGGGGGGGGGGGGGGGGGGGGGGGGGGGGGGGGGGGGGGGGGGGGGGGGGGGGGGGGGGGGGGGGGGGGGGGGGGGGGGGGGGGGGGGGGGGGGGGGGGGGGGGGGGGGGGGGGGGGGGGGGGGGGGGGGGGGGGGGGGGGGGGGGGGGGGGGGGGGGGGGGGGGGGGGGGGGGGGGGGGGGGGGGGGGGGGGGGGGGGGGGGGGGGGGGGGGGGGGGGGGGGGGGGGGGGGGGGGGGGGGGGGGGGGGGGGGGGGGGGGGGGGGGGGGGGGGGGGGGGGGGGGGGGGGGGGGGGGGGGGGGGGGGGGGGGGGGGGGGGGGGGGGGGGGGGGGGGGGGGGGGGGGGGGGGGGGGGGGGGGGGGGGGGGGGGGGGGGGGGGGGGGGGGGGGGGGGGGGGGGGGGGGGGGGGGGGGGGGGGGGGGGGGGGGGGGGGGGGGGGGGGGGGGGGGGGGGGGGGGGGGGGGGGGGGGGGGGGGGGGGGGGGGGGGGGGGGGGGGGGGGGGGGGGGGGGGGGGGGGGGGGGGGGGGGGGGGGGGGGGGGGGGGGGGGGGGGGGGGGGGGGGGGGGGGGGGGGGGGGGGGGGGGGGGGGGGGGGGGGGGGGGGGGGGGGGGGGGGGGGGGGGGGGGGGGGGGGGGGGGGGGGGGGGGGGGGGGGGGGGGGGGGGGGGGGGGGGGGGGGGGGGGGGGGGGGGGGGGGGGGGGGGGGGGGGGGGGGGGGGGGGGGGGGGGGGGGGGGGGGGGGGGGGGGGGGGGGGGGGGGGGGGGGGGGGGGGGGGGGGGGGGGGGGGGGGGGGGGGGGGGGGGGGGGGGGGGGGGGGGGGGGGGGGGGGGGGGGGGGGGGGGGGGGGGGGGGGGGGGGGGGGGGGGGGGGGGGGGGGGGGGGGGGGGGGGGGGGGGGGGGGGGGGGGGGGGGGGGGGGGGGGGGGGGGGGGGGGGGGGGGGGGGGGGGGGGGGGGGGGGGGGGGGGGGGGGGGGGGGGGGGGGGGGGGGGGGGGGGGGGGGGGGGGGGGGGGGGGGGGGGGGGGGGGGGGGGGGGGGGGGGGGGGGGGGGGGGGGGGGGGGGGGGGGGGGGGGGGGGGGGGGGGGGGGGGGGGGGGGGGGGGGGGGGGGGGGGGGGGGGGGGGGGGGGGGGGGGGGGGGGGGGGGGGGGGGGGGGGGGGGGGGGGGGGGGGGGGGGGGGGGGGGGGGGGGGGGGGGGGGGGGGGGGGGGGGGGGGGGGGGGGGGGGGGGGGGGGGGGGGGGGGGGGGGGGGGGGGGGGGGGGGGGGGGGGGGGGGGGGGGGGGGGGGGGGGGGGGGGGGGGGGGGGGGGGGGGGGGGGGGGGGGGGGGGGGGGGGGGGGGGGGGGGGGGGGGGGGGGGGGGGGGGGGGGGGGGGGGGGGGGGGGGGGGGGGGGGGGGGGGGGGGGGGGGGGGGGGGGGGGGGGGGGGGGGGGGGGGGGGGGGGGGGGGGGGGGGGGGGGGGGGGGGGGGGGGGGGGGGGGGGGGGGGGGGGGGGGGGGGGGGGGGGGGGGGGGGGGGGGGGGGGGGGGGGGGGGGGGGGGGGGGGGGGGGGGGGGGGGGGGGGGGGGGGGGGGGGGGGGGGGGGGGGGGGGGGGGGGGGGGGGGGGGGGGGGGGGGGGGGGGGGGGGGGGGGGGGGGGGGGGGGGGGGGGGGGGGGGGGGGGGGGGGGGGGGGGGGGGGGGGGGGGGGGGGGGGGGGGGGGGGGGGGGGGGGGGGGGGGGGGGGGGGGGGGGGGGGGGGGGGGGGGGGGGGGGGGGGGGGGGGGGGGGGGGGGGGGGGGGGGGGGGGGGGGGGGGGGGGGGGGGGGGGGGGGGGGGGGGGGGGGGGGGGGGGGGGGGGGGGGGGGGGGGGGGGGGGGGGGGGGGGGGGGGGGGGGGGGGGGGGGGGGGGGGGGGGGGGGGGGGGGGGGGGGGGGGGGGGGGGGGGGGGGGGGGGGGGGGGGGGGGGGGGGGGGGGGGGGGGGGGGGGGGGGGGGGGGGGGGGGGGGGGGGGGGGGGGGGGGGGGGGGGGGGGGGGGGGGGGGGGGGGGGGGGGGGGGGGGGGGGGGGGGGGGGGGGGGGGGGGGGGGGGGGGGGGGGGGGGGGGGGGGGGGGGGGGGGGGGGGGGGGGGGGGGGGGGGGGGGGGGGGGGGGGGGGGGGGGGGGGGGGGGGGGGGGGGGGGGGGGGGGGGGGGGGGGGGGGGGGGGGGGGGGGGGGGGGGGGGGGGGGGGGGGGGGGGGGGGGGGGGGGGGGGGGGGGGGGGGGGGGGGGGGGGGGGGGGGGGGGGGGGGGGGGGGGGGGGGGGGGGGGGGGGGGGGGGGGGGGGGGGGGGGGGGGGGGGGGGGGGGGGGGGGGGGGGGGGGGGGGGGGGGGGGGGGGGGGGGGGGGGGGGGGGGGGGGGGGGGGGGGGGGGGGGGGGGGGGGGGGGGGGGGGGGGGGGGGGGGGGGGGGGGGGGGGGGGGGGGGGGGGGGGGGGGGGGGGGGGGGGGGGGGGGGGGGGGGGGGGGGGGGGGGGGGGGGGGGGGGGGGGGGGGGGGGGGGGGGGGGGGGGGGGGGGGGGGGGGGGGGGGGGGGGGGGGGGGGGGGGGGGGGGGGGGGGGGGGGGGGGGGGGGGGGGGGGGGGGGGGGGGGGGGGGGGGGGGGGGGGGGGGGGGGGGGGGGGGGGGGGGGGGGGGGGGGGGGGGGGGGGGGGGGGGGGGGGGGGGGGGGGGGGGGGGGGGGGGGGGGGGGGGGGGGGGGGGGGGGGGGGGGGGGGGGGGGGGGGGGGGGGGGGGGGGGGGGGGGGGGGGGGGGGGGGGGGGGGGGGGGGGGGGGGGGGGGGGGGGGGGGGGGGGGGGGGGGGGGGGGGGGGGGGGGGGGGGGGGGGGGGGGGGGGGGGGGGGGGGGGGGGGGGGGGGGGGGGGGGGGGGGGGGGGGGGGGGGGGGGGGGGGGGGGGGGGGGGGGGGGGGGGGGGGGGGGGGGGGGGGGGGGGGGGGGGGGGGGGGGGGGGGGGGGGGGGGGGGGGGGGGGGGGGGGGGGGGGGGGGGGGGGGGGGGGGGGGGGGGGGGGGGGGGGGGGGGGGGGGGGGGGGGGGGGGGGGGGGGGGGGGGGGGGGGGGGGGGGGGGGGGGGGGGGGGGGGGGGGGGGGGGGGGGGGGGGGGGGGGGGGGGGGGGGGGGGGGGGGGGGGGGGGGGGGGGGGGGGGGGGGGGGGGGGGGGGGGGGGGGGGGGGGGGGGGGGGGGGGGGGGGGGGGGGGGGGGGGGGGGGGGGGGGGGGGGGGGGGGGGGGGGGGGGGGGGGGGGGGGGGGGGGGGGGGGGGGGGGGGGGGGGGGGGGGGGGGGGGGGGGGGGGGGGGGGGGGGGGGGGGGGGGGGGGGGGGGGGGGGGGGGGGGGGGGGGGGGGGGGGGGGGGGGGGGGGGGGGGGGGGGGGGGGGGGGGGGGGGGGGGGGGGGGGGGGGGGGGGGGGGGGGGGGGGGGGGGGGGGGGGGGGGGGGGGGGGGGGGGGGGGGGGGGGGGGGGGGGGGGGGGGGGGGGGGGGGGGGGGGGGGGGGGGGGGGGGGGGGGGGGGGGGGGGGGGGGGGGGGGGGGGGGGGGGGGGGGGGGGGGGGGGGGGGGGGGGGGGGGGGGGGGGGGGGGGGGGGGGGGGGGGGGGGGGGGGGGGGGGGGGGGGGGGGGGGGGGGGGGGGGGGGGGGGGGGGGGGGGGGGGGGGGGGGGGGGGGGGGGGGGGGGGGGGGGGGGGGGGGGGGGGGGGGGGGGGGGGGGGGGGGGGGGGGGGGGGGGGGGGGGGGGGGGGGGGGGGGGGGGGGGGGGGGGGGGGGGGGGGGGGGGGGGGGGGGGGGGGGGGGGGGGGGGGGGGGGGGGGGGGGGGGGGGGGGGGGGGGGGGGGGGGGGGGGGGGGGGGGGGGGGGGGGGGGGGGGGGGGGGGGGGGGGGGGGGGGGGGGGGGGGGGGGGGGGGGGGGGGGGGGGGGGGGGGGGGGGGGGGGGGGGGGGGGGGGGGGGGGGGGGGGGGGGGGGGGGGGGGGGGGGGGGGGGGGGGGGGGGGGGGGGGGGGGGGGGGGGGGGGGGGGGGGGGGGGGGGGGGGGGGGGGGGGGGGGGGGGGGGGGGGGGGGGGGGGGGGGGGGGGGGGGGGGGGGGGGGGGGGGGGGGGGGGGGGGGGGGGGGGGGGGGGGGGGGGGGGGGGGGGGGGGGGGGGGGGGGGGGGGGGGGGGGGGGGGGGGGGGGGGGGGGGGGGGGGGGGGGGGGGGGGGGGGGGGGGGGGGGGGGGGGGGGGGGGGGGGGGGGGGGGGGGGGGGGGGGGGGGGGGGGGGGGGGGGGGGGGGGGGGGGGGGGGGGGGGGGGGGGGGGGGGGGGGGGGGGGGGGGGGGGGGGGGGGGGGGGGGGGGGGGGGGGGGGGGGGGGGGGGGGGGGGGGGGGGGGGGGGGGGGGGGGGGGGGGGGGGGGGGGGGGGGGGGGGGGGGGGGGGGGGGGGGGGGGGGGGGGGGGGGGGGGGGGGGGGGGGGGGGGGGGGGGGGGGGGGGGGGGGGGGGGGGGGGGGGGGGGGGGGGGGGGGGGGGGGGGGGGGGGGGGGGGGGGGGGGGGGGGGGGGGGGGGGGGGGGGGGGGGGGGGGGGGGGGGGGGGGGGGGGGGGGGGGGGGGGGGGGGGGGGGGGGGGGGGGGGGGGGGGGGGGGGGGGGGGGGGGGGGGGGGGGGGGGGGGGGGGGGGGGGGGGGGGGGGGGGGGGGGGGGGGGGGGGGGGGGGGGGGGGGGGGGGGGGGGGGGGGGGGGGGGGGGGGGGGGGGGGGGGGGGGGGGGGGGGGGGGGGGGGGGGGGGGGGGGGGGGGGGGGGGGGGGGGGGGGGGGGGGGGGGGGGGGGGGGGGGGGGGGGGGGGGGGGGGGGGGGGGGGGGGGGGGGGGGGGGGGGGGGGGGGGGGGGGGGGGGGGGGGGGGGGGGGGGGGGGGGGGGGGGGGGGGGGGGGGGGGGGGGGGGGGGGGGGGGGGGGGGGGGGGGGGGGGGGGGGGGGGGGGGGGGGGGGGGGGGGGGGGGGGGGGGGGGGGGGGGGGGGGGGGGGGGGGGGGGGGGGGGGGGGGGGGGGGGGGGGGGGGGGGGGGGGGGGGGGGGGGGGGGGGGGGGGGGGGGGGGGGGGGGGGGGGGGGGGGGGGGGGGGGGGGGGGGGGGGGGGGGGGGGGGGGGGGGGGGGGGGGGGGGGGGGGGGGGGGGGGGGGGGGGGGGGGGGGGGGGGGGGGGGGGGGGGGGGGGGGGGGGGGGGGGGGGGGGGGGGGGGGGGGGGGGGGGGGGGGGGGGGGGGGGGGGGGGGGGGGGGGGGGGGGGGGGGGGGGGGGGGGGGGGGGGGGGGGGGGGGGGGGGGGGGGGGGGGGGGGGGGGGGGGGGGGGGGGGGGGGGGGGGGGGGGGGGGGGGGGGGGGGGGGGGGGGGGGGGGGGGGGGGGGGGGGGGGGGGGGGGGGGGGGGGGGGGGGGGGGGGGGGGGGGGGGGGGGGGGGGGGGGGGGGGGGGGGGGGGGGGGGGGGGGGGGGGGGGGGGGGGGGGGGGGGGGGGGGGGGGGGGGGGGGGGGGGGGGGGGGGGGGGGGGGGGGGGGGGGGGGGGGGGGGGGGGGGGGGGGGGGGGGGGGGGGGGGGGGGGGGGGGGGGGGGGGGGGGGGGGGGGGGGGGGGGGGGGGGGGGGGGGGGGGGGGGGGGGGGGGGGGGGGGGGGGGGGGGGGGGGGGGGGGGGGGGGGGGGGGGGGGGGGGGGGGGGGGGGGGGGGGGGGGGGGGGGGGGGGGGGGGGGGGGGGGGGGGGGGGGGGGGGGGGGGGGGGGGGGGGGGGGGGGGGGGGGGGGGGGGGGGGGGGGGGGGGGGGGGGGGGGGGGGGGGGGGGGGGGGGGGGGGGGGGGGGGGGGGGGGGGGGGGGGGGGGGGGGGGGGGGGGGGGGGGGGGGGGGGGGGGGGGGGGGGGGGGGGGGGGGGGGGGGGGGGGGGGGGGGGGGGGGGGGGGGGGGGGGGGGGGGGGGGGGGGGGGGGGGGGGGGGGGGGGGGGGGGGGGGGGGGGGGGGGGGGGGGGGGGGGGGGGGGGGGGGGGGGGGGGGGGGGGGGGGGGGGGGGGGGGGGGGGGGGGGGGGGGGGGGGGGGGGGGGGGGGGGGGGGGGGGGGGGGGGGGGGGGGGGGGGGGGGGGGGGGGGGGGGGGGGGGGGGGGGGGGGGGGGGGGGGGGGGGGGGGGGGGGGGGGGGGGGGGGGGGGGGGGGGGGGGGGGGGGGGGGGGGGGGGGGGGGGGGGGGGGGGGGGGGGGGGGGGGGGGGGGGGGGGGGGGGGGGGGGGGGGGGGGGGGGGGGGGGGGGGGGGGGGGGGGGGGGGGGGGGGGGGGGGGGGGGGGGGGGGGGGGGGGGGGGGGGGGGGGGGGGGGGGGGGGGGGGGGGGGGGGGGGGGGGGGGGGGGGGGGGGGGGGGGGGGGGGGGGGGGGGGGGGGGGGGGGGGGGGGGGGGGGGGGGGGGGGGGGGGGGGGGGGGGGGGGGGGGGGGGGGGGGGGGGGGGGGGGGGGGGGGGGGGGGGGGGGGGGGGGGGGGGGGGGGGGGGGGGGGGGGGGGGGGGGGGGGGGGGGGGGGGGGGGGGGGGGGGGGGGGGGGGGGGGGGGGGGGGGGGGGGGGGGGGGGGGGGGGGGGGGGGGGGGGGGGGGGGGGGGGGGGGGGGGGGGGGGGGGGGGGGGGGGGGGGGGGGGGGGGGGGGGGGGGGGGGGGGGGGGGGGGGGGGGGGGGGGGGGGGGGGGGGGGGGGGGGGGGGGGGGGGGGGGGGGGGGGGGGGGGGGGGGGGGGGGGGGGGGGGGGGGGGGGGGGGGGGGGGGGGGGGGGGGGGGGGGGGGGGGGGGGGGGGGGGGGGGGGGGGGGGGGGGGGGGGGGGGGGGGGGGGGGGGGGGGGGGGGGGGGGGGGGGGGGGGGGGGGGGGGGGGGGGGGGGGGGGGGGGGGGGGGGGGGGGGGGGGGGGGGGGGGGGGGGGGGGGGGGGGGGGGGGGGGGGGGGGGGGGGGGGGGGGGGGGGGGGGGGGGGGGGGGGGGGGGGGGGGGGGGGGGGGGGGGGGGGGGGGGGGGGGGGGGGGGGGGGGGGGGGGGGGGGGGGGGGGGGGGGGGGGGGGGGGGGGGGGGGGGGGGGGGGGGGGGGGGGGGGGGGGGGGGGGGGGGGGGGGGGGGGGGGGGGGGGGGGGGGGGGGGGGGGGGGGGGGGGGGGGGGGGGGGGGGGGGGGGGGGGGGGGGGGGGGGGGGGGGGGGGGGGGGGGGGGGGGGGGGGGGGGGGGGGGGGGGGGGGGGGGGGGGGGGGGGGGGGGGGGGGGGGGGGGGGGGGGGGGGGGGGGGGGGGGGGGGGGGGGGGGGGGGGGGGGGGGGGGGGGGGGGGGGGGGGGGGGGGGGGGGGGGGGGGGGGGGGGGGGGGGGGGGGGGGGGGGGGGGGGGGGGGGGGGGGGGGGGGGGGGGGGGGGGGGGGGGGGGGGGGGGGGGGGGGGGGGGGGGGGGGGGGGGGGGGGGGGGGGGGGGGGGGGGGGGGGGGGGGGGGGGGGGGGGGGGGGGGGGGGGGGGGGGGGGGGGGGGGGGGGGGGGGGGGGGGGGGGGGGGGGGGGGGGGGGGGGGGGGGGGGGGGGGGGGGGGGGGGGGGGGGGGGGGGGGGGGGGGGGGGGGGGGGGGGGGGGGGGGGGGGGGGGGGGGGGGGGGGGGGGGGGGGGGGGGGGGGGGGGGGGGGGGGGGGGGGGGGGGGGGGGGGGGGGGGGGGGGGGGGGGGGGGGGGGGGGGGGGGGGGGGGGGGGGGGGGGGGGGGGGGGGGGGGGGGGGGGGGGGGGGGGGGGGGGGGGGGGGGGGGGGGGGGGGGGGGGGGGGGGGGGGGGGGGGGGGGGGGGGGGGGGGGGGGGGGGGGGGGGGGGGGGGGGGGGGGGGGGGGGGGGGGGGGGGGGGGGGGGGGGGGGGGGGGGGGGGGGGGGGGGGGGGGGGGGGGGGGGGGGGGGGGGGGGGGGGGGGGGGGGGGGGGGGGGGGGGGGGGGGGGGGGGGGGGGGGGGGGGGGGGGGGGGGGGGGGGGGGGGGGGGGGGGGGGGGGGGGGGGGGGGGGGGGGGGGGGGGGGGGGGGGGGGGGGGGGGGGGGGGGGGGGGGGGGGGGGGGGGGGGGGGGGGGGGGGGGGGGGGGGGGGGGGGGGGGGGGGGGGGGGGGGGGGGGGGGGGGGGGGGGGGGGGGGGGGGGGGGGGGGGGGGGGGGGGGGGGGGGGGGGGGGGGGGGGGGGGGGGGGGGGGGGGGGGGGGGGGGGGGGGGGGGGGGGGGGGGGGGGGGGGGGGGGGGGGGGGGGGGGGGGGGGGGGGGGGGGGGGGGGGGGGGGGGGGGGGGGGGGGGGGGGGGGGGGGGGGGGGGGGGGGGGGGGGGGGGGGGGGGGGGGGGGGGGGGGGGGGGGGGGGGGGGGGGGGGGGGGGGGGGGGGGGGGGGGGGGGGGGGGGGGGGGGGGGGGGGGGGGGGGGGGGGGGGGGGGGGGGGGGGGGGGGGGGGGGGGGGGGGGGGGGGGGGGGGGGGGGGGGGGGGGGGGGGGGGGGGGGGGGGGGGGGGGGGGGGGGGGGGGGGGGGGGGGGGGGGGGGGGGGGGGGGGGGGGGGGGGGGGGGGGGGGGGGGGGGGGGGGGGGGGGGGGGGGGGGGGGGGGGGGGGGGGGGGGGGGGGGGGGGGGGGGGGGGGGGGGGGGGGGGGGGGGGGGGGGGGGGGGGGGGGGGGGGGGGGGGGGGGGGGGGGGGGGGGGGGGGGGGGGGGGGGGGGGGGGGGGGGGGGGGGGGGGGGGGGGGGGGGGGGGGGGGGGGGGGGGGGGGGGGGGGGGGGGGGGGGGGGGGGGGGGGGGGGGGGGGGGGGGGGGGGGGGGGGGGGGGGGGGGGGGGGGGGGGGGGGGGGGGGGGGGGGGGGGGGGGGGGGGGGGGGGGGGGGGGGGGGGGGGGGGGGGGGGGGGGGGGGGGGGGGGGGGGGGGGGGGGGGGGGGGGGGGGGGGGGGGGGGGGGGGGGGGGGGGGGGGGGGGGGGGGGGGGGGGGGGGGGGGGGGGGGGGGGGGGGGGGGGGGGGGGGGGGGGGGGGGGGGGGGGGGGGGGGGGGGGGGGGGGGGGGGGGGGGGGGGGGGGGGGGGGGGGGGGGGGGGGGGGGGGGGGGGGGGGGGGGGGGGGGGGGGGGGGGGGGGGGGGGGGGGGGGGGGGGGGGGGGGGGGGGGGGGGGGGGGGGGGGGGGGGGGGGGGGGGGGGGGGGGGGGGGGGGGGGGGGGGGGGGGGGGGGGGGGGGGGGGGGGGGGGGGGGGGGGGGGGGGGGGGGGGGGGGGGGGGGGGGGGGGGGGGGGGGGGGGGGGGGGGGGGGGGGGGGGGGGGGGGGGGGGGGGGGGGGGGGGGGGGGGGGGGGGGGGGGGGGGGGGGGGGGGGGGGGGGGGGGGGGGGGGGGGGGGGGGGGGGGGGGGGGGGGGGGGGGGGGGGGGGGGGGGGGGGGGGGGGGGGGGGGGGGGGGGGGGGGGGGGGGGGGGGGGGGGGGGGGGGGGGGGGGGGGGGGGGGGGGGGGGGGGGGGGGGGGGGGGGGGGGGGGGGGGGGGGGGGGGGGGGGGGGGGGGGGGGGGGGGGGGGGGGGGGGGGGGGGGGGGGGGGGGGGGGGGGGGGGGGGGGGGGGGGGGGGGGGGGGGGGGGGGGGGGGGGGGGGGGGGGGGGGGGGGGGGGGGGGGGGGGGGGGGGGGGGGGGGGGGGGGGGGGGGGGGGGGGGGGGGGGGGGGGGGGGGGGGGGGGGGGGGGGGGGGGGGGGGGGGGGGGGGGGGGGGGGGGGGGGGGGGGGGGGGGGGGGGGGGGGGGGGGGGGGGGGGGGGGGGGGGGGGGGGGGGGGGGGTGGGGGGGGGGGGGGGGGGGGGGGGGGGGGGGGGGGGGGGGGGGGGGGGGGGGGGGGGGGGGGGGGGGGGGGGGGGGGGGGGGGGGGGGGGGGGGGGGGGGGGGGGGGGGGGGGGGGGGGGGGGGGGGGGGGGGGGGGGGGGGGGGGGGGGGGGGGGGGGGGGGGGGGGGGGGGGGGGGGGGGGGGGGGGGGGGGGGGGGGGGGGGGGGGGGGGGGGGGGGGGGGGGGGGGGGGGGGGGGGGGGGGGGGGGGGGGGGGGGGGGGGGGGGGGGGGGGGGGGGGGGGGGGGGGGGGGGGGGGGGGGGGGGGGGGGGGGGGGGGGGGGGGGGGGGGGGGGGGGGGGGGGGGGGGGGGGGGGGGGGGGGGGGGGGGGGGGGGGGGGGGGGGGGGGGGGGGGGGGGGGGGGGGGGGGGGGGGGGGGGGGGGGGGGGGGGGGGGGGGGGGGGGGGGGGGGGGGGGGGGGGGGGGGGGGGGGGGGGGGGGGGGGGGGGGGGGGGGGGGGGGGGGGGGGGGGGGGGGGGGGGGGGGGGGGGGGGGGGGGGGGGGGGGGGGGGGGGGGGGGGGGGGGGGGGGGGGGGGGGGGGGGGGGGGGGGGGGGGGGGGGGGGGGGGGGGGGGGGGGGGGGGGGGGGGGGGGGGGGGGGGGGGGGGGGGGGGGGGGGGGGGGGGGGGGGGGGGGGGGGGGGGGGGGGGGGGGGGGGGGGGGGGGGGGGGGGGGGGGGGGGGGGGGGGGGGGGGGGGGGGGGGGGGGGGGGGGGGGGGGGGGGGGGGGGGGGGGGGGGGGGGGGGGGGGGGGGGGGGGGGGGGGGGGGGGGGGGGGGGGGGGGGGGGGGGGGGGGGGGGGGGGGGGGGGGGGGGGGGGGGGGGGGGGGGGGGGGGGGGGGGGGGGGGGGGGGGGGGGGGGGGGGGGGGGGGGGGGGGGGGGGGGGGGGGGGGGGGGGGGGGGGGGGGGGGGGGGGGGGGGGGGGGGGGGGGGGGGGGGGGGGGGGGGGGGGGGGGGGGGGGGGGGGGGGGGGGGGGGGGGGGGGGGGGGGGGGGGGGGGGGGGGGGGGGGGGGGGGGGGGGGGGGGGGGGGGGGGGGGGGGGGGGGGGGGGGGGGGGGGGGGGGGGGGGGGGGGGGGGGGGGGGGGGGGGGGGGGGGGGGGGGGGGGGGGGGGGGGGGGGGGGGGGGGGGGGGGGGGGGGGGGGGGGGGGGGGGGGGGGGGGGGGGGGGGGGGGGGGGGGGGGGGGGGGGGGGGGGGGGGGGGGGGGGGGGGGGGGGGGGGGGGGGGGGGGGGGGGGGGGGGGGGGGGGGGGGGGGGGGGGGGGGGGGGGGGGGGGGGGGGGGGGGGGGGGGGGGGGGGGGGGGGGGGGGGGGGGGGGGGGGGGGGGGGGGGGGGGGGGGGGGGGGGGGGGGGGGGGGGGGGGGGGGGGGGGGGGGGGGGGGGGGGGGGGGGGGGGGGGGGGGGGGGGGGGGGGGGGGGGGGGGGGGGGGGGGGGGGGGGGGGGGGGGGGGGGGGGGGGGGGGGGGGGGGGGGGGGGGGGGGGGGGGGGGGGGGGGGGGGGGGGGGGGGGGGGGGGGGGGGGGGGGGGGGGGGGGGGGGGGGGGGGGGGGGGGGGGGGGGGGGGGGGGGGGGGGGGGGGGGGGGGGGGGGGGGGGGGGGGGGGGGGGGGGGGGGGGGGGGGGGGGGGGGGGGGGGGGGGGGGGGGGGGGGGGGGGGGGGGGGGGGGGGGGGGGGGGGGGGGGGGGGGGGGGGGGGGGGGGGGGGGGGGGGGGGGGGGGGGGGGGGGGGGGGGGGGGGGGGGGGGGGGGGGGGGGGGGGGGGGGGGGGGGGGGGGGGGGGGGGGGGGGGGGGGGGGGGGGGGGGGGGGGGGGGGGGGGGGGGGGGGGGGGGGGGGGGGGGGGGGGGGGGGGGGGGGGGGGGGGGGGGGGGGGGGGGGGGGGGGGGGGGGGGGGGGGGGGGGGGGGGGGGGGGGGGGGGGGGGGGGGGGGGGGGGGGGGGGGGGGGGGGGGGGGGGGGGGGGGGGGGGGGGGGGGGGGGGGGGGGGGGGGGGGGGGGGGGGGGGGGGGGGGGGGGGGGGGGGGGGGGGGGGGGGGGGGGGGGGGGGGGGGGGGGGGGGGGGGGGGGGGGGGGGGGGGGGGGGGGGGGGGGGGGGGGGGGGGGGGGGGGGGGGGGGGGGGGGGGGGGGGGGGGGGGGGGGGGGGGGGGGGGGGGGGGGGGGGGGGGGGGGGGGGGGGGGGGGGGGGGGGGGGGGGGGGGGGGGGGGGGGGGGGGGGGGGGGGGGGGGGGGGGGGGGGGGGGGGGGGGGGGGGGGGGGGGGGGGGGGGGGGGGGGGGGGGGGGGGGGGGGGGGGGGGGGGGGGGGGGGGGGGGGGGGGGGGGGGGGGGGGGGGGGGGGGGGGGGGGGGGGGGGGGGGGGGGGGGGGGGGGGGGGGGGGGGGGGGGGGGGGGGGGGGGGGGGGGGGGGGGGGGGGGGGGGGGGGGGGGGGGGGGGGGGGGGGGGGGGGGGGGGGGGGGGGGGGGGGGGGGGGGGGGGGGGGGGGGGGGGGGGGGGGGGGGGGGGGGGGGGGGGGGGGGGGGGGGGGGGGGGGGGGGGGGGGGGGGGGGGGGGGGGGGGGGGGGGGGGGGGGGGGGGGGGGGGGGGGGGGGGGGGGGGGGGGGGGGGGGGGGGGGGGGGGGGGGGGGGGGGGGGGGGGGGGGGGGGGGGGGGGGGGGGGGGGGGGGGGGGGGGGGGGGGGGGGGGGGGGGGGGGGGGGGGGGGGGGGGGGGGGGGGGGGGGGGGGGGGGGGGGGGGGGGGGGGGGGGGGGGGGGGGGGGGGGGGGGGGGGGGGGGGGGGGGGGGGGGGGGGGGGGGGGGGGGGGGGGGGGGGGGGGGGGGGGGGGGGGGGGGGGGGGGGGGGGGGGGGGGGGGGGGGGGGGGGGGGGGGGGGGGGGGGGGGGGGGGGGGGGGGGGGGGGGGGGGGGGGGGGGGGGGGGGGGGGGGGGGGGGGGGGGGGGGGGGGGGGGGGGGGGGGGGGGGGGGGGGGGGGGGGGGGGGGGGGGGGGGGGGGGGGGGGGGGGGGGGGGGGGGGGGGGGGGGGGGGGGGGGGGGGGGGGGGGGGGGGGGGGGGGGGGGGGGGGGGGGGGGGGGGGGGGGGGGGGGGGGGGGGGGGGGGGGGGGGGGGGGGGGGGGGGGGGGGGGGGGGGGGGGGGGGGGGGGGGGGGGGGGGGGGGGGGGGGGGGGGGGGGGGGGGGGGGGGGGGGGGGGGGGGGGGGGGGGGGGGGGGGGGGGGGGGGGGGGGGGGGGGGGGGGGGGGGGGGGGGGGGGGGGGGGGGGGGGGGGGGGGGGGGGGGGGGGGGGGGGGGGGGGGGGGGGGGGGGGGGGGGGGGGGGGGGGGGGGGGGGGGGGGGGGGGGGGGGGGGGGGGGGGGGGGGGGGGGGGGGGGGGGGGGGGGGGGGGGGGGGGGGGGGGGGGGGGGGGGGGGGGGGGGGGGGGGGGGGGGGGGGGGGGGGGGGGGGGGGGGGGGGGGGGGGGGGGGGGGGGGGGGGGGGGGGGGGGGGGGGGGGGGGGGGGGGGGGGGGGGGGGGGGGGGGGGGGGGGGGGGGGGGGGGGGGGGGGGGGGGGGGGGGGGGGGGGGGGGGGGGGGGGGGGGGGGGGGGGGGGGGGGGGGGGGGGGGGGGGGGGGGGGGGGGGGGGGGGGGGGGGGGGGGGGGGGGGGGGGGGGGGGGGGGGGGGGGGGGGGGGGGGGGGGGGGGGGGGGGGGGGGGGGGGGGGGGGGGGGGGGGGGGGGGGGGGGGGGGGGGGGGGGGGGGGGGGGGGGGGGGGGGGGGGGGGGGGGGGGGGGGGGGGGGGGGGGGGGGGGGGGGGGGGGGGGGGGGGGGGGGGGGGGGGGGGGGGGGGGGGGGGGGGGGGGGGGGGGGGGGGGGGGGGGGGGGGGGGGGGGGGGGGGGGGGGGGGGGGGGGGGGGGGGGGGGGGGGGGGGGGGGGGGGGGGGGGGGGGGGGGGGGGGGGGGGGGGGGGGGGGGGGGGGGGGGGGGGGGGGGGGGGGGGGGGGGGGGGGGGGGGGGGGGGGGGGGGGGGGGGGGGGGGGGGGGGGGGGGGGGGGGGGGGGGGGGGGGGGGGGGGGGGGGGGGGGGGGGGGGGGGGGGGGGGGGGGGGGGGGGGGGGGGGGGGGGGGGGGGGGGGGGGGGGGGGGGGGGGGGGGGGGGGGGGGGGGGGGGGGGGGGGGGGGGGGGGGGGGGGGGGGGGGGGGGGGGGGGGGGGGGGGGGGGGGGGGGGGGGGGGGGGGGGGGGGGGGGGGGGGGGGGGGGGGGGGGGGGGGGGGGGGGGGGGGGGGGGGGGGGGGGGGGGGGGGGGGGGGGGGGGGGGGGGGGGGGGGGGGGGGGGGGGGGGGGGGGGGGGGGGGGGGGGGGGGGGGGGGGGGGGGGGGGGGGGGGGGGGGGGGGGGGGGGGGGGGGGGGGGGGGGGGGGGGGGGGGGGGGGGGGGGGGGGGGGGGGGGGGGGGGGGGGGGGGGGGGGGGGGGGGGGGGGGGGGGGGGGGGGGGGGGGGGGGGGGGGGGGGGGGGGGGGGGGGGGGGGGGGGGGGGGGGGGGGGGGGGGGGGGGGGGGGGGGGGGGGGGGGGGGGGGGGGGGGGGGGGGGGGGGGGGGGGGGGGGGGGGGGGGGGGGGGGGGGGGGGGGGGGGGGGGGGGGGGGGGGGGGGGGGGGGGGGGGGGGGGGGGGGGGGGGGGGGGGGGGGGGGGGGGGGGGGGGGGGGGGGGGGGGGGGGGGGGGGGGGGGGGGGGGGGGGGGGGGGGGGGGGGGGGGGGGGGGGGGGGGGGGGGGGGGGGGGGGGGGGGGGGGGGGGGGGGGGGGGGGGGGGGGGGGGGGGGGGGGGGGGGGGGGGGGGGGGGGGGGGGGGGGGGGGGGGGGGGGGGGGGGGGGGGGGGGGGGGGGGGGGGGGGGGGGGGGGGGGGGGGGGGGGGGGGGGGGGGGGGGGGGGGGGGGGGGGGGGGGGGGGGGGGGGGGGGGGGGGGGGGGGGGGGGGGGGGGGGGGGGGGGGGGGGGGGGGGGGGGGGGGGGGGGGGGGGGGGGGGGGGGGGGGGGGGGGGGGGGGGGGGGGGGGGGGGGGGGGGGGGGGGGGGGGGGGGGGGGGGGGGGGGGGGGGGGGGGGGGGGGGGGGGGGGGGGGGGGGGGGGGGGGGGGGGGGGGGGGGGGGGGGGGGGGGGGGGGGGGGGGGGGGGGGGGGGGGGGGGGGGGGGGGGGGGGGGGGGGGGGGGGGGGGGGGGGGGGGGGGGGGGGGGGGGGGGGGGGGGGGGGGGGGGGGGGGGGGGGGGGGGGGGGGGGGGGGGGGGGGGGGGGGGGGGGGGGGGGGGGGGGGGGGGGGGGGGGGGGGGGGGGGGGGGGGGGGGGGGGGGGGGGGGGGGGGGGGGGGGGGGGGGGGGGGGGGGGGGGGGGGGGGGGGGGGGGGGGGGGGGGGGGGGGGGGGGGGGGGGGGGGGGGGGGGGGGGGGGGGGGGGGGGGGGGGGGGGGGGGGGGGGGGGGGGGGGGGGGGGGGGGGGGGGGGGGGGGGGGGGGGGGGGGGGGGGGGGGGGGGGGGGGGGGGGGGGGGGGGGGGGGGGGGGGGGGGGGGGGGGGGGGGGGGGGGGGGGGGGGGGGGGGGGGGGGGGGGGGGGGGGGGGGGGGGGGGGGGGGGGGGGGGGGGGGGGGGGGGGGGGGGGGGGGGGGGGGGGGGGGGGGGGGGGGGGGGGGGGGGGGGGGGGGGGGGGGGGGGGGGGGGGGGGGGGGGGGGGGGGGGGGGGGGGGGGGGGGGGGGGGGGGGGGGGGGGGGGGGGGGGGGGGGGGGGGGGGGGGGGGGGGGGGGGGGGGGGGGGGGGGGGGGGGGGGGGGGGGGGGGGGGGGGGGGGGGGGGGGGGGGGGGGGGGGGGGGGGGGGGGGGGGGGGGGGGGGGGGGGGGGGGGGGGGGGGGGGGGGGGGGGGGGGGGGGGGGGGGGGGGGGGGGGGGGGGGGGGGGGGGGGGGGGGGGGGGGGGGGGGGGGGGGGGGGGGGGGGGGGGGGGGGGGGGGGGGGGGGGGGGGGGGGGGGGGGGGGGGGGGGGGGGGGGGGGGGGGGGGGGGGGGGGGGGGGGGGGGGGGGGGGGGGGGGGGGGGGGGGGGGGGGGGGGGGGGGGGGGGGGGGGGGGGGGGGGGGGGGGGGGGGGGGGGGGGGGGGGGGGGGGGGGGGGGGGGGGGGGGGGGGGGGGGGGGGGGGGGGGGGGGGGGGGGGGGGGGGGGGGGGGGGGGGGGGGGGGGGGGGGGGGGGGGGGGGGGGGGGGGGGGGGGGGGGGGGGGGGGGGGGGGGGGGGGGGGGGGGGGGGGGGGGGGGGGGGGGGGGGGGGGGGGGGGGGGGGGGGGGGGGGGGGGGGGGGGGGGGGGGGGGGGGGGGGGGGGGGGGGGGGGGGGGGGGGGGGGGGGGGGGGGGGGGGGGGGGGGGGGGGGGGGGGGGGGGGGGGGGGGGGGGGGGGGGGGGGGGGGGGGGGGGGGGGGGGGGGGGGGGGGGGGGGGGGGGGGGGGGGGGGGGGGGGGGGGGGGGGGGGGGGGGGGGGGGGGGGGGGGGGGGGGGGGGGGGGGGGGGGGGGGGGGGGGGGGGGGGGGGGGGGGGGGGGGGGGGGGGGGGGGGGGGGGGGGGGGGGGGGGGGGGGGGGGGGGGGGGGGGGGGGGGGGGGGGGGGGGGGGGGGGGGGGGGGGGGGGGGGGGGGGGGGGGGGGGGGGGGGGGGGGGGGGGGGGGGGGGGGGGGGGGGGGGGGGGGGGGGGGGGGGGGGGGGGGGGGGGGGGGGG
Source organism: Paenimyroides ceti (assembly GCF_030409925.1). Taxonomy (NCBI): domain Bacteria; kingdom Pseudomonadati; phylum Bacteroidota; class Flavobacteriia; order Flavobacteriales; family Flavobacteriaceae; genus Paenimyroides; species Paenimyroides ceti. The sequence goes on from NZ_JAUFQU010000057.1 coordinate 65,205, forward strand.
GGGGGGGGGGGGGGGGGGGGGGGGGGGGGGGGGGGGGGGGGGGGGGGGGGGGGGGGGGGGGGGGGGGGGGGGGGGGGGGGGGGGGGGGGGGGGGGGGGGGGGGGGGGGGGGGGGGGGGGGGGGGGGGGGGGGGGGGGGGGGGGGGGGGGGGGGGGGGGGGGGGGGGGGGGGGGGGGGGGGGGGGGGGGGGGGGGGGGGGGGGGGGGGGGGGGGGGGGGGGGGGGGGGGGGGGGGGGGGGGGGGGGGGGGGGGGGGGGGGGGGGGGGGGGGGGGGGGGGGGGGGGGGGGGGGGGGGGGGGGGGGGGGGGGGGGGGGGGGGGGGGGGGGGGGGGGGGGGGGGGGGGGGGGGGGGGGGGGGGGGGGGGGGGGGGGGGGGGGGGGGGGGGGGGGGGGGGGGGGGGGGGGGGGGGGGGGGGGGGGGGGGGGGGGGGGGGGGGGGGGGGGGGGGGGGGGGGGGGGGGGGGGGGGGGGGGGGGGGGGGGGGGGGGGGGGGGGGGGGGGGGGGGGGGGGGGGGGGGGGGGGGGGGGGGGGGGGGGGGGGGGGGGGGGGGGGGGGGGGGGGGGGGGGGGGGGGGGGGGGGGGGGGGGGGGGGGGGGGGGGGGGGGGGGGGGGGGGGGGGGGGGGGGGGGGGGGGGGGGGGGGGGGGGGGGGGGGGGGGGGGGGGGGGGGGGGGGGGGGGGGGGGGGGGGGGGGGGGGGGGGGGGGGGGGGGGGGGGGGGGGGGGGGGGGGGGGGGGGGGGGGGGGGGGGGGGGGGGGGGGGGGGGGGGGGGGGGGGGGGGGGGGGGGGGGGGGGGGGGGGGGGGGGGGGGGGGGGGGGGGGGGGGGGGGGGGGGGGGGGGGGGGGGGGGGGGGGGGGGGGGGGGGGGGGGGGGGGGGGGGGGGGGGGGGGGGGGGGGGGGGGGGGGGGGGGGGGGGGGGGGGGGGGGGGGGGGGGGGGGGGGGGGGGGGGGGGGGGGGGGGGGGGGGGGGGGGGGGGGGGGGGGGGGGGGGGGGGGGGGGGGGGGGGGGGGGGGGGGGGGGGGGGGGGGGGGGGGGGGGGGGGGGGGGGGGGGGGGGGGGGGGGGGGGGGGGGGGGGGGGGGGGGGGGGGGGGGGGGGGGGGGGGGGGGGGGGGGGGGGGGGGGGGGGGGGGGGGGGGGGGGGGGGGGGGGGGGGGGGGGGGGGGGGGGGGGGGGGGGGGGGGGGGGGGGGGGGGGGGGGGGGGGGGGGGGGGGGGGGGGGGGGGGGGGGGGGGGGGGGGGGGGGGGGGGGGGGGGGGGGGGGGGGGGGGGGGGGGGGGGGGGGGGGGGGGGGGGGGGGGGGGGGGGGGGGGGGGGGGGGGGGGGGGGGGGGGGGGGGGGGGGGGGGGGGGGGGGGGGGGGGGGGGGGGGGGGGGGGGGGGGGGGGGGGGGGGGGGGGGGGGGGGGGGGGGGGGGGGGGGGGGGGGGGGGGGGGGGGGGGGGGGGGGGGGGGGGGGGGGGGGGGGGGGGGGGGGGGGGGGGGGGGGGGGGGGGGGGGGGGGGGGGGGGGGGGGGGGGGGGGGGGGGGGGGGGGGGGGGGGGGGGGGGGGGGGGGGGGGGGGGGGGGGGGGGGGGGGGGGGGGGGGGGGGGGGGGGGGGGGGGGGGGGGGGGGGGGGGGGGGGGGGGGGGGGGGGGGGGGGGGGGGGGGGGGGGGGGGGGGGGGGGGGGGGGGGGGGGGGGGGGGGGGGGGGGGGGGGGGGGGGGGGGGGGGGGGGGGGGGGGGGGGGGGGGGGGGGGGGGGGGGGGGGGGGGGGGGGGGGGGGGGGGGGGGGGGGGGGGGGGGGGGGGGGGGGGGGGGGGGGGGGGGGGGGGGGGGGGGGGGGGGGGGGGGGGGGGGGGGGGGGGGGGGGGGGGGGGGGGGGGGGGGGGGGGGGGGGGGGGGGGGGGGGGGGGGGGGGGGGGGGGGGGGGGGGGGGGGGGGGGGGGGGGGGGGGGGGGGGGGGGGGGGGGGGGGGGGGGGGGGGGGGGGGGGGGGGGGGGGGGGGGGGGGGGGGGGGGGGGGGGGGGGGGGGGGGGGGGGGGGGGGGGGGGGGGGGGGGGGGGGGGGGGGGGGGGGGGGGGGGGGGGGGGGGGGGGGGGGGGGGGGGGGGGGGGGGGGGGGGGGGGGGGGGGGGGGGGGGGGGGGGGGGGGGGGGGGGGGGGGGGGGGGGGGGGGGGGGGGGGGGGGGGGGGGGGGGGGGGGGGGGGGGGGGGGGGGGGGGGGGGGGGGGGGGGGGGGGGGGGGGGGGGGGGGGGGGGGGGGGGGGGGGGGGGGGGGGGGGGGGGGGGGGGGGGGGGGGGGGGGGGGGGGGGGGGGGGGGGGGGGGGGGGGGGGGGGGGGGGGGGGGGGGGGGGGGGGGGGGGGGGGGGGGGGGGGGGGGGGGGGGGGGGGGGGGGGGGGGGGGGGGGGGGGGGGGGGGGGGGGGGGGGGGGGGGGGGGGGGGGGGGGGGGGGGGGGGGGGGGGGGGGGGGGGGGGGGGGGGGGGGGGGGGGGGGGGGGGGGGGGGGGGGGGGGGGGGGGGGGGGGGGGGGGGGGGGGGGGGGGGGGGGGGGGGGGGGGGGGGGGGGGGGGGGGGGGGGGGGGGGGGGGGGGGGGGGGGGGGGGGGGGGGGGGGGGGGGGGGGGGGGGGGGGGGGGGGGGGGGGGGGGGGGGGGGGGGGGGGGGGGGGGGGGGGGGGGGGGGGGGGGGGGGGGGGGGGGGGGGGGGGGGGGGGGGGGGGGGGGGGGGGGGGGGGGGGGGGGGGGGGGGGGGGGGGGGGGGGGGGGGGGGGGGGGGGGGGGGGGGGGGGGGGGGGGGGGGGGGGGGGGGGGGGGGGGGGGGGGGGGGGGGGGGGGGGGGGGGGGGGGGGGGGGGGGGGGGGGGGGGGGGGGGGGGGGGGGGGGGGGGGGGGGGGGGGGGGGGGGGGGGGGGGGGGGGGGGGGGGGGGGGGGGGGGGGGGGGGGGGGGGGGGGGGGGGGGGGGGGGGGGGGGGGGGGGGGGGGGGGGGGGGGGGGGGGGGGGGGGGGGGGGGGGGGGGGGGGGGGGGGGGGGGGGGGGGGGGGGGGGGGGGGGGGGGGGGGGGGGGGGGGGGGGGGGGGGGGGGGGGGGGGGGGGGGGGGGGGGGGGGGGGGGGGGGGGGGGGGGGGGGGGGGGGGGGGGGGGGGGGGGGGGGGGGGGGGGGGGGGGGGGGGGGGGGGGGGGGGGGGGGGGGGGGGGGGGGGGGGGGGGGGGGGGGGGGGGGGGGGGGGGGGGGGGGGGGGGGGGGGGGGGGGGGGGGGGGGGGGGGGGGGGGGGGGGGGGGGGGGGGGGGGGGGGGGGGGGGGGGGGGGGGGGGGGGGGGGGGGGGGGGGGGGGGGGGGGGGGGGGGGGGGGGGGGGGGGGGGGGGGGGGGGGGGGGGGGGGGGGGGGGGGGGGGGGGGGGGGGGGGGGGGGGGGGGGGGGGGGGGGGGGGGGGGGGGGGGGGGGGGGGGGGGGGGGGGGGGGGGGGGGGGGGGGGGGGGGGGGGGGGGGGGGGGGGGGGGGGGGGGGGGGGGGGGGGGGGGGGGGGGGGGGGGGGGGGGGGGGGGGGGGGGGGGGGGGGGGGGGGGGGGGGGGGGGGGGGGGGGGGGGGGGGGGGGGGGGGGGGGGGGGGGGGGGGGGGGGGGGGGGGGGGGGGGGGGGGGGGGGGGGGGGGGGGGGGGGGGGGGGGGGGGGGGGGGGGGGGGGGGGGGGGGGGGGGGGGGGGGGGGGGGGGGGGGGGGGGGGGGGGGGGGGGGGGGGGGGGGGGGGGGGGGGGGGGGGGGGGGGGGGGGGGGGGGGGGGGGGGGGGGGGGGGGGGGGGGGGGGGGGGGGGGGGGGGGGGGGGGGGGGGGGGGGGGGGGGGGGGGGGGGGGGGGGGGGGGGGGGGGGGGGGGGGGGGGGGGGGGGGGGGGGGGGGGGGGGGGGGGGGGGGGGGGGGGGGGGGGGGGGGGGGGGGGGGGGGGGGGGGGGGGGGGGGGGGGGGGGGGGGGGGGGGGGGGGGGGGGGGGGGGGGGGGGGGGGGGGGGGGGGGGGGGGGGGGGGGGGGGGGGGGGGGGGGGGGGGGGGGGGGGGGGGGGGGGGGGGGGGGGGGGGGGGGGGGGGGGGGGGGGGGGGGGGGGGGGGGGGGGGGGGGGGGGGGGGGGGGGGGGGGGGGGGGGGGGGGGGGGGGGGGGGGGGGGGGGGGGGGGGGGGGGGGGGGGGGGGGGGGGGGGGGGGGGGGGGGGGGGGGGGGGGGGGGGGGGGGGGGGGGGGGGGGGGGGGGGGGGGGGGGGGGGGGGGGGGGGGGGGGGGGGGGGGGGGGGGGGGGGGGGGGGGGGGGGGGGGGGGGGGGGGGGGGGGGGGGGGGGGGGGGGGGGGGGGGGGGGGGGGGGGGGGGGGGGGGGGGGGGGGGGGGGGGGGGGGGGGGGGGGGGGGGGGGGGGGGGGGGGGGGGGGGGGGGGGGGGGGGGGGGGGGGGGGGGGGGGGGGGGGGGGGGGGGGGGGGGGGGGGGGGGGGGGGGGGGGGGGGGGGGGGGGGGGGGGGGGGGGGGGGGGGGGGGGGGGGGGGGGGGGGGGGGGGGGGGGGGGGGGGGGGGGGGGGGGGGGGGGGGGGGGGGGGGGGGGGGGGGGGGGGGGGGGGGGGGGGGGGGGGGGGGGGGGGGGGGGGGGGGGGGGGGGGGGGGGGGGGGGGGGGGGGGGGGGGGGGGGGGGGGGGGGGGGGGGGGGGGGGGGGGGGGGGGGGGGGGGGGGGGGGGGGGGGGGGGGGGGGGGGGGGGGGGGGGGGGGGGGGGGGGGGGGGGGGGGGGGGGGGGGGGGGGGGGGGGGGGGGGGGGGGGGGGGGGGGGGGGGGGGGGGGGGGGGGGGGGGGGGGGGGGGGGGGGGGGGGGGGGGGGGGGGGGGGGGGGGGGGGGGGGGGGGGGGGGGGGGGGGGGGGGGGGGGGGGGGGGGGGGGGGGGGGGGGGGGGGGGGGGGGGGGGGGGGGGGGGGGGGGGGGGGGGGGGGGGGGGGGGGGGGGGGGGGGGGGGGGGGGGGGGGGGGGGGGGGGGGGGGGGGGGGGGGGGGGGGGGGGGGGGGGGGGGGGGGGGGGGGGGGGGGGGGGGGGGGGGGGGGGGGGGGGGGGGGGGGGGGGGGGGGGGGGGGGGGGGGGGGGGGGGGGGGGGGGGGGGGGGGGGGGGGGGGGGGGGGGGGGGGGGGGGGGGGGGGGGGGGGGGGGGGGGGGGGGGGGGGGGGGGGGGGGGGGGGGGGGGGGGGGGGGGGGGGGGGGGGGGGGGGGGGGGGGGGGGGGGGGGGGGGGGGGGGGGGGGGGGGGGGGGGGGGGGGGGGGGGGGGGGGGGGGGGGGGGGGGGGGGGGGGGGGGGGGGGGGGGGGGGGGGGGGGGGGGGGGGGGGGGGGGGGGGGGGGGGGGGGGGGGGGGGGGGGGGGGGGGGGGGGGGGGGGGGGGGGGGGGGGGGGGGGGGGGGGGGGGGGGGGGGGGGGGGGGGGGGGGGGGGGGGGGGGGGGGGGGGGGGGGGGGGGGGGGGGGGGGGGGGGGGGGGGGGGGGGGGGGGGGGGGGGGGGGGGGGGGGGGGGGGGGGGGGGGGGGGGGGGGGGGGGGGGGGGGGGGGGGGGGGGGGGGGGGGGGGGGGGGGGGGGGGGGGGGGGGGGGGGGGGGGGGGGGGGGGGGGGGGGGGGGGGGGGGGGGGGGGGGGGGGGGGGGGGGGGGGGGGGGGGGGGGGGGGGGGGGGGGGGGGGGGGGGGGGGGGGGGGGGGGGGGGGGGGGGGGGGGGGGGGGGGGGGGGGGGGGGGGGGGGGGGGGGGGGGGGGGGGGGGGGGGGGGGGGGGGGGGGGGGGGGGGGGGGGGGGGGGGGGGGGGGGGGGGGGGGGGGGGGGGGGGGGGGGGGGGGGGGGGGGGGGGGGGGGGGGGGGGGGGGGGGGGGGGGGGGGGGGGGGGGGGGGGGGGGGGGGGGGGGGGGGGGGGGGGGGGGGGGGGGGGGGGGGGGGGGGGGGGGGGGGGGGGGGGGGGGGGGGGGGGGGGGGGGGGGGGGGGGGGGGGGGGGGGGGGGGGGGGGGGGGGGGGGGGGGGGGGGGGGGGGGGGGGGGGGGGGGGGGGGGGGGGGGGGGGGGGGGGGGGGGGGGGGGGGGGGGGGGGGGGGGGGGGGGGGGGGGGGGGGGGGGGGGGGGGGGGGGGGGGGGGGGGGGGGGGGGGGGGGGGGGGGGGGGGGGGGGGGGGGGGGGGGGGGGGGGGGGGGGGGGGGGGGGGGGGGGGGGGGGGGGGGGGGGGGGGGGGGGGGGGGGGGGGGGGGGGGGGGGGGGGGGGGGGGGGGGGGGGGGGGGGGGGGGGGGGGGGGGGGGGGGGGGGGGGGGGGGGGGGGGGGGGGGGGGGGGGGGGGGGGGGGGGGGGGGGGGGGGGGGGGGGGGGGGGGGGGGGGGGGGGGGGGGGGGGGGGGGGGGGGGGGGGGGGGGGGGGGGGGGGGGGGGGGGGGGGGGGGGGGGGGGGGGGGGGGGGGGGGGGGGGGGGGGGGGGGGGGGGGGGGGGGGGGGGGGGGGGGGGGGGGGGGGGGGGGGGGGGGGGGGGGGGGGGGGGGGGGGGGGGGGGGGGGGGGGGGGGGGGGGGGGGGGGGGGGGGGGGGGGGGGGGGGGGGGGGGGGGGGGGGGGGGGGGGGGGGGGGGGGGGGGGGGGGGGGGGGGGGGGGGGGGGGGGGGGGGGGGGGGGGGGGGGGGGGGGGGGGGGGGGGGGGGGGGGGGGGGGGGGGGGGGGGGGGGGGGGGGGGGGGGGGGGGGGGGGGGGGGGGGGGGGGGGGGGGGGGGGGGGGGGGGGGGGGGGGGGGGGGGGGGGGGGGGGGGGGGGGGGGGGGGGGGGGGGGGGGGGGGGGGGGGGGGGGGGGGGGGGGGGGGGGGGGGGGGGGGGGGGGGGGGGGGGGGGGGGGGGGGGGGGGGGGGGGGGGGGGGGGGGGGGGGGGGGGGGGGGGGGGGGGGGGGGGGGGGGGGGGGGGGGGGGGGGGGGGGGGGGGGGGGGGGGGGGGGGGGGGGGGGGGGGGGGGGGGGGGGGGGGGGGGGGGGGGGGGGGGGGGGGGGGGGGGGGGGGGGGGGGGGGGGGGGGGGGGGGGGGGGGGGGGGGGGGGGGGGGGGGGGGGGGGGGGGGGGGGGGGGGGGGGGGGGGGGGGGGGGGGGGGGGGGGGGGGGGGGGGGGGGGGGGGGGGGGGGGGGGGGGGGGGGGGGGGGGGGGGGGGGGGGGGGGGGGGGGGGGGGGGGGGGGGGGGGGGGGGGGGGGGGGGGGGGGGGGGGGGGGGGGGGGGGGGGGGGGGGGGGGGGGGGGGGGGGGGGGGGGGGGGGGGGGGGGGGGGGGGGGGGGGGGGGGGGGGGGGGGGGGGGGGGGGGGGGGGGGGGGGGGGGGGGGGGGGGGGGGGGGGGGGGGGGGGGGGGGGGGGGGGGGGGGGGGGGGGGGGGGGGGGGGGGGGGGGGGGGGGGGGGGGGGGGGGGGGGGGGGGGGGGGGGGGGGGGGGGGGGGGGGGGGGGGGGGGGGGGGGGGGGGGGGGGGGGGGGGGGGGGGGGGGGGGGGGGGGGGGGGGGGGGGGGGGGGGGGGGGGGGGGGGGGGGGGGGGGGGGGGGGGGGGGGGGGGGGGGGGGGGGGGGGGGGGGGGGGGGGGGGGGGGGGGGGGGGGGGGGGGGGGGGGGGGGGGGGGGGGGGGGGGGGGGGG
>NZ_JAUFQU010000058.1:0-17724 GCF_030409925.1 Paenimyroides ceti
ATCAGATAATAATTATTCTAATATTGTAAAACTCATTCAAGATAAAATACCTAAAAATAATCAGGTAATTATTTGTGCTATGTCAAATCCAAAATTAAAGCCTCTAGAAGAGAAAGCACATATTATTGAATTAGATAATTCTAAATTACTAGATGATAAACAATATGATGAAATAAAACAGATATTTGATACATGGTAATATGAAAATAAAAAATCTCGTTTCACGCGAGATTTTTTATTTGGTACAATCAAGTATATAGGTGTCTTATTTTATTTCCGTTATTGGGTTTTGAAGCTTATTTTATAATCTTTTATCGATATACCTTCAGGCGACTTAAATGATAAACCTGTTAGTATAAATTCATAGTTTTTGTTTTCTTTAAGCTCCCATTCAATGATGATGGACTTTTTATCTTCAGAATAGGTCAGTTTTTTTAAATCAGGCACAGCATTTTTGTCTTCTCCGAAACTAATGGAATGGCCTTTTCCTAACAAAGGTCTGTCAAAATTTATGGTAAGCTGTTTTAATGAGTTTTTGACCTGTTGATCAAGCCATTTGCGATTTAGCATAGTTGATGTACAGCATCTGTGCTTCAGGAGCAATGCCTATTTTCGGCTTTGCCTGCTCATATAAACGCGTCGCTTTTCGGTACTTCCCCTTTTCATACAAATCATGAGCTGCAGCTATTTTATAAGCCACATCTTCTGATTTCATAGCTTTCTGATACGTAGACTTACAGCCTGTCAATGCAAGCATTAATAATAAAGCACAGGAAATTTTCTTCATAAATCGGTTTTTATACACCATCAAACCATGTTTAACAGCAAATGCAAATTTAATATTTATAATTGACTCTACAATTCTTTTTTTAGACATAAAAAAAGATGTCCAAATAAAAACATCTTTTTTTAATAATCCACTTAATTTTTCGTTAATATTATTACGCCAGATTGGTCTGTATGGAAGGGAAATTTTTAATATCGTTATCAAACAGATACAAGCCTCCTTTATCATCACCGATCAGGTTGATTTTATCTAAAATAGTACGTGCCGTAGCTTCTTCCTCTATCTGTTCTGATACATACCATTGCAAGAAATTATGAGTAGCATAATCTCTTTCTTCCAGAGAAACATGAACCAACTCATTAATACTTGCAGAAACATACACCTCATGTTCAAACAATTGGGTAAATAATGTTTTGAAAGAGGTATGATCTAATTCTGGCTGTATAACCGCCGGTATAATTGCTTCGCCACCGCGCTGATTGATATATTTTACCAGTTTCAGCATATGTACACGCTCTTCATCTGACTGCGCATACATGAAAGTGGCAATTCCTTCAAAACCCTGGTTTTCTGCCCATGAAGCCATAGCCAGATATATTTGCGATGAATCTCCTTCTATTTTTATCTGCTTGTTTAAAGCGGATTCAATTTTTTTTGATAGCATACTGTTTCTTTTTTGATTATTTAGTTTTTAAATTCTTTGACAAACTGAGTAATACGATTTGATAGATCGCTGTTTACAGGAACCAAAGGAAGTCTTAACGTATTTTCCGATAGGTTCAACGCCTTGAAAACCTCTTTGATACCAGCCGGATTTCCCTGTTCAAATATCATATTGATACTATCACTCAACTGGTAGTGTATCTGATAAGCCTCATCTGCTTTTCTTTCTAATCCCAACTGTACCATTTTTGAAAACGCATGAGGAAAACCTTCTCCAATCACAGAAATAACACCATCTCCTCCTGCAAGTACCATAGGTAGCGTAATCATATCGTCTCCGGAAATTACTAAAAAGCCTTCTGGTCTGTCTTTTATCAGTTGCATTGCCTGAACAATGTCTCCGGCCGCTTCTTTAATTCCTATGATAGAATCACAATCATTTGCAAGTCGTATTACGGTAGCCGGCAACATATTGCTTGAAGTTCTGCCCGGAACATTATAAATTATAACCGGTAAAGGCGAATGCGCTGCAATCATTTTGAAGTGCTGATAAATTCCTTCCTGAGTTGGCTTGTTATAATAAGGAGAAACAGACAAAATTGCATCAAACCCCGATAAATCTTCAGTTTGTAGCTGATGTACTATTTCCATTGTATTATTACCACCTACTCCCAATACCAATGGCAATGTATTATTGTTTGCTTTTTTTACGGTACTTTTTACTAATTCTTTTTCTTCTTTGGTGAGAGTGGCTGCTTCAGCAGTGGTTCCCAATACAACCAAGTAATTTATTCCGCCTTCAATATTGAATTTTACAATTCTCTCGAGGGCTTCCACATCTACAGAAAAATCACTTTTAAAAGGAGTTACAAGTGCTACTCCGGTACCGATAAACTTTTGCATTGAATTTTATATTTAAATTTAGTTGAAGGTATTTTAACATCGTGATGCTTTACAATGAATAAAATCGTTGTAATTTTACCACTACACAAAGTTAAATAATTTAAGGAAGATTTAATGATACGATTTTCTAAAAAAAGACTTCATTTATTAGTTTATTTTTATTCTTAATCTCAATAAATGCATTTTTCGCATGCAGCCCGCATCTGTATCGGAATACAGAAATAAAAGGCAAAAACATCTCTGTCTCCGACACCCTTGCTCCCGACCTTTCTATAGATAAGTTTGTAGCCCCTTATAAAAAACATATCGATGAAGATCTGAGCAAAGTCATTTCTCACAGTCCTATAACTATGGACAAATCAAAAGGAAAATGGGAAACCATCATCGGAAATCTATTTGCAGAAGCTACTGTAGAAATTGTAAATCCTGTGTTTCAGAAAAGATATCAAAAAAATATTGATGGCTGTATGCTTAACCACGGTGGCATCCGCTCTGTAATTTCTGAGGGAGATGTAACTACCCGTGCTGCATTTGAAGTAATGCCTTTTGAAAACGAAGCAGTGGTACTTGAATTAAAAGGCGAACAAATCATAGAATTGGCAAACTATATGCTTGCTAATAAAAAGCCCCATCCGTTAGCAGGTATTTTCATTCATATTGATGCTAAAACGCAACAGCTGAAAAATGTATATATCAACGGCAAAATTGTTTCACCTGAAAAGACATACCTTATTGTTACTAACGATTATCTTGCACAAGGAGGTGACAGTATGGTATTTTTTACCAAAGCTGTACGCACCTATACTATGGATTACAAACTGCGCAATGTGCTTATTGAATATTTTAAAAAACATCCTGAACTCCCGGTTATTACAACCCAACATATAATTGAAGAAGGCAATGAATAGAAGAGATTTTTTACAGAAAACTGCCTCAGGAACTGCCTTTGTTGCCCTTGGAGGTTTATCCTTATCCAGTTTTACAGGAAATGATTTAAAGCGTTTAACCATTCTACATACCAACGACACCCACAGTCATATAGATCCTTTTCCTTCTGATCACGGAAAATATCCAAATCAGGGAGGCGTTGCCAAACGTAAAACTTTGATAGACAAAATCCGAAAGGAGAGTAAAAATGTTCTCTTGCTCGATGCCGGTGATATGTTTCAGGGAACCCCTTATTTTAATTATTTTGGTGGTGAACTGGAAATAAAACTGATGAATATGCTGCAATATGACGCTACTACCATCGGTAATCACGAATTTGATAATGGTGTAGGCGGACTGGCTTCCCAGGTTGTAAATGCTAATTTTGATATTCTGAACGCCAATTACGATTTTAAAAATACGGTAATGGACGGCTTAACAAAACCGTATCGGGTTTTTATCAAAGATGGTATCAGAATTGGTGTTTTTGGTCTTGGCGTAAAACTGGCAGGACTTGTCAATAAAAGAGAATATGGAGAAACTGTTTTTATCAATCCCGTTGAAGTTGCCCAGGATATGAGCCGTATTCTCAAAGAACAGGAAAAATGTGATTTGATCATCTGTCTTTCCCATTTAGGCTATAAATATGACATAGCGAGTGATAATGTGAGCGATTTGATGCTGGCTTCACAAACTAAAAATATTGACTTAATCATCGGAGGACATACCCATACGTTTCTCGACAAACCTACTATTGTAAAAAACAGTGAAGATAAGGATGTAATAATTAATCAGGTAGGCTGCTTTGGTCTTGTACTGGGACAAATAGATTTCTTCTTCGATACATCCAAAAACAGTTCTACACTTACTAAAAATATTATAGTGTAGTTGCTTTTTACGATTATAAAGCTAAAAAATCCACTTTTCAGTGGATTTTTTTATGACAAATAGTCTTAAAGTTAATTTGATACAAACTTTAATCCGACGATAGACGCAATCAATGTAAAAATAAAAAACAACCTCCAAAAATCTACGGGCTCTTTAAAAAACAATATTCCCATCAATACGGTTCCTACAGCACCAATTCCGGTCCAAACTGCATAGGCAGTTCCCAAAGGTAAGGTTTGAGTAGCTTTCATCAATAAAGCCATACTGACAATAAGGCTTATTAAAAATCCCAGAAACCATAAATAGGAAGTTGTTCCTGCAGTTTCTCTGAATTTTCCAAGACAGGTCGTAAATCCGATCTCAAAAAGTCCGGCTATAATCAATAATATCCAATTCATTTTCATTTTTATTTTGTGCAAAGATACTCATAAAACCAAGGTTTATCTGGTAGAAAAATAATCTTTTACAATCATCCTATAATTCATTATCTTTGCGGGTATTTTAAAAATACGTTATTTTTCAAAATTATAATATACACGGAAATGAGACACACCAAAGTAATTGATCTTTTAAATGGATCGAGTCTTTTACAAGAAATTACCGCAAAAGGTTGGGTAAAAACGTTTAGAAACAATCAATTTATTGCATTGAATGACGGTTCTACTATACATAATATACAATGTGTTGTTGATTTTGAAAATTTCCCGGCAGAATTATTAAAGAAAGTTACTACCGGAGCAGCAATAGCGGTAAAAGGTACTTTGATTGAAAGCCAGGGAGCAGGTCAGAAATTCGAAATTCAGGTAAAATCCTTAGAAATATTAGGAGAATCAGATCCTGAAAAATTCCCAATCCAGCCTAAAAAACACTCCTTGGAATTTCTCCGCGAAAATGCACATTTAAGAGTAAGAACGAATGTATTCGGAGCTATTATGCGTGTGAGAAGCGTATTGTCTTATGCGGTACATAAATATTTTCAGGAAAGTGGATTTGTATATGTAAATACGCCTATTATTACCGGATCAGATGCTGAAGGTGCCGGAGAAATGTTTCAGGTAACATCGCTTTCTCTTGATGGTAATGCTCCGAAAAATGAAGATGGCACCATTAACTATAAAGAAGATTTCTTCGGAAAACATACGAATTTGACTGTTTCCGGGCAATTAGAAGCTGAAACGTATGCGATGGCTTTAGGTCAGGTATATACGTTTGGTCCTACTTTCCGTGCAGAAAACTCAAATACATCTCGCCATTTAGCTGAATTCTGGATGATTGAGCCCGAAGTAGCTTTTAATGATCTCGATGCAAATATGGATCTTGCAGAAGATTTTATCAAGTCAATCATTCGTCATGTCATGGAAAAATGTGAAGATGATTTAAAGTTTTTGGAACAACGACTGAAAGACGAAGAAAAAAGCAAACCACAGGCAGAACGCAGTGAAATGAGTTTAATTGAGAAATTACAATTCGTTTTAGAAAACAACTTTAAACGCGTTTCTTATACAGAAGCAATTGATATATTAAAAGCTTCCAAACCAAATAAAAATAAAAAATTCCAATATATCATTGAAGAATGGGGAGCTGATTTACAAAGTGAACATGAGCGTTTTCTTGTAGAGAAACACTTCAAATGCCCTGTTATCTTATTTGATTATCCGGCAAACATAAAAGCGTTCTATATGCGCTTGAATGAAGATGGAAAGACAGTTCGTGCCATGGACATTTTATTCCCGGGTATCGGAGAGATTGTCGGCGGCTCTCAGAGAGAAGAGCGCTACGATGTATTGGTAGAAAAAATGAAAGCGCTGGATATTTCTGAAGAGGAATTGTGGTGGTATCTTGATACCCGCAGATTTGGTTCTGCAGTACACTCCGGTTTTGGTTTAGGTTTTGAAAGAATGGTACTCTTTGTAACGGGTATGACCAACATCCGTGATGTAATACCATTCCCAAGAACACCGCAAAACGCAGAATTTTAATTTACAATTCGTTAATCCTATAATAATAGTTTAACTTATCAACGTTTTTTCATAAATTTGATGAAACAGATATAGGTTAAACTATTTTTTGTACACCAACTTAGCAGCATTATTCAATATATGTTAAAACAAAACTTACAATTAAAGTTATCTCAAAAACTATCGCCTCAGCAAATACAATTGATGAAGCTGATACAATTGCCCACGCTGGCTTTTGAACAACGATTAAAAGAAGAACTGGTAGAGAATCCGGCTCTTGAATCGGGTAAAGAAGACAATGTGGAAGCAGATGAATTTGGGGAGCAGGATGATTTCGATGACTATGACAATGAACGGATTGATACTGATGAAATCAATATTGACGAGTATTTGAGTGATGACGAAACCCCTGACTATAAATTACAAACCAATAACTATAGCGATGATGATGATGATAAATTCAGCCCTATAGTAGCTCAGATAAGCTTCCATCAGGATTTAATCAATCAGCTGAATACTTTTATGCTGAATGATGAAGATCGTGTAATTGCAGAGTTTTTAGTCGGGAGTATAGATGATATGGGATACATCCGACGAAGCATTCAGGATATAGTAGATGATATGGCCTTTACTCAGGGGATTTATACGGATGAAGAAAAGGTTACCGATATCCTTCTGAATATTATCCACGAACTGGAGCCTTCCGGGGTTGGTGCAAGAGATTTACAGGAGTGTCTTTTACTGCAGTTACGTCATAAAACACCAAGTGATGCTGTAGAATTGGCAACGGATATTATTGAGAACCAATTTGATGCTTTTACAAAAAAACATTATGAAAAATTATTACAGAAATATGGTGTAAGTCAGGATCAGCTTAGAAAAGCCATTGACGAGATTGAAAAGTTAAACCCTAAACCGGGTGGCGCTTTTGCAGGAAATTCAAAGGCTGTTGAGCATGTGATTCCTGATTTTACGATAAAAATAAATGATGGTGAGCTTGAATTGTCTTTAAACGGAAGAAATGCACCTGAATTGCACGTATCAAAAGATTATCAGGAAATGCTTGAAACGTATAAGGCATCTGCAGATAAATCAAATGCACAAAAAGATGCAGTACAATTTATCAAGCAAAAACTCGATGGTGCAAAGTGGTTTATCGATGCTATCAAACAACGGCAGGAAACACTATTTGTAACCATGAGTGCAATTATACAATATCAGCAGGAATATTTTCTTGACGGAGATGAAACGAAACTAAAACCAATGATTCTGAAAGATATTGCTGATATGGTGGGCTTAGACATCTCTACTATTTCCAGAGTAGCCAATAGTAAATATGTAGAAACACCATACGGTACAAAACTTATTAAGGAGTTCTTCTCTGAAGCAATGATTAATGATCAGGGAGAAGAAGTCTCTACTATCGAAATTAAAAAAATATTACAGAACATCATTGCTGATGAAGATAAACAAAAACCTTATCCGGATGATCGTCTCGCAGAATTATTAAAAGAAAAAGGGTATCCTATTGCCCGAAGAACTGTTGCAAAATATCGTGAACAACTTGATATACCCGTAGCAAGAATGCGTAAAAAAATATAACCGCCTTTTGAGAAAATTTTTAGGCATATTTTCCTATATATTTCATCCTGTATTTATCCCGCTGATAGCTACAGGATGTTTTTATTATCTGTCTCAAAACTTTTATAATACAACCGAAATTTACGTCACTGTTATACAGGTTGCTATTATGACCTTTCTATTACCAGTCATCCTCTTTTTATTTCTTAAATCGTTTAAGATGCTTACATCTTCTATCATGGTAAAAGATACAGGTGAAAGAAAGGCTCCGGTTTTTTTGAATATTGTATTGATGTATATTCTGGTTTTTCAGATATTATTCCTGAACAGGAGTAACGAACTCAAGCTTTTTCTCACTGCTTACGCAGTTTCGTACAGTATTGTTTTTCTAAGTCTCTTTTTTAAAAAGAAGTATAGTTTACACATGCTTAGTTTCAGTGCCTTTGTTATGTTTATGATGCATACAGCACAGAGTTATTATCTTCCCTTTATATTTCCACTATGCATTTTAATTCTTTTGCTTGGCCTATTAGCATCCTCAAGATTAGCTCTTCAGGCACATACTACCCGTGAAATTCTTATCGGTTGCCTGATAGGAATTATTCCTCAGTTAGTATTCCACACTTTTTCTATATCGTTTTTATAAAATATAAAAGGCAAGACCTACATTAAAATAATTGAGTCCTTTGTTGTTAGGTATGATATTTTGTTTGAAAACAGGTTGAAAGCCATAATACGCATAGAGATTCCATGTATTAAATCCTGCTGAAATATACATACCAATCATTGATTTATTCAGATCAGGATTATTCTTATAAGTAAAATTACCATGTTTTCCTTCATAAATTGATTTGCTGCTCAACAGATAACTATATTTAATTCCGGCATACACTCTCCAGAATTTATGAGATTCCATTGTAGAGTTTCTCCATCGGAATTCTAAAGGAATTTCCAGATACCAAAAATGCTGATTGTTTTTTTCATAATCAGAGTTCACCTCATAAGGAACGATATCCGAATTGATGGTCAGGAGATTATGACGAAGGTTATGATAAGCCAAACCAAGTCCTGGTGCAATAGCAATCCTTCGGGCTTTGTTTAAAGGAATATCTCTTAAGAAACCAAAAGTCACACCTGGAGACAATGAGTTTTGCTTAAATCCGTGTGGTTTATTTTGTAAAATACTATGCGTGATGGTCACGTACATCTGATCTTCTCGATAGTACGGATCGTCAATAGAAATGGTTCTTTCAACTTTTCCGATGGTATCATTCGACTGACTGAAAGCCGCCATACTGCACAAACAAAAAAATACTATTTTCTTCATAATCTTAGAATGCAAACATCAACCCTACTCCTAATAACTGCTTGAACTGTACACGAGGCCCTTCAGTTATCTGAACGCCTCCAACATCTCTTTTATTCTTTATGTCATCATCATATATCAAATACGCTCCCACAGTTGCTTTTATATAATTATTTACTGACATCTCTAATTGAATCTGCCAATCGATATCTATATTTCCAAAGTTATTCAAATAGTCTGTATAAATATTTATTTTATGATCAAGAACTACATTTTTGATTAATTGTTTTCGGTACTGATTGGTAATTAAAAAACCTAATTCATGCCGTGCACGTTTTCCTGCTTTCAACAGGTTTCCGTCCTCGTCAAAAGTTCCTCCGTTAAGTCCAAATTCTCCCAAATTTGCCAATCGGCTGTCAGCAACAACTGTTGCTTTCCATGTAGCAGGTGAAATATATACTTTGAGCCCGTTATCGGGAATTGAGAATTCCGCACCAATACCGGTGAATATATAAGCCGGTGCAAAAGCTCTCGAAATAGGTTTCTCTATATTCGGATAGGAAAAACCATCAGCCATCTGAGTATTCAATGTGAATTTTCCTGTATAATACCAATTCGATTTCACAGAAGTTTTATAACCAAATGTAGAGTTTACAGACAGTACATCATCGGTTTTTCTGACCTCTTGTCCTTCCTGACTGTTCAATCCGTATCGTAGTTTTAATTCACTTACCCATACCAGACGTCCTTTTTCATATTTGCGGTAAAAATCACCTTTCGCTATTCCGGATACCGAATTGAAACCTCCGGCATTCCAGTTTGAAAATGTTCCTTGGTTTACATCAATTCCAATAGCATTTTTTTTAGTCCAGAAACTTTGTTTGGTTTTTTCTGATGATATTTCATCAAAAGGAATCTGATAATTGGCTATGGGCTTGTTATTGTAAATTAATGGTATGTTTTCAGAAACTAAAAAATAGCTGATATCCCGATTTTTATTTCTGCGACTGACTTCAAAAGTAGACAAGGTTACCTTTTGCAGCGTACTGTTAGTGGTTTTTACAAGAATAGAATCCTGTAAAATAATTTTCTGCTCCACTAATACAGGAGGTAAATAAACGGTATCATTTACAATTCTGAGACTGTCCAGTATACTAAATTCTTTTCTATAAAACGTTTCTACATCTGCCGCCCTTTTTCTTATGATGCTGTCATTTTCTTTCACAATTTGAGAAAATGCATTTGCGCTGAAAAAGGCTGGTAAAATGTATAAAATATATTTAATAAATTTCATTATCTGTAAATTGTGAAAAATATTTTTTTAAACTTAATATGTCCAAACCACATTCTTCCATTTGTTCCTGAACCGTTGCATGTTCAATAAATTGGTCTTTTACTCCTATATTTTTAACCCTTATATCTGGGAAATTTTGTGCTGTGTATTGTGCTATTAAACTTCCAAAACCTCCATTTACAGTTCCTTCTTCCACGGTAATAACGTTATCATAATTTACTAAAATTTCCTGTAAAAATGCTTCGTTTAGTGGTTTTATTTGAACAAAATGATAATATGATAACTGATGATTATCTATTAAGTTGAGAGCATCAACAACATTTTTATAAATGGTTCCGGTACTTAGTATTACTGTTCTGGTACCCAGAAAAACCGGCTCAACTTCATTGAAGTTAATTTCCTCAAAGGGCTGTTTCCAGTCTTTTATATAACATCTGCCTCTTGGATATCTTATTGCAACCGGTTTATCATTATGCAACTGAAGCGTATAAAGACTGTTTCTCAGTTCCAGTACATTTTTCGGAGCCAGTATCTGTATATTGGGAATGGCGTTTAAATATGCAATATCATATACCCCTTGATGGGTCGCTCCATCTTCTCCAACGAGTCCTGCACGATCTACACAAAAAATCACCGGCAGATTCTGAAGGGCAATATCATGAACTACCTGATCATATGCGCGTTGTAAAAAAGTGGAATATATAGCACAAAAAACGGTAAAACCTTCTGTCGCCATACCACCTGCCAATGTTACCGCATGCTGTTCTGCTATACCCACATCTATTCCTCTTTCCGGAAATTTTTCCATCAGATAACGCAATGAACTTCCGGTAGGCATGGCAGGCGTAATCCCGATTATTTTTTTGTTTTGCTCTGCCAGTTCTACTAATGTCCATCCGAATACATCCTGAAATTTAGGAAATAAGTTTTCCTGCGGCGGATATAATTCACCGGTATCCTTATCAAATTTGCCCGGTGCATGATACGTAATCTGATTTTCTTCTGCCTGTTTAAGTCCTTTGCCTTTCGTGGTAATAATGTGCAGAAACTGAGGTGTTTTTTTATCTTTAAGTTTTTGGAATTCAGCAATAAGTTTCGGCAAATCATGCCCGTCTACAGGTCCCGTATAATCAAAATTTAATGATTTAATCATGTTATTTGATTTAGGGTTCTTCCCCATCTTCACATTGGTCAGATAGCTTTTTAAAGCGCCTACACTTGGATCTATTCCGATAGCATTATCATTGAGGATGATCAACAGATTGGAATTGGTCACTCCCGCATGATTCAATCCTTCAAAAGCCATTCCTGAAGCAATGGAAGCATCTCCTACTACCGCTATATTTTTACGGTCTGTATCTCCATTTAAACCGGCAGCTATTGCCATACCTAAAACAGCTGAAATGGCTGTAGATGAATGCCCTGTTCCAAACGCATCATAAATACTCTCTGATCTTTTCGGAAAACCGCTGATTCCGTTTTTCTGACGGTTGGTAGTAAACAAATCTTTTCTGCCTGTAAGAATCTTATGTCCGTATGCCTGATGACCCACATCCCAAACCAGTTTATCATGTGGAGTATCAAACACATAATGCAATGCAATTGTAAGCTCTACAACCCCAAGACTTGCTCCTAAGTGTCCTTCTTTTGTAGCAACAGCGTCAATAATAAAATGTCTCATTTCTCTGGCCAGTTGTTCTAACTGAGCCAAAGTCATATTTTTTATATCTGACGGGCTTTGTATTTGCGACAAAATAGTTTGCATATCACTTAAATTAACTGCAAATTTACAATATTTAGTTTTATATCTATTTTTAATATGTACGAGATTTTTTCGGATGAATATTTTATGCAGATAGCACTTAATGAAGCCAGAAATGCTTTTGATCGTGATGAAATCCCTATTGGAGCTGTTGTGGTTGCCAATAATCGTATTCTCGCAAAATCTTACAATCTTACGGAAGCACTGATTGATGTAACTGCTCATGCAGAAATGCAGGCCATTTCAGCCGCTTCTGATGCAATTGGTGGCAAATATCTAAAAAATTGTACGATGTATATTACTGTAGAACCCTGCCAGATGTGTGCAGGAGCTCTGTATTGGAGTCAGATTTCAAGAATTGTATATGGAGCAAGTGATAATAAAAGAGGATTTACTCAAATGGGGGGGAAAATACATCCGAAAACAGAAATTGTATCCGGCGTTTTAGAAAAAGAATGCAGTGATCTGATGAAATTGTTTTTTGAAAATAAAAGATAAAAAAAGACTTCTATGTAATATAGAAGTCTTTTGTTTATACATTTTACAAAATATTAGAATCTGTAACCTACTGAAACCTGAATAACTCCATTCTTTCCATCCGGTTTTACATTTCCTACTTCTTCAGCCACTTTAGTTAAACCAAAATTGTAACGTGCACCAAATAAGATTCCGTTTTCAAGTTGATATTCTGCTCCTACAGCAATTCCTATATCAACCGATTTAAATCCATCTTTTGCATCAAGTGAAACATCTCCCGTTTCTGCTTCTGATTTTGCTAAAAATCCAATTTGTGGACCTAATACAATACCTAAATTTTCAACTGCATAGTATTTTGCTAAAATAGGCACATTTACATAATCTAAAGAGAGCGTATAATCCTGTCCAAGGATTTTACCTTTTTGTCCCTGTGTTGAATACAATACCTCCGGTTGAAGAGAAAACTGATCAGAAAGTGGAATTTCTACAAAACCACCTACATGAAAACCTGTTTTCATTTTTGCATTGTCAACATCAGAACCCGGTAAGTTAGCGAAGTTAACCCCTCCTTTAACACCAAATTGTACATCCTGAGCATTAGCTGCTAATGAAACAGCTAAAATAGCTCCAACTGATAATAAAATTTTTTTCATAATTACTTTCTTTTTATTTGATATTCTATAAAATGATATAGTTTATTTTTTATTAGCAAATTCTATTCCCTTTTTTGTAATCGCTGCACTAATTTTGAAGAACGGTAACCGAAATCGGCTCCGTAAGCATTAATTACCAATCCTTTAATACCTAATTTTGGAGATGATATGGCATAGACTATACTTTCGTCTCCGGGATCAGTCATTCCCTCAAAACGATAGAATTCATCAATATAGAACTCTTGCGGGGATAATTCCAGCGTACCCTGCTCACATAAAAAACAATCTTTTTCTTCATGAACTAAAAAGTCGGTTGTATAGCCCCTTTTTATTAAATCGTTAACTGCTTCGCTTAAAGTATCATACTGATAATTATTATTTTCCATACTACATTGTTTTAATCTAATATTATGATTTGTTGTATTTAAAGATACATTTTTTTTATTAATTTTGGCTTGAATATAAGAGAAATCAACTGTCATGAAAATAAAAAAAACAGCAGTCTTACTTTTTGCAGCAGGACTTATTTTTGCAGGATGTAAACAATCATCTAATAAACAGGAAGAGAATGGTATACCTAATGATACAGTTACACTTCCAAATGAAACAGCTTCTACAGAAAAAGTATCCGGAAGCATGGAAAAAGCTACTTTTCAAATTGAGGGTATGAGTTGTGCCGTAGGTTGTGCCAGTGTTATTCAGGGAAAACTTGCAAAATTGGATGGTGTTAAATCAGCAACAGTAGATTTTGAATCTAAAACAGCTACTGTTGAGTTTGATAATGCCAAGCAAACTACTACAACCATCCAGACTACGGTAGAAAAAAATTGCCAATGGTGCGTATAAGGTAGAAAATATGTCTTCTTCTAAAGAAACGGCAATGCTTTATCAGGAACCGAAAAAAGAAGAGAAAAAAGCCTGTTGTTCAAAAGGAGCTAAATCTTGTTCTTCTAAAGAAAAAACAACCGAAGGAAAAGAAAAAGAAAAAGCTTCAAAGGATAAAGAAAAGAAAGCAACTAAAAATGCTTAAAACTAAAAAAGGTTGCTCGGCAACCTTTTTTTTATTATTTTAATCCTCTCTTGATCAGAAGAGGTTCTATTTTAGGATCAGCTCCTCTAAAGTTTTTGTATAAAACCTGTGGATCTTCTGTACCTCCTTTTTGTAAAATATTCATTCTGAAGGACTGTGCAACTTCAGGATTGAATAGTGAAGTAGATTTAAAAGCTTCAAAAGCATCTGAATCTAAAACTTCTGACCAGATATAACTGTAGTACCCTGCCGAGTAACCACCTGAAAAAATATGGCTGAAGTAAGTACTTCTGTATCTCGGGATAATGGCATCAATCATTCCTACATTTTTCATCGTATTTACTTCAAAACTATTGATGTCTTCTGTTATCGGCTTTTCAATAGTATGATATTTCATGTCTAAAAGTGAAGCTGCCAAATATTCTGTAGTAGCAAATCCCTGATCAAAAGTTCCCGCTTTCTTCATTTTTTGAATTAAGGCATCCGGAATTACTTCTCCTGTCTGGTAATGTTTGGCAAATAATTTTAATACTTCTGGTTCTGCTGCCCAGTTTTCCATAATCTGAGAAGGTAATTCCACAAAATCCCGGGGAACATTGGTTCCTGCCAGACTCTGATAATGTACATTGGACAGTAATCCATGCAAGGCATGCCCAAACTCATGAAAATACGTAGATACCTCATCAAAAGTTAATAATGCAGGTGCATTGGCAGTTGGCTTGCTAAAATTGCACACAATGGAAATTACAGGCGATTTACGTTTATTATTCTCAAAGCTTTGCTCCCGGTAAGATGTCATCCATGCTCCTCCTCTTTTAGAAGCTCTCGGATACATATCCATATACAAAATTCCTAAATGGGTACCATCTTTTTCCAAACTTCCCAAACTGTTACATCTTCATGATACTTCGGAACATCTTTCAGCTCTTTATATTGAAGACCATATAAACGCGCCGTAACATCAAAAATTCCATCTCTGACTTTGTCAATACTAAAATAAGGCTTAAGCTCCTGTTCGTCTAAGTTATAACGCTCTTTTCGAATTTTTTCAGCATAAAAACGCCAATCAGCCGGCGTTACATCTTCATCGATACCATCGCGCTTCATCATATCATAGATATCAGCAGCTTCAGCTTTTGCTTTTGCCAATGCTGGAATCCAGAGTTGATTCAAAAGCTTGTTTACCGTTTCGGGATTTTTGGCCATACTTTCTTCCAATACATAAGCCGCATGGTTTTTATATCCGAGAAGTTGTGCTTTTTGCATTCTCAAATTCGCAAGACGGGCAACAATTTCTTTATTGTCTTTGTCATTATTATTATTACCTCTGAGTTGGTAAGCATTCCATAAAGTCTGCCGTAAGTTTCTGTTTTCAGCATATTGTAAAAATGGCATGACTGATGAATTGCTTAAAGTGAAAATCCATTTTCCATCTTTATTTTTGCTTTGGCTTCATTGGCTGCTGTTTCTATTAATTCTTGCGGTAATCCTGCAAGATCAGCCTTGTTGTCCACAACAAGTTCATAAGAGTTCGTTTCGCTTAACAGATTATCTCCATATTTTAAAGATAATACAGAAAGCTCACTATTGAGTTTTCGCAGCTTTTCTTTATTTTCTGCAGAAAGGTTGGCTCCACTGCGAACAAAACTTTTGTACGTTTTTTCCAAGAGTTCTTTTTGTTCGGGAGACAGTTGTATTTTTTCTGCATTGGCAATCAGATGGTCGTTGTACACTTTTTTTACTTTGGCAAAAAGCTTTTCATTCAATTTAATATTATCTGAATGTTCTGATAACTTTGGTGCCAGATCCTGAGCCAGTTTCTGTAAACTATCATTTGTATCTGCACTTGTGAGGTTATAAAACACCGTAGTAACTCTGTTTAAAAGTTTTCCCGATTTTTCTATTGCTTCAATAGTATTTTCAAAAGTTGGTGCCTGTTTAGATGCAACAATAGCTTCAATTTCTGATTGATGTTCTTTAATTCCTTCTAAAATTGCCGGTTCAAAATGTTTCGTTTGAATCAGTTCAAATGGAGGCAGCTCATAAGGTGTATTCCATTCTGCAATTAAAGGATTATCTTCTCCTGATATCATCGCTTTATTTTGTTTTTTTTCACAAGATACAGCAAAACCTACAACGGCAGTTAATAAAATAGCAGTTCTTTTTCTCATAATTTGTTATGTTTCCCTGTAAAAATACAAAAATGAAATGAATATTTATAATCGCAAAAAAGGCTGTCTTAGTAAAGACAGCCTTTTTATTTTATTTTAAACTATTTTAGAGAATAAGCATGGCATCTCCATAAGAGTAAAATTTGTATTTTTCTTTTACCGCTTCTTCATACGCTTTTTCCATGAGATCATGACCACAAAAAGCGGAGATCATCATCAACAAAGTTGATTTTGGCATATGAAAATTTGTAATCATAGCATCTGCGATACTAAAATCATACGGTGGGAAAATGAATTTGTTGGTCCAGCCGATAAACGGATTCAAGGTTTTATTGGAAGATACTGAACTCTCCATTGCACGCATAGTAGTAGTTCCTACACAACAAACTTTTTTGCGGTTTGCCTTTGCCTTATTCACAATATCACATGCTTCCTGAGTAATGATAAGTTCTTCTGAATCCATCTTATGTTTGGACAAATCTTCTACCTCAACCGGATTAAAAGTCCCTAACCCAATGTGAAGCGTTACTTTTGCAAAATCGACACCTTTGATTTCTAAACGCTTCAATAAGTGTTTTGAGAAATGCAGACACGGGTTGTTTTTTTACATAGTTTACATGATGCTGTATTTCTTCTTTGAGTATGTTGCGCACGGATGCGGAAATGCTTAAGGAAACAACTGCGTACAGTACAGAAAAGATCAGTAACATAAGTCCTGAAAAACTGATGCTGTATAGCAGCGCAATACGGTTCTTTATGGAAATTTTTTTAAACATCCTGTGCCATATAGCCCACTCCGCGAATGGTAGTAATTCGTAAATCTTCTTTATTCATGTATAGCTTTTTTCGCAGCGCATTAATAAAAACATCAATCACACTGGTATCGTACTCAAAATGGATATCCCATACTTCTTCGATGATTTGTTTACGCGTACATACTTTTCCTTTATTACTGATCAACAGCGCTAATAATGCAAATTCTTTCGGTGTGAGACTGATTTCCTGATCACTGACGAAAACCTGATGCGCCCTCTCGTTGAGCATAATATTGCCGAGATGTAACGGTATGTTTTCTGAATTATTTCGGAGTAATACTTCTATTCTTGCTAATAGTTCCTCAAAATGAAAAGGCTTTTTGATGTAGTCATTAGCTCCGGCTTTGAGTCCGGAAACGGTATCGCCAAGCGTGTCTTTAGCCGTAATAAAAATTATGGGACTGTTGCGATTCGGAGAATTTAGTGAACGGACAGACTGGCATACTTCCAGTCCGGTTGTGTGTAAAATCATCCAGTCTAAAAGAATAATATCATATTTTTTTTCATGG
>NZ_JAUFQU010000059.1:0-13574 GCF_030409925.1 Paenimyroides ceti
ATGCAAAAAGCACAACTTCTCGGATATAAAAACCATGCGGCTTATGTATTGGAAGAAAGTATGGCCAAAAATCCCGAAACGGTAAACAAGCTTTTGAATCAACTCTGGATTCCAGCATTGGCAAAAGCAAAAGCTGAAGCTGCTGATATCTATGATATGATGAAGCGCGATGGTATCGATGAAGATGTAACGCCGGCTGATTGGCGTTTTTATGCTGAAAAAATTCGAAAAGAGCGTTATAACTTAGACGAACAGGAGCTTAAGCCTTATTTTAGTATTGACAAAGTCAGAGATGGAATTTTTGATGTTACGGCGCGTTTATATGGTCTTCAATATAAAGAGCTGAAAGATGTTCCGAAGTATCATGAAGATGTAACAGTTTGGGAAGTTTTGGAAAAAGATGGTACCCATTTAGGAATTTTGTATATGGATATGTATCCGAGAGCTTCTAAAAGAGGAGGAGCATGGATGACATCTTACCGGGAGCAAAGCTTTGAGAATAATAAACGTAAATCGCCTGTAATTTCCATTGTGTGCAATTTTAGCAAGCCAACTGCCAATGCACCTGCATTATTAACTTTTGATGAGGTATCTACGTATTTTCATGAGTTTGGGCATGCCTTGCATGGATTACTGTCCAATGTACATTATCAGAGTCTGGCAGGAACCAATGTTCCCCGGGATTTTGTGGAATTACCTTCTCAGATTATGGAAAACTGGGCAGCAGAACCAGAAGTATTAAAATTATTTGCCAAACATTACCAGACAGGAGAAGTAATTCCGGATGCCTTAATTCAAAAAATGAAGAAAGCGGGAACTTTTGATCAGGGATTTGCTACTACAGAATATTTGGCAGCTTCACTTTTAGACATGAAATATCATACTATTGAAAAGCCGATAACAGAAGACATCAATAGTTTTGAAGTAAATACGATGAAAAATGTAGGAATGATTGATGCCATTATCCCGAGATACAGAAGTACTTACTTCAGCCATATTTTTTCAGGTGGTTACTCGGCAGGGTACTACAGTTATATCTGGTCAGAAGTTTTAGATTCAGATGCTTTTGAAGCTTTTAAATCTACTTCACTATTCAATCCTGAAGTTGCACAGTCCTTCAGAATGAATATTTTACAAAAAGGAGGTACAGAAGATCCACAGGTTTTATACAAAAACTTTAGAGGAGCTGATCCTAAAATAGAACCTCTTCTGATCAAGAGAGGATTAAAATAATAAAAAAAAGGTTGCCGAGCAACCTTTTTTAGTTTTAAGCATTTTTAGTTGCTTTCTTTTCTTTATCCTTTGAAGCTTTTTCTTTTTCTTTTCCTTCGGTTGTTTTTTCTTTAGAAGAACAAGATTTAGCTCCTTTTGAACAACAGGCTTTTTTCTCTTCTTTTTTCGGTTCCTGATAAAGCATTGCCGTTTCTTTAGAAGAAGACATATTTTCTACCTTATACGCACCATTGGCAATTTTTTCTACCGTAGTCTGGATGGTTGTAGTAGTTTGCTTGGCATTATCAAACTCAACAGTAGCTGTTTTAGATTCAAAATCTACTGTTGCTGATTTAACACCATCCAATTTTGCAAGTTTTCCCTGAATAACACTGGCACAACCTACGGCACAACTCATACCCTCAATTTGAAAAGTAGCTTTTTCCATGCTTCCGGATACTTTTTCTGTAGAAGCTGTTTCATTTGGAAGTGTAACTGTATCATTAGGTATACCATTCTCTTCCTGTTTATTAGATGATTGTTTACATCCTGCAAAAATAAGTCCTGCTGCAAAAAGTAAGACTGCTGTTTTTTTTATTTTCATGACAGTTGATTTCTCTTATATTCAAGCCAAAATTAATAAAAAAAATGTATCTTTAAATACAACAAATCATAATATTAGATTAAAACAATGTAGTATGGAAAATAATAATTATCAGTATGATACTTTAAGCGAAGCAGTTAACGATTTAATAAAAAGGGGCTATACAACCGACTTTTTAGTTCATGAAGAAAAAGATTGTTTTTTATGTGAGCAGGGTACGCTGGAATTATCCCCGCAAGAGTTCTATATTGATGAATTCTATCGTTTTGAGGGAATGACTGATCCCGGAGACGAAAGTATAGTCTATGCCATATCATCTCCAAAATTAGGTATTAAAGGATTGGTAATTAATGCTTACGGAGCCGATTTCGGTTACCGTTCTTCAAATTAGTGCAGCGATTACAAAAAAGGGAATAGAATTTGCTAATAAAAAATAAACTATATCATTTTATAGAATATCAAATAAAAAGAAAGTAATTATGAAAAAAATTTTATTATCAGTTGGAGCTATTTTAGCTGTTTCATTAGCAGCTAATGCTCAGGATGTACAATTTGGTGTTAAAGGAGGGGTTAACTTCGCTAACTTACCGGGTTCTGATGTTGACAATGCAAAAATGAAAACAGGTTTTCATGTAGGTGGTTTTGTAGAAATTCCACTTTCTGATCAGTTTTCTCTTCAACCGGAGGTATTGTATTCAACACAGGGACAAAAAGGTAAAATCCTTGGACAGGATTATACGCTCTCTTTAGATTATGTAAATGTGCCTATTTTAGCAAAATACTATGCAGTTGAAAATTTAGGTATTGTATTAGGTCCACAAATTGGATTTTTAGCAAAATCAGAAGCAGAAACGGGAGATGTTTCACTTGATGCAAAAGATGGATTTAAATCGGTTGATATAGGAATTGCTGTAGGAGCAGAATATCAACTTGAAAACGGAATCTTATTTGGTGCACGTTACAATTTTGGTTTAACTAAAGTGGCTGAAGAAGTAGGAAATGTAAAACCGGATGGAAAGAATGGAGTTATTCAGGTTTCAGTAGGTTACAGATTCTAATATTTTGTAAAATGTATAAACAAAAGACTTCTATATTACATAGAAGTCTTTTTTTATCTTTTATTTTCAAAAAACAATTTCATCAGATCACTGCATTCTTTTTCTAAAACGCCGGATACAATTTCTGTTTTCGGATGTATTTTCCCCCCCATTTGAGTAAATCCTCTTTTATTATCACTTGCTCCATATACAATTCTTGAAATCTGACTCCAATACAGAGCTCCTGCACACATCTGGCAGGGTTCTACAGTAATATACATCGTACAATTTTTTAGATATTTGCCACCAATTGCATCAGAAGCGGCTGAAATGGCCTGCATTTCTGCATGAGCAGTTACATCAATCAGTGCTTCCGTAAGATTGTAAGATTTTGCGAGAATACGATTATTGGCAACCACAACAGCTCCAATAGGGATTTCATCACGATCAAAAGCATTTCTGGCTTCATTAAGTGCTATCTGCATAAAATATTCATCCGAAAAAATCTCGTACATATTAAAAATAGATATAAAACTAAATATTGTAAATTTGCAGTTAATTTAAGTGATATGCAAACTATTTTGTCGCAAATACAAAGCCCGTCAGATATAAAAAATATGACTTTGGCTCAGTTAGAACAACTGGCCAGAGAAATGAGACATTTTATTATTGACGCTGTTGCTACAAAAGAAGGACACTTAGGAGCAAGTCTTGGGGTTGTAGAGCTTACAATTGCATTGCATTATGTGTTTGATACTCCACATGATAAACTGGTTTGGGATGTGGGTCATCAGGCATACGGACATAAGATTCTTACAGGCAGAAAAGATTTGTTTACTACCAACCGTCAGAAAAACGGAATCAGCGGTTTTCCGAAAAGATCAGAGAGTATTTATGATGCGTTTGGAACAGGGCATTCATCTACAGCCATTTCAGCTGTTTTAGGTATGGCAATAGCTGCCGGTTTAAATGGAGATACAGACCGTAAAAATATAGCGGTAGTAGGAGATGCTTCCATTGCTTCAGGAATGGCTTTTGAAGGATTGAATCATGCGGGAGTGACCAATTCCAATCTGTTGATCATCCTCAATGATAATGCTATCGGAATAGATCCAAGTGTAGGCGCTTTAAAAAGCTATCTGACCAATGTGAAGATGGGGAAGAACCCTAAATCAAATAACATGATTAAATCATTAAATTTTGATTATACGGGACCTGTAGACGGGCATGATTTGCCGAAACTTATTGCTGAATTCCAAAAACTTAAAGATAAAAAAACACCTCAGTTTCTGCACATTATTACCACGAAAGGCAAAGGACTTAAACAGGCAGAAGAAAATCAGATTACGTATCATGCACCGGGCAAATTTGATAAGGATACCGGTGAATTATATCCGCCGCAGGAAAACTTATTTCCTAAATTTCAGGATGTATTCGGATGGACATTAGTAGAACTGGCAGAGCAAAACAAAAAAATAATCGGGATTACGCCTGCCATGCCTACCGGAAGTTCATTGCGTTATCTGATGGAAAAATTTCCGAAAGAGGAATAGATGTGGGTATAGCAGAACAGCATGCGGTAACATTGGCAGGTGGTATGGCGACAGAAGGTTTTACCGTTTTTTGTGCTATATATTCCACTTTTTTACAACGCGCATATGATCAGGTAGTTCATGATATTGCCCTTCAGAATCTGCCGGTGATTTTTTGTGTAGATCGTGCAGGACTCGTTGGAGAAGATGGAGCGACCCATCAAGGGGTATATGATATTGCATATTTAAACGCCATTCCCAATATACAGATACTGGCTCCGAAAAATGTACTGGAACTGAGAAACAGTCTTTATACGCTTCAGTTGCATAATGATAAACCGGTTGCAATAAGATATCCAAGAGGCAGATGTTATATAAAAGACTGGAAACAGCCCTTTGAGGAAATTAACTTCAATGAAGTTGAGCCGGTTTTTCTGGGTACCAGAACAGTAATACTAAGTACCGGAACCATTTATAAAAATGTTGTTGATGCTCTCAACTTAATAGATAATCATCAGTTATCATATTATCATTTTGTTCAAATAAAACCACTAAACGAAGCATTTTTACAGGAAATTTTAGTAAATTATGATAACGTTATTACCGTGGAAGAAGGAACTGTAAATGGAGGTTTTGGAAGTTTAATAGCACAATACACAGCACAAAATTTCCCAGATATAAGGGTTAAAAATATAGGAGTAAAAGACCAATTTATTGAACATGCAACGGTTCAGGAACAAATGGAAGAATGTGGTTTGGACATATTAAGTTTAAAAAAATATTTTTCACAATTTACAGATAATGAAATTTATTAAATATATTTTATACATTTTACCAGCCTTTTTCAGCGCAAATGCATTTTCTCAAATTGTGAAAGAAAATGACAGCATCATAAGAAAAAGGGCGGCAGATGTAGAAACGTTTTATAGAAAAGAATTTAGTATACTGGACAGTCTCAGAATTGTAAATGATACCGTTTATTTACCTCCTGTATTAGTGGAGCAGAAAATTATTTTACAGGATTCTATTCTTGTAAAAACCACTAACAGTACGCTGCAAAAGGTAACCTTGTCTACTTTTGAAGTCAGTCGCAGAAATAAAAATCGGGATATCAGCTATTTTTTAGTTTCTGAAAACATACCATTAATTTACAATAACAAGCCCATAGCCAATTATCAGATTCCTTTTGATGAAATATCATCAGAAAAAACCAAACAAAGTTTCTGGACTAAAAAAAATGCTATTGGAATTGATGTAAACCAAGGAACATTTTCAAACTGGAATGCCGGAGGTTTCAATTCGGTATCCGGAATAGCGAAAGGTGATTTTTACCGCAAATATGAAAAAGGACGTCTGGTATGG
Organism: Paenimyroides ceti; assembly: GCF_030409925.1. Taxonomy (NCBI): domain Bacteria; kingdom Pseudomonadati; phylum Bacteroidota; class Flavobacteriia; order Flavobacteriales; family Flavobacteriaceae; genus Paenimyroides; species Paenimyroides ceti. Next base: position 5,748 of record NZ_JAUFQU010000059.1, read on the forward strand.
GTAAGTGAATTAAAACTACGATACGGATTGAACAGTCAGGAAGGACAAGAGGTCAGAAAAACCGATGATGTACTGTCTGTAAACTCTACATTTGGTTATAAAACTTCTGTGAAATCGAATTGGTATTATACAGGAAAATTCACATTGAATACTCAGATGGCTGATGGTTTTTCCTATCCGAATATAGAGAAACCTATTTCGAGAGCTTTTGCACCGGCTTATATATTCACCGGTATTGGTGCGGAATTCTCAATTCCCGATAACGGGCTCAAAGTATATATTTCACCTGCTACATGGAAAGCAACAGTTGTTGCTGACAGCCGATTGGCAAATTTGGGAGAATTTGGACTTAACGGAGGAACTTTTGACGAGGACGGAAACCTGTTGAAAGCAGGAAAACGTGCACGGCATGAATTAGGTTTTTTAATTACCAATCAGTACCGAAAACAATTAATCAAAAATGTAGTTCTTGATCATAAAATAAATATTTATACAGACTATTTGAATAACTTTGGAAATATAGATATCGATTGGCAGATTCAATTAGAGATGTCAGTAAATAATTATATAAAAGCAACTGTGGGAGCGTATTTGATATATGATGATGACATAAAGAATAAAAGAGATGTTGGAGGCGTTCAGATAACTGAAGGGCCTCGTGTACAGTTCAAGCAGTTATTAGGAGTAGGGTTGATGTTTGCATTCTAAGATTATGAAGAAAATAGTATTTTTTTGTTTGTGCAGTATGGCGGCTTTCAGTCAGTCGAATGATACCATCGGAAAAGTTGAAAGAACCATTTCTATTGACGATCCGTACTATCGAGAAGATCAGATGTACGTGACCATCACGCATAGTATTTTACAAAATAAACCACACGGATTTAAGCAAAACTCATTGTCTCCAGGTGTGACTTTTGGTTTCTTAAGAGATATTCCTTTAAACAAAGCCCGAAGGATTGCTATTGCACCAGGACTTGGTTTGGCTTATCATAACCTTCGTCATAATCTCCTGACCATCAATTCGGATATCGTTCCTTATGAGGTGAACTCTGATTATGAAAAAAACAATCAGCATTTTTGGTATCTGGAAATTCCTTTAGAATTCCGATGGAGAAACTCTACAATGGAATCTCATAAATTCTGGAGAGTGTATGCCGGAATTAAATATAGTTATCTGTTGAGCAGCAAATCAATTTATGAAGGAAAACATGGTAATTTTACTTATAAGAATAATCCTGATCTGAATAAATCAATGATTGGTATGTATATTTCAGCAGGATTTAATACATGGAATCTCTATGCGTATTATGGCTTTCAACCTGTTTTCAAACAAAATATCATACCTAACAACAAAGGACTCAATTATTTTAATGTAGGTCTTGCCTTTTATATTTTATAAAAACGATATAGAAAAAGTGTGGAATACTAACTGAGGAATAATTCCTATCAGGCAACCGATAAGAATTTCACGGGTAGTATGTGCCTGAAGAGCTAATCTTGAGGATGCTAATAGGCCAAGCAAAAGAATTAAAATGCATAGTGGAAATATAAAGGGAAGATAATAACTCTGTGCTGTATGCATCATAAACATAACAAAGGCACTGAAACTAAGCATGTGTAAACTATACTTCTTTTTAAAAAAGAGACTTAGAAAAACAATACTGTACGAAACTGCGTAAGCAGTGAGAAAAAGCTTGAGTTCGTTACTCCTGTTCAGGAATAATATCTGAAAAACCAGAATATACATCAATACAATATTCAAAAAAACCGGAGCCTTTCTTTCACCTGTATCTTTTACCATGATAGAAGATGTAAGCATCTTAAACGATTTAAGAAATAAAAAGAGGATGACTGGTAATAGAAAGGTCATAATAGCAACCTGTATAACAGTGACGTAAATTTCGGTTGTATTATAAAAGTTTTGAGACAGATAATAAAAACATCCTGTAGCTATCAGCGGGATAAATACAGGATGAAATATATAGGAAAATATGCCTAAAAATTTTCTCAAAAGGCGGTTATATTTTTTTACGCATTCTTGCTACGGGTATATCAAGTTGTTCACGATATTTTGCAACAGTTCTTCGGGCAATAGGATACCCTTTTTCTTTTAATAATTCTGCGAGACGATCATCCGGATAAGGTTTTTGTTTATCTTCATCAGCAATGATGTTCTGTAATATTTTTTTAATTTCGATAGTAGAGACTTCTTCTCCCTGATCATTAATCATTGCTTCAGAGAAGAACTCCTTAATAAGTTTTGTACCGTATGGTGTTTCTACATATTTACTATTGGCTACTCTGGAAATAGTAGAGATGTCTAAGCCCACCATATCAGCAATATCTTTCAGAATCATTGGTTTTAGTTTCGTTTCATCTCCGTCAAGAAAATATTCCTGCTGATATTGTATAATTGCACTCATGGTTACAAATAGTGTTTCCTGCCGTTGTTTGATAGCATCGATAAACCACTTTGCACCATCGAGTTTTTGCTTGATAAATTGTACTGCATCTTTTTGTGCATTTGATTTATCTGCAGATGCCTTATACGTTTCAAGCATTTCCTGATAATCTTTTGATACGTGCAATTCAGGTGCATTTCTTCCGTTTAAAGACAATTCAAGCTCACCATCATTTATTTTTATCGTAAAATCAGGAATCACATGCTCAACAGCCTTTGAATTTCCTGCAAAAGCGCCACCCGGTTTAGGGTTTAACTTTTCAATCTCGTCAATGGCTTTTCTAAGCTGATCCTGACTTACACCATATTTCTGTAATAATTTTTCATAATGTTTTTTTGTAAAAGCATCAAATTGGTTCTCAATAATATCCGTTGCCAATTCTACAGCATCACTTGGTGTTTTATGACGTAACTGCAGTAAAAGACACTCCTGTAAATCTCTTGCACCAACCCCGGAAGGCTCCAGTTCGTGGATAATATTCAGAAGGATATCGGTAACCTTTTCTTCATCCGTATAAATCCCCTGAGTAAAGGCCATATCATCTACTATATCCTGAATGCTTCGTCGGATGTATCCCATATCATCTATACTCCCGACTAAAAACTCTGCAATTACACGATCTTCATCATTCAGCATAAAAGTATTCAGCTGATTGATTAAATCCTGATGGAAGCTTATCTGAGCTACTATAGGGCTGAATTTATCATCATCATCATCGCTATAGTTATTGGTTTGTAATTTATAGTCAGGGGTTTCGTCATCACTCAAATACTCGTCAATATTGATTTCATCAGTATCAATCCGTTCATTGTCATAGTCATCGAAATCATCCTGCTCCCCAAATTCATCTGCTTCCACATTGTCTTCTTTACCCGATTCAAGAGCCGGATTCTCTACCAGTTCTTCTTTTAATCGTTGTTCAAAAGCCAGCGTGGGCAATTGTATCAGCTTCATCAATTGTATTTGCTGAGGCGATAGTTTTTGAGATAACTTTAATTGTAAGTTTTGTTTTAACATATATTGAATAATGCTGCTAAGTTGGTGTACAAAAAATAGTTTAACCTATATCTGTTTCATCAAATTTATGAAAAAACGTTGATAAGTTAAACTATTATTATAGGATTAACGAATTGTAAATTAAAATTCTGCGTTTTGCGGTGTTCTTGGGAATGGTATTACATCACGGATGTTGGTCATACCCGTTACAAAGAGTACCATTCTTTCAAAACCTAAACCAAAACCGGAGTGTACTGCAGAACCAAATCTGCGGGTATCAAGATACCACCACAATTCCTCTTCAGAAATATCCAGCGCTTTCATTTTTTCTACCAATACATCGTAGCGCTCTTCTCTCTGAGAGCCGCCGACAATCTCTCCGATACCCGGGAATAAAATGTCCATGGCACGAACTGTCTTTCCATCTTCATTCAAGCGCATATAGAACGCTTTTATGTTTGCCGGATAATCAAATAAGATAACAGGGCATTTGAAGTGTTTCTCTACAAGAAAACGCTCATGTTCACTTTGTAAATCAGCTCCCCATTCTTCAATGATATATTGGAATTTTTTATTTTTATTTGGTTTGGAAGCTTTTAATATATCAATTGCTTCTGTATAAGAAACGCGTTTAAAGTTGTTTTCTAAAACGAATTGTAATTTCTCAATTAAACTCATTTCACTGCGTTCTGCCTGTGGTTTGCTTTTTTCTTCGTCTTTCAGTCGTTGTTCCAAAAACTTTAAATCATCTTCACATTTTTCCATGACATGACGAATGATTGACTTGATAAAATCTTCTGCAAGATCCATATTTGCATCGAGATCATTAAAAGCTACTTCGGGCTCAATCATCCAGAATTCAGCTAAATGGCGAGATGTATTTGAGTTTTCTGCACGGAAAGTAGGACCAAACGTATATACCTGACCTAAAGCCATCGCATACGTTTCAGCTTCTAATTGCCCGGAAACAGTCAAATTCGTATGTTTTCCGAAGAAATCTTCTTTATAGTTAATGGTGCCATCTTCATTTTTCGGAGCATTACCATCAAGAGAAAGCGATGTTACCTGAAACATTTCTCCGGCACCTTCAGCATCTGATCCGGTAATAATAGGCGTATTTACATATACAAATCCACTTTCCTGAAAATATTTATGTACCGCATAAGACAATACGCTTCTCACACGCATAATAGCTCCGAATACATTCGTTCTTACTCTTAAATGTGCATTTTCGCGGAGAAATTCCAAGGAGTGTTTTTTAGGCTGGATTGGGAATTTTTCAGGATCTGATTCTCCTAATATTTCTAAGGATTTTACCTGAATTTCGAATTTCTGACCTGCTCCCTGGCTTTCAATCAAAGTACCTTTTACCGCTATTGCTGCTCCGGTAGTAACTTTCTTTAATAATTCTGCCGGGAAATTTTCAAAATCAACAACACATTGTATATTATGTATAGTAGAACCGTCATTCAATGCAATAAATTGATTGTTTCTAAACGTTTTTACCCAACCTTTTGCGGTAATTTCTTGTAAAAGACTCGATCCATTTAAAAGATCAATTACTTTGGTGTGTCTCATTTCCGTGTATATTATAATTTTGAAAAATAACGTATTTTTAAAATACCCGCAAAGATAATGAATTATAGGATGATTGTAAAAGATTATTTTTCTACCAGATAAACCTTGGTTTTATGAGTATCTTTGCACAAAATAAAAATGAAAATGAATTGGATATTATTGATTATAGCCGGACTTTTTGAGATCGGATTTACGACCTGTCTTGGAAAATTCAGAGAAACTGCAGGAACAACTTCCTATTTATGGTTTCTGGGATTTTTAATAAGCCTTATTGTCAGTATGGCTTTATTGATGAAAGCTACTCAAACCTTACCTTTGGGAACTGCCTATGCAGTTTGGACCGGAATTGGTGCTGTAGGAACCGTATTGATGGGAATATTGTTTTTTAAAGAGCCCGTAGATTTTTGGAGGTTGTTTTTTATTTTTACATTGATTGCGTCTATCGTCGGATTAAAGTTTGTATCAAATTAACTTTAAGACTATTTGTCATAAAAAAATCCACTGAAAAGTGGATTTTTTAGCTTTATAATCGTAAAAAGCAACTACACTATAATATTTTTAGTAAGTGTAGAACTGTTTTTGGATGTATCGAAGAAGAAATCTATTTGTCCCAGTACAAGACCAAAGCAGCCTACCTGATTAATTATTACATCCTTATCTTCACTGTTTTTTACAATAGTAGGTTTGTCGAGAAACGTATGGGTATGTCCTCCGATGATTAAGTCAATATTTTTAGTTTGTGAAGCCAGCATCAAATCGCTCACATTATCACTCGCTATGTCATATTTATAGCCTAAATGGGAAAGACAGATGATCAAATCACATTTTTCCTGTTCTTTGAGAATACGGCTCATATCCTGGGCAACTTCAACGGGATTGATAAAAACAGTTTCTCCATATTCTCTTTTATTGACAAGTCCTGCCAGTTTTACGCCAAGACCAAAAACACCAATTCTGATACCATCTTTGATAAAAACCCGATACGGTTTTGTTAAGCCGTCCATTACCGTATTTTTAAAATCGTAATTGGCGTTCAGAATATCAAAATTAGCATTTACAACCTGGGAAGCCAGTCCGCCTACACCATTATCAAATTCGTGATTACCGATGGTAGTAGCGTCATATTGCAGCATATTCATCAGTTTTATTTCCAGTTCACCACCAAAATAATTAAAATAAGGGGTTCCCTGAAACATATCACCGGCATCGAGCAAGAGAACATTTTTACTCTCCTTTCGGATTTTGTCTATCAAAGTTTTACGTTTGGCAACGCCTCCCTGATTTGGATATTTTCCGTGATCAGAAGGAAAAGGATCTATATGACTGTGGGTGTCGTTGGTATGTAGAATGGTTAAACGCTTTAAATCATTTCCTGTAAAACTGGATAAGGATAAACCTCCAAGGGCAACAAAGGCAGTTCCTGAGGCAGTTTTCTGTAAAAAATCTCTTCTATTCATTGCCTTCTTCAATTATATGTTGGGTTGTAATAACCGGGAGTTCAGGATGTTTTTTAAAATATTCAATAAGCACATTGCGCAGTTTGTAATCCATAGTATAGGTGCGTACAGCTTTGGTAAAAAATACCATACTGTCACCTCCTTGTGCAAGATAATCGTTAGTAACAATAAGGTATGTCTTTTCAGGTGAAACAATTTTGCCGTTGATATATACATTTTTCAGCTGTTGCGTTTTAGCATCAATATGAATGAAAATACCTGCTAACGGATGGGGCTTTTTATTAGCAAGCATATAGTTTGCCAATTCTATGATTTGTTCGCCTTTTAATTCAAGTACCACTGCTTCGTTTTCAAAAGGCATTACTTCAAATGCAGCACGGTAGTTACATCTCCCTCAGAAATTACAGAGCGGATGCCACCGTGGTTAAGCATACAGCCATCAATATTTTTTTGATATCTTTTCTGAAACACAGGATTTACAATTTCTACAGTAGCTTCTGCAAATAGATTTCCGATGATGGTTTCCCATTTTCCTTTTGATTTGTCCATAGTTATAGGACTGTGAGAAATGACTTTGCTCAGATCTTCATCGATATGTTTTTTATAAGGGGCTACAAACTTATCTATAGAAAGGTCGGGAGCAAGGGTGTCGGAGACAGAGATGTTTTTGCCTTTTATTTCTGTATTCCGATACAGATGCGGGCTGCATGCGAAAAATGCATTTATTGAGATTAAGAATAAAAATAAACTAATAAATGAAGTCTTTTTTTTAGAAAATCGTATCATTAAATCTTCCTTAAATTATTTAACTTTGTGTAGTGGTAAAATTACAACGATTTTATTCATTGTAAAGCATCACGATGTTAAAATACCTTCAACTAAATTTAAATATAAAATTCAATGCAAAAGTTTATCGGTACCGGAGTAGCACTTGTAACTCCTTTTAAAAGTGATTTTTCTGTAGATGTGGAAGCCCTCGAGAGAATTGTAAAATTCAATATTGAAGGCGGAATAAATTACTTGGTTGTATTGGGAACCACTGCTGAAGCAGCCACTCTCACCAAAGAAGAAAAAGAATTAGTAAAAAGTACCGTAAAAAAAGCAAACAATAATACATTGCCATTGGTATTGGGAGTAGGTGGTAATAATACAATGGAAATAGTACATCAGCTACAAACTGAAGATTTATCGGGGTTTGATGCAATTTTGTCTGTTTCTCCTTATTATAACAAGCCAACTCAGGAAGGAATTTATCAGCACTTCAAAATGATTGCAGCGCATTCGCCTTTACCGGTTATAATTTATAATGTTCCGGGCAGAACTTCAAGCATATG
>NZ_JAUFQU010000060.1:0-13166 GCF_030409925.1 Paenimyroides ceti
CCAGACTTTGGCCAATAATCCAAATCTTACCATTGGAGAAGTCAATTTATGGCGTAACAATCCGCATGAAGAAATGCCTTATCTTTTTGGAAGATATGGTAAAACACAGCAGGTTAGTCTTGAACTTGAACAAGTTATTGAAACGGCAGGTAAGCGTAAAAAACGCATTGCCTTACAACAGGTGCATACTCAGAATGCTGTACTCAATTTTGAAGAACTGTTGCGCAATCTCAAATTTAGTCTCAGAAGTACTATTATCGAGCTGGAAAAAATACAGTTGGAAGAACAGTTGCTCAAAAATTCACTGGACATATTTGAAGATTTGCTGATTTCTTATAAAAAACAATCGGAACTCAAAAATCTTAGCAGAGCCGATTATTTGCGGATACAAACGGAATATATACAGTTCAAAGAAGATTATACTTCCTTACTCTCAAATAAAAACAATCTGGTTTATGACCTAAAGGTTTATTTAGGAGATACTACTGAAGATTCTTTTGAGATCTATCAGCCTCTTATGGTTTCTGATAAACTTTCAAGAAAACTTCCTATGGATCTCGTAGAAGAAGCGCTTGCCAACCGATCGGATTTTAAGCTCATAAAACAGCAAAAAGAAATCGCTCATAAAGAGTTAGATATCGAAAAGGCAGCACGAATTCCGGATGTTACAGTAGGTTTAGGTTACGATAGAGGAGGTAATATTATGCAGGATTTTGTAGGGCTCAGTATTAGTTTTGACCTGCCTCTGCTGAATAAAAATCAGGGTAATATCCGAAAAGCACAGGTTGAAATAGAGAAGTCGTTCAATGAAGAACGGAAAATGAATAATGAGATTGTAAACGAAGTAAACCGACTCAAAAAACAACTCATTATTTACGAATCTGTTTTAAAAGAGTACACAGATGAAGATCAGCTGTCGGTTACTGAAATGATGAATAATTATGTGAAAAATTTCAAACAGAGCCGTATCAGTCTTATTGAATTTCTTGATTTCTCAGACTCATATCTTAAATCACAACAGGCTTTTCTGAACCAGAAAGAACAATACCTGAAAACATTTGAAGAATTACAATTTATCGTAGGAAAAGATTTATAAAATGAAAAAACAACTCATATACTCAAGTTTACTATGCACGGTTTTGCTGCTGAACAGTTGCCGCAATACAACCGAAGCAACAACAGAATTACCGGCTACACCAGAATACTGTCTGCATAAAGATTTTAAAGAACTCATAGCAACGGAAACACTTCAAAAAAGAGCCATTGCAGAAACATTAACATTAACCGGAAATATTGCTTACAATGAAAATGATGTAGTGGCTTTTAAGAGTCTTTTGGGTGGTGTGGTAGAAAATGTTGCTTTTGAGTTGGGTGATTATGTAAAAAAGGGACAGGTGCTGGCAACCGTTCGCAGCAGTGAATTAAATGAAATCACACAGGAGAAACGCAGTCTTGTAAACCGCATCAGTTTCTTACATCATGAACTCAAAACCAAACAGTCGCTGCTACAGGATGGTATGATTTCATCATCTGAATACGAAAATGCAAAAACGAATATGAAAATGCAAAAGTAGAAATGCAGCGTATTGATCAGAATCTGAGTATGTACAATGCTACATCTGACTCGGGTCTTTTTCAGATAAAAGCACCTAAAGAAGGATATATTGTACAGAAAGAAATCTCTATGGGTTTGAATATATCTGCATTGGAAGAGCCTTTGTTTACCATTTCAAACCTGAATCAGATTTGGGTAATGGTAAATATCTATGCTACCAATCTGCAGCATGTAAAAGAAGGCGCAGCGGTTAAAGTGCGAACACTGGCATACCCTGACGATCTTTTTGATGGAAAAATAGATAAGATATATAATGTGTTCGATGATAGCGAACGCGTATTAAAAGCACGTGTTTTACTGCAAAATACAGCATTGAAATTAAAACCTGGAATGAGTGCCGATATTATCATTGAAAAAAATCCTTCTTCAGAAACAGCAATTGCCATACCGAATGATGACATTGTTTTTAGCAATAACAAACAATATGTTATTATCTATAAATCGGATTGTGATCTTGAGATACGCCTTGTAAAACCTTACGCCAGTAATCTTGAATATACCTATGTTCTGGAAAACTTTAAAGAAGGTGAAAAGGTGATCAGCAAAAATGAATTGTTACTTTTTGAAGAATTGAATAAATAATTATGCAGAAGTTTGTACAAAATATCGTTGCTTTTTCCCTGCGGCATTCCCTGCTCATATTGTTTGCAACACTGGCTTTATTATTAGGTGGTATCTACAGTTATATCCATACTCCCATTGAAGCGTTCCCTGATGTTACCAATACACGAGCACGTATTATTACCCAGTGGCCGGGAAGAAGTGCTGAGGAAATAGAGAAATTCATTACGTTGCCTATTTCCAAAGAAATGAACACCATTCCTAAAAAATCAAATGTACGCTCAATTTCTCTTTTCGGATTATCAGTCGTTACCGTACAGTTTGATGATGATGTTGAAGATTTTATGCACAGCAATATGCTTCTAACAGACTTAATGGTGTTGATTTACCCGAAGGAGCCGATGCTCAGATAGAACCGCCTTATGGAGCAACCGAGAAATCTTCCGATACATTATTAAAAGTGATCTGCCGATAAAAGAGATTACTGCAATTCAGGACTGGGTTATAGAACGCGAACTCGTTGCAGTTCCGGGAGTTGCTGATGTGGTTAGTTTTGGTGGAGAAGAAAAAATTTATGAAATAAAAATCAATCCTACAGAACTCAACAATTATAATCTTTCTCCGTTAGATGTGTATGAGGCCGTATCAAAATCCAACATCAATGTAGGCGGTGATGTGATACAACAGGGAAATCAGGCGTATGTGGTACGAGGTGTAGGGTTGCTGGATAAATTAGAAGATATTGAAAATATTACTGTAAAAGTAAATGGTTCAACTCCTATTCTGATCAAACACATTGCAGAGGTAAAAATCGGCAGTAAGCCAAGACTTGGACAGGTGGGCTATAATGAACAGGATGATGTGGTTGAAGGAATTGTAGTCATGTTGCGTGGAGAAAATCCGAATGAGGTAATTGAACGGCTTAAAGAAAAAATAACAGAGCTCAATGAACGGATTTTACCGGAAAATGTAGAGATAGTGCCTGTTGTAGATCGTACCAAGCTGGTAGATATTACCGTGCATACCGTAACTAAAAATCTTATAGAAGGTATTATTCTGGTGTCCATCATCGTATTCATCTTTTTATATAACTGGCGTACAACTTTTATTGTAGCATCCGTAATTCCTCTGGCATTTCTATTTGCTATTATCATGTTGAGAATTCAGGGGTTGCCTGCCAATCTCATTTCAATGGGGTCACTCGATTTTGGACTCTTACTGGAAGGAACCCTTGTCATTGTAGAGCATGTATTTGTTTCGCTTGTTCTGGTTTCTGAAAAGATAGGCATGAAGCGTTTCAACAAAATTTCTAAATTGGGGATTATTAAGAAAAGTGCAGGGAGTGTGGCAGGATATATCTTTTTTGCGCTGATGATTCTTATTGTAGCATTGCTGCCCATTTTTTCTTTTCAAAAAGTAGAAGGTAAAATGTTTTCGCCTTTAGCATTTACACTGGGATATGCTCTACTGGGTTCACTGATTCTGAGTCTTACCTATGTTCCTGCTATGTGTAAGTATCTTTTAACCAAAAATATAGAAGAAAAAGAAAATAAAATTTCGCGGTTTTTCAGAACTACTATTTATAAATTGTTTGACTTCTCTTTTCGTCATAAAAAAGCAACCATTGGTGTTTTTGTTTTTATTCTCGTGGTATGTGGTGTAAAATTCAGCCATTACGGATCGGAATTCTTACCTAAATTAAACGAAGGGGCTATTTATGTAAGAGCAACACTGCCTAACAGTATCAATCTGGATGAATCGGTAAAGCTTACGAAAGAGATGAAAACCTTGTTGCAGAATGATTTTGAAGAGATTGATTTCATCATGACACAGACCGGACGGCCAAATGACGGGACTGATCCAACGGGTTTCTTCAATATTGAGTTTAATATTCAATTAAAGCCTGAGAGTGAATGGAAACGAAAAATTTCGAAAGAAGAGGTACTCAATGATATGAGGAACAAACTGAACAAATATCCGGGTATAACATTTGGATTCAGTCAGCCGATTCAGGATAACGTTGAAGAATATGTAGCCGGTGTAAAGAGTGCTTTGGTGATTAAAATTTTCGGTGATGATCTGTATGATCTTGAAAAAATGGCAAACAAAGTAGCCGCATCTATTAAAGATGTAGACGGAATTACCGATATCAATGTTTACAAAAATATAGGATTGCCGGAATTGAGAATTCAATTGCATGATTCTAAGATGGCAAGATATGGTGTGAATACTGCTGATGTACAGTCGGTTATTGAAATGACCATCGGAGGTCAGTCGGCCACAAAGTTTTATGAAAACGAGCGTATGTTTGATGTGATTTTGCGTTTCGAAAAGCAGTATCGGGATACTCCGGAAAAAATTGGTGATATTCTCATTCCTACAGCTGATGATAAGAAGGTGCCGCTAAGCGAGATCGCCACTATTGGTTATCAGACAGGGCCAGCATTCATTTACAGAGAAGGTAATACACGCTATATCGGAGTCGGATTCAGTATCGAAGGAAGAGATTTGGGAAGTACCATTGCTGAAGCAAAAGCAAAAGTTGCCAAAGAGGTAAAGCTGCCTAAAGAAAATAATATGGAATGGGCAGGTGAGTTTGAAAGTAAAGAACGTGCTTCTAAACAATTAATGACGGTAGTACCGATTTCTCTGGTATTAATTCTCATGCTGCTATATGCTAATTTCGGAAATTGAAAGATACAATCATCTCAGCCATTACATTGCCATTTGCTTTTATCGGAGGATTTCTTTCCCTGTGGATCACAGGAACGGTGTTTGGAATTTCTGCCGGAATAGGATTTATTATTTTATTCGGAGTAGCGACCATTGACGGAATCGTACTTATCGGAGTTATGAAGGAGCATCTGAAACATAAAGACGATCTTATTACAACGATTAAAGAATCGGTAAAAAGCAGAATCCGTCCCGTGGTAATGATTGCATTGATGGGGTCTATGGGATTGTTACCTGCTGCCTTGTCATCAGGAATGGGATCAGAAATACAAAACCTCTGGCCATTATGATTGTAGGCGGGTTGATTTTCTGTCTGATATTATCTTTTACTGTATTACCAGTGATCTTTTATTACGCATACCGCAGAAAAGTTGCATAGTAGTTTTTTAATAAATAGTAATTGTTAATTCCAGCCCTGATTATATCAGGGCTTTTTTTAAATTAGATATGAGCTACTATTTCAGAAATAAAAAAAACGACTACTGAAAAGTAGTCGTTTACATTTATTTTTTCTTATTGATCAGTTTGATGATCGCATAACTGAGTAAACTGACGCTTAAGCCTGCAACGGCACCCAGCGTTTTACTTTGTCCGGTAAGTTTAGCAACCGCTATTCCGGCTGCAGCTCCGGTAGTTGTAAGAGCCAGACCATCTTCAAGACATGATTTTACATTGTCTTCCAGCGTTGGCTTTTCATAAAAATCGTATACTTCTTCGGTTTGATATTCCATAACTTTTCTTTTTTAGCTACATAAAGATAACGTATTTTTAAGTTTATCCACGGCGTCTTTCTAAAATTAACATCATTTTTAGACTTAAGAGAATCAGATCTTCCGGTAATTCTTTTGCTGTTGTTTTTGTGAGCTCAAATTTTCTTCCGAAAAAGAAGGCTTTTTGGAAAGGGTAAAAAGAACCTGATTGTTGAGGTCTTTTACATCATATTTCGGGTTGAACACATAGCCTGATAAAACGCCAATCAATGGAATCTCTCCAAACATACTGTCTATTACTTTAACCCAGGCATTGCGTTCTCTGATGACAAATTTATGTTGGTCATGCGCATCAAATATCTCATATTTTGATTTCCAGATAGATGCCCATCCTTTGCGGGCTACCTTTCCAAGGTTTTCCTGTTTGTGGTTTGTGATGGCATAAGCAGCCGAAAAATCAATCCATTTGTTGGCTTTGATTTTATGGGTTTGACTTGATTTAGTTTCATCACTGTAAATATCAACCTCATCAACAAATTTGAACATTTTTTGACGCACATAAGAAACGGTGCGATTTTGTGCATCCGTGACAACAAAGTCATTGGCAAGTGTAGTAACCTTAAATTTAAGGTTCAAAGGATAATGATAGGTATTCATAGCTTAAAAATTTTAGTAAATATAGTATTTTAAAGGTATTCGTATTATGCACTTTGCAGAACTATTTCTGATAGGCAGTCAACAGTTAAGTTTTTATTCTTTCCTTTTCTATTCCAATATGTGGGGTTAATTAAATATTTCTTTTTATATAAAAAGAGGAGATTATATTTAAGAAATCACAGCTACATGAGTTTTGCTTATAGCCATAGATTTTTAGTACTTTTGGTATACAAAACAAAGATATGAAAAATTATAGAATTATTGCTTTTGATGCGGATGATACGCTTTGGATCAACGAACCTTTTTTTGAAGAAGCAGAAAATCGTTTTTGCGCTCTTATGGAAGATTATCTGTCAAAGCAAAGTTTATCACAGGCCCTTTTAAAACACAGATAAACAATCTGGATTTATACGGATACGGAATCAAAGGCTATATTTTGTCAATGATTGAGACGGCTCACAATATTTCTGAAGGCAAAGTATCTTCTAAAATTACAGATAAAATACTGGCCATCGGAAAGATTTGCTACAAAAACCTGTTATTTTACTGGATGGTATTGAAGAAACCATCAAAGAACTATATGGAGATTATACATTGATTGTAGCAACAAAAGGAGACTTAAAAGACCAGCATCGCAAATTGCATTTATCAGGTTTGGGCAGCTATTTTCATCATATTGAAGTCATGTCAGAAAAAGCAGTGTTGGATTATGAAAAACTTCTGAAAAGATTAGAGACACCTGCTGAAGAATTTCTTATGATTGGTAATTCTCTGAAATCAGATGTATTGCCCGTGCTGATTTTTTTTTATTTTTTTTAAGACTTTAAATAATTGTTCTAAAACAAGTTATAAAATCAACGGTAAAATATTAGCATACGATTTAAAAAAAGTATTTGCAGATACGGAAAAACGTTCTATATTTGCACTCGCAATACGGAAGTAAACACAACGATTGCGAGACCAATTGGAGAAATGGCAGAGTGGTCGAATGCGGCAGTCTTGAAAACTGTTGACTGTAACAGGTCCGGGGTTCGAATCCCTCTTTCTCCGCCACCGCACGGTAAGGGAAGATACTCAAGCGGCCAACGAGGACGGACTGTAAATCCGTTGGGAAACCTTCGCAGGTTCGAATCCTGCTCTTCCCACAAAAGCAATCTGAAAAGATTGCTTTTTTTGCTCTATTTTTAAATGTGCCTATTTTTTCCTATTTTTAGGCAAAAACATTATGTCAGAGTACATTATCAGAACCAATAATCTTAATTTTCAATTCAACAGGCAAAGAAAGATTATTGAAAACCTTTCCCTAAACGTACCCAAAGGCAGTATATACGGCTTTTTAGGTCCCAATGGTGCCGGAAAATCCACTACCATGCGCCTCATCACAGGACTTATCAATGAACAGCAGCCATCTATTGAGTTGTTTGGAAAACCGCTGCACCAGCAATTGCCTTCTGTTTTTTCCAAAATAGGTTCTATTATTGAAACCCCTACCCTTTACCTACACCTGTCCGGAGCAGATAATCTGAGAATCATAGCGGCCATTCAAAAAATCGATGAAGCTAAAATTCAGGAAATTCTGGAATTAGTAGATCTCAAAAAATTTCAGAAGCAAAAAGCAAAGCAATATTCGCTGGGTATGAAACAGCGTCTGGCGATTGGAATGGCACTGCTTAACGAACCTGAATTGCTGATTCTGGATGAACCGGTAAATGGTCTGGATCCGCAAGGAATTGTTGAGATTCGGGAATTGCTGAAGCGTATTAATACAACCAAAGGCATAACTATTTTTATTTCCAGTCATTTGCTCGCAGAAGTAGAAAAAACCTGTACACATGTTGGTATTATTCATCAGGGTAAACTTCGTTTTGAAGGTGCCATACAGGAACTTTCAAGCGTCAATTCGCAAATACTTTTACACATTTCGGTAAAAGATGCGTCAGCCTACTTATCAGTCGTTTCGCAGCTGTATCCACAAGTACGTATGGCAGATGCTAAAACGCTGGAAATAGCGTTGAACAACACTGAAGAAATTCCACTATTGGTGAAGAATTTTACAGAAAACAACATCCCCATTTACGCGTTGATCAAAAAAGGAGGTCTTGAAGACTGGTTTATGAATATAACACAAAAGACAAATGAATAGAATATCTAATTTTTTTAATGCGTATCGCACAGAAGGTATTAAGTTAAAGAATACGAATATTCTTACCACTGCCTTAATCTTATCTGTCTTTTTGCCTTTGATTTTGTTTATTACAGGTATTTTTTCAGAAGACGTGTACCAAACTACTGCAAAAGAAGTCAATATTGTAACGGAAAATTTTTCGAATCTGAAAAAATCTTTTATACAGTTTTTTTTACTGTATCATTATGATCCTTTCTGCCAGCAGAATCTCTCAGATAGAATTCAAAAACAATACCTGGCAACTGATTGAAACACAGCCTTTATACAAAACCTCTATCTATTTTGCAAAATTTACGAAGCTGTATGTTATCTGCCTGCTGTCTATTGTGTGTTTTGTTGCTTCTGTATATTTATTCTCTTACTTACAACATTTGTTTTATCTGGATAAAGACCACTACATTTTCAGCTGGGAGCTTATGAATATGCTGAAATTTTCTTCACGAGTGCTTGTAGCGAGTTTCTTACCCCTGGCACTTATGTATGTCATAAGCGTGCGTTTTTCTAATTTCTTTTTAACCATACTTGTAGGTTTCGGACTTTGATTGCCCAACCCATCCTGACCTATCTTCAGTTATTACCTAAATGGTATCCTTTTAAATTGACAAGCAATGTACTTCTCGGAGACAGCGACCTCGGTTACTGGTTTGTGTATTCTGAAGGGCTCAGTGTGGTAATTGGGCTGCTGTTGCTTTTTATCGGCTATCAATGGTATGCAGGAAAAAGTTTCCGGTTTGCGTTTCTAAAAGATGTAAAAAGAGTACTCGTTAGTATTTTCGTTATCGGCATCGGTTCTGCTCTGGCCTACTGGATCTGTGTTCCGAATCAGATGCAGCGTTCCAACACTACTCTGATCAAAGGTTCTGTTATTACAGAACAGCCTTTAAGCAAAGTCTATTTACTCGATCCGGTGATCAAAGACACACTCGAAACTATTACCCTACAAAACAATACTTTTGAGAAGACCATTACACAGCCTCTGCCTTTTGGCAAATACATTCTGGTACTTGACAATAGTTACAATACAGAAGTGTATATGAGTTCGGATGACATTGTAAACATAGAACTTAAACTGACACCTGATGAAAATACCACAAAAATAACGGGCACCCGTCTGGCAGAAAATTCAGTAATGGAGCTGAACAGACTTTATAGTGATACCGAATACTATATCAATTCGGATATGATGCTGAATAAACCTGATTTTATTTCTGACCAGATGGTAAAAGAATATCAGAAAGAGCTTAAAAAAATAAACAAAAGCTACACAAAAGACAATTATATTCTCAGAGAGGATGCTACAGCTATTCTTAAAAAACAGGTAGGAGTGTATTTTTTAAATACCTGGTACCGCTATTATCAGAAAGCATTAAATGAAAACCCGGCCATCAGCAATACTTCTTTTTCAATTGTTACACTGTTGGAAAAAGAAGTAGCACTTAATGATGCAAGCCTGCTGTTTGATCCGAATTATATACAGTATGTCAAAAACACCCTTATTAAAAAGGACAACTCCGGTTTGGATGAAAACACAAAATTTTGAATGCCGCAGCTCAATTACCGGATGATCTGTTTAAACAAAAATTGCTTACAGCCACTTTACTGCAGTCCCTGTCAGAAAGCAAAAGTAAACAGGAAGCCGACGAATTGTATGCAATGTACCACAGTAAAATTTCTAACACTAAATATGCACAACTGGTAACACATACCTACCGAAATATTGTTCGTCTGAGCAAGGGAGCACCTGCTCCGGTATTTACGGCATCAACCGCTGACGGAAAAACAATTTCTTTAGAAGATTATAAAGGAAAGTTTGTTGTGATTGATGTATGGGCTACATGGTGTGGTCCGTGCCGCTACCAGTCGCCTAAATTTGAAAAAGTAGCCAATAGGTATATGAACAATAAGAATATTGTATTTATGGCGGTAAGCATGGATCAGAAAAAAGAAAACTGGTCTATTGCAGTAAAAGATAAAAAAATCATCTGTGCTGCAAGTTCATGCCAACCAGATTAATGCTTTTTCTGAAGATTACTACCTCTCAAGTATACCAAAGTTCATCCTTATTGATCCACAGGGAAATCTGCTCAATGCGGATATGCCATTCCCGGATTCTAACGGATTTGACGATGCTATTGAAAATGCCTTAAAACAACCATAAAAAAAGCCACCTGCGAGGTGGCTTTTTTTTTGGAATCTCCATCACTTCAATATTATTTTACAAAGAAGAAACAACTGTACCGAGTAGCAGTATTATTTCTTTTTGTAAAACAACTGTTGCTGTTCTTCTGCCCTTTGATACACATGTGCAGCTTCTTCTTCTATACGGTCTATGTACAGCACTCCATCCAGATGATCATATTCATGCTGAAAAATAACAGCCGTAAAACCTTCTATCAGCTCTTTCTGACTTCTACCTTTTTCATCGATATAACTGACTTCGATTACGAGACTTCGCAAGACCTCGCCATAACGGTCGGGTATGGACAAGCATCCTTCTCTACCTTTTCTGAGAATTTCAGAATACCAGGTAATCTGTGGATTTATAAATAATTGAAAAGCCTTGTCTTCTTTATCCAGACGCTGCACAAGAAACAGTCTTTTATTGATACCGACCTGAGGAGCAGCAATACCTACTCCTTTGGTTGCTTCATCATTTACGGTTGCCAACAACCGCTCTTTCAGAAGCTTTATGGCTTTATCCTGTGGATTGATTTCAATAGATTTTGTTCTTAAGACCACTTCATCCTGCTCAGAAGTGGTGAGCAATACCCGCATAGGAACCGTCGCAGAAGCATCCTTAATCAAACCCAGTTCTTCTTTGGAAAAGCTCTGCGGCTTCTGTGCATTCATTGTAATATTTAGTACTATCAAACTCATTATCATCAATAGTTGGTGGACCTTTTTTTCCATCGGTTTATTTTTAACGGAAATGTACAACAGTATCCTGAAATAAAAAAATTAGCCACCCTGCCGTAGCAGAAGTGACTAATCCGTCCTAAACTTACTCTTCTCTATTTTTCGGGACACAACGCTTCTTTGAGCTGTTGTTCTTTTTTACTTTTTACTTTATTTTTTTTATAATAGTTGGTAACAATTAACTGTCGTTTGTACACATATTTCATCATGCTTAATTTGTAGTAATCATATAAGATAATGACTCCTAACACTGCACACACTACATAGAATGTATAATAATGTATGCTGTAATAAAACAAACCTGTTATAATACCTCCGGCTACATAGAAAAACATAATGGATCCTAAAAGCTGGGCTTTTTTCTGTAACGTAACATCCCTTCTATATCTCTTTTTGGTAAACATAGAGAGTAATATTGCCAGATCCGTTGTGAGACCGGTAAGGTGGGTGGTCTTGATTGCTGAATTGGAGATGCTGGCGGTAAGACCGTTTTGCAATCCCATCGCAAAAAGCAATAATCCAACAGAAATTCTGTTTCCTGTAACGATTCTCCATAAAAATTCTGCAGATAGATACCCACAAATAGCAGACACAGTGTTTCCAGTATTAAGGGCACTGCGTGTGACAGGTATCTGCCAATATAACGGTTTCCATGAATGATGAGCATATTGGAAGTAAAGCTTCCAAAAAAGAACAACATAATCCATAATAATACTACGGCAGCCTGAAACCAGTTTCCTTTGGACATTTCCTGAGAAAAAATAGCAAAAAAACCGGTTACGTTTGAGGTAAAGGAAAAGAAGATCACCAAGGAAATTACATTGACCATACCTGCCGAAAAGGCTGTCAAAGCTCCCAACTTTAAATTGTCGGAATGGGTTCTGTGATTACTGTATTTTCTGAGCATACGTATTGTCTTCTACTTTTTTAAACGTCATTTTTACGATTCCGCGAATCTGCAGATCAAAATTGAAATAAATAACCAATCTATCTTTGGTA
Organism: Paenimyroides ceti; assembly: GCF_030409925.1. Classification (NCBI taxonomy): domain Bacteria; kingdom Pseudomonadati; phylum Bacteroidota; class Flavobacteriia; order Flavobacteriales; family Flavobacteriaceae; genus Paenimyroides; species Paenimyroides ceti. Next base: position 12,377 of record NZ_JAUFQU010000060.1, read on the forward strand.
AGTTCATGTACCTGAAAATCTTCTATTTTCTTATCGGAATGTTTTAATTCAAGAATATGTCCACGGCCTTTTACATTCCATTTCAACTTTTCTACAGAGTCATCCTGTTTGATAAGGGTCAGCTGCTTTTTTGCATCAAACTCCCATATTTCTGCGTCATGGATGATCATATCACCACAGATTTCCTGTTTTTGCCATCCTATAGATTCAGCATTTGTTTTTACATCTTCTGAATTCACTCGCTCTAATTCCCATGATACTTCCTGCCATTTGCCCACAAGCATCTGTTCAGGACTTTCTTCCCGAATCAGAATTACGCAAGAGCAAAAAAGCAAAAATGCGATCACACCATATGCAAAAGATAGTTTCATAATTTAATTATTCTGCTTTAGATAAAAATAAATTAGCCAGTTGTTCTGTATTTTCTAATTCTAACACCAGTTTGTGTGCATAATCCAGCGATAAGACTGAACATTTCGAATGAGAAATCAGATGGTTTAAATGAAAACTCTGACTTCCTTTAAGCCTCATTTTATTTCCTACAGGCAGTACCACCTCATCAACAGCATTGATTTCTATATAATTATTAAAGTAGCGTCTGCAATCTCCGGTGATAAGATCTACCTTAAAACTGTTGATACGCGACTGGTAGGTATTCTGAATAAGTTTACAGGATTTTTTAAATTCTGAAGTCTGTAGCTTTTCCAATACTTTTCCTTTTGAAAAAAAAAGCAGATCGGAAATGGAATTAGATGTTTCATACCCGTGTACCAAAACAATGTCTAACACA
>NZ_JAUFQU010000061.1:0-16044 GCF_030409925.1 Paenimyroides ceti
TAAATGCTTATGTATTTACCGAATGATAATTCCAAAATTTTTTGCATGGAAAGTGTTGCTGATATAAATAATGAAGAAGACAGCAAAATGTTTCCTTACCTGGAACACATTGCGATGCGTTATTGAATTACCAATGTTTACAAAGCGTGTGACAGCATTGAAAGCTTTGAAGAAAGCATGAATGTATTATTATATGAAGACCGTAATTTTAAAGATTATGAAATTCTGTATTTTGTATTTTCAGGAACAGATGAAGCCATTCAGATTGATCAGTATTTTTATTCTCTAGAAGAAATTGCGGAGTTGTTTGAAGGTAAATTAACGGATAAAATTATTCATTTTGCCAATACCAAATCTCTGAATCTTGATTCAGAAACTGCTCAGTTTTTCTTAGTATTACAGGAGCAAAAGCAATTTCCGGCTATACCCACCCCCATGCTCCTTTTAGCGGTGTGCTGGACTCAACCTTTTTCGGGTTTTATCAGGAAATTGACGATGTTACGGAACTCGTAGAAACACTGTTTGAAGAACACTACGAATTATGCCAACGCTTGGGGTTCCGATTGTATTATTAATATTCACAAAAATAGCTTTTATTAGTTTTTCAGAATATCATCGACAATCTTTAAATGATGATTGGTATGAATTTTTAAAAATTTTAAGGTTTTTGATTTATTCAAATGCCCAAGAAAGGGATGAGCGATATAAGCATTTTTTGATAAATGTGCTATTTGACTTAATTGATGTCTTGCTTTACTCATGAGTTGTATTATACTTTCCTGTGTTGGAATTTCAACAGGGATAAAAGGCTTTGGCGCCTCTATTTTTCCTTTTGGTACATATTCAAAAGTTAAAAACAGCCACTTCTTAATACTAAATACCGGTTGATAAGCAGATGGATCAGTAGTGGTAAGTCCTTTCAAACTACTGTTTATAATGAGTAATGAATGTTCAAGATGCCAGCCAACAGATGCTTTAGACACTTTGAGATTAGTATGATCAATTTCAGGTAGTCGTTTTTCTATTCGTTCCAAAATGCGCTCTATCTTCTCTACTGTATTCATATTTACTGAGTATCGTTTTTAATATCTATAGTAAAGATATTAAATTACCGTAAGTAATTTGCTATTGGTTTGAATAAACAATAGATAAGAAAGCCTGTTAATTGCTTAAAATTTTAATGAGATGATATATAATATTGTTGGAGAAGAGATATTCTACCGGCATAACTTCCAATCTCGATAAAGAATTGAAGAACATATGTCCGGTAAATTTTTGAATTTCTATACGTATCTGAGTGATTTTTGTGAAAGTAAAATTATATTGATAAAATATAAACCTAATACTTCCAGGCGAGAATGCGGCTTATTTTATTTCCCTGTTGCATATCAATCACACGTACTTCAGCCACACCAACTTTCTTTAACAACCGTTTTAAAGGATGTAAATGATCTTTATTTGCAATCAAAGAAGTAAACCAGTTCACCTGATTTTTATATTCCTTACTTTCTTTGATATAATTAGATATAAATTCCAGTTCACCACCCTCATACCAAAGCTCATTGCTCAGTCCTCCAAAATTATGCAGGGTTTGCTCTGGTTTTTTACCTTGTAAATTTTTGAGCTTGCGAAACGTTTGTTTGTAAGCCTCTTCTTTTGATTTAAAAAAGGAGGATTGCATAATACTACGTGAAATTTTTCCGTGTCAGAGATGATATTTTTTAGTATATTTTTTTTGTTTGGTTGTAAACGTAAACTAATATTCGAAATTAAATTCGGATTATTGTTAATAATATAAGAGGCTGCCTCCAGTGAAACCGGATTTACATCAGAACCCACAAATTGCCAACCATATTCCGAAACTCCAATGAGAGGGTAAATTATATTGGCTCCAACTCCGATATCCAATATCCGTACATTACTACCTGTAGGAATGCTATTATGATTTGATTCTGCTAATAGATCCGCTATATAATGAATATAGTCAGCTCTTCCCGGAATAGGCGGGCATAAATTATCTTTAGGCAATTCCCAATACGTAAGTTTGTAAACACTCATCAGCAGGGCCTTGTTCAATAGCCTTACCGCTTTCGGATCAGAGAAATCAATTGTAGTATACCCAGAAGGATTTTTAATAATATAAAAAGACAAATCAGGAACATATATTTTCAGTTCATCAAAATCATATAATGTATTATGTTTATTACGCGGATGTAATTTCTTTTTTGATTCTTCCGTTTTTTTCATCCCTTAACTCTTTTTTACAAAATTAGCTTTTTTGCTCTTATCTTGCTTATTTATTGGATTTATCGATTTCATTAATTTCACCTCTGCTAAAATTCTCACTATCCAATTAAAAAATTAGGTTATTAAAATATTAATAATATATTTGCCACATCATTAACTAATAATATCTTATTATTCATTAAATTTTTACATAAACAATTATGAAAAAAGCATTATTTATTTTATCCTTCATTGCTGTAGGATTTGTTTCTTGTGATAAGAGCGACGATAACACCACCGATTCACAATCTAAACTGGTAGGTAAATGGAAAGTTACTTCTCATACTTATTCTGCTACTGTCAACAATCAGCCCATTCCTGATGAAGATATTGATTTAGGTAACATCAACGGAACTATATTTGAGTTTAAAGCCAATAATCAAATGTCTGTGACCCTATTAGATGAAGATACGAATCAATGGGTTACCACACAAGGTACTTACGTGTACAATCCAAGCGAAAATAAAATTACGACAACCCAAACTGAACCAGGTACGACCAATACATATACTGAAGTAATGTATATCAGAGATCTGAATGCAACTGTTTTTAATTTCAGAATGACACAAGAGGAAACCGAAGGAACAAATGTATATAAATTGGTTTTAGATGCTAATTGTACCAAACAATAAGTAGATAGAATCACTTAAACAATTTAAAGGATCAGATTTTCATCTGGTCCTTTTTTATGTGGTATATTCTTTCTTCTGATTTACTTCCGTTCGATAGCGGAGATACAGCATTCTGATTACTTCCGTTTCCTAATTGTCCCAGGTTATTTTTTCCCCATGAGAATAATTCTCCGTTTGATTTTAATGCGAATGAGAAACTATTCCGGCAGCTATCTGTACTATACCTGAAATGTTTTTTTCTACCGGGGTATTATTGGTCTGTATCCCGTTCCCTTGTTCATCACCCCAACTCCAGACCTTACCATTGGCTTTCAACGCCAGAATATGATTTCTTCCCGCCACTACTTTATTCCAGCGTTCGCTTCCTACCTGATAAGGTGCTGTTTCATATTCTGCAGAAGATCCGCTTACCTGTCCGTAGTAATTATCTCCCCATACCCATAAAGTACCGTCTGACTGAAGTGCAGCAGAAAAGAAACCTCCTGCTGCCAATTGTTTCCATTTATTGTCCGTTCCTATCTGAACTGGTGTTGCGATGCCTGTAACCGAAACACTTCCGTTTCCTAATTGTCCTACAGCATTAGCTCCCCACGACCATAAGGTTCCATCTGCTTTTAGAGCAAGGCTGTGCCAGAAACCAGCCGCTATTTTAGTCCAGTTTGTAGCTGTTCCTATCTGTACAGGTGTGGCATTCGCAGAAAAATTATTAGTTCCTCTGCCCAATTGTCCCATACTGTTTCCTCCCCATGCCCATAAGGTTCCATCTTCTCTCACAGCAAGTGTAAAGTCAGATCCTGCTGACACACTTATCCAACGATCGCTTCCAACCTGAACGGGTGTTTGTGTCACTACATTGGTTCCTATTCCCAATTGTCCCAAATCATTTTTACCCCATGCCCACAAAGTACCATCTGCTTTAATACCAAGAGAAAAACCTGTTCCTGCAGTAATGGTTACCCAATTGTCATCTGTACCCACTTTTGCTGCTGTATTCCGGGAATTGGTTGTGCCATCTCCCAACTGGGCATCACTATTAGACCCTGCGGCGAACAATTCTCCGTTTTTTATTTCAAGATAGTGATCACTTCCCGCTGCCATTCGCTGATAGGCAGCGTGATAGGCCACATTGCTTTTCCCTTCAGACCGGGAAATCTGTGCCTGTATTGATAGTGTCAAAAACACTAACAATCCGCTTAAAAATATTTTATGTTTCATGTTTTTTATTTATATAGTTAAGGCTGCTATAAATAGCAGCCTCAATAGGTTATTTTTTGATAATTTTTACAAAGGATTGTTTTCCGTTGCCAAAAGATATTTTTGTCTGATACATACCCGCAGCCAAATGTGAAATATCAAATGTTGCATTTATATATACAGCAATATTTTTTCCTGTAAGATCAAACAATTCTACTTTTGAAATTTCTGTTTCTGAAGATATGGTTACCATCCCGGTTGTAGGATTCGGATACACATTAATTTCTGGTTTGTCAAACGCTTCGTTAGAAGCCGTTTCATCCTGAATGTTTAATGTATAGTCTTCCACCTGTCCGTAATAAGCATTGGTACACGCATCGAATTCACCCGGTTCATAAACATTCCACATATCTTTGATGATTCTCATACGAGTAGTACCTAATACAGCATCATGAGGAATCGTAATTTCAATAGCTACCCCGACATCATCCGTGCCTGTTGAAGGTTCTAAAGAAGCGGTATAATATTCCGTTTCCATATCAAAAGTAAAATCCTGATTCCAATCAATAAACACCCGAACGTCATGTGAAAACTGTCCGTTGGTGTTTCCTTTTACCTTTAAAACATACGTTTCTCCAGTAATAACATCACCTGTGATTTCTGTGAAATCTTCATAAGCCGGTGTTCCGTTTACAGCTTCTGATGTAGTATTATCAATGTTAGCAAATGATACATATGTAATTGGCTCTACATCAAAATCTACCGCTACCTCACAATAATCATCTACAGGACCTGGCAATGCTTCCGCAATTTCTATCGTGTAGTCTTCCACTTGTCCTATAAACCATCCTGTAGGACATGGCAGATTTTCCAATACTCCCATCCATGAATCTGACTCATACGCTTTTACTACTCTAAAACGCGTAGTACCTGTAAGGGCATCTGCCGGAATGGTTATATTCCCTGATACTGTACCTGACTCAACTCCTGTAACCGGATTTGAGTTATCCAGATAACCTATTGTGAATGCTTCATCGGCATCAAAAATATTGTTCTGATTAAAGTCAATATACACATACGCCGATACTGAAGTTTGTCCCTGTGTACCTCCTTTAATGGTCACAGGGTATGTTGCACCCTGATTTGCATTCAGAATTGTTTCGGTAAAGTTTTCTATCGTTGTTGCCGGTGTTTCATTTATTCCGCTGGTATGCGTTATTGATCCAAAAGTTACTTCTGTAATTTCACTTACTGTCAATGTCGTGATGGCGTCATCTCCACAGTAAGGTGCCGGAAACTCTGATGAAGATCCCTGATTAGAAATTACAATTTCAAGTGTATCATATTTGGTATTATCTGTAACAGATACCGCTTTTACCGTTACTGTTCCATTCGCTATCGCTGTTACAAGTCCGTTTGCGTCTACAGTTGCCAGTGTACTCTCATCTAATAAAGACCAATTTACCTGTTGATCTGCTGTTGCTGGTAATATGGTTGCTGATAATTGTAAAGTTCCTCCGTTTGTTGTAATAGCCGGAGCTGCATTTGCTTCTACCTGTATGGCAACAGACGCTATCGGCTCCTGTGCCAGTACACATCGTATGGAAGATCCCTGCCCTCTTACAGCACCCGCTGCAGGATTTGCAATAAGTGAACTTACATAGAAGTATTTTGAACCTGAACTCGAAGGTGTAGAACTCCAGTAATAGAGTCTTTCCCCGATAAAAGTATATCCTGCGCTTGAATTGCTTCTATATCCTGCCGCTGATAATTTAAGACTGCTGCTAAATGCGGTAGCCGGATTGCTTATATTTTCTGCGTTTTTCAAATCTGTCCAGTCAGTCTGAGAAGGCATTTTCCATTGCTCACCTAAGGCTTTACAAGGATCACAGCCATTTACATCTGTAGCATTTTCAGGCGTTGACACCTCCCATTTATCGGTCAGCAAATTGTTTGACCACCAACCATTAGCTCCGGTGCCTGTTATAAAGGCATTTGATGGTGTTTGAAGACCTTCAGGGTTGTTTGGTACAGGCGCAGATACTGTAGGCGAAGTTGTTTTTTGATGTCCGTCATCCCAACGTCCCCACTGAAAGTAATCTCCGTAAGAAGAAGCATCATTGCTCGCTGTTGCTATCTGACTGCTTCCAAGGTTTTGCTGTAACCATATTTTACCATCTGCTGCTCTTACAGTTGCGTACGTAACCGTTTGCCCCTGATAAATAAAAGTTACACATCCGATATCACCTGTATCAGGCCCTGGGAGTGTATTGCTGCATTCTGTATCGGCAACACCTCGTACAATGTTTGTTTTGGCAGGTTTTACAAGACCTGCAGTTTGTGCATGACTTGTTGTATAGCCGGCTAAACCTATAAGTAGGCTGAAATAAGGTAGAATTTTGTTTTTCATTTTTACTTTTTAATAATTTTAATAAATCCTGCTTTTTGATTCTCAAACACTATTTTTACCTGATAGATTCCGGATGCTATGTGCTGAATATTTATTTGAGTTTGTTTGGTTTCTATTACTTTTTTCCCTGTCATATCGTAGATTTCGATACTTTCAAGTGTTAAATCAGAATCAAAGTTCAAAACATCAACTGCCGGATTAGGATAGACTTTTATATGTTGTTTGACAAAATCATCTATAGATGCTGTCGGAATATCAATAATCACTTCTATTTCTCCGAATTTGGTGGTATCAGCAACTGAAGTGGCACGAATAATTGCAGTACCGTTAGTGATTCCCGTTACAACTCCTGTAGTGCTTACACTCGCAAAAGACGCTCCCTCAGCTACAGACCATGTGACATTCTGACTAACTCCTGAAGGGTTAACAATAGCAACCAATGGCAAGGTTTCATTTTGAACAATAATTTTTGCTTCTGCATTATTCATAACAGTAACCATTACATTTTCAACAGACAACACCTGATTTACAGTGACCTGAATTTCTCCGAATTTGGCAGGATCAGCAACTGAAGTTGCACGAACGATTGCTGTTCCATTTTCAATTCCTGTTACAATTCCTGTATTATTTACTGAAACAAAAGTCTGCCCCGATACTACAGACCAGGTTACTTCCTGATTTGCTCCGGCAGGATTAATTGTTGCAACCAATTGTAAGGTTTCATTTAATGCTGATATCTGAGCCGGAACATTATTTTGTGTTGTTACCACTACAGTTTGTACAGCAGGAGGAGTTACTGCTTCTGAAATCTGAATTGTGTAATCTTCTATTTGTCCTAAATACCATGCGTTAGGACATGGTGTATTGATAAAGGTTCCGTTAGTACTCGAAGGATTGTAATACATATTCACTACTCTCATTCGTGTACTACCCGACAAAGCTGACTGAGGAATGGTTACAGAACCTGTCGCTGTTCCGTTTTCTCCACCCGTATTACTTAACATTCCAATATTGAAGGCTTCGTTGTCTGTAAATTGAAAATCATGATTGATATCAATATAAACGACAGATAATATATTTTCCTGACCGTCTGTTTTTCCTTTTACTGTTACAGGATAAGTATTGCCTTTAGATACTTCAAATATCTGATTGGTAAAATCTTCATAAAGGGGCGATGCATCTGTCTGATCAGGGCTTAGATTTTGGATATTATTAAAGTTAAACTCATAAATAGGTAATGAATACCCATCTACACCTTCTGAAGTACAATAGGTATCTGTTGGTAATACTACCGTTATTTGTATTTCACCAAATTTGGTTGTATCGGCTACCGAAGTAGCGCGAACAGTAGCTGTTCCATTGGCTATTGCCGTTGCAATTCCTTCATTGTTTACAGAAACAAACGCTGTTCCGGAAGCTACTGACCAGGTAACCTCCTGATTAGCTCCGGAAGGGTTAACTGTTGCCAACAGTGGCAATGTACCATTAACAGCTGTAATCTGTGCAGCCACATTATTCTGAGTGGTTACAGCTACAGTCTGTACAGCAGGAGTTGTGCTTGTTCCCTGAAGATTAAGAGTATATTCTTCTACCTGACCTGATCTCATATTGGTAGCACAAGGTCCTGAAATAGCATTCGGTGCATCAGGGTTGGCAAGTGCGCTTACATTAGTATTTTTCACAATACGCATTTTTGTAGGTCCGTTTAATGCTGTAGAAGGAATAAGAATATTCGAAGTAATTGTTAATGCGTTGAATGGATTTTGAGGTTCTAATCTACCTATATAGAATGACTCGCCAGCATCATCAAATAATCCGTTCTGATTAAAATCTATATAGACCATAACATCACTTGGAAATGTACTGGAAGGTCCTTTAATAGAAATTGGATATGTCTGACCTTTTGTAAGATCTGTTGATATATTTGTAAAGTCTTCATATATCGGTGTTGTCGGTACTGTAGATGTAGAAACATTATCAATCGTATTGAATACAACACGCGTTACCGGATCTGCACTGTATTGATATACGGGTAAACAAAAACTCGTTTTTTCCCATTTAAAACTATAGCCGCTCGGTGGCAATGTTGAAGAATTAGTTGTAATACGATCGGTATTTTGTATTGATGCTGTTGTTGAAGTCCAGTTACTGCTTGACACTCCATTCGCTTTTCTGGAATTAAAATCTGCATTGGTACTTCCTCTGAGCCCTACTTCGAGTAATTCAGAACTTGGAGTACCTGTTACCTGTAAATCATATACAATCTCAATTGTTTGATTTTCATTTAGGTGAATCTGAAAATTCCAATCAAAATAAGATGAAGTACTTGTAGATGTAGAGTAAGGTCTGAAATGTAAGTACTCAATTACAAAAGATCGGTTTGGCGCTGTACCAATCGTTTTATAACTTATTTGAGCTGTTTTGCCGTTTACCTGAAACAACCCGTTTAAGTCTGCTCCCATTGCTGAAATAACTCCATCATAGGCTGTATTGTCAGAAACAGGTCTGTTTTTTATCGTTTCAATAGTACCAAATGCAACATAACCATTTGTGAATACTTTTAAACCTGTATAATCTATATTATTAAAGTTAAAAGAAAAAGGAATCGTATTATCTGCGATATTATATACTACATCATCCAGTGACGAAGGGCCTGAAGCACCTGTAGCTGTTGCTAAAATCGTTGGATTTTCCAACAAAGTAAATGTTTTCTGTATCTGACTGAATTCGTGATAAGCAACTTGGGCATTCATCAGATTTATACTAAAAATTAGTAAAATGAAACCTATAGATTGTCTCATTTTATTTGCATGTGTAACAAAATAGGTATTTCTTTCCATGGAATAGTAATTTAGATTCCACAAAATTACTTATTTAGATTAAATAAAAATAAATGTAATCTTATTTTATATTTATTTAATCTTATTAAATATTTTATTCCACAACTAAAAAAATGTTAACTAAATAAAAAGGATAAATGGAAGAAAATGGCTGTTAAATAATATTTAATTAGCAAGAATGCGTGCTTATAAATCAATAATTTTGTTGAAAATTGAACCTATGCGAATTTTTTTAGTCTTAGTTATCATTATCCTTCTTGAATTTTACTCTTATATTTTTGTTCAAAATCTTACAAAAAACAAGATAGTTCACTGGGCATATATAATAATAAATTTTGGAGCTGTCTTATATTTTACTTATTTCTTATTGAATCTAGACAGAAGTAAAGGCCAAAATCACAATACCATGTTTATCATGGGCATTCTATTATTGATGATCATCCCTAAGCTTATCATTACTCTATTGTTAGGATTTCAGGACATCATGCGCTTACTGATAGGTACTTTTAATAAGATTATCCAAAATACTACTACTACTTTTTTACCCGACAGAAGAAAGTTTGTAAGCCAGATTGCTTTTGGTATGGCCGTGATTCCCTTCTTATCGATATTATATGGAATCACGAAAGGGAAATATAATTTTAAGACCCTTAAGCAAAAGATTTTTTTTGATGATTTACCAGATGCATTTGACGGATTCAGAATATTACAACTTTCTGATCTCCATGTAGGAAGCTGGGACAATGAAGAAAAAATAAAATACGGTATTGATCTGATCAATCAACAAGAGGTAGATTTAATTGTTTTTACAGGGGATTTAGTGAATAGTCTGGCCAATGAGGCTGATCCGTGGCTGGATGTTTTAAAAAGAATAAAAAAAGCACCCTACGGAAATTATTCTGTTTTAGGAAATCACGATTACGGAGAATATGTCAGATTTGATACGGAAGCAGAAAAGGCAGCTAATTTTGAAGCTATAAAAGGTACACACCCAAAAATCGGTTTTCAATTATTGCTGAATGAGCATGTTTTTTTAAATAAAGATGGTGAGAAAATTGCTTTGGTAGGTGTTGAGAATTGGGGTCTGAATTTTAAAAAAGCAGGAGATCTTGCTTTAGCTGGACAAGGATTAAATCCTGATGATTTTAAGGTGTTGCTGAGTCATGATCCTTCTCATTGGGATGCAGAGGTAGTTAATAATCCTCAAAAATATCAACTTACCTTATCCGGACATACTCATGGAATGCAGTTTGGTATTGAAATTCCCGGCTGGTTCAAATGGAGTCCTGTAAAATATATTTATAAACAATGGGCAGGTCTGTATCAGAAAGGAAAGCAATACATTTATGTAAACAGAGGGTTTGGTTTTCATGCCTATTCAGGAAGAGTAGGTATTATGCCTGAAATTACTATTTTGGAACTAAAAAAACTTGTCTAAAAAACAGATTTTAATTAAAAGTTTCTAATTTTGTAATCAACTCTAACTGATCTTTATGTCAAAATTCGGCGATTTAATAAACAGTCCGGTTCCGGTTCTTTTGCATTTTTGCTCTGACCACAATGTGGAGTGTAATCAGATGAATAAAATTTTAGAAGATGTTTCTTTAGAAATGGGCGATAAATTATCTATTATTAAAATAGACATTCTAAAAAATAAGGAACTTACCGAAGCATTAAGAATAAAGACAATACCAACATTGATGGTTTATAAAAACGGTGCCATGGTATGGAGACAATCAGGAATGATTGACAAAAGCTCTTTGGTTACCATTGCAAAAGCTTTTAATTAAGAACATCGAAAGTATATCCTCTCGTTTTTAAAACTTCAATGCATTTTGGAAGCAATTGTTGTAAGGTATCATAAGCTTTGATACTGTCATGAAATACAATAATGCTTCCTTTTGATACATTTTCAGTTACCATTTGTAAGGATTTGGCTACACCGAATTGCTGATCATAGTCTTTGCTTACAATATCCCACATAACAATACGGTATCCACTTTTTAACAGTCCCGCTGTCTGTACAGGTGTTATTTTACCATAAGGAGGGCGAAACAGCCGCGAATTTATTTTATAATATTTTTCTATTTCCCGGCGGCAATCCTCTACATCCTGAAAATAAGCAGAAGCAGTACACCCCCAACCTTTTATATGATGAAAAGTATGATTGCCGATTATATGTCCGTCAGCAATAATTTTTTCAAAGATTAACGGGTGTTTTCTTATATTGTCTCCAATACAGAAAAAGGTTGCTTTTATATTTTCAGCTCTCAAAACATCAAGTACCCATTCTGTAATTTCAGGAACAGGTCCGTCATCAAAAGTAAGATATACTTTTTTTTCCTTTGTCTTTACTTTCCACAGTTGATTGTGAAACAGGATTCTCAAAAGTGCTGAAGATTTTAGAAACATAAAAAAAGCGGTTACTTGTGTAACCGCAATTTATATAATTTAATTGATTCCGCCACCGAGTGCCTTATACAATTGTATGAGGGCATTCCATTGGGCAAACTGTGTATTTACAACACTTAACTCAGCGTTAAGTTCATTTTCTTTAGCCGTCAGAACTTCGATATAACTTGCCATACCGTTATTCAGCAATTCTTCAGAATACTCAACAGCTGTACTATATGCCAAAGCTTCTTTTTCTTTCAATACTGCCTTTTTTTCCATTGTTTCATAGGTATAAAGGGCATCCGACACTTCTTTACTTGCGTTTAGGATGGTTTGCTTATAGTTAAGAAATGCTTTTTCTTTTGTAGTAAGACTTACCTCGTATTGCGTTCTGATTTGTCTTCCATTCAAAATAGGCTGCGCAAGTCCGGCAACAAAATTTCCAAACAGAGAAGTAGGATCAAACAGTTTTGCAAAGTCTACAGATTGCAACCCTCCCGTAGCCGTCAGCCGCAAAGTAGGATAAAAAGCCGTTTTGGCAACATTGGTCATTTCAAAAGCATTGATTAATCCGTTTTCTGCTGCAATAACATCCGGACGGTTCATCAGCAACTGAGCAGGGAAACCTGTATTCAGATCAATATCAAAATATTGAGCGTCTAACGTTGAGCGTTCAATTGTATGAGGCATTTCTCCTAATAAAACACTGATTACATTTTCCTGTATTTTGATATTGTTTTCAATATCCAACAACAAAGCTTCTGCATTAAACAATTGCGCTTCCGTTTGTTTTACTGCAACCTCTGTAATTCTTCCGGCATCTTTCAATGCTTTGTTAGTTTCCAGACTCTGCTGGCGATTCGCAATCGTACTCAATGCAATGGCTTTTTGTTCATCTAATGCCAATAATTGAAAATACGCTGATGCCACACTCGATATTACCTGAGTTTTTACTGCCTGATGTGTTGCTACAGTCTGTAAATAACTGGCTACAGATGCTTTTTTCTGACTCGTTATTTTACCCCATACATCAAGTTCCCAACTTACATTGGCAGTAATGTCATATTGATCCAGACGCTGACGTCTACCAATAATTCTACCGATCTGCGTATTTTCTGAGTTCACAGAATGTGTATAGTTGGCTCCTAAATTTAAAGTAGGATAATATCCCATTTTACCTTGAAAAACAATAGATTGAGCTGCTGTAATGTTTTCAATAGCTACTCGTATGTCAATATTGTTTTCAAGTGCTTTTTCGATATGATTCGTAAGAACCGGATCCTTAAAGATTGTTTTCCAGGATACCTGTGCCATTGATAAACTATCCTGAGGCAGATTATCAGAACGGAAATAACTCTCATTAATCACTTCCGGGCGTTCATAGTTTTTTGTCGCCAGACAGGATTGTAAAGTGGCTCCAAGAACGACAATCGCTAATGTTCTATATAAAATTTTCATAATTAATCTTCAATCGGTTTATTAAATTTCATTGGCTTAACTTTTTCCTGCAGATTCTGGAAAACCACAAACAATACAGGAATCACAAATACTCCGATTACGGTTCCGATTAACAATCCGAACGCCGCTCCGGTACCGATAGATTTATTTCCTGTTGCCCCTACTCCTGCAGCAAATACCAATGGCATAAGACCGAAGATGAATGCAAAGGAAGTCATCAAAATAGGACGTAAACGCGCTTTAGCTCCTTTGATTGCGGCATCAACAATAGAACTTCCGGCCTGGCGGAAATGCAATGCAAACTCCACAATCAGGATGGCATTCTTGGCCAGTAACCCTAAAAGCATGATTAAAGCAATCTGAAAATAAATATTGTTTTCCAAACCGGCTACCATCTGTGACAAATAGGCTCCCATTACCCCGAAAGGCAACGAAAGAATAATAACAAACGGAAGAATATAACTCTCATACTGTGCCGATAAGATAAAGTATACAAATACCAAACTCAATATAAAGATCAATATGGTCTGAGAACCTGCGTTGATCTCCTCACGGGTCAATCCAGAGAAATCGATACCGTAATTGGTCGGAAGTTTTTGCTGTGCTACTTCCTGTACCGCTTTGATGGCATCTCCGGAACTGTATCCTGCAGCCGGAGCTCCGGTTACATTTGCCGCCGTAAATAAGTTGAAACGCGACAATGATTGCGGACCGTAAACTCTTGTCAGGTTTACAAACTGAGATACCGGCGACATCTCACCTGTTGCAGTTCTTACATATAAATGATTGATCACATTTGCATCGGTTCTGGTATCCGGCAATGCCTGTACCATTACTCTAAACTGTTTTCCGTATTTGGTGAAATCCGAAGCATAAATACCTCCGATATACCCTTGCAACGTGGACAGAATATTGGTTACCGATACACCGCTTTCTTTTGCTTTAGGAACATTAATATCTAATTGATATTGAGGGAATCCGGTATTATAAGATGACTGCGCATACATAATTTCTTCACGCTGCATCAGATTTCCTAAGAATTCCTGTGTAACCTTATCTAATTGCTGAGGAGAACCTCCCGCTTTATCTAATACTTTTAATTCAAAACCGGAAGACATACCAAAACCAGGTACACTTGGCGGTTCAAAGAAAATAAATTTTGCCTGTGGCATCGTACTACCCAAACCGAATAATTTTTTTACAATCATCGGACTTGACATTTCTTCGCTTTTTCTTTCTTTAAAAGGTTTTAACCGAACAAAGGCCAAACCATAGTTAGATCCTGAACCGTTGATCAAACTTCGTCCTGTGGTATAAGTAACCCCCACAACACCCGGAATTTTAGAAGCTTTTTCCTGTAGTTGTTTCATTATCTCAGCCGTTCTGTCCATAGATGCTCCGGCAGGTAACTCAACATTGGCAAAGATCATCCCCCGGTCTTCGTTAGGTACGAATCCAGTAGGCATTGACTTATTTGCAATATATACACCTGCAAAGGCAACTAAAAACAAGATAATGGTCACCCATTTATTTTTAAATAAAAATTTAAAAGATCTTCCGTATTTATCTGTCATTGCATTAAATCCCGCATTGAAAGAACTAAAGAATCTTTTTACAAATCCTTTTTTCTCATGCTCACCTTCAACATGCGGTTTAAGGAATAAAGCACATAAGGCAGGACTCAGTGTTAAAGCGTTTACTGCAGAAATAAGAATTGCTACAATAAGCGTTACTCCAAACTGTTTATAGAAAACCCCTGTAGGTCCGGTAATAAAAGTTACAGGAATAAATACAGCTGCCATCACAAGAGTAATGGAAATAATAGCTCCTGTAATTTCATTCATGGCACTCAGTGTGGCTGTTTTTCCATCTTCTCCCGTAGCTTCAATCTTGGCGTGAACGGCCTCTACTACTACAATTGCATCATCTACCACAATACCAATGGCCAGAATAAGAGCAAAAAGGGTAAGTAAGTTGATAGAATATCCGAACAGATTCAGGAAGAAAAAGGTACCAATAATAGATACCGGTACCGCAATCAGCGGTACCAAAGTAGATCTGAAATCCTGTAAGAAAATATACACTACAAAGAAAACGAGGATAAAGGCTTCTATCAGTGTAGAGATAACTTTACTGATCGATGCATCCAAAAATTCATTGGTATCGTAGTTGATTGTATAATCAATTCCTTCCGGATAATTTACTTTTAATTCTTCGAGTTTTGCTTTTATAGCAACGATAATATCCTGTGCATTAGAACCCGGTGTCTGAAAGATACCCATTGATACTGCCGGGTATCCGTCATTACTACCAATTCCGGTATAGGATTGAGACCCCAGTTCAATTTCAGCGATGTCTTTCAAACGCAAAAATTGTCCGTTGCCCAATGCTTTAATAATAATATCTTCATATTGCTCAACCGAACGGTATTTTCCAGTATATTTTATGGTGTACTGGAAAGCAGATCCGCTGTTTTGTCCAACCTGTCCTGCAGCAGCTTCCAAACTTTGCTCGTTGATTGCTGCTGTTACGTCAGTCGGCACTAATTTATAAGCCGCCAGTTTTTCCGGATTTAACCAGATACGCATCGAATAGTTTTTACCACCGAAAACCTGAGCATCTCCAACTCCGTAAATCCTTTTTAATTCAGGGATTACGTTGATATTTAAAAAGTTTTGAAGATACGTATCGTCATAACTTGGGTTAGTGGTATAAAAAGACAGGAACATCAAAGCCGAACTTTGCTGTTTTTGCGTTACAACTCCTGAACGTGTTACCTCAGTAGGCAACAAAGGTGTTGCACGGGATACACGGTTTTGCACGTTTACCG
>NZ_JAUFQU010000062.1:0-14742 GCF_030409925.1 Paenimyroides ceti
CGGACTGGGTAACGGCAAAAAACGCAAACAGAAATTTTAAAGATGATTCTGCGTTACTTGTAATAAAAGATTTTAATAGTGCTACTGCAGAGGATTTTAAACTGATAAAGGGAATAGGTGACGGATATGCTCAGAGAATTATCAATGAAAGGAAGAGAATGGGAGGTTTTGTTCATATGGATCAGGTAGCCTTTATTTGGAATCTGCCGCCTGAAGTAATACACTCTCTTCAAAAATATTTTATTGTGAAAAAACCACCTGTTATTCATAAAATAAATATTAATACAGCTTCTAAGCAAGAGATTTCTAAAATACCTTATATAAATCATGAGCTTTCCAGAAATATTCTCATTTATAGAAGTAAAAAATCTGAACCCTTGACTATTGAAGATTTAGAAAAAATTAACGGCTTTCCCCTTGACAAATTAAAGATAATAGCGTTATATTTGGATTTTTAATAAAAATAGCAAAAAAGTAAACTATATGAATTTTGAATATAATGAAACGCAAGCTATGATTGCGCAATCTATTCGTGATTTTGCAGAACAAAATATCCGTCCACATATAATGGAGTGGGATGAGGCACAAATTTTTCCTGTAGAATTGTTTAAGAAATTGGGAGAAATGGGTTTTATGGGAGTTTTGGTGCCTGAAGAATTAGGTGGTTCTGGATTGGGATATCACGAGTATATTACAATTGTTGAAGAAATTTCAAAAGTAGATTCATCTATAGGTTTGTCAGTAGCTGCACATAATTCATTATGTACCAATCATATTTTAACCTTTGGAAATGAGGAGCAAAAGAAAAATGGATTCCTAAACTGGCAACAGCAGAATGGATTGGTGCTTGGGGATTGACTGAGCATAACACGGGATCAGATGCTGGCGGAATGGCTACTACAGCTGTAAAGGATGGGGACGAATGGATACTGAACGGAGCAAAGAATTTCATTACACATGCAATTTCTGGTGATGTTGCTGTAGTAATTGTACGTACAGGAGAAAAAGGAGATTCGCGTGGAATGACAGCTTTTGTTGTTGAAAAAGGTACTCCTGGATTCAGTTCCGGTAAGAAAGAAAACAAATTAGAATGCGTGCTTCTGAAACAGCTGAATTAATTTTTGATAACTGCCGTGTTTCCGATGCTAACAGATTAGGAGAAGTAGGTGAAGGATTTATCCAGGCAATGAAAATATTAGACGGTGGTCGTATTTCAATTGGAGCTTTGTCTTTGGGTATCGCAAAGGAGCTTATGAAGCTGCTTTGAAATATTCTAAAGAACGCGTTCAGTTTGGAAAACCTATATCATCTTTTCAGCTATTGGTTTTAAACTGGCTGATATGGCAACTGAAATAGAAGCTTCAGAATTGCTGTTGCATAAAGCTGCCTTTTTGAAGAACAATCACAAGCCGGTTACTACATTAGGAGCTATGGCGAAGATGTATGCATCTGAAGTTTGTGTTAAGGTAGCTACTGAAGCTATTCAGATTCACGGAGGATATGGTTATACAAAAGATTTCCCGGTAGAAAAATTCTTTAGAGATTCTAAACTTTGTACTATTGGAGAGGGTACCACTGAAATTCAGAAATTAGTGATTTCCAGAAATATTTTGAAAGACTAATCACGGGTGTTTGTTGGAATAAAGATTCAAATACACTGCAGATTGGAAAAATATAACTACTAAAAGAGAGGAATTTTTACAACTTCTCTCTTTTTATGTTTGGATTGTATGGGAAAAAGAGTTTAAAACCAATAACCTTCGAAATTCTAATTTTGACCTGCAGAATTTCAATTTTGGAAAACCAACAACAGTACCTTTTCAATAGATTTAAAAATTTAGCATAGAGATAACTTCAGATATTTTTTTTTCGATGTATCTTTGCGCATTATGAAAAAACGCCTACTATTACTCTCAATTGCCTTAATTTCAAGTATTATAAGCTATTCTCAGAATATTACAGTGAATAATACTTATACCAACAATGATCTTGTTAACAATGTTTTTTTAAACGGTACATGTACAGAAGTGAGTGCCATTCAGGTAAAAGGGTATACTTTTCAGGATGGTATTAAGAGCTGGGGATATTTTAACAAAGGACAATCCAACTTCCCGTTTGATGAAGGAATTATCCTTACTACAGGTAAATTAAATGCTGCTCCGGGACCTAACAGCGGAACTCTTAGCGACGGTCCTTCTTCCTGGGGAGGTGATATTGATCTTGAAAATTCTGTTAATATCAACAATACCTATAACGCTACGAGTTTAGAATTTAATTTCATTCCGGATGCCAATACCATGCGTTTTGAATACATCTTTGCTTCAGAGCAATATTTGTTGTCCGGTACACCTTCACAATGCGGTTATACAGATGGTTTTGCTTTTATACTGACAGATGTAACCAATAATGGAACTCCGCAAAATCTGGCTTTAGTACCCAACACAACTATTCCTGTAACATCAAGTACCATCAGAGGTGCAGGGGGTTTGTGTCCACCGGCCAATGCACAGTATTTTGCAAGTTATAACAACATTAATTCTCCAATTGCATACAACGGAAATACTGTTCCGCTAATGGTTGAGGCCAATGTAGTTCCCGGCCACACATATCATATAAAAATTGTGATTGCCGATCAGGGAAATAATTTGTATGATTCCGCTGTTTTTTTACGTGCCAATAGCTTTGATGCTTCCATATCGTTAGGGAATGACCGTTTATTGAGTACATTTAATGCTTTATGTGCCGGAGAAACCCTTTCTTTAAACGCCGCTATACCCAATGCAGCTTCTTATAAATGGTACCGTAACAATCAACTAATTGCGGGTGCTACAAATGCTACTTATAATGTTATGCAAGCAGGCGTCTATAAGGTAGAAATAACCAAAAGCAACAATTGTGTTACGTATGGTGAGATTACGATAGAATATGATAATTTCACTTATACTTCTGAAGTTTCCTTACAGGTTTGCGGTCTCACAGGAACTACAACATCATTTTTCAATCTGAATGATGCGATACCGCTGATTACCCAAAATGAATATGAAGAAATATTCTTTTATCAGAGTATAAATAATAACATCCCTTCAGGTGTAATTGCTAATACTACTAACTATCAGGCGGCAAATAATACAACTTTATATGCCATCATACAATCTGAAAATGGCTGTGAGTATACTGTAAAAGTTAAATTGCTCATTAATAATGAAAATTTACCTACCCATTTATATGCAAAATGTGATTCTGATGAAACACAGGATGGACTTACAAGTTTTTCACTAAGCGTTATTTCACAAGAAATACTTCAACAAAATAGTTTGAACAATCAGTATCAGGTTACTTATTATCTGACAGCAAATGATGCCTTATCAGGTCAGAATGGTTTTACCAACACCTTTAACAATACCGTTCCGAACCAACAGACGATATATGCACAAATCAGCCTGAATGGTAGCTGTTATGCCATTATCCCGGTTGAGTTAACCATTTTTACAAGTGTGCTATTTCCCAAAAAAGAAATAAAATTGTGCAAGGGTGATTCTGTAGAACTAAAAGCATTGGGAGAAAGTACTACTTACACATGGAACACAAATGAAGTTACCCGTACTATAACGGTATCGGAAGCCGGATTATATACCGTTACTTATACTACTGAAGATGGCTGTGAGGTGACAGAACAATTTACAATTATCGTTTCAGCCGGTCCGGATGCTGTAAGGTTTGACATACAGGACTTCTCTGCTACTTCTAATTCAATCACAATTTATGCCTCGGGAAGTGGTGACTATGAATATTCTCTTGACGGAGAAAATTTCCAAAACAACGCATCATTTACCAATCTTTCTCCGGGTGTTTATACCGTTTATATACGCGATAAAAATGGCTGCGGATCTTATCAGGAAAAAGTATATCTGCTTGATTAT
This sequence comes from Paenimyroides ceti, assembly GCF_030409925.1. Lineage (NCBI taxonomy): Bacteria > Pseudomonadati > Bacteroidota > Flavobacteriia > Flavobacteriales > Flavobacteriaceae > Paenimyroides > Paenimyroides ceti. The sequence continues at coordinate 3,921 of NZ_JAUFQU010000062.1, forward strand.
CCAAGGTTTTTTTCACCTAATGGGGATGGCAGGAATGATGTATGGCGGATTGAAAACCTCAGTTGGATGGACAGTAAAGCGATTATCCGGATTTTTGACCGCTACGGAAAATTATTATATGAATTTTCTGCTCAGTATTATTGGGACGGAATGCACAATAACCATCCAATGCCCTCTACAGATTATTGGTTTACCATTACTTTTTCAGATAAAAAAGTATTAAAAGGTCATTTCTCTTTGGTACGTTAAAAACTACAATGATAAATAAAAAAGGATAATGAAGTTTCATTATCCTTTTGTTTTCTATATGGTATCAGTTTTTTGCCATTCAGCTGTTTCATCAAAGACATGCTGTAAAATAGCTTCTTCCATAGAAGAAAATTCTATATGGCGGCGCTGCATAACAATTTTTGCTGTTTCAAATGCTTTTTTAGGCAGGTATACCTGCACTCCCTGAGCACCGCCCCATGTAAAATTAGCGATGTAATTTCGAGGAAAACCGGCTCCGAATATATTGGCACACACCCCCACTACTGTACCTGTATTAAACATAGTATTGATACCGCATTTGCTGTGATCGCCCATCATTAAGCCGCAAAATTGCAATCCCGTGTTTTCAAAACGTGCTGTTTCGTAATTCCATAATTTTACAGGTTCATAGTTGTTCTTTAAATTTGAATTGTTGCTGTCTGCTCCAATATTACACCACTCCCCCAATACAGCATTTCCTAAAAAACCATCATGTCCTTTGTTAGAATACGCAAACAAAACCGAATTGTTTATTTCTCCTCCTACACGACAATGCGGCCCTACCGTAGTAGCCCCGTAGATTTTGGTACCCAGTTTTACCTGTGCTTCTTCACACAAAGCGAAAGGTCCTCTGATAACAGATCCTTCCATAATTTCTGCATTTTTACCGATGTATATCGGACCTGTAGAGGCATTGAGCGTTACAAAATTAAGAACTGCACCTTCTTCGATAAAAATATTTTCCGGATTCAAAACCTGTACGGTTGAAGGGATGGGCTGTGACTTACGGTCTTGAGTAAGCAGCTCAAAATCTTCACGGATTGCGGCATCATTTTTCTGAAAGATATCCCAGGTATGCTCAATTTTTAAACAATCATCTGTATATTCAATGAACTCATAATCATCAAAATCAATTTCTTCCTGTGCGTCAGTAGTATAAAAAGCAATTATCTCATCTTCTTTTACTACTGCTTGCCGGTCATGAAGATTAGTAATAAGTTCAACCAATATCTCATTAGGCAGATACGCTGCATTAATAAGAATATTTTCATCCATCTCTACCATCGGATATTTATCAGACAAATAATCTTCTGTAATGGTTGTAGTGGTATTGCCGAGATATTTTTCCCATTTCTCACGAATGGTCAGAATACCAACGCGAATATCTCCTACCGGTCTGGTAAAAGTAAAAGGCAATAATGCATTTCTAACACTTCCGTCAAATAAGATGTAGTTCATACCTAAATTTTTATTGAGTTACAAATATAAACATTCATATATAAAAAAAGCCGTTCGTTACGAACGGCTTTCCTATATTTTTCAACTTCTTATTTGTTGAATTTAGCATATTTAGTTTTGAATTTATCAATACGTCCTGCAGTATCGATAAGTTTAGATTTACCAGTATAAAAAGGGTGAGATGTTCTGGAGATCTCCATTTTATAAACCGGGTATTCTACTCCGTCAACTTCGATGGTTTCTTTTGTCTCTACTGTTGATTTTGTGATGAATACGTCTTCGTTAGACATATCTTTAAATGCTACTAATCTGTAATTTTCTGGTGAATACCTTTTTTCATGATAAATCGTCTTTAATATTATGGCTATACTCCGTTCTGATGCTTTTATTTTCAAAAAAGGTATAAACGTTGTATAACTTTTTGTTTTTAATTATTTATTTCAGATGGCAAATTTACAATTAAATTTCAATTTACAAACATTTTTTTATCTAAAAAAGACAACTTTGACCATTCTTTCTTTATAAAATCAACATACAAAACACTTCAACTATAAAAAACTAAATATCAAATGTTTAAATAAAAAACAAATACTATTTCTACATTTCTATACTTTACGATAGCACAAAAAATGATTGAAGTTTACTTTATTCAGCGCCAATATCTATAAATTTATTTTATCACAACCGGGATTACATTCTATTAAGCTTGTGCTAATAACCAGAGTTTAATAACTATTCCTACATATTCTACTCTTAATTTACTCTTATATAATGTAAGTGTATTCCTTACATTTTTCTATATTTGTAAACTTATATTATATAGTATTATAATGAATCAAACAATCAAAAATATTGGCATCAGGTATGGTGTTTTATTAGCCATTATACTGGTCATCATTAATCTGTTTATCTATTTTTACGATTATACGCTGATGAATTCCATTATCAACGGATTTGGATTAATTTTTTTAATTCTTATTTTCGGAATCATCAGTATGGTTACATCAAAAAAGAAAATTGGAGGCTACATTACATTTCGTGAAGCTTTTACCCCTTACATTTTAGTAATTACAATTGGTGTTCTTGTGCCTACTCTTCTTCAATTTTTAATATACGGTGTTTTTGATACTGCTACGGGTGAGGCTTTAAAACAGCATTATATTGCTTTAACTGCTGAACAATTAAATAAATTTAATGTTCCTGCTGAACAGGCTCAGGTATCCATAGAAGCCGTGAAAGCATCTAATCCGTATGCGATAGGCACTTTATTAACTTCAGGTGCTATCCGAATTGCGATGTTATCCGTTGCCGGTTTGATCGCAGCTTTGATCTTTAGAAATAAAACAGAGTTTTCTGCCAAACCACAAGCCTAATGATCGATATTTCTGTTGTCATACCCTTGCTCAATGAGAAGGAATCCCTGCCGGAACTACACGATTGGATCGTAAGAGTAATGAATAACCATGGTTTTTCCTATGAAATTTTATTTATAGATGACGGAAGCACTGATACATCATGGGTTACCATCAGGCAACTGGCACAAACAAATCCTTGTGTAAAGGGAGTTCGTTTTCAAAAAAATTATGGCAAATCTCAGGCACTGAATATCGGCTTTAAAAAAGCATCAGGGAATGTTGTCATTACAATGGATGCCGATTTACAGGACAGTCCGGATGAAATTCCAGAACTTTACACAATGATTACAGATCAACACTATGATCTGGTTTCGGGATGGAAGAAAAAAAGATATGATTCCGTTTTGGCTAAAAATATTCCATCCAAGTTATTTAACTGGGCAGCCCGAAAAACTTCTGGTGTACAATTAAATGATTTTAACTGTGGTCTCAAGGCCTATAAAAAAGACGTAATAAAAAATATTGATGTTTATGGTGAAATGCACCGCTATATCCCTGTTTTAGCCAAAAATGAAGGTTATGACAAAATCGGAGAAAAAACGGTAATACATCAGGCAAGAAAATACGGACATTCAAAATTTGGTATGAGCCGCTTTGTTAACGGTTTTCTGGATCTGATTACGATTTGGTTCTTATCTAAATTCGGAAAAAGACCTATGCACCTTTTTGGTGCTTTAGGAGCTCTGATGTTTGGAGTCGGATTTATTTCGGCAGCCTATATCGGCATCGTAAAACTCTATAAAATATATACTGGACATACCGCTATACTCATTACAAACAATCCTTGGTTTTATATTTCGCTGACAGCAATGGTTATCGGGACACAACTTTTTTTAGCCGGATTTTTAGGAGAGATTATTCTCAGAACCAAAAACAAGTCTAAACGATACAAAGTTTCAGAAACAACCTGATCTCAATCATTCTTTTAAAGACTGTTTATGGTTACGTAATATTTCCAGGCAACAAGCGCTTTCTGTAATTTTGTTGCTTTACTTAAATCAAGTTGTTTTTTAGTATAATTGGGTAATATCAAATGATTGATTTTAGCCAGGGACTTAAAAAATGCTTTTTTCATAAGTCAACAATTAGGAAAAGACTTTTTAAGGTCTTTCGTTTAAATAAATATAAAGAAAAAAATGCACATAGCTCAAAATATTTTAGATAAAGTACATCAATGGCTCTCACCTGCTTTTGATGAAATCACGCAGCAAGAGATCAAAGAACTCATGACTTCATCTCCAAAAGAACTTGAAGATGCCTTTTACAAAAACCTTGAATTTGGCACGGGAGGTATGCGAGGTATTATGGGGGTGGGAACAAACAGAATCAATAAATATACACTGGGGAAAAATACACAGGGTCTTTCTGATTATTTAAAGAAATCTTTTCCGGGAGAGCAACTTCGTGTAGCAATTGCTTATGATTGCCGACATAACAGTAATACACTGGCAAAAGTAGTAGCCGATGTTTTCTCTGCAAATGGTATTCAGGTTTTTTTATTTTCAGACCTTCGTCCAACTCCGGAATTATCTTTTGCGGTAAAATATCTGAACTGCCATACAGGAGTAGTGCTTACAGCTTCTCACAATCCGCCTGAATATAACGGCTACAAAGTTTACTGGCAGGATGGAGGACAGATTGTCCCACCACAGGATAAAGAAATCATTGAGGAAATAGAAAAACTTGCCTATGAAGATATTAATTTTCAGGCAAATGAAAACCTTATCCAATATATCGATAAGGAAATTGACGACGCTTTCGCAGCTTCTGCCTTAGAAAATGCAGGATTCAACATTCCGGTATCTGCAAAAGAAAATTTAAAAATCGTATTTACTTCCCTTCACGGAACATCCATAAAAGCAATACCAAACGTTTTGGATAAAGCGGGCTATACAAAGGTACAGATTGTCAAGGAACAGGCGCTGCCTGACGGTAATTTTCCTACGGTAAAATCACCTAATCCGGAAGAACCTGAAGCACTGGCAATGGCTCTGGCACTGGCTGATGAAACCGGAGCAGATATTGTAATCGGAACTGATCCTGATGCTGACCGCTTAGGAATTGCAGTGCGGGATAACGAAGATAAAATGGTATTGCTAAACGGCAATCAAACCATGATCGTAATGACAGCCTTTTTATTAGAACAATGGAAAAGAGCAGGAAAAATTACGGGAAAAGAATTCATTGGTTCCACTATTGTTTCAACTCCGATGATGCTGGCTTTAGGCGAATATTACGGAGTAGAATGTAAAGTAGGGCTTACTGGCTTTAAATGGATTGCAAAAATGATTAAAGATTTTCCGGAAAAAACATTCATTGGAGGTGGAGAAGAAAGTTTTGGTTATATGGTAGGAGATGCCGTACGCGATAAAGATGCTGTTGCTTCTACCCTGTTGATCTGTGAAATCGCAGCCTTGGCAAAAGCAGCTGGTAGTTCTATTTATCAGGAATTGCAAAATCTGTATGCCGACTTCGGTTACTATAAAGAACACCTGATTTCAATTACCAAAAAGGGAATGGAAGGTGCTACTGAAATTAAACAAATGATGACTAATTTCAGAGAAAATCCTGTTAAAGAATTAAACGGAGAACGTGTAGTCTTTGTTGAAGATTATCAAAGTTCAAAAGCAAAAAACATGTTTTCAGGTGAAGAAGAACCGCTTTATCTGCCAAAGTCAGATGTATTAATCTATTATCTGGAAGACGGAAGTAAAATATGTGCCCGACCAAGTGGTACAGAACCCAAAATAAAATTTTATTTCAGCTGTAATGCTCCGATAGAGCATACAGATGAAATTGAAGATACTGATGCGTATCTGACTGAAAAAATCAAACATTTTATTACTGATTTAGGCTTGAACTAATGGATGAAAATTTAAAAAAAATAATACCTTTTGTAAAAAACTACAAATTCCATGTGGTTTGGAATATTGTATTCAATATTCTGTATGCATTATTTGGTACACTGGGTTTGCAGCGATGTATCCTGTATTAGAAGTATTGTTTAATAATGATATAAAAATATATGAAATTCCTGTTTATACCGGAATAGAAAATATCAGTACTTATCTAAAAGAATATTTTTTATTATGTAACGCATTTTTCAAATGAATATGGTGCCAATTATGCTCTTTTATTTACAGTAGGTCTCGTATTAACGACTTTTCTTCTTAAGAACCTTTTAATTATGCGGCTTTACAGCATTTGATGAAATTAAAAAATGGCGTTTTAAGAGATTTACGTGCCAAAATGTATAAAAAAATTACAGAGCTACCCATCTCTTATTATTCTGAAAAACGCAAAGGAGATGTAATGTCACGTATGCTTGGCGATGTAAATGAAGTACAGAATTCCTTTTTCATGGTATTGGAACTTATTGTGAAAGAACCGCTTACCATTATTTTCTCTATTCTTATGATGTTGAATTTCAGCGTTAAGCTTACTTTATTTGTATTTATTTTTATCCCGATTTCAGGTTTCATCATTTCAAAAATAGGAAAATCGCTTAAATCTCAGTCAACGCGGGCTCAACAGGAAAACGGGTATCTTATTTCTATCGTGGATGAAAGTCTTACCGGTTTAAAAGTGGTAAAAAGTTACAATGCAGAAAATTTCTTCAACAAGATTTTTAATGATTCACTGAACAGATTATACAAATTGTCCAATAAAATAGGTAAGAAAAACAATCTATCATCTCCCATGAGTGAATTTATGGGTATTATCGTCATAGCAGTATTATTGTTTTACGGTGGTAACCTTGTACTGGTAGATAAAACCCTAAGCGGTTCATTATTTATTGCTTTTATCGGTTTGGCATATAATATTCTTACCCCTGCAAAAGCAATTTCAAGAGCTTCTTATCAGGTAAAAAATGGTTTGGCAGCAGCAGAACGCGTTTTTGAGGTACTGGAGGTAGAGAATACTATTGAAGATACTCCGAATGCTATTGATATTAAAGAATTTAATGATAAAATCAGTCTTAAGAATATTACTTTTGCCTATGGAGAGGATGCCGTATTAAAGAATTTTTCTCTTGAAATTCCAAAGGGTAAAACTATTGCACTTGTTGGACAATCCGGTAGTGGAAAAAGTACCATTGCCAATTTGTTGACGCGTTTTTACGATGTAAACAAAGGAGAAATCCGGATTGACGGTCATAATATAAAAGACGTAACCATGAAATCTCTTCGTGATCTGACAGGATTGGTAACTCAGGACAGTATTATGTTTAACGGCAGCATTAAAGACAATATCCGAATCGGTAAATTAGATGCTACAGACGAAGAAATCATTGCTGCTTTAAAAATAGCGAATGCTTACGATTTTGTAATGGATCTGCCAGAAGGTCTGGACACTAATATCGGAGATGCCGGAAATAAAGTTTCAGGCGGTCAGAAACAACGTCTCTCCATTGCCAGAGCAGTCTTAAAAAATCCTCCTGTTATGATTCTTGATGAAGCGACTTCTGCTTTAGATACAGAAAGTGAACGCTTGGTACAGGATGCTCTCGACAAAATGATGCAAAACAGAACATCAGTAGTCATAGCCCACCGATTGTCTACCATTCAAAAAGCCGATCTTATTGTAGTGATGCAGAAAGGGGAAATCGTAGAACAGGGAACTCATGAACAATTATTATCACAGGGAGGTACCTATTCCAAGCTGGTTGCACTGCAATCTTTTGAAAGTTAATCAGTCATATATATAAAAAAATCACTCTTTACAGAGTGATTTTTTATTTGAACTTTATTTGGCTTTCCATTGTTTAAAAAAAGCCAGTACTTTTTCTTTGTCATATCCTTTTCCGCTTTCCATACTTCCGCTTTCCTGAAGTTTAAGTACTTTACCACTAGCATCTAAAACAATGAAAAACGGATAGCCAAGCTGTGCGCCATCCGGGGCATATTTTTTAAATACTTTTTCATTCTTATTTTCAGATGAAAAATTCAAATGATAATAAAGAAAATTATTGTCTACGACTTTCTTTATTTCAGGCGTCTTTTTAATATAGTCATTAAATCTGAGACACCACACACACCAATTACCACCTGCCTGAATGATAATGTTTTTATGTTGTTTTTTTGCCTGTACAAACAAAGCATCGATTTTTGCCTGTGCATCTTCTTCCGGCTTGTACGGTTTCTCTAAAATTTCCTTATCTGATTTTCTGACTGTTTGGGCCACTATACTATTGGTACAGAAAACCAGACAAAACACCAATATCAGTTGTGCTGCTTTTTTCATTTTTCTAATTGCTATACCAACAAAAATACTAAAAAAAAGACCAGAAACATTCCTAATTTCATAAACAACAAACTCATCAGCTTATCCAGTTTTTAAAAGCAGCTACTTTTTCTCTGCTCACAATTATTTCCTCTTCTTTAAAGTTTTGTAATGTGATTTTTAAACGGGAATTAGTATAAATACTGATTTCTTTTACCGCATTAATATTGATGATAAACTGCCGGTTGACCCGGAAAAATTTTTTATTATCACATTCACTTTCAAGAGTATCAAGGGTGTCATCCAAAAAATAATTTCGTCCTTCGAGAGTAGAGAGATAACTGATTTTATTGGCACTGTAAAAGCACTGTATATAATCACTTTCAATAATTTTCAATGTATTTCCGACTTTTACCGTATAACGTTCCTTATTTTGTCTTTTCAGTAGATTTTTCATCAATTCTACATCTACATATTTCTTTTCATATCTGCTTTTAAATTTCAGCAAAGCCATTTCCAATTCATGTTCATCAATGGGTTTTAAAAGATAATCCACACTATTGAGTTTGAATGCTTTTAATGCATATTCGTCATAAGCAGTAGTAAAAATAACGGCACTCTGAATAGTAATGCTTTCAAAAATTTCAAAAGAGAGTCCGTCAGATAATTGGATATCAACAAAAATTAAATCCGGATGTTCATTTTTACCAAACCAATCGAGTCCTTCTTCTACAGAAGACAATTGTTGCTGAATTGTATACCCCAAAGCCTCTATTTTTCGCTTCAGCAAACGGGCAGCCGGTTTTTCATCTTCAATTATAACGATTCTCATTGTCTGAATTTATTGCGTTCTTCGTCCATAAATTGTTGTATTTTTCTGTCTTCCCAGTTTTTTCCTAAAAAAGGAATAAAGTGAAAGGTATTTGCAGCATGAGAAAACAAACCGATTCCCCAGCCCAATAGCGGGTAAATAAACCAATACCCTCCTTTTGAATTGAACAGATTGAGTATAATTAAGATAGAATTTACCAAAATATAGGTGAACAGATGAGAATAAAACTCTTTTATTTGTTTTACTCTTTTTTTTGCTTTTAATAGCTCTACATGCTTATTCTTTTCCATAACTTTTATTTTTTATTAATTTGTTTGATGATCATATTTCGCTCCCATTTTCCCAGAATATCCAATGCTCTGAATCCGTTTATCAGCATATTAAATACCATGAAGAACAAAATGATATAAGGCCACCATTTATAATCGGGAAACCACAGTTTATTGATGAGTAAAAAAAGTGGAAATCCGAAGATTACAAAATAAATACTTACATACCATTCTTTCAATCTATTCATGCGCTCATACGCTCTCTGGAAGAGTTCTTCTTCTTTTAACTGAACTCCAAACCGGAAAGTCATATCTTCTGAAATGAGAGGCAATGAAACGCTGAAATGGTTTTCATCATTGTCAATATGGATGTGCTCATTAGAAACCAGTGCATAGCGGTTGATGATGTTATTGAGTCCAATACCCTTTTCTTTTGTGAAAGTTTCCTTTTTCTGATAGTTGTTTCGTACTATTAAGCTATTATCTTTAAAATACAATTGAATTTTTAAAGGCTTTGTTTCACTTACAATATTATGTTTTATGGCATTTTCTAATAACAGTTGCAGACTTAGCGGAATCATTTTTAAATGAACATAAGGCTGCACATCGGGAAAACTGATTTCTAAAGCATTTTCAAACCGCATCTGAAGCAGACTTACATACAAACGAGCAAAGTCCATTTCTTCTTCCACATATACGAGATTCTTATCTTTCTGTTCCAATACATAACGGTAAACTTTTGACAGGGAAACTGTAAATTCCTGTGCCTTTTTAGGATTTTCTTCAATAAGAGCACTTAACACATTCAGGGAGTTAAACAGAAAATGCGGATCAAGCTGATTCTTTAGACTCTCAAAAGTTGCAGTCGCATTGCTGGCAATAGTAGTCTGATTTTTTAGCTGCCCCTCTTTATATGCCCGATAGAAATAAAAACTAAAAATACTAAGAGCTATGATAAGCGAGATAATGATGATTACTATATAATTACTCATTCTCTGTCCGGCAATGAACTGATCAAACGAAAGGCCTTCATATCCTGTTTTCAATCCCATATTGATTAAAAATACGGACAATGATGTAGCTGCAACGCTCAGAGGCAGAAATAACAATATGCGTTTCTTATAAGAGTTATCATCTTTTACTATCCTTTTGATAAAATGAAACAGATAAGCATTTACAAAATAGAGTACAATTCCATATATAAAACCTATGATATTATTCCTCAGATAGGCTTCATTCCATACCATTTCTCTTTTTGATATAAAATTGATAAGGGTAATAACGGTACATATCAATAAGCTTACAACAACCGCTTTTATAAGGTTTTTTAATAACGTTTTCATATTTTTAGATTTACAGAAACAGATATAGCTATAGGATTATTTCTAAATTATAAACCAAAAGTAAGGCAACTGAAGTGTAAGAAAAATTTAATTTTACTGAACTGTTGATTTTCAAGGATGAATTGTAAAAAAAACTTTATTGTTTATAAAATCCGATTCCAATCATGTTTAAAGTAATATTTAAATAATACATTTGTAGGATCAAATACTAAAATTATGATTTATAAATTCAGGGTAATTCTTGATGCAGAA
>NZ_JAUFQU010000063.1:0-2500 GCF_030409925.1 Paenimyroides ceti
GACTACCAGTGTCTGTATAGGGTGTAATTTACATTAATAAAACAACGCCTCCTTTGCTTTGTGCATTTACTGCCATACAAAATCCTGCAAAGCTCCTATTGTAAAGAATTTCCTTATCATACGTATTTTTTTTAGTAGTTTTCAACTGTTTTTAATAGTTGTGAACTATAGTAAATGTAGGATATTTTCCTTAACAAGCGTTAGGTTTTTTAGTTTTTTTTAAGATAAAAAACAGAGTCGTTTATGGTTATAAAACAGCCAGATAGGCCAGAAAAAATTATTTCTGACACATTTAATTTTCTAAAAGAGGGCTTCGTCAGGATAAAAATCTTCTTAGAAATGGTTTTTTAAGGATTTTTCTTTTTCATTCTTCGAATGCTCCAACCTTATTTCTTTGGGTTTTTTACCCGTAGTATTTTTTATAAAGGAACTGAAATTACCTCATCTGTAAAGCCCAACTCATAGGTTATTTCTGCAATGGTAAGATGTGTATAAGCGCAAAATGCGAATACTCTCATTGATTACCTTTTCACTGATCATCTGTTTGGCAGACTTCCCCAATAATTCCTCCGCCATGAGGCTCAGCCTTCTGGGCGGCACATTTAATTGTTTTGCATAGAAACCAACCGTTCGTTCCGTCTTAATAGTGTTGTTGCAGTAACACGCGAAACCTATTGACTATTTCAATATAAGTGTACTTATTGGTCTCTATTCTGTGTGTAGATTCGAGAATAAGCAAACCGTCTAAAATGATACTCTCTATAGAATTATGTGCCACAGATATATACAATCCGTGATCTTTCTCTTTATAGAATGTTAAACGTTCTACAATAAACTGTTTTATCTGTTCTCGGGACCTTATAGATTGAAGAATAAAAACATTGGAATCTGAAGTAAAAAATAATTCTGAATTAAGAAAAAAACTGTCATTGGCTGATTTTTCATAAAAGTGGAAGAAAATGTAAATCCGACCGTTTTTTCTTATGTGCAAATTTTCCAAAACAAATATTTTTTCCGGGACCGATAAATACAAAGCTATTGGCTTCAATCGAATATTCAATACCTTCTACAACAAATACAGAAGAATTTGGAAACCAAAAGATATAAAATAATCAAGTGTATTAAAATAGGTATTACCCTGATTTCTCGTAATTAAGTTTTTTATATAGTTTATACTGAAGCCATCTTCTTTTAATTGCTCGGTAATCTGATAAATAGTGTCCATGTGTAATTGATTAATAAAATAAATTTTCCTCATCAATCTTTTTCATCTTATCCATAAAGCAAAAGGCCTTTTACTTTTATTTACTTTTCTTTTATAACTTCTAATAAGTCCTTTCCCTGCTTCTGATGATTTCTTCTACAATGCTTCCATAGCTATCTTATCATTTCTACGGATTCTCATCTTAGCTGAGTCTGCAGTTGTATTTAGCATTTCTGAAAGCGTGATGTAATCACCATATCGAATTTTGTTCTTTATTTGTTCTAATTTCATAACAAACTTATGTGATTTATTATACCTTTGTTTCACGTGATATAACAAATATCGAAACATAATTCGAAAAAACAAATTTAATTCGAATGATTTTTCGAAAAACAGAATAAATAATTTATTTATGAATAACATAAATCAGAAAATCAATGCTATTGCCTAAAAGAATTTAAAGGAAATATTCGAAATTCGCTGAGTTTTATGGACACGAGTGAAGCTAACATCCGAAATTACAGAAGCAAACACTTCCTAAACTTGACTTTATTGTAAAGCTTCACACGAAACTCGAAATAAGTTACGATTGGCTGTTTTCAGGTTTATATGAGAACGATGATAAAACATATCTTCTTACAGATGATATTCCTATAGAATATAAAAAGAGTCCTCTTGTTCCTCTTTATGATACTATTCATAAGACCGGAGAAAGTAAAAAAGTCACCTCACAAGATGAGCATTTTAAAAATATTTCTCCTGTAGCCTTTATTAATACAGGAGACTGGTTTCCTGCTGCGACCGCTACATTCAAATATTATGGCAATCACATGAAAGAATATCCCAACGGATGTGTACTTGCCCTAAAAGAAATTGATGACTCCAAAGCGATAGTGTGGGGTCACAACTACGCTGTTCTCACGGTTGATGGTTTCTTCATCAAACGCATACAAAAAGCTGATGAAGCTAATACAATAGTTGCTTATAGTTCAAATGAAGACCGTTCAGCAGATGGTAATCTGATTTATGAACCTATAAAAATTCCAACAGACAGGATTCTGCGCTATTATGAAGTTTTAGGATATGTAGTAAAGTAACTGAGATTTGTTATAATTTAAAAAGCGGAAGAAAACATGAAAAATTTTCTTCCGCTTTTTAATTGATTTCTGGTTCCATAAGCCTGAGTTCTTTCGGATTGCTGCCGGTATGTGTTTTGAAAAAGGCACTAAAATTCCCTCATCCTTAAAACCCAACTCATACATGACTTCAGTAATGGTAAGGGGGGTATGTTTCAGC
>NZ_JAUFQU010000063.1:7500-14209 GCF_030409925.1 Paenimyroides ceti
ACGCTACAACTGCCAAATCTATAGCAGGATCATCTACCGATATCCCTCCTGTAATATTTAAGAAAACATCTTTAGCTCCAAGTCTGAATCCTGCCCTTTTTTCAAGTACAGCCAAAATCATATTGAGGCGTTGAGATTATATCCCGTAGCGCTTCTTTGCGGAGTTCCATAAACAGCCGTGCTTACCAGCGCCTGAACTTCTATCATTAACGGACGCATACCCTCAAGCGTAGAAGCTATGGCTGTACCAGACAATTCTTCTTCACGATGAGACAATAAAAATTTCTGAAGGATTGGCGACTTCCCGTAAACCATTGCCCAGCATCTCATAAATACCCAGTTCTGCAGTAGATCCGAACCTGTTTTTTAAGGCTCTTAAAATGCGGTATACATGGTTTCGATCTCCTTCAAATTGCAATACCGTATCTACCATGTGTTCCAGAATCTTTGGTCCGGCAATATTACCATCTTTAGTAATATGACCTATGAGAATTACCGGTGTATTGGTTTCCTTGGCAAATTTAATCAGCTCTGCGGTAGTTTCTTTAATTTGTGAAACACTCCCGGCAGATGCCTCAATATAATCTGTATGCAGGGTTTGTATAGAGTCTATAATAAGTACTTCCGGATCAATCTCTTCAATTTGTCTGAAAATATTCTGAGTATTGGTTCGGTAAGTATATAGCACGTAGTATTATTAGGATTGACTCTTTCGGCACGCATTTTTATCTGTTTCTGACTTTCTTCTCCGGAAACATATAATACTTTGTACGGAAGTTTTAAGGATAATTGCAGCAATAAGGTACTTTTACCAATTCCCGGTTCTCCTCCTAAAAGAATCATCGATCCCGGAACAAGTCCGCCCCCTAAAACACGATTTAGCTCTCCATCCAGCGTATTGAGTCGAATTTCCCGTGTACTGTCAATTTCGTTAATCAACAAAGGTTTGGATACTTTGCGTACTCCCGTAGAAGATTTTGTCTGCCACGAAACTTTTTCTTCTTTCTGAATGACTTCTCTACAATAGTATTCCACTGTTTACAAGCTGAGCACTGTCCCTGCCATTTGGAGAATTGTGTACCACAAGACGAACAAAAAAAAGCTGTTTTTACTTTTGCCATACTAACTAAGTTATAGTCAAAAATACAACATTTTTAAGCAATACTCTATACGGTTATTTATTTGAGAAGGTTATTTATTTTTATTCAAAACGGGCAATAAAAGAAAAGAAATTGCCCCTGTGATAATCGTAAATACGGTTTGTAAAATCCACAGAATCCAACCGAAAGAAGTACCCACCGTTGCCGATATTCCATATAAAACCATGATCTGGGAAATCATAAGAGGAAAAGCTCCGAATCCGCCACTCGTAAAAGTCATGGCAACGCTACCCACAACAAAAGTGACCATGACAACTCCAAAAGAAATGCCTACGGTTTCCTGCAGAATAAAAGTACCATAATAAAAGGTCAGGATATAAGAAATCCAAATGATAAACGTATGCAATAAAAATGGTAAGCGATGCGGCATCTTGAAAATACTCAGCACTCCTTCTATCAAACCCTGAATCTTTTGTCTGATAAATTTAAAAAAAGACCAGTCAGAATAAAATACAAGATAAATTCCTGCCATCATTAAGACTAAAAGAACAAACCCAGACAACACAAGATTTTGTAAAGGAATTTTCTCTGACAAAAAATCTTTTAATTGATGGTATTGCAGAGAAACAGCTATAAGAACAAACACTAATAAAAAAATCAGATCAATGACGCGCTCCGCTATAATCGTTCCGAAACCTTTGTCAAAAGGAATTTTTTCGTATTTCTGCAACACCACTGCTCTTGATAATTCACCTGATCTTGGTATGGTAAGATTCATCAGATAACCCACACAAACCGCCATCATGTTATTGTTGAATGAGGACTCATACCCCAAATAATTAAGAGCATATTTCCATCGGTATGCACGCGAAACCAATCCTATTACAGAAAAAAAAGTAGCAAGAACAATGTACTGATAATTGACATGAGAAAAGTAACTTTTCATTTCTGTAAGCTGCTCCGGAGTAAATTGTATGTATGCATAGTAAACGAAAAAAACTCCCAACAAAAGTGGGAGTAGGATGTTTACTATTTTTTTAATTTTCGTTTTCAAGTGTTAAGTAAGCGAATTGTCTTTTTCATTTGGAAAGATAATCCACGGTTAAATGTTTTTGCTTCTTCAAAATCCATCAAAGCATAGGTAATCACAATGATGATATCGTCTTTATGCACTCTTCTTGCCGCCGGTCCGTTCAGCGTAATTTCACCGCTTTTTCTTGGTCCCGGAATAGCATACGTATCAAAACGTTCTCCATTATTGATGTTTACAATCGAAACCTTTTCTCCTTCAATAATATTGGAAGCTTCCATCAATTCAACATCAATTGTAATACTTCCTATATAATTTAAATCAGCCCCGGTAACTTTTACACGGTGGATTTTTGATTTTAAAACTTCTATTTGCATAAGGCAAAGGTAATTAATTTAATAAAATGTTGTCTATTAATCTTACGTTATCTATATGAGCCACCACAAAGCCACGGTATTTTTTTCCCGGCTTTTTTTTCTATTGCATGAACCAATGTTTCTTCATCTGCAATTTCAAAATACTCCAATGCAAAGTTAGGGTGTTTTTTTAAATTCTTCTGTCACAAATTCACGGACATTTTCGAGTGATGATTCAGGAAACATTTCCCGAGCTGCTTTAATATTTTATAGATAAGTGTGGCTTCCTGCTTTGCTTCAGCAGACAGTAATTCATTTCTCGAACTTCGTGCCAAACCATCTTCCTGTCTAAAAATAGGACAACCTACAATCTGCACAGGCAGTCGAAATTTCTGAACCATTTTTCGAATGATCTGAAGTTGCTGAAAATCTTTTTCTCCAAAATATGCCCTAGTTGGCCAAATTATTTCAAACAACTTTTTTACAATGGTACCGACTCCGTTAAAATGCCCGGGACGATTGACACCTTCCATCTGGTTTTCGAGTCCGTCATATTCAAACTCCTGAGCAATGGTTTCTCCTTCATAAATATCATCTACCGAAGGTGCAAAAATGATTATTTTATCGGAAAGCGTTTCTATAAAAGCGATGTCTTTTTCTAAAGTTCTCGGATATTTTTTCAGATCATCTGCATTGTTGAATTGGGTAGGATTGACAAAAATACTTACCACAACCGTGTCATTTTCTTCCAATGCCTGCTGCATCAACGATAAGTGTCCCTGATGAATAGCTCCCATAGTTGGCACTAATCCAATTGTTTGACGACTGTCAATCAAAGGCTCTAAGTGCTTTTTCAAATCATTCTGTTTTGTGTAAACCAACATTTTGTTTCATTTCAAAGAGTGCAAAATTAGTGTTTTAGATAAATAAGTCGTTATTTTTTGTAATTTTGCTTGTTTTTAGAACATTTTAATTAAAAAAATAGAATTCAATGATGAAAGACAAGAGGATATTATTCGTATCATCAGAAGTAGTACCCTATTTACCCGAAATGAAGTATCTCAGGCATCATTTGATGCTCCAAAAATGATTAATGATATAGGCGGACAGATTCGTATCTTCATGCCTCGCTACGGAAGCATTAATGAAAGGAGGCACCAACTCCATGAGGTAATTCGCTTATCAGGTATGAACTTAGTGGTCAATGATATGGATATGCCTTTAATTATTAAGGTTGCCTCTATACCAAAGGAACGAATTCAGGTCTATTTTATCGATAACGACGAGTATTTTAAAAGAAAATGCACCTTTGTCGATGAGGATGCTAAATTATTTGAAGATAATGACGAACGTGCCATCTTCTTCACTAAAGGCGTAATTGAAACAGTAAAAAAACTCAATTGGGTACCCGACATCATCCATGTTCACGGATGGCTTGCTTCTCTTCTGCCTTTATATATGAAACAATATTACAAAGACGACAGCATATTTGCAGATACAAAAATTGTCACTTCAATATTTAAAAGCAGTTTTGACGGTGTTTTATCGGATAATATGTTTGAAAAAGTAGCTTTTGACGGTTTTGATGAACAATCAATTGAAATGTTGAAAGATGCTACATTCGAAAACATTATGATCAATGCCATCAACAACTCTGATGGTGTAATCATATCTTCAGAAGAAGCTTCTCCACTTTTAACAAATTATATAGAAAGTTCGAAAAAACCTTTCTTACCTTTCACCGCTAAAGAAAAAATGTCTGAAGTTTATTTGGACTTTTATAAAAATAAAGTTTTATAAGTCAACGCATATTTATGAAGAAAGGATTTTATGCAGCACTCCTGTTAACTGTATCAACATTGACGTTCACTTCTTGTGATAAAGATTTTACTGAAGTCGGTTCCGAAATTTTCGGAGAAGATGAGTTTGGTTTTGACAAATATGAGTTGCCAATGTGGAATCAAAAATGGTAAAAACCGGCGTTTTAATTCCCGTAACTTACCTTATAATACCTTTGGTGTTTTCCAGAACGGTGTTTTCGGTAAAACAACAGCTCATTTTGTGACACAAATAGAAATGATAAAGGGTACAGAACTTTCTGAAATCGGAAACAATCCTGTATTAGATTCTGTATATGTATATATCCCTTATACAAGTACTGTTGCTGAAACCGATTCTGACGGAAACGCCACTTATAATCTCACCAATGTATACGGAACCGGTAAGTTTTCATTAATGTATATGAAAACGGTTATTTTCTGAGAGATGTCAATCCCGGAGAAGGTTTAGAAGCACAACAATACTTTTCTGATCAGAAAAACACTTTTGACAGCAATAAAAAGGGATTGAACGGGACGAATATAATTAACAATTCAACCAATACGGCTCAGAACTCTGATTTTGTAATTGATAAATCAGAAATCAGATTATACAAATACAACAGTCAGGGAGAAATTATTAAAGATGCCAACGGAAACCCTGTCATCAAGGAGCGAAAAAAACCGGTATGTGGCTCGATTTGGACAAAACCTATTTCCAAAATCGCTTTTTTTGCGAATAATACCTATAAAGGAATTCTGAATAATAATGTACTAAAAGAATTCTTCAGAGGCTTGTACTTCAATGTAGAGGATCTTTATAACCAAAGTGCATTAGCCCAACTCGCAGTTTCTGAAGGAACTCTTGTATTTATTTATAAGCAGGACAAAACCAATAACGACGGAGAAACTACGCGCGAGAGAAAAACTCTTACATTAATTTAGGACACTCAGCTTCAAGTGGAAACACAAGAAATGCCACTACAGTCAATCTTTTTGAAACAGTAAACAGTCAGACTTATCAAAATCAACTGACCAATAATAACGATCAGAAACTATGGATCAGAGGTACTGAAGGCTCTATTGCAGAAATCAATCTGTTTGGTGAAGATGCCAACAATAACAACATTGCCGATGAGCTGGAATATATCAAATCAAAAAACTGGCTGATCAATCAGGCTGTACTAACTGTGTATGTTGACAACGCTACAATGGCGAACGCAGCAGGAACAGATCCGTACCGTTTGTTTTTATACGATCTTACCAATAACAAAGCATTGATAGATTACACAGCTGATACTTCTACCAATCCGGCTAAAAAAGTTTATAACGGAATATTAGACAAAAACACAACTGACAACGTTACCAAATACCGTTTCAGAATCACATCGCACATCAACAATCTCATCAGAAAAGATTCAACTAACGTGAAACTTGGTCTGGCAGTTGTTGATGATATTACACAAGGTAATTTTACACTTTTAAAAGATAAAAACACATTTCCGAAAAAAATCCCGACCCTTTCGGCAGCATTTCCTTTCGGTAGTGTTTTGTATGGTGCAAATCACCCTGACACAGCTAAGAGAATCAAGTTAGAAATTTATTACACCAAAGAAAACAATTAATAATATATGTGTGGAATTGTAGGATATATCGGACATAGAGAAGCGTATCCAATTATAATCAAAGGATTAAAGCGTTTAGAGTACAGAGGTTATGACAGTGCCGGAATCGTACTATACAATGATGATGAATTAAAATAATCAAAAACTAAAGGAAAAGTTTCTGATTTAGAAGAAAAAGCATCGAAGGAGATAGATAATAAAGGCACGATGGGAATGGGACACACACGTTGGGCAACCCACGGTGTACCTAATGACGTCAATTCACACCCTCACTATTCCAATTCAGGAGAGTTGGTAATCAACACAACGGTATCATTGAAAACTACGAGCCTCTGAAAATTGAATTAATCAACAGAGGATATACGTTCAAATCTGACACCGATACTGAAGTTTTAGTGAATTTAATTGAAGAAATTCAGAAAAGCAAAAACTTAAAATTAGGAAAAGCCGTTCAGGTAGCCTTAAATCAGGTAGTGGGTGCTTATGCTATCTGGTGTGATGGATTTGAAAAAACCAACGAGATTGTGGCTGCCCGTTTAGGAAGTCCACTTGCAATCGGTTTGGGTGAAAATGAATTTTTCATCGCTTCAGATGCATCTCCATTTATCGAATATACCAATAATGCCATTTATCTGGAAGACGAAGAAATGGCCATCATACGGTTAAACAAACCCGTTAAAATCCGAAAAATAAAAGATGATCAACTTGTAAGTCCTTATATTCAGGAACTTCAGTTAAATCATGAGCAGATTGAAAAAGGCGGATTCGAGCATTTCATGTT
>NZ_JAUFQU010000064.1:0-14714 GCF_030409925.1 Paenimyroides ceti
ATTTTGAAACAGCTGTCATACCGCAGATTATGGACATTTGTTACAAGCGTCAGATTCAATCCATTATCATTGAAGGCGGACTCCAAACATTACAGGCTTTTATTCAAGCTAATATATGGGATGAAGCACGTATTTTTGAAAGCAATATCGTACTTAATAATGGTATAAAAGCTCCTTTGATAAGAACTTATAAAAGCCGGACTGTTGAATCTGTTGCAGAAGACCGTCTGCTCCTCTAAAAAACAACTGATTTGGAAAAAGATACTTATAAAACACTGGTAACCGCCTCAGAAGAAATCCTTTTTAAAGAAAAAAACAGTAAGTTTTATGGTTATGCGTATCCGGTAACAACGGAAGATGAAGTAAAAGAACTGTTGGAAAAATTAAAAAAGAGCATTACACAGCACGCCACTGGTGTTATGCTTTTCAATTAGGAACTCAACAGATATATTTCCGTGCCAATGACGATGGCGAACCTAATAATAGTGCGGGAATGCCTATATACGGACAGATTCAGTCTTTTGATGTCACCAACGTTCTTGTAGTGGTTGTGCGCTACTTTGGCGGAATAAAATTAGGTGTTGGCGGTCTGGTACAGGCTTATAAAACAGCAGCACAAATGGCTCTGGAAGTGGCAGAAATTGAGGAACGAACCATAGATGTACACTTTATCGTTTCATTTGATTATAAAAATATGAATAAGGTAATGCGCATTATAAAGGAAAAAAACATACAGCTCATACGCCAAAAATGGAGCTGAGCTGTGAGTTTGAATTAGCTGTCCGTCTACAGGAAGCAGCAGCTGTACATGATGCTTTTGATCAGGTATATGAAGTGGAAATCCGTTATAAAGACGAAAAATGATCAGTTTTCATATTCCATCGATTTTCTAAAATTTCTGGCATGCTCCTGTAAAAACTGGATATAGGTAATCGACTTTTGTACCATATGAATATCAAATCCCTCCTGTTCAACTATTGTATAGATGAATAAATTAAAATCTTCAGGTTTGATTTTGAGCTCTTCCTGTAAATATTCTTCAGGAAAAATCTGTTTTAAATTTCTTTACATTAGTTTCGTTAGTCTCTAATTTCAACCAGTTTTTCAGCATTTTGTGACGTCCGGAAAGGCGGTTTAGCAATCCATCCAGCATTACACCTGTAACTCCTTCTCCGGGAGAAAACTGATTGCTTGCATATAATGATTTCTCAGCTGGTGTCATATCCATTTTACCAAACCCTAAAGAAGCATTCAAAGTATCTGTTTTATCAATATAAAGTTCTTTAAGCACCGTCATATTACTTGATAAAAAAATATCGAGTCGGTTGCGTTTTAATATCGGATCAGAAATAGTGATCTTCTGCTCGATAAACTCTATATGAGAAAAAGACAGTACATCATTTAATTTTGCTTTTATCTGATAACTTCCTTTTCTTCCCGTATACACTTCTTCACCTGAAGTAACATTGACCACGCGCACCGGATCAGTTATTTCATGCTGTGTACTCACTGTCCCCTTTAACAACTTCCGATCCTGACCAAAACAAACCGAAGTAACGAATAGTAAAAATAAAATTGCTCTCATACGTTTTCTTGTAAAAATACATTTTCTTACGCGAATCAAAACACGTATTAACATTTAGTTAAACATAGGGATGTAACCGATGCAAACTTTTATGCCTGTGGGTTGAGTATGGTATTACATCCCAAAAATCCGATGGTACCTACCACTCATGCCAACTGGCGTTATTTTGAAATGTATGATAAAGAAGGCAATAAAGTTCGCTCATGGTTTGGAGGCGGTCAGGATCTTACTCCTTACTATCTTTTTGAAGAAGATGCCCGTCATTTTCATAAGGTAAGCAAAACAGCCTGTGACAAACATGATCCTGAGTTTTACGAAAAATACAAGAAACAGTGTGATGCGTATTTCTGGAATTCTCATAGAAATGAAGCCCGTGGTATCGGAGGTCTTTTTTTTGATCATCTTGAAGAAACGCCAGAAAGATCTTCGCAACAATGGTATGATTTTGTTACCGAAATCGGAAACAGTTTTATAGAAGCCTATGTACCTATTGTAGAAAAAAGAAAAGAGCTGCCCTATACGGAAGCACAGAGAACATGGCAGGAAATACGAAGAGGCCGATATGTAGAATTCAATCTTGTACACGATAAAGGAACCCTTTTCGGATTGAAAACCAACGGACGCATTGAATCAATCCTCATGAGTTTACCTTCTCATGTTCAATGGGTATATGACCATCATCCGGAAAAAGGATCAGAAGAGGAAAAATTACTGAATGTATTACAACAACCGCGAGAGTGGGTATAAAAATAAAAATATGTTTCCATTACACAGAGGCAGAAGACTGCGCGTAAATGAATCGATGAGAAGCCTTGTCAGAGAGACAACTTTAAGTCCGGCTGATTTTATGTTTCCGATGTTTATCTCAGAGGGAGAAAACACGGAAACAGAAATTCCTTCTATGCCGGGTATTTTCAGAAGATCAGTTGATCTGACTGTTAAAGAGGTACAGGAGCTGTATGCTTTGGGTATAAGAGCCATTAATATTTATGTAAAGGTCTCTGAAAATTTAAAAGATAACACCGAAAAGAGGCATGGAATCCGAACGGATTGATGCAGAATGCCATTAGAGCTATAAAAGAAGCATGTCCGGAAATGATTGTAATGCCAGATGTCGCTTTAGATCCCTATTCGATCTACGGACATGACGGTATTATTAAAAACGGGGAAGTTGCCAATGATATTACTGTTGACGCTTTGGTGAAAATGGCTGTTTCTCATGCACACGCAGGTGCAGATTTCGTAGCACCATCAGATATGATGGATGGCAGAGTGCTTTACCTTCGTCAAGGTTTGGATGCGGCAGGTTTTCAACATGTAGGTATTATGAGTTATTCTGCCAAGTATGCTTCTGCCTTCTACGGTCCGTTCCGAGATGCTTTGGATAGCGCTCCGGTGGATATTACTGACATACCAACAGATAAAAAAACATACCAGATGGATTATGCCAACCGGCTCGAAGCCATAAAAGAAGCCTTATCTGATATTGAGGAAGGAGCTGATATGGTTATGGTAAAACCCGGAATTGCTTATCTGGATATTGTACGGGAAATAAAAGACCGGGTTACGGTACCTGTTACCGTTTTTCACGTCTCAGGAGAGTATGCCATGATAAAAGCCGCAGCTGAAAAAGGCTGGCTCGATCATGATAAAATTATGATGGAACAGCTTATGTGCATCAAACGTGCAGGTGCTAATCTTATCTCTACTTATTTCGCTAAAGAAGCCGCTATTTTACTGAACAAGTAAGTATATATTAGTATCTTTACAGAACAACAAAAACAAGACAATGAAATTTTTTATGTTCAGCATGTTGGCTCTTTCATTTTTGGGAGTTTCATGTAATAAAGAGGAAAAAAAATCCAAGGAATTATATCCTGAAGAAGTAGTTGACCCGAATGATCCAAAAGTGATTATTGAACAAGGAAAGGAACTCTTTAACAGTAATAAAGCGGCATGTTATACCTGTCACCTTCCTGATAAAAAAGTAATCGGCCCAAGTATTCAGGAAATAGCAAAAATTTATCAGGAGAAAAACGGCGATATGTTTGCTTTTTTACGACAAAAAGCAGAACCGATTGTAGACCCCGCTCAATATGATGTAATGAAAGCTAATTTCGCCATTATCAAAACCTTTAGTGATGAAGAAGTTAAATCTTTAGAGCTTTACATAAAAAGCCACCTAAAATAAATTTAAATAAAGACAGTTGTTGAATTCCAGCTGTTTTTTTATTGTATAGTAATATGTAGCAATACAATTTCCCAACTTGGTATTAATAACAAAAAACATTTTAATATTCAAATTCAAAAAGTTAATATTTTGTTAATTTAAAATATTGTATTGTTTTTTACTTAGTTTTGAGATATTAACTACAAAATTATACAGTATGAAAAAATTATTTATTTTATTAGTAATTTCTTTAGCAGCATTCGCAGGGTGCTCACAAGAAGACAGAGAAGCCGAAACAAAAAATAATTTAAGCAAAGAGGATGTAGGATATAAACTAAATTTAAACGATTTTACTCCTTTTAAAACAGATACAATTGTTTTATTTAAGGCTTACACCGCTAAAGAATTGAATAGTCACATTAAAAACACACTGAACAGTTTTAATGATGAATTAGAAGAAATCAGAAAAAAGTACCCAAATGCTGATTTGGTAGTGTATAAGTTAAATTTCAAGCAAAATCAGGCTTTTGTCACTGATTTGCATTTTCTTGATACAAAGGCAAAAAAAGTAATCGATATATTTGACAATAAAATCAATAGTACCTTCCCTTCATTGATAGGCATTGCAGATCTATTATTAGGAAAATGTCCTGAAGGCTGGACCAGTGGTGGTTCGTTTTCATCTAAAGAAGGGATTGCCACCGCAACAGAAAAAATACTTAGCCCAAGCTTAAAAGGAAGCGGAGATTGTGTTCAGATTCAATATGCACGTGGTTTAGTATCCGTTCAGGTATGCCACAGAAAGTGTTAGAACACATCTATATTCTTAAAAGATAAAAAAACGAGTTTAATACTCGTTTTTTATTTATAGATAACCCTTCCATTCATCAAAAAATTCATTCAGAAACCCTTCCATATAATTATGCCGCTGTTGTGCCATCTGTATTCCGGTCTCAGTATTCATTCGGTCTTTTAGCAAGAGTAATTTTTCATAAAAATGATTGATAGTAGTACCATTGCTGTTTTTATATTCCTCTTTGGTCATATTCATTTTAGGCTGTTGTGCCGGATCATAAATTATCCGGTTTTTATAACCGCCATAGTTAAAAGCACGGGCAATACCAATAGCACCAATAGCATCTAACCGATCAGCATCCTGTACAACATCCAGTTCTTTGGAATGAAAGTTTTTCTCAAAATTACCTCCCTTGAATGAGATATTTTCAATGATTTTTTTTACATGCTCAATGATTTCAGGATCAACAGCCAATGATTCTAAAAAGCCAGCTGCTTTTTCAGGTCCCACGCTCTCGTCTCCGTTATGAAACTTACTGTCTGCAATATCATGCAGCAGTACTGCTAATTTTACAACAGTAAGGTCACATGCTTCCTTCTTAGCAATAGTTACTGCTGTATTATACACACGTTCGATATGGAACCAATCATGTCCCGACTCGTTATGTTGCAATTCTTTTTGCACAAAAATGATTGTTTTTTCTATAATGTTTTGCATCTCTGTAAATTAAAAAAAGCTGTTATCACAGCTTTCTATTTATATTATTTCACCATAGCAGGGTTTACCCATTTAAACACGTGTGACTCTGCAGATATTTTCATTCTTTCTGCCAGACGAGCCATACGATCCGGAAGTCTCATAAGATAATCTCTCGCTTTCTCAGCTTCATCTGTCAGATTGGTTATTTTATCGATTTCCCAACGGCTGATCAATTTTTGTAATATTTCCACATAATCCATAGAAGTATAAACTCCAATACGCTGTGCAGATTCCGAGAAGTGATGGAAAGCATCGCCGATGGCTCCGCCTGATTCTCGAATAAGGTTGGCTGGCATGGTGATTTTTTTCTTCATCATATAATTAAAAGCAAGCATCATCTCAGAAGGATCTACTTTAAAAATCCGATCTACAAATTCAGAATATGCATGGTGATGACGCATTTCATCTCCAGCAATCAAACGACAGATTTTTGATAATTTATGATCTCCGTTTTTCTTAGCTAACTGCGCTACTCTGTTATGAGAAACATACGTTGCCAATTCCTGAAAACTGGTAAAAACAAAGTTTTTATACGGATCGCTGTCGGTTCCCGGATCAAATCCGTCATTGAGCAAATGGTGTGTGGTAATTTCTACCTCTCTCATGTTCACTCTTCCGGATAAGTACAGATATCTGTTTAACAAGTCTCCGTGACGGTTTTCTTCTCCTGTCCAGTGACGTATCCATTTTGCCCATCCGTTACCACCTTCTCCTTCTTTTTGTTTTACACCATCAACATCCATCAGCCAGGATTCATAAGTTGGCAATGCTTCTTCAGTGATTGTATCACCTACTAAAACAATCCAAAAATCATATGGTAATTCTTTAGCGTATTCTCTTAATTCTCTAACTTCTTCAAAAAAATTATCTGATTCTGAATTGGGTAACAAATCAGATGGTTGCCAAATTTTCTCCACTGGAATCAGATAGTTATCTACGAAACTATCTATATTTTTTTCCAGAAACTGCATTACTTCTAATCGAACATTTTTTGTTGACATATTTTTTTCTTTTACCGTCTTATCCGGTTATTAATATTTTATTTGCGAGGTGATTTTTTCCTGTGTGATCTCAAACAGGGTATTAAAATCATAGTCATTCACTTTCATCGGTTCATGTATTTTCATACTGACTCTTGCCCCCAACCCTAAAGGAAACATTCCATAACGGAATATTTTCCATGAATTATTTATGGTAACCGGCACTACATAAGCATCCGGTGCATACTTGCATAATATTTTCATTCCGTTTTCAGAAAAGCTTTTAGGTGCACCCGTTTTTGAACGCGTTCCTTCCGGGAAAATAACAGCTGATCTGTTGTATTTCTGGATGTATTCTGCCAATCCTTTGATAGTAGGTAATGCCTGTTTTGAATCTTTCCGGTCAATAAGCACAGAACCACCTCTTTTAAGATTGAATGACACACTCGGAATCCCTTTCCCCAATTCTTTCTTACTTACAAATTTAGGATGTGCTTTTCGCAGATACCATATCATTAAAACAATATCATAAAGACTCTGATGATTGGATACAAAAATTACCGGCACTTTTTCAGGCACCAACGCTACACCTTCTACTGAAAATGTAGTTCCTAATATATGTCCGCATCTCAATAAACAGCCATTAAGAATGTCTACGCTTTTTTTATGTGCCTGATAACCAAAAATATTTAAACAAATCCATTGAATCGGATGAAAGATCAACAAGGCTAACGCAAAAAAGAAATAAAAAACAATACTAATTGGATAAGAGATAATTTTTTGCACTTTTATGAAATTAAAGGTCAAATATACAATAAAAACAAAAACCACCGATATAATCGGCGGTTCGTTTGTTTAAAAAAGGGATAAGTTTAACAGTGTTCTTAACAGTGTTCGTTATACGCTTCTTTTAAGTTTTCTGAAATAGTCTCCGCCGGGTGACCTTCAATATGATGTCTTTCTAACATATGTACCAATTCTCCGTTTTTAAACAACGCCATACTTGGTGATGATGGGGGAAAAGGAAACATTTTTTCACGTGCTGCATCTACTGCATCTTTATCCACTCCTGCGAAAACAGTTACAATCTGATCCGGTGTTTTACCGTTGTCCAAACTCATTCGTGCTCCCGGACGTGCATTTCTTGCTGCACAACCACACACTGAATTTACCACTACCAAGGTTGTTCCTTCTTTTGCTAAAGCATCTTCCACTTCTTTAGCTGTATATAATTCTTGAAAACCGACAGCAACAAGCTCTTCACGCATCGGTTTTACAATTTCTTCTGGGTACATAATTATCTGATTTACGTTATGACACAAAATTATAAAACTATTTTGTTTTAAGCTATGTATTTAATAATCTATTAACGGTGTTTTTATAATTAAAAAAAATGGCTTATATAAAAACAAGCCATTTTTCTAATCAACTAACCCACTCAAATTAAAAATTATAGGAAACCGATAAAGCTATATTCCGTGGATCTATCTGATTGATAAAACCTCCTCTGAAATATGAATTTAACCCTATCTGATCTGTTATATTATTGAAATAAAATCGTGCATCGAATCCTTTGTATTTATAGCCCAGCTGTGCATTTAACGTATAGTAAGAAGGCATGTCAAATGGTTCTGTACCTCCCATATTTCCATGTCCGTCCGGAGCCAGACTGTATTCATTAACCGGGCGTTCACCAACGTAATATAAACCTGTACTGATGCTTAAACCATTTAGCACCCCGTTATTAAACAAATACTGAATCCAGCCGTTAGCTGTGTTTTTTGGGGCATTCATGGGTGCAGAACCGTTTACATACGAAGGGCTGTTTTGATATTGCGCATCCAGATAAGCATATCCAAGCATTACCGTAAGATTATCTAAGATACGTCCGTTTAGCTCTACTTCTACTCCGGTTCGTTTCAGATCTCCTGCTTTAAATACATAGCCCGTCGGATTTGAAGTACCCGGTTCATATTCGGTGTTTGACAAGTTGCTGGTGAGAATATGAAAATAGGTAAAATTAAAGAGTAAGCGATCGTTTAGCCATGAAGATTTTATTCCTGTTTCAAACTGGTTGGTCACTGCTGCTCCCACTTCTTCTCCTGTGTTCAGCTTATCTGCAGCGCTTCTTAAACTGGTGGAATTGGTAAAAGATCCAAAAACATTAACTTGTTCTATAGGGCTCAGCATCACACCTACCATCGGATTCCATGCAGAGCGTTGCGTACCGTTGGTAGACACAGCATCTTTTGTAATTATTTGTGAATACCGAAGACCAAAAACTCCTTTCACATATTTATTAAATTCTACTACATCCTGAGCTAGAACACCAAACGTACCATACTGAGCTCTTACAGGATCATTTGCCTTAAACGTAATTTTTGCCGGCATCTGTTCCCCTTCCTCTCCAGTGATTACTACATCATTGATCGCATTTGGAAAATTTTCATAGATGTTTATTTCATCAATATAATTGCGTTGTAAACCGTTTACATCAGTTGTAAAGCTGGTGGTAGTTGCATCGGCTGTGCGATAATCGAATCCTAATTGTGCCGTATGTTTTACAGAACCTGTATAAAGTTCCTGTCCGATCAGATCAAACTGAAACGTACTGTTTTTATCTTCTCTGAGACTGCGGCTCATCACTCGCTGGCGAATGTGATACTCTTGTGAGCCTCTTATTGCGTTTGCGGTTGTTTGTGTATTATCTACGCTGTAGGATGATTGTGCATAAGCAGCTCTTATCCGGAACTGATCGTCCAGTTTATGATCAATTCTAACCATCATACTGCTCATTTTTGTGTTGTTATTATCACTTTTGAATCCTAAAAATTTATCATCAGGCAAGACATACAATGCATTAGTTCCCTGATTAGCCGCCAGATTTACAGCAGAAGTATGCGGTGTCCGGTTATCATTAAAATAATCTCCTTCAAGAACAACTGTTGTTTTCTCTGTAGGCTTCCAGGCCAGGGAAGGATTCAGATAAACGCGGTTAGATTTTAAATACGCCCTGTAACTATCTGCGCTTTCGTACGCTCCGTTTAAACGAAATGCTACTGTTTCACTCTCATTTAATACCGTCTGGTAGTCAAATACCGGACGTATCTGATTCCAGCTTCCCACGCGCAACCCCACATTGGCAGCATTAACAAAATTCGGCGTTTTTGTTACCACATTAATTACACCTCCTGCATTTCCCAAATCGGTAATAACCCCTTGAGTAATAGCAGCAGAGCCTTTGATCATCTGTATCGATTCTACTCCCTGCATATCAATAACTCCTGAGGCAGTCTGAAACTGAGAATCCATACGCACACCATTCTTTAATACTGGTATTCCCCGAAATCCGCGTGCAGACATACTTTCTTTCACACCACCGTAACTCCCAAATAAGGTAACACCTGGAATATTCCGTACTGCATCTGTAATCGTTAAGGCTCCCTGAGCTTCGATTACTTTATTAGAAATAACAGAGATACTCTGTATCTGATCTTTAGGTTTTAAAGGCATTCGGGTAATCGTCTCCAATCCTTTAGGCTGCTTGTTGCGTTCACCAAAAACTTCTATCTCTTCTAAAACATCAGATTCCTGAATAAGTTTTATGCTTATATGTTGATTTCCCTGTTTTATCTCTACTTTTTTATTGACAGCATAATATCCAATCAACTCTATTCGCAAGGTATAATTCCCTGATTGCAGATTTTTGAAATAGAGTTCTCCCGATTCATCACCTGCTACTTGGTAATTAATTTCCTGAATTATACCTGTTGCATAAGCCAAAGGAGTATTTGTTTCATCTGTTATTTTCACTCTTAATGAAGCTGTCTGAGCAACAGCTACACTCCCCGTAAAGAGCAATAATAATAAAATGGAAAAATGTTTCATCATTAATTTTTATTTAGATTAATTATAAACAAAGGTAATAAGCAAAATGAAACTTCCCAAAAAACAAATTGGTTTTTTAAATAAAATTTTAAAATTAGATTCGCAAATAATTGAAAACACAGAAGAGAATGAGAAAAAAAAATCAAAGGCATAAAAAAAAGCCGGTTAAAAACCGGCTCTTATTTTATTGTTGGTCTACAAGGACTCGAACCTTGAACGACTGAACCAAAATCAGCTGTGTTACCATTACACCATAGACCAATTAGTTCTTTAAATTGAGACTAAACGAGTATCTTTGTTGGCCTACAAGGACTCGAACCTTGAACGACTGAACCAAAATCAGCTGTGTTACCATTACACCATAGGCCAGTAAATTGCTCTTAAAACTCAGAGTAATTCTTTATTGCGGTTGCAAAGGTAATACAAAAATCAAATGTTGCAAGTATTCCACAAAAAAAATTAAAAAAAACTAAATAATGGAAAGGATTAAAAAAAAACGTTTTTCTTTGTATCACAAATCAAAAAAATCTAATCGCACTGTATTATGTTGACTATCAATTTTAAAAAGTGGAATATCATACTAGGATGGGTTGCATTCTTAATTGCTTTAATTACATACATCTCAACAATTGAACCTACTCTGAGCTTTTGGGATGCCGGCGAATACATTGCTACCTCTACAAAATTGCAGGTTGGTCACCCACCAGGTGCTCCGCTGTATCAGATGTTGGGAGCTTTCTTTTCCATGTTTGCAGCCAGTAATGAACACATTGCTTTGATGGTAAACATGATGGCATCAGTATCAAGTGCTTTTACGATTTTATTTATGTACTGGTGTACTACGAATCTTTTAGGAAAAGTGGTAAGCAGCTTTTCTCCGTGGAATAATAACAATGCAATAGCTGTTTTAGGAAGTGCTTTTGTAGGCGCTTTATCCTTTGCTTTTTCTGATAGTTTTTGGTTTAGTGCCGTTGAGGCAGAAGTATATGCTACAGCGATGCTTTTGATTTCGGTTTTGCTTTGGCTTGGTATCCGCTGGATTGATGATATCGATAAACCCCGCGGAAACAAATGGCTTTTGGTTATCGCATTAGTAATCGGACTTTCATTTGGGGTTCACTTTATGGCTTTATTAACCATACCTTCTATCGGTTTCTTATACTATTTCAAGAAGTACCCAACCGTTACTATTAAAAATTTCATTATTGCAAACATTGTTATTGTTGCCATTCTTTTGTTTGTATTTTTATTTTTACTCCCATATACATTGGCATTCTTTGCAAAACTGGAGATCTTTACAGTAAATTCGATCGGATTGCCTTTTAATTCCGGTACTATTATCGCTTTTGTTTTGATTATTGCATTCTTTGTTTTCTCTCTGAAATATACAAAGCAGAAGGGCAAACAAGCCGCAAATACGATTATACTTTCAATACTTTTCATATTTATCGGTTTCTCAAGCTGGTTAATGTTGCCTATACGGGCAAATACACAAATACCGATCAATGAAAACAAACCATCGGATGCTGCTGAAGTTTTAGCATATTACAACAGAGAACAGTATGGGTCCCGATCATTATTTTACGACACTTACTATACAACTAAATATCGGGTAGAACTTGACAAGGAAAAACCGTATACAGATGGCAAACCCAATTATGAAAGAAATTATCAGACAGGAAAATACGAGATTGTCAACAATTATAAAAACTCAGAAAACAATATTTCGAGAGAATTAAAAGGCTTTTTACCTCGAATGTGGAGTACTGACGGGTCAAATGCTCTGAACTATATGAGGTACACCAAACCTCTTGATTTTAAACTGAAACCGGAGTATCAAAGCGATCCGGAATTGGTCAATTTTGAGAGACAACTCAGAGCCGGTATGGCATCTGGCGAAATACCTCTGGAAGAATACGAAGGCCGTATATTACAAAGTGGTGATTTTACGGAGTATTTTGATGTTCAGAATCCTTCGTTTAGCGACAATATGAAATTCATGTTTGAGTATCAGTTTGGTTATATGTACTGGCGTTATCTCATGTGGAATTTTTCAGGAAGACAAAATGATGTACAGGGCACCAATGACCGTATTAACGGAAACTGGGTTACAGGCATCAATTTTATTGACGAGTTCCGTTTGGGATCACAGAAAAATCTGCCTTCTGATGTGTTGAATAATAAAGGAAGAAATCATTATTATATGATTCCGTTTATCATAGGATTAATCGGTTTTATCTTCCACTTCAGAAAAGATCCGAAATCATTTTATGTATTACTGGTGTTGTTTTTATTTACCAGTATTGCATTAAAAATCTTCTTAAATGAGCGTCCGTTTGAGCCGCGTGAAAGAGATTATGCCGTAGTAGGTTCTTTTATGGTTTTTGCTATGTGGGTTGGTTTCGGTGTATATGCTATTTATAACACGCTTAAAGAATATATATCACCAAAAGTAACCGCTCCCTTAGTAATTGTAGTGACTCTTTTGGCTGCACCCGTTATTATGGCAAAAGAAAACTGGGATGATCACGACCGTTCAGAAAAGTATACTGCGCTCTCAACAGCAAAAGCATATTTAGATTCATTAGATAAAAATGCCATTATTTTTACTATTGGGGATAATGATACGTTTCCGCTTTGGTATTTACAGGAAGTAGAAGGATACCGAACAGATGTCCGTGTGGTGTGTACGGCATTGCTCCAGGCAGAATGGTATATTGATCAGATGAAAATTAAAGCGTATGAATCCGATCCTTTAAAAATCCGATTTAATCACCGTCAGTATTCCGGAAATAACTTATACTATGCCGGGGTATCTCCAACAATGGATGACCGTATTGAGTTAAATTCTATGATGGATTATATTGCTTCTGATGATCCGAGAACAAAAGTAGAAATGAGTAACGGTAACAGTATTGTTCGTATTCCTACTAATAAAGTAAGAATTCCGGTAGACAAAGAAGCGGTTATCAAAAACAATCTTCTGAGTCCTAAGTATGCGGACCAGATAGTGCCCTATGTTGATTTCGACATTAAAAGCAGTGTACTTTACCGCCAGAGAATCATCATGCTGGATATTATTGCCAATAATAACTGGGAACGCCCGATTTATTTTACAAGTGGTTCATTGAGTGATGAAGATTTCCTTTGGATGAAAGATTATTTACAATTATCGGGTATTGCTTATCAACTGGTTCCGATGAAAACAGATCAGAGCAAACGCAACCACCCTTTATATTTAGGAAGTATTGATACAGACAAGCTGTATAATACAATTATGGAAAAGGAATATGAAAACGGAAAACGCCGTGGATGGACCTGGGGTAATAATGGAAGTAGCAAAATTTACCATGATCCTGAAACCAGAAGAAATGCTTTCCTTTTCAGAATTAATCTTACCCGTCTGGCAGAACAGCTGATAGAAGAAGGTAAAAACAAAAAAGCGAAAAATATCGTTGATACTGCAATGAAAAATTTCCCGATCGATTATTTTGGAAATTATATGACTGTAGAGCCATTTGCCGAATTATATTACCGTCTTGGTGAGAAACAGAAAGCAAAAGAAATTGTAGATGCTTTAGCCAAGAAATATGAGGAAGATCTTATATTCTATAAATCTATGAATCCTAAAGACCAACAGGAGTATATTTATGAGATCGTAGAAGCTTATCAAAGCTATGAACGTATCATAGGTTACGCTGAAGGTTCTGATGTGCAGACTGCAGAAAAGCACAAAGCGAAATTAAAACCTTACAGAGAATACTTTAAGCGTTTTTTACAGGCTGCAAATATTTATGATCCTGCACCAAAACAACCTACTGGCAACAAGGATACTTTAGAATTTGACACTATTGACAAATTATAAAAAAAAGAGGCTTAATAAGCCTCTTTTTTTTATAAAACTGCAAAACAACTCTAACCGACAACAAAAAACTCTGTATAACAACAAAAAATAAGGATAAATTTCATTTTTAATGTTTTTTAATACTTCTTTAGTCTTTTTTATTTTAAGTTTGTAGCATGATTCAGAGAATAAACATATTATTACTGA
Source organism: Paenimyroides ceti (assembly GCF_030409925.1). NCBI lineage: Bacteria > Pseudomonadati > Bacteroidota > Flavobacteriia > Flavobacteriales > Flavobacteriaceae > Paenimyroides > Paenimyroides ceti. The sequence goes on from NZ_JAUFQU010000064.1 coordinate 14,230, forward strand.
TAATCTTTATCAACTTTCTGGCCTATCCTACAGTGGCTTACTGTGCGGATATGGACATTTGTTACTCTGGAATGAACCTCAATGAAGAGGAAGAAAATCATATAAAAAAGAACAATACCGTATCTGAGGAAGAAGTACATTATCTTAATGCTTACCATTTTTATAATGTTACTAACTATGATTACGGTTCAGGAAAATTTGATAAAAATCTTAATTTGTCAATGAAAGATCCTATTGTTCAAAAAATTCCCCTCCCCCCTCCTGAACAGGTTTAAGTTTTACTACTGTATTTTCCGTCCCATTCTTATTGGGATAGGGATAATTTGTCTTAAACTTAAACTTTTTTATCATGAATTTTAATAATATAAAAACAGAATTGTCGCAGAATTTTGCTTCTGGACTGGTTGTTTTTTTAGTAGCACTCCCTTTGTGTCTGGGTATTGCTTTAGCTTCAGGAGCCCTCCTTTATCAGGGATTATAGCAGT
>NZ_JAUFQU010000065.1:0-14862 GCF_030409925.1 Paenimyroides ceti
TCTCTCTCAACAAGTTGTTGAGAGAGATTGTACGCTCTCTATATACTTCTGAAGCTATTATCTGGAATACCTATAAAAATTGGATTCAGTCCTATCGAGATTTACCTATATTAATCAACCAATGGGCAAACGTGGTACGTTGGGAGATGAGAACCCGTTTGTTTTTACGTACAGCAGAGTTTCTATGGCAAGAAGGGCATACAGCTCATGAAACCAAGCAGGAAGCAGTTGCGGAAGCAAAACAAATGCAGGATGTGTATGCTGATGTTGTGGAAAACTTTATGGCTATTCCGGTAGTAAAAGGTTTTAAGACAGAGACGGAGCGTTTTGCAGGTGCGGATGATACCTATACAATTGAAGCGCTGATGCAGGATGGTAAAGCATTACAGGCTGGAACTTCTCATTTTCTGGGTCAGAATTTTGCAAAAGCATTTGATGTGAAATTTGTGAATAAGGAAGGGAAGCAGGAATATGTATGGGCAACTTCATGGGGCGTTTCAACACGTCTTATGGGGGCTTTGATTATGACGCATTCTGATGATAACGGATTGGTACTGCCTCCTAAGCTGGCTCCGATACAAGTAGTTATTGTGCCTATTCATAAAACAGATGAACAGTTGCAGCAAATTACAGATCAGGTAGATGTTTTGGTTGCAGAACTTAAAAAAATAGGAATATCGGTTAAGTTTGATGACCGTACCAACTTAAAGCCGGGCTGGAAGTTTAATGAGTATGAATTGAAAGGAGTGCCGGTTCGGATTGCTGTAGGGCCTAAAGACATGGAGAACGGTACTTATGAGATTGCACGTCGCGATACCCTAACGAAAGAGGTTGTTTCTAAAGAAGCTGCTTTGGACTATATCTCAGGACTTCTGGAGGATATTCAGGCAAATTTATTCAACCGTGCTTTAAACGTATCGAGATGAGCATATCACAGAGGTAAATTCTTTGATGAGTTTAAGGAAGTTTTAGACACAAAAGGAGGTTTTATATCTGCGCATTGGGATGGGACGCCGGAAACGGAAGAAAAAATCAAGAACTTACAAAAGCAACGATCCGATGTATTCCATTAAATCGTGTTGCTGAAGAAGGAAAATGTGTGTACACTGGTGCTGTGTCTGCGGGTAGGGTATTATTTGCGAAAGCCTACTAGTTTGATACCGAGTGTACTAAAAACTTTTTTTATTTTTTTTTGAGTCAAAGTGAAATTTTGATTTGTAAATTTGAGAAATATTAAGATATTTGCACACTCCAAAATAAAACGACATAGTTTTTTATTAGGAAAAAGATTAAAAAAATCTTGCACGTTCAAATAAGTTTCGTAATTTTGCAACCGCAAATGAGATAAATAAAGTTGGTCCGTTCGTCTAGGGGTTAGGACGCCAGGTTTTCATCCTGGTAACAGGGGTTCGATTCCCCTACGGACTACAAAAAAAGTTATCAATCTTTTTAAAAATTGAAGGTCCGTTCGTCTAGGGGTTAGGACGCCAGGTTTTCATCCTGGTAACAGGGGTTCGATTCCCCTACGGACTACGAAAAAAGTTATCAATCTTTTTAAAAAATTGAAGGTCCGTTCGTCTAGGGGTTAGGACGCCAGGTTTTCATCCTGGTAACAGGGGTTCGATTCCCCTACGGACTACAAAAAAAGTTATCAATCTTTTTAAAAATTGAAGGTCCGTTCGTCTAGGGGTTAGGACGCCAGGTTTTCATCCTGGTAACAGGGGTTCGATTCCCCTACGGACTACGAAAGAGAAAGATTAAAAATATTATATATAAATAAAAGAAAATGGCAAATCATAAGTCAGCTTTAAAAGAATCAGAAGCAACGAAAAGAGAAGAGTATTGAACAAATACCAACACAAAACAACTCGTAATGCGATTAAAGCTTTACGTTTGGTTGAAGATAAATCAGAGGCAGGAGAGAAATTAGTTGTTGTGACTTCAATGATTGATAAATTAGCTAAGAAAAACATCATTCATGCTAATAAAGCTTCTAACTTAAAATCAAAATTAACAAAACACGTTGCTGCTTTATAATAAAGCCAAGGTGATTGTATAGATATTTTAAGCTCTCAAGTAAACGAGGGCTTTTTCTGTTGAATACAAACAGTATCCTATTTTATGACACAAATTAGAAATATTGCAATTATTGCACACGTTGACCATGGTAAGACTACGATGGTAGATAAGATTATGTATCACTGTCAATTATTTAGAGAGAATGAAAATACTGGTGATTTGATTCTTGATAATAATGATATTGAACGAGAGAGAGGAATTACCATTGTATCTAAAAACGTTTCCGTACAATATAAGGGTACGAAAATTAATATTATAGATACTCCTGGTCACGCGGATTTCGGTGGAGAAGTAGAACGTGTATTAAACATGGCAGACGGGGTACTTTTGATTGTGGATGCTTTTGAAGGACCAATGCCTCAGACGCGTTTCGTTTTACAAAAAGCAATTCAGTTAGGATTAAAACCTTGTGTGGTTATCAATAAAGTAGACAAAGAAAACTGTACACCGGAAGAAGTTCATGAAAAGGTTTTTGACCTTATGTTTGAATTAGGTGCTGAGGAGTGGCAGTTAGATTTCCCTGCAGTTTACGGTTCAGCTAAAAATAACTGGATGTCTACTGACTGGAGAAAGCAAACCGATTCGATGGAGCCCTTGTTAGAAATGGTGATAGACCATATCAAACCAGCAGAAGAAAAAGAAGGTACACCACAAATGCTGATTACTTCTTTAGACTACTCAAGTTTTACAGGACGTATTGCAATCGGACGTTTACAGAGAGGTGTTTTAAAAGAAGGAATGAATATCTCTTTGATTAAAAGAGAAGGCGGTATTGTTAAATCAAGAATAAAAGAGCTTTATACATTTGAAGGTTTAGGCCGTAAAAAAGTAGAATTTGTAAAAGCTGGTGATATCTGTGCCATCGTAGGTATTGAAGGTTTTGAAATCGGTGACGTAGTAGCAGATGCAGAAAATCCGGAAGCATTACCAACCATTACAATTGATGAGCCTACAATGAGTATGTTGTTTACCATCAATGATTCTCCGTTTTTCGGAAAAGAAGGTAAGTTTGTAACGTCTCGTCACATCAAAGACCGTTTGACAAAAGAATTAGAGAAAAACCTTGCATTGCGTGTAAACGAAACAGATTCAGCTGATAAGTTTATGGTTTTCGGTAGAGGTGTATTACACTTATCTGTATTGATCGAAACCATGCGTCGTGAAGGATATGAATTACAAATCGGTCAGCCGCAGGTAATCATAAAAGAAATTGACGGTGTTAAATGTGAGCCTGTAGAGGAACTAACTATTGACATTCCTGAAAGTTTATCAGGTAGAGCAGTAGAGTTTGTTACTTTGCGTAAAGGTGAAATGTTGTCAATGGAACCAAGAGGAGAACGTATGATCATTGTATTCAACATTCCTTCAAGAGGTATTATCGGTTTGCGTAACCAATTATTAACTGCAACAGCTGGTGAGGCGATCATGTCACACCGTTTCCTTGAATATCAGCCTTACAAAGGAGAAATAGCAGGGCGTAACAACGGATCGTTAATCTCTATGGAAAACGGAAAAGCTATTCCTTATTCTATTGATAAGCTTCAGGACCGTGGTAAGTTTTTCGTAGATCCGAATGAGGATATCTATGAAGGTCAGGTAATCGGTGAAAAACTCCCGTAGTGATGATATGACCGTAAACGTAACAAAAACTAAAAAGTTGACCAACGTTCGTTCTTCTGGAGCAGATGATAAAGCGAGAATTATTCCTGCGATCAAGTTCTCTTTAGAAGAAGCTTTGGAATATATTCAAAAGGATGAATATGTTGAGGTAACTCCAAAATCACTTCGTTTGAGAAAAATTTACTTAAACGAAAACGATCGTAAACGTTATAAAATTGACTAACTCTCTTGATTAGTCTTATATAAAAAAAGGAACTCTAATTTGAGTTCCTTTTTTTTGTTATATAGAAGTAAAGTAATTAAACTTGTATAACACCGAGGTTAAATGGTTTTTCGATAGGAGCGTGGTTCGCTGCCTCTATTCCCATAGAAATCCATTTGCGGGTATCTAACGGATCGATAATCGCATCAGTCCATAATCGGGCTGCCGAGTAATAGGGAGAGATCTGTTTATCGTATCTCGCTTTAATCTTATCAAACAATTCTGCTTCTTTTTCAGGAGTTAATTCTTCTCCTTTTGCTTTTAAGGAAGAAGCTTCTATCTGAAGCAATACCTTTGCTGCCTGTGCACCACCCATTACGGCTAACTCTGCACTTGGCCATGCAAAAATAAGTCTTGGATCGTATGCTTTTCCACACATAGCATAGTTACCGGCTCCATAAGAGTTTCCAATGACAACTGTAAATTTAGGCACTACGGAATTAGAAACGGCATTTACCATCTTTGCACCGTCTTTGATAATGCCTCCGTGTTCAGATTTGGATCCAACCATAAATCCGGTTACATCCTGTAAGAAAACCAAAGGAATTTTCTTTTGATTACAGTTGGCAATAAAACGGGTTGCTTTATCAGCAGAATCGGAATAAATAACTCCTCCAAATTGCATTTCACTTTTTTTTGTCTTTACCACTTTACGCTGGTTCGCTACAATACCCACTGCCCAACCGTCAATTCTTGCGTAAGCAGTGATGATAGACTGGCCGTATCCTTCTTTGTATTCATCAAATTCTGAATTATCAACCAAACGTTTGATAATTTCTTTCATATCATATTGTTCTGCTCTTGATTTTGGCAGAATACCATAAATATCTTCAGGATTTTCCGCAGGTTTTACGGCATCGATTCTGTTTTATCCTGCTTTATCATAATCACCTATTTTATCTACGATATTTTTGATGGTATCCAAAGCATCTTTATCATCTTTCGCTTTGTAATCTGTAACACCGGAAATCTCGCAATGAGTGGTAGCACCACCTAACGTTTCATTGTCAATGCTTTCACCAATAGCGGCTTTTACAAGATAGCTTCCTGCTAAGAAAATACTCCCTGTTTTATCTACAATCAGGGCTTCATCGCTCATAATTGGCAGATAAGCACCTCCAGCAACACAACTCCCCATAACTGCTGCAATCTGGGTAATACCTGAGCTGCTCATGATGGCATTGTTTCTGAAAATTCTTCCGAAATGCTCCTTGTCCGGAAATATTTCATCCTGTAAAGGCAGGTAAACTCCGGCACTGTCAACCAGATAAATGATAGGCAGTCTGTTTTCCATCGCAATTTCCTGTGCGCGCAGATTTTTCTTGGCAGTTATTGGAAACCAGGCACCCGCTTTTACAGTGGCATCATTTGCTACAACAATACATTGTTTTCCTTTGATATACCCTATTTTTACGACAACTCCACCGGAAGGACATCCTCCGTGCTCTTCATACATCTCATCTCCGACAAAGGCTCCGATTTCAATGGTTTTAGCATTTTTATCGAGAAGATAATCAATGCGTTCACGTGCCGTCATCTTTCCTTCTCCATGCAGTTTTGCTATTCTTTTTTCTCCTCCCCCTAATTTTACTTTGGCCAATCTTTGTTTCAGATCAGACAGTAAAAGCTTATTGTAGTCTTCATTCTTATTGAAGTTAATATCCATCTTGAATATGATTAAATACGTTATTTTTCGTTTTTTGCTAAAATACGAATTAGAATTTATTTTTAATGAAATATTAGTGTATTATATAGATGAGAAAGATCTGAAATATATTTTTTGCAATTTCAGCGCTTCTTAATGTTAAGTTAACATTGCGATAATATATTTGCACAGAAATTATAACTTTAAATAGAATGTCTTTAAATTCAATTTTTCAATTTTTAGTTCCAAAGGATAAAGTTTTTCATCCATTGTTTGACACAGCTGCAGGTAAACTAAAAACACTGGCAGAAACGCTTCACGAAGCATTAAATTTGCCAAGTAAAGATAGAGAAAATTTACTGAAAGAAGTAGAAATACTAAAATCAGAAATCGAAACAATTGCACAAAAAACACGTGTTGAATTAGGAAAAAGCTTTATAACTCCTTTTGACAGAGAAGATATTCACGCACTTATTACGGCTATTGATGAAGTAGCAGATAATATGAGTGATGCGGCAAGCCGTATGCGTTTATATCAGATTGATAAAGTAACAAAGCCATTGAGAAAACTGACGGAAGCAAATCTGGAAGCAACAACCGAAATCGCTTTTGCAATTACACAGATCAAAGATTTTAAAAATCTTGCTAAGATATCGGAAAGCTGTAAAAACATCAATCGTCTTGAGAGAAAAGCAGACAAAGTATTTGATAAAGCAGTAGCAGACATGCAAAGTGCCTTCTTAGTGTGTCCTAACCTCAATATTACGGCTACAGACATACCGGACCTGAGTAGGGTAACCGATATGAGAAACATGTTTGCGGACTGTTCCTCACTCAACGGTCCGGCCAACATAGGAAGCTGGAATACATCAAATGTCACCAATATGATTCAGCTCTTTGGCAGGGCAACCCGTTTCAATCAGGACATCAGCAACTGGGACACACAAAATGTAACCACCATGGCGTATATGTTCAGAGAAGCACGTGCCTTTAATCAGAATATTGGCAACTGGGATACGTCTAATGTGACCGATATGGAAGCCATGTTTGAGAATGCTTCTGTATTTAATCAGGACATCAGCAACTGGAACACAGCAAACGTGACCAATATGTCAAAAATGTTTTCATCTGCTCTGGTTTTCAATCAGAATATTGGCAACTGGAATACGTCAAAGGTAACCAACATGGAAGGTATGTTTCAATATACCGGGGCTTTTAATGGCGATATCAGCAGTTGGAATACCGCAAATGTAACCAACATGTGGGGAATGTTTTATTCCACAGGAGCTTTCAATCAGAACATAGGTAACTGGGATACTTCAAACGTAACCTTTATGGGAGGAATGTTTTGGAATGCCCAGGCATTTAATCAGGACATCAGCAGCTGGAATACATCTAAAGTAACCAGTATGGCCTATATGTTTGCAGATAATAGTGTATTTAATAAAGATATTGGCAACTGGAATACAGCAAACGTAACCAACATGTCATATATGTTTCGAGCAAATCAGGCATTTAATAAAGACATTGGCAACTGGAATACAGCAAACGTAACCAATATGGCATTTATGTTTTACGGTGCGTCATTATTCAACCAAAACATAGGTGGCTGGCAGCTTAATCCTGCTGTAAACATGACCAATATGTTGTCTTACTCAAGCATGGATTGCCAGAACTATTCGTTTACCCTTAACGGATGGGCAAATAATCCAAATACACCATCAGGGCGTAATTTGGGATCAGTTGGCAGACAATACGGTACCAATGCCGTGCCGGCAAGAACAGTATTAACGGGTACCAAAGGCTGGACCATTACAGGAGACAGCCCAAGTGGGCAAAGCTGCGGGTTCGATCAAACCATTACAGCGACCGACATGGTCAAAACTTATGGTGATGTTCCATTTGTATCTACGGCTACCGCAAGTTCAGGTCTCGAAGTAAGCTATGTATCAGCAGACAACAGTATAGCCGAAGCTTTCCAGGACAACACAGACGGCAACAAATGGAAAATCAAAATTAAAAAGGCTGGACAAGTCAATATTACGGTAAAACAGCCCGGTAACGCAACCTATAATCCGGCAGCAGATGTCATTTTTAAACTGACCATAAACAAAGCCGCATTGACAGTAACCGCCAATACCCTCTCCAAAGAATACGGCACCACAGATCCTGCCCTTACCTATACCACTACCGGTTTGGTCAACAACGATGACCAGACGGCACTGACAGGAGCATTGAGCAGAGCAGCAGGCGAAGCAGTAGGCACCTATGCTATATCTCAAGGTACATTAGGTGGTGAAAACTACACTATTGCCTATACAGCAGCCAGCTTTAGCATTACGGCGGCGACAGGAGATTTTGTCACGGTATGGGACATGAGCAAGCCAAATTCCGGCAATACGATCATGTTTTATCCAACCATTTCTCCGGGTCAGTCAGTAGATTATTTCTGGATGGCCTCTGGTGGCAGTACAGGTAACGGAACGATTGCAGCAGGTACTTACGAAGTTAATATTTCAGGCCTGCCTGCAAACGAAATTATTACCCTGAACCTAAAACCTAAGCATCTCAAAGCAATTAAAATCAGAGACGCGCAGTCTATCTCTGTGCCATTTCTATTGACCGACGTTCTCCAATGGGGTACGGCACAATGGACTACAATGGATAGTATGTTTCTCGGATGTAGCAACCTGAACATTACCGCTACAGATGTGCCTGACCTGAGTTGGGTGACAGACATGTTCTCTATGTTTAGTCAATGTACAATCCTTAACGGACCAGCCAATATTAACAGCTGGAATACCACAAATGTAACGCGCATGAGAGGTATGTTTTATGAAGCACCGGCCTTTAATCAGCCTGTTGGCAACTGGAATACCGAAAAGGTAACAGACATGGGTTATATGTTTTTTGGAGCTTCGGCTTTTAATCAGGACATTGGCAGTTGGAATACGCAGAATGTAACGGACATGAGTTATATGTTCTATGGTGCATCGTCTTTTAATCAGCCTATCGGCAATTGGAATACTGTTAAAGTAGCCAATATGAGTTTTATGTTTCATAATGCATTAGTTTTTAATCAGAACATTGGTAACTGGAATACCTCTCAGGTAACCAATATGAATAGTTTGTTTTCAAATGCCAAAGCTTTTAACCAAAACATAAACAATTGGGATACACAAAAGGTAGTCACTATGAATAATATGTTCAGAGATGCCAGGGTCTTCAATCAGGATATCAGCAGCTGGAATACGCAAAAGGTAACCGATATGTCTTTGATGTTTAATGGTGCCGTTGCATTTAATCAGAACATTGGTAATTGGAATACCTCTCAGGTAACCAAAATGAGTGGTATGTTTAATGGTGCCGTTTCATTTAATCAGAACATTGGTAATTGGAATACCTCTCAGGTAACCAATATGAATGGTATGTTTTATGAAGCAACGGCCTTTAATCAGCCTGTTGACAGTTGGAATACCGCTAATGTAACTGACATGGCATTTATGTTTTCCAATACCAAAGCTTTTAACCAGGATATCAATAGTTGGGATATGGTAAAGGTAACAAATATGGCATATATGTTTTCTCATGCTAAAGCCTTTAATCAAAACATTGGTAATTGGAAGCTCAATCCTGTTGTAAACATGGCCAAAATGCTCGACAATTCAGGTATGGATTGCCAGAACTATTCGTTTACATTACAAGGCTGGGCCAACAATGCGAACACACCTTCGGGGCGTAATCTGGGATCAGTTGGCAGACAATACGGCACCAATGCTGTGCCGGCAAGAACCCTACTGACCAACACCAAAGGCTGGACCATTACAGGAGATAGCCCAAGCGGACAAAGTTGTGGACTTGATCAAACCATTACAGCAGCTGATATAACCAAAACCTATGGCGATGTTGCTTTTGTACCTACGGCTACCGCAAGTTCAGGTCTGGAAGTCAGCTACGTGTCTACAGACAACAGCATAGCAGAAGCCTTTCAAGACAGTGCCGACGGCAACAAATGGAAACTCAAAATCAAAAAAGCAGGACAAGTCAATATCACGGCACAACAGCCCGGGAATGAAACCTACAATCCGGCACCGGATGTTGTCTTTAAACTGATCATCAACAAAGCCGCTCTGGCAGTAACCGCCAATGCCCTATCCAAAGTATACGGCACGGCAGACCCGGCACTGACCTATACGGCTACAGTTTTTGTCAACAATGATGATCAGACAGCCCTTACAGGCACACTGAGCAGAGCTGCTGGCGAAGCGGTAGGCACCTATGCTATCACACAGGGAACATTAGACGCTGAAAACTATACTATTGCCTACACAGGAGCCAGTTTTACCATTACTGCTGCAACAGGAGACTTTGTAACGGTGTGGGATATGAGCAAGTATGGTTCAGGCAATACGATCAGGTTTTATCCAACCATTTCTCCGGGACAATCAGTAGATTATTTCTGGATGGCCTCGGGAGGTAGCAGCGGTAGCGGAACAATTGCAGCAGGTACTTACGAAGTTAATATTTCCGGACTGCCTGCAAACGAAATTATTACCCTGAACCTAAAACCTACGCATCTCAAAGCTATTAAAATCATAGACCAGCAGCCGAACCCAGAGCGATTAAAATTGATTGACGTTACGCAATGGGGCACGGCACAATGGAGTACCATGGAAAATGCCTTCATGAATTGCCATAACCTGAACATAACCGCCACTGATGTACCCGATTTGAGCAACGTTGGCGATATGTCCCGTATGTTTCAGGGATGTCGTTCACTCAATGGCCCTGCCAATATAGGTGCCTGGAATACAGCAAATGTAACCAATATGAGCAACATGTTTGGAGGTGCCTTTGTTTTTAACCAGGATATTAGCAGCTGGAACACAGCAAACGTAACCAATATGAGCTTCATGCTCGCAGGAGCCAAGGCCTTCAATCAGAACATTAACGGGTGGAACACCTCAAGCGTAACCGATATGAGTTATATGCTCAATACTGCGGAGGCTTTTAACCAGCCCATTGGCAACTGGAACACGCAAAATGTAACAAACATGCAAGGAATGTTTGGCTTTTCACCAGTCTTCAATAAAGATATCAGCAGCTGGAACACAGCAAATGTAACCAATATGAGCAACATGTTTGGAGGAGCCAAGGCCTTCAACCAAAACATCAGCACCTGGAATACCGCTGCCGTAACCGACATGAGCGAGATGTTTGCCAATGCCGAAGCATTTAACCAGCCTATTGGCAACTGGAATACTGCTGCGGTAACCAATATGTATATTATGTTTGCCGGTGCCAAAAATTTTAATCAGGATATTGGCAACTGGAATACTTCAGCAGTAACCAATATGAGCGGTATGTTTGATTCGGCAACTGCATTCAATAAACCCATAGGTAGCTGGAATATTACTGCAGTAACCGATATGCATGGTATGTTTAATTATGCAAGCTCCTTCAATCAGGATTTAAGCCAATGGGACATTTCTTCAGTACTCCGTATGGGATACATGTTTGTAAATGCTACTGCCTTTAATCAGAATATTGGTAACTGGCAACTCAATCCAAATGCAGATATGACCAATATGTTGAACCTTTCAGGAATGGACTGCCAGAACTACTCGCTTACGCTGAATGGCTGGGCAAACAATCCCAACATCCCTTCCGGACGCAATTTTGGAGCTTCATATAAACAATACGGAACTAATGCTGAAACGGCAAGAGATTTTTTAATCAACACCAAAGGCTGGACCATTACAGGAGATAGCCCGAGTGGACAAAGCTGCGGACTCGACCAAACCATTACGGCTACAGATATAACCAAAATCTATGGCGATGCTGCTTTTGTACCTACGGCAACGGCAAGTTCAGGTCTGGAAGTCAGCTATACATCTGCGGACAACAGCATAGCAGAAGCTTTTCAGGACACAGCAGACGGCAACAAATGGAAACTCAAAATCAAAAAAGCAGGACAAGTCGATATCACGGCACAACAGCCCGGGAATGAAACCTACAATCCGGCACCGGATGTTGTTTTTAGATTGACCATCAACAAAGCGCCTTTAACCATAACAGCCAATGCGCTATCCAAAGAATACGGCACGGCAGACCCGGCACTGACCTATACCGCTACCGGTTTAGTAAACAATGATGACCAGACGGCACTGACAGGCACACTGAGCAGAGTTGCTGGCGAAGCGGTAGGTATCTATGCTATATCTCAAGGTACATTAAACGCTGAAAACTATACCATCACTTATACAGGAGAAGATCTTACCATCACCAAAGCAACCCTGAACATTGTTGCCGAGGCAAAATCCAAAGTATACGGTTCAGCTGACCCTATCTTGACGTATACCGTAACCGGACTTGAAAACGGAGACGACCAGTCTATCATCACAGGAGCGTTAACCCGAGTTGCAGGCGAAGCGGTAGGAACGTACAGCATTGAACAAGGTACCTTGTCAACTACGGCTAACTATGACATTACCTACACCGCAGCGGATTTTAATATCACTAAAGCAACCCTGAACATTGTTGCCGAGGCAAAATCCAAAGTATACGGTTCAGCCGATCCGGTATTGACCTATACCGTAACCGGACTTGAAAACGGAGACGATCAGTCTATCATCACAGGAGCGTTAACCCGAGTTGCAGGCGAAGCTGTAGGAACTTATGAGATTCAACAGGGTACGTTGGCAACAACGGCAAACTACGACATCACCTACACCGCAGCGGATTTTAATATCACTAAAGCAACGCTAAACATTGTTGCCGAGGCAAAATCCAAAGTATACGGTTCAGCTGATCCTGCCTTGACCTATACCGTAACCGGATTTGAAAATGGCGATGATCAAAGCATCATCACAGGTAATCTGACAAGAACAGCAGGGGAAAACATAGGAACTTATGAGATTCAACAAGGTACGTTAGCCACAACCGCCAACTACGATATCACCTACACTGCAGCAGATTTTAATATCACTAAAGCGACCCTGAACATTGTTGCCGAAGCAAAATCCAAAGTATACGGTTCAGCTGATCCTGCCTTGACGTATACCGTAACTGGTTTAGCTAATGGCGATGATCAAAGCATCATCACAGGAGCGTTAACCCGAGTTGCAGGTGAAAACATCGGTACCTATGAGATTCAACAAGGTACGTTAGCCACAACTGCAAACTATGACATCACCTACACCACGGCGGATTTTGATATCACTAAAGCAACCTTAATTATTAGAGCCGATGACAAATCCAAAGTATACGGTTCTGTAGATCCTACTTTGACCTATACCGTTACCGGACTTGAAAACGGAGACGACCAGTCTATCATCACCGGTGCGTTAACCCGAGTTGCAGGTGAAAACATAGGAACCTATGAAATTCAACAAGGTACCTTGTCAACTACGGCTAACTACGACATCACCTACACTGCAGCGGATTTTGATATCACCAAAGCAACGCTAAACATTGTTGCCGAAGCAAAATTCAAAGTATACGGTTCTGTAGATCCGGCACTAACCTATACCGTAACCGGTTTAGCTAATGGCGATGATCAGAGCATCATCACAGGAGCGTTAACCCGAGTTGCAGGTGAAGCAGTAGGAACGTACAGCATTGAACAAGGAACCTTGTCAACAACGGCTAACTACGACATTACCTACACCGCAGCGGATTTTAATATCACTAAAGCAACCCTGAACATTGTTGCCGAGACAAAAACCAAAGTATACGGTTCAGCCGATCCGGTATTGACCTATACCGTAACCGGTTTAGCTAATGGCGATGACCAAAGCATTATCACAGGTGCTTTAACCAGAGTTGCAGGTGAAGCGGTAGGAACGTACAGCATTGAAAAAGGTACCTTGTCAACTACGGCTAACTATGACATCACCTACACCGCAGCAGATTTTGATATCACTAAAGCCACCCTGAACATTGTAGCCGAAGCAAAATCCAAAGTATACGGTTCGGTAGATCCGGCACTGACCTACACCGTAACCGGTTTAGCTAATGGCGATGATCAAAGCATCATCACTGGAGCACTCATCAGAATCGCAGGTGAAAACATCGGAACCTATGAAATTCAACAGGGTACGTTGACAACAACGGCTAACTACGACATCACCTACACCGCAGCGGATTTTAATATCACCAAAGCGACCCTAAACATTGTTGCCGAGGCAAAAACCAAAGTATACGGTTCGGTAGATCCGGTATTGACCTACACCGTAACCGGTTTAGCTAATGGCGATGATCAAAGCATTATCACTGGAACACTCATCAGAACAGCAGGTGAAAACATCGGTACCTATGCCATCGAACAAGGTACATTGGGGACCTCCGCTAACTACGATATTACCTATACCGCAGCGGATTTCGACATTACCAAAGCGACCCTAAACATTGTAGCCGAAGCGAAATCCAAAGGATACGGTTCGGTAGATCCTGCCTTGACCTATACCGTAACCGGATTTGAAAACGGAGACGACCAAAACATCATCACAGGTGCTTTAATCCGAGTTGCAGGTGAAGCGGTAGGAACGTACAGCATTGAACAAGGTACATTGTCAACTACAGCAAACTACGATATTACTTACACCGCAGCGGATTTCGACATTACCAAAGCGACCCTAAACATTGTTGCCGAAGCCAAATCCAAAGTATACGGTTCAGCCGATCCGGTATTGACCTATACCGTAACCGGACTTGAAAACGGAGACGACCAGAGCATCATCACAGGAGCATTGTCAAGAACAGCAGGGGAAAACATCGGTACCTATGCCATCGAACAAGGTACATTGGGGACCTCCGCTAACTACGACATCACCTACACCGCAGCGGATTTTAATATCACCAAAGCAACGCTAAACATTGTTGCCGAAGCAAAATCCAAAGTATACGGTTCAGCAGATCCTGCCTTGACCTATACCGTAACCGGACTTGAAAACGGAGATGACCAGTCTATCATCAACGGTGTGTTAACCCGAGTTGCAGGCGAAGCAGTAGGAACTTATGAGATTCAACAGGGTACGTTGGCAACTACGGCTAACTACGACATCACCTACACCGCAGCGGATTTTGATATCACTAAGGCAACGCTAAACATTGTTGCCGAGGCCAAATCCAAAGTATATGGTTCGGTAGATCCTGCGTTGACGTATACCGTAACCGGTTTAGCTAATGGCGATGATCAAAGCATTATCACGGGAACACTCATCAGAATCGCAGGTGAAAAATCGGAACCTATGAA
>NZ_JAUFQU010000066.1:0-13746 GCF_030409925.1 Paenimyroides ceti
GACTAAAAATAATCTTGATTCCCTGTTGAGAGATGCTCAGAAACTTACCTATAATCATAATATAAAAGCTGATGATATTCAGGAAAAGATTTTCATCAATCGCGAAGCAAAGGTTTATGGTATGTTTTATAAAATAATTGGGAATGCAGCTACTAATGTGCAGTTTTATGCAACAGACAGTATCAACCATTTTGTTGTAGGTTCTCTGTATTTTTATGCAAAACCAAATTTTGATTCTATATACCCTGCGACACATTATATAGAAACAGATATGAGACATTTAATGGAATCTATACACTGGAAATAGACTTCATAACGTTCTGAAAAACAAAAAAGACAACTAATTTTAGTTGTCTTTTTTGATTGTATATTCTTATTCTGACAAGAATGGATATCTGTAGTCCGTTGCCGGTACAAACGTTTCTTTGATGGTACGTGGAGAAACCCAACGAAGCAGATTTAATACAGATCCGGCTTTGTCATTTGTTCCTGAAGCTCTTGCTCCGCCAAATGGCTGCTGACCTACAACTGCACCCGTAGGTTTATCGTTGATATAGAAGTTTCCGGCAGCATTGACAAGTTTTTTAGTAGCCAATTCTATAGCATATCGGTCCTGTGAGAAGATGGCTCCTGTCAAAGCATAAGTTGAAGTTTCGTCAACCAATGTTAATGACTCTTCCCATTTTGCATCTTCGTACACATAAATTGTTAATACCGGACCGAATAATTCGCGCTCCATTGTGTCGTATTTCGGATTTGTGGTAACAATAACTGTTGGTTCAATAAACCAGCCTTTAGATTTGTCGTAGTTACCTCCTGTGATGATTTCTGCTTCATTGGATGCTTTTGCTTCGTCAATAGCTTTTGCCAGTTTGTCAAATGATGATTCACTGATGACCGCTGACATAAAGTTGGTAAAGTCTTCCGGTGAACCAGTTTAAATGTTTTTAAGTCTTCAATTACATATTTTTTTACATCATTCCATATAGAAGAAGGAATGTAAGCTCTTGATGCAGCCGAACACTTTTGTCCCTGATATTCAAAAGCACCTCTTGAAAGTGCCGTTGCTACTTCTTTTGCATCTGATGAAGGATGTGCCCAAACGAAATCTTTTCCTCCGGTTTCTCCTACAATTCGTGGATATGTTTTGTATTTATGAATGTTTTTACCAATGGTAGCCCAAAAATCATTAAATACACCTGTAGAACCTGTGAAATGGATTCCTGCAAAATTTTCATTTGAAAGAATTGTATCGGTAATCATTCCTGAATCACCATAAACTACATTAATAACACCGTCAGGTAATCCTGCTTTTTTGAAAACTTCAACGATTACATTTGCTGAGTAAATCTGAGTAGCTGCCGGTTTCCATACTACAACATTTCCCATCAAAGCCACACAAGAAGGTAAGTTTCCTGAAATTGCAGTAAAGTTAAAAGGAGTAATAGCATATACAAATCCTTCTAACGGACGATGCTCTAAACGATTCCAGATACCTTCTGAAGAAGCAGGTTGCTGAGCATAAATTTCAGTCATATACTGCACATTGTATCTCAAGAAATCGATAAACTCACATGCTGAATCTATTTCTGCCTGATGTACTGTTTTTCCCTGAGCAATCATTGTTGCTGCATTGATTTTAGCACGGTACGGACCTGCTAATAATTCTGCTGCTTTTAAAAAGATTGATGCTCTGTGTTCCCAAGCCATTTCTGACCATTTTTGGCGTGCTTCCAAAGCAGATGAGATAGCTTTTTCTACCAAACCTTTGTCTGCTGTATGATAAACACCTAAATGGTGCTGGTGATCAAAAGGAGGGAATAATTTTTTTGTATTTCCGGTTTTTATCTGTTCTCCGCCAATGTATAAAGGAATGTCAACGGTAGATTGATATAATTCTTTAAATGCTTTTAATACGTCTTCTCTTTCTTTTGAACCCGGTGCATATGATTTGACAGGCTCATTAAATGCTTTAGGCACATTGAAAATTCCTTTTGGCATAATTGATTTATTTTATTTAGGTTTAATTTAAGGCAAATGGTGTACATAATTTAAATATAGGAATATACACTTTGAATTTGCGTGAGTTTGTGAAATTGATCATATTGAAAAATCCTTTCATGGTTCCGAAAGGGGAGGTCAGTAAACTGCCTGAACTGTCGATCGTAGTTTTCAAATTCAAAAAAATAAATAGTGCCTTTGTGGTTATTGGAGGAGCATTATTAGGGTATTTATTTAATCTTATCTAAAGTTATCTTAAACAAAATATTTAAACAATAAAAATTAGACAAAATGAAAATAGCATTATTCAGTGATATTCACGCCAATTTACCTGCATTAGAAGCATTTTTTGAAGATGTTGAAAAAAGAAAACCAGACAGTATTTATTGTTTGGGCGATTTGGTGGGCTATAATATTTGGCCAAACGAAGTGGTAAACGAAATCCGTAAAAGGAGAATACCAACCATTGCCGGAAATTACGATTTTGGCATTGGCAGAATGAGCAACGAATGCGGTTGTGCCTACAAAACAGACAGTGAAAAAGATAACGGAAATATTTCTATTTCATTCACAAATTCTTTGATGAAAGATGAAGAAAGAGCGTATTTGCGTACACTTCCAGCCCATATCAAAGTAGAATTTCAACTGAATGAAGATAAATTGAATTTGCTTTTGGTACACGGAAGTCCGAGAAAAATAAACGAATATCTTTTTGAAGACCGTGAGGAAAAAAGTATGCTTCGCATTATGGAGCAAGCCGATGCAGACATTATGTGCTTCGGACACACACACAAACCTTATCACAGAGTTTTAAATTCGGTATTGACGGTCAAAATCATTTCAGACACGCCATTAATATCGGTTCGGTTGGTAAACCGAAGGACAGCGATGTAAGAGGCGGTTATGTAATGTTTACGATTAATGAAAACAGTTCTGTGTTGGACAAAGATAGTATCAGTGTAGAATTTATACGCTTTGATTATGATATTGAAAGGGCTGCAAAAGCAGTTGAAGAAAGCATTTTACCAAACGAATACGCAGAAAATTTAAGAAGAGGTTACTAATCTAAAATTTATAAAAATGGAATTTCCAACCGAAAGAAAGTATTCAAAAGAACATACCTGGATAAGCATACAGGACAACACAGGTACAATAGGCATTACAGAATTTGCGCAAAGTGAATTGGGCGAAATCGTATATGCGGATTTACCAAACGTTGGATATAGTTTTCAGCAGGACGAAGTATTCGGCTCTGTTGAAGCAGTTAAAACGGTCAGTGATTTATTTATGCCTGTATCGGGTAAAATCACTGAAACGAACGAACTACTTTTGAAAGCACCAACACTCATAAACGACCATCCTTATAAAGACGGTTGGTTGATTAAAATTGAAATAAAAGACATTACAGAATTAGAAGACTTATTGACATCAAACCAATATAAAGAACTTACAAATTAGCAATGCAACCAAAATTAAAATTCTTAGACAGATACCTTACTTTATGGATATTCCTTGCAATGGCAATTGGCGTGGGTTTGGGTCATTTCTTTCCCAATATTTCTAATGTTACCAACAGCTTATCTGTTGGCACTACCAATATTCCATTGGCAATAGGATTGATATTAATGATGTACCCCCCCTTGGCAAAGGTTGATTATTCCTTATTGCCCAAAGCATTTAGAGATAAAAAAGTAATTGGCATATCCTTATTGCTCAATTGGGTAATCGGCACGCTATTGATGTTTGGATTAGCGGTTTTGTTTTTACGTAACGAACCCGATTATATGACAGGCTTAATTCTTATCGGTTTGGCAAGATGTATTGCCATGGTCATCGTCTGGAGTGACTTAGCTAAAGCAAACAGAGAATATACAGCTATGTTAGTTGCATTAAACAGCATCTTCCAGATATTTACTTACAGCTTTTTAGTTTGGTTATTCATCAACGTATTACCTGCAAAATTAGGATTAGCCAATTTCAATGTAAGCGTATCCATGAAAGATGTTACCGAAAGCGTATTGATATATTTAGGTATTCCATTCCTAGCAGGTTTTTTAAGCCGTTACTTCCTTATAAAATCAAAAGGTATAGAATGGTATAACCGAAAATTCGTCCCCGCAATATCGCCAATTACCTTGTACGCTTTACTGTTTACGATAGTATTAATGTTCAGCTTGAAAGGCGATAAAATATTGGAATTACCAATGGATGTAGTAAAAGTAGCCATACCGCTAATCATCTATTTTGTGTTGATGTTTTTCGTGAGCTTCTTTATCAATAAATCTCTTAAAGTTCCTTACGACAAAAACGCATCCATCGCATTTACAGCCACAGGAAACAATTTTGAATTAGCAATAGCCGTAGCAATATCGATTTTCGGCATTCATTCGCCACAGGCATTTGTGGGTGTTATCGGCCCACTGGTAGAAGTTCCGGTACTGATATTATTGGTAAAGGCAAGTTTATGGCTAAAGGAGAAATATTATAGTAAAAAAGACTGAATTTAAATTTCAGTCTTCTTACTCTTTCTTCTACTTGATAAATTCAAAATCACATATCCTATTATACCCGCAATGAGTGATGTTATTAAAACAGATAGCTTGGCCTCTTCAATGAAAACCTGATTGTCAAATGAAAGCATAGATATAAATATGGACATTGTAAAACCTATTCCAGCTAATAATCCTAAGCCAATAATGTGAATAAAGTTACTGTTTGCAGGAAGTTGACCTATCCCTAATTTAGAGCATATCAAAGAGGTTACAAATTCTGAATGATAAATTCTCTTACAGCATATAATTTATCAATATCTTTTTTTCTCAGTTTGCTGCTTGTTGCAGAGGTGTTTATATCCTGTATCTGCTCCAGTTGTAACAGTAAGAGTTCAATTACCTTAGCCTCAAGATACATTTTTTTGTAAATACCTGTACGGTTACAGTGAATAATAGCATGAATGATCTCATACATTTCATTAGTAATCCAGTTGTTTTCATTTTGAATGAGACAGGAGGAACCTTTTTCAATAGCCTTTTTAAAAGATTGAAAGAAATGATCTTCAGGTAAATATTTTGCGAAAAAAGCAGGCTGTAAATTGATTTCAAATATTTGTAAACCATCGTCATTCCATTCCATTGTTCCTTTGAGATGATTTGCGTAAATGATATTATGCTGGCACGGACTAAAATCTATCTTCTGTGCCATGTTGTGATTATTCGATCTGCTGAATCCCTTAAGAGAAAAATGCATTTCAACTGTTTCATACTGACTGTCAAAATCCACTAAAGTCTGTTGAGACAATGAGGCATTACCATGTCCGATATGGATTCCGTCAAAATAGATTTCTTTATAATAACCTCTTCCCAAACGGTTATTTAAAGTGACACTGTGTTCCTTAAAAAGACCGTTTGTTGGATAAAACATTCTTGGATCGTCTCTTTCAATAACCAGCTCAGGAAAATCAGATGTATGGATTCGTAACCTCATTTCATTAATGTTATTCGTTAAACAATTTCTTTTTGCGGTGATTATATTCCGCTCTGCGTAGCTAAACAAAATCTGCTATAAAGTACATTTGCAAAAATAAACTTTATTTAGAATAAATCTTAATAATAAGGATGGTAAAATAACGTTGATGGAAAAAAATGGATAAACAGAAACAGCTTATATTAAATGAAAACCTTACGAGAGTTATGTGGCAACTTTCATGGCCGGCTGTTGTTGCAATGGTTTTGTATGGGATGAATAATTTTCTGGATGGAATTTTTGTAGGGCATCTGATCAGTAACACTGCTTTGGCAGCAGTAGGTGTAGCGTATCCTTTGGCACAATTGGCGCAGGCAATGGGAAGCCTTATCGGAACAGGAATAGGTACTTCGTTAAGTATCTGGATAGGTGAGAATCAGACGCGAAAATTAAAGAAAATGTTTGGAACAGTTCATTTTCTATCATTGATATCATCAGTATTGTTGAGCTTACCTGCTTATATATATGCAGAAGAATTGATTTATATGATGGGTGGCAGGGGAGAAATAGCTGTTTTGGGAACCGAATACTTTAAAGTGACTTTGCTGAGCAATTTCTTTTGGATTCATGGATTAGCACTGAATATGATGATCCGTGCTGAAGGGAAAATGAAAACAGCTGCATGGATGATCGCAATAGGACTTGTCATCGATGTATTGCTTAAACCTGTATTCATTGATACTTTTGGCTGGGGGGTAAGCGGTGCTGCCTGGGCAACCAATGTTTCTATGATTATTTACACTTTATCAGGTATCTGGTACTATTCAAAAGGAAAAGCATCTTTTGTAACCAAATTCTGGTCTTTACTACCGAACAGGCAAATCATAAAAGAAACTTTTGCACTGGGAATGCCTGCCTTTATAATGATGGCAATGATTGTAGTTCAGAATATAGTAGTATTCAACGCACTTGCAAAATATGGTACTGCAGCGGATATCACTTTTTATACGGCGGTTAATCGTTTTTTTATACTCCTAAATACCCCTTTATGGGGATTGATGCGGGCTTTGCAACCAGTAACAGGAATGAATTTTGGAGCTGGAAACTATGAAAGAGCAAAAAAATCATATGTATTATTTTCTTTTACAGGACTCATTATTCTATTGCCTTTCTGGGCTATTGTCATGTTTTTTCCTTCTGATATGCTTTCAATAATGATTCCGAATGTAACATTTAGTATGAACCAATTAACCAATTTCAGAATATACATGAGTGTGTTGCTTACATTACCTTTTATTTTTATGGCTATGGTTTGGTTTCCTTCAGTAAAAAATGGAAAACCTGCAAGTATTGTTGGAATTCTGCGACAACTTGTTTTTTATGTTCCCGTTATGCTCATTATACCTTCATTTTTTGGAGTCGATAGTGTGTATTGGGCAAGTGCTATAATTGACTGGAGCATTTTTCTGTTGGTTATTTTTCTCGTAAGAATCAATTTCAATAGATTAACCAAATCGGAAAAGAAATTAAATGTTTATCAATAACAAGTAAAAACGAATGATGAAAACTATAAAACAAGATAGATATCTGTTAGAAGACACTATTTATAACAATATTAAAGCTTCTAGGGAGGAT
Organism: Paenimyroides ceti; assembly: GCF_030409925.1. NCBI lineage: Bacteria > Pseudomonadati > Bacteroidota > Flavobacteriia > Flavobacteriales > Flavobacteriaceae > Paenimyroides > Paenimyroides ceti. The sequence goes on from NZ_JAUFQU010000066.1 coordinate 7,099, forward strand.
GCTGATATACATGAAATACTGGATGCGGCTGAAAAAGCTGAGGTATTGGACTTTGCCTGGGAGTTTACTATGGGTATGGATACTCTTATCGGTAAAGCAGGGATGTCACTTTCAGAGGCTCAAAAAGAAAAGATTCTGAAAGCACGAATTCTATTGGCCGCTACAATCTCTAATGAGTAATACTCAAAAAAACATCACCTACTTTTTACTACAAATGCTGTAAAATAAAAAGCAGGTGATGTGTTGTATATAAGCGGTATCAAAATCCTAAAAGATTACATATACTCTTCTCCGCCGTTTTCTTCATTCCCGTTTCTTCCCGGTTTTTCTGCTTTCTTTTGATTGAAACGATACGTAAATGATAAATTAATCGTACGTTCTCTCCATTGTCTTTCTGAGTAACTGTTTGCCGTATCCAGATAAATTTCACTTCTCATTTTACGGCTGTTAAAAACGTCCTGAACATTTAGAGCAATAGTTGCTTTATCTTTCCAGATATCCTTACTGAAAGCCAGATTGAGGTTTGGTTCACCTAATATTTTTCCCTGAGCTGTATTTCTCGGACCTCTGTACATAAAAGTCGTCTGCCAATCTATACCACCTGGTAAATTAACCGTGGAAGCCACTCTTGAACTCCAGGTAAACGTATCATTGTCAAAATTCTGAGTGATACTGTTTCCTTCTGTATCTGTGTAAGTATAATCCCCTCTTGTTTGCTCCTGAAATAAGTTGATGTTTCCGTTTAATCTCCACCATTTAAATGGATTGTAATTTACATTGAATTCCAATCCGTAACGGTATTCTGTATTCAGGTTAATAGGAGAACTGATGGTAATCGGAATACCTTCCTCATTTACACCGTCTACAATTCTTATAAATTGAGTAGCATCAGTCGTACGGTTATAATATACCGAAGTATTCAACGTCAGTTTATACCAGCGTTTCATAAAGCCTAAATCAAAGGCATCTGTAAAAGATGGATCTAAATCAGGATTTCCTCTGTAAAAGTTGATAGAACTCGAATAATTTGAGATTGGATTTAAGGACCACCCACGAGGACGTCTTACTCTTTTACTGTAGCTGATCGATGCAGTAGATGAATCTGTCAGTTCATAATTTAAGAAAGCACTTGGGAAAAAATTGTTATATTTTTTCTTATTGTAATCGTTGGTTACCAACTGATTTACATCAATTTCACTTGCTTCCCATCTCAAGCCAACCATATAGCTGAATTTCTTGTATTTATTACCATACTGAGCATATAAGGCATTAACTTTCTCAAGATATTCCAAATTGTTCTTAAACTGCTCGTTTTCAATGTATTCACCATTTTCTAAGGTTGTTACATTATATTTTGTATTCAATTCATTAAAATTTCCTAAATATCCTGCTTCAAATTGTCCTTCTCCAATCGGTAATACATAGTCTAAACGTAAAATATTCCGCAATTCGTTTTCCCTTGAATTGGTTAAATCGCTTGTAAGAACTGTACCTGCATTACTTGTAGAAATGTCAGAATCTTCTCTGTCAAAGTTTTTTGAAACGGTTCCGGATACGAACAACTGGTGACCTTTATCATTGAATTTATATGTAAAATCAGTTGAGTAGTCTACATTTTCTTTAAAATCATCTTCGGCAGTATAGCGTCTGTTGCTATATAATAAATTTCTGCCTGCATCATAATAATCATAATTTACATCATTCGGATTATCACCGTCACTTCTTCTCCATGTAAAATTATTATTCCATGTCAGTTTATCTGTCAGATAATATTCGAAACCGAAGTTGGCATTATAGCCTTTTCTTTTACGTTCTCTTTTGCTGTACTCATTCACAAAACTCTTTGACAAACCAGTATTTTGATCAATATATTCTGTTTCGTTAAGAGAGTTTCCTTTTGTAAAATCATTTCTGTAACCTAAATTGGCAAAAAGATTGAATTTTTCTTCTTTATAATTGATATTGGCACCAACGCTGTACCCGAAAGGGTTGCTTACATTGGCAGTAACACTACCGTTAACGCCCTGGTTGCTTCCCTTTTTCAGAATGATGTTAATAATTCCGGCACCCCCTTCTGCTTCATATCTTGCAGACGGATTTGTTATGATCTCTACCTGTTCGATTGATTCTGAAGAAAGCATTTTTAGTGCATCTGCAATATTGGAAGCCATTCCTGAAGGTTTTCCGTCAATGAGAACGCGAACACTTTCATTACCTCTCAAACTTACATTTCCATCAGCATCTACCGCTACAGAAGGATGTTATCCAAAACATCACTGGCAGTTCCACCTTTATTGATATTGTCATTGGAAACATTATATACTTTTTTGTCGAGTTTGAACTCTACATCTGCCCGTTTTGTTTCTATCACAAGACCTTCAAGCACTTCAGAATCACTTTCAACCTTAATCATACCAAGACTCATAGAAGAGGTGATTTCTTTATTGGAAATCGTCAGGGTCTGGTAGCCCAAAAATTCTATTTTAATTTCATAGGTATCCGGAAGAATAGGAATATTAAATTGTCCACTGGCATCTGTCATATCGCCTGTGACATAGCTCGGATTCGTAGTACTTACAAGCGTAATACTCGCATATTCTAATGGTTGATTAGTCTTTGCTTCAACTACCGTACCTTTAACATAGATTTCAGCAGCTTGCTGACTGAAACCCAATGTGGTAATGAAAAGCATGGACAGTATAGGTAATATTCTAAAAATTTTCATAAATTATATGAATTTTGAGTATAGATTTTATGCAAAAATAGTGCAGTAAATCGGGTTTAATAATAATATATTGTTAAATAAAACGGCTGTATTCCTATAGTATATCTTCAATTTTGGAAAAGGGACGTGCTATAACTGCTTTATTACCATTTACCACAATAGGTCTTTCTATCAGTTTTGGATGTTTTACCATTGCTTCAATTATAGCATCATCACTGAGTTGTTGGTTTTTATAATCAGCCCATTCCGCTTCTTTTGTGCGAACCAATTCTATAGGTTTTATATTTAGTAATGCAATCAGATGCTTTAGCGTTTCTTTTGAAATAGGTTCGTCAAGATATTTTATTACATCTACTTCAACTTTTTTATCTTCTAAATATGCCAGACCTTCTCTGGATTTGCTGCATCGTGGATTGTGGTAAATAGTAATCATTTTATTTGTTATTTTTGATAATTATAAAAAGAATAAACCTCAAAAACCAAACCAATGTATATAGAACAGTTAAAAAACAATAAAGACAGTCTTTTAAAATACCTTCCGTTTAGTCTGGCTTTTTTCATATTCATGGCTTTTAATCTTATTGCCAGTTCATTAGCCGAGACCAATACTCAGGAAGCATTGGATTTGATGGTAGAACAAATGGGAAAAAATATGACATTGGTTATGGTGACGGCTCCTCTTGCGTTTTTATTGTTGTTATTGTTATTATGGGTAAGGTTTTTTCACGGACAAAGCATTCGAAGTCTCACAACCGCACGACCTAAAACCGACTGGAAAAGGATTTTGTTTTCATTTGCCTTATGGTCCTTGTTTTTGATTATTTCAACAGGTATCAGTTACTATATAAATCCTTCTGATTATGAAATCAATTTTAAACCTGTACCTTTTATTTTTCTTATTATTATAAGCATCATTTTTGTACCCTTACAAACAAGTTTTGAGGAATATTTCTTTCGCGGATATCTTATGCAGGGATTGGGATTGGCTACAAAAACGCGTTGGTTTCCCTTAGTTTTTACCTCTGTAATGTTTGGATTGATTCATGTTTCAAATCCGGAAGTATTGCAGCTGGGACCTTCTATCATGATTTTTTACATCGGTACCGGTTTTTTTCTTGGTATTATCACACTCATGGATGATGGAATGGAACTTGCATTAGGATTTCATGCTGCAAATAATGTAATGCTTTCACTCTTAGTTACTTCTAAAACTTCAGCATTGCAGTCAGAAGCTCTTCTGATAGATATCAGTGATTCTTCTAATAGTTTAACAGAAATTATACTTCAGGTTTTTTTGATTTTTCCTATCTTGTTATTCATTTTTGCTAAGAAATATGGCTGGAATGATTGGAAAAGAAAATTAACACAATTCAATTGAAATGATTATGAAGTGTAACGAAGTGCATCCTTTTTTTAAGCTTAACGGGCAATCATTTCAAGGTGATGCCTTATGCGAAATGGCTATTTCGCTTATTAAAGACGGTGAACCACATGAAAAAGAACTGGGACAGCTGATTTTGCAATGGTTTGATGATAATGACCATGTGATTTTACTTACTTCGGGAACTACCGGAAATCCCAAAGAAATAAAATTGTCTAAACAGGCGATGATCAATTCTGCTAAGGCAACAGCAGATTTTTTTAAATTAGAAAGAGGCGATAAAGCATTACTGTGTTTACCAACGCGATATATCGCCGGAAAAATGATGTTTGTCAGAGCGGTTGTATTAGGTCTTGATTTAGATTTTGTAGTACCAAGTTCTTTTCCGATGGAAAATAATGATACTTGCTATGACTTTGTTGCTATGGTTCCCTTACAGGTTCAGGGATCTCTTAGTAAACTCAATAATATCAAAAAACTCATTGTTGGTGGAGCGAAGCTCAGTAGTTCACTAAAGGAACTTTTGCTGGAGAAGAAGTGTGAAACCTATGAAACATATGGAATGACAGAGACGGTTACCCATATAGCGGCAAAACGTATTGAAGATGACTATTTTACTGCACTGCCGAATGTAACCTTAAGTGTTGACGATCGTAACTGTCTGGTTATTGATGCTCCTTTGGTTGCTGATAAACAGGTAGTGACCAATGACTTGGTAGAATTGAAAGACCATCATACGTTTAAGTGGATCGGACGCATAGATAATGTCATCAACAGCGGTGGAATTAAACTATTTCCTGAGCAGATAGAAGAGAAGCTGGCACATTATATATCAGATCGTTTTTTTGTTATCGGTAAAACAGATGAGGCTTTGGGGAACAAGTTGGTATTGGTTATAGAAAGTGAGCCTTATGATTTAACAGAAGAAACTTTTTCGGAACTCACAGTTTATGAAAAACCTAAGGAAATACAATTTGTAGCTCAGTTTAAAGAAACACCCACAGGGAAAATAATAAGACGAGAAAACTTAAAATAAGTTTATAAAACGCAGGAGTAATTCCTGCGTTTTACATTATATATTCAATCAGAAGATACCATAAACCGATCGTTACAAAAGATATCGGAATACCGAAACCGACCATCATATTGCTGAGTTGTGGTTTTAATCCGTGTGTATTTGCGAGTATAGCTGCCGTAATCATTGGAGCCATAGCGGCTTCAATAATACAGACTTTAGTTGCTGTGTCATTCAAATGGAATACACCATAATACACCATAAATATAACCAAAGGAACAAAAATGAGTTGGAACATCAAGCCGAGTATTAAATACGGATAATGTTTACTGTCTTTTTGAAATTTTAGCTGATATCCTACAGAAAGTAAAGCAATGGGAGATATAGTCGCTGCAAGCATTTTGAATGTTTCACTCAAAGGTTCCGGAAAGTCTACTTTAAAAAGTGCCAGAAGCAATCCAAATAAAAAGGCAATAAGAGGAGGGAAGCTGAACATTTTTTTTAATAAGGAGGCGGAGTTTTTCGTATGTGCGTAAGAATTTGCCACTAAAATTCCTACGGTTGACAAAACGACAAAAGTACCCGGAAGATCAACTACGATTAAAGTTTCCAGTCCCTCAGAACCGTAGAGTGCCTGTATCACCGAATACCGACAAAAGATGTATTTCCGAGTCCGGCAGTTAAGATCAGACAGCCTGTAAGCTTATTTGACCAGCCAAGCCTTTTTCCTAAAAAATGAAAAAATACAAAGGCCATTCCAAAGCTGATCCAGGCTACAGCTGCAGGAAATAATAATTCATAACGGAGCTGTATCTTTGGAATATAAAAGAGTGCCATGGCTGGTAAAGCAATATACAGTACATATTGATTCAGGACTACAGCCGTATTTTTAGGAAAAGCTTTTAGTCTTTGAAGAGCTGTTCCTGCCAGCAGACATATAAAAATTAGAAGAATATTACTCATAATTTGTAATAAAAAAACCGAAAGGATTACTTTCGGTTAAGAATTATAAGGCTGGTGTTCCGTATAGATCAAATTCTGTAGCTTCATCTATTGTTACTTCTACGAATTCACCTGTTTTTAAATAATGTTTAGAAGCATCAATCAGCACTTCGTTGTCCACATCAGGGCTATCAAATTCTGTTCTTCCTACAAAATATTTCCCTTCTTTACGATCAATGATACAACGATAGGTTTTCCCTATTTTTTCTTGATTGAGTTCCCATGAAATCTGAGCCTGAATTTCCATAATTTCATTTGCTCTTGCCTGTTTTACATCATCAGGAACGTCATCTTCCAGAGTATAAGCGTGTGTGTTTTCTTCATGAGAATAAGCAAAACAACCTAAACGTTCAAAGCGCATTTCCTGAACCCAGTTTTTCAGAATTTCAAAATCTTCTTCAGTTTCACCCGGATAACCTACAATTAAAGTAGTACGGATGGCCATTCCCGGTACAGCTGCTCTGAAGTCTTTTAAAAGTTGCGTTGTTTTGGCATAAGTAGTACCTCTGCGCATTGATTTAAGGA
>NZ_JAUFQU010000067.1:0-8514 GCF_030409925.1 Paenimyroides ceti
ATGAATGATCTCATACATTTCATTAGTAATCCAGTTGTTTTCATTTTGAATGAGACAGGAGGAACCTTTTTCAATAGCCTTTTTAAAAGATTGAAAGAAATGATCTTCAGGTAAATATTTGCGAAAAAAGCAGGCTGTAAATTGATTTCAAATATTTGTAAACCATCGTCATTCCATTCCATTGTTCCTTTGAGATGATTTGCGTAAATGATATTATGCTGGCACGGACTAAAATCTATTTTCTGTGCCATGTTGTGATTATTCGATCTGCTGAATCCTTAAGAGAAAATGCATTTCAACTGTTTCATACTGACTGTCAAAATCCACTAAAGTCTGTTGAGACAATGAGGCCATTACCATGTCCGATATGGATTCCGTCAAAATAGATTTCTTTTAATAACCTCTTCCCAAACGGTTATTTAAAGTGACACTGTGTCCTTAAAAAGACCGTTTGTTGGATAAAACATTCTTGGATCGTCTCTTTCAATAACCAGCTCAGGAAATCAGATGTATGGATCGTAACCTCATTCATTAATGTTATTCGTTAAACAATTTCTTTTTGCGGTGATTATATTCCGCTCTGCGTAGCTAAACAAAAATCTGCTATAAAGTACATTTGCAAAATAAAACTTTATTTAGATATAAATCTTAATAATAAGGATGGTAAAATAACGTTGATGGAAAAAAAATGGATAAACAGAAACAGCTTATATTAAATGAAAACCTTACGAGAGTTATGTGGCAACTTTCATTGGCCGGCTGTTGTTGCAATGGTTTTGTATGGGATGAATAATTTTCTGGATGGAATTTTTGTAGGGCATCTGATCAGTAACACTGCTTTGGCAGCAGTAGGTGTAGCGTATCCTTTGGCACAATTGGCGCAGGCAATGGGAAGCCTTATCGGAACAGGAATAGGTACTTCGTTAAGTATCTGGATAGGTGAGAATCAGACGCGAAAATTAAAGAAAATGTTTGGAACAGTTCATTTTCTATCATTGATATCATCAGTATTGTTGAGCTTACCTGCTTATATATATGCAGAAGAATTGATTTATATGATGGGTGGCAGGGGAGAAATAGCTGTTTGGGAACCGAATACTTTAAAGTGACTTTGCTGAGCAATTTCTTTTGGATTCATGGATTAGCACTGTATATGATGATCCGTGCTGAAGGGAAAATGAAAACAGCTGCATGGATGATCGCAATAAGGACTTGTCATCGATGTATTGCTTAAACCTGTATTCATTGATACTTTTGGCTGGGGGGTAAGCGGTGCTGCCTGGGCAAACCAATGTTTCTATGATTATTTACACTTTATCAGGTATCTGGTACTATTCAAAAGGAAAAGCATCTTTTGTAACCAAATTCTGGTCTTTACTACCGAACAGGCAAATCATAAAAGAAACTTTTGCACTGGGAATGCCTGCCTTTATAATGATGGCAATGATTGTAGTTCAGAATATAGTAGTATTCAACGCACTTGCAAAATATGGTACTGCAGCGGATATCACTTTTTATACGGCGGTTAATCGTTTTTTTATACTCCTAAATACCCCTTTATGGGGATTGATGCGGGCTTTGCAACCAGTAACAGGAATGAATTTTGGAGCTGGAAACTATGAAAGAGCAAAAAAATCATATGTATTATTTTCTTTTACAGGACTCATTATTCTATTGCCTTTCTGGGCTATTGTCATGTTTTTTCCTTCTGATATGCTTTCAATAATGATTCCGAATGTAACATTTAGTATGAACCAATTAACCAATTTCAGAATATACATGAGTGTGTTGCTTACATTACCTTTTATTTTTATGGCTATGGTTTGGTTTCCTTCAGTAAAAAATGGAAAACCTGCAAGTATTGTTGGAATTCTGCGACAACTTGTTTTTTATGTTCCCGTTATGCTCATTATACCTTCATTTTTTGGAGTCGATAGTGTGTATTGGGCAAGTGCTATAATTGACTGGAGCATTTTTCTGTTGGTTATTTTTCTCGTAAGAATCAATTTCAATAGATTAACCAAATCGGAAAAGAAATTAAATGTTTATCAATAACAAGTAAAAACGAATGATGAAAACTATAAAACAAGATAGATATCTGTTAGAAGACACTATTTATAACAATATTAAAGCTTCTAGGGAGGATGCTGATATACATGAAATACTGGATGCGGCTGAAAAAGCTGAGGTATTGGACTTTGCCTGGGAGTTTACTATGGGTATGGATACTCTTATCGGTAAAGCAGGGATGTCACTTTCAGAGGCTCAAAAAGAAAAGATTCTGAAAGCACGAATTCTATTGGCCGCTACAATCTCTAATGAGTAATACTCAAAAAAACATCACCTACTTTTTACTACAAATGCTGTAAAATAAAAAGCAGGTGATGTGTTGTATATAAGCGGTATCAAAATCCTAAAAGATTACATATACTCTTCTCCGCCGTTTTCTTCATTCCCGTTTCTTCCCGGTTTTTCTGCTTTCTTTTGATTGAAACGATACGTAAATGATAAATTAATCGTACGTTCTCTCCATTGTCTTTCTGAGTAACTGTTTGCCGTATCCAGATAAATTTCACTTCTCATTTTACGGCTGTTAAAAACGTCCTGAACATTTAGAGCAATAGTTGCTTTATCTTTCCAGATATCCTTACTGAAAGCCAGATTGAGGTTTGGTTCACCTAATATTTTTCCCTGAGCTGTATTTCTCGGACCTCTGTACATAAAAGTCGTCTGCCAATCTATACCACCTGGTAAATTAACCGTGGAAGCCACTCTTGAACTCCAGGTAAACGTATCATTGTCAAAATTCTGAGTGATACTGTTTCCTTCTGTATCTGTGTAAGTATAATCCCCTCTTGTTTGCTCCTGAAATAAGTTGATGTTTCCGTTTAATCTCCACCATTTAAATGGATTGTAATTTACATTGAATTCCAATCCGTAACGGTATTCTGTATTCAGGTTAATAGGAGAACTGATGGTAATCGGAATACCTTCCTCATTTACACCGTCTACAATTCTTATAAATTGAGTAGCATCAGTCGTACGGTTATAATATACCGAAGTATTCAACGTCAGTTTATACCAGCGTTTCATAAAGCCTAAATCAAAGGCATCTGTAAAAGATGGATCTAAATCAGGATTTCCTCTGTAAAAGTTGATAGAACTCGAATAATTTGAGATTGGATTTAAGGACCACCCACGAGGACGTCTTACTCTTTTACTGTAGCTGATCGATGCAGTAGATGAATCTGTCAGTTCATAATTTAAGAAAGCACTTGGGAAAAAATTGTTATATTTTTTCTTATTGTAATCGTTGGTTACCAACTGATTTACATCAATTTCACTTGCTTCCCATCTCAAGCCAACCATATAGCTGAATTTCTTGTATTTATTACCATACTGAGCATATAAGGCATTAACTTTCTCAAGATATTCCAAATTGTTCTTAAACTGCTCGTTTTCAATGTATTCACCATTTTCTAAGGTTGTTACATTATATTTTGTATTCAATTCATTAAAATTTCCTAAATATCCTGCTTCAAATTGTCCTTCTCCAATCGGTAATACATAGTCTAAACGTAAAATATTCCGCAATTCGTTTTCCCTTGAATTGGTTAAATCGCTTGTAAGAACTGTACCTGCATTACTTGTAGAAATGTCAGAATCTTCTCTGTCAAAGTTTTTTGAAACGGTTCCGGATACGAACAACTGGTGACCTTTATCATTGAATTTATATGTAAAATCAGTTGAGTAGTCTACATTTTCTTTAAAATCATCTTCGGCAGTATAGCGTCTGTTGCTATATAATAAATTTCTGCCTGCATCATAATAATCATAATTTACATCATTCGGATTATCACCGTCACTTCTTCTCCATGTAAAATTATTATTCCATGTCAGTTTATCTGTCAGATAATATTCGAAACCGAAGTTGGCATTATAGCCTTTTCTTTTACGTTCTCTTTTGCTGTACTCATTCACAAAACTCTTTGACAAACCAGTATTTTGATCAATATATTCTGTTTCGTTAAGAGAGTTTCCTTTTGTAAAATCATTTCTGTAACCTAAATTGGCAAAAAGATTGAATTTTTCTTCTTTATAATTGATATTGGCACCAACGCTGTACCCGAAAGGGTTGCTTACATTGGCAGTAACACTACCGTTAACGCCCTGGTTGCTTCCCTTTTTCAGAATGATGTTAATAATTCCGGCACCCCCTTCTGCTTCATATCTTGCAGACGGATTTGTTATGATCTCTACCTGTTCGATTGATTCTGAAGAAAGCATTTTTAGTGCATCTGCAATATTGGAAGCCATTCCTGAAGGTTTTCCGTCAATGAGAACGCGAACACTTTCATTACCTCTCAAACTTACATTTCCATCAGCATCTACCGCTACAGAAGGGATGTTATCCAAAACATCACTGGCAGTTCCACCTTTATTGATATTGTCATTGGAAACATTATATACTTTTTTGTCGAGTTTGAACTCTACATCTGCCCGTTTTGTTTCTATCACAAGACCTTCAAGCACTTCAGAATCACTTTCAACCTTAATCATACCAAGACTCATAGAAGAGGTGATTTCTTTATTGGAAATCGTCAGGGTCTGGTAGCCCAAAAATTCTATTTTAATTTCATAGGTATCCGGAAGAATAGGAATATTAAATTGTCCACTGGCATCTGTCATATCGCCTGTGACATAGCTCGGATTCGTAGTACTTACAAGCGTAATACTCGCATATTCTAATGGTTGATTAGTCTTTGCTTCAACTACCGTACCTTTAACATAGATTTCAGCAGCTTGCTGACTGAAACCCAATGTGGTAATGAAAAGCATGGACAGTATAGGTAATATTCTAAAAATTTTCATAAATTATATGAATTTTGAGTATAGATTTTATGCAAAAATAGTGCAGTAAATCGGGTTTAATAATAATATATTGTTAAATAAAACGGCTGTATTCCTATAGTATATCTTCAATTTTGGAAAAGGGACGTGCTATAACTGCTTTATTACCATTTACCACAATAGGTCTTTCTATCAGTTTTGGATGTTTTACCATTGCTTCAATTATAGCATCATCACTGAGTTGTTGGTTTTTATAATCAGCCCATTCCGCTTCTTTTGTGCGAACCAATTCTATAGGTTTTATATTTAGTAATGCAATCAGATGCTTTAGCGTTTCTTTTGAAATAGGTTCGTCAAGATATTTTATTACATCTACTTCAACTTTTTTATCTTCTAAATATGCCAGACCTTCTCTGGATTTGCTGCATCGTGGATTGTGGTAAATAGTAATCATTTTATTTGTTATTTTTGATAATTATAAAAAGAATAAACCTCAAAAACCAAACCAATGTATATAGAACAGTTAAAAAACAATAAAGACAGTCTTTTAAAATACCTTCCGTTTAGTCTGGCTTTTTTCATATTCATGGCTTTTAATCTTATTGCCAGTTCATTAGCCGAGACCAATACTCAGGAAGCATTGGATTTGATGGTAGAACAAATGGGAAAAAATATGACATTGGTTATGGTGACGGCTCCTCTTGCGTTTTTATTGTTGTTATTGTTATTATGGGTAAGGTTTTTTCACGGACAAAGCATTCGAAGTCTCACAACCGCACGACCTAAAACCGACTGGAAAAGGATTTTGTTTTCATTTGCCTTATGGTCCTTGTTTTTGATTATTTCAACAGGTATCAGTTACTATATAAATCCTTCTGATTATGAAATCAATTTTAAACCTGTACCTTTTATTTTTCTTATTATTATAAGCATCATTTTTGTACCCTTACAAACAAGTTTTGAGGAATATTTCTTTCGCGGATATCTTATGCAGGGATTGGGATTGGCTACAAAAACGCGTTGGTTTCCCTTAGTTTTTACCTCTGTAATGTTTGGATTGATTCATGTTTCAAATCCGGAAGTATTGCAGCTGGGACCTTCTATCATGATTTTTTACATCGGTACCGGTTTTTTTCTTGGTATTATCACACTCATGGATGATGGAATGGAACTTGCATTAGGATTTCATGCTGCAAATAATGTAATGCTTTCACTCTTAGTTACTTCTAAAACTTCAGCATTGCAGTCAGAAGCTCTTCTGATAGATATCAGTGATTCTTCTAATAGTTTAACAGAAATTATACTTCAGGTTTTTTTGATTTTTCCTATCTTGTTATTCATTTTTGCTAAGAAATATGGCTGGAATGATTGGAAAAGAAAATTAACACAATTCAATTGAAATGATTATGAAGTGTAACGAAGTGCATCCTTTTTTTAAGCTTAACGGGCAATCATTTCAAGGTGATGCCTTATGCGAAATGGCTATTTCGCTTATTAAAGACGGTGAACCACATGAAAAAGAACTGGGACAGCTGATTTTGCAATGGTTTGATGATAATGACCATGTGATTTTACTTACTTCGGGAACTACCGGAAATCCCAAAGAAATAAAATTGTCTAAACAGGCGATGATCAATTCTGCTAAGGCAACAGCAGATTTTTTTAAATTAGAAAGAGGCGATAAAGCATTACTGTGTTTACCAACGCGATATATCGCCGGAAAAATGATGTTTGTCAGAGCGGTTGTATAGGTCTTGATTTAGATTTTGTAGTACCAAGTTCTTTTCCGATGGAAAATAATGATACTTGCTATGACTTTGTTGCTATGGTTCCCTTACAGGTTCAGGGATCTCTTAGTAAACTCAATAATATCAAAAAACTCATTGTTGGTGGAGCGAAGCTCAGTAGTTCACTAAAACTTTTGCTGGAGAAGAAGTGTGAAACCTATGAAACATATGGAATGACAGAGACGGTTACCATATAGCGGCAAAACGTATTGAAGATGACTATTTTACTGCACTGCCGAATGTAACCCTTAAGTGTTTGACGATCGTAACTGTCTGGTTATTGATGCTCCTTTGGTTGCTGAAAACAGTTAGTGACCAATGACTTGGTAGAATTGAAAGACCATCATACGTTTAAGTGGATCGGACGCAATAGATAAATGTCATCAACAGCGGTGGAATTAAACTATTTCCTGAGCAGATAGAAGAGAAGCTGGCACATTAAATATCAGATCGTTTTTTTTGTTATCGGTAAAACAGATGAGGCTTTGGAACAAGTTGGTATTGGTTATCGAAAGTGAGCCTTATGATTTAACAGAGAAACTTTTTCGAACTCACAGTTTATGAAAAACCTAAGGAAATACAATTTGTAGCTCAGTTTAAAGAAACACCCACGGGAAAATAATAAGACGAGAAACTTAAAATAAGTTTATAAAACGCAGGAGTAATTCTGCGTTTTTACATTATATATTCAATCAGAAGATACCATAAACCGATCGTTACAAAAGATATCGGAATACCGAAACCGACCATCATATTGCTGAGTTTGTGGTTTTAATCCGTGTGTATTTGCGAGTATAGCTGCCGTAATCATTGGAGCCATAGCGGCTTCAATAATACAGACTTTAGTTGCTGTGTCATTCAAATGGAATACACACCATAATACACCATAAATATAACCAAAGGAACAAAAATGAGTTGGAACATCAAGCCGATATTAAATACGGATAATGATTTACTGTCTTTTTGAAATTTTAGCTGATATCCTACAGAAAGTAAAGCAATGGGAGATATAGTCGCTGCAAGCATTTTGAATGTTTCACTCAAAGGTTCCGAAAGTCTACTTTAAAAAGTGCCAGAAGCAATCCAAAATAAAAAGGCAATAAGAGGAGGGAAGCTGAACATTTTTTTTAATAAGGAGGCGGAGTTTTTCGTATGTGCGTAAGAATTGCCACTAAAATTCCTACGGTTGACAAAACGACAAAAGTACCCGGAAAGATCAACTACGATTAAAGTTTTCAGTCCCTCATAACCGTAGAGTGCCTGTATCACCGAATACCGACAAAAGATTATTTCCGAGTCCGGCAGTTAAGATCAGACAGCCTGTAAGCTTATTTGACCAGCCAAGCTTTTTCCTAAAAATGAAAAAAAACAAAGGCCATTCCAAAGCTGATCCAGGCTACAGCTGCAGGAAATAATAATTCATACGGAGCTGTATCTTTGGAATATAAAAGGTGCCATGGCTGGTAAAGCAATATACAGTACATATTGATTCGGACTACAGCCGTATTTTTAGGAAAAGCACTTTTAGTCTTTGAAGAGCTGTTCCTGCCAGCAGACATATAAAAATTAGAAGAATATTACTCATAATTTGTAATAAAAAAACCGAAAGGATTACTTTCGGTTAAGAATTATAAGCTGGTGTTCCGTATAGATCAAATTCTGTAGCTTCATCTATTGTTTACTTCCTACGAATTCACCTGTTTTTAAATAATGTTTAGAGCATCAATCAGCACTTCGTTGTCCACATCAGGGCTATCAAATTCTGTTCTTCCTACAAAATATTTCCCTTCTTTACGATCAATGATACAACGATAGGTTTCCCCTAATTTTTCTTGATTGAGTTCCCATGAAATCTGAGCCTGAATTTCCATAATTT
>NZ_JAUFQU010000068.1:0-15527 GCF_030409925.1 Paenimyroides ceti
AACAGCTGCATGGATGATCGCAATAGGACTTGTCATCGATGTATTGCTTAAACCTGTATTCATTGATACTTTTGGCTGGGGGGTAAGCGGTGCTGCCTGGGCAACCAATGTTTCTATGATTATTTACACTTTATCAGGTATCTGGTACTATTCAAAAGGAAAAGCATCTTTTGTAACCAAATTCTGGTCTTTACAACCGAACAGGCAAATCATAAAAGAAACTTTTGCACTGGGAATGCCTGCCTTTATAATGATGGCAATGATTGTAGTTCAGAATATAGTAGTATTCAACGCACTTGCAAAATATGGTACTGCAGCGGATATCACTTTTTATACGGCGGTTAATCGTTTTTTTATACTCCTAATACCCCTTTATGGGGATTGATGCGGGCTTTGCAACCAGTAACAGGAATGAATTTTGGAGCTGGAAACTATGAAAGAGCAAAAAAATCATATGTATTATTTTCTTTTACAGGACTCATTATTCTATTGCCTTTCTGGGCTATTGTCATGTTTTTTTCCTTCTGATATGCTTTCAATAATGATTCCGAATGTAACATTTAGTATGAACCAATTAACCAATTTCAGAATATACATGAGTGTGTTGCTTACATTACCTTTTATTTTTATGGCTATGGTTTGGTTTCCTTCAGTAAAAAATGGAAAACCTGCAAGTATTGTTGGAATTCTGCGACAACTTGTTTTTTATGTTCCCGTATGCTCATTATACCTTCATTTTTTGGAGTCGATAGTGTGTATTGGGCAAGTGCTATAATTGACTGGAGCATTTTTCTGTTGGTTATTTTTCTCGTAAGAATCAATTTCAATAGATTAACCAAATCGAAAAGAAATTAAATGTTTATCAATAACAAGTAAAAACGAATGATGAAAACTATAAAACAAGATAGATATCTGTTAGAAGACACTATTTAAACAATATTAAAGCTTCTAGGGAGGATGCTGATATACTGAAATACTGGATGCGGCTGAAAAAGCTGAGGTATTGGACTTTGCCTGGGAGTTTACTATGGGTATGGATACTCTTATCGGTAAAGCAGGGATGTCACTTTCAGAGGCACAAAAGAAAAGATTCTGAAAGCACACGAATTCTATTGGCCGCTACAATCTCTAATGAGTAATACTCAAAAAAAACATCACCTACTTTTTACTACAAATGCTGTAAAATAAAAAGCAGGTGATGTGTTTGTATATAAGCGGTATCAAAATCCTAAAAGATTACATATACTCTTCTCCGCCGTTTTCTTCATTCCCGTTTCTTCCCGGTTTTTCTGCTTTCTTTTGATTGAAACGATACGTAAATGATAAATTAATCGTACGTCTCTCTCCATTGTCTTTCTGAGTAACTGTTTGCCGTATCCAGATAAATTTCACTTCTCATTTACGGCTGTTAAAAACGTCCTGAACATTTAGAGCAATAGTTGCTTTATCTTTCCAGATATCCTTACTGAAAGCCAGATTGAGGTTTGGTTCACCTAATATTTTTCCCTGAGCTGTATTTCTCGGACCTCTGTACATAAAAGTCGTCTGCCAATCTAAACCACCTGGTAAATTAACCGTGGAAGCCACTCTTGAACTCCAGGTAAACGTATCATTGTCAAAATTCTGAGTGATACTGTTTCCTTCTGTATCTGTGTAAGTATAATCCCCTCTTGTTTGCTCCTGAAATAAGTTGATGTTTCCGTTTAATCTCCACCATTTAAATGGATTGTAATTTACATTGAATTCCAATCCGTAACGGTATTCTGTATTCAGGTTAATAGGAGAACTGATGGTAATCGGAATACCTTCCTCATTTACACCGTCTACAATTCTTATAAATTGAGTAGCATCAGTCGTACGGTTATAATATAACCGAAGTATTCAACGTCAGTTTATACCAGCGTTTCATAAAGCCTAAATCAAAGGCATCTGTAAAAGATGGATCTAAATCAGGATTTCCTCTGTAAAAAGTTGATAGAACTCGAATAATTTGAGATTGGATTTAAGGACCACCCACGAGGACGTCTTACTCTTTTACTGTAGCTGATCGATGCAGTAGATGAATCTGTCAGTTCATAATTTAAGAAAGCACTTGGGAAAAAATTGTTATATTTTTTCTTATTGTAATCGTTGGTTACCAACTGATTTACATCAATTTCACTTGCTTCCCATCTCAAGCCAACCATATAGCTGAATTTCTTGTATTTATTACCATACTGAGCATATAAGGCATTAACTTTCTCAAGATATTCCAAATTGTTCTTAAACTGCTCGTTTTCAATGTATTCACCATTTTCTAAGGTTGTTACATTATATTTTGTATTCAATTCATTAAAATTTCCTAAATATCCTGCTTCAAATTGTCCTTCTCCAATCGGTAATACATAGTCTAAACGTAAAATATTCCGCAATTCGTTTTCCCTTGAATTGGTTAAATCGCTTGTAAGAACTGTACCTGCATTACTTGTAGAATGTCAGAATCTTCTCTGTCAAAGTTTTTTGAAACGGTTCCGGATACGAACAACTGGTGACCTTATCATTGAATTTATATGTAAAATCAGTTGAGTAGTCTACATTTTCTTTAAAATCATCTTCGGCAGTATAGCGTCTGTTGCTATATAATAAATTTCTGCCTGCATCATAATAATCATAATTTACATCATTCGGATTATCACCGTCACTTCTTCTCCATGTAAAATTATTATTCCATGTCAGTTTATCTGTCAGATAATATTCGAAACCGAAGTTGGCATTATAGCCTTTTCTTTTACGTTCTCTTTTGCTGTACTCATTCACAAAACTCTTTGACAAACCAGTATTTTGATCAATATATTCTGTTTCGTTAAGAGAGTTTCCTTTTGTAAAATCATTTCTGTAACCTAAATTGGCAAAAAGATTGAATTTTTCTTCTTTATAATTGATATTGGCACCAACGCTGTACCCGAAAGGGTTGCTTACATTGGCAGTAACACTACCGTTAACGCCCTGGTTGCTTCCCTTTTTCAGAATGATGTTAATAATTCCGGCACCCCCTTCTGCTTCATATCTTGCAGACGGATTTGTTATGATCTCTACCTGTTCGATTGATTCTGAAGAAAGCATTTTTAGTGCATCTGCAATATTGGAAGCCATTCCTGAAGGTTTTCCGTCAATGAGAACGCGAACACTTTCATTACCTCTCAAACTTACATTTCCATCAGCATCTACCGCTACAGAAGGGATGTTATCCAAAACATCACTGGCAGTTCCACCACCTTTATTGATATTGTCATTGGAAACATTATATACTTTTTTGTCGAGTTTGAACTCTACATCTGCCCGTTTTGTTTCTATCACAAGACCTTCAAGCACTTCAGAATCACTTTCAACCTTAATCATACCAAGACTCATAGAAGAGGTGATTTCTTTATTGGAAATCGTCAGGGTCTGGTAGCCCAAAAATTCTATTTTAATTTCATAGGTATCCGGAAGAATAGGAATATTAAATTGTCCACTGGCATCTGTCATATCGCCTGTGACATAGCTCGGATTCGTAGTACTTACAAGCGTAATACTCGCATATTCTAATGGTTGATTAGTCTTTGCTTCAACTACCGTACCTTTAACATAGATTTCAGCAGCTTGCTGACTGAAACCCAATGTGGTAATGAAAAGCATGGACAGTATAGGTAATATTCTAAAAATTTTCATAAATTATATGAATTTTGAGTATAGATTTTATGCAAAAATAGTGCAGTAAATCGGGTTTAATAATAATATATTGTTAAATAAAACGGCTGTATTCCTATAGTATATCTTCAATTTTGGAAAAGGGACGTGCTATAACTGCTTTATTACCATTTACCACAATAGGTCTTTCTATCAGTTTTGGATGTTTTACCATTGCTTCAATTATAGCATCATCACTGAGTTGTTGGTTTTTATAATCAGCCCATTCCGCTTCTTTTGTGCGAACCAATTCTATAGGTTTTATATTTAGTAATGCAATCAGATGCTTTAGCGTTTCTTTTGAAATAGGTTCGTCAAGATATTTTATTACATCAACTTCAACTTTTTTATCTTCTAAATATGCCAGACCTTCTCTGGATTTGCTGCATCGTGGATTGTGGTAAATAGTAATCATTTTATTTGTTATTTTTGATAATTATAAAAAGAATAAACCTCAAAAACCAAACCAATGTATATAGAACAGTTAAAAAACAATAAAGACAGTCTTTTAAAATACCTTCCGTTTAGTCTGGCTTTTTTCATATTCATGGCTTTTAATCTTATTGCCAGTTCATTAGCCGAGACCAATACTCAGGAAGCATTGGATTTGATGGTAGAACAAATGGGAAAAAATATGACATTGGTTATGGTGACGGCTCCTCTTGCGTTTTTATTGTTGTTATTGTTATTATGGGTAAGGTTTTTTCACGGACAAAGCATTCGAAGTCTCACAACCGCACGACCTAAAACCGACTGGAAAAGGATTTTGTTTTCATTTGCCTTATGGTCCTTGTTTTTGATTATTTCAACAGGTATCAGTTACTATATAAATCCTTCTGATTATGAAATCAATTTTAAAACCTGTACCTTTTATTTTTCTTATTATTATAAGCATCATTTTTGTACCCTTACAAACAAGTTTTGAGGAATATTTCTTTCGCGGATATCTTATGCAGGGATTGGGATTGGCTACAAAAACGCGTTGGTTTCCCTTAGTTTTTAACCTCTGTAATGTTTGGATTGATTCATGTTTCAAATCCGGAAGTATTGCAGCTGGGACCTTCTATCATGATTTTTTACATCGGTACCGGTTTTTTTCTTGGTATTATCACACTCATGGATGATGGAATGGAACTTGCATTAGGATTTCATGCTGCAAATAATGTAATGCTTTCACTCTTAGTTACTTCTAAAACTTCAGCATTGCAGTCAGAAGCTCTTCTGATAGATATCAGTGATTCTTCTAATAGTTTAACAGAAATTATACTTCAGGTTTTTTTGATTTTTCCTATCTTGTTATTCATTTTTGCTAAGAAATATGGCTGGAATGATTGGAAAAGAAAATTAACACAATTCAATTGAAATGATTATGAAGTGTAACGAAGTGCATCCTTTTTTTAAGCTTAACGGGCAATCATTTCAAGGTGATGCCTTATGCGAAATGGCTATTTCGCTTATTAAAGACGGTGAACCACATGAAAAAGAACTGGGACAGCTGATTTTGCAATGGTTTGATGATAATGACCATGTGATTTTACTTACTTCGGGAACTACCGGAAATCCCAAAGAAATAAAATTGTCTAAACAGGCGATGATCAATTCTGCTAAGGCAACAGCAGATTTTTTTAAATTAGAAAGAGGCGATAAAGCATTACTGTGTTTACCAACGCGATATATCGCCGGAAAAATGATGTTTGTCAGAGCGGTTGTATTAGGTCTTGAATTTAGATTTTGTAGTACCAAGTTCTTTTCCGATGGAAAATAATGATACTTGCTATGACTTTGTTGCTATGGTTCCCTTACAGGTTCAGGATCTCTTAGTAAACTCAATAATAATCAAAAAACTCATTGTTGGTGGAGCGAAGCTCAGTAGTTCACTAAAGGAACTTTTGCTGGAGAAGAAGTGTGAAACCTATGAAACATATGGAATGACAGAGACGGTTACCCATATAGCGGCAAAACGTATTGAAGATGACTATTTTACTGCACTGCCGAATGTAACCTTAAGTGTTGACGATCGTAACTGTCTGGTTATTGATGCTCCTTTGGTTGCTGATAAACAGGTAGTGACCAATGACTTGGTAGAATTGAAAGACCATCATACGTTTAAGTGGATCGGACGCATAGATAATGTCATCAACAGCGGTGGAATTAAACTATTTCCTGAGCAGATAGAAGAGAAGCTGGCACATTATATATCAGATCGTTTTTTTGTTATCGGTAAAACAGATGAGGCTTTGGGGAACAAGTTGGTATTGGTTATAGAAAGTGAGCCTTATGATTTAACAGAAGAAACTTTTTCGGAACTCACAGTTTATGAAAAACCAAAGGAAATACAATTTGTAGCTCAGTTTAAAGAAACACCCACAGGGAAAATAATAAGACGAGAAAACTTAAATAAGTTTATAAAACGCAGGAGTAATTCCTGCGTTTTACATTATATATTCAATCAGAAGATACCATAAACCGATCGTTACAAAAGATATCGGAATACCGAAACCGACCATCATATTGCTGAGTTGTGGTTTTAATCCGTGTGTATTTGCGAGTATAGCTGCCGTAATCATTGGAGCCATAGCGGCTTCAATAATACAGACTTTAGTTGCTGTGTCATTCAAATGGAATACACCAAATACACCATAAATATAACCAAAGGAACAAAAATGAGTTGGAACATCAAGCCGAGTATTAAATACGGATAATGTTTACTGTCTTTTTGAAATTTTAGCTGATATCCTACAGAAAGTAAAGCAATGGGAGATATAGTCGCTGCAAGCATTTTGAATGTTTCACTCAAAGGTTCCGGAAAGTCTACTTTAAAAAGTGCCAGAAGCAATCCAAATAAAAAGGCAATAAGAGGAGGGAAGCTGAACATTTTTTTTAATAAGGAGGCGGAGTTTTTCGTATGTGCGTAAGAATTTGCCACTAAAATTCCTACGGTTGACAAAACGACAAAAGTACCCGGAAGATCAACTACGATTAAAGTTTCCAGTCCCTCAGAACCGTAGAGTGCCTGTATCACCGGAATACCGACAAAAGATGTATTTCCGAGTCCGGCAGTTAAGATCAGACAGCCTGTAAGCTTATTTGACCAGCCAAGCCTTTTTCCTAAAAAATGAAAAAATACAAAGGCCATTCAAAGCTGATCCAGGCTACAGCTGCAGGAAATAATAATTCATAACGGAGCTGTATCTTTGGAATATAAAAGAGTGCCATGGCTGGTAAAGCAATATACAGTACATATTGATTCAGGACTACAGCCGTATTTTTAGGAAAAGCTTTTAGTCTTTGAAGAGCTGTTCCTGCCAGCAGACATATAAAAATTAGAAGAATATTACTCATAATTTGTAATAAAAAAACCGAAAGGATTACTTTCGGTTAAGAATTATAAGGCTGGTGTTCCGTATAGATCAAATTCTGTAGCTTCATCTATTGTTACTTCTACGAATTCACCTGTTTTTAAATAATGTTTAGAAGCATCAATCAGCACTTCGTTGTCCACATCAGGGCTATCAAATTCTGTTCTTCCTACAAAATAATTTCCCTTCTTTACGATCAATGATACAACGATAGGTTTTCCCTATTTTTTCTTGATTGAGTTCCCATGAAATCTGAGCCTGAATTTCCATAATTTCATTTGCTCTTGCCTGTTTTACATCATCAGGAACGTCATCTTCCAGAGTATAAGCGTGTGTGTTTTCTTCATGAGAATAAGCAAAACAACCTAAACGTTCAAAGCGCATTTCCTGAACCCAGTTTTTCAGAATTTCAAAATCTTCTTCAGTTTCACCCGGATAACCTACAATTAAAGTAGTACGGATGGCCATTCCCGGTACAGCTGCTCTGAAGTCTTTTAAAAGTTGCGTTGTTTTGGCATAAGTAGTACCTCTGCGCATTGATTTAAGGATATTGTCAGAAATATGCTGTAGAGGAATGTCTATATAATTACAGATTTTAGGTTCTTTTTTCATCAGTTCCAAAACATCCATCGGAAAACCTGTAGGAAAAGCTGGCAAATATTCAGGAAAATCAGGAAATTTATAACCTGACACCGGAAACGTTTTTATATGGGATTAGTGCCCTTTTTAGGATTTGTAATCACATTGGGAGCCTGCTACAGACTGGCAAAATTCAATGTAGATACCAGACAAACAGACTCTTTTATTGGTCTGCCTACTCCGGCAAATGCACTTTTCATACTGAGCATTCCTATGATTACCAAAACAACAGATTTTGAGTTTATTGAAACATTTTACAGCAATCCGTACACTTTGGTTGTGATCAGTTTTTTCAGTGCCTTTATAATGAATGCCAATATTCCGTTATTTTCATTGAAATCTAAAAATAAAGCGTTGAAAGACAATAAAGTTTCTCTATTATTTTTAGGAATAGCCGCTGTTTTATTACTGCTGTTTAAGTATGAAGCAATTCCGCTTATCATTATATTCTATATACTCTTATCCGTTATCATTAACTATACAAGTAAAAAAGCTGTTTCATAGAAACAGCTTTTTTTATTGTCCGAGTCCCATAATACGTTTTACATATTTGCCTACAACATCAAATTCGAGATTTACAGTCGTACCTACTTTATATTTTTTGAATAGCGTATTCTCTAAGGTATAAGGTATAATGGCTACACTGAACGTATTTTTTCCTGAATCAACGACAGTTAAACTGGTACCGTCAATAGTAATGGATCCTTTTTCGATGGTAATATTCTGAAGATCTGCATCATACTCAAAAGTAAAATAAGTGCTTCCATCTGCATCCTTAATATCTTTGCAAACCGCAGTCTGATCTACATGTCCCTGTACAATATGTCCATCTAACCGATCACCCAGCTTTAGTCCTCTTTCCAAATTAACCAAATCACCAACAGACCATTCACCAATACTGGTTTTGAGCAAGGTCTCTTTAATAGCAGTAACTTTAAAAACAGATGCGTCAATAGCCACAACTGTTAAACAAACCCCGTTATGAGACACGCTCTGGTCTATTTTAAGCTCCTGAGTAAAAGTACTTTTAATATACAAATGAACATTTTCTGCCTCCTTTTCAATATTGACGATCTCGCCAAGTGTTTCCACTATCCCTGTAAACATAACTAGATTTATTTTACTAACTTTGTATCAAAATTAGCAATAATTACCCTTAAATAAAAATGTATAAAAAAGGAGAAAATATAATATTAGGAATTTCAATCGGTGACATGAACGGTATCGGATCAGAAGTTATTCTAAAAACTTTTGAAGATACAAGAATGTTAGAATTCTGTACTCCGGTTATTTTTGCCAACGCGAAATTACTGACTTTTAATAAGAAAGATAACTGAGAATCCTTCCATCTCATTACACGGTATCGATGACCTGAGCCAGATTGTACCTGGAAAAATAAATGTATTAAATGTATGGAAAGAAGGGGTCAACATTGAACTGGGTAAAGAAGATGAAAATGTAGGAAAATATGCTGTAAAATCTTTTGTAGCCGCTACAGAAGCATTAAAAAACGGCTCTATTGATATATTAGTTACAGCACCCATAAACAAACATAACATTCAATCTGAAGATTTTTCATTTCCGGGGCATACAGATTATCTGAATCAGGAACTTGAAGGCCAGGCATTGATGCTCATGGTACACGATACCCTTCGGATAGGACTCCTGACCGATCATATCGCTATTGATCAGGTTAGTAAAGCACTGACACCAGAACTGATTACACAAAAATCCAAACAGTTAACCAAACATTAATACAAGACTTCAATGTGATACGCCCGAGAATTGCTATCTTAGGGTTAAATCCGCACAGCGGAGACAATGGAGTGATCGGAACAGAAGAACAGGATGTTATAATTCCGACAATAAAATCCTTGTTAAATGACGGCTATATTGTTTCGGGTCCTTTTCCAGCCGATGGTTTTTTCGGATCAGAACAATACAAAAATTATGATGCAGTAATTGCTTGTTATCACGATCAGGGGCTCATTCCTTTTAAAACACTGGCATTTGGAAATGGAGTAAACTACACAGCCGGACTCAATAAAATAAGAACGTCTCCGGATCACGGAACCGCTTACAACATTGCCGGAAAAGGAATAGCAGACCATACCTCTTTTAAAGAAGCAGTTTACTTATCTCTGGATATTTATAAAAATAGAAACGAGTATTTGCAAAGCATAGAAAACCCGTTTAAAGTGAGACAAAATAAATAAATAACAAAAAAATGTTGATAACTTATTTGTTATTGTAATATTTTTTTATCTTTGCACGCTCAAATAGATTGTTATGATTAGTGAAAAAGATTTTTTAATCCAGTTCTCTGGATTAAAGGTGGGAAAACATCAATTTGAATACCAGATTGATAAAGATTTTTTCAATTTGTTTGAATATGATGAATACAACGGCGCAGACATTGTAGTAAAAGTGCTTTTAAACAAAAAAAGCACCATGTTAGAGCTAAGTTTTCAGCATAAAGGAACAGTAAACGTTCCGTGTGACATTACCAATGAAGATTTCGATCTTCCTAAAAAAGGAAATCTGTCTTTATTAGTAAAATTCGGAGAAGAATTCAATGATGAAAATGATGCGTTCTTAATCCTTCCGCACGGAGAATTTCAAATGAGTGTAGCACAATACATTTATGAAATGATTGTACTATCGGTTCCGCAAAAAAGGATTCATCCGGGTGTAAAAGACGGTACGTTAGAGTCACCAACTCTGGATTACCTATCGCATCAGGCGGATGAAGAACCAAAAGAAGAGAATAAAGAAACAGACCCCAGATGGGATAAATTAAAACAACTATTAACGGATAAATAAGACTGTAAGATGGCACATCCTAAAAGAAAAACCTCGAAAACAAGAAGAGATAAAAGAAGAACTCACTACAAAGCAGTAGCACCAACTATCGCTACCTGCCCTGTAACAGGTGAAGCTCACTTATTACACAGAGCTTACTGGCATGAAGGAAAATAATACTACAGAGGTCAAGTTGTAGTTGATAAAACACCGGCTGAAGCATAGTAATCAGGTTTTAAAAATAAAAGAAACTCTCGCATCAGTGAGGGTTTTTTTTTATCAAAAAACAGCATTTTGAGTTCAAAAAAATCATTTTCAGACTAAAAAAGAGCTTAATCCGTTTTTTTTTTGTAATTTTCACGACTTTTTGAACTTTTTAAAAATAAAAAGTAAGCCTTTTATGACAAAGATAACAGCAGCCATTACAGCCGTTGGTAAATATGTGCCAGATTTTGTTCTTTCTAACAAAGTGTTAGAAACAATGGTAGATACAAACGATGAATGGATTACTAGTAGAACAGGAATTAAGGAAAGAAGAATTCTGAAAGACCCTACAAAGGGAACTTCTTTTCTGGCCATTAAAGCAGCCGAAGATTTAATAGAAAAATCCGGCATTGACCCAAAAGAAATAGATTTAGTATTGCTGGCAAGCACAACTCCTGATATGCCGGTAGCAGCAACAGCAGTATATGTAGCTACTCAAATCGGAGCAACAAATGCTTTTGCTTATGATCTGCAGGCTGCCTGCTCGAGTTTCTTGTATGGTATTTCAACCGTTTCAGCTTATATTGAATCTGGTCGTTACAAAAAAGTATTACTGATCGGAGCCGACAAAATGTCTTCCATCATTAATTATAAAGACCGTGCTACCTGTATCATTTTCGGAGACGGAGCCGGAGCTGTTCTTTTTGAACCTAATAACGAAGGACTCGGGTTTCAGGATGAATTCTTAAGAAGTGACGGTATCGGAAGAGAATTCTAAAAATAGAAGCCGGTGGATCTTTACTGCCTCCATCAGAAGAAACGGTAAAAAACGAACAACATTATGTGCACCAGGATGGAAAAACAGTCTTTAAATATGCTGTTTCCGGAATGGCAGACGTGAGCGAAAAGATCATGCAGCGCAATAACCTTACAAAAGAGCAGATTGATTGGCTCGTACCTCATCAGGCCAACAAAAGAATCATAGATGCTACTGCCAACCGTATTGATTTAGACGAATCAAAAGTAATGATCAACATTCAGAAATACGGGAATACTACCTCAGCAACCCTACCCCTATTATTAGCAGACTTTGAGCAACAACTTAAAAAAGGAGATAATCTGATATTAGCTTCTTTTGGAGGAGGTTTTACATGGGGAGCCATATACCTAAAATGGGCATACGACACAAAATAGAATACTGAATAACAAAATAAACTAGAGAGAAATGGATATTAGAGAAATTCAAAATTTAATTAAATTCGTAGCAAAATCAGGTGCTACAGAAGTTAAATTAGAAATGGATGATTTCAAAATCACTATTAAAACAACAACGGAAGGAACTGCAACAGAAACCACTACTTATGTACAACAAATACCTGTAGCTGCAACAGCTCCTCAAGCACAACAACCAGCGGCAGCTCCGGCTCCGGCTACAGAAACAGCAGCTCCTGTTGCAGCAGCAGAAGACAACAGTAAATACATCACTGTAAAATCTCCGATTATCGGTACATTTTACAGAAAACCGTCTCCAGACAAAGCTCCTTTTGTAGAAGTAGGCGCGTCTATCAAACAAGGTGATGTGGTATGTGTTATTGAAGCAATGAAATTATTCAATGAAATTGAATCAGAGGTAAGCGGAAAAATCGTAAAAGTATTAGTTGACGATTCTTCACCTGTTGAATTTGACCAACCTTTATTTTTAGTAGACCCATCATAAGAAATTTTAAACAGAAGTTCTATTAAAACTATCTAAGAGAACCTTTTAAAATTTAGAATCTAATTTAAAATTTCAAAAAGATGTTTAAAAAAATATTAGTCGCTAACCGAGGGGAGATTGCATTACGCATCATCAGAACCTGTAAAGAAATGGGTATCAAAACAGTCGCTGTTTACTCAACTGCTGATGCCGATAGCTTACATGTTAGATTTGCTGATGAAGCTGTTGTATTGGTCCTCCTCCAAGCAATCTGTCATACCTTAAAATTCAACATATTATTGCAGCAGCAGAGATAACTAATGCAGATGCAATACATCCGGGATATGGTTTCCTATCAGAGAATGCCAAATTTTCCAAAATCTGTGAAGAACACGGCATTAAATTTATTGGTGCTTCTCCTGAGATGATTGAAAAAATGGGTGATAAGGCTACTGCTAAAGAAACCATGAAAAAAGCCGGCGTACCAACGGTACCCGGATCTGACGGTTTGCTGGAATCGTTAGAGCATGCAAAAAAAATTGCAAAAGAAATCGGTTTGCCAGTGATGATGAAAGCTACTGCCGGTGGTGGTGGTAGAGGAATGAGAGAAATCTGGAAAATCGAAGACCTTGACAAAGCATGGGAAAGCGCTCGTCAGGAGGCAGCAGCTGCATTTGGAAACAATGGTATGTATATGGAAAAACTTATCGTTGATCCAAGACATATCGAAATTCAGGTGGTTGGTGATGCTTATGGTAAAGCATGTCACCTTTCTGAAAGAGACTGTTCGATCCAAAGACGCCATCAAAAACTTACAGAAGAAACACCTTCACCATTTATGACAGACGAATTACGTCAGAAAATGGGAGAAGCAGCTGTAAAAGCAGCAGAATATATTAAATATGAAGGAGCGGGAACAATCGAATTTTTAGTAGATAAAGATCGTAATTTCTATTTTATGGAGATGAATACCCGTATTCAGGTAGAACATCCTATTACAGAACAGGTAATTGACTATGATTTAATCAGAGAACAAATTCTTGTAGCTGCAGGGTGCCTATCTCAGGGAAAAATTATCTGCCACAACTTCATTCCATTGAGTGTAGAATCAACGCAGAAGATCCGTTTAATGACTTCAGACCTTCACCGGGTAAAATCACGACGCTTCATGCACCGGGTGGACATGGTATCCGATTAGATACTCACGTTTATTCAGGATATACGATACCACCGAATTACGATTCAATGATTGCTAAACTGATTACTACAGCTCAGACCAGAGAAGAAGCAATTAACAAAATGAAACGGGCACTCGATGAGTTTGTAATAGAAGGAATTAAAACAACTATTCCGTTTCACAGACAGCTGATGGATGATCCGAACTATGTTGCCGGAAATTACACAACAGCATTTATGGAAACTTTTCATATGAAAAAAATAGAAGAATAGTCATTCCTCTGTTTATAATAAGCTAAAGGTCAGGAAATTTTCCTGACTTTTTTCATTTATACCAAAGAACCCGAAGATTCAGGCATAGATTGAAAAGGTATTTTATCGAAAATATAATTCACAGAAAGATAACATAAAAAAATAATTGCAAAATTTAAAAAAAAGTATATCTTTGATGCATTATTAATTATATTTTTATTAAAATGAGAACAGGAAAGTAAAGTTCTTCAATGAATCTAAAGGATTCGGTTTCATTACTGACGAAGAAACAGGTAACGACATTTTTGTACACGTTTTCAGGAATTAAAAGTAGAGAGTTACGTGATGGTGACACCGTTTCTTACGTGGAATCTGACGGTAAAAAAGGTAAAATTGCTTCAGATGTTGTTGTTATAAGTTAATCATATTACAATATATATTTTTTAGTACAACCTTTACAAAAAAGCATCTCTAACGAGATGCTTTTTAGGTTTATCAACATATATTATATACTTACTCCTTAGTTACAATCTGTACTGTATCTCTGTTTACCTGTTTTAATAAAACCGTTTTATCTTTTACCACACGTTCCAATGCTTCTTCTGTAAAATGACGGATGGTATATAACGACACTTCCTCATTAAATGTGACATTGAATTTTTTTGACAATTCGTCTTTCAACGACTCAAATTATTAAACTTGTCCTCTACACATACAGAAAAACTGATTGCCGAATTTTGAATAACATTTACTTTAATATGATTTTCATCAAATATCTTAAAATATCACTGATATGAGATTCCATAATAAAAGAAAAATCTTTAGAGGCTACTGAAAGCAGCAACTGCTTTTTCTTTACAATAAAACAAGGAACATACGGTATCAGATCTGCTCCTTTAGTTACAGAAGTTCCAGAAAGTTCAGGATGTATAAAGGATTTCACATACAACGGTATCTCTTTGTTTCTTAAAGGCTGAAGTGTTTTCGGATGTATTACTGATGCACCATAAAAGGCCATTTCAATAGCCTCATGATACGAGATCTGATCAAGTAATATGGTATCTTCAAAATATCTTGGATCGGCGTTAAGAACACCCGATACATCTTCCATATAGTCACACTTTCTGCATCAAGGCAATAAGCAAATATAGCAGCGGAATAATCAGATCCATCTCTGCCTAATGTCACAGAAAAATGATTGGGATCGGAACCAATAAATCCCTGCGTAATATAAAGCTTATGGGACTGAATCTGACTTTGAATTGCTGTAGCTGTTTTCGACCAGTCCACAACAGCATCCCGGTAGGTAGTATCCGTTTTAATAAGATTTCGGGCATCGATCCATACATTATCAACAGCATGCTCATTCATATATAAACTTAGATTCGTAGTAGAAAGAACCTCTCCATAGCTCACAATCTGATCGTATACAAATTATAATTGGGTGATTTATTATTGCTCAGAAAAAAACTCATCTCATTAAACAAAAGCTCCGTTTTGCTATAAACCAGATGGTTTTTATCTTCAAACAACTCATTAATGATATCAAAATGGTAGCGCTTGACAAGTTGGAGGCTTTCATCAAGATTTTCCGGTTTATCAAAATAGTTATTTACGACATCTTCCAAGGCATTTGTCGTCTTGCCCATAGCCGAAGCTATAATCATACTATTGGTAAACCCTATTGTTTT
>NZ_JAUFQU010000069.1:0-87614 GCF_030409925.1 Paenimyroides ceti
AAAATAAAGCTGCTGGAACTAGAGCGAGAAAATCATCTTTAGCTTTAGAGAAACTTTTAAAAGAATTTAGAAAGTTATCTTTAGAGGAATCTAAAAAATAATAGACAAGCCGTATACATTAAGATACGGCTTTATTTTTTGATTATAGTACGATATATATAAATATATACATATGTAAATATATACATATGTAAATACATGTATATAAGCATAACTATTGTACAACTCCAATTTTCAGGACCATAATAGGGTTTTATAAAAGTGTAACTCTTACATTATCTTAAGCAGCGATTTTTCATAAATTTCAATACAACCATAATTTTTTATAAATTTCGCTATAAGTTTTTCTACTTTAGTATATTATAAAAAAGCAAAAATGATTTTTCTAAAAGAGGCAATAGACATTCATGTTTTTTATTTTTAAATTAATTCCTTACCTTTCTACTTAACTTACTTATGTGATAAATATCTACTTATCTCCCATATTATTAATGAGAGGTGGATATGCTTACTATACTTTTTGATAATATTTCTATGCTATTTTTCATTTCTTCAGTTGTTAGATGTCCGAAACCGATTCGCATAGCAGTGATAGATTTGTTTTGATAAAGTAATGTTCTTGGAATTAACAAATTATATTTAACACATTCTTGGCTTATTTTGAGTAGATTAACTGATTTTTGCCATTCTATCCAATAGGCAAGCCCACCAGTAGGAATTTGATAGTTTATATCATTACCGAATGTCTCTTTTAAAATATTTGCAAAATTATTACGACGCTGCTGGTAAATTTTTATTGACTTTTTTAAGTGACGATGTATTTCACCCTCTTCTATTAACTCCCCCAATACCTGTTCCATCATAATATCTCCTTCTCGATCAATAATGCCAAGATATTTTCGCATTTCATATATTAGATTTTCTGGAGCAACAACAAATCCAGTTCTAAATCCTGGTGGCAATGTTTTTCCAAAAGAACCTACATACACCACCATACCGTTGGTGTCTGCACTGGCAATTGGAAGTGTGGTGTTTTTGTCATACTGAAATTCGTAGTCATAATCATCTTCTAAAATAACAAAGCCAAATTCATCAGCAAGTTGAAGAAGTTCCATTCTTCTACTACCGCTTAAAGTTACAGTTGTAGGATAATGATTGTGTGGTGTAAGGTATAGCGCCCTAATGGTTGTATGCTCACATAATTCTCTTAATTTGTCAACTTGTATACCGTATTTATCTATAGGAATTGTTAGGATTTGGGCTCCATTTTTTTGAAAAATCATGTTAATGGCAAAGTAACTTGTTTCAGCAACAACAACTTTGTCTCCTTTTTCTAATAAAATTTGAGATATAATATAAATACTTGCATCAACTCCTCTTGTTATAAGAATATTTTTATCTGAAATATGTAATCCTCTAGTCAAATTCAGATAATTAGACAGTTGCTTTCTAAAATAGATACTTCCTTCTTCTTTAGAATAAGCCCATTTTTTTTGATTTTGTTTTCTTTTTAAGCTAGCCGAATAAAATTTAGTAAAGGTCTCAATTTGTGTGACTCTGTAATCTGGAGTACCATCATTCCATCGATACAAAAAATCACCATATTCGTAAGGATTATCAAGAATATTAGTCTTATTGAAACTAAATCCCGTTTGTCTTGGATAGGAATAAAGCTGTAGAGATTCTGAGCTCTTAATTTTTATCTTTTCTGGTTCTTTATCTAGAATAAATGTCCCTCTATTGGAATGGATTTGAACCCAACCTTGCGCATCCAATTCTTCATAAACTGCTATAATGGTTTTTCTGTGAACACCTAAAAGTTCACTAAGCGTCCGACTACCAGGTAACTTCAGACCAGTAGGTAGATAACCTCTTTGGATAGCATTGATAAACTGAAAAGTAATTTGTAAGTAAATAGATGTAGAAGAATCTCGATCTATAGATATGAAACTTTGAAAAGGAATATTAACCGGACTACTCATGATATTTAAAATGGTACCTTATAGTGTCCGGAAAGATAATAATTTTGTCGCACAAATAAAAACAATGAATTTTTACAACCTTTTACAAAAAATAGTTCAGCAAAATGAAATGCATGCTAAATGGCTGAATACGCTGTCTTTCATGGAAAATGCAGGAGCAAGAAAAATATCTGCTTGCGAGCATCCGACGAAAGTTAGTTTAATTCAACTTAAACACGCAGCAGAAGAGCATCGTCACGCTTATTATCTGAAAAAACAAATTTTAAAAATCAGTCCTGAAGTCTGCAAAACGTATAAAAATAATGAACTTTTGGCTTCCATTGCAACGAGGCAATACTTACACTCTTTAGATATTAAAGCTTGTAAATATCTTCAGCAGAATTTCAATTTGAATAAAGAAGATTTGAAATATGCGGCTTATTTATTTGTGACCTATGCTATTGAAGTTCGTGCTGATGAATTGTACCCTATTTATCAGGATATTTTAACTAAGGTTTCTTCCAAAATTATAGTGAAATCAATTATTCTAGAAGAAGAGGGACATTTGGAAGAAATGATTAATCAATTGGAGGAATTTTCGGAAGACTGGAAGGTTCATGCAGAAGTTATTTTAACCATTGAAAAAGATTTATATGAGCAGTGGGTTAATGCAATTTCAAAGGAGGTTTCAAAATGGAATCATGCACAATAATTTCCTCTATTTTAAGGAAGCTTTAGAAGAAAGAAAAGAAAACGGAATCTTAAGAATTTTAAAACCAAAAGAGAAAGGAATCGACTTTTATTCCAATGATTATTTAGGATTGGCTACAAACAAAGAATTTCAGGATTTATTATTAAAAAAAATCTTAGAAAATCCCGAATTATTAAAAGGGAGCACAGGCTCTAGATTAATAAGTGGAAATAGTTCTGTTGTTACCGAAGTCGAAGATTTCATTGCCAAAGAACATAAATTTGAATCAGCTTTACTTTTCCCTTCTGGATATAATGCGAACTTAGCTCTGTTTTCAACACTTCCAAATCGACATGATACGATTATTGTGGATGAAAAAATTCATCGGTCTGTGCATGATGCTTGTAAAATGTCATATGCTAAGAAATTAAAATTTAAGCACAATGATGTTGAACATTTAGAGCTAATTTTAAAAGGACAAAATGGGATTTGTTATGTGGCGATTGAAAGTCTTTATTCGATGGATGGGGATATTGCTCCTGTTAAGGATATTGTCGAAATAACGAAAAAATATAAAGCACATCTGATTATCGATGAAGCGCATGCTTTTGGTGTTTTTGGGTATGGTTTGGTTGCTCAATTGCATTTGCAAAATAGTGTTTTAGCTACGGTAATTACTTACGGAAAAGCTTTGGGAACGCATGGTGCATCTATTTTAACAAATGAAGTAATTAAATCTTACCTCATTAATTTCGCAGCCTCTTTTATCTATACAACTTCAGCACATGATTTTCTATGGATGAGTATAAAAGAAGGATATAATTTTCTAGAAGCAAATCAACATTTATGCGTTGAATTAAAGAAAAATATTAAAATTTTTCGAAAGCATAACCTTCAAAGTATTTCTTCAGAAAATAGTCCAGTTCAGGCAATTTTAATTACCAATAATCGTCAATTAATAGCTTTGAAAGAAACTCTATTTGATAGTGGATTTTTGACATATGCTGTTTTCAGTCCCACGGTAAAAGAAGGAACAGAAAGATTGAGGATCTGCTTGCATAGTTTTAATAAAGAAGAGGATATTATAACGCTTACAAATATTATTAAGCAAAACATTTAAAAATGAAATTATTTATTACTGGAATCGGAACAGAAATAGGTAAAACGGTTTGTTCGGCAATTTTGACAAAATATTTTAATGCAGAGTATTGGAAACCCGTTCAATCTGGAGATCTCGGTTTTTCAGACACCATGAAAGTCAAAAAATGGGTTGGAAAAGATACAGTTTGCCATGCAGAAACCTACTGTTTTCAGTTGGCAGCATCACCGCATCAATCTGCAAAAGAAGAAGGAATTACTATTGATTTAAATAAAATAAAACTTCCTGAAACAAAAAATAATCTTATTGTAGAAGGTGCTGGGGGACTCATGGTTCCAATCAATGACAGTGAATTTATTATTGATTTAATTGAAGAATTAAATCTCCCAACGGCATTGGTTGTCAAAAATTATTTAGGTTGTATCAATCATACTTTATTGTCGATAATGCTTTTAAATCAAAGAAAAATTACATTGCAATATTTAATTCTCAACGGAGACTTCCCATCAGATACTGAAAGGATTATTTGTAAAAATATTTCATCAGAAACAAAAATTATAAGAATTCCGGAAATCGAAAACATAACAAAAGAAAATATAGAAAGTATTACAAAACAATTAGAAAAGATATGAGAGATAAAACAAAATTGAGGAATGATTGGACCAAAGAGGAAATCGAAGAAATTTATAATCAGCCTTTACTAGAATTAATCTACAAAGCAGCAAGCGTTCACCGCGAATGGCACAATCCTGAAGAAGTTCAAATGTCGACATTGTTATCTATTAAGACAGGTGGTTGCCCCGAAGATTGCTCTTATTGTGGACAAGCGGCACGTTATCACACGGATATAAAAGTTCAGGCTTTGCTGCCGACGGAACAGGTGATTGCACATGCTCAAAAAGCAAAAGACAGTGGATCCTCACGTTTTTGTATGGCAGCAGCGTGGCGAGAAGTTCGTAACAATCGTGATTTCGATAGAGTTATTGACATGGTAAAGGGTGTAAACGAACTTGGAATGGAAGTTTGCTGTACGTTAGGAATGCTTACCGAGGAACAGGCAATTCGTCTTCAGGAAGCAGGATTGTATGCTTACAATCACAATTTGGATACTTCGGAACAATATTATGAAGAAATTATTTCAACAAGAACTTTCGATAACAGAATTAATACTATTAACAATGTCAGAAAAGCAGGAATTACCGTTTGCTCAGGGGGAATTATAGGCCTTGGAGAAACACACGGAGACAGGATTTCGATGCTTTTAACGTTATCGACAATGCCAAAACATCCAGAATCTGTTCCGATTAATGCATTATCTAGAGTCGAAGGAACACCGCTT
The DNA here is from genome assembly GCF_030409925.1 of Paenimyroides ceti. Classification (NCBI taxonomy): domain Bacteria; kingdom Pseudomonadati; phylum Bacteroidota; class Flavobacteriia; order Flavobacteriales; family Flavobacteriaceae; genus Paenimyroides; species Paenimyroides ceti. The sequence continues at coordinate 5,091 of NZ_JAUFQU010000069.1, forward strand.
CAGGATAATGAAAAAACGAATACTTGGGAAATGGTTAGAATGATTGCTACAGCGAGAATAATTATGCCGTCATCGATGGTTCGACTCAGCGCAGGAAGAATTGAAATGACCGAATTTGAGCAAGGGTGGTGTTTTATGGCAGGAGCCAATTCTATCTTTACAGGAGAAAGAGAAACCCTTTTGGTGACCCCAAATCCAGGAGTTTCGGAGGATATGCAAATGTTGCAGACATTGGGATTAAAACCAATGAAAAGAGCATCGGAAAAAGTTATAAGCTGTGAATTATAAGTTAAGAGTTTGTTTTTATAATTTCTAAAATCTAATTTCTACAATGAGTTTACAACAACGCGACAAAGACGTCAATTGGCATCCTTATACGCAAATGAAGATTGCCGAAGATACAATTCCTATTGTAAAAGGAAAAGGAGTCTATCTTTTTGATAATCAAGGGAATCGATATATTGATGCGGTTTCTTCATGGTGGGTAACGATTCACGGCCATGCACATCCGTACATAGCACAAAAGGTTTCGGAGCAGTTGAATACGTTGGAGCAGGTCATTTTTGCCGGATTTACACATGAACCCGCTGTCCAGCTTTCGGAGAATTTATTAAGTTTATTACCTGATAATCAACAAAAAGTTTTCTATTCGGATAATGGTTCGACTGCTGTTGAAGTAGCTTTGAAAATGTGTATTCAATATTGGTATAATCAAGGGAAGAAAAAGACGAAAATTCTCGCTTTTAAAGACGCTTATCATGGCGATACCTTTGGTGCAATGTCGGTAAGCGGAAGAAGTGTTTGGACGAAACCGTTTGGAGAAATGCTTTTCGAAGTTATTTTCATGGATACACCGACTTCAGAAAATTTGAATGATTTAAAAGCAATTATTCAAAATCATTCGCAAGAAATAGCTTGCTTTATTTATGAACCTCTGATTCAGGGAGCTGCAGGAATGTTGATGCACAAAGCGGAAGACTTATCAGTATTAATGAAAATTTGCAGAGAACAGAAAGTTTTAATGATTCAAGATGAAGTCTTTACCGGATTTGGGAGAACAGGAAAACTATTTGCTGCCAATTACCTTTCTGAGAAACCAGATATTATGTGTTTTTCAAAAGGATTAACTGGAGGAACAATGCCTATGGGAATTACTACTTCCTCCAATGAAATTTTCGAAGCTTTTTTGTCGGATGATAAATACAAAACCTTATTTCATGGACATTCTTTTACTGCAAATCCGTTAGCTTGTACCGCGGCTTTGGCAAGTATGGAGTTATTATTGAAAGAAGATACTTTGACTCATATTAAATTAATATACGAGAAGCATTTAAATTTTTCCAAAACATTACAACAACATCCAAAAGTTGAAAATGTAAGATTGATCGGAACTATTTTAGCTTGGGAAATTAAAAATGATAAACAAACTTCTTATTTTAATGAAATAGGTAAAATTTCATATAATGAATTTCTGAAAAGGGGAATTATTATGCGTCCGTTAGGAAACGTAATGTATCTCGTTCCACCTTATTGTATTACATCTGAAGAATTAGATTTGGTTTATAAGAATATTTTAGAAGTAATGGATTACTTATAATAAGACATTCTTTAGTTCGTCTTAAGATTAAACATACTTAAACTCTAGAAATAATTTTGTTTTTAGAGTTTAGTTTTTTTCTCCACTAAAATATAAAACAAAATTTATTCGAGAAAGTTCATTTAAAACTCCTGAATACTCAGAAAGGGATTGATTTTATGTCTGATTCATTTATTAATATTAGAGCATTCTGTAAATTTTGTTACTAAAAATGTTTTCATACACTCAGGTCTATTATTTAGTTCCTAAAGGTTTACAGGTAGTATCCAAATTATAACTTTATTACTTTAACCCGTAGTGCATTATTAAGTTAAATTAATTTTCAGATTATTGATGTTTCTACCAAACACGAACCTGTTTAAATATTGTATAGTGGTTAAGGTGGTTATTTTGGAAAGAATCCTTGTTTTAAAACCTTTAAAAGATTTAGCATAATTACGTCTAATCATAAACTGATCACACAATTGTGAGAACAAGGTTTCTATACGTTTTCTAAACTTTTTAAATTGATAAAATTGTGGTTTGTAGTCTTTCTGATTTTTTCTTTTTGGCGTTTCCAATTGTATATTTACCTCATTAAATAAGTCTAGCTGTATAGTGCTAGAAAGATAGCCCTTATCGGCAAGTATCACACAATCGGATAGTTGCAATTTAATATCTTGTAAATAATGAATATCATGAACCGAAGCAGGAGATAAATCAAAGCTCTGAAAAACACCATTAATTGAACAAACAGCATGTAATTTATACCCGTAAAATGTAAGTTTTGAGAGGCTCAAAATCCTTTATTTGGAATAGCGTAATCTGTTTCTTTACAAATTTTACTACGTGATGAGCGTGAAATTTTACAAACCTCCAACGGCATACTATCTACTACAAAAAAGGTTTCAAACTCATTAAATTTTTCAACCATTTTCATTCTGATTTCTTCCATAAATGGATATAGTTTTCTTTTTCTTCTGTTATAAACGCTTCGCTCAATTCTGGATGCAATTTCAAAACCTTTTATGTCTCTAAAAAGTTGATGTTCAGAATCAATCGATTTGAATTCCGCCAAAATCATTAAGCTAATCAATTCTATATCAGATAGCTTTGGCTTTATTGGCTTGAAATACATATTTTCAAATTCTGCTATTTTACGTAATTCGATTAAAATTAATTTGTAACTTGCTTCTAAGTTACTCATAACTGTATCTGGTTGTAAGTCAATACAATATACTAATTGTTAGTGTTTTGAGCAACTTTTTTTATAATGCACTACGGGTATATAAATATAAAAAGTCACTTCATGGAGATAACTGGGGAACAATTAATAGCTGCAAATAAGATTTATAACTATTTAAATAGTATTACTGATTTAGATCTAGAATTAAAAAATAATTGGACGGATATCAGCAGTGATATGATTGAGTTTTTGCAATCTCCAAAACTTATAACTTATTTAAAAACAAATACTAATCTTAATGGTATTTTAAACCAATCAGATTATAAAAGTATGAAAGGCGAAATATTGAAAGATAGGAAATTTATTATAAATTGTGTTCTAAAATATAACGTGAATGATGAGATTTTTAGTCCAGAAGAAAAACAAGGTGCTTTAGATTTCTTTTTTGGTTCAAATGAATAAAATTTATTTTCTTTTTCTTTTATCTCTGATCACAGCATCAACTACTCCAAGTATCACGACTTCGTCGCTTTCATCAATAGTTACACTTTTTGCATAATCACTATTCAAAGCCACTAAGCGATTATTCGCTTTATCGTATCGTTTTAATGTATATTCTGAACTATTAATAGACACAACTATATCATCTCCATCCGTAGGGTAATAGTCGGAACGTATGATGATAATATCGTTTTCTAAATACTCTGGATACATTGATAATCCTTTCACACGATTTACAAATGTACTTTCTACTTTAGACAGATAACGTTCGTCTAAACTGATGCGATCACTTAAAAAATCTTCTGCAGGAGATGGGAATCCAGCACAAACTCCACCACATACTTGTACATACTTTTTTTCTCCTTCTGCATGGATGGTTAGGTTTTCTAATTCAGTTCCAAAATAAGGTGCTTTTTTAAATGTTATCATTGTATGGTAAGTATATCATTCCAATTTGTTGTATAGTTAGGACTTAATAAATCTTGTCTCATTTTCCATGTTTTATCTAATGCTTGAGAACCAATTTTTAATTTTTTAACTCCATATTTAAAATTCATTTGATCCATAACATTCATCAGTTTTCGATGCTTTGGGTGCTCGTCTTCGAATAAATTGAATTGTTTTTCACTTTCGGGTGTTATTCCACCAACTATAACACCCGCTTTTTTATAGGCATACCCTTTTTTATAAATAGCATCTAATCCAATTTTTGCATATTTAATAATCTCAATAGATGAATTAGTAGGGAAGGGGATAGTTACATTGATTGATTGGTAATATTGTGGTTTATCTGTTTGAAATCTATTGGTAAAAATAAAAACAGTAACTATTCTACAAGTAGAATGTTGGTTGCGTAATTTTTCAGCACAGGTGGTTGCAAAAGTAGCAATGCGCTCTTGTAGATAGGTTTTATCTTCATACGTTTTATCAAAAGATCTTGTCGTAGCAATATTCTTTTTTGTTTTTACATCTTCAAGTTCCATAGCAGATATGCCTTCTAATTCCTTTTTTAGTCGTAAACCAACTACAGTAAGTTCCTTTCGGACATATTCATCAGGAAGATTTGTAAAATCTAATGCTTTATTTACTCCTTTTGCCTTTAATTTTTTAGCAAATTGTCTACCAATACCCCATACATCTTCAATAGCTAACCATCGCAAAGCTTTAATCCGTTTTTCTTCGGAATCTATAGCATATACACCTTCTAATTGCGGATATTTTTTAGCTATCCTATTGGCCACTTTAGTTAATGCTTTTGTGGGCGCAATTCCAATACACGTTGGAATTAAAGTGTTTTTAAGCACTTCTTTCCGTATCGCTTTTGCATACGATACTAAATCATAATTTTCAAATCCCTTGAATTGTAAAAAGCTTTCATCTATCGAATAAACTTCTAAATCAGGTGTATATTTTCTAAGGATTCGAGTTACACGGTTACTCATATCGCCATACAGAGCGTAGTTTGATGAAAATACATTTACACTATTATCCTGAAATAACTTTCTGTATTCAAAAGCGGGTGCTCCCATTGGAATACCGAGTGCTTTTGCTTCGTTAGAACGCGCCACAACACAGCCATCGTTGTTGCTTAACACAACAATTGGCTTATGCCGTAATTGAGGTTTAAACACCCTTTCACAGCTTGCGTAAAAATTATTACAATCGACTAAAGCATACATCCTACAAAATTATTAAATTAGTAAACGTGCTAAAGTTAAATTATTATGATGCCAAGAAACGTCGTTTGTTTAGCGTTAGATTTAGGAAATTCATTAGAACCTGAGCATATATCTAACATTGAGATTGTAGCGAAAAATTTAGAAGATTTTAATAATCGTTTTCAAACAGATTTTTATCTTTTTTATGATACGGATGGATATACTTTTGAAATCCCTGAACAATTTATAATTAATGATTTATTAAATTGGTTTGTTGAAGGTATTGGAGAATTATTAGCTTTTTCATATTCCCCAACTCGGGACAGTTATTTTGATTTAAATTCTTATTTAAATGATCGCAAAACAGAGTTAGACTTTTTACATAGTTTTGAAATGTATAACAATTATCGTCAACGTTATATTGATTATGCCCCATTAGGATTTTTAGAAGAGGACTCGTACTTTTTTATAAAAGAAAATCTTACTAATTTGATATTAGATTATTCCCGAAAATTTAATTGATAAGACCAATTTCTGCAAGTTATTTATTTACTAATAGGCGAAGTTTAAAATTATTTATTTTCGTTTATTTTGTTTGTTTCGTTTATTTCGTTTAAATTTGTTTAAATAATTTAAAGTATGGAAGCATTAGACTATATAAAAAGACCCACTAAGAAAGAACAACGAGTGGCTATTGAATCTTATTCAGCACTTTCTTCGATTTTATCACAATTGAAGCAAGATGATACTGAAATAGAAATCGAAGAAACAAACGACAGAATTAAAATACCTTTTAAGGCTTTAAAACTTTTAAGTGAAATTTTAAAGTCAATGAGTGAAGGAAATCCAATATCTATTGTCCCTATTGCAACGGAAGTAACTACTCAAAAAGCAGCTGAAATATTGGGTTGTTCACGACCACATTTAGTTAAACTTTTAGAGCAAGGTGAAATTGATTTTACAATGGTTGGAAGACATCGTCGTATTCTATTTGAAGATGTAATCAAATATAAAAACGAAATGAAGCAAAAACAGAAAAAGCATATCATTGATATTATGAACTTTGATGACGAAATAGGTTTATATGATTCATAGTGTAAGGTACAAAGCTGTTCTTGATACCAATGTAATATTTCCTATCGTTATTAGAGATTTATTATTTTGGTTTGCTCATTATGATTTATATACCCCAAAATGGAGTAAAATCATTTTTGATGAATGGAAATCTGTAATGATTCGAAAGGGAGTTGAATCTTCACAAGCAGAGAAGCGGATTAACGTAGCAAATTTGGCATTTCCCGATGCTTTAGTATTAAATTATGAAGGATTAATTGATAATTTAAATTTACCTGATAAAGATGATAGACATGTATTAGCTGCTGCTATTAAAGTAAATGCTAATATTATTGTAACGAATAATTTAAAGGATTTTCCGGATGATTATTTAGACTCTTTTGGATTGAAGGCAGTTTGCGCTGATGATTTTCTAACGGATATTATAGATTTAAATCCAAAAATAGCCATTCAAGCTTTTAAAGATTTGGTATTAAATCGCAAAAACCCGGCAATGGATGAATTTCAAGTATTAGAAAGCTTTAGAAAAAATGGATTAAATCAAACAGCAGATTATTTACATGCTCTTTTGTAATTTAATTATACCAAAAATCGACCGTTTTCTAGGACTACTTTTTAGTAGTCTTTTTTTTATTTCCTTTAGTGCTTTTTATCGTTATTTTTATTAGTTTCGTAAAATAACCTTTTATAGTACTTTTTATGATTATAGGATATGCGAGAGTTTCTACAAAAGATCAGAATCTAGAAAATCAAATTGAACTGCTAAAACAACGTAAATGTGAGAAGATATTTTCTGATATTGCGAGTGGAGTAAAAGAAGATCGAAAAGGTTTATTAGAACTTTTAGAATTTGCTCGACCAGGTGATACAATTTTGGTTTATAAGAATGATCGCATATTCCGGTCACTTAAAAATATGGTGGATCTAATTGAAACTTTCAATCAAAAGAAGATTCATTTTAAATCCATAACAGAACCAGAATTTGATACCCAATCTGCAAATGGAAAATTTTTACTTCAAATTTTTAGTGCAGTTGCAGAATTTGAACGTAATCTTATTAGCGAAAGAACAAAACATGGATTAGAAGGAGCAAGGAGACGCAATGAAACTTTAGGTAGACCTAAAGGTATTTCTAAAGAAACTCTTGAAAAATACCAATATGCAAAGCATCTTTACGACAATAAAAAAATGAGTATTGATAAGGCATGTAAACAAGCTGGAATAAGTAAAACAACGTTTTATAGAGTAGAAAAAAGCAATATATAAATATATATATATTTCTATGAATTATATTATCCCACCAAATGTATTATTGTAAATAAAAAAATTTTATTTTTTAGACATCGAAGTAGATTATCACTATCATGGTAGAGTAATATAATGATTTCTATAAAAATTACATAAAAGGGTAATTGACGTATAATGTCATGCTAAATTGCTATTTTTAACAAAAATAACTTTATTATGGAAAACATAATTGTAATCAACAATATTGAAGTTGAAATTTCTAAAATCTATCAACAAAAAACGTACTATACTTTAATTGAAGGTACACCCGGTGAAGAATTAAATGATAAGATTTTGGCTGAAATTAAAGAACAAGCTAAAAGTATCTTCAATAGAGATTCATTTTACGTTATGGATCCACGTGAAAATGCCGATGACAATTTTCCTCAAAATACCATTATTTTAGAATTAATGGTTCTTAATGATTTAGAAGACTATTCTCCATTAACAGTTATATTTTTTCAAGATAAATATGCTTTCCCAATTACAGCGGAAAATATAGAAAGTATAAAAGAAATACCTATTGGGCTATTATGGTCAGATAATAATTTGAATTCAAGAAAGCATTTACAATAAATCCATAATTTGAATCAACAACAAAATGTTCTTTTTATACCTTTAAAACAAATAAATACTAAAACTAAATAATGACAACCACAGCCCAAAGAGCAGAACTACAAGCAAAAATATGGAAAATCGCCAACGAAGTACGTGGCTCAGTAGACGGATGGGACTTTAAACACTTTGTGTTAGGAACTTTATTCTATCGTTTCATAAGTGAGAATTTTACTAGTTATATCGAGGGTGGTGACGAAAGTGTAAACTATCCAAAATTAGCAAACGACATTATTACACCGGAAATCAAAGACGATGCTATTAGAACAAAAGGATACTTCATATATCCAAGTCAATTGTTTATTAACGTGGTTGAGAAAGCAGGTAAAAACGATAATTTAAATACAGACCTAAAAGCAATTTTTACAGATATAGAAAACTCAGCAAATGGTTATGATTCTGAACAAGACATCAAAGGTTTATTTGCAGATTTCGATACTACAAGTACACGCTTAGGTAATACGGTTGAGGAAAAAAATAAGCGTTTAGTATCTATTTTAAATGGAGTTTCAGAATTAAACTTTGGAAAGTTCGAAGAAAGTCAAATTGATTTGTTTGGAGATGCATATGAATTTCTAATCTCGAACTATGCAGCTAATGCTGGAAAATCGGGTGGTGAGTTTTTTACTCCTCAAAACGTTTCCAAATTAATTGCGCAATTGGCAATGCACAAGCAAACTTCTGTAAATAAAATTTATGATCCTGCGGCAGGATCTGGTGCATTGTTATTACAGGCGAAAAAACATTTCGATAACCACATTATTGAAGAAGGATTCTTTGGTCAAGAAATCAATCATACCACTTATAACTTGGCGCGTATGAATATGTTTTTGCACAACATTAATTACGATAAATTCAACATTCAATTAGGAGATACTTTAACGGAGCCACATTTTATTGACGATAAACCATTCGATGCGATTGTTTCTAATCCTCCGTATTCAGTTAATTGGGTAGGATCTGATGATCCCACTTTAATTAATGACGATCGTTTTGCACCGGCTGGAGTTTTAGCACCTAAATCAAAAGCAGATTTTGCTTTTGTATTACACGCGTTGAATTATTTATCAAGTAAAGGACGTGCAGCCATTGTATGTTTTCCTGGTATTTTTTACCGTAGTGGGGCAGAGCAAAAAATCAGAAAATATTTAGTAGATAATAATTTCGTTGAAACAGTTATCAGCTTACCAGGGAATTTATTCTTTGGAACTTCAATTGGCGTAAATATTTTGGTTTTATCTAAACACAAGTCAGAGTACAAAACGCAGTTTATTGATGCCAGTGGGGAGGAATTTTACAAAAAGGTAACTAATAACAATATGTTAGAAGATACCCATATTGATAAAATTATGGATTTGTTTGATTCGAAAGAGTTCAAAGAACACGTTGCTATTACCATTGAAAATGAAAAAATTGCAGAAAACGATTATAACCTTTCGGTAAGTACGTATGTAGAAGCTTTAGATACACGCGAAGTTATAGATATCAACGTATTAAATTCTGAATTAGAATCTACGGCTAAAAACATCACAGATTTACGTAACGCAATTGATAACCTTGTAAAAGAAATCGAAGGATGAGCAAATTAGAAGAGTTGTTACAAGGAGTAAATGTAGAATGGATTCCTTTGTATGAAGTTGCAGCAATGATTAGAGGTGTTCGTGTTACTAAAAAAGATTTAATCGAAAATGGCAAGTATCCTGTAGTCTCTGGAGGGGTAGGATTTATGGGATATGTAAATGAATATAATCGTGAAGAAAATTCAATAACAATTGCTCAGTACGGTACCGCAGGATTTGTAAAATGGCAAACTGAAAAGTTCTGGGCGAACGATGTAGCATTTACTATATTTCCAATTAACGAAGAATTAGTACTAAAAAGATTTTTGTACTACTTTTTAATAAGTAAACAAAATTTTTTGTACGAGATTTCAAATAAAATTGCTGTTCCATATAATATTTCAAAAGATAAGATTTTAAATATCCCAATCCCAATCCCTTGCCCTGATAATCCAGAAAAATCCCTTGAAATCCAACAAGAAATTGTTCGCATTTTAGATGAATTAACTTCTTTAACGAACCAATTAAAAAATGAATTAGAAACGGAACGCCAAACCCGTAAAAAACAATTTGAGTTCTTCCGTGAGCAGTTGTTTAGATTTGAAAGTAAGGATGTGGAATGGAAAACTTTGGAGGGTATATCAAAATTAATAACAAAGGGTACAACACCTAAAAGATATACAAACAATGGAATATCTTTCATAAAAACAGAGGCCTTTGATGGCTCTATAATAGTTCGGAAAAAATTATCATTTATCGATGAAGATACACATCAAAAAGAATTAAAGCGCTCAATATTACAGGAGAACGACATTTTAATTACTATTGCGGGAGCAACAATAGGGAAATGTGCCATTGTACCGAGAGAATTACTGCCCGCTAATACTAATCAAGCATTAGCAATTATAAGATTAAATAATTCAATTGTTATAAAGTATATCTTTCATTTATTGAAATCGGGTCTCATGAAAAGTTATATAGAATCAAACTCGAAAGGGTCAGCACAACCTAATTTAAATTTAAAGCAATTAAATGACTTTTTAATACCTGTTCCATCCATTGAAGAACAAGAACGCATTGTTCGTTTATTAGATCAATACGATGAAGCCACCAAAAACATTGTAGCGCAATTAGAAAAAGAAATAGAACTCAGAAACAAGCAGTACGAATATTATAGAAACTCGTTACTAAACTTTTTGAAAAATTAATTAATAGCCTACTAACTATTATGAGTCAAACACTAACCGAAATAGCACAAAAATTAATAAGAGCAACAAAAGAGGAAGGAAAGAAATTTCGTAAAACTCAATTAATTTATGCGTTTAATGGTACGGGAAAAACACGTCTTTCTCGTGAATTTAAAGAGGTAGTAGATCCTAAGGATCAAAAAACACCAGAGTCTCCAATAAAGTTTATGTATTACAATGCATTCACAGAAGATTTATTTTATTGGTTTAATGACTTGGAGGCAGATACTAATCGTAAATTATTAGTACATCCTAACAATTTTACAGAATTAGCATTATCTTTTTTAAAAGATGAGAATCAACATGGCAACATTATTACTAATTTCCAGAAATACACTAACAGATATATAACCCCAAATATAAATGATGATTTTACAGAAATTGCCTTTGATTATTTGGCCGGTGGAGATAATAGCGATACAAACATAAAAATATCAAAGGGAGAGGAAAGTAATTTTATTTGGTGTGTTTTCTATAGTTTAATTGCGCACATAATTGATCTTTTAAATGAGGAAAGAGAAGATCGTTCAAGTGATAAATTCGATGAATTAGAATATATCTTTATCGATGATCCAGTGAGTTCATTAGATGATAATCATTTAATTGACCTAGCAGTTGATTTATCAAATTTAATTAAGAAAGCTAAGCTGACAAATGTAAAATTCATTGTTTCTACGCATAATCCATTATTTTATAATGTTTTGTATAATGAATTGAATCGTGAGAAAAATACTGGTAGATATAGACTACAAAAACTAAATGATGGGACATATCTTTTAAATGACTCAAACGATTCTCCTTTTTCTTATCATATATTCTTGTTAGATGAGTTAAATGCAGCGGCTATTACCAGAAATATACACAAGTATCACTTTAACTTACTTAGAAACGTTTTAGAAAAAACCTCTACTTATTTAGGCTTTAATCATTGGGAAGATTTAATACCTATGTATGTTAATACGAATGATGTACCCATAGCTGTTCGCTTGATTAATTTATATAGTCATAGTAAACATTCAGGTGATGAAATGGGAGTAATTCAAGAAATAGAAAAAGATATGTTTATAAAAGTTTTTAAATCATTATTAACAAAACATAACTTTAAATTACAATATAATGAACTTCTTGAAGTAGAAGCACAACCACAAACACAACAGTTACAAGATGCCTAATTTCAACACCATTGCAGAAACTAACAATTATATTGTTTTAGATAAATATACTAAGTTCTATGAGCTGAATGAAGCGCCAGTGGCGTATCAATCAGAAACAGCTCTTGAAAAAGAATTTATACAAGATTTAATAAATCTTGGTTATGAGAATCCAACGCATTTAAAATCAAATGAAGCTATGCTGGCGAATGTTCGCACCGAATTGCAGGCACTGAATAATGTCGTGTTCTCAGACAACGAATGGAATCGTTTCCTAGTAGAGTATTTGGATAAACCAAGCGATAGTCTAATCGATAAATCCCGAAAATTACACGATAATCACATTTACGATTTTGTGTTTGATGATGGGCGTATACAAAATATTTATTTAGTAGATAAAAAATCAGTTACTCGTAACAAGGTTCAAGTTATATCTCAAGTAGAGCAAACAGGTACACATGCCAATCGTTATGACGTTACCATTTTAGTCAACGGAATACCTATGGTACAAGTAGAACTTAAAAAGCGTGGTGTTGCTATTCGTGAGGCGTTTAACCAGGTACATCGTTATTCTAAAGAGAGTTTTAATTCTACAAATTCGTTATTTAAGTATTTACAACTGTTTGTAATTTCTAATGGTACAGATACTCGTTATTTTGCCAATACAGTGTCACGCAACAAAAATAGCTATGATTTCACAATGAATTGGGCGAAAGCCGACAATTCATTAATTAAGGATTTAAAGGATTTTACTGCAACTTTTTTTCAAAAAAACACCATTTTAAATGTATTACTAACCTATACTGTTTTTGATGTAAAAGATACATTATTGGTTATGCGACCTTATCAGATTGCAGCAACTGAACGTATTTTATGGAAGATAAAAAGTGCTTATCAAACAAAGAAATGGTCTACATTAGAAAGCGGTGGATACATTTGGCACACCACAGGATCTGGTAAAACGTTAACTAGTTTTAAAGCAGCACGTTTGGCCACTCAATTAGATTTTATTGATAAAGTGTTTTTTGTAGTGGATCGAAAGGATTTAGACTTTCAAACCATGAAAGAATATCAAAAGTTTTCTCCTGATAGTGTGAATGGATCAGATAGTACTGCTGGCTTAAAACGAAACATTGATAAAAGTGATAATAAAATCATTGTTACCACAATTCAGAAGTTAAACAACTTAATGAAAGGGGATGCAGATTTAGATATTTATCATAAACAAGTAGTTTTTATTTTCGATGAAGCGCACCGTTCTCAATTCGGAGAAGCGCAAAAAAACTTACAAAAAAAGTTCAAAAAATTCTATCAGTTTGGATTTACAGGAACACCAATTTTTCCTACAAACGCATTGGGTGCAGAAACTACAGCAAGTGTTTTCGGAACAGAATTGCATTCTTATGTAATTACTGATGCCATCAGAGATGAAAAGGTATTAAAGTTTAAAGTTGATTATCACAACGTTAAACCTCAATTCAAGGGTGTTGAAATGGAGGTTGATGAAAAAAAATTGAATGCTGAAGATACAAAAAAGGCATTTTTACATCCTGGTCGAATCAGCGAAATATCAAAATATATTTTACAGAATTATCGCATAAAAACGCATCGAACTAAAGGGGGAAATTCAGGATTTAACGCCATGTTTGCCGTTAGTAGTGTAGATGCGGCAAAGTGCTATTATGAAGAATTAAATCGTCAGCAAATCGGCAGTGATAGACCTTTAAAAATAGCAACCATTTTTTCATTTGCAGCTAATGAAGAACAAACAGCTATTGGAGAAATTTTAGATGAATCTTTTGAACCTTCTGCATTAAACAGTACGGCGAAAGAATTTCTTACAAAAGCTATTAAGGACTACAACAAAATGTTTAAAACAAGTTATGGTGTTGATAGTGATGCATTTCAAAATTACTACCGTGACTTATCTAATCGAGTAAAAGATAAAGAAGTCGATCTTTTGATTGTAGTTGGAATGTTTCTAACAGGATTTGATGCTCCGGCAATGAATACTTTATTTGTTGATAAAAACTTACGTTTTCACGGATTGATTCAAGCTTTTTCGCGTACGAATCGTATCCTTGATGCAACCAAAACGTTTGGGAATATTGTTACTTTCCGTGATTTGGAGCAAGCAACAGTTGATGCAATTACCTTATTTGGAAATAGCAATACAAAGAATGTTGTATTAGAAAAAAGTTACAAGGAATATCTAGAAGGTTTTACAGATAATTCAACAGGAGAAGCAAGAAGAGGTTTTGTAGAAGTTGTAAATGAACTAAACGAGAAATTTCCAAATCCTGATCAAATTGAAAAAGAAAAGGATAAAAAAGAGTTTACTAAGTTGTTTGGTGAATATCTTCGTGTCGAGAATATACTTCAAAATTATGATGAGTTCACAAGCTTAAAAGCTTTACAAACAATTGATATAAATGATTCAGAAGCAGTAGAAGACTTTAAAGAAATGTACCATGTTTCTGATGAAGATATTGCAGTAATGCAAGACATCGTTTTGTTACCTGAGCGTACAGTTCAAGATTATAGATCAACGTATAATGACATCCGTGATTGGTTACGAAAGGAAAAGGAAGGAAAACAACCAGAAGATTCTGAAATAGATTGGGATGACGTAGTTTTTGAAATTGATTTATTAAAATCGCAGGAAATTAATTTGGATTATATCTTAGAATTAATCTTCGAACACAACAAAAAAACAAAAGATAAAGTTGAATTAGTAGAAGAAGTAAGTCGTGTAATTCGTGCAAGTATTGGTAATAGAGGTAAAGAATCTTTAATGGTTGATTTTATTAATGAAACAGATTTAGATTCAATTCCAGATAAAGCTTCAGTTATTGATGCGTTCTTTAAATATGCACAAGTAAAACAAAAGGAAGAAGCAACAGAATTAATTGAAGAAGAAAACTTAAACGAAGAAGCAACAAAACGTTATATTGAGTCTTCATTAAAACGTGAATATGCAACTTCAAACGGTACTGAATTAAATACAATTTTACCAAAAATTAGTCCTCTAAATCCTCAGTATCTTACAAAGAAGCAAACCGTTTTTCATAAGATAAGTGCGTTTATCGATAAGTTTAAAGGAGTGGGAGGGAGATTGTAATTTAGAAAAAAATTAATAATAAAAAATATTAAACAATTTTCTCTTTTTCGGACTTTTACTCAGACTAAAATAAAAATGCTTTCCAATTGGAAAGCATTTTTTTTACATAAACTCCAAAATTTCTTGCTTCATCTTTGTCGGAAACTTTAAGTTATTTTCTTTCAAAAGGTCTTTGTCAATGGATTCAATTTCTTTGATAATTGAATTAAGTTTCTGGTCATTTAATGCTTCTAACTGCATTTGAATTTTGTACAATCTTAAAGATAATTTCTTTACATTTTTTTCTTCCATAGCTAATTAAAAATTTAATGTTGTTTGAATATTATTCTAAAATTACAAATAATTTTATTTATATAAAAAGTGAAAATTCCATTTTTATAAGAAAGTCTGTTTATCCGAAAATGAATGATTAAAGATATAGTGTATGTTTAGCGAGAGGATACGGGGCAATTTTGCCCCGTAAATCATATTGTATTGATAATCAATAAAATAACATACACTATAAATAATTTTGTAAACAAAAATGTAACAAGATTTTGTTATAATACTGTAATTTAGTAAATTAACTGTATTAAATAGTGTAACATATGTCTAATGTGGTTCGTGTTGATGTTTCAACAAAGTTAAAACTTGATCGTTTAAAAGAAGATTATAACATCAAAACTTTTGCGGAAGTTGTTGAAAAAATGACTTCATTTATCGTAGAAAATAAATTTGATTTGAATAGAAATTATGCGAATGATTGGCACAATATAATTGAAAAATCAAACGAAAAAAGTTTGAAAAGAATTGAAGATGTAATCAGAATAATTCGAAATATTGAGAAGGAATCTGTCATCCCAATTCGTAATCAAGTTTATGATATGTATCATAACAGTGATGTCAATTTTAAAGCCGAAGTAATCACTGAAGTAAAGAAAGATTTGGAAGTTAATTCTCCTGCGGAACAGGATCTGGAAAAATATAAAATTGAATTAGCGCAGGTTAAAAAAAGCAGAGATTTATATTTTAATGAATTGAATAATTTACGTCCACTAGTAAACGAACTTTTAAATTCTTTAACAACTAAATCTGGTTTAATGGGTTCAAAAGTTGAAGCAACTATAGCACCTGAAAGATTAAATGAACTAAAACAATTAATCAATAAATAATGTACATCAATTTTACCCCACATAAAGCAAACGTGAATAATTCTTCCGCTTCTTCTTGTGCGAATATTTTTGAATATTTAGAAAAGGAAGAGCGTGGCTTTGTTGAAGAAGATTCATTTTTTAAAGAGGAAAATAATGAGTCTATTGGTTTTTTTAATCAAGAAAATATTAACCTTTCTAAAGAAGATGTTATCCAAAATATTGATGAAAATAGAGGTAAAAGAGGTGTTAAAGAATCTAATTTTTATATGATAAATATTTCTCCTTCTTACTTAGAACAGAAACATCTTATAAAAAGAGTTGATCAATTTTTAGAAGAAAAAATTATTAATGAAAAACTTAAATTATCAGAAAAAGATTTAATTGCAGCTCGTGATGTGATGATGCGTGATCTTCTTATGAATTACAGCCGGGAAGTGATGAAAGAGTATGCAAATAATTTCAATCGAGAAATTAATGGAAAAAAATTATCTGAAAATGATCTGATGTATTATGGTAGAGTTGAGACGAGGCGCACGTATAATTTTCGAGATAAAAATGTCATCGAAAATAAAAAAATATTAGATAAAATAAATAGTTCGTCTGATAAAAACGAAATAAAAAAACTTCAAGAATCTTTACAAAAAGATTATTTTACTGGTGATGTTATTAAAGAAGGATCTCCTAAAGGTGGATTTAACTATCATGTGCATATTGTTGTTTCTCGTCATGATAATACCAATGATTCAAGAAATAAAATAAGTCTTTCTCCAATGACTCAATACCGTTCTCAAAATTCTAAATTGAATAATCAAGTAAATAAAACAATTGGTTTTAATCGGGATGTATTCTTTGAAAACGCTGAAAAAAGTTTTGATCAATATTTTAATTACAGAAGAGATTATTCGAAATCTTATGAAGCACATAAAAAAAAGGCAAGAACAAAAGGAATTCGTGAATTAACTAAACAGGGGATTGCAAACAGTGTTAAAAAAGAACTGAGTAATTATGCCGGAATAACTATTTCAAATCCTTCAAATCTTATTAAAATGCAATTGTCACAGACATTAGGAATAAATATTCCTACTCATTTAAAAATACCAACCAACCCAGTACAATTAACACTTAAAGTTGCCAAGACTGTTGCTAAAACTATTGAAAAAGGTTACGGAATGTAAATTACTATTGCTATGGAATATTTCTCTAATTTAACTACCGAAAATAAATTGATTGTATTGATAATGATTGTCATTTCAATAATAGGATTTATTTTATTTTTCCGAAAAGGATTTTTATACAAACTAATAGGTTTTCTAATAACTTTAGGTATCATTAGCCTTTATCTATATTTTTTTAAAAAGAATTATTTGTTTATTTCTCTCTTGGTTTTACCACCATTTTTAATTGGATTATTGACATCCTTTTTTAAATCGAAGCCAAAGGAAGCCGATCCAAAACAAGTTTATTTTCCGGCCAATAAAAGTAATATTTATATCCCCAATGTAAATACAGGTGTATTTATAGTTGCTGGAGCGGGATCAGGAAAAACGGAAAGTCCTATTTATTATTTAATGAAACATTTTGCAGAACATCAATTTACTGGTGTTATCTATGATTATAAAAATGGGGAATTATCTGAAATAGCTTTTGGACTATTTGGGGATCGTTTAAAAGCCATTTCATTGCATAATGTTAATTATTCCTATCGTATCAATCCAATTGCTCCACAGTATATAGAAAACGAAATAGATATAGAAAACATATCAAAATCAATTTTATTAAATCTAAAAGGAAAAGATGAAAAGGAAGATTTCTTTTATTCAGCCGGGGCAGGTTTGTTCGCAGCAATTATTTTAAAATTACGAACTTATCATCCTGAATATTGTACCTTGCCCCATGCAGTCGCATTTTTTTTAAGCTTGGAAGAATTGCTGAATGCAGATGAGGAAGAAAATGCACAGCCATTTAAACCTTTGGTAGATTGGTTAAAAACCGACTCACGAGTTATGAGTCAAGCTTCCGCTTTTTTAATGGGTATTCAATCTACTAGACAAACAGCCGCTGTATTAGCTTCGCTAGCTTCTTTATTACGTAAGATAGTAAATCTTGAAGCCTTTTACATTTTATCAGGAAACGAAATAGATTTGAATGTTAACGATCCAAAAATTAATATTGTACTGTCGGTTATTAATGAACCCAAAAATGCTTCTGCATTAACGCCACTATTAGCAGCTATATTACAAACAACAACTTCACAAATGATGCAACGCAATAGGAAACAAAGTTTTGTGTTATTAGACGAAGCACCTACGGTTAAGCTTTTAAATATGGCAAAAATACCTGCTACCATGAGAAGTTTTGGTGTAAGTACAGTTTACGCCATACAAGACATTTCGCAAGGATATGTACAGTACGGCCGTGATGATTTCCGTGAAATTACTTCCAACCTGGGAACTCAAATCCTAGGTAAATCTAATGATCCCGATACGGCTAAATTCAACGAACAATATTTTGAATTGGTAAAAGAAAAACAAGTTTCTAAAAACTTAAAAGGTGCTTCAGATTTATTTGGGTCTACAAATTCGAGAACCATTTCTCAACGTGAAGTTTCTAAAGTCCGGGCTTTTGAATTTACCCAATTTAAAGTAGGACAATTTGCATTTATTAGCGGTGGGAAATCTCAAGTAATAAAATTCAAAAAAGCAGATATAAATAAACCTCATTTGAATCTTGTAAGAACGGTTTCTAAAGAAGATTTGGAATTACATTTTCAAAAAATATTTGATGATGTGAAGAATTTATTTTAAAAAATTGGTTGTAATACAAAATTAATCTAAAACAAAATGCTCTTCAATAAAAAGCAGTAATAGTAAAATTACTGCTTGTATATTTAACAACTGCATTTAGAAAACTCCATATTAAGTATTAAGCTTTCTGCGGTTCCGTTCAACGGGCTTTCATCTCGTGCCCTCCGGGCAAGACGAAAGCTTAGTTATTACCTGCAGTATTTTATAAATATTTTTTACTGATTTTTTCGAATTCTGTTTTCAGATAATTTCTAAATTGAGAATCGGATTGAACTTCACGTATTCCTGCGCCCATTATTTTACCATTATATCTTCTTAAATTTGGATACACATATTCAAAAAACATCTTTTGTCCAAGTTCATAATTATTTGATGTGATTCCTCTTAGCATTGCTGAGAATGTACCTGAAATATAATCGGCTATTTGAATACCAACACTTTGATGTGAATGTTCAATATTTAAGCTATCTTTAATATGACTATATTTTTCTATAAAATCGCCTTCATTTATAAGTTCGAAATATACATCTCTTAATAATTTGTCTGTGTTTTCACTTACGGGATCAAAAAATAAAACAGCTAAATTTTCTTCTGAATCTTGAATTTCCATTTCAATTCTTTGCATATGTTCTTGTAAATGCATTTTAAGCATTTTGGGTTCAGAATACTGTGAATTGTTCTTGTTTTTTGTTACAGTTAGGACGATTTTCTTATATTCTATATCGTTCAATAAACATAAAGTTTTTTCTACAAATTCAATTAATTTATGATAATCATAATTTTCTAGAAATTTAAAATCTTTATTGTCTTTAATTGGTGTTTTATTTTTTTGATGAATTCTTAAACTCCACAAATAAGCCCATTTAATTTCTTTATTTATTGGCAAATCATATTCTTTCTTAAGTGCAAAAAACTTTTCTTTAAGTATTTTCCACTCTGAAGATTTGATTAATATTGTTGAACGAATGTAATAAGGATGAACTTTTAAATTTGGTTTTTTAGGATTATATAATCCACATTCATCGCTAAAAGCAAAATATGTACACATAGTTTGAGGAATATTGCAGGTAACGGCAGTCTGTGAAAAAAGTACACAAACTCCTTTCAAATATAGTTAATATTTCATAAATTCATAAGGTATTCATAATTCACGGTTTTATGCCTATAATCAATGGTTTAGACAGACATCAACTTACATTCTCTAGTTTAGAAGCTGCAATTGCTACCGATAATGATGTCCGATTTATAGATGCTTTTGTAGAAAAATTAGATCTTCAGCAACTAGGTGTTCGCTCTTTAACTTCCTCGGATAAAAAGAAAGAAGGTCGGTCATCTTTTAGTGATTCTTTATTTCTCAAACTCTATCTTTACGCTTGCCTCAATGGCATCCGTAGCAGCAGAAAGCTTGAGCGTGAAGCCATCCGAAATATAGAATTGCAATGGTTGTTGCAGGGACTACATCCCAATTACCATTCCATAGCCGACTTTCGTAAAATCAATGCGACGGCGCTACAAAATCTGTTTAAACTATTTGTTTCATTTCTGAAAGATGTAGGATTAGTAGGCGGAAAAGTAATCGCCGTAGATGGCACCAAAATTAGAGGCAACAACAGCAAAAAAAATAATTACAATCCTAAAAAGATCCAACGCCACTTGGATTACATAGCACAAAAAAGCAAGGCATTGCTAGAAGAATTTGAGCAGACCGATGCCTGTGAAGATGAAGCGATAAGCCTTGGTAATGTGCAAGAAAAACTAGCTCGATTACAGCAACATAAGATAAAATACGAAGCCTTACAAGATCAGCTGGCTCAAAGCCAAGAACCACAAGTAAGCACAACAGATCCAGATGCGAGAGCCTTATTGGTAAGAGGAGTTGTTGTAGAAGTGGGTTATAATGTGCAGGCAGCCGTGGATCAAGAGCATAAATTAGTAGTGGCTACACACACGATCAATCGCAATGATAAAAATGCCTTGTATGCTATCAGCAAAGAAGCAAAAGATAATATCGAAGCAAAACAATTAACGGTCTTAGCAGATAAAGGTTACCACACCGGAAAAGAACTACAAGCTTGCCAAGAAGCAGATATAGATACAATTGTAGCCCGCCAAGAGCTTGTCAACAGCAATACCAAAGGCACACAGCCTGATTATATGGTTCAGCACTTTGTATATGATGAGGCATCAGATACTTATACTTGCCCAGCAGGACAAACCTTACGTACTACAGGTAGATTGCACCGCAAAAAGCGTGATAATGATGTTAGTTATCAGTTTAAGAAATACCGAACAGGAGCTTGTCAAAGTTGCGCAGTGCAACATTTATGTACAGGTCGGCACGATGGCCGAAGAGAGATAGAACGCAGTGAATATGCTGCATATGTAGAAAAGAACAAAGAAAATTACGAATCAAATCCAGCATTATATTGCCAACGACAAGAAATCAATGAACATATTTTTGGCACCATTAAGCGGCAATGGAATTTGTATTATACCAATCTACGAGGCTTAAAGAACGTGAATGGAGAAGTAGCATTAATCATGTTGGTGTACAATATGAAAAGAGTTCGCAATATCTTAGGTTTTGACAACCTAATGGAAAAACTGCACCAATGGATACCCAAGTACCCAGGCGGTACTATTTTTATCCAAAAACGACATCATTTCCTTCCATATAAACCTTTCAAAATTTCAGAAGAAAAAATCTGTGCATAAAAATAGGTGCTCTAAAAGCACCTTATAAGTGTGTATAAATTCATTCTACAAGCTGTTTCTTTGCTGAAAAGGACTTTTTTCACAGCCTGACGTTTCGGGGCTTGACGTCAGTGGCGGAAATTGAAGCGAAAAGTTTCAATTTAGCGACACGGTAAGCAAAAGCCAATTAATTGAATAAATTTAAGAAAAAAGTCAATATAATTGGCTTTTTGCGGAATAGAAAGCCGAAACTTTGTTTTATGACTTAACCCGCCATTGCGCCAAACCCTTGTTGTACGCTGGCTTATTTATATTTCAGAAAGTTCTCTTCTTATTTCAGCAACAAGTTTTTCTTTTATTTCAAGAGTTTGCGCAGCTAAATTTTCTAGAAGATTTTTTTGTTCATTCATTGATGTCATATCTTTTTCGATGATTTGTTTAGCTAAATCTTTCATCATTTGTGCAGATACATCGAATGATAATTGTGACAAACGATCCATTTCATCTAAAAGAGTTAGTACGCTATCTCCAGCTATTAATTTTAAAGAATTTGTTTCATTTTTGAACTTAAAATATCTTTCTTGAGATTTCATCATAATTGCTTGAATAGAATTAGAAAATTCTGAGGCAGCTTTTAACTCTTTTTCTGTATCGCCAACGTTACATAAATAATCTGTATTGAATTTTGTGAGAACAGGAAGAAATTCTTGTTGCGCTTCTAAATTTCCAACTTGTGATTGTTCGTCTAAAAGAGTAAAATATTTCATATAAGCGTTACTTTTAGTTTCATATTGAATTTTACGTCTAGTTGTTTCTAGACCGTATTTTGAAGTAACTTTTTCCTTTTCTTCTGTTATTTGTGAGGTATCTTCAATTATTGCTTTGTTTTTCCCTTTTTCTTTAAAATAGGAAGTTAAATATCCGATTAAAAAACCTCCAATTAGCGATAAGATTATTTCCATTAGTTTCTGGCATGAAGTTTAGAAAGCTTGCGTACAACTTATTTATATGCGAAGCTTTAATACTTCTTTTGTGTCATTAAGGGAAGATAGTCGCATGTTTTTATTATTTTGTTTCGCATTTTATATTAATCAAATATAAAGAATATTTTAACATATTCTGATCAGTCCTCCTTTTAATTCTACTTTCACTTATCTAATGTGTTACGTTTAAAATCTCATTAATTTAATTTTCAAGCTTCTTAATTCATTATATATACATATATGTATATATAGAAATATATATTTTACATTCATGTTTATCCAAATGTTAAAATGAAATATTAACATAAAAAGGAGTGTATAGTTAGAAAAAAAAATTATAACTTGGTTTTTGAAAAAGAAAATTCATGAAAAAGAAATTAATTTATTTGGCGATAGCGTCCTTTGCTATCGCACAGAATACTATCGCCCAAAACCTTGATTTGCAATCACCGGCAAACAATTTAAAGCAACAGATTTCGTCTATTTTTCCGATTGTCGCTTCTATTCTTTTTATAGTTGTCGCTCTTGTTAACTTAGGTCATTTCACTAAAGAAGGGGGCGATTGGAAAAAAGGTGTTTTTAGCATTGTACTTTACTGCGTAATCGTAGGAGTTATCGTTAGTTTATATCAATATGTAGGATCGACAAGTTTATAATTTAAAAATACTTTCTGGCTATGAGAAAGATTAAAAATTATAAACACTTTAGAAAAGAACCTTCAATCTGGGGTATGAATGTAAAGGCTTTTATGGTCTTTATTATTATTGTTATATGCTCTTTAATGTCATTAACAACAGGAGTTACTATCCCAAAACTTATAGTTATATTATTAATTATAGGAGTTTCTTATTTGATTTGTGTTTCCCTTCTTTCTAATAGAGGATTGTTCTCTAGTTTATCTGATGAAAAGTTACCCAAAAAAATATCGAAATATGAATGATACCGCATTGGCAATAGATGAAAATAAAATTTGGGCAACTAATGGTGTTTTTGCAATGGGGTTTCAAATTGACTTGTCCGAGAAATACTCTTTGGGTGAAGATGACTTAGAGGCTATCAATGATTTTTGGAATAAAGCTTTTAAATATCTTCCTACAAATACAATTATTTGTAAGCAGGACATTTATACTCAAAACAATTTAAGCACCCATTCTTGGTCAGATACTAATTTTTTACAGAGATCAACTAAAAAATACTTTAAGGATCGTTCCTATTTGGAACATACCTGCCATTTGTTTTTTGTAAGAACAAGCATAGAAACTTTTTTTAACGATAAAATTCAAAATCCTTTTAAAAGGTTAACAAAAAAGAAGTTCACCCAATATGATGATAAGATTAACAGTTTTATTGATGCTGTAGAAAATACGGTTTCGTTTCTCAATAATCAAAAGCTTAACAGCGGAAACGCTTTTAGAATTCGTGCTTTTTCATTTGACGAAACCTTGGCTTATGAAGATTATTTTTTTAATGGGTTTACCAATGAGTTAATAACAGATCGAATATTTGAGAAAGATCATATTCAGATTGGCGATAAATTCTTGGCTGCCGTTTGTATCAATGATGAAAAGCAAATGCCTGATACCGTAGCATCTTATAAATTAGATAAAGACTTTTCTACCGCTAATTATAAATTCTTTCAAAGTAACGGTGACATATTTGGGTTTGATCTCAATTTCGATCACGTTTACAATCAAATTATTTTTATAGATGATAGTAAAAAACATACTCGGGATTTAGAAAAACGAAATGAACAACTTGAAAAATCACAGAAGTTTTCCAACGAAAATAAAATCGGATTTGATCAAACCAAAATAATTATTGAAGATGTAATTAATGAAAGAGATCATGTTCAAATCATTCGTGGTCATAATAATATTATAGCCATTGCAGGGAATATTGAAGATTTAAAAGTACGCTCTAATCAAATTATTCAGAAGTGTAGAGAATTGGATATTAAAGCCTATTTGCCTATTTCCAATTATCTGAATGCGACTTTTAATTACTCATTTCCTTTATTCTCGCAGTATTTTTCCAATAAACAAACCTATAGGGCAAATTTAAATTTAGCGGTTTCATTGTTTAATAATACAACCAATTATAAGAATGATGACGAAGGAATTTTATTTAATTCTCGCTTTAATTCAAATATTCCTGTGCGTATCGATACTTGGGACGAAGAAAAGAAGTACATGAATGCCCGGAATTTCTTTGTGGTTGCGCCTACGGGATATGGTAAATCTTTCTTGGCAAATCATATTTTTAGAAATTTTAATGAGCAAAATAACAGTAAAACAGTAATTATAGATTTAGGTGGATCTTATAAAAAGCTTTCAGCTCTTTATCCCGATACAGCGTATATCACTTATCAAGAAGGTCAAAGTTTAGGTATAAACCCCTTTTTAATACAAGGGGAAATTACTTCCAAAAAAGTAGAAGAATTAACGCTATTCGTTCAAACGCATTATAGAAGAGATAAAGTAGCTAGCCAAAAAGAGAGTACCGCTCTTAAAAAAATCATTGAGCATTATTATCTATCAAAACAGAAAGATGGGGATTCGTACTTCTCTTTTTTAGACTTTATTGATTTTGTAGAAAAATCTAAGGATAAATTGTTGTTTGATCTAGAGATTGATACGGAGTATTTTGATTTACGAGAGTTCTTGTTCTTATTGTCTGATTTCAGAAAAAACGGATTGTATGATTTTCTCTATCGGGAAGATGAAAATACAATTATCCAGTCTTTAATGGATAAACGAATTATTGTTTTTGAATTAGACGAAATTAAAGATAATGAGTTGCTACTTACAATTATGCTTCAGTTGATCGGAATTACCATTGAGGACATTATTTGGAAGGATAAATCTACAAGAGGTTATATATTTTTCGATGAATTTGCTAAGCAATTAAAGTTTGAAGGGGTTCTGAATAAGGTGGAATATTTCTTTCAAGCCGTACGAAAACAAAATTCTGCTATTGGAATTGTGTTACAATCTATAACCCAATTACCTGAAAATACAACAGCTCGTTCCATTATAGAAAATACACAAATGTTATACGTGTTGAATGCTAAGGATTATCGGGAAATTCAAAGGCGTTTTCATTTGTCCGAGCATGCTTACAACGAATTAGTATCTATACAAAGTAATTTTTCTGCTGAACAACCGTATTCTGAAGTGTTTATCATGCGTGGAAATGTACACGGCGTTTATCGATTGGAAACACCACCTGAAGTATTTTGGGCATACCAAACCGAAGGTAATAAGAATCAGCAGCTAATGAACTATTACGAAGAGTGTGGCGATATGGAAAAAGCCATTGCAAAAATGATTAGTTAATGAATTATGTAAAAAATAAGCTATGAAAAGAATTTTTTTACTCGTTGCATTATTAGTAGGAATTAGTAGTAATGCACAAATGATTACCGTTACAGAAGCACCTGCTACAGATATTTTGTTGGGGGAACAAATCGCTGATGGGCTGAAAAGCCTGCAAGTATCAATGGATAATTATGAATTGGTAAAAACCAACGTTCAGAAAATTGAAAAAGTTAATTCGTACGTCGGTCAGTTACAACTCATATCTGATATGATCGATCGGCAACAAGAAGCTATCAAAAGTGCGCAACAGGTTGAGAAGTTGGCAAAAAATATTAAAAATGCTTCTACAGCTAAGGCAACAATAAATTCTGTTTCCAATTCACTCACTGCAATTAATAATTCAGCGAAGATGATTAATAAAATTACTTCGTCAGGATTTTTTAATATGACCGATAAGGAACGAATTGATATGTTGGAAAAAGAAAATCAAGTAATATCATCAAACGCAAGAAAAATAAAAACCAAGCTATACATTCTTAAAAATCTGTAGATGGAGGCATTTGATTTTTCTTTTATCAATAGTATAAGACAATCAATAGAAAGTGAGAACATTTTAAACTATACCATTACAGGGTTTAAAGCGTTTGCAATTGCCTTATTAGGATTTAAATACTTAGGTAAGTACTTTCAGACTATGGATCATGAAGAGCCTAGATTGGGAGGCTTTATGGAAGTTTTAGGAGCTGGTATGATTATTATTTCTGCCGATTGGATTATTGATATGATTGAAAATATATTCTCTCAAATCGATGATTCTATAACAACTAAAACAGTTCCTTTCAATACAGAAGTATTTACCAATGCTATGTTAGAACTCCAAATGCTTCAGGATGGCTGTTCTGGGTTTGATTGCTTAAATGTCTTTATTGATTCGTTCGTCGCGAATTGTATTATTGTAATCTTTTATGCGATTTATTGCTTTTTATGGGTGTTAGATAATTTGGTTTACGGATTCTATTTGATAGAGCGAGTATTTCTAATTCAAATTATGAGATTCGTTTTTCCACTAGCGATTGTCTTTTCTCAGCTCGACGGTACAAAAGATTTTTTTTACCGTTGGATTAAAAAGTATGTAGGAATTTTAATATTGCCTATACCGTATATGGCCATATTTCATTTGTCAAATTTAGTAATGACACATACATCACAAATTCAAAGCATCAACCCTGATGATCCTTCCAATTTAACGAAAAGATTATTGATGTATATAGCAGGACTGGGCATATCATTTTTCTTGAAAATTAAATTATTTGCAGCTACCAAACGATTGGTAGAAAATTTATTCAATTAGTATGAAAGTAGGAGAAAATATATTTAACAAACTCAAAAGAAATAATGCAGCTATTTACGCAATGGCTATTATTACAGTGCTTTCTGTAGTATCATCTGCATATTTCAGTTACCAAACCTATCTACATAGTCGGAACCACGTGTATGCCATTGATAGCAAAGGGCAAATGCTTCCACTTACTTTAATTGATGAAAAGAAAGATCGAATCCGTCAAGTAATGGCAAATGCAGATTTATTTGTCAATTATGCCTACGATATTGATGCTTTTAATTACAAAGACAAAAAAGAAAAATTAGCATGGTTGTTAGATAACAACGTGATTCGAATCTTTAAGAACAAAGAAAACGCAGGATATTACAATCAATTACTTCAGTATAACATCATTCAACACGCAAAAGTACTTCCTGAAACGATGAAATGGGTGGAAGAAAATGGGAAATATACGCTTCGTTTTCTTTCACAAATTCAGATAATCAATACAGGACAAAAACAAGTATATAACATAGAAATTAAACTATCTATGATTGATGTTTCAATCAATTATCCTTACAACCCTTATGGGCTTTTGATAGTTGATTATGTAGAAGAAAATAAGGTTTTAATTCAAGATGTTGAACAGCTTAAAGAAATGGAATAGATGAATTGGGATATTAGAAACTTAAGTGAAGAAGATAAACGGAAGTATATTGTTTATGCCATTTTTGGTATTGTTTCCATAGGTGTTATTGGGGTTGGTTTCTCTTTTGTATCAGGAAAAGATACTGCAAATAAAGAAGTAAATTCAATAGATATCCCATTGTCTGAAGAGAAAGAACAATATGAAAATAGATTACAAGCATTACAGAAATTTGATACCGTTAAAGGAGATCCAAACCAAAGAATGACCCAGTTTTTTGCAAGAAAAAAAACAGATGATATTGAAGATAATATGGATTATTTCAACCAGACAAAATCGGGCAGTAGTGTCGGTTCAAATTATGAACCTATTCATCAAAAAGTAGATAATACCACACCGGCTCAACCATCTAATTACAATAGATACGGGAACTCATCTATGTGGCAGGTTGAAGAACCAGTGAATAATAATATAGGCTATTCTTCCGCAAATAAGAACGAATATATAGAGAACCGGGTTCAGCAAATTGAACAGCGAACAACTGTGCAAACAACTGAAACCTACGTGAATAATGTGAGTACCGTTCAACAATCAAAAAAAGATTTATTTGAAAAAGGAAAACAGGTAGGTAACAGTACCATAAAAGCAGTGGTAAGAGGAACACAAGAAGTGAAAAATGGACAAACCTTACGGTTTCAAACCAATGAAGAAGGCGTAGTTAATGGAACTAAGATACCACGGAACACTTCTCTTTTTGGCATTGTACGATTCAATCAATACCGTGCTGAGATTGTCATTGAAACAGCGAATATAAATGGATCTATCATTCCAATTAACTTAATGGTTTACAGTAATGATGGCTTAAAGGGAATTCCTATTTCTATGGATGAAACTTTAAAACAAGGAAGAAATACTGCCGTTGATCATGTTGCAAGGCGTGGAGGAATATTAGGAAAAGCAGGTAATGTAGTAGGAAGTGTGGTTTCAAATAAAGTAAAAGAACGTTCGGTAAAATTTATAGATAATCAAAAAGTATTATTAATTCAGAAATGATGAAGTTATTAATTACACTATTGATGTTGGGATTAGCAATAAATACTAATGCACAACTAAGAACATTGAAAGCATCAACGGATAAGTTTATCACCGTTCAGTTTCCTGCTAAAGTAGATTTTTATCAAAATTCAGTTTCTATTCACGATAAAATAGGAATTAGACAAGTAGATGATATTTTGTTTATTCAGTTTTTAGAGCCAAATGTTCAAGAAACAAACCTTTTTGTAAAAACAGTTGATAATAAAACCTATAATTTTTTGCTTCAATACGATAATGATCCGCAAGAACTCATTTTAAAGGTTGATGAGAC
Organism: Paenimyroides ceti; assembly: GCF_030409925.1. Classification (NCBI taxonomy): domain Bacteria; kingdom Pseudomonadati; phylum Bacteroidota; class Flavobacteriia; order Flavobacteriales; family Flavobacteriaceae; genus Paenimyroides; species Paenimyroides ceti. The sequence continues at coordinate 34,330 of NZ_JAUFQU010000069.1, forward strand.
AAATCAAAATACATCGGTTAGTCAAGTGCCAAGCCCAAATAAATCAAATAATAATGAAACCATAAGCCAAAGGCTATTAAAAGAATCGGGTTATATCAAAAACCGAAACATCACATCTTATAAGAATATAAAGCTCATTTTAAAAGGTGTTTACGTGAATCATAACAAGATTTACATTTTAATGCGAATCGACAATAACAGTAATATTAATTATGATGTAAACGCATATAAGTTTTATATCACCAATGATAAGGGTATAGCTACCAGTGAACAAACAATAGATGTGAATATTGTAAATCTAACTCCAGATAGTAAAGTGATTCCAAAAGGGAAAAATGACATCGTTTTTATGTTCGATAAATTTTCTGTAGGTGATGATAAACAATTGCTTTTTGAATTAACTGAAAAAAATGGAGATCGAAATTTAAATTTTAAAATTATCTCTTCATTGATAGATAACGCCCGGAATTACAATTAAAATATTGAATTATGAGAAAGACACTTTTATTCCTTTTCGGACTTTTATATTCCTCTACCTTCGCCCAATCGCATTATGCTGGGCAGTACAGTTTAGGATTGAATTACGGCTTTGTAAACAAGGGAACAAACTACAATCTGAATGTTCAGAAGCTTATTGGCAATAAGTTTTTAGGTTTACGAGCTGACTTAGATCTTTTAAAACAAGACTATAATGTATCATTTTATGGTGTTGAACGATATCAGGGTAATTTCGAGAGTAAAAGAATTGGAATCGCAGGAACATATTCGTTAGAAAAGGTTATTCCACACCCGTTTTATGTACAGCTTTATCTAGGTGGTTTGTATAGTAACGAAAAATTAAAAAATTTTGGAATTATTCAAGATGTTTTACCTGTTTATAATAGTAACAATTTCGGAGCGTATGGCGGAGTTGAATTAGAATTGGTTGTGTTTCCCGCTTTCTCATTAACTGGTGGATTCAAATATCAAAATGTATTTCAATCTACCATTGATAAAGAACTTCTTTTTGGACAAGTCGGAGTAAAGATTAATTTTTAAAAAATGAATATAGAATTTGAATAATCCAATAAATTTTTAAGCTATGAATAAGATTTTTAAATTGTTTTTATGCTGTATGTTAATGATAAGCTGCGCTAATGATGAAGAGAATATCATTAATGGAAATTCTGATTATAAATTCCCTTTTGATATTGTTATAACTGGGGAAAGTAATCTGGTCAATAATATTCCCCTAGATGTATCTATACATCCTATAATATCAGGTGATATTGAAAATCCTAATCCTGATTATAAATTTAAATTCTCTTTGATGGATGCACAAGTTAATAACGGGGGAGTGTTACTTACAAAAGATACCTGGTTAAATTATGAAGAACTTACCGATGGTAAGTTGACATTAATTTTTAATTCTAACAACAATAGTTCTGCTCAAACGCTTACTGTAACTATGAAAAACAGTCAAGGTTATGAAACAAGTCAGACAAAATCGTTTGGTGTTTCGAATCAAGAACTAGATTTTGAATTGAGTCTTTTGGATAATCAGCTTAATCCTTTTCCTAATAATGTTGTCCCTTATGATCAGCGGGAAACCACTTTAATCAAAGTGGAGAATTTAGTAAGTACAAATACCATTACAGGTGTGAAATTTCAAACAAACGCTATTTTATCTGTAAATGGAATTCCAATTACCAATTCTACGATTATCCCTTATGAATCTGGTGTTTTTACTATTAAATATAAACCAGATAGTTATGGGGTGCAGCCTATAAATGTTATTGCAATTGATCAGCAAAATATTGAGTTAACTAAAGGCTTAATAGCTGATTTAAAATATAAAGTTTTCGATGCAAATTTTACGTGGGGAACTAGTTCTTCTGTAGCTACAAATACCAGTGATTTATTAGAGTTTTATGTAGTAGGTAATTGGAATTCTAGTCCTTATCATTTTACTAGAACTGGTGGAAGAACTGATAAATACATAAAAATAAACCTACAAAAATATGACCCAGACGAAACATTTTATTTAGAATGTATTCGAACACCTAATACCCTTCTTAAATATTATGGGGGAAGTTCTAATGGAAATCAAAATACCGATCCATTGGATACAAATTGGCAAGGTCATTATATATTGGAAGAAGGTTCAAATTACGTCATATTAGATGCGAATTTTGTTGCTCAATCTTCAACAATATGGGGTTCTGGTACAGTAACTTTTAAACTAGTTAGTAGTAATGGGAACGAGAAAACTAAAAATTATAATATCAATGTCTATTTAAACGGATCTTTAAATTAAAATAATTGTTTATGAAAAAGCTAATTTTATTTATTTCAGTCGCTTTCGCGCTTACTTCATGTAATGAAGATGATAATTTTGTACTACAAGAAAATAACATTTCTTCAATACAAATTCAAAGTTCTTTTGTTTCAACAGATAAAAATGAAATCCCAGTAGATTTTACTTTTTATCCTGGTATCGATGTGCAATCGGTTACTATGAATATTGATTTCGATGGAATTGTAAAAGTAAATGGTAGTACGGTAAACGGAAATTTTGTTTATCAATTGAATGATGACATCACCTTAACTCCGAATAACTATGGGCGAACAACCGCAATATTTTCTTTACCGGAACATAGAGTAGATACAAAAAAAGATTTTTATACGATCGAATCAAACGGTCAGCCTTATGTATTTGTAAATAATTTAATCAACCGAGCACCCGAACACTCTAATGGTAAAATTTACTACGAGACAACCGATGGTAGTTCATATTCTGTAAATAAAGTACAGGTTGTGGTGGTAAGTGCGCAACCATTTGATTTTACAATTACCGAAAATAAACCAATTTTAAACACATCTACTACCAATTTCCAAGGAACGGAGATGCTATCTTCTTTCGAATTGGGATTATTAAATCAAAATTATGGTTCAAACAGTTTCACATTTAATTTTGTAAACGGTCATGAAGTTGAGTATCCATTCAACTATGTGAAAACGTACACAAAATAATTATTAAAATAAAAGAGCGAATTTACCGCTCTTTTATTTTGTAATAATATACATTCTTGGCAATGTAGTTATTTAGTATGTGTGGATTTGCAAATTTAAATAGTTCGTCCTTTTTTATTGATTGTGGTTTTTCGTTTCTTATAATCTGAAAATCAAAAAAGGAATACTTAAAATACATAGGTTTCATTTTATGTTCCTTGTAGAAATTGAAAATGTAATTAATAGCTATAAATGTAGGTACGTATGCTTGAGTTTCCCTTGGCATATATGGTCTTAATTTCCAATAGTTCCTTGATTTGTGTTTTCTAATTAAAGCATCAATTCGCCCTGGTCCACAATTATAAGCGGAGATTGCTAAATTCCAGTCTCCAAATTTCGTGTATAATTCTTTTAAATATCGGGCTGCTGCATCGGTGGAAGCTACGGGGTCATAATACAAATCAACATATTGGTTATGGTATAACCCGTATTGTTTACCAGTGGCTGGCATAAATTGCCAAATACCTTTAGCTCCGGCATGCGATATGGCACGAGGGTTAAGATTCGATTCTACAATAGCTAAATATTTTAGTTCGTTGGGTAAACCGTATTGGATTAATTTAGATTCAAACATTGGAAAATAGTAGGTAGAAAGACCTATTATTTTGGGGATCCATTTATACTCTAGATATTTTTTCACATAAAAATAGGTAACATCATTATACTCGATATTTAATAATGTTATATTATTTAAATAAGTAAATTTATTTTTATAATTATTTAATGATAACTCATTATAAAAGTTTGTATTTTCGCTAAATTGTATACTATTAAGAAATTCTTTGTCATTTTTTAAAAATATGGTGTCCTGTGTTTGCGAATAGCTTTTAACTAAATGGATTATTAAAACGTATATGATTAAAATAATTTTTTTCATATGAAAATTAACAAGTTTAGAAAAGAGAAAAAACTGACTCAAAAACTGATTTCTGAAAACATTGGATGTCACCATAAGACTATTGCTTATATGGATAGCCGTATGGATTCACATATAATGGTACAATATTTAAAATTTCTTCGTCAAAACAGTTTTGATCTCAATGAATTCTTTGATCAAGAAATTACACTTAAACAAAATGATCCACCAGAAAAGGTTACTCAAATATAACTTTTTTTCGTTTTCAATTGTTAAAAAAAGGAGTCTATATCTAGTTTTTTATTATATTTAGTATTCTCAAAAAGAAGTTAATATAATTTTATACCATGAAGGTAAAACCTTTTATTTTTTTAATTATTATTTTTTTATTGATAAGCTTATTGTCTTTAGCTTTTTTGGAAATTCCTGTAATTATTCAAAATATCATCTATTTTGTATTTGGTTTAATAGGGGCTTATTTCGTATTTAATCATTACTTTTTAGGAATGAGCGAAGAGGAGAAAAAGAATTGGAACATCAATATGGATCTATTTAAAAAGAAAAAGAGTAATAATTAAAGCCTTGCCTTATGCTGATTTCATGTAAAGAGTGTAACCATAATGTTTCAGATCAAGCAACCGCTTGCCCCAATTGTGGATTCCCCTTGCGTAAAATTAAGCCAATAGTGAAATCCAAAGAAGGATTATTTTTAAAGTCAATGAATTTCGGCTGTATACTTTTTATAATTTTCGTGGTTTTACTTAGGAACAAAGGGCGTAAAGAATGAGAAGATAACCTGGTCTAAAATTTATGTGGCTTTGGGTGTTGGCTTTGTGCTATTCTTCCTGAACACACCGTTGTTAAAGCTATCCCCGGTAATAGGCACATTTCTGTATATCCTTACTATCTCATTAGGGTATATCGCCTTGTTGATGGCAGGCGTATGGATGAGCCGATTGCTCCGTACTAACCTAATGGATGATGTTTTTAATAATGAGAACGAGAGCTTTCAGCAAGAAACAAAGCTGATGGAAAATGAATATTCCGTTAACCTACCCACCAAATTTTACTACAAAGGAAAATGGAACAACGGTTGGATAAACATCGTAAATCCTTTCAGGGCATCAATCGTGTTGGGTACTCCGGGTTCCGGAAAATCGTATGCAATCGTAAACAATTACATCAAGCAACAGATAGAGAAAGGCTTCAGTATGTACATCTACGATTTCAAGTTTGATGACCTTTCAACCATTGCCTACAATCATTTACTAAAGCATCGGGATAAGTACAAAGTTCAGCCCAAATTTTACGTCATTAACTTTGACGACCCACGTAAGAGCCACCGTTGCAATCCACTCAATCCCGACTTTATGACGGACATTTCAGATGCTTACGAAGCAGCATATACCATAATGCTAAACCTCAACAGGTCGTGGATACAAAAGCAAGGGGATTTTTTCGTGGAAAGCCCAATTATTCTTTTGGCTGCTATTATTTGGTATCTGAAAATCTATGAGGATGGCAAGTATTGTACATTTCCTCACGCTATTGAATTACTGAACAAAAAGTATTCGGACGTATTTACTATTTTGACATCATATCCTGATTTAGAAAACTACCTATCGCCCTTTATGGATGCGTGGCAAAGTGGCGCACAAGACCAGTTGCAAGGACAAATAGCATCGGCTAAAATTCCGTTGTCAAGAATGATCTCTCCACAATTGTACTGGGTAATGACAGGCGATGATTTTTCTTTAGACATCAACAATCCAAAAGAACCAAAAATACTTTGTGTAGGAAACAATCCCGACCGACAAAACATCTACTCCGCAGCATTGGGATTGTACAATTCCAGAATTGTAAAGCTCATCAACAAAAAAGGGCAATTAAAAAGTTCGGTTATCATAGATGAGTTGCCAACAATCTACTTCAGAGGGCTGGATAACCTTATTGCAACCGCCCGTAGCAATAAAGTAGCAGTTTGTCTGGGCTTTCAGGATTTCTCTCAATTGATACGGGATTACGGAGACAAGGAAGCTAAAGTTATCCAAAATACTGTAGGTAATATTTTTAGTGGTCAGGTTGTTGGCGAAACGGCAAAAAGCCTTTCGGAACGGTTCGGAAAAGTATTGCAAAAACGCCAGAGTTTGACCATTAACCGAAATGATAAATCAACTTCTATTTCTACGCAATTGGATAGTCTGATACCTGCATCCAAAATCTCAACATTGACACAAGGTATGTTTGTCGGTTCTGTATCGGATAACTTCGATGAACGTATCGAGCAAAAGATATTTCACGCTGAAATAGTAGTAGATAATGAAAAGGTAGCTACCGAAACCGAAGCCTATCAAAAGATACCGCAAATCTTGTCTTTTGTAAATGAGCAGGGCGAGGATAAAATGAAGCAGGAAATTGAGAGTAATTACAAGCAGATAAAATCAGACATCCTGAATGTTGTTAAAAACGAAATTGAACGCATTAAGAATGACCCAAACTTACAGCATTTGGTTCAATAGAAGCGCAATTTAACAAGACATAACAGAAATATCTTAAAGACAAACACTGGCACGGAAAAATTTTAGCCAACCCAAATTTGGCACATTTGATTTTTGTTGAAATGTCTTATTAACACTTAAAAAGACATAAGTGTCAATTAATCGTTTGAATCATAAAGACATATAAAAATAGATATGGAATTAAATAAAAATAAATCTGTTAATACTTCGCATTTTGTAAGTGACATCAGATCAACTAACACCCACCTTACAATGTGCTATTTTTTCCAACGTATCCAGCACATAGAAACTTCACATTAAAAAAAGCATAAAAAAATTGTGGGTTTAAAAATTACTAGCTATATTTGCACTTGAAAACAGAAAAAAAATGTACAATTCAATTATTATTTCTTCTATTATTATTGCGGGTGTGATTTCACATACCGGGGAGGAATAATTTTGATATAATCTAAAAGATATATTTGAAAGCCTCCCGAGAAATCAGGAGGCTTTTTTTATTGACATTAAACTAAAAAGAACAAAATGAAATCATATAACAACACTATTATTATCAGCATTATTATTAGCTCGCCACCGTGAGAGATGCTGCTTTATGCCAAATTGTAAGCCTTTCTCATTTCGGGAAAGGCTTTTTTTATTCCCAAAAATCAATTATCAACTCAATAAAAAAAATAAATATGTATTCAAACAACGAAACAGTCCTTTTTTTGGACGGAAAATTTGTAAAGGCTAACGAATCTACAACCGATTTGTACAGTCAAACGCTTCATTATGGCTACGGTGCATTTGAAGGTATTCGTTCTTATGAAACCAAAAATGGAACTAAAGTATTTAAAGCCGAAGAACATTATGAACGCTTGAAAAAATCCTGCGAATTGGTAAAAATCCCTTTCGATTGCACTGTTCAAGAGTTAGTCCAAGCTACTTACGAGTTACTGGAAAAAAACAATTTAAAAAATGCTTACATCCGACCATTGGTGTATTGTGGACAAAATATGAGTTTGTCAAAACCTACCAGGGTTTCGGTGATGATTGCCGCTTGGGACTGGGGAGCGTATTTGGGAGAAAAATTACTACGATTAACGGTTTCCTCCTATTGCCGTCCACATCCAAAATCCATCCACATTGAAGCGAAAGTCTGCGGTCATTATGTCAATTCGATTTTGGCAACCAACGAAGCAAAAGACAATGGATTCGACGAAGCCTTGCTTTTGGATAGCGATGGATTTTTAGCCGAAGGTCCGGGTGCAAATTTGTTCTTTGAAAAAGACGGAAAACTATTCACGCCTCAATTAGGAAACATCCTTCCGGGCATCACCAGAGCCACTGTTTTGGAGTTAGCCGAACAATTAGGTCTGGAACTGCATCAAGGAAAATTTACCAGAGAAGATCTTTTTCAAGCTGATAGTGCCTTTTACTGCGGAACGGCTGCCGAGGTAGTGGGTATATTATCGGTGGACACTTATCAATTTCCAAAAAACTGGAATGATTCCTTAGGTAAAAAACTTCAAGATGCTTATTCACTTTTGGTACGAGAACCTTTAAAACAGCTCAATTTAAACTAATGAAAACACTCAACAAATACAGTAGAACCATCACACAAGATGAAACCCAACCTGCAGCACAAGCCATGCTTTATGGAATAGGTTTAACCGAAGACGATTTGCAAAAAGCACAAGTGGGAATTGTGAGTATGGGTTACGAAGGAAATCCCTGCAACATGCACCTCAACGATTTGGCTAAAGAAGTAAAAGCTGGTGTGCAACAAGAGGATTTAGTAGGATTGATATTTAATACCATTGGTGTGAGTGACGGTATATCAAACGGAACTGACGGTATGCGTTTTTCTTTGGTTTCCAGAGATGTGATCGCCGATTCCATAGAAACGGTGGTGAGTGCCCAATGGTACGATGCTGTATTGGCGGTAGTAGGTTGCGATAAAAATATGCCTGGTTCTATCATCGCCATGGGAAGATTAAATCGTCCTGCAATCATGGTTTATGGCGGAACGATCCATTCTGGAAAATGGAAAGGAGAATCGCTCAATATCGTTTCAGCTTTTGAAGCTTTAGGTAAAAAATTCAGTAACACCATTTCCGATGAAGATTACAAAGGTATAATCAAAAACGCTTGTCCTGGCGCGGGTGCTTGTGGCGGTATGTACACAGCAAATACGATGGCTTCGGCTATTGAAGCTTTGGGAATGAGTTTACCTTACAGTTCATCCAATCCTGCGTTGAGCAGCAATAAAAAAATGGAATGTTTTGATACAGGAAAAGCCATCAAAGTGTTGTTGGAAAAAGACATTAAGCCCAAAGACATCATGACCCGAAAAGCCTTTGAAAATGCCATGACCATGGTAACGGTTTTGGGCGGCTCTACCAATGCCGTAATGCACCTGATAGCAATGGCACATTCGGTGGATTTGGAATTGACTTTGAATGATTTCCAAAAGGTAAGTAACCGTGTTCCAGTGTTGGCAGATTTAAAACCAAGTGGAAAATACCTCATGGAAGATTTGCACGAAGCAGGTGGTGTTCCAGCAGTAATGAAATATTTATTGAAACACAATTTATTACATAGAGATTGTTTAACTGTTACAGGAAAAACAATTGTTGAAAATTTGGAAGCTGTGGAAGATTTAACCGAAGGTCAGAAAGTATTTCTTCCATTGGAAAATCCAGTGAAAGCAAATGGACATCTGCAAATGCTCTACGGAAATTTAGCTACCGAGGGAAGTGTAGCTAAAATAAGTGGCAAAGAGGGCGATTATTTTGAAGGAACAGCCAAAGTATTTGACGATGAATATGCAGTGATTGATGGTGTGCGAAACGGAGAAGTAAAACCCGGGAATGTGGTAGTAATCCGTTATTGCGGACCAAGAGGCGGACCGGGAATGCCTGAAATGCTCAAACCAACTTCAGCAATTATGGGTGCAGGATTGGGAAATTCAGTGGCTTTAATTACCGACGGTAGATTTTCGGGTGGAACGCATGGTTTTGTGGTAGGACACATCACTCCGGAAGCTTTTGTAGGTGGAACAATTGCCTTGGTAAATGATGGAGATTTGATTGCGATTGACACAAAAAATAATACGATCAATTTAAAAGTATCTGAACAGGAATTGGAAAAACGAAAAGCAGCATGGAAACAACCTCCATTGAAAGCAAATAAAGGGGTTTTGTACAAATATGCACAATGCGTTTCGAGTGCTTCATTGGGGTGTGTAACCGATAAATAATTAAAAAATGAAAACAACGGAATTAAAAATAACAGGTGCAGAAGCGGTGATACAAAGCCTGAAAGCCGAAGGTGTAAAAACGATATTTGGTTATCCAGGCGGTGCTATCATGCCAATTTATGATGCCTTGTTTCATCATCTTGAAGAAGTAAATCATATCTTGACAAGACACGAGCAAGGTGCTATACATGCAGCTCAAGGATATGCTAGAACTTCAGGAAAAACAGGGGTTGTATTTGCTACTTCGGGTCCGGGAGCCACCAATTTAATTACAGGTTTAGCCGATGCCCTGATTGATTCTACGCCCTTGGTTTGCATCACCGGACAGGTGGCTTCTCATCTCTTGGGAACTGATGCTTTTCAGGAAACCGATGTCATGGGAATTTCGATGCCGGTAACCAAATGGAATTGTCAGGTAACCAAAGCAGCAGATATAGCACCCACTTTAGCCAAAGCATTTTACATCGCCTCGTCTGGTCGTCCGGGGCCGGTTTTGGTGGATATTACCAAAGATGCCCAGTTTGAAAAACTGGATTTCTCTTACGAAAAGTGTACATCGGTGAGAAGCTACCAACCTAAGCCAAAATTGAATGTAGATCAAGTGCAAGCAGCAACCAAGTTTTTGAATGAGGCAAAAAAACCTTTGATGATTGTCGGACAAGGAATTATGCTTTCCAATGCAGAAGAAGAATTATTGGCTTTTGCCGAAAAAACGGGTATTCCGGTGGCTTCTACGCTTTTGGGATTAGGAGCTTTTCCAAGTCATCACCCTTTATTTGTTGGAATGGTAGGCATGCATGGCAATTATGCACCCAATGTAAAAACCAATGAGTGCGATGTGTTGCTTGCCGTGGGAATGCGTTTTGACGACCGTGTTACAGGTGATGTTTCCCGGTATGCAACACAAGCAAAAGTGGTTCATGTTGATATAGACACTGCCGAAATCAATAAAATCATAAAAGCCGATGCTCCTGTTGTAGCCGATGCCAAAGAAGCACTAACCGTTTTAGCAGATTTGGTAGAAAAACAAACTCATCAAAATTGGTTGGATGAATTTCATCAAGCGAAGCAAAAGGAATTACAGGTACTTTCAGAAAATAGAGAAAAGGAATTTTCAGATGAACTGAGAATGGATTTGGTGATTGATTTACTTTCTCAAAAAACCAAGGGCAATGCAATCGTTGTAACCGATGTGGGACAGCACCAAATGATGGCGGCACAGTTCTATCAGTATAATCAAACCAAAAGTAATGTTACATCTGGCGGATTGGGAACGATGGGTTTTGCACTTCCAGCCGCTATTGGAGCAAAAATGGCAAATCCGGAAAAACAAGTCGTAGCTATCATTGGAGATGGTGGTTTTCAAATGACCTTGCAGGAATTGGGAACCATGATGCAGAATAATATCGGCGTGAAAATCATCATCTTAAACAATGGTTATTTGGGAATGGTGAGGCAATGGCAACAAATGTTCTTTGAAAAAAGATATTCGTTTACCGACATTCAAAGTCCTGATTTTGTGGCTTTGGCAGCCTCTTACAACATCAAAGGTCAAAAAGTTGAAAGACAGGAGGACTTGAACAACGCATTAGACCAACTTTTAAACACAGAAAATGCGTACCTGTTGGAAGTGAAAGTTGCCAGAGAAGATAATGTTTTTCCGATGGTGCCAACAGGTGCTTCGGTAGCTGAAATAAGATTACAATAATTATAAAACGGATAAAATGGAAACAATGAACAAAACATTTACCGTATCCATATTTACGGAAAATACAATCGGAATGCTCAACCGCATCACCATCATATTTACAAGACGACATTTGAATATTGACAGCATCACCGCTTCTGAAACAGAGGTTAAAAATGTGCACCGTTACACTATCGTTTTGAGAACAAACAGAGAACAAATAGATAAAGTTGTTGGGCAAATCGACAAATTAATTGATGTTCTGAAAGCCTTTGTACACGAAGATAATGAAGTAGTACATCAGGAAATTGCGTTATATAAAATCAAAACAACAGAACTTAAATCCAACAATGTAGAGCAAGTGGTTAGAGAAAATAGTGCCAAAGTTCTCACCGTAGATCCCGATTTTATCGTCATTGAAAAAACAGGGCACAAAGCAGATACACAGGTTTTATTTGAGAAATTGAAACCCTTTGGTATTCTGGAATTTGCCCGCTCAGGAAGAGTAGCAGTTACCAAACCAATGAAAGAATTAAGTACTTATTTAAAAGAATTAGAAATCAATTAAAAAAAATAATACAATATAAAATGGCACAATTAAATTTTGGCGGCGTAATGGAAAATGTCGTAACACGAGAAGAGTTTTCATTAGAGAAAGCAAGAGAAATATTAAAAAACGAAACTGTTGCAGTCATTGGATACGGCGTGCAAGGTCCGGGACAAGCCTTAAATTTGAAAGATAATGGCGTAAAAGTAATTGTAGGACAACGAAAAGGGACAAAGAGTTGGGACAAAGCACTTGCTGATGGTTGGGTAGAAAATGAAACTCTTTTCGAAGTGGAAACCGCTTGCGAAAAAGGCACTTTACTCATGAATTTATTATCAGATGCAGGGCAAATACAAGCATGGGAAACGATGAAAAAAAATTTGACAACAGGAAAAGCCCTGTATTTTTCACATGGTTTTGGCGTTACTTTTCATGAAAAAACAGGTATCGTGCCACCTAAAGATGTAGATGTGTTTTTGGTGGCTCCCAAAGGTTCGGGAACTTCGTTAAGAACATTATTTTTAAAAGGGCAAGGTTTAAATTCCAGTTATGCCGTTTTTCAAAATGCAACCGGAAAAGCTGAAGAAAAAGCATTGGCATTAGGCATCGCTATCGGTTCTGGTTATTTGTTTGAAACCACATTTCAAAAAGAAGTATACAGCGATTTGACTGGCGAACGAGGCGTTTTGATGGGAGCTATCGCAGGTGTTTTTGAGGCTCAATATAATGTGCTTCGTCAGCGAGGACATTCGCCAAGTGAAGCCTTCAACGAAACTGTAGAAGAATTGACCCAAAGTTTAATGCCTTTGGTAGCCGAAAACGGAATGGATTGGATGTTTGCCAATTGCAGTACCACTGCACAACGAGGAGCATTGGATTGGAAAGGTAAATTTAGAGAAGCTACCACTCCTGTTTTTAATGAACTGTATGATGACGTGCTTTCAGGTAAAGAAGCAGCCATCGTTATCGAAGCCAACAGCAAGCCAGATTACAGAGAAAAACTCAACGCAGAACTCAAAGAAATACAACAAAGTGAGTTGTGGCAAACTGGAATGCAAGTTCGAAAATTAAGACCTCAAACCAAATGATACATTTAGCAAAAATACAAGAGGCAGCCGAAAACCTGAAAGGTGTGGCTGTGCATACGCCTCTTGTGAAAAACGAAAACCTGAGCGAGCGATTTGCTGCTCAGGTTTATTTGAAACGGGAAGATTTACAACCTGTACGATCCTACAAATTGCGTGGAGCGTATCATAAAATAAGTTCGCTTTCCGAAAATGATATAAAACTAGGCGTTGTATGTGCAAGTGCGGGTAATCACGCTCAAGGAGTGGCTTTTGCGTGTAGAAAACTGAACATAAAAGCCGTTATTTATATGCCTATTACCACGCCTGCACAAAAAATAAAGCAGGTAAAACTCTTTGGAAAAGAAAATGTAGAGGTTGTGTTGAAAGGTGATACTTTTGACGATGCCTACAACGAAGCCCTTCTTTTCAGCCAGAAGAATAAGGCAGTTTTCGTTCATCCGTTTGATGATGAATTGGTTATTTCCGGACAAGGAACTGTAGGATTGGAAATTGTGGAAGACAGCAAATGTAAAATTGATTTTTTATTCTTCCCAATTGGAGGTGGCGGTTTGGCAGCAGGGGTCGTTTCGGTTTTTAAACAATTGAGTCCTGAAACTAACCTTATCGGTATAGAACCACAAGGAGCAGCCTCTATGAAAACATCGTTGGAAAACGGTAAAAATACTGCATTGACGAACATTGATAAATTTGTAGATGGAGCTGCCGTAAAACGGGTGGGCGACAAAACATTTGAAATCTGCCAACATTCGTTAGATGACATCGTCTTAGTGCCTGAAGGGAAAGTTTGCACAACAATTTTACAATTATATAACGAAGAAGCCATTGTTGTAGAACCAGCTGGTGCATTGAGTATTGCAGCCTTGGATTCGTATAAAGACCAAATCAAAGGTAAAAATGTGGTGTGCATTGTTAGTGGCAGCAACAATGACATTACAAGAATGGAAGAAATAAAAGAGCGATCCTTGATGTTTGAAGGATTGAAGCATTATTTCATCATCAACTTTCCACAACGACCAGGAGCATTAAAAGAATTTGTAAATGATGTCTTAGGAGAAAATGATGACATTACTTATTTCCAGTTCACTAAAAAGAACAACCGCGAAGAAGGTCCGGCTGTTGTTGGCGTAGAACTAAAATACAGTTCTGATTTAGATAGTATGGAACAAAAAATGAAAACTAAAAAAATAAATTATCAGCATCTAAACGAACAGAAAGAATTGTTTACACATTTGATTTTCTAGGGTTAAAATAGGAGTGGATAGAAATCTTTCCACTCCTTTAACTTCCGTCACTTTTTTCAAAATTCAAAAAATATTCTCAAATGAGCAACAAGAATATTGCTCCTGATAAATGTGATAGCATAAATAAAAGAGACCTTAACATCTGTTTCTGCCTGTACTGCTTTAAAATTAACGGACTACGCATTCTCTCATGAGAAATTAAATTCACAAGAAGAAGGCCATGGTACAAACAATAGCAGCCGTTATAGCAGTATAAAATAGACCTATGATAGTTCCGTAACCTAGCTTTTTGTGTACTGTCGAATATTTTCCTGGTAATGTTTTTTTCTTTTTCAAATTCTTATTAGCACTGAAAACAGTAATTCCCCAGAAAATATAGGTGATTACCGCACCTATGATATGTGCAATCAATAAACTATTAAAGAATAACGTCCCGGTATATTTACTGTTAGAAACGAGACTGCCTGATCCACCCGAAACCCTTATTTGAACTTCTAAAATAATCAGTGCAACAATACAGGTCCAGAACAATCGTTTTTGAATTTTGACGTGGACATCAAGGTTCTTTTTCTTAATTTGAGAAACAGCATAAACCGAAATAAAGGGGGCTGAAATTGACAATATTAGCATTCCCACTATAATTGACAACGTAATGTTCATAATTTTGATTTTTAATTAAATGTTTTTCTGTTAAAACTCGAAAATTACTCCAAGGGAAGGTAAAGGATGTCCAGTTTTATTGTAAAGAATAACTGGTATGGCGTTGCTTCCATCAGCAGTAATAGGTTGTCCATTGGTAGTCACAAAGCCTGTATTATCTTCGTTTCGCTTAAACGTAAAGTTCGGGTTGGTTTCATTTTTTTGCATCAATAAGTTTTGTACATCTAGATATATGCCCAACGATGTCTTTTTAAAGTTGAATTTCTTATCCACTCGGAAATCCAGTTGGTTGAAATTGGAAAGTCTGTTCTGGTTCAATAAGGAAGCATCTGGAATTCCCTGGCCCAGCAACAAATAGTTTTGTTGTGAGGCTGCCAGATCATATGGTGTATAAGGATTTCCTCCTGTAAAACGATACTTCAGTCCCAAGTCCCAGTCATTTTTCATTTTATACCCTAAAGTTGCAGAAAACAGATGTCTGTTATCCCAGGATGAAGGAGCTAATACGCCATCTACTCCCGAAAATTTACTAACTACATAAGAATAACTAAGCAGATAGAAAAGGTTCTTAGTCATCTTTTGCTGCATAAAAGCTTCAATTCCATACGTTTCTCCTATACCTATCGATAATATGCGTTCGCTACCAACCGATCCGTACTGAGTTCCCTGATTGGCCAATGAAATTCCTGTTGTTTCAGACACAGGGTAATCGCTATATCTCTTATAGAAACCTTCCAATGTGAACCTCAGTGAATTCTTTGGTAAGAACTCAGTTCCCAGAACATAATGAGTTGAACGGGTATAGTCCATATCTTTATTCATGAAATTACCTGCTTCATCCTTATATCCCAATGCGGTATATATAGGTGCCTTAAAATAAGTACCAGCAGATGCATTCAAGTTCCATTGGTCACTCAGACGATAAGAAGCGGATAAACGAGGAGAAAGTGTCTTCAAGGGATCATTTCCTGTCTCGGTCATGCTGTTCATATCCGTACGGATACCTCCCGATAAGAGTAATCTGTCATCCAGAAAACGTTTTGAAGCATGCGCAAACAATCCATATTTGAAGAAGTCGATCTTACTGTTGAACTGGATGGTTCTTTCTGGGGCTACAACATTGCCATCTTCATCTTTTACCTCAGCAGACACTTTATTAAATACATCTCCGTTATAACCTACGTATTGGGCATCCAAACCAGCTGAAAACTTCCAACCGTTAACAAACTTATTGTAATCAAAACGGAACTTATTTTCCACTTCATCTGATTCGATTAATAAAGTCCTGTTCTGTTCAATTTTGTTCTCGTCTTCAAATTTATCCAATGTTGTATTGAACATGTTCCTACTTAAGGTGAAGTTCATGTAGCCATTCTCGATCTTTCTGTTAAGATTAAAGCCCATGGTATAAGTCCATTGGTTTACATAAGGCGTTGAACGGAGAATATAAGTGTGTTCGGGAGTAGATTCCTTTGTAGGTGCAAATCCAAACTTATCAATGGCTCCAATACCAATAGCAGTTAATGTTGTCTTATCATTGAATTTGTGATTAACTTTATATTGAAAATCATAAAAGTCTGGACGGATTGGGAGATCTACCATTTTAAACAGCATTCCTAAATAGGATTTACGCACAGAACTCAGGAATGTTGTTTTAGGGGAAAGCGGACCTTCCAGCGTTAATGCGGTTTCTGTCATACTTGCACGAATATTTCCCGACAAACGATCGGGGTTACCGTTTCTTTGATTGATAACAAAGGTAGAAGACAATGCATCGCTGTATCTCGAATCGAATGCAGATGTTGTCAGTTTGAGATCCTCGATAAACGAGACGTTCAAAATTCCCTGTGCACCTCCCGAACTTCCCTGTGTCTGGAAGTGGTTTAAAACTGGTATTTCTATACCATCCAGATAATAAACGTTTTCATTGGGTGCACCACCACGTATGATAATATCATTCCGCTCACCTACACCATTGCTTAAACCGACTCCGGGTAACGTTTGTACCACTTTTGAAACATCAAAATTTCCTCCGGGGTTTGATTTTATTTCCTGAGATGTCAATTTCTGGACAGACATAGGAGTAATCATATCGGTTGCAGTTGCAGAAGCACTTCTATTGACTGTGATTGTAACGCCTTCAAGTTGTGCCGCTTCCGGTTGCAATTCAAAGTGCATAATCCTGTCATTGCCTGAGCTTACTTCTATATTGTATTGTGTAAACTTTTGATACCCCACTGAGGAAGCGTTAATCGTATAGGTGCCTACAGGAACGTTAAGCCTAAAAGTTCCCGTACTGTCAGTAAGCGTAGCAAACGAGGTCTCGTTAACGCTAATACTCACTCCAATAAGTCTCTCGTGGGTGTCCATATCTTCCACAGTACCGATAACATTTCCCATTTTTTGAGCAATCGCAGGTGTTGATAATAAGAAAAATACACTTAAATAGATAAGCACTTTGATATTCTCTTTCATTATGTCTTGTTTAAACAAGCAAAGGAAGATTTTTTCTACCTTTGAAAGAAATCTAATAGACCAATCTTTCATTTTTTACCATGAAGTTGTATTTTTGAATCGTGAAGTATCCGGAGTTTCTTCACTTAACAAAATAGCATACTCACTCATAAAATCAGTGAGTTTGTCGATAAATTTTGTAAATTTTTAATAGAAAATGGAATTTAGCATCCTATGAAAATCATAACAAGAAATCAAAATACAGTTACAACCTTAGTGGGTATAACCCTCTTAGCAGTATTACTGTTTCTTATGATTCCGCATTCTTATGGGATCGCATTGCCTTTTGTTTATTGGGTCAATCAATTTTTCTTTTTCATTTTGATGCTGGGACTTACTTATTTCAATACAAAATGGTTGGCACCTAAATTACTCTTCCAAAGAAAATATTTTCAATACTATCTCACTTTATTTCTTTCGTGTGTATTGATTATTATAATTCTCAGTAAGTTGGATGAGTTGCTCAATGTTTCGGAGGAAATAAGAAAAATAGCTGGGTTACATAATACCCAAAAAAAACAGGGACATGGCAATTTATCCGTATTTTTCTATATTTTCTTGATTGAAATATTGGTGCTTGGTGTCAATATTATTGGCATATTGATTAAAAAATGGCAAGATGAGAAGAATAAACGCCTACAAGTAGAAAAAGACAAGATAGAAATGGAGCTTTCGTTTTTAAAATCACAAATTAACCCTCATTTCTTCTTTAACAGTCTCAACACGGTAAATGCTTTGACCTATACAGATGTTGACCAATCTAGAAATGCTCTTAAAAAATTAGGGAAAATAATGCGGCACGTTTTATATAACACATCCAATCAATCTTCTACTATTGCATCAGAAATAGAGTTTATTTCCAATTATTTGGAATTGATGAAAATGCGATCTGCCCAGAAGGTTTCAATTGATTTTTCGGTGGATATCGTCTCTCCTGATCAAAAAATTGCTTCGATGCTGTTTTTGCCTTTTATAGAAAACGCATTCAAATATGGCATCAGCACACAGACACATAGTCCGATTACCATTAGGATTACAGAAAAAGATCAATCATTGGTGTTCTATACAAAGAATAAAGTTTTTGAAAAAATCGTGGACAACAAGTTGGATGATGATCAAAACCATGGTATCGGAATACAGAATACGGAAAGACGGCTGGAACTAATTTATCCTGGCAGGTATTCCTTGGCAATAAATAAGGTTGATGGCTTTGAGGTGCAACTTAAAATTGATTTAAATGAAAATTAGATGTATAACCGTAGATGACGAGCCCTTAGCATTGAATATGATTAGCTCCTTTGTCAGACAAACACCTTTTCTGGAACTTGTTGCTGAATTTGACAATGCGATCGATGCTCTTAATTATATTCAATCCAATCCTGTTCAATTACTACTGCTCGACATTCAAATGGCAGATCTTACCGGTATGGAACTTGCAAGGGTTTTGGCAGCAGATGCCAGTAAGCATAAACCGTTTATCATCTTTACGACAGCTTACAGTGAATTTGCATTAGAAGGATATCGCGTGGATGCTATTGACTACGTACTTAAACCGTTTGATTATGAAGATTTTATAACTTCAATTTCAAAAGTAAGAAAACGAATCGAACAAGGAAACGAGTCTGCTGATATTGTATCATATGATAACCAACAATTTATATTTATAAAGGTTGATTCACAGGTTATTCGATTGGAAATCAATAGTATTTTATATATTGAGGGACTCAAGGATTATATCAGAATTCATCTGGTCAATGGTGCTAAACCTATGCTTTCGTTGATGAGCTTAAAAAAGTTGGAAGAGAAACTCACCAAAAGTGGATTTCTCCGAATTCATCGTTCCTATATTATTTCTTTTGCCCGTGTGGATGCACTTTTAAAAAACAGCGTTAAAATCGGGGATAAAATAATCCCAGTAGGTGCTACCTATAAAGATAAATATGACCAATTTGTGGATCTATGGATTAAGTAACCAAAGTCTATATTAAAGATAAAAATCAAAGAAATTAATCAATTTACTGCCAGGTATTTGTCGGTTTCAGACTTACCTCAATAATTTATTTTTCACTCAGAATTGTTAGAAAAAAATGTAGTTTTCAATGTTTTGTTCTTACAGATTATCCTTTTTTTGGATGATACCTCTCTTTTTTTCATCTACTCAAATTATATAAGGCAGTATAATACTAGTTCACGATCAAAAGTGGCTCCTTCGTCTATAATTTTTGTGAGCGAACACAGGCTTTCGGAAGTTTGTGGCATAAAAAAACAATATGCCCTAAAGGCTTAGTTTGCAAAACGAAATATAGATCTATATGAAATTAAAACAATTTATTACACTAATTTTATTTACAACTCTTACTCATAGTGTATGGGCTCAAAGCCCTAAAGCTATAATAAAAGGAACCGTGGTAGATTCAATAAGTAAAGAAGGAATTTATTATTCCACCATTTCCGTACATCCGATTACTGATGCTAAAAAATTAACCGGTACTATTGCTGATGAGAAAGGAAAATTTTCTTTGGAAAACTTAGAACCGGGGACATACAATATTACAATTGATTTTATAGGGTACATTCCAAAAGTGTTTTCAAACTACACATTAAAGCCTGGTGACAACAATTTGGGAACAATATTGATGAGCATCAACACAAACGTGCTTGATGAGATTGTAATTACTGGCGAACGACCTATAATCGAAAACAAAATTGACCGATTGGTTTTCAATGCTGAGCGTGACGTAACTTCTGCAGGTGGCAATGCGACAGATGTTTTACGTAAAGTCCCCATGCTTTCAGTGGATATAGATGGTAATGTTTCGATGCGTGGAGATCAAAATGTCAGAATCTTGATCAACGGAAAGCCATCTGGTATGATGGCTAATAATGTTGGCGATGCCTTAAAGACCATTCCTGCGGATCAAATAAAAAGCGTAGAGGTTATTACTAGTCCCTCGGCTAAATATGATGCAGAAGGGACTTCTGGTATTATTAACATCATTACCAAAAAGAAAGATATTGGCGGAGTTAACGGTTCTATTTCTGGAGGTCTTGGAACCAGACACAATAATGGAAATGCAAACTTTAATGCTAGAAAAGGAAAATTTAGCGTTGTCGCCAATGTAGGAGGCAATTATATGTGGCCTCAAACGGTTACCAATGATTTCGAACAATTTACAATTGGTGGAGACCCTGTATTGAGGCAGTTCAGTGACCAAAAGACTACTCGATCTGGACTTCGCGGGTCTATCGGTATAGATTATGACCTGACCGATAAAGATCTATTTACTACCACATTTTCAGTAAACGGATTTGAAATGAATATGGATGGAAACACCAACTCAACGTTCTTCTTGCCAAATAATAGTAATTCTTCATTATTGTCCAATAGAGATCAAAAAACTGCGTCTGACGGCTTTGACTGGTCAGCAGATTACACCAGGAAATTTGCAAATCCTAAGCAGGAATTAACATTGTCAGGTCAGTTTTCCAGAAGCAACAGTATTACCGATTACAAAACGATTTATGAAACAGGAGGTCGTCTTGACGAAATCGGAGAAAATAAAGGAATAAATGATGAATTTACACTTCAAGCAGATTACGTACAACCTCTTGGTAGTACAACATTGGAAATGGGAGTTAAAACCATACTTCGGGATATTACAAGCTCATCTTTGATTCAAGAAGGAACAGACGGCAGTTTTCATATTTCGGATGATCGCTCTTATGACTTTAACTACAACCAAGACGTAGTAGCTGGGTATTTATCATATGGTTTTGAGTTTGCAGAAAAATATGAGGTAAAAGCAGGTGTTCGAATGGAACACACAAAACTTAATGGCGATGCAATAGGTGGTTTTGAAGCCTTTAAAAATGACTATACAAATATATTACCCACTGCGGTGATATCGAAAAAGCTTGGAAGGATGTCTAGTTTAAAACTGAGTTACAACCAACGTATTCAAAGACCAAGCTTGTTTTATTTAAATCCATTTAGAAATACGGCAGACCCTATTGTTCAGAGACAAGGAAATCCAGAGCTTAAGCCTGAGCTTTCCCACAACGTTGAGTTGGGTTATTCAACATTTAAAAAGGGGACGGTTTTTAATGCTTCTGTATTTTATCGCAGGACCAACGACGTTATCGAAAGCTTGAATCAGATAGATAGTCTTAGCACCCCTGGACAGCAGATTTCATTGACTACTTTTGATAATATCGGCACCAATGAATCTTTTGGAACAAATTTGTTTTTGTCTTTTTCACCCATTAGAAATTTAACGCTAAGAAGCAATATCAGTTTGTTTACCTATGAAGCAAAAGGAAACCCCTTTAATGAGGAAATGAGTACGCAGGTTGACAAGTTACATTTTATGTATCGGGCTTTTGTAAACGGGAGCTACAAGATCAGCAATGATTTAATAGCAGAGACATTTGTCATGCTCAATTCACCGAGACGTACATTCCAGGGTACTTCCCCTTCCATGAGTATGTGGACCGTAGGTGTGAAAAAAGAACTATGGGACAAAACCGCTAGTATTGGATTAAATATTACAAATCCATTCTGGGAAAACACCCATTTCAAAAGCGAGGTATTCACTCCTGATTATACACAGACAAATAATATGACACTCCCATTCCGCTCTTTTGGGTTGACCTTTAGCTATAATTTTGGTAAGGTGGATACGAAAGGAAAGGCTAAAAAAGAAAGAGGTATTAAAAATGACGATCAGAAGCAGGGAGAGTCTAATCAGGGAATCCAAATGGGTAATGGAATGTAAAACAGAGATCTTGCTGAATAGATAATGCTTGATAATAGGAGACTGAAATTTATTGTCCGTAATTACGACAGTAGCCAGATTGTTGTTTTTTTGTAAAAGATAAGCAGACTCATGGAAAGAAATTCATGGCAAGTCTTACGCTCATATCAAAATTTTTAAAAGCAAAGGATTAATTATATCAGATTACATCACAAAAAGGGTTATTTAATGGATAAATTTTACAATGAGACATATCGTAAGTTGGAAGCTGCAATTCAGGAACAGGAGATTGAAATCGATTGTCTTTTATTAAGATCAGAGACAATTATACACCTGATTGTTAACTGTCTTTCAGAAGTAAAGGAATATGTTCAGAAAAGAGGATTTAAGAACATTTGTTGTAATTAACGTCAATGTAATTGTTCGTTGTTGTCCGTCAACAATGTCAGAAATATTGTCGTGATTGTGAACTACAAGCGTTCCCAAACGGTATTCTGATTTTTCTTTGTGTATTAAAATGTCGTCAATAAGTTGATTGACATTTTTTGTTGTCCATTTGTAAGGACGTTGGTAACTTGGAATTTGTAGAGAGTCATTTGTAAGCAACTCTCTTACTTTTATTATTTTCGGTTTATTCTCCATTGTGTTTTAAAATCGAATGTCGGGTTGCTCGGTAGTGGGGTTGCCCATAACGTTTTCGGGCTTTGCGTTCGGGCGGGTTTCGGAGCACAAAACTGTCAACCAGCACTGAACTTAAATAGAAGCACAAAGCTCCAAGTTTTCACGTCATCCCGCCTGACGCAAAACCCGTGTTATGCGGTCGGCTTTCTTTCATTCGTCAGTTGATTTTGTTCAAATTCATCAATTAGTTTCTCGCATTCGTTTTGGTCAGAAACATATCTGTCACTGTCAAATTGCTCCTTAAAATACTTATAAAGTTCGTCAAACTTGTCGCCAAAAATTTCTGTCCAAGATTGGTCTTGATTTTCTGTTAAAGTCAAATTATTTGCAGAAACTATTACAATTATTCTTTCTCCTGGCTTGTCGTCTTTTAGGTTTGATTTCCAAAAGTGAAAAACGATTTCAATTTGTTCTTTGTCTATATGTGTTACTTGCTCGTAAAGATATTCGTCTAATTGTGTCTGGTTAATCTGAATAAGATTTCCATCTTCGTCAACTTTATTGAATTCAACTTTTAGCTTTCCTGTAAGCTCAATTGTCAACGGAAATGCAATGTTGTCAGAGTCAATGGGCAAGTTATATCTCTCAATTATTTTGTCGGCAAAAACGTAAGTTGAATAGTCGTTAAGTATTAGGCTGAATTTATCAATATTATCATTCACGTCAATTACCCAACTGTCGTGTAGTTTGCAAATCAAATACTTTTTAAAAGTCCCAAGTCGGTTTGCGTTGTTCTCCAAAAAAGCTGAATAAGTGTCTGTGTTGAAGATTGGTTCGTCCAAGTCAACAAAGTCGTCAGCCAAAAATGGTGCAATTGTCTGTATGTTTCTTTTATCTGTCATTCGTCTCTGTGTCGTCTTTTAAGCTGCCGCATAACTCTCAAATATACGCAATAACATTTATTTAAGAAATTATTTGTTTATTCTTATCAACATAGGTATAATACGGGATATAATAAAAAGATATAGTGCGTAATTTGTATTTTAATTTTAAATTTTAATGCGATTTTAAATAAAATATATACAAAATACGAATATGGAAATTTAGGTGTTGATAAGCTCTTTTATTATATTGATTTTTTATAAATGAACATGATAATAATCCCACCCACCCTATTTCAAAGTTAAATTTCTATCTAACTGTTTAATACTTTACACCCGGGAAATAACCCCTTGCTGTAAACAATTAAACAATAAATTCACAAAACACAACCTCTTAAAATCGGTTGAGTTTTTAGTCGTTCATTTTACGATAGAAATTAGTGTGTTTATCCCAGTTAAAAGGAAAAGTAATTAATGTTTTAATTTATTCTTTTTGCTTGGTTTTTATTGTTCCATCAACATATTGAAAAAAGATCTTCCTCTTTTTACATCATTCTACTCGGAGTGATCGCCATATATGGTTTTCTTGTTGCAAAATTATTGCCTATTCCGCTTTATAAAAATCTATTGAGGTTTCTACTTCTTAAGAACTACAAAAATAGATATCACATTAAAATCGTCATTATTTTTAGGAAAAATAACGCCAATTTTAAGGTGATATCTATCGTGTATTTCTAACTCGCAGACACTCCTAAATATATTTACCAGTCGAATCCATTTGTCAGCTTCAGTTCTGTAGCGGCCAAATGGATTTTTCCTTTTATAAATCGTTCGGTAGGCAATAGTTCTATTTCGCACAGAAAAGCCATAAGCGACAACTCACGAAGAATGATTAATAAAAATTGTAGAACTATTAAATATTATTTTATTATGGAAACAAATGTAAAAACTCCCCAAGCAAAAAGAACCTTTAAAACAACAGAAAAGAGCCAAGCTCAAACTACAAAGAATAATTATAACGATTTGTTCTTTAGTTCAATTATTGAACAACTGGAAAGTGTAGAAGAGAAACATTGGCAACATTTTTTAAAAGAAAATGTATCTTTTATGCCTGCTAATAGACTTTCTTTACAATCTTACACACGATTAAACCAATTTATATTGGCACTTGATATGTTGATAAATAAGCGTTCAAATTGCTATTATGCGACTTTTAATCAAATTACTAAATCAAAAGGTAAAATTAAGAAAGGTTCAAAGTCATTACCAATACAATACTTTAGTTATGATATTAGACATAAAGAAACGGAAGAACGTATTCAACTTGCTGATTTTAAGGCTTTAGATAGCACCAAACAAAAGCAATATCGGGTAAAAAGCTTTATGAAGTATTATCGTGTATTTCATACGGATAACGTTGAAAATATAAATGATTGTGAGTTTCCAATTATTGCTGATGTTGAACTCATTGAGCTTGACGAATGTGCCGAAAATTTTATTAATGGTTTAATTGAAACCAAAAATTTATCATTACAACATTTAGTACAAGGCGAAGCGTATTATATTCCAGGAAGAGATGAAATTCATTTACCAAAACCGCAGTATTTCAAAAATAAGGATGCATATTATTCAACTGTTTTTCATGAAATTATTCATTGGACAGGACACAAAGACCGATTAAACCGTTTAGACCAAAATTTTGAAGATGGCAGAAACAAATATGCTTTTGAAGAGTTAATTGCTGAACTGGGTTCTTTATTGTTTTCGTTAGAATTTAATTATTCGGAGCAGTTTATTAACTCAATTATCTATCTAAAAAGTTGGTTAAAGCATACAGCGGAAGAGAAAAAACATGAAATTTTAGAAGAAGCATTTGGTTATGCGAACAAAGCAATAAATTACCTTAAATCATAAACCTTTTACGCCTTTTAAAATAATAAAGGGCGTAAAAATTTGCCCCTTCGGGGCGGATTGGATTTATTCAGACGCTCCATCCATTAGTATTATAATAATTCTCTTACCCACCCACCCTATTTCAAAGTTAAATTTCTATCGACCTCCTTTAATACTTTACACTCGGAAGATAATCCTTTGTGCAATAATTAAAGGAGGCATTCACAAAACAAATCCTCTTTTAATCGGATTAGTTTTTAGTTGTTCTTTTACGATAGAAATTAGTGTGCTTAACCCATTTGTTATTAAGTGTTTATAAAATATATGTTTTATAAACGATAATAATATATAAATATATATTTATATGTAGATATATTAATATTTAACTATACAAATATTTGTATATCAATATATTTTGATTTATTTTTGATGAAAATTAATAGATGAATTATGGCTAAGATCATTTTATTTACTCATCAGAAAGGTGGTGTTGGAAAAAGTACATTATCTTATAATGTTGCAAATTTACTTAACCAAGATGCGAAGGTTGGCTTAATTGATTGGGATTATCAAGGTACTTTACTTCAAGTAAAAGACTTAAATGACCAGTTGACGTATATTGATGTGGATCGTAAAATTAATAAAATACCGCATGAAGATTTCGATTTCATCATTATCGATACACCTCCTTACCTATTCGAAGAAATACACTCATTGGTACAACAAGCTGATTTAATTGTAATACCAACGCAAGCGAGTATTAATGATTTATTAGCTATTGATAAAACTGTACAGATTATTAAAGATAATAATGCTGTAGATCGATCTTTAATCGTTTTTAATAGAATTAAAGCTAATTCATCACTTAAAGATAGATTAAGTGAGAATTTTAATGAGTTGGATGTTCCTATTGCTAACACAGTAATCAACGACTATGATGCAATTACCAACAGTATTGTAACCAAAGGAGTTGAAGGAAAGCACAAAGCGAGTAATCAACTTCAGAATTTGACAAGAGAATTAATGATTAAACTTTTAAGTAATGGCTAATAAAAAAGTAGATTTATCTGCATTAGTTAATCAGGTAAAAAAAACACAAGTAGAAACACCAGTACAAAAAGTGGTGCCGGTACAGAAACCTTCAACGTCTGAAAAAGGATTGTATGTAAAAGTTCCGAGTGAAATGATTACATTTCTTAAAAATAAAGCATCATTGATTGAGGGAATGACTGTGAAAGAATTAATTAATACTGCATTAGTAAACGTTTATGAGGAAGAATACAATGAATTCTTAAAGCGTTATCATGGAAAAGTCAAATAAAGTATATGTAGTAAACGTAAAGCTATTAAATGGTAACTGGGTTAAATATCGTGCTGTACAAGGATCAGCTGGAGTAAAACGCCTGGTTAAGTATTTTGATGAAAACTTTACAGGAGAAAACAAATGGTTATTCTGTAATGTTTATGAAAAAGAAAGTCAGCAACAAGTAGCTAATTATTTAAACGGTAAGAACCCTACCCGACCCTAAAATAAAAGAGGAGCCGAAGCCCCTCTTTCGAAAAACAAAATAAATTTTGTTTTCCTTTTCGTATTTCAAATATACGATTAAATTTTATTTGGTCACTAAAATAATTATTAAATTACAGCACTTTAACGAGAAAGAAAATTATAAGTCATGAATCAGGAAGAAAAAGATAATAAGGTAAAGGAAACGTTTAGCAGCAATAAGATTGCTGATAAGGTTAAGATTTCTAATGAATTTTATCGAGATCTATTTTTTCATGAAGATAATGGCAATTTTGTTGTTAAAGAATCTATGCCAATTGAAGCGAACCGTATTATAATTAATATTTTAAATACGTTACGAAACAAACAGTTCCAATATGGAGTTTCAGATGAGAGTTTTCAATTGGATTTATTTAAGAAAACATATTTAGAAGACGACGAATCTTATGCTAAAATAGTAATGAGAACTGCGGATATTTCTAAATCAAGAAATTTAGAGTTAACTAAAAAAGGACTTCAATTTTTAGTTAATTATAAACAAGAATGGCATACGGTCAAGTTTTATAACTCAAAAGGGGAAGTAGAAAAAAAACAATTTTATGGTGGATTAATTATTGATCCAACCATTTATAAAGGGCAAGTATCTTTTTATATTAATCCTTATTGGTTTAAAAAGATAGTAGCTTTAGCTAATTATAATTACGTTCTATATTCTTTAGTCTATTCTGTAAAATCTCACAAACAGTTCCTATTTGCACTCTGGTTAAATACTCTTAGAGAAGATGGAACCAAGGTTACTTTAGAATATATGAATAGAACCTGGGGAATTAACTACAAAGATTTAAGAACGCTTAAAAAAGGCTTTTTAGACCCGATTAAGAAAGTGTTAGACAAATCCTCCTCTTTCTCTTTTAATAGCTCTGTAAATGGAAATTACATAGGTATAACGAGATATCAACTTAAATCTATTGGAAGTGCAGCAGCAGAATCTATAAATTTATCAAGTCAAGATGATCAATTCAAATTGTATAAACTTTCTTATATTAAGAAAAGGCATAATTTTACTCAAAAAGAGTTAGAGCATTTAGAAAAAATCTTTGACATAGATTTTGGCGCAAAATTTCTTTTTAGTAATGCATATAAAAATGTGGTTAAGAGATATAATATTGCAAGAAGAAAGGATAAAACTAAACCTCTCGTTACTGATATTCCTTTTTCAGCATTGTTAGATGAAATTCAAGAAGAAGTTATTTCTCTTTATTCTGCAACGAAGCATGCTCAAATATCTCCCAAAGGTTACCCAATATTTAATGCTCCGTTGTAGGAGCATTTTTTATTAATATTTCGACATTCCACTACCCATATTTAAGGTGAGGGTCTAATATTTTATTCGAAATTTCAATGTATATAGTAGTTTCGATTATAATATCTGTTTTAATATTCGACATTCCACTACCCATTTTAAAAATAAATCGAAGAAATTAATATAGAAGGTTCTTTTATTACATTTCGAGATTCCACTACCCTTCTTTACGAAGGATTTTTGTAACTTATTACTATTACAAGTCACACAGTAGTTGCAATTAATTAATCTAATTTTATATTCGAGATTTCACTACCCATCACTATATTAAGCTTTTCATATATCACTATTACTTATATAACTATTTCGAGATTCCACTACCCATTTAACTTTAATTAATTAAAAATAAATTATATAGTGGTTGAAGTTAGTTAGGTCCGATATCTAACATAACTTTTAATTTTCGACATTCCATTACCCATCGTTATATAAATGTACTGATATTTAAACTATGTTTAAATATATTTTCGACATTTCACTACCCATATGGTATTAATGCATTAATTATCATTTGTTTATACAAGAGTAATTTGGACAAGTAAGCACATATTTGTGTTATTAATCCTAATATAAATTATTTATTTATCGTACCTTTATTAAGTTAGTAATTAAAAATCGACATTCCACTACCCAAAAATCAATGAAAAATCACTATTCTCCTTTATTTCGAGATTCCACTACCCACATTTTATGCATTTTTTCCCTTTAATATTCGAGATTCCACTACCCATTGAGGTTTTTTTGATTTTAGAGTCAGTTTTTAAGGTAAATAATCGAGATTTCACTACCCAAAAATCGACATTTCACTACCCACGTGAGTTTATTTCGAGATTCCACTACCCAAAAATCGAGATTCCACTACCCATTCAATCGATATTCTACTACCCATAACTTCGAGATTCCACTACCCAAAAAAGCATAAAGTATAGAGTGTAAAACATTAGTAAACAATGTTTTATACCTTAAAAAAACGGTTACTTAAAATTAATATTAAAATTAATATTAAAATTAAAATAAGAAACGTTCAAAATCATATTCCCATTTTAAAAGGAATTTTTTTAATCATTTACCCATTATTGATAAAAAAGTCCGAAAAGGAAAGACGATATTTTCACCAGTGCCCGGCGAATTTTTGTAAATAATAGCTAATTTTATAGAATGAAACGAGTTGGTACATGCCCCATTTGCAACAAAGGGGAGCTTTTAGAGTTTGAGGATAAATTTCAATGTAATTTCGTTGAAAATAATAAGCAGTTGTGCAATTTTTTTATTTATAAATCTTATTCGAAAAAAATTATCACTCCCGAAATGCTATTTGACTTACTTCACAATTACGAAACAAAAATTTATTCAGATTTTGTGGATGATAAAGGTGAAAAATTTGAAGCTGCATTAAAAATAGTACACGGTTATATTAATTATAAGTTTGGAAATCAAATTGTAGATAATGTTAAGTGTGTTAATTGTGATGGCGAAATTCTAAGAACAAAGCAAGGCTGGGGATGTGAAAATTATTTTAATCGAAAATGTGGAATGTTTATTTACCGTTCTTATAATGGAACTGTAATGACTGAAGATATTGTAAGGTTATTAGTTACTGGCAACTACACTCCTTTTTTAAATTTTACTTCAAAACAAGGAATTAATTTTCAAGCAAAACTTTTTGTAAATGACAGTACTTTTCAAGTGCAATTTGATTACTCTTTAGGAGATTGTCCGAAGTGTAGCGGTACTGTATTAAAAATGGAAAAATTCTTTGGTTGTACTAATTACTTATCAGATATTAAATGTGATTTTATAATTTGGCCATCTATTTTTGACTATAATTTATCTTTTATTGATGTAGAAATATTACTTAGAGGAGATCAAACTGATGTTAAATCTTTTAGGTGGAAAGATAAGAATTTTGAGGGAAGGCTTTCATTAGATGAAAATTTTAAATGTAAAGTGTCATAATAACTTACTTGTTATCATTTATTTAAAAATATATATGTATAGTAATATATATAAATATACATATAAAAAAATATATACATATTTAAATATAAATATAGCTTTATATTTAAATATTGTTTTATAATTTAGTCTTCTTTTTAAGATGATTACGATAATTTTCAATTTTAAAGCATTAAAATATTAATGTAAAGTTCCTCCCTATTACTGTTTCAAATGCTATATTTGCATAAAATAGTATTATAATGAAAGAACTTTTAGAACAATTGAACGCAGAATTTGAAACGTTCAATTCAGATGCTCAATTACAAATGGAAAAAGAAAATAAAGCTGCTGGAACTAGAGCGAGAAAATCATCTTTAGCTTTAGAGAAACTTTTAAAAGAATTTAGAAAGTTATCTTTAGAGGAATCTAAAAAATAATAGACAAGCCGTATACATTAAGATACGGCTTTATTTTTTGATTATAGTACGATATATATAAATATATACATATGTAAATATATACATATGTAAATACATGTATATAAGCATAACTATTGTACAACTCCAATTTTCAGGACCATAATAGGGTTTTATAAAAGTGTAACTCTTACATTATCTTAAGCAGCGATTTTTCATAAATTTCAATACAACCATAATTTTTTATAAATTTCGCTATAAGTTTTTCTACTTTAGTATATTATAAAAAAGCAAAAATGATTTTTCTAAAAGAGGCAATAGACATTCATGTTTTTTATTTTTAAATTAATTCCTTACCTTTCTACTTAACTTACTTATGTGATAAATATCTACTTATCTCCCATATTATTAATGAGAGGTGGATATGCTTACTATACTTTTTGATAATATTTCTATGCTATTTTTCATTTCTTCAGTTGTTAGATGTCCGAAACCGATTCGCATAGCAGTGATAGATTTGTTTTGATAAAGTAATGTTCTTGGAATTAACAAATTATATTTAACACATTCTTGGCTTATTTTGAGTAGATTAACTGATTTTTGCCATTCTATCCAATAGGCAAGCCCACCAGTAGGAATTTGATAGTTTATATCATTACCGAATGTCTCTTTTAAAATATTTGCAAAATTATTACGACGCTGCTGGTAAATTTTTATTGACTTTTTTAAGTGACGATGTATTTCACCCTCTTCTATTAACTCCCCCAATACCTGTTCCATCATAATATCTCCTTCTCGATCAATAATGCCAAGATATTTTCGCATTTCATATATTAGATTTTCTGGAGCAACAACAAATCCAGTTCTAAATCCTGGTGGCAATGTTTTTCCAAAAGAACCTACATACACCACCATACCGTTGGTGTCTGCACTGGCAATTGGAAGTGTGGTGTTTTTGTCATACTGAAATTCGTAGTCATAATCATCTTCTAAAATAACAAAGCCAAATTCATCAGCAAGTTGAAGAAGTTCCATTCTTCTACTACCGCTTAAAGTTACAGTTGTAGGATAATGATTGTGTGGTGTAAGGTATAGCGCCCTAATGGTTGTATGCTCACATAATTCTCTTAATTTGTCAACTTGTATACCGTATTTATCTATAGGAATTGTTAGGATTTGGGCTCCATTTTTTTGAAAAATCATGTTAATGGCAAAGTAACTTGTTTCAGCAACAACAACTTTGTCTCCTTTTTCTAATAAAATTTGAGATATAATATAAATACTTGCATCAACTCCTCTTGTTATAAGAATATTTTTATCTGAAATATGTAATCCTCTAGTCAAATTCAGATAATTAGACAGTTGCTTTCTAAAATAGATACTTCCTTCTTCTTTAGAATAAGCCCATTTTTTTTGATTTTGTTTTCTTTTTAAGCTAGCCGAATAAAATTTAGTAAAGGTCTCAATTTGTGTGACTCTGTAATCTGGAGTACCATCATTCCATCGATACAAAAAATCACCATATTCGTAAGGATTATCAAGAATATTAGTCTTATTGAAACTAAATCCCGTTTGTCTTGGATAGGAATAAAGCTGTAGAGATTCTGAGCTCTTAATTTTTATCTTTTCTGGTTCTTTATCTAGAATAAATGTCCCTCTATTGGAATGGATTTGAACCCAACCTTGCGCATCCAATTCTTCATAAACTGCTATAATGGTTTTTCTGTGAACACCTAAAAGTTCACTAAGCGTCCGACTACCAGGTAACTTCAGACCAGTAGGTAGATAACCTCTTTGGATAGCATTGATAAACTGAAAAGTAATTTGTAAGTAAATAGATGTAGAAGAATCTCGATCTATAGATATGAAACTTTGAAAAGGAATATTAACCGGACTACTCATGATATTTAAAATGGTACCTTATAGTGTCCGGAAAGATAATAATTTTGTCGCACAAATAAAAACAATGAATTTTTACAACCTTTTACAAAAAATAGTTCAGCAAAATGAAATGCATGCTAAATGGCTGAATACGCTGTCTTTCATGGAAAATGCAGGAGCAAGAAAAATATCTGCTTGCGAGCATCCGACGAAAGTTAGTTTAATTCAACTTAAACACGCAGCAGAAGAGCATCGTCACGCTTATTATCTGAAAAAACAAATTTTAAAAATCAGTCCTGAAGTCTGCAAAACGTATAAAAATAATGAACTTTTGGCTTCCATTGCAACGAGGCAATACTTACACTCTTTAGATATTAAAGCTTGTAAATATCTTCAGCAGAATTTCAATTTGAATAAAGAAGATTTGAAATATGCGGCTTATTTATTTGTGACCTATGCTATTGAAGTTCGTGCTGATGAATTGTACCCTATTTATCAGGATATTTTAACTAAGGTTTCTTCCAAAATTATAGTGAAATCAATTATTCTAGAAGAAGAGGGACATTTGGAAGAAATGATTAATCAATTGGAGGAATTTTCGGAAGACTGGAAGGTTCATGCAGAAGTTATTTTAACCATTGAAAAAGATTTATATGAGCAGTGGGTTAATGCAATTTCAAAGGAGGTTTCAAAATGGAATCATGCACAATAATTTCCTCTATTTTAAGGAAGCTTTAGAAGAAAGAAAAGAAAACGGAATCTTAAGAATTTTAAAACCAAAAGAGAAAGGAATCGACTTTTATTCCAATGATTATTTAGGATTGGCTACAAACAAAGAATTTCAGGATTTATTATTAAAAAAAATCTTAGAAAATCCCGAATTATTAAAAGGGAGCACAGGCTCTAGATTAATAAGTGGAAATAGTTCTGTTGTTACCGAAGTCGAAGATTTCATTGCCAAAGAACATAAATTTGAATCAGCTTTACTTTTCCCTTCTGGATATAATGCGAACTTAGCTCTGTTTTCAACACTTCCAAATCGACATGATACGATTATTGTGGATGAAAAAATTCATCGGTCTGTGCATGATGCTTGTAAAATGTCATATGCTAAGAAATTAAAATTTAAGCACAATGATGTTGAACATTTAGAGCTAATTTTAAAAGGACAAAATGGGATTTGTTATGTGGCGATTGAAAGTCTTTATTCGATGGATGGGGATATTGCTCCTGTTAAGGATATTGTCGAAATAACGAAAAAATATAAAGCACATCTGATTATCGATGAAGCGCATGCTTTTGGTGTTTTTGGGTATGGTTTGGTTGCTCAATTGCATTTGCAAAATAGTGTTTTAGCTACGGTAATTACTTACGGAAAAGCTTTGGGAACGCATGGTGCATCTATTTTAACAAATGAAGTAATTAAATCTTACCTCATTAATTTCGCAGCCTCTTTTATCTATACAACTTCAGCACATGATTTTCTATGGATGAGTATAAAAGAAGGATATAATTTTCTAGAAGCAAATCAACATTTATGCGTTGAATTAAAGAAAAATATTAAAATTTTTCGAAAGCATAACCTTCAAAGTATTTCTTCAGAAAATAGTCCAGTTCAGGCAATTTTAATTACCAATAATCGTCAATTAATAGCTTTGAAAGAAACTCTATTTGATAGTGGATTTTTGACATATGCTGTTTTCAGTCCCACGGTAAAAGAAGGAACAGAAAGATTGAGGATCTGCTTGCATAGTTTTAATAAAGAAGAGGATATTATAACGCTTACAAATATTATTAAGCAAAACATTTAAAAATGAAATTATTTATTACTGGAATCGGAACAGAAATAGGTAAAACGGTTTGTTCGGCAATTTTGACAAAATATTTTAATGCAGAGTATTGGAAACCCGTTCAATCTGGAGATCTCGGTTTTTCAGACACCATGAAAGTCAAAAAATGGGTTGGAAAAGATACAGTTTGCCATGCAGAAACCTACTGTTTTCAGTTGGCAGCATCACCGCATCAATCTGCAAAAGAAGAAGGAATTACTATTGATTTAAATAAAATAAAACTTCCTGAAACAAAAAATAATCTTATTGTAGAAGGTGCTGGGGGACTCATGGTTCCAATCAATGACAGTGAATTTATTATTGATTTAATTGAAGAATTAAATCTCCCAACGGCATTGGTTGTCAAAAATTATTTAGGTTGTATCAATCATACTTTATTGTCGATAATGCTTTTAAATCAAAGAAAAATTACATTGCAATATTTAATTCTCAACGGAGACTTCCCATCAGATACTGAAAGGATTATTTGTAAAAATATTTCATCAGAAACAAAAATTATAAGAATTCCGGAAATCGAAAACATAACAAAAGAAAATATAGAAAGTATTACAAAACAATTAGAAAAGATATGAGAGATAAAACAAAATTGAGGAATGATTGGACCAAAGAGGAAATCGAAGAAATTTATAATCAGCCTTTACTAGAATTAATCTACAAAGCAGCAAGCGTTCACCGCGAATGGCACAATCCTGAAGAAGTTCAAATGTCGACATTGTTATCTATTAAGACAGGTGGTTGCCCCGAAGATTGCTCTTATTGTGGACAAGCGGCACGTTATCACACGGATATAAAAGTTCAGGCTTTGCTGCCGACGGAACAGGTGATTGCACATGCTCAAAAAGCAAAAGACAGTGGATCCTCACGTTTTTGTATGGCAGCAGCGTGGCGAGAAGTTCGTAACAATCGTGATTTCGATAGAGTTATTGACATGGTAAAGGGTGTAAACGAACTTGGAATGGAAGTTTGCTGTACGTTAGGAATGCTTACCGAGGAACAGGCAATTCGTCTTCAGGAAGCAGGATTGTATGCTTACAATCACAATTTGGATACTTCGGAACAATATTATGAAGAAATTATTTCAACAAGAACTTTCGATAACAGAATTAATACTATTAACAATGTCAGAAAAGCAGGAATTACCGTTTGCTCAGGGGGAATTATAGGCCTTGGAGAAACACACGGAGACAGGATTTCGATGCTTTTAACGTTATCGACAATGCCAAAACATCCAGAATCTGTTCCGATTAATGCATTATCTAGAGTCGAAGGAACACCGCTTCAGGATAATGAAAAAACGAATACTTGGGAAATGGTTAGAATGATTGCTACAGCGAGAATAATTATGCCGTCATCGATGGTTCGACTCAGCGCAGGAAGAATTGAAATGACCGAATTTGAGCAAGGGTGGTGTTTTATGGCAGGAGCCAATTCTATCTTTACAGGAGAAAGAGAAACCCTTTTGGTGACCCCAAATCCAGGAGTTTCGGAGGATATGCAAATGTTGCAGACATTGGGATTAAAACCAATGAAAAGAGCATCGGAAAAAGTTATAAGCTGTGAATTATAAGTTAAGAGTTTGTTTTTATAATTTCTAAAATCTAATTTCTACAATGAGTTTACAACAACGCGACAAAGACGTCAATTGGCATCCTTATACGCAAATGAAGATTGCCGAAGATACAATTCCTATTGTAAAAGGAAAAGGAGTCTATCTTTTTGATAATCAAGGGAATCGATATATTGATGCGGTTTCTTCATGGTGGGTAACGATTCACGGCCATGCACATCCGTACATAGCACAAAAGGTTTCGGAGCAGTTGAATACGTTGGAGCAGGTCATTTTTGCCGGATTTACACATGAACCCGCTGTCCAGCTTTCGGAGAATTTATTAAGTTTATTACCTGATAATCAACAAAAAGTTTTCTATTCGGATAATGGTTCGACTGCTGTTGAAGTAGCTTTGAAAATGTGTATTCAATATTGGTATAATCAAGGGAAGAAAAAGACGAAAATTCTCGCTTTTAAAGACGCTTATCATGGCGATACCTTTGGTGCAATGTCGGTAAGCGGAAGAAGTGTTTGGACGAAACCGTTTGGAGAAATGCTTTTCGAAGTTATTTTCATGGATACACCGACTTCAGAAAATTTGAATGATTTAAAAGCAATTATTCAAAATCATTCGCAAGAAATAGCTTGCTTTATTTATGAACCTCTGATTCAGGGAGCTGCAGGAATGTTGATGCACAAAGCGGAAGACTTATCAGTATTAATGAAAATTTGCAGAGAACAGAAAGTTTTAATGATTCAAGATGAAGTCTTTACCGGATTT
Organism: Paenimyroides ceti; assembly: GCF_030409925.1. Taxonomy (NCBI): domain Bacteria; kingdom Pseudomonadati; phylum Bacteroidota; class Flavobacteriia; order Flavobacteriales; family Flavobacteriaceae; genus Paenimyroides; species Paenimyroides ceti. Next base: position 71,168 of record NZ_JAUFQU010000069.1, read on the forward strand.
GGGAGAACAGGAAAACTATTTGCTGCCAATTACCTTTCTGAGAAACCAGATATTATGTGTTTTTCAAAAGGATTAACTGGAGGAACAATGCCTATGGGAATTACTACTTCCTCCAATGAAATTTTCGAAGCTTTTTTGTCGGATGATAAATACAAAACCTTATTTCATGGACATTCTTTTACTGCAAATCCGTTAGCTTGTACCGCGGCTTTGGCAAGTATGGAGTTATTATTGAAAGAAGATACTTTGACTCATATTAAATTAATATACGAGAAGCATTTAAATTTTTCCAAAACATTACAACAACATCCAAAAGTTGAAAATGTAAGATTGATCGGAACTATTTTAGCTTGGGAAATTAAAAATGATAAACAAACTTCTTATTTTAATGAAATAGGTAAAATTTCATATAATGAATTTCTGAAAAGGGGAATTATTATGCGTCCGTTAGGAAACGTAATGTATCTCGTTCCACCTTATTGTATTACATCTGAAGAATTAGATTTGGTTTATAAGAATATTTTAGAAGTAATGGATTACTTATAATAAGACATTCTTTAGTTCGTCTTAAGATTAAACATACTTAAACTCTAGAAATAATTTTGTTTTTAGAGTTTAGTTTTTTTCTCCACTAAAATATAAAACAAAATTTATTCGAGAAAGTTCATTTAAAACTCCTGAATACTCAGAAAGGGATTGATTTTATGTCTGATTCATTTATTAATATTAGAGCATTCTGTAAATTTTGTTACTAAAAATGTTTTCATACACTCAGGTCTATTATTTAGTTCCTAAAGGTTTACAGGTAGTATCCAAATTATAACTTTATTACTTTAACCCGTAGTGCATTATTAAGTTAAATTAATTTTCAGATTATTGATGTTTCTACCAAACACGAACCTGTTTAAATATTGTATAGTGGTTAAGGTGGTTATTTTGGAAAGAATCCTTGTTTTAAAACCTTTAAAAGATTTAGCATAATTACGTCTAATCATAAACTGATCACACAATTGTGAGAACAAGGTTTCTATACGTTTTCTAAACTTTTTAAATTGATAAAATTGTGGTTTGTAGTCTTTCTGATTTTTTCTTTTTGGCGTTTCCAATTGTATATTTACCTCATTAAATAAGTCTAGCTGTATAGTGCTAGAAAGATAGCCCTTATCGGCAAGTATCACACAATCGGATAGTTGCAATTTAATATCTTGTAAATAATGAATATCATGAACCGAAGCAGGAGATAAATCAAAGCTCTGAAAAACACCATTAATTGAACAAACAGCATGTAATTTATACCCGTAAAATGTAAGTTTTGAGAGGCTCAAAATCCTTTATTTGGAATAGCGTAATCTGTTTCTTTACAAATTTTACTACGTGATGAGCGTGAAATTTTACAAACCTCCAACGGCATACTATCTACTACAAAAAAGGTTTCAAACTCATTAAATTTTTCAACCATTTTCATTCTGATTTCTTCCATAAATGGATATAGTTTTCTTTTTCTTCTGTTATAAACGCTTCGCTCAATTCTGGATGCAATTTCAAAACCTTTTATGTCTCTAAAAAGTTGATGTTCAGAATCAATCGATTTGAATTCCGCCAAAATCATTAAGCTAATCAATTCTATATCAGATAGCTTTGGCTTTATTGGCTTGAAATACATATTTTCAAATTCTGCTATTTTACGTAATTCGATTAAAATTAATTTGTAACTTGCTTCTAAGTTACTCATAACTGTATCTGGTTGTAAGTCAATACAATATACTAATTGTTAGTGTTTTGAGCAACTTTTTTTATAATGCACTACGGGTATATAAATATAAAAAGTCACTTCATGGAGATAACTGGGGAACAATTAATAGCTGCAAATAAGATTTATAACTATTTAAATAGTATTACTGATTTAGATCTAGAATTAAAAAATAATTGGACGGATATCAGCAGTGATATGATTGAGTTTTTGCAATCTCCAAAACTTATAACTTATTTAAAAACAAATACTAATCTTAATGGTATTTTAAACCAATCAGATTATAAAAGTATGAAAGGCGAAATATTGAAAGATAGGAAATTTATTATAAATTGTGTTCTAAAATATAACGTGAATGATGAGATTTTTAGTCCAGAAGAAAAACAAGGTGCTTTAGATTTCTTTTTTGGTTCAAATGAATAAAATTTATTTTCTTTTTCTTTTATCTCTGATCACAGCATCAACTACTCCAAGTATCACGACTTCGTCGCTTTCATCAATAGTTACACTTTTTGCATAATCACTATTCAAAGCCACTAAGCGATTATTCGCTTTATCGTATCGTTTTAATGTATATTCTGAACTATTAATAGACACAACTATATCATCTCCATCCGTAGGGTAATAGTCGGAACGTATGATGATAATATCGTTTTCTAAATACTCTGGATACATTGATAATCCTTTCACACGATTTACAAATGTACTTTCTACTTTAGACAGATAACGTTCGTCTAAACTGATGCGATCACTTAAAAAATCTTCTGCAGGAGATGGGAATCCAGCACAAACTCCACCACATACTTGTACATACTTTTTTTCTCCTTCTGCATGGATGGTTAGGTTTTCTAATTCAGTTCCAAAATAAGGTGCTTTTTTAAATGTTATCATTGTATGGTAAGTATATCATTCCAATTTGTTGTATAGTTAGGACTTAATAAATCTTGTCTCATTTTCCATGTTTTATCTAATGCTTGAGAACCAATTTTTAATTTTTTAACTCCATATTTAAAATTCATTTGATCCATAACATTCATCAGTTTTCGATGCTTTGGGTGCTCGTCTTCGAATAAATTGAATTGTTTTTCACTTTCGGGTGTTATTCCACCAACTATAACACCCGCTTTTTTATAGGCATACCCTTTTTTATAAATAGCATCTAATCCAATTTTTGCATATTTAATAATCTCAATAGATGAATTAGTAGGGAAGGGGATAGTTACATTGATTGATTGGTAATATTGTGGTTTATCTGTTTGAAATCTATTGGTAAAAATAAAAACAGTAACTATTCTACAAGTAGAATGTTGGTTGCGTAATTTTTCAGCACAGGTGGTTGCAAAAGTAGCAATGCGCTCTTGTAGATAGGTTTTATCTTCATACGTTTTATCAAAAGATCTTGTCGTAGCAATATTCTTTTTTGTTTTTACATCTTCAAGTTCCATAGCAGATATGCCTTCTAATTCCTTTTTTAGTCGTAAACCAACTACAGTAAGTTCCTTTCGGACATATTCATCAGGAAGATTTGTAAAATCTAATGCTTTATTTACTCCTTTTGCCTTTAATTTTTTAGCAAATTGTCTACCAATACCCCATACATCTTCAATAGCTAACCATCGCAAAGCTTTAATCCGTTTTTCTTCGGAATCTATAGCATATACACCTTCTAATTGCGGATATTTTTTAGCTATCCTATTGGCCACTTTAGTTAATGCTTTTGTGGGCGCAATTCCAATACACGTTGGAATTAAAGTGTTTTTAAGCACTTCTTTCCGTATCGCTTTTGCATACGATACTAAATCATAATTTTCAAATCCCTTGAATTGTAAAAAGCTTTCATCTATCGAATAAACTTCTAAATCAGGTGTATATTTTCTAAGGATTCGAGTTACACGGTTACTCATATCGCCATACAGAGCGTAGTTTGATGAAAATACATTTACACTATTATCCTGAAATAACTTTCTGTATTCAAAAGCGGGTGCTCCCATTGGAATACCGAGTGCTTTTGCTTCGTTAGAACGCGCCACAACACAGCCATCGTTGTTGCTTAACACAACAATTGGCTTATGCCGTAATTGAGGTTTAAACACCCTTTCACAGCTTGCGTAAAAATTATTACAATCGACTAAAGCATACATCCTACAAAATTATTAAATTAGTAAACGTGCTAAAGTTAAATTATTATGATGCCAAGAAACGTCGTTTGTTTAGCGTTAGATTTAGGAAATTCATTAGAACCTGAGCATATATCTAACATTGAGATTGTAGCGAAAAATTTAGAAGATTTTAATAATCGTTTTCAAACAGATTTTTATCTTTTTTATGATACGGATGGATATACTTTTGAAATCCCTGAACAATTTATAATTAATGATTTATTAAATTGGTTTGTTGAAGGTATTGGAGAATTATTAGCTTTTTCATATTCCCCAACTCGGGACAGTTATTTTGATTTAAATTCTTATTTAAATGATCGCAAAACAGAGTTAGACTTTTTACATAGTTTTGAAATGTATAACAATTATCGTCAACGTTATATTGATTATGCCCCATTAGGATTTTTAGAAGAGGACTCGTACTTTTTTATAAAAGAAAATCTTACTAATTTGATATTAGATTATTCCCGAAAATTTAATTGATAAGACCAATTTCTGCAAGTTATTTATTTACTAATAGGCGAAGTTTAAAATTATTTATTTTCGTTTATTTTGTTTGTTTCGTTTATTTCGTTTAAATTTGTTTAAATAATTTAAAGTATGGAAGCATTAGACTATATAAAAAGACCCACTAAGAAAGAACAACGAGTGGCTATTGAATCTTATTCAGCACTTTCTTCGATTTTATCACAATTGAAGCAAGATGATACTGAAATAGAAATCGAAGAAACAAACGACAGAATTAAAATACCTTTTAAGGCTTTAAAACTTTTAAGTGAAATTTTAAAGTCAATGAGTGAAGGAAATCCAATATCTATTGTCCCTATTGCAACGGAAGTAACTACTCAAAAAGCAGCTGAAATATTGGGTTGTTCACGACCACATTTAGTTAAACTTTTAGAGCAAGGTGAAATTGATTTTACAATGGTTGGAAGACATCGTCGTATTCTATTTGAAGATGTAATCAAATATAAAAACGAAATGAAGCAAAAACAGAAAAAGCATATCATTGATATTATGAACTTTGATGACGAAATAGGTTTATATGATTCATAGTGTAAGGTACAAAGCTGTTCTTGATACCAATGTAATATTTCCTATCGTTATTAGAGATTTATTATTTTGGTTTGCTCATTATGATTTATATACCCCAAAATGGAGTAAAATCATTTTTGATGAATGGAAATCTGTAATGATTCGAAAGGGAGTTGAATCTTCACAAGCAGAGAAGCGGATTAACGTAGCAAATTTGGCATTTCCCGATGCTTTAGTATTAAATTATGAAGGATTAATTGATAATTTAAATTTACCTGATAAAGATGATAGACATGTATTAGCTGCTGCTATTAAAGTAAATGCTAATATTATTGTAACGAATAATTTAAAGGATTTTCCGGATGATTATTTAGACTCTTTTGGATTGAAGGCAGTTTGCGCTGATGATTTTCTAACGGATATTATAGATTTAAATCCAAAAATAGCCATTCAAGCTTTTAAAGATTTGGTATTAAATCGCAAAAACCCGGCAATGGATGAATTTCAAGTATTAGAAAGCTTTAGAAAAAATGGATTAAATCAAACAGCAGATTATTTACATGCTCTTTTGTAATTTAATTATACCAAAAATCGACCGTTTTCTAGGACTACTTTTTAGTAGTCTTTTTTTTATTTCCTTTAGTGCTTTTTATCGTTATTTTTATTAGTTTCGTAAAATAACCTTTTATAGTACTTTTTATGATTATAGGATATGCGAGAGTTTCTACAAAAGATCAGAATCTAGAAAATCAAATTGAACTGCTAAAACAACGTAAATGTGAGAAGATATTTTCTGATATTGCGAGTGGAGTAAAAGAAGATCGAAAAGGTTTATTAGAACTTTTAGAATTTGCTCGACCAGGTGATACAATTTTGGTTTATAAGAATGATCGCATATTCCGGTCACTTAAAAATATGGTGGATCTAATTGAAACTTTCAATCAAAAGAAGATTCATTTTAAATCCATAACAGAACCAGAATTTGATACCCAATCTGCAAATGGAAAATTTTTACTTCAAATTTTTAGTGCAGTTGCAGAATTTGAACGTAATCTTATTAGCGAAAGAACAAAACATGGATTAGAAGGAGCAAGGAGACGCAATGAAACTTTAGGTAGACCTAAAGGTATTTCTAAAGAAACTCTTGAAAAATACCAATATGCAAAGCATCTTTACGACAATAAAAAAATGAGTATTGATAAGGCATGTAAACAAGCTGGAATAAGTAAAACAACGTTTTATAGAGTAGAAAAAAGCAATATATAAATATATATATATTTCTATGAATTATATTATCCCACCAAATGTATTATTGTAAATAAAAAAATTTTATTTTTTAGACATCGAAGTAGATTATCACTATCATGGTAGAGTAATATAATGATTTCTATAAAAATTACATAAAAGGGTAATTGACGTATAATGTCATGCTAAATTGCTATTTTTAACAAAAATAACTTTATTATGGAAAACATAATTGTAATCAACAATATTGAAGTTGAAATTTCTAAAATCTATCAACAAAAAACGTACTATACTTTAATTGAAGGTACACCCGGTGAAGAATTAAATGATAAGATTTTGGCTGAAATTAAAGAACAAGCTAAAAGTATCTTCAATAGAGATTCATTTTACGTTATGGATCCACGTGAAAATGCCGATGACAATTTTCCTCAAAATACCATTATTTTAGAATTAATGGTTCTTAATGATTTAGAAGACTATTCTCCATTAACAGTTATATTTTTTCAAGATAAATATGCTTTCCCAATTACAGCGGAAAATATAGAAAGTATAAAAGAAATACCTATTGGGCTATTATGGTCAGATAATAATTTGAATTCAAGAAAGCATTTACAATAAATCCATAATTTGAATCAACAACAAAATGTTCTTTTTATACCTTTAAAACAAATAAATACTAAAACTAAATAATGACAACCACAGCCCAAAGAGCAGAACTACAAGCAAAAATATGGAAAATCGCCAACGAAGTACGTGGCTCAGTAGACGGATGGGACTTTAAACACTTTGTGTTAGGAACTTTATTCTATCGTTTCATAAGTGAGAATTTTACTAGTTATATCGAGGGTGGTGACGAAAGTGTAAACTATCCAAAATTAGCAAACGACATTATTACACCGGAAATCAAAGACGATGCTATTAGAACAAAAGGATACTTCATATATCCAAGTCAATTGTTTATTAACGTGGTTGAGAAAGCAGGTAAAAACGATAATTTAAATACAGACCTAAAAGCAATTTTTACAGATATAGAAAACTCAGCAAATGGTTATGATTCTGAACAAGACATCAAAGGTTTATTTGCAGATTTCGATACTACAAGTACACGCTTAGGTAATACGGTTGAGGAAAAAAATAAGCGTTTAGTATCTATTTTAAATGGAGTTTCAGAATTAAACTTTGGAAAGTTCGAAGAAAGTCAAATTGATTTGTTTGGAGATGCATATGAATTTCTAATCTCGAACTATGCAGCTAATGCTGGAAAATCGGGTGGTGAGTTTTTTACTCCTCAAAACGTTTCCAAATTAATTGCGCAATTGGCAATGCACAAGCAAACTTCTGTAAATAAAATTTATGATCCTGCGGCAGGATCTGGTGCATTGTTATTACAGGCGAAAAAACATTTCGATAACCACATTATTGAAGAAGGATTCTTTGGTCAAGAAATCAATCATACCACTTATAACTTGGCGCGTATGAATATGTTTTTGCACAACATTAATTACGATAAATTCAACATTCAATTAGGAGATACTTTAACGGAGCCACATTTTATTGACGATAAACCATTCGATGCGATTGTTTCTAATCCTCCGTATTCAGTTAATTGGGTAGGATCTGATGATCCCACTTTAATTAATGACGATCGTTTTGCACCGGCTGGAGTTTTAGCACCTAAATCAAAAGCAGATTTTGCTTTTGTATTACACGCGTTGAATTATTTATCAAGTAAAGGACGTGCAGCCATTGTATGTTTTCCTGGTATTTTTTACCGTAGTGGGGCAGAGCAAAAAATCAGAAAATATTTAGTAGATAATAATTTCGTTGAAACAGTTATCAGCTTACCAGGGAATTTATTCTTTGGAACTTCAATTGGCGTAAATATTTTGGTTTTATCTAAACACAAGTCAGAGTACAAAACGCAGTTTATTGATGCCAGTGGGGAGGAATTTTACAAAAAGGTAACTAATAACAATATGTTAGAAGATACCCATATTGATAAAATTATGGATTTGTTTGATTCGAAAGAGTTCAAAGAACACGTTGCTATTACCATTGAAAATGAAAAAATTGCAGAAAACGATTATAACCTTTCGGTAAGTACGTATGTAGAAGCTTTAGATACACGCGAAGTTATAGATATCAACGTATTAAATTCTGAATTAGAATCTACGGCTAAAAACATCACAGATTTACGTAACGCAATTGATAACCTTGTAAAAGAAATCGAAGGATGAGCAAATTAGAAGAGTTGTTACAAGGAGTAAATGTAGAATGGATTCCTTTGTATGAAGTTGCAGCAATGATTAGAGGTGTTCGTGTTACTAAAAAAGATTTAATCGAAAATGGCAAGTATCCTGTAGTCTCTGGAGGGGTAGGATTTATGGGATATGTAAATGAATATAATCGTGAAGAAAATTCAATAACAATTGCTCAGTACGGTACCGCAGGATTTGTAAAATGGCAAACTGAAAAGTTCTGGGCGAACGATGTAGCATTTACTATATTTCCAATTAACGAAGAATTAGTACTAAAAAGATTTTTGTACTACTTTTTAATAAGTAAACAAAATTTTTTGTACGAGATTTCAAATAAAATTGCTGTTCCATATAATATTTCAAAAGATAAGATTTTAAATATCCCAATCCCAATCCCTTGCCCTGATAATCCAGAAAAATCCCTTGAAATCCAACAAGAAATTGTTCGCATTTTAGATGAATTAACTTCTTTAACGAACCAATTAAAAAATGAATTAGAAACGGAACGCCAAACCCGTAAAAAACAATTTGAGTTCTTCCGTGAGCAGTTGTTTAGATTTGAAAGTAAGGATGTGGAATGGAAAACTTTGGAGGGTATATCAAAATTAATAACAAAGGGTACAACACCTAAAAGATATACAAACAATGGAATATCTTTCATAAAAACAGAGGCCTTTGATGGCTCTATAATAGTTCGGAAAAAATTATCATTTATCGATGAAGATACACATCAAAAAGAATTAAAGCGCTCAATATTACAGGAGAACGACATTTTAATTACTATTGCGGGAGCAACAATAGGGAAATGTGCCATTGTACCGAGAGAATTACTGCCCGCTAATACTAATCAAGCATTAGCAATTATAAGATTAAATAATTCAATTGTTATAAAGTATATCTTTCATTTATTGAAATCGGGTCTCATGAAAAGTTATATAGAATCAAACTCGAAAGGGTCAGCACAACCTAATTTAAATTTAAAGCAATTAAATGACTTTTTAATACCTGTTCCATCCATTGAAGAACAAGAACGCATTGTTCGTTTATTAGATCAATACGATGAAGCCACCAAAAACATTGTAGCGCAATTAGAAAAAGAAATAGAACTCAGAAACAAGCAGTACGAATATTATAGAAACTCGTTACTAAACTTTTTGAAAAATTAATTAATAGCCTACTAACTATTATGAGTCAAACACTAACCGAAATAGCACAAAAATTAATAAGAGCAACAAAAGAGGAAGGAAAGAAATTTCGTAAAACTCAATTAATTTATGCGTTTAATGGTACGGGAAAAACACGTCTTTCTCGTGAATTTAAAGAGGTAGTAGATCCTAAGGATCAAAAAACACCAGAGTCTCCAATAAAGTTTATGTATTACAATGCATTCACAGAAGATTTATTTTATTGGTTTAATGACTTGGAGGCAGATACTAATCGTAAATTATTAGTACATCCTAACAATTTTACAGAATTAGCATTATCTTTTTTAAAAGATGAGAATCAACATGGCAACATTATTACTAATTTCCAGAAATACACTAACAGATATATAACCCCAAATATAAATGATGATTTTACAGAAATTGCCTTTGATTATTTGGCCGGTGGAGATAATAGCGATACAAACATAAAAATATCAAAGGGAGAGGAAAGTAATTTTATTTGGTGTGTTTTCTATAGTTTAATTGCGCACATAATTGATCTTTTAAATGAGGAAAGAGAAGATCGTTCAAGTGATAAATTCGATGAATTAGAATATATCTTTATCGATGATCCAGTGAGTTCATTAGATGATAATCATTTAATTGACCTAGCAGTTGATTTATCAAATTTAATTAAGAAAGCTAAGCTGACAAATGTAAAATTCATTGTTTCTACGCATAATCCATTATTTTATAATGTTTTGTATAATGAATTGAATCGTGAGAAAAATACTGGTAGATATAGACTACAAAAACTAAATGATGGGACATATCTTTTAAATGACTCAAACGATTCTCCTTTTTCTTATCATATATTCTTGTTAGATGAGTTAAATGCAGCGGCTATTACCAGAAATATACACAAGTATCACTTTAACTTACTTAGAAACGTTTTAGAAAAAACCTCTACTTATTTAGGCTTTAATCATTGGGAAGATTTAATACCTATGTATGTTAATACGAATGATGTACCCATAGCTGTTCGCTTGATTAATTTATATAGTCATAGTAAACATTCAGGTGATGAAATGGGAGTAATTCAAGAAATAGAAAAAGATATGTTTATAAAAGTTTTTAAATCATTATTAACAAAACATAACTTTAAATTACAATATAATGAACTTCTTGAAGTAGAAGCACAACCACAAACACAACAGTTACAAGATGCCTAATTTCAACACCATTGCAGAAACTAACAATTATATTGTTTTAGATAAATATACTAAGTTCTATGAGCTGAATGAAGCGCCAGTGGCGTATCAATCAGAAACAGCTCTTGAAAAAGAATTTATACAAGATTTAATAAATCTTGGTTATGAGAATCCAACGCATTTAAAATCAAATGAAGCTATGCTGGCGAATGTTCGCACCGAATTGCAGGCACTGAATAATGTCGTGTTCTCAGACAACGAATGGAATCGTTTCCTAGTAGAGTATTTGGATAAACCAAGCGATAGTCTAATCGATAAATCCCGAAAATTACACGATAATCACATTTACGATTTTGTGTTTGATGATGGGCGTATACAAAATATTTATTTAGTAGATAAAAAATCAGTTACTCGTAACAAGGTTCAAGTTATATCTCAAGTAGAGCAAACAGGTACACATGCCAATCGTTATGACGTTACCATTTTAGTCAACGGAATACCTATGGTACAAGTAGAACTTAAAAAGCGTGGTGTTGCTATTCGTGAGGCGTTTAACCAGGTACATCGTTATTCTAAAGAGAGTTTTAATTCTACAAATTCGTTATTTAAGTATTTACAACTGTTTGTAATTTCTAATGGTACAGATACTCGTTATTTTGCCAATACAGTGTCACGCAACAAAAATAGCTATGATTTCACAATGAATTGGGCGAAAGCCGACAATTCATTAATTAAGGATTTAAAGGATTTTACTGCAACTTTTTTTCAAAAAAACACCATTTTAAATGTATTACTAACCTATACTGTTTTTGATGTAAAAGATACATTATTGGTTATGCGACCTTATCAGATTGCAGCAACTGAACGTATTTTATGGAAGATAAAAAGTGCTTATCAAACAAAGAAATGGTCTACATTAGAAAGCGGTGGATACATTTGGCACACCACAGGATCTGGTAAAACGTTAACTAGTTTTAAAGCAGCACGTTTGGCCACTCAATTAGATTTTATTGATAAAGTGTTTTTTGTAGTGGATCGAAAGGATTTAGACTTTCAAACCATGAAAGAATATCAAAAGTTTTCTCCTGATAGTGTGAATGGATCAGATAGTACTGCTGGCTTAAAACGAAACATTGATAAAAGTGATAATAAAATCATTGTTACCACAATTCAGAAGTTAAACAACTTAATGAAAGGGGATGCAGATTTAGATATTTATCATAAACAAGTAGTTTTTATTTTCGATGAAGCGCACCGTTCTCAATTCGGAGAAGCGCAAAAAAACTTACAAAAAAAGTTCAAAAAATTCTATCAGTTTGGATTTACAGGAACACCAATTTTTCCTACAAACGCATTGGGTGCAGAAACTACAGCAAGTGTTTTCGGAACAGAATTGCATTCTTATGTAATTACTGATGCCATCAGAGATGAAAAGGTATTAAAGTTTAAAGTTGATTATCACAACGTTAAACCTCAATTCAAGGGTGTTGAAATGGAGGTTGATGAAAAAAAATTGAATGCTGAAGATACAAAAAAGGCATTTTTACATCCTGGTCGAATCAGCGAAATATCAAAATATATTTTACAGAATTATCGCATAAAAACGCATCGAACTAAAGGGGGAAATTCAGGATTTAACGCCATGTTTGCCGTTAGTAGTGTAGATGCGGCAAAGTGCTATTATGAAGAATTAAATCGTCAGCAAATCGGCAGTGATAGACCTTTAAAAATAGCAACCATTTTTTCATTTGCAGCTAATGAAGAACAAACAGCTATTGGAGAAATTTTAGATGAATCTTTTGAACCTTCTGCATTAAACAGTACGGCGAAAGAATTTCTTACAAAAGCTATTAAGGACTACAACAAAATGTTTAAAACAAGTTATGGTGTTGATAGTGATGCATTTCAAAATTACTACCGTGACTTATCTAATCGAGTAAAAGATAAAGAAGTCGATCTTTTGATTGTAGTTGGAATGTTTCTAACAGGATTTGATGCTCCGGCAATGAATACTTTATTTGTTGATAAAAACTTACGTTTTCACGGATTGATTCAAGCTTTTTCGCGTACGAATCGTATCCTTGATGCAACCAAAACGTTTGGGAATATTGTTACTTTCCGTGATTTGGAGCAAGCAACAGTTGATGCAATTACCTTATTTGGAAATAGCAATACAAAGAATGTTGTATTAGAAAAAAGTTACAAGGAATATCTAGAAGGTTTTACAGATAATTCAACAGGAGAAGCAAGAAGAGGTTTTGTAGAAGTTGTAAATGAACTAAACGAGAAATTTCCAAATCCTGATCAAATTGAAAAAGAAAAGGATAAAAAAGAGTTTACTAAGTTGTTTGGTGAATATCTTCGTGTCGAGAATATACTTCAAAATTATGATGAGTTCACAAGCTTAAAAGCTTTACAAACAATTGATATAAATGATTCAGAAGCAGTAGAAGACTTTAAAGAAATGTACCATGTTTCTGATGAAGATATTGCAGTAATGCAAGACATCGTTTTGTTACCTGAGCGTACAGTTCAAGATTATAGATCAACGTATAATGACATCCGTGATTGGTTACGAAAGGAAAAGGAAGGAAAACAACCAGAAGATTCTGAAATAGATTGGGATGACGTAGTTTTTGAAATTGATTTATTAAAATCGCAGGAAATTAATTTGGATTATATCTTAGAATTAATCTTCGAACACAACAAAAAAACAAAAGATAAAGTTGAATTAGTAGAAGAAGTAAGTCGTGTAATTCGTGCAAGTATTGGTAATAGAGGTAAAGAATCTTTAATGGTTGATTTTATTAATGAAACAGATTTAGATTCAATTCCAGATAAAGCTTCAGTTATTGATGCGTTCTTTAAATATGCACAAGTAAAACAAAAGGAAGAAGCAACAGAATTAATTGAAGAAGAAAACTTAAACGAAGAAGCAACAAAACGTTATATTGAGTCTTCATTAAAACGTGAATATGCAACTTCAAACGGTACTGAATTAAATACAATTTTACCAAAAATTAGTCCTCTAAATCCTCAGTATCTTACAAAGAAGCAAACCGTTTTTCATAAGATAAGTGCGTTTATCGATAAGTTTAAAGGAGTGGGAGGGAGATTGTAATTTAGAAAAAAATTAATAATAAAAAATATTAAACAATTTTCTCTTTTTCGGACTTTTACTCAGACTAAAATAAAAATGCTTTCCAATTGGAAAGCATTTTTTTTACATAAACTCCAAAATTTCTTGCTTCATCTTTGTCGGAAACTTTAAGTTATTTTCTTTCAAAAGGTCTTTGTCAATGGATTCAATTTCTTTGATAATTGAATTAAGTTTCTGGTCATTTAATGCTTCTAACTGCATTTGAATTTTGTACAATCTTAAAGATAATTTCTTTACATTTTTTTCTTCCATAGCTAATTAAAAATTTAATGTTGTTTGAATATTATTCTAAAATTACAAATAATTTTATTTATATAAAAAGTGAAAATTCCATTTTTATAAGAAAGTCTGTTTATCCGAAAATGAATGATTAAAGATATAGTGTATGTTTAGCGAGAGGATACGGGGCAATTTTGCCCCGTAAATCATATTGTATTGATAATCAATAAAATAACATACACTATAAATAATTTTGTAAACAAAAATGTAACAAGATTTTGTTATAATACTGTAATTTAGTAAATTAACTGTATTAAATAGTGTAACATATGTCTAATGTGGTTCGTGTTGATGTTTCAACAAAGTTAAAACTTGATCGTTTAAAAGAAGATTATAACATCAAAACTTTTGCGGAAGTTGTTGAAAAAATGACTTCATTTATCGTAGAAAATAAATTTGATTTGAATAGAAATTATGCGAATGATTGGCACAATATAATTGAAAAATCAAACGAAAAAAGTTTGAAAAGAATTGAAGATGTAATCAGAATAATTCGAAATATTGAGAAGGAATCTGTCATCCCAATTCGTAATCAAGTTTATGATATGTATCATAACAGTGATGTCAATTTTAAAGCCGAAGTAATCACTGAAGTAAAGAAAGATTTGGAAGTTAATTCTCCTGCGGAACAGGATCTGGAAAAATATAAAATTGAATTAGCGCAGGTTAAAAAAAGCAGAGATTTATATTTTAATGAATTGAATAATTTACGTCCACTAGTAAACGAACTTTTAAATTCTTTAACAACTAAATCTGGTTTAATGGGTTCAAAAGTTGAAGCAACTATAGCACCTGAAAGATTAAATGAACTAAAACAATTAATCAATAAATAATGTACATCAATTTTACCCCACATAAAGCAAACGTGAATAATTCTTCCGCTTCTTCTTGTGCGAATATTTTTGAATATTTAGAAAAGGAAGAGCGTGGCTTTGTTGAAGAAGATTCATTTTTTAAAGAGGAAAATAATGAGTCTATTGGTTTTTTTAATCAAGAAAATATTAACCTTTCTAAAGAAGATGTTATCCAAAATATTGATGAAAATAGAGGTAAAAGAGGTGTTAAAGAATCTAATTTTTATATGATAAATATTTCTCCTTCTTACTTAGAACAGAAACATCTTATAAAAAGAGTTGATCAATTTTTAGAAGAAAAAATTATTAATGAAAAACTTAAATTATCAGAAAAAGATTTAATTGCAGCTCGTGATGTGATGATGCGTGATCTTCTTATGAATTACAGCCGGGAAGTGATGAAAGAGTATGCAAATAATTTCAATCGAGAAATTAATGGAAAAAAATTATCTGAAAATGATCTGATGTATTATGGTAGAGTTGAGACGAGGCGCACGTATAATTTTCGAGATAAAAATGTCATCGAAAATAAAAAAATATTAGATAAAATAAATAGTTCGTCTGATAAAAACGAAATAAAAAAACTTCAAGAATCTTTACAAAAAGATTATTTTACTGGTGATGTTATTAAAGAAGGATCTCCTAAAGGTGGATTTAACTATCATGTGCATATTGTTGTTTCTCGTCATGATAATACCAATGATTCAAGAAATAAAATAAGTCTTTCTCCAATGACTCAATACCGTTCTCAAAATTCTAAATTGAATAATCAAGTAAATAAAACAATTGGTTTTAATCGGGATGTATTCTTTGAAAACGCTGAAAAAAGTTTTGATCAATATTTTAATTACAGAAGAGATTATTCGAAATCTTATGAAGCACATAAAAAAAAGGCAAGAACAAAAGGAATTCGTGAATTAACTAAACAGGGGATTGCAAACAGTGTTAAAAAAGAACTGAGTAATTATGCCGGAATAACTATTTCAAATCCTTCAAATCTTATTAAAATGCAATTGTCACAGACATTAGGAATAAATATTCCTACTCATTTAAAAATACCAACCAACCCAGTACAATTAACACTTAAAGTTGCCAAGACTGTTGCTAAAACTATTGAAAAAGGTTACGGAATGTAAATTACTATTGCTATGGAATATTTCTCTAATTTAACTACCGAAAATAAATTGATTGTATTGATAATGATTGTCATTTCAATAATAGGATTTATTTTATTTTTCCGAAAAGGATTTTTATACACAAACTAATAGGTTTTCTAATAACTTTAGGTATCATTAGCCTTTAATCTATATTTTTTTAAAAAGAATTATTTGTTTATTTCTCTCTTGGTTTT
>NZ_JAUFQU010000070.1:0-34476 GCF_030409925.1 Paenimyroides ceti
ATAGCAGAGACATTTGTCATGCTCAATTCACGAGAACGTACATTCCAGGGTACTTCCCCTTCCATGAGTATGTGGACCGTAGGTGTGAAAAAAGAACTATGGGACAAAACCGCTAGTATTGGATTAAATATTACAAATCCATTCTGGGAAAAACACCCATTTCAAAAGCGAGGTATTCACTCCTGATTATACACAGACAAATAATATTGACACTCCCATTCCGCTCTTTTGGGTTGACCTTTAGCTATAATTTTGGTAAGGTGGATACGAAAGGAAAGGCTAAAAAAGAAAGAGGTATTAAAAATGACGATCAGAAGCAGGGAGAGTCTAATCAGGGAATCCAAATGGGTAATGGAATGTAAAACAGAGATCTTGCTGAATAGATAATGCTTGATAATAGGAGACTGAAATTTATTGTCCGTAATTACGACAGTAGCCAGATTGTTGTTTTTTTGTAAAAGATAAGCAGACTCATGGAAAGAAATTCATGGCAAGTCTTACGCTCATATCAAAATTTTTAAAGCAAAGGATTAATTATATCAGATTACATCACAAAAAGGGTTATTTAATGGATAAATTTTACAATGAGACATATCGTAAGTTGGAAGCTGCAATTCAGGAACAGGAGATTGAAATCGATTGTCTTTTATTAAGATCAGAGACAATTATACACCTGATTGTTAACTGTCTTTCAGAAGTAAAGGAATATGTTCAGAAAAGAGGATTTAAGAACATTTGTTGTAATTAACGTCAATGTAATTGTTCGTTGTTGTCCGTCAACAATGTCAGAAATATTGTCGTGATTGTGAACTACAAGCGTTCCCAAACGGTATTCTGATTTTTCTTTGTGTATTAAAATGTCGTCAATAAGTTGATTGACATTTTTTGTTGTCCATTTGTAAGGACGTTGGTAACTTGGAATTTGTAGAGAGTCATTTGTAAGCAACTCTCTTACTTTTATTATTTTCGGTTTATTCTCCATTGTGTTTTAAAATCGAATGTCGGGTTGCTCGGTAGTGGGGTTGCCCATAACGTTTTCGGGCTTTGCGTTCGGGCGGGTTTCGGAGCACAAAACTGTCAACCAGCACTGAACTTAAATAGAAGCACAAAGCTCCAAGTTTTCACGTCATCCCGCCTGACGCAAAACCCGTGTTATGCGGTCGGCTTTCTTTCATTCGTCAGTTGATTTTGTTCAAATTCATCAATTAGTTTCTCGCATTCGTTTTGGTCAGAAACATATCTGTCACTGTCAAATTGCTCCTTAAAATACTTATAAAGTTCGTCAAACTTGTCGCCAAAAATTTCTGTCCAAGATTGGTCTTGATTTTCTGTTAAAGTCAAATTATTTGCAGAAACTATTACAATTATTCTTTCTCCTGGCTTGTCGTCTTTTAGGTTTGATTTCCAAAAGTGAAAAACGATTTCAATTTGTTCTTTGTCTATATGTGTTACTTGCTCGTAAAGATATTCGTCTAATTGTGTCTGGTTAATCTGAATAAGATTTCCATCTTCGTCAACTTTATTGAATTCAACTTTTAGCTTTCCTGTAAGCTCAATTGTCAACGGAAATGCAATGTTGTCAGAGTCAATGGGCAAGTTATATCTCTCAATTATTTTGTCGGCAAAAACGTAAGTTGAATAGTCGTTAAGTATTAGGCTGAATTTATCAATATTATCATTCACGTCAATTACCCAACTGTCGTGTAGTTTGCAAATCAAATACTTTTTAAAAGTCCCAAGTCGGTTTGCGTTGTTCTCCAAAAAAGCTGAATAAGTGTCTGTGTTGAAGATTGGTTCGTCCAAGTCAACAAAGTCGTCAGCCAAAAATGGTGCAATTGTCTGTATGTTTCTTTTATCTGTCATTCGTCTCTGTGTCGTCTTTTAAGCTGCCGCATAACTCTCAAATATACGCAATAACATTTATTTAAGAAATTATTTGTTTATTCTTATCAACATAGGTATAATACGGGATATAATAAAAAGATATAGTGCGTAATTTGTATTTTAATTTTAAATTTTAATGCGATTTTAAATAAAATATATACAAAATACGAATATGGAAATTTAGGTGTTGATAAGCTCTTTTATTATATTGATTTTTTATAAATGAACATGATAATAATCCCACCCACCCTATTTCAAAGTTAAATTTCTATCTAACTGTTTAATACTTTACACCGGGAAATAACCCCTTGCTGTAAACAATTAAACAATAAATTCACAAAACACAACCTCTTAAAATCGGTTGAGTTTTTAGTCGTTCATTTTACGATAGAAATTAGTGTGTTTATCCCAGTTAAAAGGAAAAGTAATTAATGTTTTAATTTATTCTTTTTGCTTGGTTTTTATTGTTCCATCAACATATTGAAAAAAGATCTTCCTCTTTTTACATCATTCTACTCGGAGTGATCGCCATATATGGTTTTCTTGTTGCAAAATTATTGCCTATTCCGCTTTATAAAAATCTATTGAGGTTTCTACTTCTTAAGAACTACAAAAATAGATATCACATTAAAATCGTCATTATTTTTAGGAAAAATAACGCCAATTTTAAGGTGATATCTATCGTGTATTTCTAACTCGCAGACACTCCTAAATATATTTACCAGTCGAATCCATTTGTCAGCTTCAGTTCTGTAGCGGCCAAATGGATTTTTCCTTTTATAAATCGTTCGGTAGGCAATAGTTCTATTTCGCACAGAAAAGCCATAAGCGACAACTCACGAAGAATGATTAATAAAAATTGTAGAACTATTAAATATTATTTTATTATGGAAACAAATGTAAAAACTCCCCAAGCAAAAAGAACCTTTAAAACAACAGAAAAGAGCCAAGCTCAAACTACAAAGAATAATTATAACGATTTGTTCTTTAGTTCAATTATTGAACAACTGGAAAGTGTAGAAGAGAAACATTGGCAACATTTTTTAAAAGAAAATGTATCTTTTATGCCTGCTAATAGACTTTCTTTACAATCTTACACACGATTAAACCAATTTATATTGGCACTTGATATGTTGATAAATAAGCGTTCAAATTGCTATTATGCGACTTTTAATCAAATTACTAAATCAAAAGGTAAAATTAAGAAAGGTTCAAAGTCATTACCAATACAATACTTTAGTTATGATATTAGACATAAAGAAACGGAAGAACGTATTCAACTTGCTGATTTTAAGGCTTTAGATAGCACCAAACAAAAGCAATATCGGGTAAAAAGCTTTATGAAGTATTATCGTGTATTTCATACGGATAACGTTGAAAATATAAATGATTGTGAGTTTCCAATTATTGCTGATGTTGAACTCATTGAGCTTGACGAATGTGCCGAAAATTTTATTAATGGTTTAATTGAAACCAAAAATTTATCATTACAACATTTAGTACAAGGCGAAGCGTATTATATTCCAGGAAGAGATGAAATTCATTTACCAAAACCGCAGTATTTCAAAAATAAGGATGCATATTATTCAACTGTTTTTCATGAAATTATTCATTGGACAGGACACAAAGACCGATTAAACCGTTTAGACCAAAATTTTGAAGATGGCAGAAACAAATATGCTTTTGAAGAGTTAATTGCTGAACTGGGTTCTTTATTGTTTTCGTTAGAATTTAATTATTCGGAGCAGTTTATTAACTCAATTATCTATCTAAAAAGTTGGTTAAAGCATACAGCGGAAGAGAAAAAACATGAAATTTTAGAAGAAGCATTTGGTTATGCGAACAAAGCAATAAATTACCTTAAATCATAAACCTTTTACGCCTTTTAAAATAATAAAGGGCGTAAAAATTTGCCCCTTCGGGGCGGATTGGATTTATTCAGACGCTCCATCCATTAGTATTATAATAATTCTCTTACCCACCCACCCTATTTCAAAGTTAAATTTCTATCGACCTCCTTTAATACTTTACACTCGGAAGATAATCCTTTGTGCAATAATTAAAGGAGGCATTCACAAAACAAATCCTCTTTTAATCGGATTAGTTTTTAGTTGTTCTTTTACGATAGAAATTAGTGTGCTTAACCCATTTGTTATTAAGTGTTTATAAAATATATGTTTTATAAACGATAATAATATATAAATATATATTTATATGTAGATATATTAATATTTAACTATACAAATATTTGTATATCAATATATTTTGATTTATTTTTGATGAAAATTAATAGATGAATTATGGCTAAGATCATTTTATTTACTCATCAGAAAGGTGGTGTTGGAAAAAGTACATTATCTTATAATGTTGCAAATTTACTTAACCAAGATGCGAAGGTTGGCTTAATTGATTGGGATTATCAAGGTACTTTACTTCAAGTAAAAGACTTAAATGACCAGTTGACGTATATTGATGTGGATCGTAAAATTAATAAAATACCGCATGAAGATTTCGATTTCATCATTATCGATACACCTCCTTACCTATTCGAAGAAATACACTCATTGGTACAACAAGCTGATTTAATTGTAATACCAACGCAAGCGAGTATTAATGATTTATTAGCTATTGATAAAACTGTACAGATTATTAAAGATAATAATGCTGTAGATCGATCTTTAATCGTTTTTAATAGAATTAAAGCTAATTCATCACTTAAAGATAGATTAAGTGAGAATTTTAATGAGTTGGATGTTCCTATTGCTAACACAGTAATCAACGACTATGATGCAATTACCAACAGTATTGTAACCAAAGGAGTTGAAGGAAAGCACAAAGCGAGTAATCAACTTCAGAATTTGACAAGAGAATTAATGATTAAACTTTTAAGTAATGGCTAATAAAAAAGTAGATTTATCTGCATTAGTTAATCAGGTAAAAAAAACACAAGTAGAAACACCAGTACAAAAAGTGGTGCCGGTACAGAAACCTTCAACGTCTGAAAAAGGATTGTATGTAAAAGTTCCGAGTGAAATGATTACATTTCTTAAAAATAAAGCATCATTGATTGAGGGAATGACTGTGAAAGAATTAATTAATACTGCATTAGTAAACGTTTATGAGGAAGAATACAATGAATTCTTAAAGCGTTATCATGGAAAAGTCAAATAAAGTATATGTAGTAAACGTAAAGCTATTAAATGGTAACTGGGTTAAATATCGTGCTGTACAAGGATCAGCTGGAGTAAAACGCCTGGTTAAGTATTTTGATGAAAACTTTACAGGAGAAAACAAATGGTTATTCTGTAATGTTTATGAAAAAGAAAGTCAGCAACAAGTAGCTAATTATTTAAACGGTAAGAACCCTACCCGACCCTAAAATAAAAGAGGAGCCGAAGCCCCTCTTTCGAAAAACAAAATAAATTTTGTTTTCCTTTTCGTATTTCAAATATACGATTAAATTTTATTTGGTCACTAAAATAATTATTAAATTACAGCACTTTAACGAGAAAGAAAATTATAAGTCATGAATCAGGAAGAAAAAGATAATAAGGTAAAGGAAACGTTTAGCAGCAATAAGATTGCTGATAAGGTTAAGATTTCTAATGAATTTTATCGAGATCTATTTTTTCATGAAGATAATGGCAATTTTGTTGTTAAAGAATCTATGCCAATTGAAGCGAACCGTATTATAATTAATATTTTAAATACGTTACGAAACAAACAGTTCCAATATGGAGTTTCAGATGAGAGTTTTCAATTGGATTTATTTAAGAAAACATATTTAGAAGACGACGAATCTTATGCTAAAATAGTAATGAGAACTGCGGATATTTCTAAATCAAGAAATTTAGAGTTAACTAAAAAAGGACTTCAATTTTTAGTTAATTATAAACAAGAATGGCATACGGTCAAGTTTTATAACTCAAAAGGGGAAGTAGAAAAAAAACAATTTTATGGTGGATTAATTATTGATCCAACCATTTATAAAGGGCAAGTATCTTTTTATATTAATCCTTATTGGTTTAAAAAGATAGTAGCTTTAGCTAATTATAATTACGTTCTATATTCTTTAGTCTATTCTGTAAAATCTCACAAACAGTTCCTATTTGCACTCTGGTTAAATACTCTTAGAGAAGATGGAACCAAGGTTACTTTAGAATATATGAATAGAACCTGGGGAATTAACTACAAAGATTTAAGAACGCTTAAAAAAGGCTTTTTAGACCCGATTAAGAAAGTGTTAGACAAATCCTCCTCTTTCTCTTTTAATAGCTCTGTAAATGGAAATTACATAGGTATAACGAGATATCAACTTAAATCTATTGGAAGTGCAGCAGCAGAATCTATAAATTTATCAAGTCAAGATGATCAATTCAAATTGTATAAACTTTCTTATATTAAGAAAAGGCATAATTTTACTCAAAAAGAGTTAGAGCATTTAGAAAAAATCTTTGACATAGATTTTGGCGCAAAATTTCTTTTTAGTAATGCATATAAAAATGTGGTTAAGAGATATAATATTGCAAGAAGAAAGGATAAAACTAAACCTCTCGTTACTGATATTCCTTTTTCAGCATTGTTAGATGAAATTCAAGAAGAAGTTATTTCTCTTTATTCTGCAACGAAGCATGCTCAAATATCTCCCAAAGGTTACCCAATATTTAATGCTCCGTTGTAGGAGCATTTTTTATTAATATTTCGACATTCCACTACCCATATTTAAGGTGAGGGTCTAATATTTTATTCGAAATTTCAATGTATATAGTAGTTTCGATTATAATATCTGTTTTAATATTCGACATTCCACTACCCATTTTAAAAATAAATCGAAGAAATTAATATAGAAGGTTCTTTTATTACATTTCGAGATTCCACTACCCTTCTTTACGAAGGATTTTTGTAACTTATTACTATTACAAGTCACACAGTAGTTGCAATTAATTAATCTAATTTTATATTCGAGATTTCACTACCCATCACTATATTAAGCTTTTCATATATCACTATTACTTATATAACTATTTCGAGATTCCACTACCCATTTAACTTTAATTAATTAAAAATAAATTATATAGTGGTTGAAGTTAGTTAGGTCCGATATCTAACATAACTTTTAATTTTCGACATTCCATTACCCATCGTTATATAAATGTACTGATATTTAAACTATGTTTAAATATATTTTCGACATTTCACTACCCATATGGTATTAATGCATTAATTATCATTTGTTTATACAAGAGTAATTTGGACAAGTAAGCACATATTTGTGTTATTAATCCTAATATAAATTATTTATTTATCGTACCTTTATTAAGTTAGTAATTAAAAATCGACATTCCACTACCCAAAAATCAATGAAAAATCACTATTCTCCTTTATTTCGAGATTCCACTACCCACATTTTATGCATTTTTTCCCTTTAATATTCGAGATTCCACTACCCATTGAGGTTTTTTTGATTTTAGAGTCAGTTTTTAAGGTAAATAATCGAGATTTCACTACCCAAAAATCGACATTTCACTACCCACGTGAGTTTATTTCGAGATTCCACTACCCAAAAATCGAGATTCCACTACCCATTCAATCGATATTCTACTACCCATAACTTCGAGATTCCACTACCCAAAAAA
Organism: Paenimyroides ceti; assembly: GCF_030409925.1. Classification (NCBI taxonomy): domain Bacteria; kingdom Pseudomonadati; phylum Bacteroidota; class Flavobacteriia; order Flavobacteriales; family Flavobacteriaceae; genus Paenimyroides; species Paenimyroides ceti. The sequence continues at coordinate 7,521 of NZ_JAUFQU010000070.1, forward strand.
GCATAAAGTATAGAGTGTAAAACATTAGTAAACAATGTTTTATACCTTAAAAAAACGGTTACTTAAAATTAATATTAAAATTAATATTAAAATTAAAATAAGAAACGTTCAAAATCATATTCCCATTTTAAAAGGAATTTTTTTAATCATTTACCCATTATTGATAAAAAAGTCCGAAAAGGAAAGACGATATTTTCACCAGTGCCCGGCGAATTTTTGTAAATAATAGCTAATTTTATAGAATGAAACGAGTTGGTACATGCCCCATTTGCAACAAAGGGGAGCTTTTAGAGTTTGAGGATAAATTTCAATGTAATTTCGTTGAAAATAATAAGCAGTTGTGCAATTTTTTTATTTATAAATCTTATTCGAAAAAAATTATCACTCCCGAAATGCTATTTGACTTACTTCACAATTACGAAACAAAAATTTATTCAGATTTTGTGGATGATAAAGGTGAAAAATTTGAAGCTGCATTAAAAATAGTACACGGTTATATTAATTATAAGTTTGGAAATCAAATTGTAGATAATGTTAAGTGTGTTAATTGTGATGGCGAAATTCTAAGAACAAAGCAAGGCTGGGGATGTGAAAATTATTTTAATCGAAAATGTGGAATGTTTATTTACCGTTCTTATAATGGAACTGTAATGACTGAAGATATTGTAAGGTTATTAGTTACTGGCAACTACACTCCTTTTTTAAATTTTACTTCAAAACAAGGAATTAATTTTCAAGCAAAACTTTTTGTAAATGACAGTACTTTTCAAGTGCAATTTGATTACTCTTTAGGAGATTGTCCGAAGTGTAGCGGTACTGTATTAAAAATGGAAAAATTCTTTGGTTGTACTAATTACTTATCAGATATTAAATGTGATTTTATAATTTGGCCATCTATTTTTGACTATAATTTATCTTTTATTGATGTAGAAATATTACTTAGAGGAGATCAAACTGATGTTAAATCTTTTAGGTGGAAAGATAAGAATTTTGAGGGAAGGCTTTCATTAGATGAAAATTTTAAATGTAAAGTGTCATAATAACTTACTTGTTATCATTTATTTAAAAATATATATGTATAGTAATATATATAAATATACATATAAAAAAATATATACATATTTAAATATAAATATAGCTTTATATTTAAATATTGTTTTATAATTTAGTCTTCTTTTTAAGATGATTACGATAATTTTCAATTTTAAAGCATTAAAATATTAATGTAAAGTTCCTCCCTATTACTGTTTCAAATGCTATATTTGCATAAAATAGTATTATAATGAAAGAACTTTTAGAACAATTGAACGCAGAATTTGAAACGTTCAATTCAGATGCTCAATTACAAATGGAAAAAGAAAATAAAGCTGCTGGAACTAGAGCGAGAAAATCATCTTTAGCTTTAGAGAAACTTTTAAAAGAATTTAGAAAGTTATCTTTAGAGGAATCTAAAAAATAATAGACAAGCCGTATACATTAAGATACGGCTTTATTTTTTGATTATAGTACGATATATATAAATATATACATATGTAAATATATACATATGTAAATACATGTATATAAGCATAACTATTGTACAACTCCAATTTTCAGGACCATAATAGGGTTTTATAAAAGTGTAACTCTTACATTATCTTAAGCAGCGATTTTTCATAAATTTCAATACAACCATAATTTTTTATAAATTTCGCTATAAGTTTTTCTACTTTAGTATATTATAAAAAAGCAAAAATGATTTTTCTAAAAGAGGCAATAGACATTCATGTTTTTTATTTTTAAATTAATTCCTTACCTTTCTACTTAACTTACTTATGTGATAAATATCTACTTATCTCCCATATTATTAATGAGAGGTGGATATGCTTACTATACTTTTTGATAATATTTCTATGCTATTTTTCATTTCTTCAGTTGTTAGATGTCCGAAACCGATTCGCATAGCAGTGATAGATTTGTTTTGATAAAGTAATGTTCTTGGAATTAACAAATTATATTTAACACATTCTTGGCTTATTTTGAGTAGATTAACTGATTTTTGCCATTCTATCCAATAGGCAAGCCCACCAGTAGGAATTTGATAGTTTATATCATTACCGAATGTCTCTTTTAAAATATTTGCAAAATTATTACGACGCTGCTGGTAAATTTTTATTGACTTTTTTAAGTGACGATGTATTTCACCCTCTTCTATTAACTCCCCCAATACCTGTTCCATCATAATATCTCCTTCTCGATCAATAATGCCAAGATATTTTCGCATTTCATATATTAGATTTTCTGGAGCAACAACAAATCCAGTTCTAAATCCTGGTGGCAATGTTTTTCCAAAAGAACCTACATACACCACCATACCGTTGGTGTCTGCACTGGCAATTGGAAGTGTGGTGTTTTTGTCATACTGAAATTCGTAGTCATAATCATCTTCTAAAATAACAAAGCCAAATTCATCAGCAAGTTGAAGAAGTTCCATTCTTCTACTACCGCTTAAAGTTACAGTTGTAGGATAATGATTGTGTGGTGTAAGGTATAGCGCCCTAATGGTTGTATGCTCACATAATTCTCTTAATTTGTCAACTTGTATACCGTATTTATCTATAGGAATTGTTAGGATTTGGGCTCCATTTTTTTGAAAAATCATGTTAATGGCAAAGTAACTTGTTTCAGCAACAACAACTTTGTCTCCTTTTTCTAATAAAATTTGAGATATAATATAAATACTTGCATCAACTCCTCTTGTTATAAGAATATTTTTATCTGAAATATGTAATCCTCTAGTCAAATTCAGATAATTAGACAGTTGCTTTCTAAAATAGATACTTCCTTCTTCTTTAGAATAAGCCCATTTTTTTTGATTTTGTTTTCTTTTTAAGCTAGCCGAATAAAATTTAGTAAAGGTCTCAATTTGTGTGACTCTGTAATCTGGAGTACCATCATTCCATCGATACAAAAAATCACCATATTCGTAAGGATTATCAAGAATATTAGTCTTATTGAAACTAAATCCCGTTTGTCTTGGATAGGAATAAAGCTGTAGAGATTCTGAGCTCTTAATTTTTATCTTTTCTGGTTCTTTATCTAGAATAAATGTCCCTCTATTGGAATGGATTTGAACCCAACCTTGCGCATCCAATTCTTCATAAACTGCTATAATGGTTTTTCTGTGAACACCTAAAAGTTCACTAAGCGTCCGACTACCAGGTAACTTCAGACCAGTAGGTAGATAACCTCTTTGGATAGCATTGATAAACTGAAAAGTAATTTGTAAGTAAATAGATGTAGAAGAATCTCGATCTATAGATATGAAACTTTGAAAAGGAATATTAACCGGACTACTCATGATATTTAAAATGGTACCTTATAGTGTCCGGAAAGATAATAATTTTGTCGCACAAATAAAAACAATGAATTTTTACAACCTTTTACAAAAAATAGTTCAGCAAAATGAAATGCATGCTAAATGGCTGAATACGCTGTCTTTCATGGAAAATGCAGGAGCAAGAAAAATATCTGCTTGCGAGCATCCGACGAAAGTTAGTTTAATTCAACTTAAACACGCAGCAGAAGAGCATCGTCACGCTTATTATCTGAAAAAACAAATTTTAAAAATCAGTCCTGAAGTCTGCAAAACGTATAAAAATAATGAACTTTTGGCTTCCATTGCAACGAGGCAATACTTACACTCTTTAGATATTAAAGCTTGTAAATATCTTCAGCAGAATTTCAATTTGAATAAAGAAGATTTGAAATATGCGGCTTATTTATTTGTGACCTATGCTATTGAAGTTCGTGCTGATGAATTGTACCCTATTTATCAGGATATTTTAACTAAGGTTTCTTCCAAAATTATAGTGAAATCAATTATTCTAGAAGAAGAGGGACATTTGGAAGAAATGATTAATCAATTGGAGGAATTTTCGGAAGACTGGAAGGTTCATGCAGAAGTTATTTTAACCATTGAAAAAGATTTATATGAGCAGTGGGTTAATGCAATTTCAAAGGAGGTTTCAAAATGGAATCATGCACAATAATTTCCTCTATTTTAAGGAAGCTTTAGAAGAAAGAAAAGAAAACGGAATCTTAAGAATTTTAAAACCAAAAGAGAAAGGAATCGACTTTTATTCCAATGATTATTTAGGATTGGCTACAAACAAAGAATTTCAGGATTTATTATTAAAAAAAATCTTAGAAAATCCCGAATTATTAAAAGGGAGCACAGGCTCTAGATTAATAAGTGGAAATAGTTCTGTTGTTACCGAAGTCGAAGATTTCATTGCCAAAGAACATAAATTTGAATCAGCTTTACTTTTCCCTTCTGGATATAATGCGAACTTAGCTCTGTTTTCAACACTTCCAAATCGACATGATACGATTATTGTGGATGAAAAAATTCATCGGTCTGTGCATGATGCTTGTAAAATGTCATATGCTAAGAAATTAAAATTTAAGCACAATGATGTTGAACATTTAGAGCTAATTTTAAAAGGACAAAATGGGATTTGTTATGTGGCGATTGAAAGTCTTTATTCGATGGATGGGGATATTGCTCCTGTTAAGGATATTGTCGAAATAACGAAAAAATATAAAGCACATCTGATTATCGATGAAGCGCATGCTTTTGGTGTTTTTGGGTATGGTTTGGTTGCTCAATTGCATTTGCAAAATAGTGTTTTAGCTACGGTAATTACTTACGGAAAAGCTTTGGGAACGCATGGTGCATCTATTTTAACAAATGAAGTAATTAAATCTTACCTCATTAATTTCGCAGCCTCTTTTATCTATACAACTTCAGCACATGATTTTCTATGGATGAGTATAAAAGAAGGATATAATTTTCTAGAAGCAAATCAACATTTATGCGTTGAATTAAAGAAAAATATTAAAATTTTTCGAAAGCATAACCTTCAAAGTATTTCTTCAGAAAATAGTCCAGTTCAGGCAATTTTAATTACCAATAATCGTCAATTAATAGCTTTGAAAGAAACTCTATTTGATAGTGGATTTTTGACATATGCTGTTTTCAGTCCCACGGTAAAAGAAGGAACAGAAAGATTGAGGATCTGCTTGCATAGTTTTAATAAAGAAGAGGATATTATAACGCTTACAAATATTATTAAGCAAAACATTTAAAAATGAAATTATTTATTACTGGAATCGGAACAGAAATAGGTAAAACGGTTTGTTCGGCAATTTTGACAAAATATTTTAATGCAGAGTATTGGAAACCCGTTCAATCTGGAGATCTCGGTTTTTCAGACACCATGAAAGTCAAAAAATGGGTTGGAAAAGATACAGTTTGCCATGCAGAAACCTACTGTTTTCAGTTGGCAGCATCACCGCATCAATCTGCAAAAGAAGAAGGAATTACTATTGATTTAAATAAAATAAAACTTCCTGAAACAAAAAATAATCTTATTGTAGAAGGTGCTGGGGGACTCATGGTTCCAATCAATGACAGTGAATTTATTATTGATTTAATTGAAGAATTAAATCTCCCAACGGCATTGGTTGTCAAAAATTATTTAGGTTGTATCAATCATACTTTATTGTCGATAATGCTTTTAAATCAAAGAAAAATTACATTGCAATATTTAATTCTCAACGGAGACTTCCCATCAGATACTGAAAGGATTATTTGTAAAAATATTTCATCAGAAACAAAAATTATAAGAATTCCGGAAATCGAAAACATAACAAAAGAAAATATAGAAAGTATTACAAAACAATTAGAAAAGATATGAGAGATAAAACAAAATTGAGGAATGATTGGACCAAAGAGGAAATCGAAGAAATTTATAATCAGCCTTTACTAGAATTAATCTACAAAGCAGCAAGCGTTCACCGCGAATGGCACAATCCTGAAGAAGTTCAAATGTCGACATTGTTATCTATTAAGACAGGTGGTTGCCCCGAAGATTGCTCTTATTGTGGACAAGCGGCACGTTATCACACGGATATAAAAGTTCAGGCTTTGCTGCCGACGGAACAGGTGATTGCACATGCTCAAAAAGCAAAAGACAGTGGATCCTCACGTTTTTGTATGGCAGCAGCGTGGCGAGAAGTTCGTAACAATCGTGATTTCGATAGAGTTATTGACATGGTAAAGGGTGTAAACGAACTTGGAATGGAAGTTTGCTGTACGTTAGGAATGCTTACCGAGGAACAGGCAATTCGTCTTCAGGAAGCAGGATTGTATGCTTACAATCACAATTTGGATACTTCGGAACAATATTATGAAGAAATTATTTCAACAAGAACTTTCGATAACAGAATTAATACTATTAACAATGTCAGAAAAGCAGGAATTACCGTTTGCTCAGGGGGAATTATAGGCCTTGGAGAAACACACGGAGACAGGATTTCGATGCTTTTAACGTTATCGACAATGCCAAAACATCCAGAATCTGTTCCGATTAATGCATTATCTAGAGTCGAAGGAACACCGCTTCAGGATAATGAAAAAACGAATACTTGGGAAATGGTTAGAATGATTGCTACAGCGAGAATAATTATGCCGTCATCGATGGTTCGACTCAGCGCAGGAAGAATTGAAATGACCGAATTTGAGCAAGGGTGGTGTTTTATGGCAGGAGCCAATTCTATCTTTACAGGAGAAAGAGAAACCCTTTTGGTGACCCCAAATCCAGGAGTTTCGGAGGATATGCAAATGTTGCAGACATTGGGATTAAAACCAATGAAAAGAGCATCGGAAAAAGTTATAAGCTGTGAATTATAAGTTAAGAGTTTGTTTTTATAATTTCTAAAATCTAATTTCTACAATGAGTTTACAACAACGCGACAAAGACGTCAATTGGCATCCTTATACGCAAATGAAGATTGCCGAAGATACAATTCCTATTGTAAAAGGAAAAGGAGTCTATCTTTTTGATAATCAAGGGAATCGATATATTGATGCGGTTTCTTCATGGTGGGTAACGATTCACGGCCATGCACATCCGTACATAGCACAAAAGGTTTCGGAGCAGTTGAATACGTTGGAGCAGGTCATTTTTGCCGGATTTACACATGAACCCGCTGTCCAGCTTTCGGAGAATTTATTAAGTTTATTACCTGATAATCAACAAAAAGTTTTCTATTCGGATAATGGTTCGACTGCTGTTGAAGTAGCTTTGAAAATGTGTATTCAATATTGGTATAATCAAGGGAAGAAAAAGACGAAAATTCTCGCTTTTAAAGACGCTTATCATGGCGATACCTTTGGTGCAATGTCGGTAAGCGGAAGAAGTGTTTGGACGAAACCGTTTGGAGAAATGCTTTTCGAAGTTATTTTCATGGATACACCGACTTCAGAAAATTTGAATGATTTAAAAGCAATTATTCAAAATCATTCGCAAGAAATAGCTTGCTTTATTTATGAACCTCTGATTCAGGGAGCTGCAGGAATGTTGATGCACAAAGCGGAAGACTTATCAGTATTAATGAAAATTTGCAGAGAACAGAAAGTTTTAATGATTCAAGATGAAGTCTTTACCGGATTTGGGAGAACAGGAAAACTATTTGCTGCCAATTACCTTTCTGAGAAACCAGATATTATGTGTTTTTCAAAAGGATTAACTGGAGGAACAATGCCTATGGGAATTACTACTTCCTCCAATGAAATTTTCGAAGCTTTTTTGTCGGATGATAAATACAAAACCTTATTTCATGGACATTCTTTTACTGCAAATCCGTTAGCTTGTACCGCGGCTTTGGCAAGTATGGAGTTATTATTGAAAGAAGATACTTTGACTCATATTAAATTAATATACGAGAAGCATTTAAATTTTTCCAAAACATTACAACAACATCCAAAAGTTGAAAATGTAAGATTGATCGGAACTATTTTAGCTTGGGAAATTAAAAATGATAAACAAACTTCTTATTTTAATGAAATAGGTAAAATTTCATATAATGAATTTCTGAAAAGGGGAATTATTATGCGTCCGTTAGGAAACGTAATGTATCTCGTTCCACCTTATTGTATTACATCTGAAGAATTAGATTTGGTTTATAAGAATATTTTAGAAGTAATGGATTACTTATAATAAGACATTCTTTAGTTCGTCTTAAGATTAAACATACTTAAACTCTAGAAATAATTTTGTTTTTAGAGTTTAGTTTTTTTCTCCACTAAAATATAAAACAAAATTTATTCGAGAAAGTTCATTTAAAACTCCTGAATACTCAGAAAGGGATTGATTTTATGTCTGATTCATTTATTAATATTAGAGCATTCTGTAAATTTTGTTACTAAAAATGTTTTCATACACTCAGGTCTATTATTTAGTTCCTAAAGGTTTACAGGTAGTATCCAAATTATAACTTTATTACTTTAACCCGTAGTGCATTATTAAGTTAAATTAATTTTCAGATTATTGATGTTTCTACCAAACACGAACCTGTTTAAATATTGTATAGTGGTTAAGGTGGTTATTTTGGAAAGAATCCTTGTTTTAAAACCTTTAAAAGATTTAGCATAATTACGTCTAATCATAAACTGATCACACAATTGTGAGAACAAGGTTTCTATACGTTTTCTAAACTTTTTAAATTGATAAAATTGTGGTTTGTAGTCTTTCTGATTTTTTCTTTTTGGCGTTTCCAATTGTATATTTACCTCATTAAATAAGTCTAGCTGTATAGTGCTAGAAAGATAGCCCTTATCGGCAAGTATCACACAATCGGATAGTTGCAATTTAATATCTTGTAAATAATGAATATCATGAACCGAAGCAGGAGATAAATCAAAGCTCTGAAAAACACCATTAATTGAACAAACAGCATGTAATTTATACCCGTAAAATGTAAGTTTTGAGAGGCTCAAAATCCTTTATTTGGAATAGCGTAATCTGTTTCTTTACAAATTTTACTACGTGATGAGCGTGAAATTTTACAAACCTCCAACGGCATACTATCTACTACAAAAAAGGTTTCAAACTCATTAAATTTTTCAACCATTTTCATTCTGATTTCTTCCATAAATGGATATAGTTTTCTTTTTCTTCTGTTATAAACGCTTCGCTCAATTCTGGATGCAATTTCAAAACCTTTTATGTCTCTAAAAAGTTGATGTTCAGAATCAATCGATTTGAATTCCGCCAAAATCATTAAGCTAATCAATTCTATATCAGATAGCTTTGGCTTTATTGGCTTGAAATACATATTTTCAAATTCTGCTATTTTACGTAATTCGATTAAAATTAATTTGTAACTTGCTTCTAAGTTACTCATAACTGTATCTGGTTGTAAGTCAATACAATATACTAATTGTTAGTGTTTTGAGCAACTTTTTTTATAATGCACTACGGGTATATAAATATAAAAAGTCACTTCATGGAGATAACTGGGGAACAATTAATAGCTGCAAATAAGATTTATAACTATTTAAATAGTATTACTGATTTAGATCTAGAATTAAAAAATAATTGGACGGATATCAGCAGTGATATGATTGAGTTTTTGCAATCTCCAAAACTTATAACTTATTTAAAAACAAATACTAATCTTAATGGTATTTTAAACCAATCAGATTATAAAAGTATGAAAGGCGAAATATTGAAAGATAGGAAATTTATTATAAATTGTGTTCTAAAATATAACGTGAATGATGAGATTTTTAGTCCAGAAGAAAAACAAGGTGCTTTAGATTTCTTTTTTGGTTCAAATGAATAAAATTTATTTTCTTTTTCTTTTATCTCTGATCACAGCATCAACTACTCCAAGTATCACGACTTCGTCGCTTTCATCAATAGTTACACTTTTTGCATAATCACTATTCAAAGCCACTAAGCGATTATTCGCTTTATCGTATCGTTTTAATGTATATTCTGAACTATTAATAGACACAACTATATCATCTCCATCCGTAGGGTAATAGTCGGAACGTATGATGATAATATCGTTTTCTAAATACTCTGGATACATTGATAATCCTTTCACACGATTTACAAATGTACTTTCTACTTTAGACAGATAACGTTCGTCTAAACTGATGCGATCACTTAAAAAATCTTCTGCAGGAGATGGGAATCCAGCACAAACTCCACCACATACTTGTACATACTTTTTTTCTCCTTCTGCATGGATGGTTAGGTTTTCTAATTCAGTTCCAAAATAAGGTGCTTTTTTAAATGTTATCATTGTATGGTAAGTATATCATTCCAATTTGTTGTATAGTTAGGACTTAATAAATCTTGTCTCATTTTCCATGTTTTATCTAATGCTTGAGAACCAATTTTTAATTTTTTAACTCCATATTTAAAATTCATTTGATCCATAACATTCATCAGTTTTCGATGCTTTGGGTGCTCGTCTTCGAATAAATTGAATTGTTTTTCACTTTCGGGTGTTATTCCACCAACTATAACACCCGCTTTTTTATAGGCATACCCTTTTTTATAAATAGCATCTAATCCAATTTTTGCATATTTAATAATCTCAATAGATGAATTAGTAGGGAAGGGGATAGTTACATTGATTGATTGGTAATATTGTGGTTTATCTGTTTGAAATCTATTGGTAAAAATAAAAACAGTAACTATTCTACAAGTAGAATGTTGGTTGCGTAATTTTTCAGCACAGGTGGTTGCAAAAGTAGCAATGCGCTCTTGTAGATAGGTTTTATCTTCATACGTTTTATCAAAAGATCTTGTCGTAGCAATATTCTTTTTTGTTTTTACATCTTCAAGTTCCATAGCAGATATGCCTTCTAATTCCTTTTTTAGTCGTAAACCAACTACAGTAAGTTCCTTTCGGACATATTCATCAGGAAGATTTGTAAAATCTAATGCTTTATTTACTCCTTTTGCCTTTAATTTTTTAGCAAATTGTCTACCAATACCCCATACATCTTCAATAGCTAACCATCGCAAAGCTTTAATCCGTTTTTCTTCGGAATCTATAGCATATACACCTTCTAATTGCGGATATTTTTTAGCTATCCTATTGGCCACTTTAGTTAATGCTTTTGTGGGCGCAATTCCAATACACGTTGGAATTAAAGTGTTTTTAAGCACTTCTTTCCGTATCGCTTTTGCATACGATACTAAATCATAATTTTCAAATCCCTTGAATTGTAAAAAGCTTTCATCTATCGAATAAACTTCTAAATCAGGTGTATATTTTCTAAGGATTCGAGTTACACGGTTACTCATATCGCCATACAGAGCGTAGTTTGATGAAAATACATTTACACTATTATCCTGAAATAACTTTCTGTATTCAAAAGCGGGTGCTCCCATTGGAATACCGAGTGCTTTTGCTTCGTTAGAACGCGCCACAACACAGCCATCGTTGTTGCTTAACACAACAATTGGCTTATGCCGTAATTGAGGTTTAAACACCCTTTCACAGCTTGCGTAAAAATTATTACAATCGACTAAAGCATACATCCTACAAAATTATTAAATTAGTAAACGTGCTAAAGTTAAATTATTATGATGCCAAGAAACGTCGTTTGTTTAGCGTTAGATTTAGGAAATTCATTAGAACCTGAGCATATATCTAACATTGAGATTGTAGCGAAAAATTTAGAAGATTTTAATAATCGTTTTCAAACAGATTTTTATCTTTTTTATGATACGGATGGATATACTTTTGAAATCCCTGAACAATTTATAATTAATGATTTATTAAATTGGTTTGTTGAAGGTATTGGAGAATTATTAGCTTTTTCATATTCCCCAACTCGGGACAGTTATTTTGATTTAAATTCTTATTTAAATGATCGCAAAACAGAGTTAGACTTTTTACATAGTTTTGAAATGTATAACAATTATCGTCAACGTTATATTGATTATGCCCCATTAGGATTTTTAGAAGAGGACTCGTACTTTTTTATAAAAGAAAATCTTACTAATTTGATATTAGATTATTCCCGAAAATTTAATTGATAAGACCAATTTCTGCAAGTTATTTATTTACTAATAGGCGAAGTTTAAAATTATTTATTTTCGTTTATTTTGTTTGTTTCGTTTATTTCGTTTAAATTTGTTTAAATAATTTAAAGTATGGAAGCATTAGACTATATAAAAAGACCCACTAAGAAAGAACAACGAGTGGCTATTGAATCTTATTCAGCACTTTCTTCGATTTTATCACAATTGAAGCAAGATGATACTGAAATAGAAATCGAAGAAACAAACGACAGAATTAAAATACCTTTTAAGGCTTTAAAACTTTTAAGTGAAATTTTAAAGTCAATGAGTGAAGGAAATCCAATATCTATTGTCCCTATTGCAACGGAAGTAACTACTCAAAAAGCAGCTGAAATATTGGGTTGTTCACGACCACATTTAGTTAAACTTTTAGAGCAAGGTGAAATTGATTTTACAATGGTTGGAAGACATCGTCGTATTCTATTTGAAGATGTAATCAAATATAAAAACGAAATGAAGCAAAAACAGAAAAAGCATATCATTGATATTATGAACTTTGATGACGAAATAGGTTTATATGATTCATAGTGTAAGGTACAAAGCTGTTCTTGATACCAATGTAATATTTCCTATCGTTATTAGAGATTTATTATTTTGGTTTGCTCATTATGATTTATATACCCCAAAATGGAGTAAAATCATTTTTGATGAATGGAAATCTGTAATGATTCGAAAGGGAGTTGAATCTTCACAAGCAGAGAAGCGGATTAACGTAGCAAATTTGGCATTTCCCGATGCTTTAGTATTAAATTATGAAGGATTAATTGATAATTTAAATTTACCTGATAAAGATGATAGACATGTATTAGCTGCTGCTATTAAAGTAAATGCTAATATTATTGTAACGAATAATTTAAAGGATTTTCCGGATGATTATTTAGACTCTTTTGGATTGAAGGCAGTTTGCGCTGATGATTTTCTAACGGATATTATAGATTTAAATCCAAAAATAGCCATTCAAGCTTTTAAAGATTTGGTATTAAATCGCAAAAACCCGGCAATGGATGAATTTCAAGTATTAGAAAGCTTTAGAAAAAATGGATTAAATCAAACAGCAGATTATTTACATGCTCTTTTGTAATTTAATTATACCAAAAATCGACCGTTTTCTAGGACTACTTTTTAGTAGTCTTTTTTTTATTTCCTTTAGTGCTTTTTATCGTTATTTTTATTAGTTTCGTAAAATAACCTTTTATAGTACTTTTTATGATTATAGGATATGCGAGAGTTTCTACAAAAGATCAGAATCTAGAAAATCAAATTGAACTGCTAAAACAACGTAAATGTGAGAAGATATTTTCTGATATTGCGAGTGGAGTAAAAGAAGATCGAAAAGGTTTATTAGAACTTTTAGAATTTGCTCGACCAGGTGATACAATTTTGGTTTATAAGAATGATCGCATATTCCGGTCACTTAAAAATATGGTGGATCTAATTGAAACTTTCAATCAAAAGAAGATTCATTTTAAATCCATAACAGAACCAGAATTTGATACCCAATCTGCAAATGGAAAATTTTTACTTCAAATTTTTAGTGCAGTTGCAGAATTTGAACGTAATCTTATTAGCGAAAGAACAAAACATGGATTAGAAGGAGCAAGGAGACGCAATGAAACTTTAGGTAGACCTAAAGGTATTTCTAAAGAAACTCTTGAAAAATACCAATATGCAAAGCATCTTTACGACAATAAAAAAATGAGTATTGATAAGGCATGTAAACAAGCTGGAATAAGTAAAACAACGTTTTATAGAGTAGAAAAAAGCAATATATAAATATATATATATTTCTATGAATTATATTATCCCACCAAATGTATTATTGTAAATAAAAAAATTTTATTTTTTAGACATCGAAGTAGATTATCACTATCATGGTAGAGTAATATAATGATTTCTATAAAAATTACATAAAAGGGTAATTGACGTATAATGTCATGCTAAATTGCTATTTTTAACAAAAATAACTTTATTATGGAAAACATAATTGTAATCAACAATATTGAAGTTGAAATTTCTAAAATCTATCAACAAAAAACGTACTATACTTTAATTGAAGGTACACCCGGTGAAGAATTAAATGATAAGATTTTGGCTGAAATTAAAGAACAAGCTAAAAGTATCTTCAATAGAGATTCATTTTACGTTATGGATCCACGTGAAAATGCCGATGACAATTTTCCTCAAAATACCATTATTTTAGAATTAATGGTTCTTAATGATTTAGAAGACTATTCTCCATTAACAGTTATATTTTTTCAAGATAAATATGCTTTCCCAATTACAGCGGAAAATATAGAAAGTATAAAAGAAATACCTATTGGGCTATTATGGTCAGATAATAATTTGAATTCAAGAAAGCATTTACAATAAATCCATAATTTGAATCAACAACAAAATGTTCTTTTTATACCTTTAAAACAAATAAATACTAAAACTAAATAATGACAACCACAGCCCAAAGAGCAGAACTACAAGCAAAAATATGGAAAATCGCCAACGAAGTACGTGGCTCAGTAGACGGATGGGACTTTAAACACTTTGTGTTAGGAACTTTATTCTATCGTTTCATAAGTGAGAATTTTACTAGTTATATCGAGGGTGGTGACGAAAGTGTAAACTATCCAAAATTAGCAAACGACATTATTACACCGGAAATCAAAGACGATGCTATTAGAACAAAAGGATACTTCATATATCCAAGTCAATTGTTTATTAACGTGGTTGAGAAAGCAGGTAAAAACGATAATTTAAATACAGACCTAAAAGCAATTTTTACAGATATAGAAAACTCAGCAAATGGTTATGATTCTGAACAAGACATCAAAGGTTTATTTGCAGATTTCGATACTACAAGTACACGCTTAGGTAATACGGTTGAGGAAAAAAATAAGCGTTTAGTATCTATTTTAAATGGAGTTTCAGAATTAAACTTTGGAAAGTTCGAAGAAAGTCAAATTGATTTGTTTGGAGATGCATATGAATTTCTAATCTCGAACTATGCAGCTAATGCTGGAAAATCGGGTGGTGAGTTTTTTACTCCTCAAAACGTTTCCAAATTAATTGCGCAATTGGCAATGCACAAGCAAACTTCTGTAAATAAAATTTATGATCCTGCGGCAGGATCTGGTGCATTGTTATTACAGGCGAAAAAACATTTCGATAACCACATTATTGAAGAAGGATTCTTTGGTCAAGAAATCAATCATACCACTTATAACTTGGCGCGTATGAATATGTTTTTGCACAACATTAATTACGATAAATTCAACATTCAATTAGGAGATACTTTAACGGAGCCACATTTTATTGACGATAAACCATTCGATGCGATTGTTTCTAATCCTCCGTATTCAGTTAATTGGGTAGGATCTGATGATCCCACTTTAATTAATGACGATCGTTTTGCACCGGCTGGAGTTTTAGCACCTAAATCAAAAGCAGATTTTGCTTTTGTATTACACGCGTTGAATTATTTATCAAGTAAAGGACGTGCAGCCATTGTATGTTTTCCTGGTATTTTTTACCGTAGTGGGGCAGAGCAAAAAATCAGAAAATATTTAGTAGATAATAATTTCGTTGAAACAGTTATCAGCTTACCAGGGAATTTATTCTTTGGAACTTCAATTGGCGTAAATATTTTGGTTTTATCTAAACACAAGTCAGAGTACAAAACGCAGTTTATTGATGCCAGTGGGGAGGAATTTTACAAAAAGGTAACTAATAACAATATGTTAGAAGATACCCATATTGATAAAATTATGGATTTGTTTGATTCGAAAGAGTTCAAAGAACACGTTGCTATTACCATTGAAAATGAAAAAATTGCAGAAAACGATTATAACCTTTCGGTAAGTACGTATGTAGAAGCTTTAGATACACGCGAAGTTATAGATATCAACGTATTAAATTCTGAATTAGAATCTACGGCTAAAAACATCACAGATTTACGTAACGCAATTGATAACCTTGTAAAAGAAATCGAAGGATGAGCAAATTAGAAGAGTTGTTACAAGGAGTAAATGTAGAATGGATTCCTTTGTATGAAGTTGCAGCAATGATTAGAGGTGTTCGTGTTACTAAAAAAGATTTAATCGAAAATGGCAAGTATCCTGTAGTCTCTGGAGGGGTAGGATTTATGGGATATGTAAATGAATATAATCGTGAAGAAAATTCAATAACAATTGCTCAGTACGGTACCGCAGGATTTGTAAAATGGCAAACTGAAAAGTTCTGGGCGAACGATGTAGCATTTACTATATTTCCAATTAACGAAGAATTAGTACTAAAAAGATTTTTGTACTACTTTTTAATAAGTAAACAAAATTTTTTGTACGAGATTTCAAATAAAATTGCTGTTCCATATAATATTTCAAAAGATAAGATTTTAAATATCCCAATCCCAATCCCTTGCCCTGATAATCCAGAAAAATCCCTTGAAATCCAACAAGAAATTGTTCGCATTTTAGATGAATTAACTTCTTTAACGAACCAATTAAAAAATGAATTAGAAACGGAACGCCAAACCCGTAAAAAACAATTTGAGTTCTTCCGTGAGCAGTTGTTTAGATTTGAAAGTAAGGATGTGGAATGGAAAACTTTGGAGGGTATATCAAAATTAATAACAAAGGGTACAACACCTAAAAGATATACAAACAATGGAATATCTTTCATAAAAACAGAGGCCTTTGATGGCTCTATAATAGTTCGGAAAAAATTATCATTTATCGATGAAGATACACATCAAAAAGAATTAAAGCGCTCAATATTACAGGAGAACGACATTTTAATTACTATTGCGGGAGCAACAATAGGGAAATGTGCCATTGTACCGAGAGAATTACTGCCCGCTAATACTAATCAAGCATTAGCAATTATAAGATTAAATAATTCAATTGTTATAAAGTATATCTTTCATTTATTGAAATCGGGTCTCATGAAAAGTTATATAGAATCAAACTCGAAAGGGTCAGCACAACCTAATTTAAATTTAAAGCAATTAAATGACTTTTTAATACCTGTTCCATCCATTGAAGAACAAGAACGCATTGTTCGTTTATTAGATCAATACGATGAAGCCACCAAAAACATTGTAGCGCAATTAGAAAAAGAAATAGAACTCAGAAACAAGCAGTACGAATATTATAGAAACTCGTTACTAAACTTTTTGAAAAATTAATTAATAGCCTACTAACTATTATGAGTCAAACACTAACCGAAATAGCACAAAAATTAATAAGAGCAACAAAAGAGGAAGGAAAGAAATTTCGTAAAACTCAATTAATTTATGCGTTTAATGGTACGGGAAAAACACGTCTTTCTCGTGAATTTAAAGAGGTAGTAGATCCTAAGGATCAAAAAACACCAGAGTCTCCAATAAAGTTTATGTATTACAATGCATTCACAGAAGATTTATTTTATTGGTTTAATGACTTGGAGGCAGATACTAATCGTAAATTATTAGTACATCCTAACAATTTTACAGAATTAGCATTATCTTTTTTAAAAGATGAGAATCAACATGGCAACATTATTACTAATTTCCAGAAATACACTAACAGATATATAACCCCAAATATAAATGATGATTTTACAGAAATTGCCTTTGATTATTTGGCCGGTGGAGATAATAGCGATACAAACATAAAAATATCAAAGGGAGAGGAAAGTAATTTTATTTGGTGTGTTTTCTATAGTTTAATTGCGCACATAATTGATCTTTTAAATGAGGAAAGAGAAGATCGTTCAAGTGATAAATTCGATGAATTAGAATATATCTTTATCGATGATCCAGTGAGTTCATTAGATGATAATCATTTAATTGACCTAGCAGTTGATTTATCAAATTTAATTAAGAAAGCTAAGCTGACAAATGTAAAATTCATTGTTTCTACGCATAATCCATTATTTTATAATGTTTTGTATAATGAATTGAATCGTGAGAAAAATACTGGTAGATATAGACTACAAAAACTAAATGATGGGACATATCTTTTAAATGACTCAAACGATTCTCCTTTTTCTTATCATATATTCTTGTTAGATGAGTTAAATGCAGCGGCTATTACCAGAAATATACACAAGTATCACTTTAACTTACTTAGAAACGTTTTAGAAAAAACCTCTACTTATTTAGGCTTTAATCATTGGGAAGATTTAATACCTATGTATGTTAATACGAATGATGTACCCATAGCTGTTCGCTTGATTAATTTATATAGTCATAGTAAACATTCAGGTGATGAAATGGGAGTAATTCAAGAAATAGAAAAAGATATGTTTATAAAAGTTTTTAAATCATTATTAACAAAACATAACTTTAAATTACAATATAATGAACTTCTTGAAGTAGAAGCACAACCACAAACACAACAGTTACAAGATGCCTAATTTCAACACCATTGCAGAAACTAACAATTATATTGTTTTAGATAAATATACTAAGTTCTATGAGCTGAATGAAGCGCCAGTGGCGTATCAATCAGAAACAGCTCTTGAAAAAGAATTTATACAAGATTTAATAAATCTTGGTTATGAGAATCCAACGCATTTAAAATCAAATGAAGCTATGCTGGCGAATGTTCGCACCGAATTGCAGGCACTGAATAATGTCGTGTTCTCAGACAACGAATGGAATCGTTTCCTAGTAGAGTATTTGGATAAACCAAGCGATAGTCTAATCGATAAATCCCGAAAATTACACGATAATCACATTTACGATTTTGTGTTTGATGATGGGCGTATACAAAATATTTATTTAGTAGATAAAAAATCAGTTACTCGTAACAAGGTTCAAGTTATATCTCAAGTAGAGCAAACAGGTACACATGCCAATCGTTATGACGTTACCATTTTAGTCAACGGAATACCTATGGTACAAGTAGAACTTAAAAAGCGTGGTGTTGCTATTCGTGAGGCGTTTAACCAGGTACATCGTTATTCTAAAGAGAGTTTTAATTCTACAAATTCGTTATTTAAGTATTTACAACTGTTTGTAATTTCTAATGGTACAGATACTCGTTATTTTGCCAATACAGTGTCACGCAACAAAAATAGCTATGATTTCACAATGAATTGGGCGAAAGCCGACAATTCATTAATTAAGGATTTAAAGGATTTTACTGCAACTTTTTTTCAAAAAAACACCATTTTAAATGTATTACTAACCTATACTGTTTTTGATGTAAAAGATACATTATTGGTTATGCGACCTTATCAGATTGCAGCAACTGAACGTATTTTATGGAAGATAAAAAGTGCTTATCAAACAAAGAAATGGTCTACATTAGAAAGCGGTGGATACATTTGGCACACCACAGGATCTGGTAAAACGTTAACTAGTTTTAAAGCAGCACGTTTGGCCACTCAATTAGATTTTATTGATAAAGTGTTTTTTGTAGTGGATCGAAAGGATTTAGACTTTCAAACCATGAAAGAATATCAAAAGTTTTCTCCTGATAGTGTGAATGGATCAGATAGTACTGCTGGCTTAAAACGAAACATTGATAAAAGTGATAATAAAATCATTGTTACCACAATTCAGAAGTTAAACAACTTAATGAAAGGGGATGCAGATTTAGATATTTATCATAAACAAGTAGTTTTTATTTTCGATGAAGCGCACCGTTCTCAATTCGGAGAAGCGCAAAAAAACTTACAAAAAAAGTTCAAAAAATTCTATCAGTTTGGATTTACAGGAACACCAATTTTTCCTACAAACGCATTGGGTGCAGAAACTACAGCAAGTGTTTTCGGAACAGAATTGCATTCTTATGTAATTACTGATGCCATCAGAGATGAAAAGGTATTAAAGTTTAAAGTTGATTATCACAACGTTAAACCTCAATTCAAGGGTGTTGAAATGGAGGTTGATGAAAAAAAATTGAATGCTGAAGATACAAAAAAGGCATTTTTACATCCTGGTCGAATCAGCGAAATATCAAAATATATTTTACAGAATTATCGCATAAAAACGCATCGAACTAAAGGGGGAAATTCAGGATTTAACGCCATGTTTGCCGTTAGTAGTGTAGATGCGGCAAAGTGCTATTATGAAGAATTAAATCGTCAGCAAATCGGCAGTGATAGACCTTTAAAAATAGCAACCATTTTTTCATTTGCAGCTAATGAAGAACAAACAGCTATTGGAGAAATTTTAGATGAATCTTTTGAACCTTCTGCATTAAACAGTACGGCGAAAGAATTTCTTACAAAAGCTATTAAGGACTACAACAAAATGTTTAAAACAAGTTATGGTGTTGATAGTGATGCATTTCAAAATTACTACCGTGACTTATCTAATCGAGTAAAAGATAAAGAAGTCGATCTTTTGATTGTAGTTGGAATGTTTCTAACAGGATTTGATGCTCCGGCAATGAATACTTTATTTGTTGATAAAAACTTACGTTTTCACGGATTGATTCAAGCTTTTTCGCGTACGAATCGTATCCTTGATGCAACCAAAACGTTTGGGAATATTGTTACTTTCCGTGATTTGGAGCAAGCAACAGTTGATGCAATTACCTTATTTGGAAATAGCAATACAAAGAATGTTGTATTAGAAAAAAGTTACAAGGAATATCTAGAAGGTTTTACAGATAATTCAACAGGAGAAGCAAGAAGAGGTTTTGTAGAAGTTGTAAATGAACTAAACGAGAAATTTCCAAATCCTGATCAAATTGAAAAAGAAAAGGATAAAAAAGAGTTTACTAAGTTGTTTGGTGAATATCTTCGTGTCGAGAATATACTTCAAAATTATGATGAGTTCACAAGCTTAAAAGCTTTACAAACAATTGATATAAATGATTCAGAAGCAGTAGAAGACTTTAAAGAAATGTACCATGTTTCTGATGAAGATATTGCAGTAATGCAAGACATCGTTTTGTTACCTGAGCGTACAGTTCAAGATTATAGATCAACGTATAATGACATCCGTGATTGGTTACGAAAGGAAAAGGAAGGAAAACAACCAGAAGATTCTGAAATAGATTGGGATGACGTAGTTTTTGAAATTGATTTATTAAAATCGCAGGAAATTAATTTGGATTATATCTTAGAATTAATCTTCGAACACAACAAAAAAACAAAAGATAAAGTTGAATTAGTAGAAGAAGTAAGTCGTGTAATTCGTGCAAGTATTGGTAATAGAGGTAAAGAATCTTTAATGGTTGATTTTATTAATGAAACAGATTTAGATTCAATTCCAGATAAAGCTTCAGTTATTGATGCGTTCTTTAAATATGCACAAGTAAAACAAAAGGAAGAAGCAACAGAATTAATTGAAGAAGAAAACTTAAACGAAGAAGCAACAAAACGTTATATTGAGTCTTCATTAAAACGTGAATATGCAACTTCAAACGGTACTGAATTAAATACAATTTTACCAAAAATTAGTCCTCTAAATCCTCAGTATCTTACAAAGAAGCAAACCGTTTTTCATAAGATAAGTGCGTTTATCGATAAGTTTAAAGGAGTGGGAGGGAGATTGTAATTTAGAAAAAAATTAATAATAAAAAATATTAAACAATTTTCTCTTTTTCGGACTTTTACTCAGACTAAAATAAAAATGCTTTCCAATTGGAAAGCATTTTTTTTACATAAACTCCAAAATTTCTTGCTTCATCTTTGTCGGAAACTTTAAGTTATTTTCTTTCAAAAGGTCTTTGTCAATGGATTCAATTTCTTTGATAATTGAATTAAGTTTCTGGTCATTTAATGCTTCTAACTGCATTTGAATTTTGTACAATCTTAAAGATAATTTCTTTACATTTTTTTCTTCCATAGCTAATTAAAAATTTAATGTTGTTTGAATATTATTCTAAAATTACAAATAATTTTATTTATATAAAAAGTGAAAATTCCATTTTTATAAGAAAGTCTGTTTATCCGAAAATGAATGATTAAAGATATAGTGTATGTTTAGCGAGAGGATACGGGGCAATTTTGCCCCGTAAATCATATTGTATTGATAATCAATAAAATAACATACACTATAAATAATTTTGTAAACAAAAATGTAACAAGATTTTGTTATAATACTGTAATTTAGTAAATTAACTGTATTAAATAGTGTAACATATGTCTAATGTGGTTCGTGTTGATGTTTCAACAAAGTTAAAACTTGATCGTTTAAAAGAAGATTATAACATCAAAACTTTTGCGGAAGTTGTTGAAAAAATGACTTCATTTATCGTAGAAAATAAATTTGATTTGAATAGAAATTATGCGAATGATTGGCACAATATAATTGAAAAATCAAACGAAAAAAGTTTGAAAAGAATTGAAGATGTAATCAGAATAATTCGAAATATTGAGAAGGAATCTGTCATCCCAATTCGTAATCAAGTTTATGATATGTATCATAACAGTGATGTCAATTTTAAAGCCGAAGTAATCACTGAAGTAAAGAAAGATTTGGAAGTTAATTCTCCTGCGGAACAGGATCTGGAAAAATATAAAATTGAATTAGCGCAGGTTAAAAAAAGCAGAGATTTATATTTTAATGAATTGAATAATTTACGTCCACTAGTAAACGAACTTTTAAATTCTTTAACAACTAAATCTGGTTTAATGGGTTCAAAAGTTGAAGCAACTATAGCACCTGAAAGATTAAATGAACTAAAACAATTAATCAATAAATAATGTACATCAATTTTACCCCACATAAAGCAAACGTGAATAATTCTTCCGCTTCTTCTTGTGCGAATATTTTTGAATATTTAGAAAAGGAAGAGCGTGGCTTTGTTGAAGAAGATTCATTTTTTAAAGAGGAAAATAATGAGTCTATTGGTTTTTTTAATCAAGAAAATATTAACCTTTCTAAAGAAGATGTTATCCAAAATATTGATGAAAATAGAGGTAAAAGAGGTGTTAAAGAATCTAATTTTTATATGATAAATATTTCTCCTTCTTACTTAGAACAGAAACATCTTATAAAAAGAGTTGATCAATTTTTAGAAGAAAAAATTATTAATGAAAAACTTAAATTATCAGAAAAAGATTTAATTGCAGCTCGTGATGTGATGATGCGTGATCTTCTTATGAATTACAGCCGGGAAGTGATGAAAGAGTATGCAAATAATTTCAATCGAGAAATTAATGGAAAAAAATTATCTGAAAATGATCTGATGTATTATGGTAGAGTTGAGACGAGGCGCACGTATAATTTTCGAGATAAAAATGTCATCGAAAATAAAAAAATATTAGATAAAATAAATAGTTCGTCTGATAAAAACGAAATAAAAAAACTTCAAGAATCTTTACAAAAAGATTATTTTACTGGTGATGTTATTAAAGAAGGATCTCCTAAAGGTGGATTTAACTATCATGTGCATATTGTTGTTTCTCGTCATGATAATACCAATGATTCAAGAAATAAAATAAGTCTTTCTCCAATGACTCAATACCGTTCTCAAAATTCTAAATTGAATAATCAAGTAAATAAAACAATTGGTTTTAATCGGGATGTATTCTTTGAAAACGCTGAAAAAAGTTTTGATCAATATTTTAATTACAGAAGAGATTATTCGAAATCTTATGAAGCACATAAAAAAAAGGCAAGAACAAAAGGAATTCGTGAATTAACTAAACAGGGGATTGCAAACAGTGTTAAAAAAGAACTGAGTAATTATGCCGGAATAACTATTTCAAATCCTTCAAATCTTATTAAAATGCAATTGTCACAGACATTAGGAATAAATATTCCTACTCATTTAAAAATACCAACCAACCCAGTACAATTAACACTTAAAGTTGCCAAGACTGTTGCTAAAACTATTGAAAAAGGTTACGGAATGTAAATTACTATTGCTATGGAATATTTCTCTAATTTAACTACCGAAAATAAATTGATTGTATTGATAATGATTGTCATTTCAATAATAGGATTTATTTTATTTTTCCGAAAAGGATTTTTATACAAACTAATAGGTTTTCTAATAACTTTAGGTATCATTAGCCTTTATCTATATTTTTTTAAAAAGAATTATTTGTTTATTTCTCTCTTGGTTTTACCACCATTTTTAATTGGATTATTGACATCCTTTTTTAAATCGAAGCCAAAGGAAGCCGATCCAAAACAAGTTTATTTTCCGGCCAATAAAAGTAATATTTATATCCCCAATGTAAATACAGGTGTATTTATAGTTGCTGGAGCGGGATCAGGAAAAACGGAAAGTCCTATTTATTATTTAATGAAACATTTTGCAGAACATCAATTTACTGGTGTTATCTATGATTATAAAAATGGGGAATTATCTGAAATAGCTTTTGGACTATTTGGGGATCGTTTAAAAGCCATTTCATTGCATAATGTTAATTATTCCTATCGTATCAATCCAATTGCTCCACAGTATATAGAAAACGAAATAGATATAGAAAACATATCAAAATCAATTTTATTAAATCTAAAAGGAAAAGATGAAAAGGAAGATTTCTTTTATTCAGCCGGGGCAGGTTTGTTCGCAGCAATTATTTTAAAATTACGAACTTATCATCCTGAATATTGTACCTTGCCCCATGCAGTCGCATTTTTTTTAAGCTTGGAAGAATTGCTGAATGCAGATGAGGAAGAAAATGCACAGCCATTTAAACCTTTGGTAGATTGGTTAAAAACCGACTCACGAGTTATGAGTCAAGCTTCCGCTTTTTTAATGGGTATTCAATCTACTAGACAAACAGCCGCTGTATTAGCTTCGCTAGCTTCTTTATTACGTAAGATAGTAAATCTTGAAGCCTTTTACATTTTATCAGGAAACGAAATAGATTTGAATGTTAACGATCCAAAAATTAATATTGTACTGTCGGTTATTAATGAACCCAAAAATGCTTCTGCATTAACGCCACTATTAGCAGCTATATTACAAACAACAACTTCACAAATGATGCAACGCAATAGGAAACAAAGTTTTGTGTTATTAGACGAAGCACCTACGGTTAAGCTTTTAAATATGGCAAAAATACCTGCTACCATGAGAAGTTTTGGTGTAAGTACAGTTTACGCCATACAAGACATTTCGCAAGGATATGTACAGTACGGCCGTGATGATTTCCGTGAAATTACTTCCAACCTGGGAACTCAAATCCTAGGTAAATCTAATGATCCCGATACGGCTAAATTCAACGAACAATATTTTGAATTGGTAAAAGAAAAACAAGTTTCTAAAAACTTAAAAGGTGCTTCAGATTTATTTGGGTCTACAAATTCGAGAACCATTTCTCAACGTGAAGTTTCTAAAGTCCGGGCTTTTGAATTTACCCAATTTAAAGTAGGACAATTTGCATTTATTAGCGGTGGGAAATCTCAAGTAATAAAATTCAAAAAAGCAGATATAAATAAACCTCATTTGAATCTTGTAAGAACGGTTTCTAAAGAAGATTTGGAATTACATTTTCAAAAAATATTTGATGATGTGAAGAATTTATTTTAAAAAATTGGTTGTAATACAAAATTAATCTAAAACAAAATGCTCTTCAATAAAAAGCAGTAATAGTAAAATTACTGCTTGTATATTTAACAACTGCATTTAGAAAACTCCATATTAAGTATTAAGCTTTCTGCGGTTCCGTTCAACGGGCTTTCATCTCGTGCCCTCCGGGCAAGACGAAAGCTTAGTTATTACCTGCAGTATTTTATAAATATTTTTTACTGATTTTTTCGAATTCTGTTTTCAGATAATTTCTAAATTGAGAATCGGATTGAACTTCACGTATTCCTGCGCCCATTATTTTACCATTATATCTTCTTAAATTTGGATACACATATTCAAAAAACATCTTTTGTCCAAGTTCATAATTATTTGATGTGATTCCTCTTAGCATTGCTGAGAATGTACCTGAAATATAATCGGCTATTTGAATACCAACACTTTGATGTGAATGTTCAATATTTAAGCTATCTTTAATATGACTATATTTTTCTATAAAATCGCCTTCATTTATAAGTTCGAAATATACATCTCTTAATAATTTGTCTGTGTTTTCACTTACGGGATCAAAAAATAAAACAGCTAAATTTTCTTCTGAATCTTGAATTTCCATTTCAATTCTTTGCATATGTTCTTGTAAATGCATTTTAAGCATTTTGGGTTCAGAATACTGTGAATTGTTCTTGTTTTTTGTTACAGTTAGGACGATTTTCTTATATTCTATATCGTTCAATAAACATAAAGTTTTTTCTACAAATTCAATTAATTTATGATAATCATAATTTTCTAGAAATTTAAAATCTTTATTGTCTTTAATTGGTGTTTTATTTTTTTGATGAATTCTTAAACTCCACAAATAAGCCCATTTAATTTCTTTATTTATTGGCAAATCATATTCTTTCTTAAGTGCAAAAAACTTTTCTTTAAGTATTTTCCACTCTGAAGATTTGATTAATATTGTTGAACGAATGTAATAAGGATGAACTTTTAAATTTGGTTTTTTAGGATTATATAATCCACATTCATCGCTAAAAGCAAAATATGTACACATAGTTTGAGGAATATTGCAGGTAACGGCAGTCTGTGAAAAAAGTACACAAACTCCTTTCAAATATAGTTAATATTTCATAAATTCATAAGGTATTCATAATTCACGGTTTTATGCCTATAATCAATGGTTTAGACAGACATCAACTTACATTCTCTAGTTTAGAAGCTGCAATTGCTACCGATAATGATGTCCGATTTATAGATGCTTTTGTAGAAAAATTAGATCTTCAGCAACTAGGTGTTCGCTCTTTAACTTCCTCGGATAAAAAGAAAGAAGGTCGGTCATCTTTTAGTGATTCTTTATTTCTCAAACTCTATCTTTACGCTTGCCTCAATGGCATCCGTAGCAGCAGAAAGCTTGAGCGTGAAGCCATCCGAAATATAGAATTGCAATGGTTGTTGCAGGGACTACATCCCAATTACCATTCCATAGCCGACTTCGTAAAATCAATGCGACGGCGCTACAAAATCTGTTTAAACTATTTGTTTCATTTCTGAAAGATGTAGGATTAGTAGCGGAAAAAGTAATCGCCGTAGATGGCACCAAAA
>NZ_JAUFQU010000071.1:0-23245 GCF_030409925.1 Paenimyroides ceti
TTAAAAGCGTAGCCATCTTCTACATCGCTCATTACGTAAATTGAAATGGTATTGACTGGATTGTTTTTTTCCCTTAACTCGACCTTATTTATATCGATCAAGAAATCTGTTCCCTCGATATTTATACTGGGCAATTCTCTTTCCATACTTCGTTGTTTTAAAAGACAAAGGGAAGTCTATACAAACTCCCCAATGTCGAAATTTTCCAAATCATTTTTCCGCAAAGTGGAAGAACTGGTTTCCGTTTCAGAAGAAAGGCTACTATCCAATAGCTCTGCTATTTTACGAGAAGTGCCTTCCATAGAATTTTCCAAAAGGCTGAATAATTCGGTTCCCTGTATTTTCTGAACTATAGCTATCGCTGTTTCCTTTTGAGATTGCTCCAGTTTTTCTTTTTGAAGCAGTATCCCCACGGAGCTTAGTTCTTCAAAGGTAACCCCTTGGGCGAAACCGTTATCGCCATCGGATAATTCGTACCTATTCCATTCTTCCTCCTCTTCCCCAAAATCAGGCATATTACTGAAAACTTCGTCCAGCTCTTCCTGCGGAATTTGAATGCCGACGTTTTCATTTTCGTCGTATTCTATGTCAAAATTATCAGGATTTATTTCTGGTTTTTCAACTTGGCTTTCGGTGGCATTGTTTGGCACCGAAAGGCTTCTCTTAGGTCTAGGTTGCCCCATAATATCGGGCAGTTTAGGGTTGCTTTTTTCCTGTATCGGTTTTCTTTCTGAACTTTTTTTGATTACAATCTTGTCCTGCACAAGCAGGGCAATCACAATCAGCAGGCATATCACAATTACTATTTCCATAACTATAAAATGGGTTTAAAACGTTCGTTGAAATAATCAGTAATATCATCCCCAAACTCCCTAAAGTGGTGTTCAAGGATGTTGTCGATATAAGAATAGAGTGTAGTCTTTTCTTCTCTTGTTAATTGCACAATGCGGATTAACCTTTCGTGGTATTCGGGACGTATGTAAACGACCTTGCCGTTACGCCCCGATGGAAACCGATTGACCAAAAACGTTTCCTCATAGTCCGCTTTCTTTGATGAACTGTTACGGACTTTTTCCCTGGGCTTTGTTTCCTTTGGTACATCCTGCTTTTTGTTATTGCTCGGTGGAGCAACAGGCTCATCGCCGCTTATGATGTTCATAAGGTATTCCTCATCAACATTGGGCTTTTCAAAATCGTTGTTTTTGTTATCTGAAGCCATACTTTACTATTTTTATAGATGAGTGATTTTTAAAAATTCCTCGACAAACAAATCCATTTTAGTTGTTTTCATTAACTGTGGTTCGGCAGGCAGCAAACTTGACCGGAATACATAACTACCTGTATCGTCTGTTTCCTTTCGGAAACGCTTGCTATCCATTATTCTTGTTTCCATTATAGGCAGGTTGAGTTCTTTGATGACACTTTGATACGCATCATACAAACCTGTTTTTTCCCTGCCGTCCACTTGGTTCCAAAACAGCCACATCTCTTGTTCGGGATTGCCCTCGTCCGTTTTTGGAAGTCCGAGAAAGGCTTTGGTAAAGCTCAATGTACTTTCCACTACCAAACGGTCGGCAGTAATGGGCGAAAAGATGAAGTCCATTTTTTTTAAGGTAGTCAGTACGCCTTTGGTATTGGCTGTTCCCGGCAGGTCGAAGAAAATAACATCCGGTACAACCACCGACTGGCTTCTGTATTCCGATGCTTTCTCCAAAGCTGTTTCAGCTTTGCATTTAATAATCGGGTACGCTTTTTTGTTGATGGCTTGAAACTGCTTCATTGCCGCCTTTTTATGGTAGTCGTTCTGCATTATGGTTCTCTTATCCCGTTCACGCATATTGGTCAGGCTGTGCTGCGGAAAGTCACAGTCCATCACCAGCACATTAAAACCTAAACGGTAGTGAAGCACACTTGCCAGCAAAGTGGTCATTGTAGATTTTCCCACACCGCCTTTTTGGGTGGAGAAGCTGATTTTTAAAGTTTTCTTTGTTGTTTCCATTATTTAAAAATTTATTGTTACACACTTTATTTGTTTTGCAGGATTGAATATTGGTTTATCTGATTATTACCTCATTCCTATATTCCTGCATTCCCTTTTGGGTACTTTCCTGCACAGGTATCTGCTTTCATTTTTGCCTTGTCAGGTACATTCTTTGGTAAGTGGCAAACCTTGCAACAGGTAAATTGCTTTACCGCTTTTATGCTTTTACACTTTTATTGTTTTATGCTTTTAAAACCCTATGCTTTTATTCCAAACCGCTTGTTTGCAAACTTGATTTTCTTCTCTGTTTAGATACATTTTTTACTACCTGCACTAAAATTATACGGCAAATAAAGCGATTGATTTGCCCGCTGATTGCGGTGTGGCAGTGTTTGGCGTTCAAAGGCAGTGTTTGGCACTGCTATACAATACAATGCTTTCGTAAACAGGGCTTTACTTTGTACAATGATTTTTATTAATGGATTTATGCAAAATTCTTTTGACAAATCGGAGGGTAACGGGAACGGCATCGAGCCGTTTTTCCCTGTTACATTTAATCCGTCCCGCAGGGCGGATTTTTGTGTTCAACGGAACACGGCAAGTTGTGTTTTGAGGCACTCGAAACCGAGTTAGTGCCTCAAAACAACTTGCCCTGCCGGGAGCTTAAAAAACCACTCCGAAGTCGAGGTTTTGTGTGAATTTAAAATGGATTAGTGATGAATGAGAATAATAACAGAAAACAAAATAAAGGCGGACGGAAGGCAAAAACCGACCCAAGTATCCACCGCCACGTTTTCCGTCTTACAGACGAAGAAAATGCCAAACTTTTATCGCTTTTTGAAGCATCGGGAATGCCCAATAAAGCAAAGTTTATCATTTCCCTGCTGTTCAGTAAGGAAATGAAATCGGTTAAAATTGACAAGGGAACGGTTGATTTTTATATGCGATTGACCTCGTTTCACAGTCAGTTTCGTTCTGTGGGTGTCAATTACAACCAAATTGTAAAGCTTTTATACAAGAATTTTTCCGAGAAAAAAGCCGCAGCATTCCTTTATAAATTAGAAAAACAGACGGCTGAAATGGCGATGCTATGCCAAAAAATCATTCAGATAACCGAAGAATTTGAAGCAAAACATCTAAAAAAACAGTCTTAGAAATGATAGCGAAAATCGGCAGAAGCGGAAATTTATACGGAGCATTAGCATACAATCAGCTCAAAGTGGAGAATGAAAACGGAAAAATTTTGTTTGCCAACAAGATGATTGAAACCGCTAACGGGCATTATTCAGTTGCACAATTAACCCAATCCTTTGCACCTTATCTGATAGCCAACCGCAATACCGAAAAACATACGTTGCATATTTCGCTCAATCCCGACCCGAATGATAAGGTAAACGATGACAGGTACAGGGAAATGGCAGAGCAGTATATGAGGGAAATGGGTTACGGCGAACAGCCATTTGTGGTATTCAAACATACCGATATTGACCGTAGCCATATCCATATCGTTTCAGTTTGCGTGGACGAAGAGGGCAAAAAGATTTCGGACAAGTTCGAGAAAATGCGGTCTATGAATGTGTGCCGTGAACTCGAAAGTAAACACGGGTTGATACCTGCAACTGATAAGGAACACAAGCAGAACGACAAGGTTTTCCGTCCGATAGATTATCGGGCAGGCGATGTGAAAAGTCAGATAGCTTCAGTAGTCCGACACCT
Source organism: Paenimyroides ceti (assembly GCF_030409925.1). Lineage (NCBI taxonomy): Bacteria > Pseudomonadati > Bacteroidota > Flavobacteriia > Flavobacteriales > Flavobacteriaceae > Paenimyroides > Paenimyroides ceti. The sequence continues at coordinate 3,698 of NZ_JAUFQU010000071.1, forward strand.
GCCGAATTATTATCAATACCAAACTTTGGGAGAATATAACGCTTTGCTTTCCCTATTCAATGTTACTACCGAAAAAGTGGAGGGCGAATTGCAGGGGCAGCTACGGCAGGGTTTATTATACATTCCGTTAAATGACAAAGGAGAAAGAGCCGGACATCCATTCAAGGCTTCGCTTTTCGGAAAAAACGCAGGGCTACCGACTTTGGAATTGCATTTTGCAAAATGCAAAGAGGTTTTAAAAGACCACCCGACAAAACCAACCATTAAAGCTGCCGTTACTATTGCCCTGAAATCAACAAGTAATGAGCAGGCTTTTAAAAAGCAGTTAGCCGAACAGGGTATAAATGTAGTAGTGCGTAGAAATGACACAGGACGTATTTACGGGATAACTTTTATAGACCACAATTCTAAAACGGTTTGGAACGGTTCACGCTTAGCAAAGGAACTTTCTGCCAATACCTTTAATGATTATTGGAACAATAATATCAAATCGGAGATTAAAGAACCTGCCGTACATCCACCAAAAATATCCACATCAAATGATGCAGATCTTCCTGCGGAAGAACCACATCATTTGTTCGACTTCCTGAATACTACTGAAAAACACGAAGACGGTTTGATTGAAGCATTGGGAGGTTTACTGCCCGAAGCACAGGGCGAAGATTACGAGGAACAGGATTTTGCCAACAAAATGAAGAAGAAACGTAAACGCAAAAGAGGTCAGCAATAGTATTCAGCCAAACACAGCCACGCACCGCCATTGACTGCCACATTCTTATAGCCACTATGTAGAGCCTTTAAATTCACGCCCGAACATTAAAAATTAAAATAATGCAGGGAGAAGACGATTTAACAGGTTTAGCCAAAATAATGGCTTTTATGAGGGCAGTGAGTATCCTTTTGGTACTGATGCACCTTTATTGGTTCTGCTACGGTTTCTTTATAGAACGTGGCTGGACTTTAGAAATCATCAACAAAGTATTGGGCAATTTTCAGCGAACGGCAGGGCTGTTTTCGCATACCATATATACCAAGCTATTTGCTTTGGTATTGTTGGCATTAAGCTGTTTGGGTTCTAAAGGAGTAAAAAATGAAAAGATAACTTGGTCTAAAATCTATGTGGCTTTAGCGATTGGTACTATCCTGTTTTTTCTGAATTTCCCTTTACTAAAGCTACCGTTATTAACCGCTACAATCCTTTATATCCTTACCACAGGTTTAGGCTATATCGCTTTTATGGTAGCCGGAGTTTGGATGAGCCGATTGCTACGTACCAATTTGATGGATGATGTTTTCAATAATGAGAACGAGAGTTTTCAACAGGAAACAAAGTTGATGGAAAACGAATATTCTGTCAATCTTCCCACAAAGTTTTATTACAAAGGAAAATGGAACAACGGCTGGATAAATATCGTCAATCCTTTTCGAGCCTCGATTGTGTTAGGCACACCGGGTTCCGGCAAGAGCTATGCAATCGTAAACAACTACATCAAGCAACAAATTGAGAAAGGCTTTAGTATGTATATATATGATTTTAAATTTGATGACCTTTCTACCATTGCCTACAATCACTTACTGAAGCATCGGGATAAGTACAAAGTCCAACCCAAATTTTACGTCATCAACTTTGACGACCCACGCAAGAGCCACCGTTGCAATCCACTTAATCCCGATTTTATGACGGATATATCTGATGCTTATGAAGCGGCTTATACCATAATGCTGAACCTCAATCGAAGCTGGATACAGAAGCAAGGGGATTTTTTCGTGGAAAGCCCAATTATCCTATTAGCTGCCATTATTTGGTATCTGAAAATCTATGAGGATGGTAAATATTGTACCTTTCCACACGCTATTGAATTGCTTAACAAAAAGTATTCAGACGTGTTTACTATTTTAACCTCATATTCCGATTTGGAAAATTATTTGTCACCTTTTATGGATGCGTGGCAATCCGGAGCGCAAGACCAATTACAGGGGCAGATTGCATCGGCAAAAATCCCGTTATCAAGAATGATTAGCCCGCAACTCTATTGGGTAATGACTGGGGATGATTTCACACTTGACATCAACAATCCGAAAGAGCCTAAAATTTTATGCGTGGGTAACAATCCCGACCGTCAAAATATCTACTCCGCAGCTTTGGGCTTATACAATTCAAGAATTGTGAAGCTCATCAACAAAAAAGGGCAATTAAAGAGTTCCGTAATCATAGATGAGCTGCCAACCATTTATTTTAGAGGACTGGATAACCTTATTGCAACTGCCAGAAGTAATAAAGTGGCAGTATGTTTAGGATTTCAGGATTTTTCGCAATTAACAAGGGATTACGGCGACAAAGAGAGCAAAGTTATCCAAAATACAGTAGGTAATATTTTCAGTGGGCAGGTTGTAGGAGAAACGGCAAAAAGTCTTTCGGAACGCTTCGGGAAAGTATTACAGAAACGCCAAAGTATGACGATTAACAGGAATGATAAATCTACCTCTATATCCACACAGTTAGACAGCCTTATTCCTGCATCGAAAATTTCAACGCTTACGCAGGGTATGTTTGTAGGTTCAGTTTCGGACAACTTTGATGAACGCATCGAGCAAAAGATTTTCCACGCTGAAATTGTTGTGGACAATGAAAAGGTTGCCGCAGAAACTAAAGTATATCAGAAGATACCGGAAATCCTATCCTTTGTTGATGAACACGGAGAAGATAAAATGAAGCAGGATATTGACAGCAATTACCGTCAGATAAAACAAGACATTGTACAGATTATAGAAACGGAATTGGAGCGTATCAAAAGCGACCCCGATTTACAGCATTTGGTGCAAGAGGGGTAATCGCACCGCTGGTAGAAGTTTTGGTATTAATATTATGTTTATCCAAGATTGCTGTTAAAGAAGAAATAATTTCTAAGTAAATAATACTTAAAAAAAGAAGCAGAACAAGATGGGAAATTTTAATAAATTTCCAGAAGAAGATTTTCGTCAAAAGTTGTATTGTCGAATTTTGTAATACAATTGAAAAAAAAATCAAGAATTAAGTGTATCTTCGCAGAGTAATGAAATTTTTAGCATACATATTAACAACATATATTTTATTCCTTGTGATTAAGCCGGGAATAGTAGCTATTTCATTGCAGACAGACACCGAACAAAGCTGTTGTGGTGGGCAATGTGCCCCAATTCAATCAAACGACCACAATCAGAAGAAAGATAATAGTGAGAAAAACTGTAATCCTTTTCAAGTATGTAATTCTTGTCTTTTACAAGTCGCTTCTATTCCTTTTTATAAAATTCTACCCAAGCACAAAATATCAACAAAACGATATTTCTTCTATAAATCAGTATTTTCTTCTCAATTCGCTTCTGACTTTTGGCAACCGCCTAAAATTGTTTAACAACCCTTTTGAGTTTTGCACCGAGAAATCGGAGCATAAATTTTTATCGTTAAACAATTTAAAATCAGAACAATGAATTTCATAAAATTATTCGTTGTGGCATTATTATTAACTGCCACAACACACGTTGCATTTGCACAAACATCTTGTTGTAAAGGCTCTGATAAAAGTCAGTGTACAACTGATAGCATCAAAACCACTTCGGTCAAAGTTAAGGGCATATCCTGTTCTATGGATTTAAAAATGATTTCAGCCAATGTTGAAAAGCTAAATGGCGTGAGCAGTTGCAAATCAGGAAAACAAGGAACAACCACAACCTTTGAAGTAAAATACAATCCTGCGTTGGTAAATGAAAAAGAAATTTTTACAGCCGTTGAAAGCACAGGAAGTTGCGAAAATCCTGACGAAAGACCATATAAAGTAAAACAGTAAACAAGGCAGGGCAAAGCAAACTTGCTTTGCCCTTTATTAAAAAATCAGACAATGAAAAAATACATCTTCATTGTTGGTTTACTGTTTCCTTTTAGTATTTCGGCACAAACCATTTTAGGAAAAGTAACCAACAACAAAAAAGAGCCGTTAGTAGGTGCTAATGTCTATTGGCTTGGCACAACCACAAGCACATTAACAGGTAACAAAGGACAATTTGAAATATCAATCAAAGACATTTCCGATAAGAAACTGATTGCAAGTTATGTAGGACATTCGTCCGATACAATTGAAATCAGTAACCAAACATTTGTTGAGTTTACGTTAGAGGAAAACCATACTCTTGATGAAATTATAATTTCAAGACAACGTGACGGAGTAATTATTTCGGACATTAAGCCGATTAAAACCGAACAGATTACACAAACGGAACTTGCAAAAGCTGCTTGTTGTGATTTGGCAGGTTGCTTTGAAACACAAACAACCGTACAACCGCAAACAACCAATGTAATAACAAACTCAAAAGAACTTCGCATTTTAGGCTTATCGGGAGTTTACAATCAAATTTTAATTGACGGTTTCCCGATGATACAAGGTTTAGCATACACCTATGGTATAAGCAGTATTCCGGGGACATTGGTTGATAATATTTATGTTTCCAAAGGAGCAAACAGCGTTATTCAAGGGTATGAAAGCATTAGCGGACAAATCAATGTAGAAACAAAAGAACCTGACAAAACAGATAAATTATTGCTCAATCTGTATATGAACAATTTTATGGAAAAGCATTTTAACGCCAACTATGCTTTTAAGCAAGGTAAATGGAGCAACTTAACTGCGTTTCATACGGTGCAACCTGCCAACAAAATTGACAGGGACAACGATAATTTTTTAGACTTACCATTGCTTACCAGATATATGATTTTTAATAAGTGGAAGTATGGTAATGAAAAAGATTGGGGTTGGAACAGCAGAATTGGTTTACGTTTTTTCAATGAACAACGAATTGGGGGACAAACTTCTTTCAATGCAGAAAGCGACAAAGGAAGCACCAATGTTTATGGGCAATCGGTAAATATCAATCAGCCTGAAATGTGGACTAAAACAGGGTATCGTTTTAATGATAAACACAATGTTGTGTTGTTTGCTTCGGCTTTTCATCAACAGCAAAATTCATTTTTCGGAACCGTAAAATACAACGCACAGCAAACCAATTTTTACGGCAACATTCAATATGAATTAAACTATGCCAAACACGATTTGAAAACAGGTATTAGTTATCGTCATTTGAACCTGAATGAAGACATTGCATTTACAGATACATTTTTGCAAAGAACTTATGCAGGCAATTATCAGCGATTAGAAAACATCCCAGGACTTTTTGCCGAAAACACAATGCGGTTTTTTAACGACAAACTCACTTGGATTGCAGGAGTTCGGGGCGACCACCATAACCAATTTGGTTTTCAGTTTACACCAAGAACATTGCTGAAATATGACATAACGCCAAAAACTATTGTTCGTGCAAATATTGGAACAGGTTGGAGAACAGTAAATTTATTCAGCGAAAATATCGGATTGCTTGTAAGTTCAAGGGACATCATTTTTGCCGAGCAATTACAACCCGAAAAAGCAGTAAACTTTGGGTTTAACCTTACACAAAAGTTTGATACGGAAGACAATAATTTATCAGGTTATTTCAGTGCCGATTATTACAGAACCGATTTTCAAAATCAGATTTTCCCCGATTATGACAGCGACCCGACAAAGGCTATTATTCAGAATTTTACAGGGACAAGTGTAAGCAACGGTTTTCAGGCAGAATTGTATTTAAAAATTTACAGGCGGTTTGAGTTTAAAACAGGATATAACTATTTAGACGTTTATCGGGAAATCGGAGAAACAAAACAACTTTTGCCATTCAATCCAAAGCACAAGGTAATTACGACTTTTAGCTACAAGCCATTGACAAACAAATTTCACTTTGATATGAATGTGCATTGGTATGGCAGACAGCGTTTGCCCGACACAAAATCAAACCCAATAGAATTTCAACGACCTGACTTTTCAGAGCCATATACAATTGTAAATGCACAGTTTACTTACAACTTTAAAAAGTTTGAAATGTATGCAGGTTGTGAGAATATTTTTGACTTCCGACAATTACAACCAATTATCAGTTGGCAAGACCCATTCAGTCCATACTTTGACACATCTTCTGTTTGGGGTCCGACACGGGGACGGGAAATTTATGTTGGTATTAGGTTTAGATTAGAGTAATAGAAGAAATCATATTTAAACAACTTCGTCAAATTACTTTGTTTATCTAAAATCATCAAGTAAGATACCTTGTTCATCAAATATTGTACAAACAACTATCATTTGGAATAGTCGTTTGTACAATGTTTGATATTTATTACGGATAGTGCTTTTTCGAAAGCCAAATTAAACAGACCAACCGTATGGATAAATTTTATAATAAAACACTGCTTAGACTGGAAACAACAATAGATGAATTGGAGATAGAAACAGACTACTCTATACAAAGGATAGAAGCCGTTATAGATATCATCCTTAAATGCTTGTCCGAAGTAAAGGAGTATGTTTTAAATAGGGGATTTAAGAATATTGATGAGGAAATCCATTTTTTCAAACATCAGAAGCCTGCCATCGTTTCAAAACTAATTTACTATAATGCCATTTATAAAATCGAAACAAAAAAGCCTTACGGTGCAAAACCTATTAAGAAATACCTTAATGATGAGTTGAAAAAACTCAAAAGGTATTTCGATAACAACCTTGAATTTTATAAATATTACCGAACCAATAATTCTTTCATTGACGATAAGCTCTTTGTACGAGGCAAGTACGATATTAAGTTAAGTTTAGACACGTATTATTTTGAGGCAGACCGCAACTTTTCCACATCCCACGATTACAAAGTAGCAAAGATTATAGCTAATGACCTGATACAAGTCTATCTTGAAGACCAGCTTCACAACACTACGTATAGAGAGAAATCAACAGACCTACCGAATTTAAATTGGACAGGGAGCAAAACAGCACTCATAGAATTGATTTATGCACTGCATTCGCGAGCTGTGCTTGACAATGGAAATGCAGATATTAAAGTTATTGCCAAAACATTTGAACGTGCTTTTAATGTTGATTTGGGCGACTTTTATCATACATTTATGGAACTTAAATCCCGAAAAATAAACCGAACAAAATTTCTTGACAGCTTACGGGATGCTTTGATTAGGAAAATGGATGAACAGGAAGAAATGTAGCGGATACTTTTACATATTATAATACCCCACGGGGTAAGTGAATACCTTTCGTCCGTACAATACTCTCCAAAATATTTGGAGTTTCTTTTTGTTTTTCGGTTTGTTCCGCAGGTTCCTCTTTGGGTTCAGGCGTTATAGACAACTGTATTTTCCGTTCAACGGCAGACAGTTCCGTTTTGAGTTCACTCAATCGGTTTTCCTTAGACCACGTACCGTTTACCACTTCCAGAAGAACAGGTAAATCCTTTTGTATTTCTGCAATTTTCTTTTGTTCCTGCTCTATATAGCCTGGCAACTTCTCCAGAGCACTAAGGAAGTTCACAGTAGCCAGCTTTTCATCTTTAGCGATGATACCGTTATTATAGGTATATTTGATATTGCCCTCGCCCTGAACCAAAAAGCGGTTTACCCGTATATCCATACCCTCTTTTTCGGATATTTCGGTTTTTACCAACAGCATAAATCCATACAATGCACCGATTTCTTCATACTGACCTCCGGTGCGGGCTTTGTCCGAAAGCTGGTTGAGCTTTGCACCAATTTGTTTAATATCCGCATTGGGTGGCAAGCCGTCCAATTGCACAGGATTTGCGATTGTACCGTCCGAACGTTTTTGAATACGCTCTTGCAGATTATTCCAATCAAGGCTCATACGGTCAAAACGGGATTGGGCTTTATCAAGTTCAGCCGTATAGTCTTCCAATTTGTACTTCGCACTATACTTTGAACGGTTGAACGCCTGTTTTTCGCTTTCTAACCCCGCAATCTGTTTTTCTAATTTAGCTTTATCCAACAGGTCGGTATTTCCTGATAGGATAGCCACATATTCCGAAAAATTCATTCCCGATTTTTCGTCCATACTGCCCTCGTCAATGGTTCGTTTGCCGAGATTGTTGTTTTTCAATTGGTCTATGAATAGTTGTTTATTGTATAGTAGGTTAAACTTATAGCTGTCCAATGATTTTTCTACGGCATAGATAATCACATCTACTTTATTACCTGCGAAGAACTTGGCAATTTCATTGCCTTTGCGAACAGCTCTGCCGTCCCTTTGGGCAAGGTCACTTGGTCGCCACGGTGTATCCAAATGGTGAACAGCAACGGCTCTTTTTTGTGCGTTAACTCCTGTGCCCAACATACTTGTAGAACCGAAAAGTATGCGGATTTTACCTTCATTCATTCCTTTGATAAGCTCTTTGCGTTGCTTGTCATTTTTTGCTTCCTGAATAAAACGTACTTCGTTCGCAGGGATACCGTGGTCTTCCACAAGCTTGCGTTTGATTTCGGAATACACATTCCATTCGCCTGGCTTGTAGGTTCCCAAATCGGAGAAAACAAACTGCGTTCCTTTTTGTGCATTATATTGGTTGTAATATTTAGCAATGTTGTCCGCACAATGCGAAGCCTTATTGTCGGGGTGGTCATCATACGCACCGCTTACCATCCGCATATCCAAAGACATCTTACGGGCATAATCAGTAGCGATGAGCATTTTTGCCTTTTCTTCAGATGGAGATAAAGGAGCTCTTCCTAATAAAGAAGCATTTCCCGATTTGGCAAATTCCATTAGTTTTTGAATAAACACTTCCTGATCGGGTGTAGGTGGTATGTTATATAATACCTCATTCTTGTTAGGGCGGTCAATGCCTATATCCTTAGCCGTTCGGTAATCCGTTATTTCTGAATAGAATTGCGCCAACTCCGGCACTTTGATAAAATAGCGGAAACGTTCTTTTGCAACAATATTATTGGCAACCGAAAATTCATAATCGGTTGTTTTCCTTGCGTAAATAGCAGCCCAGGCATCAAAAGAATGAATGCCCTGTTTTTCCATTGCTCTTGGTCTGAGGTATTTGAATAATAGGTACAGTTCGGTTAACGAATTACTGATGGTCGTTCCCGAAAGAAAGGTTGCTCCCATATCCGCATTGATACGTTCCTGAATGGTACGAATAGCAAATAGTAGGTTGATTGCCTTTTGGCTTCCGTCCACATTACCCAATCCTGCTACTCTTGAATGCCTTGTATTGAACATCAGGTTTTTGAATTGATGACTTTCATCCACAAATAAATGGTCTATACCCATCATCTTAAAATCTACCACATCATCTTTACGATTTTCAATATCGTGTTGCAGGGTTTTGAGTTTGACTTCGAGGTTTTCTTTTCGCTTGATTACACCGGCAAGCATTCCTCTGGTCACTTCCTTGCCTTGCGATTGCAGGGCATCAAGGTTACGCTCTACGCTGTCCAATTCAATTTCTAAGATTTCCTTCTGAATTTCGGGAGATTGCGGTATCATTCCAAATTGGTCGTGTGTGAGAATAACACAATCCCAATCGTTGTTTTTAATGTCGCCAAAAATACGTTGGCGTTTTTGGGGTGTAAAATCTTCTTTGCCCGGAAACAATATTTTTGCGTGTGGATAAGCGGTGCGGTAAGCTTCGGCAATTTCGTGGACATTGCTTTTTAGCCCGATAATCATAGGTTTATGAGCCAACCCTAAACGCTTCATTTCCTGTGCTGCCGTACACATTACGAGCGTCTTTCCTGCACCTACTTCGTGGTCGCAGATTGCACCGTTGTTCAGCTTTATCATCCAAACCGTGTCCTTTTGGCTGGAATACAAATCTTCAATTCCGAGTGCTTTGCGGTCTAACCCAGGAAAGTTCTGGTGAGTTCCGTCGTAATTCGGACGGACAAAGCAGTTAAACGTGTCGTTGTATTTGTCGGTAAGCCTTGTTTTAAATTCATCATTTTGGGCATGAAGCCAGTCTGTAAAAGCGGTTCGGATTTCATCAATCTTGGTATTCGCGATTTGTATGGCTTCCATATCCCGTACCTTGACTTCTTGATCGCCAACCATCACTTTTTTAGTAATATCAGGCGTAGTATTGACAAGGGCGTGTTTGAGCAGAGCAATCCCGTCAAACGTCCGGCTTTCAGCTTTTACGGCGTATTTATCCCATATATGAACATTCTTTTGTTTACAGCTTACAGAAAAATCATCAGAACTCTCCGAGTAATGAATGTTCACCTCCGTATCAAAAAGATGTGAAGCAAACCGGCCATAAATACCAGTGGGTATCCAACGCTCGCCGAGGTTAAAATCCAATTCTTCAAACTCAATTCGTCTTGGTCGGGCTTCTTCCAAAACGGTAAGGCTTGCTTTAGCCTGTGCATCATCGGGATTACTTTCGAGATACGCTTTGACTTCCTGGGCTTTTTCCACAACGTTACCTGCAATCCAGCGTTCGGATATCTCGTATTTCTTTTGTAAAGGATTGTAATAAATACGACCGTGTAAGGCTTCTTTCAAAGCGTCATCAGTCATACCGCTGATTTCGGACATATAATCCAAATCCACGTTTCCGTACTTATTGAGCGAGGCCGCTAATGCTTCTTCGGGATTGTCCGTTGTTATGGTTAAGGTAGAAAAACTTACAGGGCGACTGAATATATCGGCCTTGTGTACCACGCCACCAACCACACGTTCCAGATAAGGTATTTCCTTTCCGGAACTATCCGTTTTGATGAGCTTGATATTATCGGCACTGTTGAGGTTTCCGTGCCTTTTGACAAAGGCATCGTAAAGGCGGTTAAGCGTTTCCCTTTCTTCCTTGTATTCGGTCTGAAACTTTGCCTCTTTATTATAAAGGTCTTGGTAAACATCACGTACAGCAATGTACGCTTCGGCTCTTGCTTTCTGTAAGGTCGGTAACTGCAAAGGGTGGAAAACTGCCGTACCGTCTGATGTATCTACATCTTGCAGATGACCGACCCAACCATTATCCACAACAAGACAATCGTTACGGTGGTACGATTGCAGTTCGCCACTATAAGGAGCAGGTTCGGGAATGGTATTGGGAACGGCTGGCTTATCAGCTTGGCCATTCCCGTTTATTCCCGAAAACAGGTCGCCGATGGCTTCTTGTTTTTTACCGTTGGTTGATGTGCTTCCGTTGGCAGTTCTATTGGTAATCGGAGGCGTATAAGGTTGCTGCATCGCACTGCTGAACAGGTCAGGTTGGCGACCTATTGCACCTCTTCTTTTGTTGGTGCTTTGCCTTTTAACTTGTGTCGTTTTTTTGGGTGGAGCAGCAACCATTACAGGCTCGTCCACATTTTCAAACAAGTCGAAAATGCTTAGTTGCTTTAGTTCCTGGGGACTTTCCCGATTGATTATAGGAACAGATAAAGATTGTATTTCCGGTTGAATGGTTACAGGTTCGATAACCGGAGGTGTAACCGTTGGTTCAATCGGAATTTGTATTACAGGCTCATCGTTTCGTTCGCCTTTATATAAACTCAAATTCAGGTGCTTTCCAAAATCATCCGTAAGCATTTGTTTGAGGTCTTTAGCAATTCCCTCAACGCCGTCTTTGTGCGTATAAATTAATGCTGGTTTTCCATAAGGGTCGGTATCTAATTTGCGGTCTGTATGTACAATTCTTGTGCTGTCCTGAAAAAAAGCATTGCCAGGCGTATTGTATTCTGTTTGCTTGCTCTGACAAAAGAGTTCTTCCGCTACTGTCAAATTTTGTTTTGCCGTATTTTTTTGAAGGATAATCAAATCACTGCCAACTTCCGTTCCTGCATATTCAGTAAACAAATTGTTGGACAATCTGACCAACGAAACCAAATTGTTATCCTGCATTAATGCTCTGCGTATCGGTTCGTTCTTTGGGCTGTTTAAAATTCCTTGTGAAGTAATGTAAACTAACAAACCGCCTTCACGGAGCATATCAGTACCTTTCAGGAAAAAGTAATTGTGTATGCTTCTAGCAGCCTGTACTTTAGTTGTGTCTTTGCTTCTGGAATAAGAAAGGTCAAATACAGATGTATCGCCGAACGGTATGTTACTCGCAACCACATCATAGCTGTTTTGTTCCTTTTCTGGGATTTCCTCAAAACCACTTATTCGGATATTACTTTTCGGATAAAGCTGTTTTAAAATCTTGCCTGTGAGCAAATCCTTTTCATAAGCGGTAACATTTACCAATTGATTTTCCGAAAAGGACTGTATGAATGAGCCAATCCCTGCTGATGGTTCAAGAAATTTATCGATTTTCAGACCGCTTTCATTTAAGCTTGCTGAAATCTCATCTATGACCTGTGGCGGTGTATAGAAAGCCGTAAGCACAGAAATTTTCATACTATCTACATACCTGCGGTATTGCTTTTCGTCTTCGGAATTTTCTTTGAGTAGTCGGTGTAGTTCCTGCGTAATTGGGAAAAATTCGTGTTCCGTTTTTCTCCAATGATTGATGTCTATTTCATTCGCTATTGGGTTCAGAACGAATTTAAGACCGCCAAATCCGCTGTATTGCATCATTAGCAGTCTTTCGCCTACGGTGGCTTGTCGTTTCTCCTTTTCAAGTTTAAAAGCAATTCGTAGGGCATCAATGTTCTGTTGGAGATGTTGGCGTTTACTGAAGCCCATTTTCGGCTATCCATATTGCGATGGTTCCGGTTATTTCGGTATAGAGCAGGTCGTACTCTGTCTTATAAGCGAAATCATCGGTTAGTTGGTAGCCAGAGAAAACAGGCTCACAAACCGGGAACATTTTCAGGGCGAACGATCGCAGTTCCTCATCTGCCATTATGGTATCAAACTCATTGCATACCACTTGAAACACAGTGTCAAATTTGGAGAAGTGCAAGCCCTCAAACAGAATATAGTTGGCTATTTCATTACATTTTTCAATGCTATTTCCTGATTGAAAAGCACCTTCGTAAGCGTTGGTAGCCCACGAGGAACGTTGCTCAATAAATTTTTGGTCGTTTGCTTTTTCGGGGAAGCTGGTGTTTAATAATTCTTGCAGTCGTAATCTGAAATACGATAGGTCTTTTTGTTGTGTATTCATACTATAATTTTGTTTTGAATTTTACTTGAAACTCAAAATTATAGCAGTAGATAAGAGCCTTTAAAAATGTGGCAGGGTTTGGCTTTGAGAGGATGAGTTTGACGCAAAATTTAATAAAAATAATTATGACCTTACAGATAATCATAAAATTTAGTTTGCTTATATTTAACCTCTATTAAAAATCTTATTTGCACTATGGAGGTACCAGTAAAAAATTTAGTTGAAACAGTAGATTTGACAGCGGAAGATGTTCTTCTTCCTATGTTAGAATGTGTTGTTAATTCTATAATTAGTCTCCAAAAGTCTCAATTACCAGCAAACGAAAAGAAAATTCAAATTCAAATTACCAGTGCAATTTTCATCAACGGCTTAAAAGAACACGGATTATATGATCAGGTATGGCAGGCTGGTGCAATATTGCTGCCTGTAAATTCAGTTGGTGTCATGGGAGATGAGCGTACATACGAAAAAGTAGTAGCTTTACGTGCTGTGCAATCAACCGATGGTATGACTGCTGACTGGGTACATCTTCCTTATGATTTTTTAATGGAAATTTCCAATAAAATAATCAATAGAGTAAAAGGTGTCAATAGAGTTGTATATGATATAAGCTCAAAACCACCCGCAACAATTGAGTGGGAATAAATATTTTTAAGTCGTTGTTTTATTACAGCGACTTATTTGTTTAAACATCATGATTATGAAAAAGAATCTAATAATAGCCTTATCGGCATTTTTTTACTACATGGGGATCTTTTGCACAGGAGAATTCTGAAAAGCATATTGTTGCCAAAGGAGAAACCGTGACACAGATTGCTAAAAAATACCAGACTACCAGTAATGCTATTTTTTTATTAAATCCTGAAGCCGTTAACGGTATCAGTGAAAATCAGGTTTTATTAATACCAAGTTCCGGAAATACCATGTTGCAACACGAGGTACTGGCAAAAGAAACCCTGTATGGTATTTCCAAAAAATACAATATTGCCATTGAACAGCTTTATAATCTAAATCCCGGATTAAGAGAAAATGGATTGCAAATAGGGCAGTTGTTAAATCTTTCAAAAAAGACAGAAACACCTAAGAAAAACTCCTGCTGCTACAAATATTTCAACTGACAGTTTTCGTCTCATTGATGTAAAACCCGGAGAAACTATCTATGGCATTGCAGTAAAAAATCAAGTAACTGTTTCAGAGATTTATGAGTTAAATCCTGAACTGGCTTCAGGCGGGATTAAAGAAAACCAGAAAATAAAAATTCCGGTTTCTGGTAATCTGATGACAGAACCTTCTAAAACAAATGATAAAAAGCAAACTTCTAAAGCAGCCAATGCGAAAACCATTATAGTAGAACCTAAAGAAACGGTTTATAATATTTCTAAAAAATACGGTATTTCTCAGGAACAGCTTTTGCAGTGGAACCCTGAATTGAAAGATGGTTTGCGAATAGGAATGGAACTCATCGTAGGAAAACCCACCATCAAAAAATTTGATCTTGTAAAAGACGAACCGGTAATTACAGAAAAACAGATAATATTAAAATAGCAGGCTTTAGAAATGATAAAGATATAAAAGAGCTTGTATTGCTTTTGCCGTTTAATTTAGATAAAAACAATCCGGATAATAAAACAGAAATCAATAAAATACTTAATAACGATGTGTTTTTAAATATGACGTTAGACTTTTATTCCGGAGCACTTATCGCAATTGATTCTGCAAGAGCAATGAATCTTCCGTTGGAAGTGAAAATATTTGATTCAAAAGAGTCTAATCGTTCAATGAATGTGGCACAGTTAAAGCAGCAATTCGATTTTTCGAATACAGATGTGGTCATCGGACCCTTTTTTCAAGCCAATGTAGATGCTATTTCTGAAGAGTTTAAAGACACCCCTACACTTATCGTTTCTCCTTTGTCTACAGACAAGGGAAAACCATATCCGAATCAGGTACATACCATGCCAAACACCGATATCGTTCGGAATGAAATGATGGAGTATTTACGGGCTCAAAATGGAAACATAATTGCTGTTTTAAACCCAAAAGCGGCAAGTTCGAGAAACTTTTTTGAAAGCAATTTCAAAGAAGTAAAGTTATTGGATGCAGCAGCTAACGGTGCAGTTACAAAAAGCCAAATAGAGGCATGCTTGATAAAACAGGGGTAAACTATGTTATTCTGGAGTCAACAGCCTTACAAACAGCTATTGATTTGGTCAACGCCTTAAACAGTTTAAAAAACACTTATAGTATTCGTTTGGCAGTACTTGAAAAGCATGATGTATTAGATTCTACCGAAATAAATATTCAGACATTGGCAGATTTGCAAATGTTATTCCCGTCAGTCACCAGAGAGAATGACAATGCGAAATCAGATCGTTTTGCTGCAGCTATGAGCAAGCAAATGGCAGTACACCCAATCGGTTTGTGACAAGAGGGTTTGATGTTACTTTTGATGTAATCAAGCGTATGTTTCAGTCTGAAGATGCAAATATATTTGATTATGGGACAGAGCAGGTAGAAAACAAATTTACCTATGTAAACGAAAACGGAGGAATTTACAATAATGCAGTTTACATTATGTATTACGATAAAAATCTAACGATAAAAGAAGCAAAATAATGTTGTCAAAAGTTATCTATTTAGGAGAGTTAAGAACACAATCTGTTCATTTGGCCTCTGGTTCGGAAATTATTAGTGATGCACCTGTTGATAACAATGGCAAAGGAGAAGCTTTCTCTCCAACCGATCTGTTAGCAAATTCACTGGCTACGTGTATGTTTACCATTATGGGAATCAAGGCAGCGGGTATGGCGATTGCTTTAGAAGGATCAACAGCAGAGGTGATCAAAGAGATGCAGTCAGAGCCTCGGAAAATAAGCAAAATTAAAATTGTTTTTCAGATGAATACACAGCTGGATGAGAAACAACAAACAATACTGGAACGGGTAGCCCTTAGTTGTCCTGTTTATTTAAGTTTGCATCCGGATATCGAAAAAGATATTACTTTTAACTGGAAATAGTTTGGAAGATCAACAAAAGCAACTCATTGAGCTGGCTCATACCAAAATGCCTTTCGGAAAATACGAAGGGCGTTTTCTTATTGATTTACCTGAGCACTACATCGTCTGGTATCATCAAAAGGGATTTCTAAAGGCAAAATAGGAAATCAGCTGCAACTTATATATGAGTTAAAGCTAAATGGCTTGGAATATTTGATCCGTACGATTAAAGAAAAATATCCAAAACCTTAAATAAGCCCTAATCTTTTAAAATCTGTACTTTCTGCTTTAGAAACACAAATTATAATTGTATTTTTGCCAAGTTTAAATAATTGCAACAACACAACACACTATACAATCAATGAAACAAACAAAATATATTTTTGTTACGGGCGGTGTTACTTCTTCTTTAGGGAAAGGAATCATTGCAGCTTCTTTAGCAAAATTATTACAGGCGAGAGGGTATCGTACCACAATTCAGAAATTTGATCCCTATATCAATGTTGATCCGGGAACCTTAATCCTTATGAACATGGAGAATGTTTTGTTACCAATGACGGAGCGGAAACGGATCTCGATCTTGGACATTACGAACGTTTTTTAAATGTACCTACATCTCAGGCAAATAATGTAACTACAGGAAGAGTATATTTATCTGTAATTGAAAAAGAAAGAAGAGGAGAGTTTTTAGGTAAAACCGTTCAGGTGGTACCTCATATTACCAATGAAATCAAAGAACGTATGCAATTGTTGGGTAATACCGGCGATTATGATATTGTGATTACAGAAATAGGAGGTACAGTTGGTGATATAGAATCGTTGCCTTATATAGAATCAGTGCGACAGTTATTATGGGATTTAGGAGACAATAATGCCATTGTAATACATTTGACATTAGTACCTTTTCTGGCTGCAGCGGGAGAATTAAAAACAAAACCGACCCAGCACTCTGTTAAAACGTTAATGGAAAGCGGAATAAAAGCCGATATATTAGTCTGTAGAACAGAACATGAGCTGTCAACTGAAATACGTCAGAAATTAGCGGCTTTCTGTAATGTAAAACCTGAAGCTGTAATCCAGTCCATAGATGCTTCTACTATTTATGAAGTTCCTAATAATATGTTAGAAGAAGGCTTAGATAAAGTAGCTCTTAAAAAACTGGATCTGCCTGAAAAATCATTACCGGATTTAGTAAAATGGAACGACTTTTTACATCGTTTAAAAAACCCTAAGCACACGGTAAACATTGGATTAGTAGGTAAATATGTAGAATTGCAGGACTCTTACAAATCGATACTGGAAGCATTTATCCATGCTGGTGCAGAAAACTATACGAAAGTAAATGTAGTAAGTATACATTCAGAATACCTTACCATGAAGAACGCAGAAGAGAAATTGCAAAATCTTGATGCTATCCTTGTTGCTCCGGGGTTTGGTGCTCGTGGTATAGAAGGTAAAATAGAAACGGTGCGTTACGCCAGAGAAAATAAAATTCCGTTTATGGGAATTTGTTTGGGAATGCAGATGGCAGTAATCGAATATGCCCGAAATGTTCTGAAACTTGAAAACGCTAATTCTACAGAAATAAATGATAATACACCTCATCCGGTCATTACATTTATGGAAGAGCAGAAAACAATTACCGATAAAGGAGGAACCATGCGTTTAGGAGGATGGGATTGTGAATTTAAAAAAGGTACCAGAGCATACGATATATATAAAAGTACCTTGATTAATGAAACGCCATCGTCACCGCTATGAATTCAACTCTTACTATCAGGAAGATTTAGAGAAAGCAGGACTTATCGCATCGGGTATCAATCCTGAAACAAAATTAGTAGAGATTATTGAACTCAAAGACCATCGTTTTTCGTAGCAGTTCAATACCATCCGGAATATAAAAGTACTGTTGCCAATCCACACCCGCTTTTTGTGAGTCTGATTAAGGCAGCTGTTGAAAAAAAAAATAAAGGCATAATAAAAACAAAGCCTTTCATTTCTAAAAATTAAGTAAAATCATAATGGGAGAAAAAAAATTAGACAAAAGTAGTTTAATTGGAATGGGAGTTATCGCTGCTCTTTTATTTTGGATGATGTACAGTAGCAAAAGTACAGATACATCAAAAGAAACAGAAGAAAAAAGCAAAAACCGAAACTGTGCTACCAACAAAACATCAGATATTGATCATCTGGTAAAAAACGCGAATGACACTGCTGTTAATCCGCAATTAAAAGCAGCTCTCGGGGCTTTTGCTTACAGTGCTACATTGCCATCTGTGAAAGGTAAGGATGTTAAAGTTACGAATGATTTAATCACGATAACTTTCTCGAATAAAGGTGGTTATATAAAAGAAATTGAAGTCAATAACGTAAAGAGAATTTCAAAACATTCAGATGAATTGGTAAAAATCATCAAGGACAACAATTCTAAATTAAACCTTCAGTTTCAGTCAAAAGACAACCGTGTATATAATACCAATGATTTGTATTTGAACCTACTTTGGCAAAAAGAAGGAGAAAATCAGATCGTTTCCATGAAATTGAAAACTTCAGAAACGGCTTATCTGGAATACCGATATGTAATCAAGCCAAAAGAATATATGCTTGATTTCAGCATCAGAACGGTTGGTTTATCAAATATCGTTGACGGTTTCTAAAACTGCAGAGCTGGAGTGGCAGTTAAAAGCCTACAGAAATGAGAAAAGTATCTCTTACGAAAACCGTTATGTAGAAATTGCATATGAGCATGATTCCGGAAAAGATGATTATCTGAGTGCTACAAGCAAATTTGAGGAAAAAACCATTTCAGAGGTATCCTATGTTGCTTTTAAACAACATTTTTTCTCTTCCATATTATTGACAGATACTCCTTTTAAAACAACAAGCTTAAAATCTCAGAATCTGGTTTCGGATGAAAAATTAGATACGGTTTTTACAAAAGATTTCAATGCTAAAATGCCTTTAGAATTCAAAGGAGGCGAATTGAGCTATAATATGAATTTATACTTCGGGCCTTAGATTATGATATCCTTAAAGGCTATAAAAGAAATCTGGAGCAAACCATGCCTTTGGGGTGGGGAATCTTCGGATGGATAAATAAATTTCTCTTCATTCCTGTATTCGGGTTTTTAGTAAAATTCATCCCTCATGGTATCGCTATTATTGTTCTTACCATACTCGTACGCCTTGTAATGTCGCCTATTTACATATAAATCGTATGTTTCTCAGGCAAAAATGAAAGTGATTCGTCCTGAAGTAGCAGAAATCAATGAGAAATTCAAGAACGATCCGATGAAGAAACAGCAGGAAACAATGAAATTGTATTCCAAAGCTGGAGTGAACCCATGGCGGGTTGTATTCCGGGCTTATTACAGATTCCTATTTTCTACGCCTTGTTTCAGTTTTTCCCTTCAGCATTTGATTTACGTCAGAAATCATTCTTGTGGGCAGATGACTTATCGTCTTATGACAATGTACTGAACCTTCCTTTCTATATTCCTTTTTATGGAAACCACGTAAGTTTATTTCCGATTCTGGCATCTATTGCTATTTTCTTCTATATGAAAATGACAAC
>NZ_JAUFQU010000072.1:0-18013 GCF_030409925.1 Paenimyroides ceti
TACCTGATGTCTTGGATCTCGGGCCTGATTATCTTATCGAATCAAATACTGCTTTATGCAACGGAGACAGCGCTGTATTGAATACCGATTTAAATCCTCAGATATATACTTTCCAATGGTATAAAAATGATCTGCTCATTTCAGGAGCCAACCAGCCTTCATTAACAGTATCAACACCCGGGATTTACAGATTAGATGCCCGTTATGGTTCTGCATGTATTATTTCTGATGAAGTAACAATAGAAATGTATCCGAGTATATATTCCGGTGCCGATATACCAACCCTCGAAACTTGTGTTTTTGGTACAACTGTAACACCTTTAGACATTACCATAAACAAACAGTTTATTGAATCACAACTCCTTATTGATGTGGATCAGACTGAACTATATTTTTATGAATCGGAAAATGATGCGATTGATGGGTTGACCCTATTACGGATATAACCAATTATACGCCTGCTCAATTGCCACAAAATATATATGTAAGTTTGTTAAATAAAACAACCGGCTGTGTCGAACTAATTACTTTTATGATCATTAGTAAGACAACAGATTTTGTAAAAGGACCTGAAAGTATTAAACTCTGTGTGTATGATGGACTTGTGGATCGAACAGATCTGACAATTATTGAATCTGAACTTCGGGCACAAACAGAATCAGATATTCATATCTCTTATTACATATCAGAACAGCAGGCTCAAACTCAAAGTAATTCTATAGATAATCCAAAAGAGTTTTATCCAATGGCATTGCCGGTTACTATTTATGTGTTGATTATTGATGAAACTACAGGCTGTAAAACAATTACAAGTTTTCAATTAATCGAATCAGAAGTAGTGCTGCCTGTTTCTTTTGGCGATGTTGTAATCTGTACACAATATATTTTACCAGCTTTACCGGAAAATCAATTTTATAGTACGGAAGAATACGGAAAAGGAACCGTTTTAAGTACAGGAAGTATTTTGAAATATGGTACACACTTATATTATATCAATTCTGTAAACAATGAGGGATGTATTGCCAGTACAGAACAAAGAGTTGAGGTGATCAATTGCTCTGTACAGAAAGGGATTTCTCCTAACGGAGATGGACTAAATGATGCTTTTGATCTGACAAATTACCATCCTTTGGAGGTAAGTATTTATAACAGATACGGTAAACAGGTATACCATCATGCTAACGGATATAACAATCAATGGACAGGACAGGATTCTGCCGGGAAATCATTACCTGATGGTACTTACTACTATCGTATAGTTACAGTAAGTGAAGAATTAACGGGTTATGTATATTTGTTACGGGAAGTAAAATAATTATAAAGCAGATCTTCATACTACTTTATTGATCTGTATCTTATATCTGTTTTAAAAAGAAAAGCCGGAGTTACACTCCGGCTTTTTTATAAATAATAATCTTGATTATTATTTAGTAGCTTTTACGCTTAATTTGATCGTGATTTCATCTTTGATTACTTTATCACCAGCAAGGTCTTTTACAACAGATCCTGAGTTAAAGTTCACACCCCATTTTGTTCTGTCGATGTTGAATGCGTCTGATACAACAGTTACATCATTATCCGTAACAGTGATTGTTGCAGGAAATTTAATTGAATGACTAACTTCTTTCAATGTTAGATTCCCTTCAACCATTTGTTTTCCGTTTTCTTCTGTTACATTAGTAATTTCAAAAGTTCCGTTTGGATATTTTTTAGTATTGAAGAAGTGGTCTGCATTCTCATCAGTAGCACCTTTTAAGTGACCTTCTAATCCTGCTTTCTCTTCAGCGTCAGTTAAATCTGTAACATTGATAGAGTTCATATCAATAACAAATTTACCATTTGTTACTTTTCCGTCTTTTACAAACACTTCACCTTCTTTAAGGTTGATTGTTCCCATGTGTTTACCACCAGATACTTTACCACCTTCCCATTCGATTTTAGAATCTGCTGCCTGTGCAGTGTATTTTACTGCTTCAGTAGATGGAGTTGTTGTTTCAACTGCATCACCAGTTTCTACAGAACTTTCTTTTTTACAAGCAGTTAAAGATAATGCTGCAATAGCAAATACAGCTAATACATTTTTTTTCATAATTATATTACATTTTTTATTTAATGCAAATTTATAACAAAAACCAGTACATATTTCTAATTACTGTTAAAATTTAAATTTCTTAATCTATGTTAATTAAGTGACATCTTGACAGAACAGCATTAAATGGCAATGAATTTGTTATAACGTGTGTAATTATAATTATGTACTGAAAATTATGGCAACTGAAAATAATGAAAACATCCAGGATGTTAATGATAAAGAAATGGATATCAATCCGGTAGAGGCACAGGAGCAAAATACTGAGGCTGTTGAAGAAAATAGTTTTGAAGCGGAATTAGAAAAAGAAAAGGATAAATTTTTGAGACTTTTTGCTGAATTTGAAAATTTCCGAAGACGTACTGCTAAAGAAAGATTAGAGTTAATGTCTACTGCCAGTGAAGGTGTTATCACCTCTTTATTACCGGTCTTAGATGATTTTGATCGTGCGTTGGAACAAATAGAAGCCAGAGACCTGGAAACGGATCTTAAAGGTTTTTCTCTGATTTCAAGTAAGCTGCGTGACACATTGTCTTCAAAAGGTCTTATGTTAGTGGATATTGCTAAAGGAGATGTATTCAATGCTGATTTGGCTGAAGCGGTAACTCAGGTTCCTGCGGGTGATGAAATGAAAGGAAAAATAGTAGATATTATTGAAAAAGGTTACAAATTGGGTGATAAAATTATCCGTTTCCCTAAGGTAGTTATCGGACAATAATATATAAGGTACTTACTTACAACGATGAAAAAAGATTATTACGAAATATTAGGAATTGATAAAGGAGCTGATGCTGCTGCTATAAAGAAAGCTTACAGAAAAAAAGCAATCGAATTCCATCCGGATAAAAATCCAGGAAATAAAGAAGCAGAAGAAAACTTTAAGCTGGCTGCTGAGGCATATGAAATATTGAGTGATCCTGACAAAAAGGCCAAATATGATCAGTATGGTCATGCCGCATTTGATGGTGCCGGTGGTTTTGGCGGAGGTGGTTTCAATAATATGGAAGACATCTTCAGTCAGTTTGGAGACATTTTCGGTGGCGGAGGTTTTGGTGGTTTTGGCGGCTTCGGCGGTGGCGGAGGTGTTCGCAGAGTCAAAGGAACTAATTTGCGTATCAAAGTAAAACTTACCATTGAAGACATTGCCAAAGGAGTTGAGAAAAAAGTCAAAGTAAAAAGAAAGGTACAGGCTGCAGGAGTTACCTATAAAAGTTGTACTACCTGTAATGGTACGGGTCAGGTAACTAAGATTGCCAATACTATTTTAGGTAGAATGCAGACATCTTCTCCATGTCCGACATGTGGTGGTGCAGGACAGATGATTGATTCAAGACCGGCAGGCGCTGACAGTGACGGGATGGTTTTTGCAGAAGAAACCGTTTCGATCAAAATTCCGGCTGGAGTAACAGAAGGTATTCAGTTAAAAGTTTCCGGTAAAGGTAATGATGCTCCTGGTGCTAATAGCATTCCCGGAGATCTGATTGTGGTGATTGAAGAAATTGAACATGATACATTAAAAAGAGAAGGAGAAAACATCCATTTCGATTTATACATAAGTTTCTCAGAAGCTGCTTTAGGCGGTTCGAAAGAAATTGATACTGTAAATGGAAAAGTACGCATCAATCTCGAAGAAGGTATACAGTCTGGTAAAATTTTAAGATTAAAAGGAAAAGGTTTACCAAGCATAAATGGTTATGGAACGGGAGATTTTCTCATACATGTAAACGTCTGGACACCTAAAAAATTAACAAAAGAACAAAAAGAATTTTTCGAAAAAATGAAGGATGAGGAAAATTTTAAACCAAATCCACAGAAAAATGATAAATCTTTTTTGAAAAAGTAAAAGAAATGTTTTCTTAATTAAAAAATAATTTATAATTTTGAAACACACTTATAAAACGGTGGATTTTCTTTTTCATAGCAATTTTTTCCATCCCTGTGTAAACAGGGATGGGTTTTTTTATGAAATACCGTTATTTAGCAATTAATAACAAGACATTATTATTACATTTACAAAAAATATACTTTTCATGGAAAACATTCTTGAAGTACATAATGTAACAAAGAAATACAGCGAAAAAGTAGCTTTAAACGGAGTTTCTTTAAATATAGCTAAAGGAAGTATCTTTGGTCTTTTAGGACCAAACGGCGCCGGAAAAACTTCTCTGATTCGCATCATCAATCAAATTACTTACCCGGACAGCGGACAGGTTTTGTTAGATGGAGAAAAATTATCTCCGCATCATGTAAGACACATCGGATATATGCCGGAAGAGCGCGGATTGTATAAAACCATGAAGGTAGG
Source organism: Paenimyroides ceti (assembly GCF_030409925.1). Classification (NCBI taxonomy): domain Bacteria; kingdom Pseudomonadati; phylum Bacteroidota; class Flavobacteriia; order Flavobacteriales; family Flavobacteriaceae; genus Paenimyroides; species Paenimyroides ceti. The sequence goes on from NZ_JAUFQU010000072.1 coordinate 4,395, forward strand.
TGAGCAGGCTATGTACCTTGCTCAGCTGAAAGGTTTGAGCAAAGCGGAAGCAAAAAAGCAATTGCAGTATTGGTTCGATAAACTCGAAATAAGTGATTGGTGGAATAAAAAAATACAGGAATTATCAAAAGGAATGGCACAAAAAATTCAATTTGTCGTTACTGTATTACATCAACCAAAACTACTCATATTTGATGAGCCGTTTTCCGGTTTTGATCCTGTAAACGCCAATATTATCAAAGATGAAATCCTGGAGTTAAAGCAAAAAGGAAGCACTATAATCTTTTCTACCCATCGTATGGAAAGTGTGGAAGAATTATGTGATGAAATTGCATTAATTCATAAGTCCAATAAACTGCTCGATGGAAAATTACTCGATGTAAAGAGAGCTTATCGTAGCAACACCTATCAGGTTGGGATAAAAACATCACAGCCAGATCTTTTACAAGCATCATTACGTGATTTTGACTATAAACAAACGAGTTTTAAGAGTCTTGACAATGAAGTACAGCTCAATGTGTCTTTAGGAAATTTCTCTACAAATGAACTTATGCAGCGTTTGGTACAGCATGGTGAAATCACACATTTTGTAGAACACATTCCGAGTGTAAATGATATTTTTATTCAAACAGTAAGTGAAAAATAATGGGAGTACTATCATTGATTATTAAAAGGGAATTTATTGCGAAAGTGCGCAACAAATCTTTTATTGTAATGACTTTTGTGAGTCCGCTTATATTTGTCGGTATTGCCGTTCTTATCGGTTATTTAGGCAGCATACGTTCAGAAGTCAAAAATATAGGTGTTCATGATGAAAGTGGGCTCTTTGTAAAAGAATTCAAAAGTAATAAAGAATATAAATACTATGATGTTTCTTTGGTTCCAAAGGAAATTCTTACAGACAGTATTTCCCGTAAGGCTTATGAAGGTGTGTTGTATATTCCTAAATATGACAGTATCGGAAAATACGAAAACGGCATACAGTATATTTCTGAAGATAGTCCGAGTTTAGGTTTCGTTTCACAGGTAGAAAATACCATGAACCGTAAACTGACCAAATACAATCTGAGCAATCAGGGGTTTGATACCCTGGTTATTGATAAAGCTAAAACGAATGTTACGATCAATCTGGTAAAATCGAGTGGTGAAGAGACTGTTAAAGGACTCAATGAAATAAAAATTGCCATAGGAACCGTTTTTGGATATCTGATCATGATGTTTATCATCATCTATGGAAATCTTGTGATGCGTAGCGTAATAGAAGAAAAAACAAATCGAATTATAGAGATTATCGTTTCTTCTGTAAAACCGTTTCAATTAATGTTGGGCAAAATCATAGGCACCACATTTGCCGGAATTCTCCAATTTGCAATTTGGGCAATTGTTGGCGGAATATTGATATTTGTGGTAAACAGTATGTTTGGTTTGAGTACTACAGCTACCAATACAGAATTGGCAGCCCTCAATTCAGGTGAGCTTTTGGATAAAGTACAGATGTATTATAAAGAAATAATGATGTTGCCATTAGGAAGCCTGTTTTTTTACTTCATCTTTTATTTTATCGGAGGCTATTTTCTTTACAGCTCATTATATGCTGCTATCGGGGCTGCTGTTGACAATGAAACAGATTCTCAGCAATTTTTATTTCCGGTCATCATGCCGCTGATGCTTGGCGTTTATGTGGGATTTTTCGCAGTAATGAATGAACCACACGGAACAGTAGCAACTGTTTTCTCAATGATACCACTCACTTCACCAATAGTAATGCTGATGAGAATACCGTTTGGCGTGCCTACCTCACAAATTATCATTTCGTTAGTTATATTATTTGTTACCTTTATTGGCATAGTATGGGTAGCAGCAAAAATATACCGTGTAGGAATTTTAATGTATGGTAAGAAACCTACATGGAAAGAATTATTAAAATGGTTAAAATATTAAATAAGAATGTCGAGAATATTAATAATAGAAGATGAAGCAGCCATCAGAAGAGTTTTATCTAAAATTCTCTCTGAAGAAAGCGATTCTTATGTAGTAGATGAAGCGGAGAATGGAGAAGAAGGAATCGAAAAAATTAAAAGTGAAGAATATGATCTCATTATCTGTGATATCAAAATGCCAAGAAAAGATGGTGAAGAAGTAATACAGGAAGCCAAAAAAATAAAACCGGAAATTCCTTTTATCATGATATCAGGTCATGGTGATCTGGAAACAGCTGTCAACACCATGCGGTTAGGGGCTTTCGATTATATATCTAAACCGCCGGATTTGAATCGTTTACTGACAACAGTGAGAAATGCACTCGATAAAAAATCACTTGTGGTAGAAAACAAAAGGCTTAAGAAAAAAGTCGGAAAAAATTATCAGATGATTGGAGAAAGTGAACCTATTCAGCATATCAAACAAATGATTGATAAAGTTGCTGAAACCGATGCCCGTGTGTTGATTACAGGTCCGAATGGAACCGGAAAAGAACTGGTGGCGCATAATTTACATGAAAAAAGTAACAGGTCTGCTTACCCTCTGATTGAAGTAAACTGTGCGGCTATCCCTTCAGAACTCATTGAAAGCGAATTATTCGGACACGTGCGCGGTGCTTTTACCTCTGCTGTAAAAGATCGTGCAGGAAAATTCGAAGCTGCTGACAAAGGAACTATTTTTCTGGATGAAATAGGGGATATGAGTCTTTCTGCCCAAGCAAAAGTATTACGCGCCTTACAGGAAAATATCATTACCCGGGTTGGAGCGGATAAAGATATAAAGATTGATGTGCGGGTTATAGCTGCTACAAATAAAGATTTGCGAAAAGAAATTGAAGAAGGTCGTTTCAGAGAAGATCTTTACCATCGCTTGGCTGTAATTCTGATCAATGTACCTTCACTAAATGACAGACGCAGTGACATTCCTATGCTTATTGAACATTTTATTCAAAAAATTGCAACAGAAAACGGTAATACCCCTAAGCGTATTTCTGCTGATGCTTTAGAATTGCTTCAGGAATACAACTGGACAGGGAACATCCGGGAACTGAGAAATGTAGTAGAGAGACTGATAATTTTAGGAGGACAGGAGATTACTAAATCTGATGTCCAAATGTTTGCATCAAAATAATATGAAGTTAAAAAAGATAAACGAAAATTTAAAAGAAGGATTAATCAGCAGCCAATTACTGGAGCCTACACCTTTATTAAAAGCCTGTTTCGGAACTATTAAAAGTGGAAATGATGTTGTAATCGTTTCAGAAGACGTTGCTGAGAGAGAAGATATTATTGTTATTACAACGATACAACGATTAGAAAAAGCCGTTTTAGAATCTCCGAGAGCATTGATAATGGTTAAAGATAAGCCTGAAGTACTGTCGCTATTAGATAAATTCAGAGCATACGGAAAATATACCGATTTGCGTTTCTATGGAGTACATGAAAAAACCAATTTAGACGAAGATAAAAACATGATTTCTCTGGGGCTTGATGTATTGATCGGTACCCCTGAGCGCCTGAATCTGATGTTTGGCTCTGCAGGATTTGACATTAATCAGTTAAAAATGTTTGTGATTAATGATGTAGATCAGTTACTGCGTTTACGGCTTGAACCAAAATTATACCGCTTGTCTGAAAGCATTGGAAAAACGCAAAGGCTTTATGTATCCGGTGATTATTATGAACGTCTCGATGCTTTCGTGGATAAAACCATGCTCGATTCATTCTGGTTTGATAAGGAAGAAGAAACAGAAGAAGATATTTGAAAATAAAAAAAGATTAGCTTTAGCTAATCTTTTTTTATATCCTCTTCTCAAGAAGCAATAAACATGAAAGGATTTCTTGCTCATTGTGTGATGTTGTTACCAAATCAATTAATTGTTGGGTATCTTTTTTATCCAAAGCAAGAGTTCTTTTTTTTTCAACTTCATTGACCTCTCTGTCTGATACTTTTTTGTAATGATTCAGAAGCTTATATAATTCTACTGTACTTATTTTCTCATCCTTTTTAAAGTCAAAGAATAGTTTGTTCTTTAAGAAATCCAGATCATTTTCAACACTTATAATTTTCTCAACATTGATAGATTCTGAAGGAAAGTCATCTGTATGCGTTTTTATGATGGAATCCGGCGTTTTGTTTTTTTTGCCGAAAAGCTGGCGAATCAAGGTAAACATAAACTAAGAAATAAGTTCTTGATATTGCCGCATAAAATTGCTATTGCTGTTTCTTTCATCAAATTGCTGCGCAATATTTTTTGCAAGTGGCATATAATGGGCGAGCAATTCTTCTTTTGTAAACTGATTCTTATGAGACTGGTACAAGCTGTGCTGTTCCGGAAGATCAACCACAAATATCAGCCCGTCTTCAAGCAGCTGTAAAGCTTCAATCAGATACATTGAAAAAGAAAACAGTAGTCTGTTCTGAGGACCGTCAGCCAAAGGAAGATATTTTTCAATCCATTTATGAGCTTCTTGCGGATATTTTGCAGCCATATAAACGCTTAGTTTGATTGCTGATAACAAAACGGATGTGTCGTTGGCCAGTTTGGCAATTTCATCCTGACATTTCGGATACAGAGAGGCAGCAACTTCTTCTCTGTTATTCTTATAAGCGGCATAGCACAGGTTAACCAGGGTACGCATTGGTACATGCAGACAGGTATATTGTTTGTCGAGCAATGGCAATGCTTTTTTATAGGCTTCATCAAACCCTCTTGTATATAAGAAAGCAGTTACTTCAGCATCCATCTCACAAGCTTCACAATCACTCATTCCATCACGTGGAACCTTGTTTACTTCTTGCATTGCATGATCTAATGCTGTTATGTTTTTCTGCACAATACAATCATTAAATAACTCGTTGTAATAAGCTCTGATGCCATACCCGTTTCTCTGAAGGCGCATTTTAAAGTCTTCCAATGCATTTTCTATCTGTTCTCTGCTTACTTTAGGATTGTCATATAATTCCGACATCATCCATTTGTATTGCCATAAGAAATCATTTTCGTCAAAAACATCCGGATGTTGTTCGTAGGCTTGCAATAACCAGGCAAAAGCAGGGATTGATTCGTTTGAAAATGCCAAATCGCGTTCCGTATCAATAAGAATCAGACGCAAGTCATATCCCCATTCAATATCTTCATTTTCGTCTGCAATTGCAATAGCCTTTTTCAATAATTTTACTTTTTCGGCAGGAATATTTAATCGGTTGATTTCATTTAATATTTTCTGTATTTTCAGCGTGTACATACTTCTTGTTATTATAAATTTACAAAATTGGTGAGTCCCATCACCATCAGATTATTAAGAGCTTCATTAAATAAGGCCATTTCTTTTTCACTTACGGTATATTTTCCCATAATGATAGCTTGCACATACAAAACCTCAATAACGGATTGAAATAAGAAATCATCGTTAATAGAAGTAATGTTTTTTACCAGTTGATTGTCAATGTTAAGACAAAAAGTCGCCTTTTTAGAAGCTGTATTTCCAAAAGAAGAAAGAGCTCCTGCAAACGGATTCGACGATTGCTTTACTTGCCGTATAGTAGCGGTATGACTGTTTTCTTCCGGACGTGTATAGATGGCTGTTGTGTCTGTAGGTTTAAAGTGTTTTAACTGGCATTCACAATTAAAATCTTTTAAAGTTTCTTCTACTCTGTTTAGAAAGGAAAGATGTTTTATTTCTTCTTCAACATCCAGTGAAATAAAAGAATTCAACAGTCTTGAAGGCGTCATTTCCTCCAGTTTCAATTGTGGTCGCATACGGGCTATTTTTTTTAACAGCTCTTCGTCAAATGTATAAGAAGCATTGATAAGCAAAGTCCCCTGAGATTGGGCAATGCGTTGCAACTGTTTAAAATCTTCATAATCGGATGCATAATACAGCGTTTGGGTTTCATCCGTCAGATGCTTAAAACTTCTGAACCCTTTGTTGGTTTCAAAAGGAAGATCATCAGCCAGCAATTCCAGAAATTCCGCATCTTCAATAGCAATAGCTTTCAGATGTAGAAAATGAATCTGAATTATTTTGAAATAGATTGCCTGATCTACTTTCCGGATGCTTTTTAGATACTCTTTTAGTACTTGTCCGATTTCTTTTCGTGTAGCGCGCAACTCATCATTCTGCATAAAAGATTCTCTCGATGCAGTAGCACTGAGTTCATTACTGTTCATCAGTATCCTTACAAAAAATGCCCAGGGAGGCAACAGACTGTTATCCGTATCAGATAAGAACATTCTTTTGAGGTAAAGACGATGATTTTGCTTGGCAGAAAATTGCGTTTTATAAGGCAGTATATACATTACACCCTGACACTTTCCGGCTTCAGTCTCAAAAGGAACAGCATCTAAAAAAGGAACATTAAACAACTCTCTTCCGGATTGCAGCAAAGCTTCTTTATCACTGCCTTTCTGTAACCACTGTGGCTGCTCTTCATTGAGTATGGTCTGTTTGCTTTCATGTAAGATGACAATTTTTTCAGAAAGAGCATCTCCGTAATATTTTATCTGAGGAATAAAATGAGCATAACTGAATAAATGCGCATATTTGTCTTTAGGAGTAAGATATACTTTCGTACCAATAGGCATGGACGAGGTCAATGCCTCAATTTCATAATTTCCATCACTGAACGCTGTCCAGCGAAATCCTTTATCATCATAAGCAGACCGTGTTTCAATAATTATTTTTTCACTGACTACAAAACAGGAAAGCATTCCTATTCCGAATTTACCTATAAAGTCACGGGCATCATCGGCATCTTTTCTTTTAGAACTTTCACCGATAACAGAGAGAAACTGGTGAATTTCACTTTCTTTGAGTCCGATACAGGGTGATGTTCATATCAAATTCTTTAGCCGTTTGTTTGATAAAGTTGACACAGCAAAATCAGTATCAACCGATGTAATTTCTTCTGAACCTCTGGAAGCAAATTCATAACTGATGTTTCCAGTTCCTGAAAATAGGTCAAGAATAGTCAATTCTGAAAAGTTGAAATGGTGGTTTAATATATTGAATAAAGATTCTTTACTCAAATCTGTTGTTGGACGTACAGGTAGTTTTTTGGGTGCAGTAATTCTGCGGCCTTTATATTTTCCGGAAATTATTCTCATGAGTTTAATAAAATAAAGTGTTTTTTGAGCTCATCTTCTGTAATGTTAAAGACACTCGCCTGTGTTTTATGATCGTATACAACAATATTTTTTATATAGGTATATGCCAAAGTGAATAATTCTGATCCGCTATCAATTTGTCCGAAAAGATGTAAAGTATGCTGATGAGTGTCGAGCTTAAGCTGTTCAAAAACAAACAGAATATAGTATATAAAATCCTGTGCAGTTTGGTATTCAAAACTATTAAAAAAGATAAACTCGTTTCCTTTCATCACAATTACTTCAAAATGATGTTCTGAAATACAACTGTAAACAGAAGAAACTCCTGAAGGGAAATCGGTTTGTAAAATATATTCTAGGAAGGCTGTGTTTACATTTTTGAAAGTAAAACCTCCGAATTGGTCAATAAAAAATTATTGAATTGTACATAAGGAATGTAAATATTCTGTAATTGATGAGAAGAAATTTCATCATAATCAAAATAATCTGTAGGAAATATCTTTACGTTATATTGTAAATAACTCCCCAGATTATCTGCGTCAAATAAAGCACTTGGGACAAATGTATTTAGGGAATTGTCATGCAAAACCAATATATCATCGTAAGAAACCTGTAGGAGCTCATTTTTTGCTGAAAATAACTTCTAACTGGTTTTCCAGGGGTGCCAGTTGATTGAGACTGATACTTTTTAAATGAGAGATTTCATTGTTTAATTTATTCTTGATTCCAAATGAAAATTCATTTAAAGAAACTTTAATGATCAATCGATTATATAGCTGGGTATTCATGCCTAAACAATTTCAGCAAATGTACGCTTTTATTGATTAACATTAAAAAGACACATTTCTTATTTATGATAAAAGCCGGCATTAAACCGGCTTTCAGATAAGTAAATCAATCGAATAATTATTTGATGATTAGTTTTTTAGAAAAAGATTTTCCGTTTACATTGAATTTCAGAAGGTAGATACCTGCCTGTACCTCTGATACATTGATGGTATTTTGTCCTTCTTCCAGACTAACTGAATTTCTTATTTTTTTACCTAAGATATTATAAATTTCAAAAGTAGTAGCTTCAGATAAACCGACATTTATAGTAAAGATTTTATCAATTGTTGGATTTGGATATACAGAAATGTTATTGTTGAATTCATTTTCACTTACAGCTGCACTTCTGTCACCAATACCCACTGCCCACCATGCTTCGCCTACTTGTTTTAATTCATTTGAATTAGCGCCGTATAAATCAGCAGCAGCAATTCTTGATGCATTATAAGCATCGATATATTGTGCGTTTGGAGTCAGCATATTAAGGGTTCTGTAAGCAATTTTTTCTGCTTTTTGTATGCTAATACCAGTTACATTATATTGATTATTAATATCATTGGTTCCTGAACCACCTACGCTAAGTAAATAGAACCAGTGATTTCCTACACCACTATTGATATGCACACCACCATCATCTACCGGTGAGGTTGTTGATGCCCAGTATGTTCCCTTATAGGTGTCTGGCTGTTGCAGCCCATACATTGCACTTCCTGATTTTGGAGCAGACATACTTCTCATATACCCTGGAGATGGTGTAAACACATCTTCACCTACAGTCCAGTTTGGCGATAAATTGGTGTAAAATTCAATAGCTGTTCCAAATATATCAGCAAAACTTTCATTTAATGCACCTGATTCACCCTGATAGGTCAAATCTCCATTATCACTTCTTGAAATTACTAAGTGAGAATATTCATGTCCGGCAACATCTAATCCTACTACCGGAGTCATAAAACCAGCTTCACCGCTTCCATAAACCATTCCTACAATAAAGTCCGGCTGATCGATTGCTCCTGCATTAGAATCTGTACCCATAATTGCTCCTGCATTATAGTAATTTCTTACGATAGCACCATTACCGTCAAAACTGTTTCTGTTGTGTATGTTTTTATAATAATCATACGTTTTACCCATTCCCCAATGAACCTCTACAGCCGGTCTTGCGGAAACTGAGTTAAAAGTAGTTGAAGAACTCGTGTATTCTGAAGTTCCTGTAAAGACTCCATTGTTTATTCCGTTAATGTTTGTTCCGTTTAAGGTATGAATGTTACGTCCGGTATCCTTTAATCGGTATTGTCCGTTGTAACTGTCAACTGTAATCGGCTGTGTATTTCTGTAATATGTAGTTCCTGTTCCCTGTACATCTGCGTGTTTGATTTTACTATATTCATTAATGACAGCACCAGACTGCGCGTCAATATATAATACCATACTTTTAAGTGGAAAGGCAGAAGAAAGGGTTATTTTTTTTATGAAAACCAATTGCGCATTTCCTTCTACAGGTATTTTTGCAATGACATTTTCTACAGCATTGATGGTAGCATTTTCAATACCAAAATGTCTTACTGAAGCTGCAATGGCATCTTCATCAGTAACAGAGGCAGTTGTATTTAATTCTTTAAATTGACTGATTTGTCCGTTTACTACCTGAACGATATTATTTTTTGAATGTACCAGAATGAATTCTCCATCTATTTTATGACCATCAAAAAGATGCTGATAGCTTTGATGATTAATACCTAATGCATCTGTATACTCTTTAACGAGTTCAAAAGTATGCTTAGCATCTAATGAAAACCATTCGTTGAAACTTCCTGTTAATTCGGTGGTAGGAATGGAATAGTTTTCTAACTCTGAGACAAAAGAACCGTATGTATTCAATACTACTACTTTAGGTAGTTTGTTGTCTGAAATTATCTGATGTGTACTGTTGAAATTTCCGGGTAATTTGTTTGCATATAAGGTGTTGGAAAATGTAAAAATCGAAGAAGTACCCAATAAAAATGACAGTACTTCTCTGTTAAATAAAATGTTGTTTCTCTCCATTTTTTCGTCTTTTAATTGAAAATGATTTCCCAAATTTAGAAAAAAGAAAGTTCAATTTGTTGTATTGAGATGTTTTAAGCATTAGTTTAACAGTACTACTCATAACTATTTTATTTAAGATTTAAATGAGTTTTTGATGTTTTTTATTTTGTATTATTTTTTCTATATTGATTTTAATTGTTAAAAAAATAATTCTTATTCAATATTTTAGGAGCCATTATAGACACATTGAGTTTCAGATCAAAATAAAAAAGAGTTTAATCTATTGTTTATGAGTGTTTTATTATTTTTTATCTTAAAAAGACTTACTGTTATTTTAAAGTTTTTAAAACTTCCACAAATCTTATTCTGATTTAAAAACATCTTATCTTTGATAACTTAATTTATTAAAAGAATTACATTGATGACTCCTTCAGAATTTTATCATTTGGTTAAAAGTAAATTCCCTTTTGAGACTACTTTGAAACAGGATATTTTCTTACAAAAGGTAGTCCAGTTTGTTACAAATGATCAGCAAGATGAAATATTTGTTTTAAAAGGATATGCAGGTACTGGTAAAACGACATTGATTTCTACTCTTATTAATCAGCTTCGTCACATCAATAAAAAATATGTAATGCTGGCACCAACCGGTAGAGCTGCTAAGGTTATTGCTAACTACTCCAGTCAACCGGCATATACCATACACAAGCGTATTTATTATCCTAAAAAAGATAAGAATACTGGAATGGCATTTACCATGCAAGCTAATAAATTTAAAAATACCATTTTTATCGTCGATGAAGCTTCCATGATTTCTGATGTGAGTACAGATACTAATATGTACACTAATGGTTCGTTATTGGATGATTTATTGTATTATGTCTATTCAGGACAAAATTGTAAATTGATTTTAGTAGGAGATACGGCACAGTTACCACCCGTGCATCAGGAAGTAAGTCCGGCGCTCAATACTGATACACTTTCTCTCAATTATCAGATGGAAGTTACTCATATTGAGTTGGATGAAGTAATGCGCCAGGAGTTAGATTCCGGTATCTTATATAATGCTACTGAGTTAAGAGAACTTTTAGATTCTTATTTTTTAGATACTTTTCAGTTTGATGTAAAACCATTTAATGATATCGTTCCTCTGCAGGATGGGTATGAGATACTGGACGCTATTCAGGATGCCTACAGTAACCATGGAGTAGAAGAAACGGTTTTCATAGTTCGTTCCAATAAAAGAGCCAACCAGTACAATCAGCAGATCCGCTATAAAAATATTAGATAAAGAAAGTGAAATATCAGTTGGTGATATGGTTATGGTTGTAAAGAATAATTATTTTTGGCTCAAAGACAACCAGACTGTTACCGACTTTATTGCAAATGGAGATATCATGGAAATTCTACAGATTTATAAAATAGTAGAATTATACGGGTTTAGATTTGCTTCGGTAAAAGTCCGTATGATCGATTATCCGGCACTTCAGCCATTTGATACGATTGTATTTCTGAGTACTTTAGAATCGGAATCTGCTTCTCTGTCTTACGACGAAACCAATAAATTGTATCAGGAAGTATTATTGGATTATGAAGATGAGCGAACAGCTTATAAAAAAATGCAAAAAGTAAAAGAAAATGAATATTTTAACGCTTTACAGATTAAATTTGCTTATGCGGTAACCTGTCATAAATCTCAGGGGGGACAGTGGAATACCGTATTTATAGAACAGCCATATTTACCAGATGGCATTTCCAAAGAATATATCCGATGGCTCTACACAGCAATGACACGTGCAAAAGAAAAATTATACCTTATTGGTTTTAAAGATAGTTTTTTTCAGGAATAATATATAGAAACATGAAAGTAATAGCAGTAATACCGGCACGATACGCATCTACGCGTTTTCTGCTAAACTGATGCAGGATCTTGGTGGTAAAACAGTAATTTTAAGAACCTACGAGGCAGCTCTTGGCACACAATTATTTGATGATGTTTTTGTTGTCACAGATTCTGATCTTATTTTTAATGAGATCGTAAACAATGGAGGTAAAGCTGTAATGAGCATTAAAGAACATGAAAGCGGAAGTGATCGTATTGCTGAAGCCATAGAAAATATTACATGTGATATTGTGATTAATGTTCAGGGCGATGAGCCTTTTATAAACAAGAGTAATATAGAAAGTCTTATTAATATCTTTAATGAAGATAGAAACCATACTGTAGACTTAGCCTCTTTAATGTTTGAAATTTCAGATCAGGCCGCAATAGAAAATCCGAATAATGTAAAAGTAGTCGTAGATCAAAATAATTTTGCACTTTATTTTTCGCGTTCAGTGATACCGTATCCGAGGGATATCAATGTTGGTGTTCGTTATTTTCAACATGTAGGGGTGTATGCTTATCGAAAACAGGCACTTATTGATTTTTCAAATCTGCCGATGAAAACACTTGAAGCTTCAGAAAAAACTGGAACAGCTGCGATACCTTGAATTTGGAAAACGAATCAAAATGGCGGAAACAAATCATACGAGCATAGGAATAGATACGCGTGAAGATTTGGAACAGGCCAGGCTATTATTAAAACAAAAAGGTTCGATATAAATCGAACCTTTTTGGTATTTAATAACGGGTTTTGAGCGCTATGTTCCCGAGATTTTTTATTTCATCCTGACTGGTAAATATTGCTTTACCGTTTTTATTGATTACTTCCCATGCAATAGTACTTGTAATATCATCTATCACACCTGTTTCAGAGGCATTTTCTGCGAGATCAAAGGTGCGTTCATCTTTCATTTTTACAGGTTGTGTGAAATTTTGATGGACAATAAGTAAGTCTGCATTTCCATCAAGAGCAGCCTGATAAATTTCCTGAAGATCCGTCAGAACTTCACCTTTTGAAACCGCCTGATTCATTTTTTCAATAAGTTCACTGCGTTCTTTTTTCTGTAAGTCGGTAACAATCTCCCACGCTCCATGACTCAGGTCTTTCTTTGTAAAACTGTTGAAATTCAGGGAAAAATGTCCGGAGTATAAATTAGGCCGGTCGGCAACCAATTTTAAAGTATTGAAATTATCATGTGTGGTCGCAACAACACATCTGAGATTAGAAGATCCAATTTCAGCAATAACGGCTTTATCAACAATATTAAAAAACTCCTTTACAAGATGTTCATTACTGTTCGCTTTTTTGTTTAAATGGATAAGGTTGTACTTTTCTTCATTAAACGGGAAATCATCTGTTTCTATTTCTCGTATGAGTACATCATTATTCGCTAAATATAAATGCACATTCTTTTGTGTAAGAAACAGAATATAGTATTCTTCTTCACGATTATAGTTTTGATAAGAGAGCGTATGGCGAATGTCTCATCAATGAGTACCCCCTCATTCGTTACCGGCCAGTTTGATCGGATAATTTCAAGGGTATCATTGGAAATAAAAATATGAATACTTTCAATATTTTTATCGACTTCAAAACCACTTTTTACTTTCTCTAAGTTTGACAAAAGAGAAGCGATTTCTTTTTTGTTAAATTCAGATTCAAGTCTTTGTTCAGCTTCTTTTATATAGTTTTTTAATCGGATTTCATCCTGAAGATTATCAGGAATCGTTCTGTGTGTATTAAAAGAAATAGTTACACATGCTTTGTTTTTCTCCTTTGCTAATTTT
>NZ_JAUFQU010000073.1:0-12416 GCF_030409925.1 Paenimyroides ceti
CCGGCTTTCAGATAAGTAAATCAATCGAATAATTATTTGATGATTAGTTTTTTAGAAAAAGATTTTCCGTTTACATTGAATTTCAGAAGGTAGATACCTGCCTGTACCTCTGATACATTGATGGTATTTTGTCCTTCTTCCAGACTAACTGAATTTCTTATTTTTTTACCTAAGATATTATAAATTTCAAAAGTAGTAGCTTCAGATAAACCGACATTTATAGTAAAGATTTTATCAATTGTTGGATTTGGATATACAGAAATGTTATTGTTGAATTCATTTTCACTTACAGCTGCACTTCTGTCACCAATACCCACTGCCCACCATGCTTCGCCTACTTGTTTTAATTCATTTGAATTAGCGCCGTATAAATCAGCAGCAGCAATTCTTGATGCATTATAAGCATCGATATATTGTGCGTTTGGAGTCAGCATATTAAGGGTTCTGTAAGCAATTTTTTCTGCTTTTTGTATGCTAATACCAGTTACATTATATTGATTATTAATATCATTGGTTCCTGAACCACCTACGCTAAGTAAATAGAACCAGTGATTTCCTACACCACTATTGATATGCACACCACCATCATCTACCGGTGAGGTTGTTGATGCCCAGTATGTTCCCTTATAGGTGTCTGGCTGTTGCAGCCCATACATTGCACTTCCTGATTTTGGAGCAGACATACTTCTCATATACCCTGGAGATGGTGTAAACACATCTTCACCTACAGTCCAGTTTGGCGATAAATTGGTGTAAAATTCAATAGCTGTTCCAAATATATCAGCAAAACTTTCATTTAATGCACCTGATTCACCCTGATAGGTCAAATCTCCATTATCACTTCTTGAAATTACTAAGTGAGAATATTCATGTCCGGCAACATCTAATCCTACTACCGGAGTCATAAAACCAGCTTCACCGCTTCCATAAACCATTCCTACAATAAAGTCCGGCTGATCGATTGCTCCTGCATTAGAATCTGTACCCATAATTGCTCCTGCATTATAGTAATTTCTTACGATAGCACCATTACCGTCAAAACTGTTTCTGTTGTGTATGTTTTTATAATAATCATACGTTTTACCCATTCCCCAATGAACCTCTACAGCCGGTCTTGCGGAAACTGAGTTAAAAGTAGTTGAAGAACTCGTGTATTCTGAAGTTCCTGTAAAGACTCCATTGTTTATTCCGTTAATGTTTGTTCCGTTTAAGGTATGAATGTTACGTCCGGTATCCTTTAATCGGTATTGTCCGTTGTAACTGTCAACTGTAATCGGCTGTGTATTTCTGTAATATGTAGTTCCTGTTCCCTGTACATCTGCGTGTTTGATTTTACTATATTCATTAATGACAGCACCAGACTGCGCGTCAATATATAATACCATACTTTTAAGTGGAAAGGCAGAAGAAAGGGTTATTTTTTTTATGAAAACCAATTGCGCATTTCCTTCTACAGGTATTTTTGCAATGACATTTTCTACAGCATTGATGGTAGCATTTTCAATACCAAAATGTCTTACTGAAGCTGCAATGGCATCTTCATCAGTAACAGAGGCAGTTGTATTTAATTCTTTAAATTGACTGATTTGTCCGTTTACTACCTGAACGATATTATTTTTTGAATGTACCAGAATGAATTCTCCATCTATTTTATGACCATCAAAAAGATGCTGATAGCTTTGATGATTAATACCTAATGCATCTGTATACTCTTTAACGAGTTCAAAAGTATGCTTAGCATCTAATGAAAACCATTCGTTGAAACTTCCTGTTAATTCGGTGGTAGGAATGGAATAGTTTTCTAACTCTGAGACAAAAGAACCGTATGTATTCAATACTACTACTTTAGGTAGTTTGTTGTCTGAAATTATCTGATGTGTACTGTTGAAATTTCCGGGTAATTTGTTTGCATATAAGGTGTTGGAAAATGTAAAAATCGAAGAAGTACCCAATAAAAATGACAGTACTTCTCTGTTAAATAAAATGTTGTTTCTCTCCATTTTTTCGTCTTTTAATTGAAAATGATTTCCCAAATTTAGAAAAAAGAAAGTTCAATTTGTTGTATTGAGATGTTTTAAGCATTAGTTTAACAGTACTACTCATAACTATTTTATTTAAGATTTAAATGAGTTTTTGATGTTTTTTATTTTGTATTATTTTTTCTATATTGATTTTAATTGTTAAAAAAATAATTCTTATTCAATATTTTAGGAGCCATTATAGACACATTGAGTTTCAGATCAAAATAAAAAAGAGTTTAATCTATTGTTTATGAGTGTTTTATTATTTTTTATCTTAAAAAGACTTACTGTTATTTTAAAGTTTTTAAAACCTTCCACAAATCTTATTCTGATTTAAAAACATCTTATCTTTGATAACTTAATTTATTAAAAGAATTACATTGATGACTCCTTCAGAATTTTATCATTTGGTTAAAAGTAAATTCCCTTTTGAGACTACTTTGAAACAGGATATTTTCTTACAAAAGGTAGTCCAGTTTGTTACAAATGATCAGCAAGATGAAATATTTGTTTTAAAAGGATATGCAGGTACTGGTAAAACGACATTGATTTCTACTCTTATTAATCAGCTTCGTCACATCAATAAAAAATATGTAATGCTGGCACCAACCGGTAGAGCTGCTAAGGTTATTGCTAACTACTCCAGTCAACCGGCATATACCATACACAAGCGTATTTATTATCCTAAAAAAGATAAGAATACTGGAATGGCATTTACCATGCAAGCTAATAAATTTAAAAATACCATTTTTATCGTCGATGAAGCTTCCATGATTTCTGATGTGAGTACAGATACTAATATGTACACTAATGGTTCGTTATTGGATGATTTATTGTATTATGTCTATTCAGGACAAAATTGTAAATTGATTTTAGTAGGAGATACGGCACAGTTACCACCCGTGCATCAGGAAGTAAGTCCGGCGCTCAATACTGATACACTTTCTCTCAATTATCAGATGGAAGTTACTCATATTGAGTTGGATGAAGTAATGCGCCAGGAGTTAGATTCCGGTATCTTATATAATGCTACTGAGTTAAGAGAACTTTTAGATTCTTATTTTTTAGATACTTTTCAGTTTGATGTAAAACCATTTAATGATATCGTTCCTCTGCAGGATGGGTATGAGATACTGGACGCTATTCAGGATGCCTACAGTAACCATGGAGTAGAAGAAACGGTTTTCATAGTTCGTTCCAATAAAAGAGCCAACCAGTACAATCAGCAGATCCGCTATAAAATATTAGATAAAGAAAGTGAAATATCAGTTGGTGATATGGTTATGGTTGTAAAGAATAATTATTTTTGGCTCAAAGACAACCAGACTGTTACCGACTTTATTGCAAATGGAGATATCATGGAAATTCTACAGATTTATAAAATAGTAGAATTATACGGGTTTAGATTTGCTTCGGTAAAAGTCCGTATGATCGATTATCCGGCACTTCAGCCATTTGATACGATTGTATTTCTGAGTACTTTAGAATCGGAATCTGCTTCTCTGTCTTACGACGAAACCAATAAATTGTATCAGGAAGTATTATTGGATTATGAAGATGAGCGAACAGCTTATAAAAAAATGCAAAAAGTAAAAGAAAATGAATATTTTAACGCTTTACAGATTAAATTTGCTTATGCGGTAACCTGTCATAAATCTCAGGGGGGACAGTGGAATACCGTATTTATAGAACAGCCATATTTACCAGATGGCATTTCCAAAGAATATATCCGATGGCTCTACACAGCAATGACACGTGCAAAAGAAAAATTATACCTTATTGGTTTTAAAGATAGTTTTTTTCAGGAATAATATATAGAAACATGAAAGTAATAGCAGTAATACCGGCACGATACGCATCTACGCGTTTTCCTGCTAAACTGATGCAGGATCTTGGTGGTAAAACAGTAATTTTAAGAACCTACGAGGCAGCTCTTGGCACACAATTATTTGATGATGTTTTTGTTGTCACAGATTCTGATCTTATTTTTAATGAGATCGTAAACAATGGAGGTAAAGCTGTAATGAGCATTAAAGAACATGAAAGCGGAAGTGATCGTATTGCTGAAGCCATAGAAAATATTACATGTGATATTGTGATTAATGTTCAGGGCGATGAGCCTTTTATAAACAAGAGTAATATAGAAAGTCTTATTAATATCTTTAATGAAGATAGAAACCATACTGTAGACTTAGCCTCTTTAATGTTTGAAATTTCAGATCAGGCCGCAATAGAAAATCCGAATAATGTAAAAGTAGTCGTAGATCAAAATAATTTTGCACTTTATTTTTCGCGTTCAGTGATACCGTATCCGAGGGATATCAATGTTGGTGTTCGTTATTTTCAACATGTAGGGGTGTATGCTTATCGAAAACAGGCACTTATTGATTTTTCAAATCTGCCGATGAAAACACTTGAAGCTTCAGAAAAACTGGAACAGCTGCGATACCTTGAATTTGGAAAACGAATCAAAATGGCGGAAACAAATCATACGAGCATAGGAATAGATACGCGTGAAGATTTGGAACAGGCCAGGCTATTATTAAAACAAAAAGGTTCGATATAAATCGAACCTTTTTGGTATTTAATAACGGGTTTTGAGCGCTATGTTCCCGAGATTTTTTATTTCATCCTGACTGGTAAATATTGCTTTACCGTTTTTATTGATTACTTCCCATGCAATAGTACTTGTAATATCATCTATCACACCTGTTTCAGAGGCATTTTCTGCGAGATCAAAGGTGCGTTCATCTTTCATTTTTACAGGTTGTGTGAAATTTTGATGGACAATAAGTAAGTCTGCATTTCCATCAAGAGCAGCCTGATAAATTTCCTGAAGATCCGTCAGAACTTCACCTTTTGAAACCGCCTGATTCATTTTTTCAATAAGTTCACTGCGTTCTTTTTTCTGTAAGTCGGTAACAATCTCCCACGCTCCATGACTCAGGTCTTTCTTTGTAAAACTGTTGAAATTCAGGGAAAAATGTCCGGAGTATAAATTAGGCCGGTCGGCAACCAATTTTAAAGTATTGAAATTATCATGTGTGGTCGCAACAACACATCTGAGATTAGAAGATCCAATTTCAGCAATAACGGCTTTATCAACAATATTAAAAAACTCCTTTACAAGATGTTCATTACTGTTCGCTTTTTTGTTTAAATGGATAAGGTTGTACTTTTCTTCATTAAACGGGAAATCATCTGTTTCTATTTCTCGTATGAGTACATCATTATTCGCTAAATATAAATGCACATTCTTTTGTGTAAGAAACAGAATATAGTATTCTTCTTCACGATTATAGTTTTTGATAAGAGAGCGTATGGCGAATGTCTCATCAATGAGTACCCCCTCATTCGTTACCGGCCAGTTTGATCGGATAATTTCAAGGGTATCATTGGAAATAAAAATATGAATACTTTCAATATTTTTATCGACTTCAAAACCACTTTTTACTTTCTCTAAGTTTGACAAAAGAGAAGCGATTTCTTTTTTGTTAAATTCAGATTCAAGTCTTTGTTCAGCTTCTTTTATATAGTTTTTTAATCGGATTTCATCCTGAAGATTATCAGGAATCGTTCTGTGTGTATTAAAAGAAATAGTTACACATGCTTTGTTTTTCTCCTTTGCTAATTTTAATAACTGTTCTTTAATTGCCATATAATAGATTTTAAATGTTAATAAATTTTTTAAGCATTTTTAACACTTAAATATAATCATTTGAAAGTTAACGATCAATTATATAACAGGCTTTTGCATTTCTTTAGCATTTAAAAAGGGTTATGCTTTACAAGCATATATTACGTGAAATGTTCTTCTTTATCAATAGCTTTGGTTGTATTGAATAAATACTTTCGAATATTCAAATGTCAATTGATAGGTCAGAATGCTCTTTCAGTAATTATAAACAAATTTGATGAAGTATTTAGTCAAATTAAAACAGGCTCAAAAAGTTGCATTTCTATTGGTTAGGATTGGTTAATAGATTTTGTACCATAATACTAACGAAATAGGTTGTTTATAATCGAAGAGGTAATCGGATGTTTCATTTTATTTATGAAACTTAGTTTAAAAATAGTACTGATACAGGACCGGTAAGAAATGCGGTAATCATTTCAGCGTCTCAAAAAAGTAAGCATTATGAAATTGCCTTCTTTGGTACTTTGGCTGACTTTGCAAAAACATTAGGAGAAACCAAAGTAGCCAAGCTTCTTGTGGAAACTCTGAATGAAGAAAAAGAGGCTGACGAAACTCTATCTAAATCAGCTTATAATAATATCAATTTTAAAGCTTCAAAAGAAGATTAAGAAGCATTACAGAAAAAGAAATACCGCAATCATAGCGGTATTTTTTATGATATCAATTGAGAGCTTTTTCAATTATCGACTGATTCCTTATTTCTTTTGGAGTCTTACCAGTATGCTTTTTAATAAAATGCCCAAAATTTCCTTCGTCATTAAAATCCAATTCGAATGATATTTCGCCGATGCTCACCTTTGAATGTTTTAAAAGCCTGATGCTTTCTTGTAATAAACGTTCAGTTATTATTTGTTTAGGAGTTTTACCTAAAACTTGCTCAGTCATTTCAGTTAATCTTCTGGGTGTTATATTTAATTTATCAGCATAATACTTCACAATTTTGTGTTGTTTGTAATTGGTGTGAAGCATAACACGGAATCTGTTAACGATGTCAATATTTTCAAAGTTACCGCGAGTAGCTTCAAGACTGTTATCTCCAATATTTAAAAAGCCATCCAAAATCAAAGCTTCAATAGTATTGTGTGCAATAGAATTATATAGTCCGCTATCTTTATCCTGATACAGTTCAAGTCGTTCAATAGCAAATCTTTTTATATCATGTTCGGTTGTCCGGGTAGGAGATATGAAAATATCTTCTGTGAGATTGTAAAATAATTCTGAGTTAAGAAACATGCTGTCTTTAGCTGACCTTTCATAAAATGAAGCAGAAAATGCAATTAAATAAGTGTTTTCTTCTTCAGTGTTTTCCTGATAGGTAATATTATTATGCGGACCAATATACACTATATTCGGACCTTTTATTTCATATTCTATTCCTTCAACAGTAATGATTGCATAATCAAAAACAATATAAATGCAATAATAGTCAAGTGTATTAAAATTTCTTTTACCTCCATTAAAGCTAATGATTTTTTTGAGTGTATTAATACTAAACCCATTTGTCTTCAATTGCTCTGTAAGTTGAAAATTTATCATAATAATATTTTAAAAGAAAATTATTGAATCAATATTATTATATACGATATAATAATTCTAATGGATTGAAATTGTTTGCAGTAAAGATAAATAAATAAGTATAGTATAAAAGTTATAGTATTATTAAACGCAACAAAATTTCATAACAGTCTTTTCTCTTAATTCAAAATATTGAATTTATCAGTTAATTGTTCCTGGATTATCCGATTCATGAATGAAAAAAACAATATCAGTTTAATATAAATTGTTTTGAATGGTTAAAGCTGACTGAGGATATTTATATCTTTGTAAGATACACATGGAATAGTTATTGGTTTTGCTGTATCATAACTAAAATACCACAGCCAGTGTACAACATTTTGAATTTTATTTAATAAAAGATTAAATTGATGTCATTATAAACAGAACATCAAAACGAAAGTCATAACGAAATGTAAAAAATAAGTAACAACGGGAGTAATCATATAAATTGAAATAAAAGGAGTTAAATAAAAATTTTGTAACGTTTATAAGAAACAAAAACCAAATACCGTAAATAAAAAGTACATATCATCATAAATTAAAAAATGAGCGTAAAAACATTATTATTCATTTGTTTTTTATCAATCCAGTCATTATTTGCTCAGAAAGCAAAAGTAGTAGTACTTGGAGTTGGTCATTCTTCGCAGCTGATTAACTATAATCAGCAACCAGCAGCCATAAGAGCATTTATAAATAAAGTAAATCCATCGGCAATTTGCATTGAAAGATCCCCGGAAGAATTTTCAAAAAATAATTTTTATGAATTCACGTATGAACAGCAATATTTAATAGTGCCGTATGCAAAAGCAAACAAAATCCCCTTACATCCTATTGATTGGTTGCCTACAGAACAAGATTTAGATCTCAGTTTTGGAATAAAAGATTTGGAAGTTCCTAAATTAACAAGACAAAAAACGGGATTTCTTGGTTTTACTACTTTCACAGAAAAAGAAGATTTTGAAGATGGATTATATTTTGCAGATGGTAAAAATTACAGAGACAGTATTGCTGCCTGGTATACAAATCATCCTGAAAAAACGGCATTTGATTTTCCAAGACGATTATTCCTGTATCGGACTTATCTTCAATCGAAGAGAATACAAAAAGTGCTCGAAAATCATAGAAAATCAGATACTGTATTAGTAGTAATCGGAGCTTTTCATAAAGATGACATTGAGAAAAATTTAAAAGAAAACGGATATGAAATTATCCAACCCAATACTTTTGGAGTTGTAACTGATGAAGAAATAAGAAATCATTTTATGAAAGAAGATGCTTATGCTATTCTGTCGTTTAATCTGTTAGGCAGGCAAGAGCAACTTCAAAGAGTAAATAATAAGCTTATAGAATATGCTTTTGAATATTTACAAGATGATACTTCTATTGAAAAACAGTTTTTTGCGATAAAAAACTCTTTACTTACCAATACTATTACATCTAAAGAAAGTATTGATCAATATCTATCGCTTTTGACAAAAGTAAAAGAAGAGAAATTTACGTGGACGGGTGTAAAAGATTTCTCTCGCATAGATTCCTATTTCGACCCTTTTGGAAACATGAATTTAAAGCAGCGAATCAGACTTGAATTGGCAAGAGAATACCGGAAATTATCTAAAGAGAAAGAATTTAAGCAACAAATAAGTAGTGTTTTAGATGGATTAGATGAGTATAAAACCACAATGCTGAAGCTATACATTGAAAAATATCTGCTATAATCAGAATAAAAAATTATGAGTACAAACCATCGAGTTAGGCAGCTAACGTTTATAAAAAGAGTATAGTAAGTAGCAATACAATGCTTTGGAGTATAAATCCAATATGAAGTATTTTATGGTAAATGTAGGATAATAGAGGTATTTTATATATCTCTATTTTTTTGAAATCAACCGATTTATTATTAAAGATGTGAGAACTAATATAGTAACTATTAGAGATTATAAGAATTAAAGTATAAAAATCTTAAAATGTTTTTATTTTAAATAAATAATATTAATTTGCCATATTATTAAACAAAAAGCAGATATAAATATTAAACTACTACTCTAAAATGATAATTATTACATTAATCATAATTTTGTTAATCATTGGTTTTCAGATTACTAATACTGGTATGGAAAAAATAAAACCTCCGCGCTACAAACTCATCGGATACATATATTTAGCAATTGGCATTCTTTTGATGTCTTCGTCAATTACCTTAATGATTACCAATTTTATATTTTAACCGGAATCTAATCAATAATAAATAAAGTATAAAAATCAGGAAGATAACCATAACCGTTATTTACATACAACCCACCAGGTGTGAAGTAGTTTATAACGGTTTGTTATAAATGATATTTTTCATTAGGTACAACTATAGTATTGACATATTAATTAAATATCAATGCAAAATTTTTTAAAATTTAGCGTACACTATTGTTGATAACTTCTGTTATTAATGGATTTATAGCTGCCCTGCATACTTTCCTGTGGATGCTCTTTGCATAAGATAAAGGGTTGACTTGCAGATATATCTTTATAGTATAAATGAGCGGCATGTTTGGTAAATAATATTTTTATTTGTCCTTTTAAAGAATCATTAAGCGTTTGTAAATCTGTTTCAAGATTGTTTTCTTTATTGAGTTTTGCTTTGAACTCATATGAACAGTTCAGCAGACTATCCTGTTTAATTTGGTGCTCGAAACTAATGTTGAATTGCTGCTTAGCTATATTATTTATGACAAGTTTTTTGTATTCACCGAGGGTATCACCGATAATATAGGTGCCGATTATATTTTTTACATCAAAAGGATGTGCTTTAGTCAGTATATAATCTTTTGCCAGTTTACCTTCCACCTCTTTAAAATCAGAACCTACGCGAAGAATTACATTGCCGGATTTGATCTTATAAAATAATTTTTTCACGGTCAAATGTCGTTTCAAAAATAGAGTCTTTAAGTTTCCACGTTCCGATTTTTGTTTCCGGTAATTGCTCTCTGCCCTGATAATAGGCAGTTCTCGATATGGTACTGTCACGGTATATGTGCACTATTGTTTCAATTCCGGGACAATCAGGACAGGGAATAGTACCTTCATAAGCATTGTTAAAAATGGTATCCAGTAAAGCTGGTTGAATAAATACAGGCGTTTTATCTTTGCTTTTCAAAGAGCACGAAGTCAAAATGATGCCACCTGTGATTGCTAAAACGCTATATTTTAATTTCATAGTAAGTGTAAATTAATAATTCTTTGTTTTAAAGAGTGCATCAAAAATAATTCCAATTTAAAGGTTGCGCAACTTTAATAATTTAAAATTTAAAATTATTTTTAATTTTTTAAGATTTGATTACTTTTGCATATGCAACACAATGTACTTATTTTAGATTTCGGATCGCAATACACACAACTTATTGCGCGTAGAGTTCGCGAATTAAATATCTTTTGCGAAATCTTACCTTACAACCAGATACCGGAAGATTTATCTTCTTTTAAAGCGGTCATTTTATCGGGTAGTCCTTTTTCAGTTCGCTCTGAAGATGCCCTTCACCCGGATTTGTCTAATATCAAAGGAAAACTGCCTTTATTAGCGGTTTGCTATGGTGCCCAATATCTCGCTCACTTCAATGGAGGTGAGGTAGCACCTTCAGACACGCGTGAATATGGCAGAGCTAATCTTGCTTTTATAAAACAAGACGAAGTTTTCTTTCAAAACATTCCTGCTAACAGTCAGGTATGGATGAGCCATTCAGATACTATTAAATCATTACCTGTAAATGGTGTGAAATTAGCGAGCACAAAAGATGTAGAAAATGCAGCTTACAGAATTGAAGGAGAAGATACGTATGCGATTCAATTTCATCCGGAAGTATATCATTCAACAGATGGTGCCCAATTGTTGAAAAACTTTTTAGTTCACATTGCTCATGTAAATCAGGATTTTACGCCTAATGCTTTTGTTGAAGAAACAGTAGCAGACTTACAGGATAAATTGAAAAATGACAAAGTTGTTCTTGGTTTATCAGGAGGGGTTGATTCAACTGTAGCAGCTGTACTTTTGCATAAAGCTATCGGACAGAATTTGTACTGTATTTTTGTAAACAACGGATTATTGCGTAAAAACGAGTTTGAGAATGTTTTAGCTCAATATCACGGAATGGGATTAAATGTGAAAGGAGTAGATGCTTCTGAACGCTTTTTATCTGAATTGGCTCTTTTCCTGTAAAAATAATTTTATTTCCAAACGGGTCAATCACTTCAACAAGATAAAGTTTAGAATCCCAAAAGGCCTTTTGAATACCGGGCTTGTTATACTTATAGTCTTTTTGAAGCAATGCGGCATGATATTTTATTAATGAAGGTACATTTTCAATATGTATTTTAGCGCCTGGTGAGCAATCGCCATGGTGCTCCGACAAATGTATTTCTACACCCTGCCCCTGAATTCTGAGATAAAGCGGAAAATTTTCACCAAAACGGTGTTCCCCCACAACTTCAAATCCAAGCCAGCCACAGTAAAAATCGATCGCTTTCTGATGATCAAAAATTCTAAAAACCGGTTTTATGGTTTGCATATCTTTTCCTTTTTATCCGACAGCTGTACAGATTTCAATGAGAAATCCGTCGATATCTCTTATATAAGCAACTGTTTGTCCCCATGGTTTTTGTTTTGGTTCTTCCACAATCTGTGCTCCATACTGCAATGCCTGTTGTATCGTTTCTGCTACTGCATCAGTTACAAATCCCAATTCGATTGCAAAAGGCTTTTGTTCTAAACTACTTTCTGTAAAGCCTTGTTTCAGATTGCCGGATGCAAGTGTTATAGACGCAAATGCAATCGACGTATTTCCGGTAAACAACTCTCCATAATCCTTATCAGGAGTTATAAATTTTCTTTCAAAACCAAAGGCTTTTTCATAAAAAACAATCGATTTTTCTACATCGGCTACATATAGAATGGTATAGGCAAATTGTATTTTCATAAGTATTTTTTTAAATGATTTATGCTATTCTATTTCGGGACCATGAAACTACTTTTACACCTTTCGAGTACTGCATACTATGAATATTATTTTCTTCTAATACCATATTTCCCAAATCATATCGGACGTTTATTTTTTGAGGCTGCAATTGACGGAGTTCCCATTCTTTGTGGTGAATTT
>NZ_JAUFQU010000074.1:0-12131 GCF_030409925.1 Paenimyroides ceti
ATTCAGAGGCTTGTCCTTATAAATCGTATAAACAGTACTTTTATCATCAAAATGATAACGGATACCGGGCTCAAAATAGATTCCTACATGATCGGTAATACTATAGTTCACCCCTAATCCTGCATTAAGAAAGTTTGTATCGTTTTTGATCTGATCTTTCTCAAGAGTACTTTCCTGTAAAACACTATCCACAATATAATCTGTTTTCAGAGTACCGTAAACCACTTTTTCAACAGAACACCCATATTGGCATAGGTTGTCAAACGTCCCGCACTCCATATAGTATAAATCAGCTGAAGCGGAAACACCTATATAGTGAAGCCTGCTGTCGGCTGTTATACCTGTAAGCAGCACTTCCAGATACAAATCAGATGAAAGTTTGGTATAAGTAATACCCGAATTAACCGCCCAACTATTTCCTAAAGGATAATATAGGGAAACACCCATGCGTACAGGTGTTTTATGACGAATTTTCGTCTCTACCTGTTTTCCTGATTACCTACAATGATATTGTTTAGCGGATCTTCTGTATAATTACCCTCTGAATCAACAGTTGCATCCATAGGATCTCCGTTCATCATAGCATATCCGCTGACTTGCTGAGTAGAATTAGACGAAAATTGTCCGACAAAAGCCCTAAACTCCATTTTTTTTGCGGAGTACGTAAAACTGAATCTTCCGTCATCAGTGATTGTTTTTCATCAGAAAAAGTAGTGATAACCAAATCTTCTGTCCCATTGTTTCCATTTTGTATCATCTTCGTCTCATGACCTGCGATCTGCTGATCTGACGTGTCCTGCGACGGGTTATCTGATTTTTCATCAGGTAGTGGTTCTATTACTTCTCTCTTCCCATACACATAATCAAACGTTGGATTGTTCATCTGGATATTGAGAATAATGTGTTGATCCGATCTTTGATTTGTTTATAATGACATCTTTTTTTGCGGTATTGTTTTCGTAAGAGCAGATTCCGATGTAGGATTGATGAGCTCATATTCACCTGTCTCAGGCAATTTTTTTTCAGGCTGTATCTGAGAATCTGTAATAGTTGAATGTATGACTGTTGTTTGTTTGTTGTTTGTATAAAATGTAAAACCGCAGTAATCAAAACAACTACTGACGCTGCAACACGGATGATCTGTTTTCTTTTTTGGCGCTTTTTAAAACGCTTCTCCTCTTTACTTTTACCGTTGAGTTCAGAAAGTAATGGAATTATTTTTGCTTCTTTTTTAGAAAAAAGTTCCTGATCAATAGCATTCCATAAATGTTCAGGAGAGGTCTCTTTATACCCTTCCATCTTCTTCTTCAAATCATCTAACCATCTCTCTTTCATAAAATATCTTTTTTTAACTGTCTGTAAGAATTAATTTTTTGCATCAGTATCTTTTTAGCTCTGTGAAATTGAGAAGCAGAAGAATTTTCTGCAATGGCAAGCAGTTTTGCTATTTCTTTATGACTTTTTTGTTCAAATACATACAGATTAAAAACCGTTCTGTATCCATCCGGAGAGAGAGTATCATCTCAAGGATATCAGATTCGGGGATATCCATCAAATCCGGATTTTCTTTCCTCTTCCTCATTGGGCAGATTTTCAGGAGTGTTTACTTTTTCAAATTTTGAAATACTTTTGAGCTGTTGGAGCGACTCATTGATTACTATGCGTGTACTCCACGCTTTCAATGCGCCTTTCCCTTTATATTGAAAAGTATCTATCGCATGAAACATCTTTACAAAACTATTCTGCAACACATCTCTAACATCTTCAGGTTCTTTGATATAACGCATACAAACATAAGTAAGACCTGCGGAGTAGGAATCATAAAATTCCTTCCATGCTGCTCGGTCTTTCGAAAACAGGCGTTGCACCAGTTGTTGTTCGGTTTATATTTTCAGAGATCATTTAGGTATTGAAGATCTTAACTGGTATTACATTAGAATAATAATTTAGCTAAAAACAGGCTGTACTTTTGTGATACAACCGTTTGTTTTTACTGATTTGTTTACTATTTTTTCAAAAAGTTTGGAAAACTGTATTTTACAGCAGTATATGGAGTTACTGCCGCGCCATCAGAAGTTATTTTATCTGCGTTAAATCAAACTTAAGGGTTTTCTGCTTTTAAAACACCTTTTTGCGGGCTCGAAAAAAGTAACCACTACATTTTTAGTAGCCCCATCAACCGGAACCTTAATTTCAAGTGTTTTAGGCGCAAATGTTAATTCAATTGCTGTTTTAGCTTTATTCAAAGCAGGCGTATAATTAAGTTCATACTTCACCTTTCCAATCGTTTTTAAAGCAGCTTCTGCTTTTGCAGCATCCTTTACCACAGACCTTACAATCTCTTTTACAGGAAGTTCATCAAATGTAATAACATTTTTATTAGCTGTAAAGGAAATAGTCGCTTCATTTTTTGCAGTACCCTGAGTTGTTGTAACTTTACCGCTGTAAATACCATTTACATCATCTGTTTTAACAGGAACAGGTGTTCCATCATCTTTGTTATCACAAGAAGTGAGTGAAAGCCCTAAAAGAGCAAACATTATTAACAAACTTTTGTATCCTACATTTGTTTTCATCTTATTTTTCATTTTTAAATTGATTTTTACTTAGATTTTCTTTGAGTACTCACTTATATAAATCCGGTTTTTTTCAAAATCTTGCATCAAAAAGAAAAAAAACATACACTTTCACATAAAAAACACCTAAACAACTGAAATTCAAACAATAAAAAAACAAAATAACGCATTACATTTTGCGGAAAAAACCCTCTACAAACACGCTTGGCCTATAAGAATAAAAAATTAAAAAAAAACAAATTTAAACAATTGTTTAAATTAAACGTTTGTTTTAAATTTGTACTATCAAATTATTATTCAACTGAGCATGAACGAAAAGCAAATAGAAATATTAGAAGCAGCAGAAGTACTATTCTCCACGAAAGGCTTTGATGGCACATCAGTTCGCGACATTGCAAAAAGCGGCAAATGTAAATGTAGCCATGATCTCCTATTATTTTGGATCAAAAGATAAACTCCTCGAAACTCTGTTTTGAAGATCGTATTTCAGGCTTTAAAATGAAAACCGATGCCATATACAATAAAAACATTTCCTCTTTCGAGCGCTTAGAAATACTTATTGATACATATATAAAAGCAATGAATACCAATGCCGGACTGTATCAGATCCTTGCAGTAGAAGGTACTATTAAAAAGCGATTATAATATCTCCTGCATTTACCGATCTCAAAAAATTCAATCTTGAAGTCATTGGAAATGTCATAAACAAAGGAATAGAAGAAGGTGTTTTTAACAAAAAACACAACCCTATTCCTGATTCATGCTACCATGATGGGTACATTTATGAACTTTCAGATGAACCGGTCTTTTTTACAGCATGTATTGGAATTTCACACAGAAGAGGAATACCTCAGCTATATCGAAAACGAACTAACAGATCATATTCACAAAACAATAAAAGCGCTTTTAACCTATGAAGAATAAAGCAGCGTGGCTGGGTACATGGCTCGTATTCGGAACTTTTTCTCTGTTTGCTCAGGAAAAAGTAAATCTGAACATTAACGAAGTCATAGAACTGGCAACTACGCAAAGTAAAGAAGCCAAAGCAACCGACACCAAAATCATGAGTCGGAAACTGGAACGCGATGCAGCGAAAAGTAATGTATTGCCGGATGCCAAAATTAGCGGACAATATCTGATGATGTCAACTCCGGATGTCAACATCAAAATTCCGATCAACAGAGAAGGCGGAGCGCCAGACATCAGTACGCATCAGCTCATGTTGGGTCAGGCAAGTGTGACCATGCCCTCTCTATGCCGGCGGAAAAATCAGAAATGGTATTCACCTGGCTGAAAATGCCGTACAGGCAGAAGAATTTAATGCTCTGAACACCAAAGATCAATTGGCAGCACAGGCGATAAAGCTCTATGTAACATTATACAAAGCACAGCAAACCGTAGTGCTGATGGAAGAAAACATCAGACGTGCCACACGTCAGGTAGAGGATTTCAAAGCTATGGAAGCAAACGGATTACTGGCACGAAATGATTTATTGAAAGGAGAACTGCAACTCTCCAATTACAAAGTAGCCCTGCAGGAAGCAAATAAAAACGTGAATTAGTCAACTACCAACTCGTCAATTTACATCCAGTTGCCGGAAGATACCAAAATAGGATCCATCACCTTTGCGCTGACAGCAGTATAAAGCAAACATCAGATTATGAGGTAGCTATAGAAAACCGCAACGATTTAAAAAGCACTGGAAAGCCAGCATCAGATGGCAATTGATCAGGTAAACATATCCAAAGCCTCATATCTTCCCAGCATTGCTTTATCCGGAGGCTATACCGCTTTTGGACTACAGGATGTCATAACAGTAAAAAAACGCCATGATATTGGAGTTGGTCTGTCTATGATTTAGGCTCATTATACAAAAACAAACGCAATGTAAACATTTGCCAAAAACCGTGTCGTTGAAATAGAAGAACAACAGGCATCATGAACGATCGAGTAAAAATACAGGTACAGCAAGCCAACGAAAATATATATTCTGGCTCAGGAACAACAAAAAGTATATGAGCAGGCTGTAATTCAGGCAACAGAAAACTACCGCATTGTCAAAGACAAATACGACAACGGAGTAGCTGATACAGATGATTTACTGGAAGCAGATGTACAGCAGCTGCAAAGTAAAATCAATCAGGCAATTTCAAAAGCCAATATTATCGAAAAACAATACGATGTTATTAGCAAACGGTCAATTATAATTACTAAATAGTCTCAAACAAAAATGGAAGATATCAATAACAATCCGTCAGAAGTAAAAAATCCTTCTAACAAAAAATTCATCGCTGCCCTTATTGCTCTGGTGCTTATCGGAGGTACTTATGGTACTTGATCTCTACTCCGATTGCATGCGCTAAGTGAGTTTTCCCAGACCCACACCTCCGTAGATCATTAAAGGATTAAAAGCAGTTCCTCCGGGTTTGTTGGCAACTGCCATACCTGCACTACGACCTAAGCGATTCGATTCCCCCTCCAGAAAATATATCAAAGCTGTAGTTGGAATTGAGTTGTGATTCTATTTTTACGTTGCGGATACCCGGAATCACAAAAGGATTTTTGATTTCCGGATTTTTTGTTTGTATGGGTACGTCGAGCTCCTGAGTCTTTTACAGGTTCACGCTGACTGCTTGGTAGTTGTTCCGTAAAAGGCTGCTTGTTGCCCTGCGTATTTTCCATACGAATCTTATAAAGAAGCCGGGCATTATGTCCCAGTTCCTTTATCAAAGCTGATTTTTAATATCTTTACATAATGTTCTTCCAGCCATTCATAAAAAAAACTTACTGGGTACCTGAATATACAATGCATTTTCTGTAGTCAGTTCAATTGCAACAATCGGTTCAAACCATGTTTTGAAAGCTTGCTCATCTATATTGTCTTTTATGAATTGAAGACAACGAGTCCATACAGATTCTGCAGTTTTATTCGTATAATCAAGCATTTTTTTGTGAATATTATTTTGTTAATTTGGTCATGAAAGAAAAATAGATAATTCTCTTCTTTTAGTATGACAAATATGTGAACAAAATTTGTTTAAAAAAAACTATTTGCTGTTTGATTTTTAAAAAAAAAATTGTAAGTAATATTTAATTCAATATCAACCTAAAAATAAGATAAAAAATAATGAAAAAATTCGATGTCAGTCTGCGTGTTCGTTATGCAGAAACCGATCAGATGGGAGTAGTGTATCACGGAAATTATGCACAGTATTTTGAAATAGGAAGAGTGGAATGGCTTAGAAATCAAGGTGTTTCCTATAAGTGGATGGAAGAAAATGGTATCATGCTGCCTGTAGTTTCTTTGAGTATGGATTATAAAAAACCTGCCCGGTATGATGACCTTGCTTACCATCACAACCATCTTTAAAAAACAGTCTTCTGTGAAGATAGAATTTGACATGAAATACATAATGAAAAAGGGAGTTGTTAACAACCGGATACTCCATGTGGTCTTTGTTGATATGAAAACAGGCCGTCCGGTAGCACCACCGGATTATATTCTGGATAAGCTGAAAAACATCTGAATTGGACCCTATGTTTAACTAAATGTTAATACGTGTTTTGATTCGCGTAAGAAAATGTATTTTTACAAGAAAACGTATGAAGCAATTTTATTTTTTACTATTCGTTACTTCGGTTTGTTTTTGGTCAGGATCGGAAGTTGTTAAAGGGGACAGTGAGTACACAGCATGAAATAACTGATCCGGTCGCGTGGTCAATGTTACTTCAGGTGAAGAAGTGTATACGGAAGAAAAGGAGTTATCAGATAAAAGCAAAATTAAATGATTACTGTCTTTTCTCATATAGAGTTTATCGAGCAGAAGATCACTATTTCTGATCCGATATTAAAACGCAACCGACTCGATATTTTTTTATCAAGTAATATGACGGTGCTTAAAGAACTTTATATTGATAAAACAGATACTTTGAATGCTTCTTTAGGGTTTGGTAAAATGGATATGACACCAGCTGAGAAATCATTATATGCAAGCAATCAGTTTTCTCCCGGAGAAGGAGTTACAGGTGTAAAGCTGGATGGATTGCTAAACCGCCTTTCCGGACGTCACAAAATGCTGAAAAACTGGTTGAAATTAGAGACTAACGAAACTAATGTAAAGAAATTTAAACAGATTTTTCCTGAAGAATATTTACAGGAAGAGCTCAAAATCAAACCTGAAGATTTTAATTTATTCATCTATACAATAGTTGAACAGGAGGGATTTGATATTCATATGGTACAAAAGTCGATTACCTATATCCAGTTTTTACAGGAGCATGCCAGAAATTTAGAAAATCGATGGAATATGAAAACTGATCATTTTTCGTCTTTATAACGGATTTCCACTTCATATACCTGATCAAAAGCATCATGTACAGCTGCTGCTTCCTGTAGACGGACAGCTAATTCAAACTCACAGCTCAGCTCCATTTTTTGGCGTATGAGCTGTATGTGTTTTTTCCTTTATAATGCGCATTACCTTATTCATATTTTTATAATCAAATGAAACGATAAAGTGTACATCTATGGTTTCGTTCCTCAATTTCTGCCACTTCCAGAGCCATTTGTGCTGCTGTTTTATAAGCCTGTACCAGACCGCCAACACCTAATTTTATTCCGCCAAAGTAGCGCACAACCACTACAAGAACGTTGGTGACATCAAAAGACTGAATCTGTCCGTATATAGGCATTCCCGCACTATTATTAGGTTCGCCATCGTCATTGGCACGGAATATATCTGTTGAGTTCCTAATTGAAAAGCATAACACCAGTGGCGTGCTGTGTAATGCTCTTTTTTTAATTTTTCCAACAGTTCTTTTACTTCATCTTCCGTTGTTACCGGATACGCATAACCATAAAACTTACTGTTTTTTTCTTTAAAAAGGATTTCTTCTGAGGCGGTTACCAGTGTTTTATAAGTATCTTTTTCCAAATCAGTTGTTTTTTAGAAGGAGCAGACGGTCTTCTGCAACAGATTCAACAGTCCGGCTTTTATAAGTTCTTATCAAAGGAGCTTTTATACCATTATTAAGTACGATATTGCTTTCAAAAATACGTGCTTCATCCCATATATTAGCTTGAATAAAAGCCTGTAATGTTTGGAGTCCGCCTTCAATGATAATGGATTGAATCTGACGCTTGTAACAAATGTCCATAATCTGCGGTATGACAGCTGTTTCAAAATCTATTTTTCATAGGAAACGGTGTCTATAGGTGTTTCAGATTGCGCGGTAATACAAATGGTTGAAGCGAAATCATCAGTGATAGCATACGCTGAGGAGATTTTTAAATCCCGGTCTATATACATTCTTATGGGTTTCTCTCCCTTTCCAGCTTCTGACGGTCAGAGACGGATTATCATCAATGATGGTTTGTGTTCCCACCAGAATAGCTTGCTCTTCACTTCGCATTTATGAGTGAGTTGTCGGGAATATATATTAGAAATCCAAACGGGTTTGAGTTCTTCTTTATGTAAGGGTGCGATAAAACCATCAGCTGAAGCTGCCCATTTTAAAATTACATACGGACGCTTTTTTTTCGTGGTAAGCAAAAACCTTTTATGAGATTCCCGGCATTGTTCTTCAGAACGCCTAATGTCACTTCTATACCGTGATCCTGAAGTTTTTTGATTCCCTTACCGGAAACTTCAGCAAAAGTATCGATACATCCTATTACTACCCGTGGTATTTTTTTGTGATAATCAAATCGCTACAGGGAGGTGTCTTGCCATGATGACTACAGGGTTCCAATGAAACATACAGAGTAGATTGCTGTAACAACTCCTGATCTTCTACACACTGTTAATGGCGTTGACTTCTGCATGAGCTCCCCCATAAGCAGATGTGAATCCTTCACCAATAATCGTATCTTTGTACACAATAACAGCACCTACCGAAGGGTTAGGCATTGCAGCTGCCAAACCAATCCGGCAAGTTGTAAACAGCGATCCATGTATTTTCGTGTGTGGTGTCATGAGCAGTTTTTTGCAAATTTAAAAGTTTAAAACGAATAGATGAATTTAAAAGACTATAAAACACAATTTATAAATGCTTTACTTACCGTTGTAGAAGAAGAAAGAGGCCAACAGCTTTTTTTATATAGCACTGGATGAGTTGATGCATATGCGCAGGGTAGATCTGGTACTGCAAGAGGTTGTGCTGAGTGCTGAACAGCTTGCGCAATGGCAGGGGGTACTGGAACAATTGCTTACAGAAAAGCCGATACAGTATGTATTTAGTAAAGCTTATTTCTATGGATTGGAATTCTCAGTAAATGAACATACCCTCATACCGAGACCCGAAACGGAAGAACTGGTGGAATGGATTATACATACGGTAAAACAGCAACCTTTAAAGCAATGGCGTATTCTGGATATCGGTACCGGGAGTGGATGCATACCGGTTACACTTGCAAAAAATATTTCCAATGCTGTTGTTACATCTATGGATGTATCTGAAAAAGCATTGGAAGTTGCGAAAGAAATGCAGATCATAATGGCGTATCGGTGCGTTTTTTACATCAGGATGTTCTCAAAACTGTTTCTATCGAAGAATATGATCTTATTGTTTCGAATCCACCGTATGTACGCCATCTTGAAAAAATTGAAATTCAGAAAAATGTCCTGGGATATGAGCCTCATCTCGCTTTGTTTTAGATGATAGTAATCCGTTACTGTTTTATCGTAAGATTACGGAACTGGCAGATGCGTTTCTGGCTCCCTGGCGGACACTTGTTTTTTGAAATCAATCAGTATCTGGCTAATGAAAACATTAGCGCTGTTTGAAAATACACGCTTGAAAACTACTGAACTCAGAAAAGATATGAGAGGAAATGATCGTATGGTTCATGCTGAGAAAAAGTAACAAAAGACGATTTTATCTTAAAACCATAGGGTAGATTTACTAAAATGTATAACAGGTTTGTAGGTATATGCTTTATTAAAAAGTACTTTTGTGATTCATTAAAAAATAAATTATGAAAATAGTATGGGCTGTTTCTGCTTTATTTTTGCTGGTTTCATGCAAAAAAGAGCTTACTCAGAAACAATTAGAAAAAGACTTCGCTACTGAATATTGCGATTGTCTGAGCAAACAATCTGATAAAACTCCTGAACAATTGATAGGAGGGAAACTATTAAATGTGTAGAAGACTTTTTTAAGAAAAGAGAAAAAGATGAGGCTGCTTTCAGAGCGCTTATCGCTACGAAAGGATATGATGCTTCCCTTTCAGAATTCGATAAAGGAAAGTTGTTCGGCAGAGAAATTGTTGTAAATGCAGCAGAAGATTTGGTTAATAACTGTGATATTTATGTAAAATCTCTGAACACGATTAAAGACAATATGAAAAAGCAGATATTGGCACAAGGTGGAGAGAATGAATTATTGCTATTGCTATCGAGAATTTAAAATCTATGGAATCTTCTATTGTTTCTATGGGCAAAACAGATCAGTCTAATTACTATCTGAGTTTGGGAATTTCTGCATGAATTTTTGAACGATACTAAACAGGCAGTTGTTTTCTACGAAAAGTCATTAGCGGCTGACCCGACAACTGAAGCCCGAGCTTATATAAAATGTTGCTTGAGAAAAATAAAAATTCTTTTTAAAAATCATGAGACATCATTACCTGTAAGGTGTGTTATGTCTCATTTTTTATCTGTGAGTTGTCGTATTTATTCATAACGCAAAGCCTCTACCGGATCCAGTTTTGAAGCTTTTATTGCCGGGTATAGGCCGGAAATAATGGCAACTACAAAAGAAGTGATGATAGCAGCTATTATTGCCATCCACGGAATTACAAATGCAAAACCAATGATTTTTGTAAAAATATAACCGGTAAGCAATCCCAGAATCATTCCTACCAATCCACCTAATTGACTGATGACAATAGTTTCTGTAAAAAACTGAAAATAAAATGGTGTTTTTCTTAGC
Source organism: Paenimyroides ceti (assembly GCF_030409925.1). NCBI lineage: Bacteria > Pseudomonadati > Bacteroidota > Flavobacteriia > Flavobacteriales > Flavobacteriaceae > Paenimyroides > Paenimyroides ceti. The sequence continues at coordinate 10,510 of NZ_JAUFQU010000074.1, forward strand.
GCCGAGTGATTTGCGGATTCCGATCTCTTTAGTTCGTTCCGTTACAGAAACCAACATAATATTCATAAGAGCAATGGAAGAGCCGAAAATGGTAATAACCCCTATCATCCAGGCAATAGCGGTAAGCATTACCGTCTGATTCTTAAGAGATTCTATTAATCATCACTTCTGCGGATTCCGAAGTTGCTTTCCTGAGACGGATTTAGGCCTCTTATCTGACGCATTTTGAGAGTAGCTTCGTCAATTGTGGTATTGAGCAACTCATTCTGAGTGACCAGTGTCTGTATCTCATAATCAATATTGGCTAAAGTAAAAATACCACGGGCAATATTCAGAGGGATAAAAGCTCTTAAATCCTGCTTATTGCCAAAGATGGATCCTTTTTCTTTTAAAATTCCGATGACTTTGAATTTCGTTCCGCGAATGGATACTATTTTATCAATAGGATTAGTGTCCTTAAAAAGGCCTTTTGCAAAATCAGCTCCTAAAATACAGACAGCATTGTTGTTTTTTACATCGAATTCATTAAACGGTCTTCCGTTTTCAAATTCAAGTCCGCTATTCGTAAAATAATATTCGTCCGCTCCGATAATCGATACTTCCGGATCTGTCTTTTTAGATTCGTATTTTACCTCTGTAGTACTTGATGCTGTGAAAGAAATTGACGTTGTAATATATGATTTATCAAGGCTTTCTTTAAAAGCTTTTGCCTGATTATAATTAATAACCGGATTTATTTTTACATCATTATTTCCTGAACTGATCTGTGATGAATAATCATATCGGCTGATGTTAAAGGTGTTGGCGCCCATTGAGGCGAAATTGCTAAACAAAGTATTTTCCAGTGCGCTAACAGCAGATAAAATACCTACCAACGCCCATATACCAGACGCTATGATAAATACCGCGTAAGTATGGTACGCAATAATTGGCTTCGGATAGCGCCTAATGCAATTTTTGTATTTTCAAAAAGCAGTTTTCAACATATATCTATTGGTAGTTACAGTACTAAAAATGTTACAATAAAATCAAAATTATTTTATTCCGAAAAAATAAAGTAGGATATTTGTTGACCGATCTTTTTATAAGGTTATAAATAAAAATAATAAATAGTTTAAAAATGGCACAAAAAACCAAGTATTCCAAAAGGTACAAGAGATTTTTTCTCCAAATGAAGTAACAAACGTCAGTATATAATTGCTACGATTAAAAAACATTTTGAGCATTTTGGTTTTCAGCCTATCGAAACACCTTCTTTTGAAAATTTAGATACTTTGATGGGTAAATACGGGAAGAAGGTGACCGGTTGATTTTTAAAATATTGAATTCAGGAGATAAAGTAAAGAAAGCCAATATACAGGCACGGGAAGAGAATAATCTGGCACTTTTTTTCTAATTCATTGTCAGAGAAAGCACTTCGGTATGATTTAACAGTTCCTTTTGCCCGTTATGTTGTACAACATCAGAATGAGATTGATTTTCCATTCAGACGCTATCAGATACAACCAGTGTGGCGGGCAGATAATCCTCAAAAAGGAAGATTCAGAGTTTTTATCAGTGTGATGCTGATGTTGTAGGCTCAAAATCTCTTTGGCAGGAAGTAGAACTTATACAACTATACG
>NZ_JAUFQU010000075.1:0-12234 GCF_030409925.1 Paenimyroides ceti
GTTTGTTGGCAACTGCCATACCTGCACTACGACCTAAGCGATTCGATTCCCCCTCCAGAAAATTATCAAAGCTGTAGTTGGAATTGAGTTGTGATTCTATTTTTACGTTGCGGATACCCGGAATCACAAAAGGATTTTTGATTTCCGGATTTTTTGTTTGTATGGGTACGTCGAGCTCCTGAGTCTTTACAGGTTCACGCTGACTGCTTGGTAGTTGTTCCGTAAAAGGCTGCTTGTTGCCCTGCGTATTTTCCATACGAATCTTATAAAGAAGCCGGCATTATGTCCCAGTTCCTTTATCAAAGCTGATTTTAATATCTTTACATAATGTTCTTCCAGCCATTCATAAAAAAACTTACTGGGTACCTGAATATACAATGCATTTTCTGTAGTCAGTTCAATTGCAACAATCGGTTCAAACCATGTTTGAAAGCTTGCTCATCTATATTGTCTTTTATGAATTGAAGACAACGAGTCCATACAGATTCTGCAGTTTTATTCGTATAATCAAGCATTTTTTGTGAATATTATTTTGTTAATTTGGTCATGAAAGAAAAATAGATAATTCTCTTCTTTTAGTATGACAAATATGTGAACAAAATTTGTTTAAAAAAAACTATTTGCTGTTTGATTTTTAAAAAAAAAATTGTAAGTAATATTTAATTCAATATCAACCTAAAAATAAGATAAAAAATAATGAAAAAATTCGATGTCAGTCTGCGTGTTCGTTATGCAGAAACCGATCAGATGGGAGTAGTGTATCACGGAAATTATGCACAGTATTTTGAAATAGGAAGAGTGGAATGGCTTAGAAATCAAGGTGTTTCCTATAAGTGGATGAAGAAAATGGTATCATGCTGCCTGTAGTTTCTTTGAGTATGGATTATAAAAAACCTGCCCGGTATGATGACCTGCTTACCATCACAACCATCTTTAAAAAACAGTCTTCTGTGAAGATAGAATTTGACTATGAAATACATAATGAAAAAGGGGAGTTGTTAACAACCGGATACTCCATGTTGGTCTTTGTTGATATGAAAACAGGCCGTCCGGTAGCACCACCGGATTATATTCTGGATAAGCTGAAAAACATCTGAATTGGACCCTATGTTTAACTAAATGTTAATACGTGTTTTGATTCGCGTAAGAAAATGTATTTTTACAAGAAAACGTATGAGAGCAATTTTATTTTTACTATTCGTTACTTCGGTTTGTTTTGGTCAGGATCGGAAGTTGTTAAAGGGGACAGTGAGTACACAGCATGAAATAACTGATCCGGTGCGCGTGGTCAATGTTACTTCAGGTGAAGAAGTGTATACGGGAAAAAAGGAAGTTATCAGATAAAAGCAAAATTAAATGATGTACTGTCTTTTTCTCATATAGAGTTTATCGAGCAGAAGATCACTATTTCTGATCCGATATTAAAACGCAACCGACTCGATATTTTTTTATCAAGTAATATGACGGTGCTTAAAGAACTTTATATTGATAAAACAGATACTTTGAATGCTTCTTTAGGGTTTGGTAAAATGGATATGACACCAGCTGAGAAATCATTATATGCAAGCAATCAGTTTTCTCCCGGAGAAGGAGTTACAGGTGTAAAGCTGGATGGATTGCTAAACCGCCTTTCCGGACGTCACAAAATGCTGAAAAACTGGTTGAAATTAGAGACTAACGAAACTAATGTAAAGAAATTTAAACAGATTTTTCCTGAAGAATATTTACAGGAAGAGCTCAAAATCAAACCTGAAGATTTTAATTTATTCATCTATACAATAGTTGAACAGGAGGGATTTGATATTCATATGGTACAAAAGTCGATTACCTATATCCAGTTTTTACAGGAGCATGCCAGAAATTTTAGAAAATCGATGGAATATGAAAAACTGATCATTTTTCGTCTTTATAACGGATTTCCACTTCATATACCTGATCAAAAGCATCATGTACAGCTGCTGCTTCCTGTAGACGGACAGCTAATTCAAACTCACAGCTCAGCTCCATTTTTTGGCGTATGAGCTGTATGTTTTTTTCCTTTATAATGCGCATTACCTTATTCATATTTTTATAATCAAATGAAACGATAAAGTGTACATCTATGGTTCGTTCCTCAATTTCTGCCACTTCCAGAGCCATTTGTGCTGCTGTTTTATAAGCCTGTACCAGACCGCCAACACCTAATTTTATTCCGCCAAAGTAGCGCACAACCACTACAAGAACGTTGGTGACATCAAAAGACTGAATCTGTCCGTATATAGGCATTCCCGCACTATTATTAGGTTCGCCATCGTCATTGGCACGGAAATATATCTGTTGAGTTCCTAATTGAAAAGCATAACACCAGTGGCGTGCTGTGTAATGCTCTTTTTTTAATTTTTCCAACAGTTCTTTTACTTCATCTTCCGTTGTTACCGGATACGCATAACCATAAAACTTACTGTTTTTTTCTTTAAAAAGGATTTCTTCTGAGGCGGTTACCAGTGTTTTATAAGTATCTTTTTCCAAATCAGTTGTTTTTTAGAAGGAGCAGACGGTCTTCTGCAACAGATTCAACAGTCCGGCTTTTATAAGTTCTTATCAAAGGAGCTTTTATACCATTATTAAGTACGATATTGCTTTCAAAAATACGTGCTTCATCCCATATATTAGCTTGAATAAAAGCCTGTAATGTTTGGAGTCCGCCTTCAATGATAATGGATTGAATCTGACGCTTGTAACAAATGTCCATAATCTGCGGTATGACAGCTGTTTCAAAATCTATTTTTTCATAGGAAACGGTGTCTATAGGTGTTTCAGATTGCGCGGTAATACAAATGGTTGAAGCGAAATCATCAGTGATAGCATACGCTGAGGAGATTTTTAAATCCCGGTCTATATACATTCTTATGGGGTTTCTCCCTTTCCAGCTTCTGACGGTCAGAGACGGATTATCATCAATGATGGTTTGTGTTCCCACCAGAATAGCTTGCTCTTCACTTCGCCATTTATGAGTGAGTTGTCGGGAATATATATTAGAAATCCAAACGGGTTTGAGTTCTTCTTTATGTAAGGGTGCGATAAAACCATCAGCTGAAGCTGCCCATTTTAAAATTACATACGGACGCTTTTTTTCGTGGTAAGCAAAAAACCTTTTATGAGATTCCCGGCATTGTTCTTCCAGAACGCCTAATGTCACTTCTATACCGTGATCCTGAAGTTTTTTGATTCCCTTACCGGAAACTTCAGCAAAAGTATCGATACATCCTATTACTACCCGTGGTATTTTTTTTGTGATAATCAAATCGCTACAGGGAGGTGTCTTGCCATGATGACTACAGGGTTCCAATGAAACATACAGAGTAGATTGCTGTAACAACTCCTGATCTTCTACACTGTTAATGGCGTTGACTTCTGCATGAGCTCCCCCATAAGCAGATGTGAATCCTTCACCAATAATCGTATCTTTGTACACAATAACAGCACCTACCGAAGGGTTAGGCATTGCAGCTGCCAAACCAATCCGGGCAAGTTGTAAACAGCGATCCATGTATTTTTCGTGTGTGGTCATGAGCAGTTTTTTGCAAATTTAAAAGTTTAAAACGAATAGATGAATTTAAAAGACTATAAAACACAATTTATAAATGCTTTACTTACCGTTGTAGAAGAAGAAGAGGCCAACAGCTTTTTTTATATAGCACTGGATGAGTTGATGCATATGCGCAGGGTAGATCTGGTACTGCAAGAGGTTGTGCTGAGTGCTGAACAGCTTGCGCAATGGCAGGGGGTACTGGAACAATTGCTTACAGAAAAGCCGATACAGTATGTATTTAGTAAAGCTTATTTCTATGGATTGGAATTCTCAGTAAATGAACATACCCTCATACCGAGACCCGAAACGGAAGAACTGGTGGAATGGATTATACATACGGTAAAACAGCAACCTTTAAAGCAATGGCGTATTCTGGATATCGGTACCGGGAGTGGATGCATACCGGTTACACTTGCAAAAAATATTTCCAATGCTGTTGTTACATCTATGGATGTATCTGAAAAAGCATTGGAAGTTGCGAAAAGAAATGCAGATCATAATGGCGTATCGGTGCGTTTTTTACATCAGGATGTTCTCAAAACTGTTTCTATCGAAGAATATGATCTTATTGTTTCGAATCCACCGTATGTACGCCATCTTGAAAAAATTGAAATTCAGAAAAATGTCCTGGGATATGAGCCTCATCTCGCTTTGTTTGTAGATGATAGTAATCCGTTACTGTTTTATCGTAAGATTACGGAACTGGCAGATGCGTTTCTGGCTCCTGGCGGACACTTGTTTTTTGAAATCAATCAGTATCTGGCTAATGAAACATTAGCGCTGTTTGAAAATACACGCTTGAAAACTACTGAACTCAGAAAAGATATGAGAGGAAATGATCGTATGGTTCATGCTGAGAAAAAGTAACAAAAGACGATTTTATCTTAAAACCATAGGGTAGATTTACTAAAATGTATAACAGGTTTGTAGGGTATATGCTTTATAAAAAGTACTTTTGTGATTCATTAAAAAATAAATTATGAAAATAGTATGGGCTGTTTCTGCTTTATTTTTGCTGGTTTCATGCAAAAAAGAGCTTACTCAGAAACAATTAGAAAAAGACTTCGCTACTGAATATTGCGATTGTCTGAGCAAACAATCTGATAAAACTCCTGAACAATTGATAGGAGAGGAAACTATTAAATGTGTAGAAGACTTTTTTAAGAAAAGAGAAAAAGATGAGGCTGCTTTCAGAGCGCTTATCGCTACGAAAGGATATGATGCTTCCCTTTCAGAATTCGATAAAGGAAAGTTGTTCGGCAGAGAAATTGTTGTAAATGCAGCAGAAGATTTGGTTAATAACTGTGATATTTATGTAAAATCTCTGAACACGATTAAAGACAATATGAAAAAGCAGATATTGGCACAAGGTGGAGAGAATGCTATTGCTACTGCTATCGAGAATTTAAAATCTATGGAATCTTCTATTGTTTCTATGGGCAAAACAGATCAGTCTAATTACTATCTGAGTTTGGGAATTCTGCATGAATTTTTGAACGATACTAAACAGGCAGTTGTTTTCTACGAAAAGTCATTAGCGGCTGACCCGACAACTGAAGCCCGAGCTTATAAAATGTTGCTTGAGAAAAAAAAAATTCTTTTTAAAAATCATGAGACATCATTACCTGTAAGGTGTGTATGTCTCATTTTTTTATCTGTGAGTTGTCGTATTATTCATAACGCAAAGCCTCTACCGGATCCAGTTTTGAAGCTTTTATTGCCGGGTATAGGCCGGAATAATGGCAACTACAAAAGAAGTGATGATAGCAGCTATTATTGCCATCCACGGAATTACAAATGCAAAACCAATGATTTTTGTAAAAATATAACCGGTAAGCAATCCCAGAATCATTCCTACCAATCCACCTAATTGACTGATGACAATAGTTTCTGTAAAAAACTGAAATAAAATGGTGTTTTTCTTAGCGCCGAGTGATTTGCGGATTCCGATCTCTTTAGTTCGTTCCGTTACAGAAACCAACATAATATTCATAAGAGCAATGGAAGAGCCGAAAATGGTAATAACCCCTATCATCCAGGCAATAGCGGTAAGCATTACCGTCTGATTCTTAAGAGATTCTATTAAATCATCACTTCTGCGGATTCCGAAGTTGCTTTCCTGAGACGGATTTAGGCCTCTTATCTGACGCATTTTGAGAGTAGCTTCGTCAATTGTGGTATTGAGCAACTCATTCTGAGTGACCAGTGTCTGTATCTCATAATCAATATTGGCTAAAGTAAAAATACCACGGGCAATATTCAGAGGGATAAAAGCTCTTAAATCCTGCTTATTGCCAAAGATGGATCCTTTTTCTTTAAAATTCCGATGACTTTGAATTTCGTTCCGCGAATGGATACTATTTTATCAATAGGATTAGTGTCCTTAAAAAGGCCTTTTGCAAAATCAGCTCCTAAAATACAGACAGCATTGTTGTTTTTTACATCGAATTCATTAAACGGTCTTCCGTTTTCAAATTCAAGTCCGCTATTCGTAAAATAATATTCGTCCGCTCCGATAATCGATACTTCCGGATCTGTCTTTTTAGATTCGTATTTTACCTCTGTAGTACTTGATGCTGTGAAAGAAATTGACGTTGTAATATATGATTTATCAAGGCTTTCTTTAAAAGCTTTTGCCTGATTATAATTAATAACCGGATTTATTTTTACATCATTATTTCCTGAACTGATCTGTGATGAATAATCATATCGGCTGATGTTAAAGGTGTTGGCGCCCATTGAGGCGAAATTGCTAAACAAAGTATTTTCCAGTGCGCTAACAGCAGATAAAATACCTACCAACGCCCATATACCAGACGCTATGATAAATACCGTAAGTATGGTACGCAATAATTGGCTTCGGATAGCGCCTAATGCAATTTTTGTATTTTCAAAAAGCAGTTTCAACATATATCTATTGGTAGTTACAGTACTAAAAATGTTACAATAAAATCAAAATTATTTTATTCCGAAAAAATAAAGTAGGATATTTGTTGACCGATCTTTTAATAAGGTTATAAATAAAAATAAAATAGTTTAAAAATGGCACAAAAACCAAGTATTCCAAAAGGTACAAGAGATTTTTCTCCAAATGAAGTAACAAAACGTCAGTATATAATTGCTACGATTAAAAAAACATTTTGAGCATTTTGGTTTTCAGCCTATCGAAACACCTTCTTTTGAAAATTTAGATACTTTGATGGGTAAATACGGGGAAGAAGGTGACCGGTTGATTTTTAAAATATTGAATTCAGGAGATAAAGTAAAGAAAGCCAATATACAGGCACTGGAAGAGAATAATCTGGCACTTTTTTCTAATTCATTGTCAGAGAAAGCACTTCGGTATGATTTAACAGTTCCTTTTGCCCGTTATGTTGTACAACATCAGAATGAGATTGATTTTCCATTCAGACGCTATCAGATACAACCAGTGTGGCGGGCAGATAATCCTCAAAAAGGAAGATTCAGAGAGTTTTATCAGTGTGATGCTGATGTTGTAGGCTCAAAATCTCTTTGGCAGGAAGTAGAACTTATACAACTATACGATGCAGTATTTACAGATTTGAAAGTAGAAGGTGTAACGATAAAAGTAAACAACCGAAAAATTTTATCAGGTATTGCTGAAGTTATTGGTGCAAAAGATAAATTGATTGATTTTACAGTAGCTTTGGATAAGTTAGATAAAATAGGAGAAGACGGTGTTAAAAAAGAAATGCTGGCTAAAGGAATTTCTGAACAGGCATTAGAGAAAGTGCAACCACTGTTTGCATTTTCAGGAACTTTTTCAGAGAAAATTACTCAGCTTTCTGCTCTTTTAGAAAGTTCAGAAGAAGGTCGTAAAGGTGTAGAAGAATTACGATTTATCTGCGATGCTATTGATAAAATCGGTCTGCAGTCGGCTGTGCTCAATCTGGATGTCACACTCGCAAGAGGATTAAATTATTACACAGGAGCGATTTTTGAAGTGGCGGCTCCTGAAACTGTAAAATTAGGTTCTATTGGCGGTGGTGGAAGGTATGACGATCTTACCGGGATTTTCGGGCTTAAAAATGTAGGAGGTGTTGGGATTTCTTTTGGATTAGATCGTATATATCTTGTTTTGGAAGAGTTGAATGCATTTCCTGAAACGGTATCTTCGACCTCAAAAGTATTATTTCTGAATTATGGCGATGATGAAATCTTATATGTACTGCCTGCTTTGAAGAAACTCAGAGAAGCCGGAATCAAATCTGAGTTATATCCTGACAAAGCTAAAATGGACAAGCAATATAAGTACGCTGATAAAAAAGGCATACAGTATGTGGTAATTGCAGGAGAAACAGAGAAAAATAATAATATATTCATTTTGAAAAATCTGGTAACCGGAGATCAAAAACAGTTGACAACGGCGCAGCTTATTTCGGAGTTGTCATAAAATATTTGTTCCTTATTCTATTATCCAAAAGCGGTCTTAAATTAAGAACCGCTTTTTTTATTTAAAATCAGAACATTATATTTTTTTTGTTAAAAATTAGGTAATACTAAATCCAAATTTATGATTCTATCGTACATACTATAAAAGGTAATCTATAAAAATACAAAAGCTATGAATTTAAAAAAGACTCTTAAAATTGTTGGTGGAAGTGTAGGGGGGATTATATTGATATTATTTGTTATTCTCGTTGTGCATATTGCTACCGCAAAATCTGTTGAATTAGATAATAATACGCTTCAAATCAGTCGTATGGATTTTAATAAGCCATTGGACAGTTTGGAAAGAAAACAAATTTTATCGGATTTAAAGTCAATACCCGAGTAAAGAAAGAACATCTCAATATGGAAACGGAGTGCTTGTCTATTATCATGATAACACCATCATTAGTGCAAAAGAGGTTTGGAACAGATGGTTGCCAAAAGGAATTATTCTGTTGCTCAATATGTAGTTTCAGCAGAAGCGGCAAGCAAGCAGGTATGTCCTGTTGGAAATTCAGATAGTTTTAGTTATAAGTTTTCGAGAGGGGTACAACGTCTCTTTAATTAATTTTTAAATATAAAATATTATGAAACAAAATTCCAAAAATTGCAGTTTTAGTTGTTTTATTAGCCACAGCAGGTGGTATGATCTCCTGTGTGGGATGATGATAATGTGACGCCACAGGAGAAGTCCGCTTTAATCAAAAATTGGGTGGATTTGAAAAAGTCCTGATCCTAATAATCCCGGACAGATGATTGAAAAGGACGTTTAAGTTATCGCTCAGTAGTCGATAGTACTATTATGCTTATTGTGAGTGATATAGGTACAGGTGCATCCGGAAATCTTGGAATGCACTTTGCTCCGATAGTTGCTGAGGTAGGTTCCGGAAATACAACCAAAGTAGCTGTTCTGAGTAAAAATTTGACCGACTTCTTTTCAGCAAATACTGGAGGTGGAGCAACAAATACATATTCAGGACTCAACATGGTTGAGGCTCATAATCCCGCAACTAATCCAAGAATGGGGAAAAAAGCAAACAATGCTGATTATGATAAATTTATTGGATATGTAGGTGCAGCAGCAGGACTGAATGGTGTTACTGATCCTAAGATTATTGGGGAAGTTGTAGCGTTTTAGAATCTTTGAGAGCTCCTATTGTACAGGAATAATTGAGTTCATATCTTATGTTTTTAATATACACAAAAGACTTTCCAAAAAGAAGGTCTTTTGTTTTTATACGTTTTACCCAACATTAAAATACTATATGTTGATGAATATTATTTTTTTTGTATCAATTCTGTCAGTAGTTTTTTTGCTCTAAGCAATTTTACCTTAACATTTCCTATGGGTTCTTCTAACTTTTCTGAGATTTCGTTATAAGAAAGCTCCTGAAAGAAACGCAGCTGTATGATCTCCTGATAATGAGGCTTTAGCTGTTTTATATATTGTTTTAACGTAAGCAGTTTCTGTTCCTGTATCAGCTGGTCTTCTATAGAAGGAGAATCATCAATGATGTCAAAAAAGAAATTTTTATTGTGTTTCATCAATTTCAACAAAATGGGTGGATTTTCTCTTGCGGATCATGTCTATATGTACATTTTTGGCAATGGAGATGAGCCAGTGTTTTAAACTTGAATTGTTCGTTGTATGTATTAATTTGTCAAATGCTTTTGAAAATGTTTCGATGGTTATGTCTTCAGCATCGGTTTCATTTGCAGTTTGTTTAAACATAAAGCCATAACTTCATTCCAGAAGTGATTGAGTAAAGCGGTAAAAGCTGCCTGATCACCGTTTTTGCTTTCTGAATAACGCTTTGTATGTTAGCCGGAGTTATTTCCACAGATTTATTTTGAATTAAAAACAGACTTAAAGATACATTTATTAATGTGATTAATTGTGCAATTCTTCTTAAAGGAAATGTTAAAGCTAAATCAGGCTGTTGAAATTTTTTGACTGCTTTTGATGCAATCAGCCATACAAACAGAAAGCGGAAAATAAGAAGTGCCACTACAATTTCCCACTCTATCTGAAGGATTAAAAGCACAATTGCCATAAGATAAAAGCACAGTTGTGATATATTAAAAAGTTTGATCTTGAATCTTGTAGCAAACTTAAAGGTATTCAGTAGCTGAGAAATGTTCTTTTTTTAACGATACAAACTGGCGGTAATTTTTTAGCACAGGTACAATTAACGTCGCAGAAGATTGTTCGCATAAGGTGGTGTTTTTAACCTGTTGCAGCCTGATTGACAAAAAGATCATTTTCATATTTAGGGTTCTGCATATGATCAATAAAACCTTTCACCTTATAAAATTCCTCTTTCTTATATGCGATGTTTTTAAGATTGACCGTAAAAGGATTTCCTGTTCGCGTCCATGCAAAACTGTGTAGTTGATTCCAGATCATATCATAACGAATGATCTTATGAAAAAGCCTTTCTTTTTCTCATACATGCTTGTTCCTAATACAATGGTTTTATTAAGCGTAAATGAGAACTCATCTGCATAAGCCATGTTTTCTGATGAAGGTCTGTTTTCAGCATCGATAAATAATAAAAATTCGTGTTTTGAAGCTTTATTCCCAGTGTAAGAGCATATTTTTTACTTCCCCAAAATGCCTGATTATTTTCTACGTCAACAAAGCGGATGTTCGGATACATAGAAGCATATTCTTTAAAGATGTCAAGGGTTTCGTCAAATAAGCATTGTTGACCAGTACCAGTTCAAATTCATGGTAAATTTGGTTCAGTAGTAATGGCATTATTTTTCGTACCTCTTCCAGCATTATTTTTTGCATAAAGAATAACGGATACCGGTATGCGTTTCGGGTTGTTTTCAGCAGGTTGGGAAAATACAAATTCTCTGAAAATACCTAAGTAATAAAATAATTGAACAATAACGATACCAATAAAGATATAGAGTAATGTTAGCAGCATGTTTTATATGTTTCAATTTGGTAGGCAAAAATACCGTTAACTTAACTATGTTACAACTATAAACGTTAAATTTATTGACTTCAGGGGCTTAATTCGATGCAAAAACTTCTTTTACTTTTGACTGAATTTCATAAGCCATGTAATTAATTCATTTCCTGTTGCATTTCCTAAATTTAACCAATACCAATGCCTGTCTTTGATGTACTCCGGCATCGCCTCTTCGAAATCCTTTATAGCCTGCCTTTTCAATCAACCAGCCTGCAGTATCTTTACTTCATTTTCACTGACACTATAATAAGGAGCTTCCGGAAAACGTAGAATGAATTCATCAAAAGCCGGTTTTTGAAATGATCGGATTTTTGAAAAAACTTCCACTGTTTCCAATTTCAGCAGGATTAGGTAGTTTTGGATGAACGGATGGCAATAAACCGCATCACTGATGTCTTTTAATAGTCGGTACGGTAATATTTCGCTTGGTCAGTTCATTCTGTATATCACCATAAGCGGTTTTTAGAATGTGATTTTTCTTGTAAGCCTGAAACGCACTGATAAGATGACATGTTTGTTTTTGGCTTCGTTTTTAAAAATACTTTCCGATATCCGAATTTACATTCGGCATTAGAAAATTGTTCCGTTTCTAAGGTTTCAATATTCAATGTGGTACATGAAATAAAAATATCTTTAATTTCCACTCCATAGGCTCCTACATTTTGCATTGGAGCAGTACCGACATTCCATATATCAAAGATAAATTTTCGAGTCCTCCATATCCGTGCGCATAGACCACAGTACCAGTTCATGCAATATTTCTCCTGATTGTACCTCAATGATAACATGGGTCTTCAGTTTCATCTTTAATTTCAATCCCTTTAAATCTACTTTTTATGACCAGTGCATCAAAAAAATCTTTTGTGAAAAGCAAATTACTTCCTCCTCCTAAGAAGAATAAGTTTTCTTTGTCTTTGTACGTCTCAATCAGATTTTTTAGAACAGTGGTATCTGTTACAGAAGCAAACCATTTTGCTTTGGTGTCAATACCAAATGTATTATAGTTTTTTAAAGAATAGTTGGGAATTAGCGTCATATTTTATAGGTATTGCGAACAAAATGAGTTAAGAGTTATAACGGAAATATTTCATAATCAAGATGGGTTGATTTTACAATCAGTTCCGTACGGTCTTAAGTGATATGGAAGCGACAATCAATCCGAGAATATACTTAGATTGTTTGTGATAAGACTCAGATCAAACCCCATCTGATTTAAGGCGATCAAAA
>NZ_JAUFQU010000076.1:0-13140 GCF_030409925.1 Paenimyroides ceti
ACCTGCACTACGACCTAAGCGATTCGATTCCCCCTCCAGAAAATTATCAAAGCTGTAGTTGGAATTGAGTTGTGATTCTATTTTTACGTTGCGGATACCCGGAATCACAAAAGGATTTTTGATTTCCGGATTTTTTGTTTGTATGGGTACGTCGAGCTCCTGAGTCTTTACAGGTTTCACGCTGACTGCTTGGTAGTTGTTCCGTAAAAGGCTGCTTGTTGCCCTGCGTATTTTCCATACGAATCTTATAAAGAAGCCGGGCATTATGTCCCAGTTCCTTTATCAAAGCTGATTTTAATATCTTTACATAATGTTCTTCCAGCCATTCATAAAAAAACTTACTGGGTACCTGAATATACAATGCATTTTCTGTAGTCAGTTCAATTGCAACAATCGGTTCAAACCATGTTTTGAAAGCTTGCTCATCTATATTGTCTTTTATGAATTGAAGACAACGAGTCCATACAGATTCTGCAGTTTTATTCGTATAATCAAGCATTTTTTGTGAATATTATTTTGTTAATTTGGTCATGAAAGAAAAATAGATAATTCTCTTCTTTTAGTATGACAAATATGTGAACAAAAATTTGTTTAAAAAAAAACTATTTGCTGTTTGATTTTTAAAAAAAAAATTGTAAGTAATATTTAATTCAATATCAACCTAAAAATAAGATAAAAAATAATGAAAAAATTCGATGTCAGTCTGCGTGTTCGTTATGCAGAACCGATCAGATGGGAGTAGTGTATCACGGAAATTATGCACAGTATTTTGAAATAGGAAGAGTGGAATGGCTTAGAAATCAAGGTGTTTCCTATAAGTGGATGGAAGAAAATGGTATCATGCTGCCTGTAGTTTCTTTGAGTATGGATTATAAAAAACCTGCCCGGTATGATGACCTGCTTACCATCACAACCATCTTTAAAAAACAGTCTTCTGTGAAGATAGAATTTGACTATGAAATACATAATGAAAAAGGGAGTTGTTAACAACCGGATACTCCATGTTGGTCTTTGTTGATATGAAAACAGGCCGTCCGGTAGCACCACCGGATTATATTCTGGATAAGCTGAAAAACATCTGAATTGGACCCTATGTTTAACTAAATGTTAATACGTGTTTTGATTCGCGTAAGAAAATGTATTTTTACAAGAAAACGTATGAGAGCAATTTTTTTTTACTATTCGTTACTTCGGTTTGTTTTGGTCAGGATCGGAAGTTGTTAAAGGGGACAGTGAGTACACAGCATGAAATAACTGATCCGGTGCGCGTGGTCAATGTTACTTCAGGTGAAGAAGTGTATACGGGAAGAAAAGGAAGTTATCAGATAAAAGCAAAATTAAATGATGTACTGTCTTTTTCTCATATAGAGTTTATCGAGCAGAAGATCACTATTTCTGATCCGATATTAAAACGCAACCGACTCGATATTTTTTTATCAAGTAATATGACGGTGCTTAAAGAACTTTATATTGATAAAACAGATACTTTGAATGCTTCTTTAGGGTTTGGTAAAATGGATATGACACCAGCTGAGAAATCATTATATGCAAGCAATCAGTTTTCTCCCGGAGAAGGAGTTACAGGTGTAAAGCTGGATGGATTGCTAAACCGCCTTTCCGGACGTCACCAAAATGCTGAAAAACTGGTTGAAATTAGAGACTAACGAAACTAATGTAAAGAAATTTAAACAGATTTTTCCTGAAGAATATTTACAGGAAGAGCTCAAAATCAAACCTGAAGATTTTAATTTATTCATCTATACAATAGTTGAACAGGAGGGATTTGATATTCATATGGTACAAAAGTCGATTACCTATATCCAGTTTTTACAGGAGCATGCCAGAAATTTTGAAAATCGATGGAATATGAAAACTGATCATTTTTCGTCTTTATAACGGATTTCCACTTCATATACCTGATCAAAAGCATCATGTACAGCTGCTGCTTCCTGTAGACGGACAGCTAATTCAAACTCACAGCTCAGCTCCATTTTTTGGCGTATGAGCTGTATGTTTTTTTCCTTTATAATGCGCATTACCTTATTCATATTTTTATAATCAAATGAAACGATAAAGTGTACATCTATGGTTCGTTCCTCAATTTCTGCCACTTCCAGAGCCATTTGTGCTGCTGTTTTATAAGCCTGTACCAGACCGCCAACACCTAATTTTATTCCGCCAAAGTAGCGCACAACCACTACAAGAACGTTGGTGACATCAAAAGACTGAATCTGTCCGTATATAGGCATTCCCGCACTATTATTAGGTTCGCCATCGTCATTGGCACGGAAATATATCTGTTGAGTTCCTAATTGAAAAGCATAACACCAGTGGCGTGCTGTGTAATGCTCTTTTTTTAATTTTTCCAACAGTTCTTTTACTTCATCTTCCGTTGTTACCGGATACGCATAACCATAAAACTTACTGTTTTTTTCTTTAAAAAGGATTTCTTCTGAGGCGGTTACCAGTGTTTTATAAGTATCTTTTTCCAAATCAGTTGTTTTTTAGAAGGAGCAGACGGTCTTCTGCAACAGATTCAACAGTCCGGCTTTTATAAGTTCTTATCAAAGGAGCTTTTATACCATTATTAAGTACGATATTGCTTTCAAAATTACGTGCTTCATCCCATATATTAGCTTGAATAAAAGCCTGTAATGTTTGGAGTCCGCCTTCAATGATAATGGATTGAATCTGACGCTTGTAACAAATGTCCATAATCTGCGGTATGACAGCTGTTTCAAAATCTATTTTTTCATAGGAAACGGTGTCTATAGGTGTTTCAGATTGCGCGGTAATACAAATGGTTGAAGCGAAATCATCAGTGATAGCATACGCTGAGGAGATTTTTAAATCCCGGTCTATATACATTCTTATGGGGTTTCTCCTTTCCAGCTTCTGACGGTCAGAGACGGATTATCATCAATGATGGTTGTGTTCCCACCAGAATAGCTTGCTCTTCACTTCGCCATTTATGAGTGAGTTGTCGGGAATATATATATAGAAATCCAAACGGGTTTGAGTTCTTCTTTATGTAAGGGTGCGATAAAACCATCAGCTGAAGCTGCCCATTTTAAAATTACATACGGACGCTTTTTTCGTGGTAAGCAAAAAACCTTTTATGAGATTCCCGGCATTGTTCTTCCAGAACGCCTAATGTCACTTCTATACCGTGATCCTGAAGTTTTTTGATTCCCTTACCGGAAACTTCAGCAAAAGTATCGATACATCCTATTACTACCCGTGGTATTTTTTTTGTGATAATCAAATCGCTACAGGGAGGTGTCTTGCCATGATGACTACAGGGTTCCAATGAAACATACAGAGTAGATTGCTGTAACAACTCCTGATCTTCTACACTGTTAATGGCGTTGACTTCTGCATGAGCTCCCCCATAAGCAGATGTGAATCCTTCACCAATAATCGTATCTTTGTACACAATAACAGCACCTACCGAAGGGTTAGGCATTGCAGCTGCCAAACCAATCCGGGCAAGTTGTAAACAGCGATCCATGTATTTTTCGTGTGTGGTCATGAGCAGTTTTTTGCAAATTTAAAAGTTTAAAACGAATAGATGAATTTAAAAGACTATAAAACACAATTATAAATGCTTTACTTACCGTTGTAGAAGAAGAAGAGGCCAACAGCTTTTTTTATATAGCACTGGATGAGTTGATGCATATGCGCAGGGTAGATCTGGTACTGCAAGAGGTTGTGCTGAGTGCTGAACAGCTTGCGCAATGGCAGGGGGTACTGGAACAATTGCTTACAGAAAAGCCGATACAGTATGTATTTAGTAAAGCTTATTTCTATGGATTGGAATTCTCAGTAAATGAACATACCCTCATACCGAGACCCGAAACGGAAGAACTGGTGGAATGGATTATACATACGGTAAAACAGCAACCTTTAAAGCAATGGCGTATTCTGGATATCGGTACCGGGAGTGGATGCATACCGGTTACACTTGCAAAAAATATTTCCAATGCTGTTGTTACATCTATGGATGTATCTGAAAAAGCATTGGAAGTTGCGAAAAGAAATGCAGATCATAATGGCGTATCGGTGCGTTTTTTACATCAGGATGTTCTCAAAACTGTTTCTATCGAAGAATATGATCTTATTGTTTCGAATCCACCGTATGTACGCCATCTTGAAAAAATTGAAATTCAGAAAAATGTCCTGGGATATGAGCCTCATCTCGCTTTGTTTGTAGATGATAGTAATCCGTTACTGTTTTATCGTAAGATTACGGAACTGGCAGATGCGTTTCTGGCTCCTGGCGGACACTTGTTTTTGAAATCAATCAGTATCTGGCTAATGAAACATTAGCGCTGTTTGAAAATACACGCTTGAAAACTACTGAACTCAGAAAAGATATGAGAGGAAATGATCGTATGGTTCATGCTGAGAAAAAGTAACAAAAGACGATTTTATCTTAAAACCATAGGGTAGATTTACTAAAATGTATAACAGGTTTGTAGGGTATATGCTTTATAAAAAGTACTTTTGTGATTCATTAAAAAATAAATTATGAAAATAGTATGGGCTGTTTCTGCTTTATTTTTGCTGGTTTCATGCAAAAAAGAGCTTATCAGAAACAATTAGAAAAAGACTTCGCTACTGAATATTGCGATTGTCTGAGCAAACAATCTGATAAAACTCCTGAACATTGATAGGAGAGGAAACTATTAAATGTGTAGAAGACTTTTTTAAGAAAAGAGAAAAAGATGAGGCTGCTTTCAGAGCGCTTATCGCTACGAAAGGATATGATGCTGCTTCCCTTTCAGAATTCGATAAAGGAAAGTTGTTCGGCAGAGAAATTGTTGTAAATGCAGCAGAAGATTTGGTTAATAACTGTGATATTTATGTAAAATCTCTGAACACGATTTAAAGACAATATGAAAAAGCAGATATTGGCACAAGGTGGAGAGAATGCTATTGCTACTGCTATCGAGAATTTAAAATCTATGGAATCTTCTATTGTTTCTATGGGCAAAACAGATCAGTCTAATTACTATCTGAGTTTGGGAATTCTGCATGAATTTTTGAACGATACTAAACAGGCAGTTGTTTCTACGAAAAGTCATTAGCGGCTGACCCGACAACTGAAGCCCGAGCTTATAAAATGTTGCTTGAGAAAAAATAAAAATTCTTTTTAAAAATCATGAGACATCATTACCTGTAAGGTGTGTATGTCTCATTTTTTTATCTGTGAGTTGTCGTATTTATCATAACGCAAAGCCTCTACCGGATCCAGTTTTGAAGCTTTTATTGCCGGGTATAGGCCGGAAATAATGGCAACTACAAAAGAAGTGATGATAGCAGCTATTATTGCCATCCACGGAATTACAAATGCAAAACCAATGATTTTTGTAAAAATATAACCGGTAAGCAATCCAGAATCATTCCTACCAATCCACCTAATTGACTGATGACAATAGTTTCTGTAAAAACTGAAATAAAATGGTGTTTTCTTAGCGCCGAGTGATTTGCGGATTCCGATCTCTTTAGTTCGTTCCGTTACAGAAACCAACATAATATTCATAAGAGCAATGGAAGAGCCGAAAATGGTAATAACCCCTATCATCCAGGCAATAGCGGTAAGCATTACCGTCTGATTCTTAAGAGATTCTATTAAATCATCACTTCTGCGGATTCCGAAGTTGCTTTCCTGAGACGGATTTAGGCCTCTTATCTGACGCATTTTGAGAGTAGCTTCGTCAATTGTGGTATTGAGCAACTCATTCTGAGTGACCAGTGTCTGTATCTCATAATCAATATTGGCTAAAGTAAAAATACCACGGGCAATATTCAGAGGGATAAAAGCTCTTAAATCCTGCTTATTGCCAAAGATGGATCCTTTTTCTTTTAAATTCCGATGACTTTGAATTTCGTTCCGCGAATGGATACTATTTTATCAATAGGATTAGTGTCCTTAAAAAGGCCTTTTGCAAAATCAGCTCCTAAAATACAGACAGCATTGTTGTTTTTTACATCGAATTCATTAAACGGTCTTCCGTTTTCAAATTCAAGTCCGCTATTCGTAAAATAATATTCGTCCGCTCCGATAATCGATACTTCCGGATCTGTCTTTTTAGATTCGTATTTTACCTCTGTAGTACTTGATGCTGTGAAAGAAATTGACGTTGTAATATATGATTTATCAAGGCTTTCTTTAAAAGCTTTTGCCTGATTATAATTAATAACCGGATTTATTTTTACATCATTATTTCCTGAACTGATCTGTGATGAATAATCATATCGGCTGATGTTAAAGGTGTTGGCGCCCATTGAGGCGAAATTGCTAAACAAAGTATTTTCCAGTGCGCTAACAGCAGATAAAATACCTACCAACGCCCATATACCAGACGCTATGATAAATACCGTAAGTATGGTACGCAATAATTGGCTTCGGATAGCGCCTAATGCAATTTTTGTATTTTCAAAAAGCAGTTTCAACATATATCTATTGGTAGTTACAGTACTAAAAAATGTTACAATAAAATCAAAATTATTTTATTCCGAAAAAATAAAGTAGGATATTTGTTGACCGATCTTTTATAAGGTTATAAATAAAATAAAATAGTTTAAAAATGGCACAAAAACAAGTATTCCAAAAGGTACAAGAGATTTTTCTCCAAATGAAGTAACAAAACGTCAGTATATAATTGCTACGATTAAAAAACATTTTGAGCATTTTGGTTTTCAGCCTATCGAAACACCTTCTTTTGAAAATTTAGATACTTTGATGGGTAAATACGGGGAAGAAGGTGACCGGTTGATTTTTAAAATATTGAATTCAGGAGATAAAGTAAAGAAAGCCAATATACAGGCACTGGAAGAGATAATCTGGCACTTTTTTCTAATTCATTGTCAGAGAAGCACTTCGGTATGATTTAACAGTTCCTTTTGCCCGTTATGTTGTACAACATCAGAATGAGATTGATTTTCCATTCAGACGCTATCAGATACAAACCAGTGTGGCGGGCAGATAATCCTCAAAAAGGAAGATTCAGAGAGTTTTATCAGTGTGATGCTGATGTTGTAGGCTCAAAATCTCTTTGGCAGGAAGTAGAACTTATACAACTATACGATGCAGTATTTACAGATTTGAAAGTAGAAGGTGTAACGATAAAAGTAAACAACCGAAAAATTTTATCAGGTATTGCTGAAGTTATTGGTGCAAAAGATAAATTGATTGATTTTACAGTAGCTTGGATAAGTTAGATAAAATAGGAGAAGACGGTGTTAAAAAAGAAATGCTGGCTAAAGGAATTTCTGAACAGGCATTAGAGAAAGTGCAACCACTGTTTGCATTTTCAGGAACTTTTTCAGAGAAAATTACTCAGCTTTCTGCTCTTTTAGAAAGTTCAGAAGAAGGTCGTAAAGGTGTAGAAGAATTACGATTTATCTGCGATGCTATTGATAAAATCGGTCTGCAGTCGGCTGTGCTCAATCTGGATGTCACACTCGCAAGAGGATTAAATTATTACACAGGAGCGATTTTTGAAGTGGCGGCTCCTGAAACTGTAAAATTAGGTTCTATTGGCGGTGGTGGAAGGTATGACGATCTTACCGGGATTTTCGGGCTTAAAAATGTAGGAGGTGTTGGGATTTCTTTTGGATTAGATCGTATATATCTTGTTTTGGAAGAGTTGAATGCATTCCTGAAACGGTATCTTCGACCTCAAAAGTATTATTCTGAATTATGGCGATGATGAAATCTTATATGTACTGCCTGCTTTGAAGAAACTCAGAGAAGCCGGAATCAAATCTGAGTTATATCCTGACAAAGCTAAAAATGGACAAGATATAAGTACGCTGATAAAAAAGGCATACAGTATGTGGTAATTGCAGGAGAAACAGAGAAAATAATAATATATTCATTTTGAAAAATCTGGTAACCGGAGATCAAAAACAGTTGACAACGGCGCAGCTTATTTCGGAGTTGTCATAAAATATTTGTTCCTTTATTCTATTATCCAAAAGCGGTTCTTAAATTAAGAACCGCTTTTTTTATTTAAAATCAGAACATTATATTTTTTTTTGTTAAAAATTAGGTAATACTAAATCCAAATTTATGATTCTATCGTACATACTATAAAGGTAATCTATAAAAATACAAAAGCTATGAATTTAAAAAAGACTCTTAAAATTGTTGGTGGAAGTGTAGGGGGGATTATATTGATATTATTTGTTATTCTCGTTGTGCATATTGCTACCGCAAAATCTGTTGAATTAGATAATAATACGCTTCAAATCAGTCGTATGGATTTTAATAAGCCATTGGACAGTTTGGAAAGAAAACAAATTTTATCGGATTTAAAGTCAATACCCGGAGTAAAGAAAGAACATCTCAATATGGAAAACGGAGTGCTTGTCTATTATCATGATAACACCATCATTAGTGCAAAAGAGGTTTGGGAACAGATGGTTGCCAAAAGGAATTATTCTGTTGCTCAATATGTAGTTTCAGCAGAAGCGGCAAGCAAGCAGGTATGTCCTGTTGGAAATTCAGATAGTTTTAGTTATAAGTTTTCGAGAGGGGTACAACGTCTCTTTAATTAATTTTAAATATAAATAGTATGAAGACAAAATTTACAAAAATTGCAGTTTTAGTTGTTTTATTAGCCACAGCAGGTGGTATGATCTCCTGTGGGGATGATGATAATGTGACGCCACAGGAGAAGTCGCTTTATCAAAAATTGGGTGGATTTGAAAAAGTCCCTGATCCTAATAATCCCGGACAGATGATTGAAAAAGGACGTTTAAGTTATCGCTCAGTAGTCGATAGTACTATTATGCTTATTGTGAGTGATATAGGTACAGGTGCATCCGGAAATCTTGGAATGCACTTTGCTCCGATAGTTGCTGAGGTAGGTTCCGGAAATACAACCAAAGTAGCTGTTCTGAGTAAAATTTGACCGACTTCTTTTCAGCAAATACTGGAGGTGGAGCAACAAATACATATTCAGGACTCAACATGGTTGAGGCTCATAATCCCGCAACTAATCCAAGAATGGGGAAAAAAGCAAACAATGCTGATTATGATAAATTTATTGGATATGTAGGTGCAGCAGCAGGACTGAATGGTGTTACTGATCCTAAGATTATTGGGGAAGTTGTTAGCGTTTTAGAATCTTTGAGAGCTCCTATTGTACAGGAATAATTGAGTTCATATCTTATGTTTTTTAATATTACAAAAGACCTTTCCAAAAGAAGGTCTTTTGTTTTTATACGTTTTACCCAACATTTAAATACTATATGTTGATGAATATTATTTTTTTTGTATCAATTCTGTCAGTAGTTTTTTTGCTCTAAGCATTTTACCTTAACATTTCCTATGGGTTCTTCTAACTTTTCTGAGATTTCGTTATAAGAAAGCTCCTGAAAGAAACGCAGCTGTATGATCTCCTGATAATGAGGCTTTAGCTGTTTTATATATTGTTTTAACGTAAGCAGTTTCTGTTCCTGTATCAGCTGGTCTTCTATAGAAGGAGATCATCAATGATGTCAAAAAAGAAATTTTTTTATTGTTTTCATCAATTTCAACAAAATGGGTGGATTTTCTCTTGCGGATCATGTCTATATGTACATTTTTGGCAATGGAGATGAGCCAGGTGTTAAACTTGAATTGTTCGTTGTATGTATTATTTTGTCAAATGCTTTTGAAAATGTTTCGATGGTTATGTCTTCAGCATCGGTTTCATTTGCAGTTTGTTTAAACATAAAGCCATATACTTCATTCCAGAAGTGATTGAGTAAAGCGGTAAAAGCTGCCTGATCACCGTTTTTGCTTTCTGAATAACGCTTTGTATGTTAGCCGGAGTTATTTCCACAGATTTATTTTGAATTAAAAACAGACTTTAAAGATACATTTATTAATGTGATTAATTGTGCAATTTCTATTAAAGGAAATGTTAAAGCTAAATCAGGCTGTTGAAATTTTTTGACTGCTTTTGATGCAATCAGCCATACAAACAGAAAGCGGAAAATAAGAAGTGCCACTACAATTTCCCACTCTATCTGAAGGATTAAAAGCACAATTGCCATAAGATAAAAGCACAGTTGTGATATATTAAAAAGTTTGATCTTGAATTTGTAGCAAACTTAAAGGTATTCAGTAGCTGAGAATGTTCTTTTTTTAACGATACAAACTGGCGGTAATTTTTTAGCACAGGTACAATTAACGTCGCAGAAGATTGTTCGCATAAGGTGGTGTTTTTTACCTGTTGCAGCCTGATTGACAAAAAGATCATTTTCATATTTAGGGTTCTGCATATGATCAATAAAACCTTTCACCTTATAAATTCCTCTTTCTTATAGGCGATGTTTTTAAGATTGACCGTAAAAGGATTTCCTGTTCGCGTCCATGCAAAACTGTGTAGTTGATTCCAGATCATATCATAAACGAATGATCTTATTGAAAAAGCCTTTCTTTTTCTCATACATGCTTGTTCCTAATACAATGGTTTTATTAAGCGTAAATGAGAACTCATCTGCATAAGCCATGTTTCTGATGAAGGTCTGTTTTCAGCATCGATAAATAATAAATATTCGTGTTTTGAAGCTTTTATGCCCAGTGTAAGAGCATATTTTTTACTTCCCCAAAATGCCTGATTATTTTCTACGTCAACAATGCGGATGTTCGGATACATAGAAGCATATTCTTTAAAGATGTCAAGGGTTTCGTCAAATGAAGCATTGTTGACCAGTACCAGTTCAAATTCATGGTAATTTTGGTTCAGTAGTAATGGCATTATTTTTCGTACCTCTTCAGCATTATTTTTTGCATAAAGAATAACGGATACCGGTATGCGTTTCGGGTTGTTTTCAGCAGTTGGGAAAATACAAATTCTCTGAAAATACCTAAGTAATAAAATAATTGAACAATAACGATACCAATAAAGATATAGAGTAATGTTAGCAGCATGTTTTATATGTTTCAATTTGGTAGGCAAAAATACCGTTAACTTAACAGATGTACAACTATAAACGTTAAATTTATTGACTTCAGGGGCTTATTTCGATGCAAAAACTTCTTTTACTTTTGACTGAATTTCATAAGCCGTACCAGGTAATTAATTCATTTCCTGTTGCATTTCCCATAATTTACCAATACCAATGCCTGTCTTTGATGTACTCCGGCATCGCCTCTTCGAAATCCTTTATAGCCTGCCTTTTCAATCAACCAGCCTGCAGTATCTTTACTTCATTTTCACTGACACTATAATAAGGAGCTTCCGGAAAACGTAGAATGAATTCATCAAAAGCGGTTTTTGAAATGATCGGATTTTTGAAAAAACTTCCACTGTTTCCAATTTCAGCAGGATTAGGTAGTTTGGATGAACGGATGGCAATAACCGCATCACTGATGTCTTTTTAGTCGGTACGGTAATATTTCGCTTGGTCAGTTCATTCTGTATATCACCATAAGCGGTTTTTAGAATGTGATTTTTCTTGGTAAGCCTGAAACGCACTGATAAGATGACATGTTTGTTTTTGGCTTCGTTTTTAAAAAATACTTTCCCGATATCCGAATTTACATTCGGCATTAGAAAATTGTTCCGTTTCTAAGGTTTCAATATTCAATGTGGTACATGAAATAAAAATATCTTTAATTTCCACTCCATAGGCTCCTACATTTTGCATTGGAGCAGTACCGACATTTCCATATATCAAAGATAAATTTTCGAGTCCTCCATATCCGTGCGCAATAGACCACAGTACCAGTTCATGCAATATTTCTCCTGATTGTACCTCAATGATAACATGGTCTTCAGTTTCATCTTTAATTTCAATTCCCTTTAAATCTACTTTTATGACCAGTGCATCAAAAAAATCTTTTGTGAAAAGCAAATTACTTCCTCCTCCTAAGAAGAATAAGTTTTCTTTGTCTTTGTACGTCTCAATCAGATTTTTTAGAACAGTGGTATCTGTTACAGAAGCAAACCATTTTGCTTTGGTGTCAATACCAAATGTATTATAGTTTTTTAAAGAATAGTTGGGAATTAGCGTCATATTTTATAGGTATTGCGAACAAAATGAGTTAAGAGTTATAACGGAAATATTTCATAATCAAGATGGGTTGATTTTACAATCAGTTCCGTACGGTCTTAAGTGATATGGAAGCGACAATCAATCCGAGAATAATACTTAGATTGTTTGTGATAAGACTCAGATCAAAACCCATCTGATTTAAGGCGTTCAAAGGGAAAAAAAGTAAAAACTCAACCGAGTAAAATTGACTTAATATATCTTTAATCCGGCATTGAGCTGTAAAATCTGAAGAAATAAGTTTAATTTGCTTTTGAGCAAATTCGTCACATAAAACCCTATCGATAAAATAATCAGTCCACCTATGATACGCGGCAGATAACTGATGATTTCATTAATCACCAGAGTAACTCCCGGCATATTGAAAATATCGGCTCCGATTACAACAATGATCAGTACATAAACCAGTTTTATAAAACCGATTATAATTTTCCGGATGTCAAACTTTAAATTCAGGCTGTTTAAATAATCAATATTATTTACATAATGATTAATTTTATCAACCTTAGCAAGAATGAGAACTCGGCTTAAATCTTAACAATAACTTTGAATAATATCCAGGAAACAGGGATAAAAAGCAGTACATAAAAAAACTTTATGAGAAGCATTTTTATATTATCATGCCAGATGCCTGACCATACAGCGGGATCTGAAATATTGTAAAAAAAATCACTATTCATTATTATTATCTTTTGAGTTATTGTCTTTTTTAGATCTTTATTGGGTTTGTCACTGAATGAGGAAAATACCTGTGGAATACCAACCAGATAAAGTTCCGATAAGTCTATTGGTCAATTTAATCAAATCGATAACATCCATCACCTTATCTTTTATCAAGCCAGGCAAATCTTCTTTAATTAATATTTTTTTAAAAGGGTTCTCCATACTAATTACAATGATTTATATTTCTTCATTACCTTTTGCTTGGATCGTTGTAATCTCAATTTAACTGCACTTACACCAATTTTTAATAACTCTGAAATTTCTTTAATTGATAAATCATCCTGATATTTCATTAACAATATAATTCTGTCCTGCACATCAAGCAATTCTAAGAATTTCCTGCAATTTAGCATAATTAAT
>NZ_JAUFQU010000077.1:0-26732 GCF_030409925.1 Paenimyroides ceti
AGAAAGTTTTTTCATAAATAAATGTTTGGTTATGTTAATTTATGCTAATATAACTTAATTTTAAATAATAAAAAATATGTTCAAATATTTAAGAAACAAAACATTAGAAAAAATTAGCCCTTATACCTTATAATTATCACAAAAAACAAGATTTGTTAAATTTTTGTAATTTCATTAAGTAGGATATTTTGATCCTGAACTATTCGAATTGAAACTTCTTGACGGTAAAACTTTCCCGTTTTTTAGACAGCTTAAAAGTATTAACTTTAAAAAATGTTCTGTCATGAAAAATCGAAATTTAAATGTAGCTCAGATCGTAAAGATTTTACAAGAGTATGATTTAGTAAATCTACTCAGATTATTTTGTCGTGAATATGGAATCGCTGCACCTACTTTTTACTCCTGGAAAAAAAAATATTCAGGAATGAGTTCGTCAGCTTACGGTGTCCATTGTCACACCATATTAGAAATGCCTCTTTTCGGGTTTCGTCCATATCTTCCAAAGCCACCAAAACCTCAAATATGCTATCGCTTATCCAACATTCGCCGATTAAGCCGTTCGGGATATTCTCGTAATCTTGGAACATAAATTCGGGTCTTCCTCGTCATTGTGCAACTCCCTACAAGCGGTGTAAAATTCTTCCTTGTCCGCATAATCGGATAGCGTTAGCCTCTCCCCAAAGATTGAACCGTCATTATATTTTCCGTATGTGCCGACATATACGCTTGCTTCCGATGTGTTTATTTGATGTGTCATTTCTTTACAGTTTTGAATTAATTTTTTTGATTTATTCGGCAATGAGAGGAGGTGCTTGTTGTTTTGTTTCAATACCATTTCCAATGCTTATATTCCTCATGCCTGACATTTTTTTTTATTCGTGTAAAGAGCCGAGTATGCTATGTTTCGTTTCGGGAGCAAGTCAAGGTTAGTGTTTAGGGTGACACAAGGTTTTGGGAAAAAAAATACACCCAACGGGCTGGAGATTTTTTTTCCAAACGTGTCTTGACCTTGGGGCGACATAAACACGGGTTACCTTTGCTCCATGAAACGTGAACAATAGGCATACACGCTTTTTAGGCATAACCAAACGTGGAAGTAATGAGGATAGCATTGCCGAAATGGTTCTAAACAGGCAGACTATGCCAAGTAATTCAACCCAAAGACATATTCAAAGAGCCATTCCATCATATCTATAAGTTTGTTTGTGATGCGGATTAATCCGTGTGGTTAACAGGCAAAAATCAGTTGAAGATGGAGAAAGAAAAAGCGAACGATTTAACCCCCGAAAGAGTTAAGCAAATCTTGAAAAAGAAAGGAACGGAAGTCGATTTAGAGGAAGCACAAGCTATTTTGGAGTTTGTCAAGAAGATAGCTCACATTGCAGTTAACCAGTATCTAAGAGGAAAACTTTAACCCAATGAAAAAGGAAAATTGTTGTGATGAGAAAGGCAGATTTATACATACGTGTATCGACAGACGAGCAAGCGGACAAGGGATATTCGCAACGTGACCAAGAAGACAGACTAAGAAGATATTGTGAGATAAAAGGCATTCCGGTAAGGGATGTTTATATAGAAGACCATTCGGCAAAATCTTTCAAACGTCCAGAGTGGCAGAAATATTTAACCAACCTACGCAAAACAAAGAACAACAAATCGGGGTCGATAATATTATTTACCAAATGGGATAGGTTCAGTAGAAATGCAGGGGATGCGTATCAAATGATTAACCAGTTACGGACACATGGCGTTGAGCCTGTTGCGATAGAACAGCCCTTAGACCTTACCATTCCCGAAAATAAAATCATGCTTGCGTTCTATCTTGCTTCACCGGAAGTTGAGAACGACAGGCGTGCATTAAATGTCTTTCACGGAATGCGTAGGGCGAAAAAAGAGGGGCGTTATATGGGAGGTGCACCATTAGGATATGTGAATAAAATATCAGATGATAAAAAGAAATATATTGCACCACATGAATTTGAAGCTTCTATCCTAAAATGGGCTTTTTCTCAGATTATTTCAAATAATTTCAACACTGAACAGATTTGGAAAATGATAAAAGAGAAAGCTAATGGTAAAGGCAGATTTAGCAAAACTAATTTCTGGATAGCGATAAGAAATCCATTATACTGTGGTAAAATTTACATTCCTCCCTACAAAGAAGAAAAGGGACACTTCGTTTTAGGCAAGCATCAACCGCTAATTAGCGAAAAACAGTTTGCTGATGTTCAAGATGTTCTTGATGGAAGAAAAAAAGAAATTAAGCCTAAGATTCTATCAATAGAGAATCTACCACTTAGAGCTTTCTTAAAATGCCCTAATTGTAAACGTATGTTAACAGGAAGTGCATCAAGGGGCAAGATGGGAAACTATTACTATTATTATCATTGTAGTTCTCCATGTAAAACAAGGTTTAAAGCAGAATTAGCTAATGATGCCTTTTTAAAACAACTGCAATATCTTTCTCCAAAAGAAGGTATGGTTGATGTTTTTATCGAAGCCTTTATAAAAGACTTTAACAAGAAAACCAAAGCTCAAAACACTGAGCGGACAAATATCATAAGTGAGATTGATACATTGAATAAACGCTATCAAAATTCACTTCTAAAAAATGCGGACGGAGAGATGGCAGATGACGATTTCCAAGAAATAAAGAGATTGACCAAAGGCAAGATTGAAGTTTTAGAAAAAAGATTAAACGACTTGGCGGTTGTGGGAACAGAGATTAAAGACTTAGTGGCTTCCACCTTAAAAAAGGTCGCAAACATTGATAGACGCTATGAAAACGGCGATATTGAAGAAAAAAGGCTTATAGTGAGTTCGATGTTCCCCGAATTTTTGGAATTTGACGGAACAAGACATCGAACTCCGAGATTAAATTCTGCGATTGCCCTTATTTATCAGAATAACAGTAAGTTACAGGGTAAAAAAAATGGGACAAGTCTATCGTTTTTAGACTTGTCCCAAGAAGTGATCCAATCAGGATTCGAACCTGAGACCTACTGCTTAGAAGGCAGTTGCTCTATCCAGCTGAGCTATTGGACCTTACCTTTTTAACACCTTCTGATGTCAGAACTGTGTTTAAAATTTTAACGGTGCAAATATATTGCTTTTTTTAATTATCATACCATAAATCTGCACCTTTTTTTGAACTATTCCCTAAAACACTGGGTTTAAAAAGAATATCACTTTGATTTTTCTGCAGAATCATGTGTTAACCATATCTTACTTCCATTTTTATACCAGCATCTTCTTTGTATACTGAGTATTTAGTAATAAAGTATGGGAGTTTTCATATCGTGATACAGTAATACCATCCAATGTTCTTTTTCAGCTAATGTTTGCCATTCTTTCCGGAGTTCCATTGCATGTTTACCATCATAATCCGTCTTGTAGGCTATAGCATAATCTAAATATCCTTTTTGTGGCAGATTATCGGCTGCGTAAAAAACCGTTTGCTGTCCTCTCATCCAAAATACCTGATGAAACGGCGTGTGACCGCCTGTAACTTCAAAAAACAGTTCCTCGGTGATTTGTCCTTTATCTTCTTCCATCCATACTATATTAGATAAAGAAGGAAGTATTTCCAATATTTTGCTATTATACGAATAGGTTTCTTTCTGAGTTAAGGCAAAATCAAATTCCCTTTTTTGTATATAGAGGGTCGCTTCAGGAAAATGAGGAATAAATTCATTGCCGGAAAAATGCCCTATGCCATCTAAATGATCTTTATGCAGATGAGAAAGTACAATTTTGGTGATCTGATGCGGAAAAACACCTTCATCCTCCAAAAGTTCATACATCAACGGCTTGCCATCCTGTACAATTCCCAAACCAAGATCAAAAAGGATAATATCATTATCTGTTTGTATGAGGAAAGGCTGAATGGCCATTTTAAGCCGTCCGTCATCTATCCTTTCTCCTTGTTGTAAACGGGTAAATTCTTTCTGCTTGTTAACCGCAAAACGGCCTTCTTTCAACGGAATTACTTTCATAAGATCTTTTTTAATCTTTTTAAATATTCTTTAGCTTCGCTGCATTGCGGCTGCTCGTTTTTCTGCCGGCATTTTTTCGAGAGCATATCGCAATGAAGTTCGTGGCATGCGGTCTTTATGTTGCATCAAGTAATTAAATACTTCATCCTGATGGGCTTCACTTGCTGTTTTTAACAGCCAACCTGTCCCTTTTTGAACCATATCATCAGGGTCCATAAGCAGAGCATCTGCTATTTCAAAAATGTCCTGCAAAAATGCGCCTTTTCTTGCCGGTACTATCAGGCTTACCGCTGCTGCTCTTTTCATCCAGCGGTTCTCAGATTGGGTAAACGCTTTTAACGCATCCATATATTCGGGATATTTTTCAATAAACATTCCCATTGTATGATTACAAAATGTATCACATGTAGCCCAATTATCAATATATGTATCAATCCATTTTTTAAACAGCTGAAAATCTGAAGGCTCATATTTTTTATGGAGATTTTGTGACCAGTGACAGGCAATAAAAGCTTCCTCCATATATCCAGACTGTAGCAATTGCTCACAATATGAGAAGATTTCTTCCTTGGAAAGATCTTTAATTTCTTTGAAATATACTTTACTTATTTTACGCACTTCCGGGTTTTTAACGCCATATTGACGTGTAGTTTCTTTAAAAAAACGCTGACTGGAAAGAAGTGTTTGCTCATCAGCATTTTCTTTCAATGTGTTTCTGATTTCAGATAGTATATTTTCCATAAGTATCCTGATATTTATAGTTCCTATTATACAAATAGTTTTTTAGGAAATGGACTCCTTACAAAGGTAAGGGAATATCCATTGTCAAAATATTTTTACAACCTTAAGATTGTTTTTTGATGTGGTATTCCAAAATATTGATGCTGTGCTGCATCTCCGCCTCATCCAAATGTCCGAAACCAAGTCTCATGGCAGTAAGATTCCGGTTTTGATAGAGTAAAGTTTTAGGAATAAAAAGATTGTCTTTTGCACAGGCATTACTCAACTGCAGGAGATTGACCGGCTGCTGCCATTCTACCCAAACCGCCAATCCGCCTGATGGCTTTTGAAAATGAAGAATATGTTCAAATTTTTTTTCTAAAAGTGTGGTAAATACATCTCTTCTCTGATGGTATACTTTTATAGATTTTTTAAGGTGTCTGTGGATTTCTCCTTCTTCAATCATTTCTCCTAAAACCTGTTCCATCAGTACATCTCCCTGCCGGTCTATAATTCCCAGATATTTGCGCATTTCACTCATCAGATTTTCAGGAGCTACAATAAAACCGGTTCTAAAACCCGGTGCCAGCGATTTACCAAAAGAACCTGCATAAATAACCATTCCGTTGGTATCTGCACTTGCCAAAGGCAAAACAGCACTTTTATCATAGTGAAAATCATAATCATAGTCATCTTCCAGAATGACAAATCCGTATTCATTGGCCAGATCCAGGAGTTCAATTCTGCGTCGGGCACTTAGTGTAACAGTAGTTGGATAATGATGATGAGGGGTCAGATACAGCATTCGTATCCGATGCTTACGGCACAAATCACGAACAGCATCTGTTTGTATTCCTTCGGCATCAATAGGTACCTGAAGAATATGGGCACCGGATTTCTGAAAGATCATGTTTACCGAAAAGTAACTCAGAGAGGCTACCACAACAATATCGCCTGCGTTTAATAGTATTTCAGAAATAATATAAACGCTCATCTCCATACTGCGTGTAATGAGGACATTTTTTTTAGAAATATGCAACCCGCGGGACAGATTGAGATAATTAGACAGGTTTTCTTTAAAATATTCGCTGCCTTCCTGATTGTAATATCCGAATTTACGCTGATTGCTTTTGCGCTTCATATTAGAACTGTACAAACGGGATAAATATTCTATCTGTGTAAGTCTTATATCAGGTGTTCCGTCATTAAAGACATATTCACAGGCAGAGTGTTCAAAAGGATTGTCTAAGAGATTGGATTCTGTGAATGAATACCCTGTTTTTTGAGGATATAATGCCAGCTGATGTTCTAATGAAATCTGAAAACGATCTGGTCTCTCTTCTTTTTTACGCAATACAAACGTTCCTTTATTAGGCCGTGTTTCTACCCATCCCTGTGCATCGAGTTCTTCATAGACCGCCACAATGGTTTTGCGGTGTACTTCCAGAATTTCACTAAGCATACGCGTTCCCGGCAATTTCGTTCCGGCATTCAGATAGCCTCTCTGTATCGCATTAATCAGTTGATAGGCAATCTGCAGATAAACAGCCGTAGCCGATGTACGGTCAATTTGTACAAAACTTTGATAAGGAATTATAACCGGACTACTCATAATATAAAAAGTGGCACCATTTGATTAGCCGGCAAGATACTACTTTTGCCATAAACTAAAAATAGTATGCATAATTTACTTCAACATCTGGTAAATGACAATGAATTACATTCAAAGTGGCTCAATACCTTATCTTTTATGGAAAATGCAGGAGCCCGAAAAATCTCTTTGTGTGAGCATCCTTCAAAAGTAGATTTGCTGCAACTCAAACATGCAGCAGAAGAACACCGACATGCTTATTATCTAAAAAAACAGATTGGTAAAATCAGTCCCAAAAGTTGTGTAACCTATACCAACGATGAATTACTGGCAGCCAAAGCTACCCGCTATTATTTAGATATTTTGGATGTAAAAACGAGTCGCTATCTGAAAACACATTTTGAATTGAGCGGTTATGCCCTAAAACATGCGGCCTATTTATTTGTGACCTATGCTATTGAGGTACGTGCAGATGAACTGTATCCACAATATCAGAAAGTGCTTACGCAGAACAAACACAAAGTGATGGTGAAATCCATTATTGCAGAGGAAGAAGGACATCTGGAAGAAATGATTCTGCAACTCCAAAACTTCCATAAAGACTGGGAACAACATGCGCATGCTATTCTCCTTATGGAGCAGTCGTTGTTTACAGAATGGATTACGGCTATAAAAACAGAATTAAAAGATGCTTAGTACCCTCTCATTTCTGGAGCAAGCCATTGAGAAACGAAAACAGGAAAAAGTTTTACGACAACTCCCAGCTGCTAAAAACGGAATAGATTTCTATTCTAATGATTATCTGGGGTTTTCTACAGAATCCGGATTAACAGAAATAGTAGTAAACGAAATAATACAACAACCCGATTTGTTGAAAGGTGCTACGGGCTCAAGACTTATAAGCGGTAATTCTGATCGCACCATGCAGGTAGAATCCTTTTTGGCACATAAACATCAGGTTCAGAGTGCGCTATTGTTTCCTTCGGGTTATACAGCTAATACGGCTTTTTTTTCGTCCGTACCGCAACGTGGCGATACAATATTAATGGATGAATGTATCCACCGATCAGTACGGGATGGGGTGAGATTATCTGATGCTCACAAAATCAAGTTTCGTCATAATGATATGCAGCATCTGGAGGAATTATTAAAAAGATCCCGGGGTAACTGCTTTA
Organism: Paenimyroides ceti; assembly: GCF_030409925.1. Lineage (NCBI taxonomy): Bacteria > Pseudomonadati > Bacteroidota > Flavobacteriia > Flavobacteriales > Flavobacteriaceae > Paenimyroides > Paenimyroides ceti. The sequence continues at coordinate 7,482 of NZ_JAUFQU010000077.1, forward strand.
TTGCAGTTGAAAGTCTTTATTCTATGGACGGAGATTTTGCTCCGTTGCATGCCTTAACTCTAATAGCAAAACGATATAATGCGAATTTGGTTGTAGATGAAGCCCACGCATTCGGCATATTCGGATATGGACTTGTAAGTCAAAAAAAACTACAGCATCGGGTATTTGCAACAATGATTACATACGGAAAAGCATTAGGCTTACACGGAGCAGCTATCTTAGGAACTGAATTGCTTATTTCTTTTCTCATCAATTTCAGTTCAGCTTTTATCTATACAACCGGAAGTAGTGATTTGTATGCCATAAGCATTCAGAAAGGATATGAATTTCTAAAAGAAAATCCCGAAAGAATACAGGATCTCCAAAATAATATTCTTTTGTTGAGAAACAGCGGACTACCCTTTTCGTCTGCTTCAGAAAGTCCGATACAGATTTTGCGTGGGACAACAATTTCTTGTGTAAAGAACCTACAACAACAGCTGGAAAAAGAAGGATTTTTGACTTTTGCAGCTCTTGCTCCTACTGTAAAGAAAGGTGAAGAAAGACTTCGAATCTGTTTGCACAGCTATAATTCATCGGATGAAATTAACCAGTTGAGTGATCTCATAAAAAAACATTTATAATGACTATAACACCCGAAAAATTATTTGTAACCGGTATCGGAACCGGTATTGGCAAAACAATTTGTTCCGCTGTACTGACCGCTTATTTTAAGGCTGATTACTGGAAACCTATACAATCAGGAGACTTGAAACAGACAGACAGTATGATGATAAAACATCTCGTAGAAGCTCCTGTGGTTATACATCCCGAAAGATATTCTTTAGAACTGGCTGCCTCTCCTCATAAATCAGCAGCTAAGGAAAACCTTACCATACATCTTGAAGATTTCCAATTACCTGAAACGAATAATTCTTTGATTGTAGAAGGTGCCGGCGGGCTTTGTGTTCCCCTTTCTGACGATGTCTATATCATTGACCTCATAAAAAAATTAGGCCTCCCGGCAGTACTGGTCGCAAAGGACTATCTGGGGTGTATCAATCATACTTTATTATCCTTGGACATGCTGCGAAAAAATAAAATTCCGTTGGCCTACTTTATGTTCAATGGCACTTTTGATCCTGATACCTACCGCATCATTGCTAAAAATCTGGAAGCATCAACAAAAATTCTACAGATTCCGCATCTCAAAACAATAAACAAACATAACCTCAACAAGATTGTACAACAACTAACAAATATCTGATCGTATGCAAACAACAGAACCACTAAGACACAACTGGACAAAAGAAGAGATTGAAGCTATCTACCAAAAACCTTTACTGGAATTGGTCTATGAGGCTGCTACCGTCCACAGACAATGGCATAAAGCTTCAGAAATACAGGTATGTACACTGCTTTCTGTAAAAACCGGAGGATGCCCTGAAGACTGCTCCTACTGCGGGCAGGCTGCCAGATATCATACTGATATCAAAGTACAGGCACTATTACCCACCGAAACGGTTATTGCACATGCAAAAAAAGCGAAAGACGCCGGATCATCCCGATTCTGTATGGCAGCAGCCTGGCGGGAAGTACGCAATAACCGGGATTTTGACCGTATCATTGATATGGTGAAAGGAGTCAATGAATTAGGCCTTGAAGTATGCTGTACACTGGGTATGCTTACAGAAGAACAGGCTTTGAGATTACAGGAAGCCGGACTTCATGCGTACAACCACAATCTGGATACTTCGGAAGCCTATTATGATGAAATTATATCTACCCGAAAATTTGACAATCGTATAAAAACCATTCAAAATGTAAGAAAAGCCGGAATTACAGTTTGTTCCGGAGGCATCATTGGATTGGGAGAAACAGCTGCAGATCGCATTTCCATGCTGCTGACACTGGCTACAATGCCTAAACATCCTGAATCGGTTCCGGTAAATGCTCTGGCACGGGTAAAAGGCACGCCGCTTGAAAATCAGCCAAAAGTACCCATCTGGGATATGGTACGTATGATTGCTACTGCCCGTATTATTATGCCAGCATCTGTAGTACGGTTAAGCGCGGGGCGCATTGAGATGACGGAAGAAGAACAGGCATGGTGCTTTATGGCAGGAGCCAATTCTATTTTTACAGGAGAACGCGAAACGTTATTGGTTACCCCAAATCCGGGAGTTAGTGAAGATATGCAAATGTTTCAAAATTTAGGATTACAACCTATGGTCAAAGAAAAAGAAGCCGTATGTACAACGATCTGAAACAAAGAGACAGAGCGGTAAACTGGCATCCGTATACTCAAATGAAAGCGGCTTCTGAGATAATACCAATCGTTAAGGGAAAAGATGCGTACCTTTTTGATGATAAGGGCAATCGTTATATCGATGCGGTTTCTTCGTGGTGGGTTACCTTACACGGTCATGCACATCCCTATATTGCACAAAAAGTATCGGAACAGTTACTGCAACTGGAACAAGTGATATTTGCAGGTTTTACGCATGAACCTGCGATAAAGCTTTCCGAAAATCTCCTGAAATTACTGCCTGTAAATCAAACTAAAGTTTTTTATACCGACAACGGATCTACTGCGGTTGAAGTAGCTTTGAAAATGTGCATTCAGTATGCACATAATAAGGGATTGAAAAAAAATAAAATCCTTTCTTTTCACAATGCCTATCATGGTGATACTTTTGGTGCCATGTCTGTAAGCAGCAGAACTGTATGGACACAGCCTTTTGGAGAAATGCTTTTTGAAGTGATTTTTATCGATGTGCCGACAAAAGATAATCTGGAGGAATTAAAGAAAACAATTGACCTCTATTCTGATGAATTGGCCTGTTTTATATATGAGCCTCTTGTACAGGGAGCAGCCGGAATGCTCATGCATGAACCTGAAGACCTCAGTGCGTTGATGCAATACTGCCGGTTTAAAAATATTTTAATGGTTCAGGATGAAATTTTTGTAGGTTTTGGTCGTACAGGCAAATTGTTTGCAGCGGATTATTTAACAGAAAAACCGGATATTATGTGCTTTTCAAAAGGCCTGACAGGAGGTACTTTTCCTTTGGGAATGACTACTTGCTCTGAAGCTGTTTATGAAGCTTTTTATGCTGATGACGCCTGTAAAGCATTATTCCACGGTCATTCTTTTACCGCCAACCCTTTGGCTTGTACTGCTGCGCTGGCCAGTCTGGATTTGCTTTTGAAAAAACAAACTCTTGAAAATATTGAAAGAATATGTTCGGAGCATCAACAGTTTTTAAATGAAATAAAAGACCATTTAGCTATAAAATCTATTCGTCAACGCGGTACCATTCTGGCATTGGAATTAAAAATAACAGAAGAAACATCCTATTTCAACAGGCAATATGAAAGCCTGTATCCTTATTTTTTGAGCAAAGGTATTATCTTACGTCCTTTAGGGAATATTCTTTATCTGGTACCTCCCTATTGTATCTCAACTTCTGATTTGAGATATATTTACCAAAGCATACAGACGGCTTTGAATTTATAAACTATATAAAGCTATCGGTCTCCGGTAGCTTTGTTTTTAAGTTTTCAGGAAAAAAACCTTTTAACCAAATACACTTTATCCCTCTCATACATTTGTCAAGTAAGTTTATTGAAATATTCGCTATATCCAACTATTTGTATGGATATATTCTATCATTCTTCATCAAGAGCGTTTTTACCTGCCATTTGTGCGAATCCCATTTTGTACAAAATATCAGCTCTCGTCCCTTCTCTATGATGAAAATTTTCCATAGTATAAATAATATCCTGTTTAAATCCTTTTCTTGAATAAGATTTATCAACTTCCAATATGAATTTTTTAGTTAACTGAAATTTATTTAATCCGATTACATCCATAGCAGCCCCTTTGGAGAGAAAATAGGATTCATTTCCATACTTTTCTTTGTCTATCACAGGATTCAAATGCATATCAATGGCTTGTTTAACAATTGTAGCTTTATTCTTATCTAACCCATTTTCCAAGCAAAAATTTTGACTGAATTCACCTCCATAATTGGCAAAACATTGTTTTGAACAAATATGATTATGTTTTTCACTTAATCCTATATCATGTAAAATTGATGAGACAAACAATAATTCATTATCTATATTTAGTTTTTCTGATAATGCAAATCCTGCACTCCAAAAATAGGTTCTATATGAATGATAAAATAAAATAGAATTAAAACTATCCTGTGCTTCCTCTATTGCTTTACTACATAATGATGAATCAGGAATTAATATATCTTTAAAATCAAATTTCATATATCTTTTTATATTTAGTAAAGCCAATGCTTTATTGTATTTTTCTTTGATTTGTGATTCAATAAGCATCATTTTAAATTTTTTTATTTCATTTTTGCTTAAAATTCCTGATGCAGGGATGATAATTTCCATTGTTAAAAGGTTTTATATTTTATTTAGAATCTTTCTGTCGATATAGAAAGTACCGAACGGAATAATACAGGCTATCAACACTATCCATGTGGTTTTGCTGAATTTCCATTGCTGTTCTATCCCTACATTCAACGTATTGAATACGAAAAGTAGAAATAAAGCTCCATGTAATGGTCCGATGAACTGCGAAATGTTCGGATAAGAAAAAAAATATTTTAACGGCATAGCGATAAATACAAGGATAAGTAATGAAATCCCCTCTAAAATGGCAATTATCCGCAATCGTCCAATTTTTGTCTTTAGCAATTGTATCATTTTTATATTCTGTTTAGTTGTTTATCTGCTTATTTAATGTTACTGATGTATTCCAAAATCAGCTTTACCCGTATATAGGGTCTTTGGGACAAAAAAGAAAATGGCCAGGGAATGGCTAAAAAAATAATCAGTAAAGCAACTGAAAACCATATAAGCAATGTTCTATACTTGGCTGTACTTTCTTCTTTTCTTTTTGCCAAAGATGAACCTATGGTTATCATCACAACTGCGACAAGCATAAGCAAAGGATGTAGAAAGCCATAAAAAGCAATTTCGATATGTTGTAAGGAAGTACCTGTATTTTTCCAAAAATAAGATGCGAACGGACTTTTGATATAGAGTATCATTCCGATAATGAGTTGGATATGTGCTATTGTAGCTGTCCAGTGTCTTACTTGATTGTCGTAATCCGAATAATCCCTATGCGATTTATAACCTGAATACGCTCTGCCGATAGCATACAAAAGAGAGAGAAGTACAAGCCATCTGCATATAGAATGTAAAGGAATAAGAAATGCGTACATTGCTTCTGAATTTTAATGAAGCAAAGATAAAGTAAAAAACATACTAATTGGTATGTTTTGTAAAATAAAAATTATTTAAGAGAATTTAGGTAATTCTTTAGTTCATTTAAATAAGTGCGATAGACATTGCTTTCGCTATCCATTCTACCAAAATTGCGTATGCCCCAATAGCTTGAAATGATAAAAAGGGCAACGGATTTCGATTGTACATCAGCGTTTATAAAGCCTTCTTTTTTTCCCGCTTCGATATTTGAAACCATTATTTTTTGCCATTCATCTGTCACTTCTATAAGTACTTCTGTAAAAACAATATTTTTTGGTGCCATTTCCTGTATGAAGTTGGAAAGCGGACAACCCTGCTCAAATTTCATAAACTCATTATCTGATAAAAGCATAGTAACCATTATATAAAGAGCTTCAACTGAATTAGTTTCAAGGCTAAAAATACGTGTAATCTGTGCTAAGAATTTTGGTTTTATTATCTCTCTGATAATAGCAACCCCCATTTCGTCTTTATTTTTGAAATGATAATAAAGTGCTCCTTTGGTAACTTTGGTCGTCGCCAAAATATCGTCAATACTTGTAGTCTGGTAACCGTTGATATAAATAAGCTCATAAGCCTTTTTCAAAATGGTTAAACGAGTTGCTTCTGCTTTTTTCATATTAAATACTATTTGGTATTTTTTAAGCAAAGAAAATTATTTTTCGCTATATCTACAATATGAATTAATTTTTTTTACTGCCCTTTTCTTATTCCTCATCCCAAAGTGTGGGTTGTGTCTGTGATCTTTCGAGAGCTAACAGAAATGCTTTATTTTTTAATCCGCCTGCAAATCCTGTCAGTTTACCGGATGTACCTATAACACGATGGCATGGAGCAATGATAGAAATAGGATTTTTACCGTTGGCTCCCCCTACTGCCCTGACGGACTTTTCATTGGCAATTTCTCTGGCCAGATCACCATAGCTTCTCGTTTCTCCATAAGGAATTTTCAATAACTGTTGCCATATTTGTTGTTGAAACGCAGTACCGGTAAAGTCTAAAGGGAGGTCAAATACTTTGCGCTTTTTAGCAAAATACTCCTGAAGTTGAATTGCGGTTTCCACCAATACAGGATGTTCATCAAAACGCATTCCTTCTGAAAGGGTCACCCGTGTTGCGTCATCGTTTTCCCACAACACAGCCGCCAGTCCCTTTTCTGTTGCGATCAGTTTTAATACTCCAACCGGAGTAGCGATGTATGTATGGTAATTAGACAATATGTTATGTAGTTTTTTGTTTAAGTTTATATTACTAAGATACGGCATTCCCCTATTCTTTTCAATGATCTCTAAAAAGATTTTTATTACATTAGTAGATACTAAAACTTCTTAACAATGCAACAGGACGAAATCAATACCATGATTGATCAGAGCAATGAAAACCTGCGCAAGCTTCAAAAAATTGTAGCCACTACAATGGAAGAAGAGCAGCTCATCATCAATAATTTGCTACATCCACCAAAAGAAATATTATCAAGCGGACAGCGGATATCCGATAAGGTAGCGCGATTTGGCGGTAGCTGGAGATTCATCATTATTTTTACACTGGTTTTAGCCGTTTGGATTGTATTCAATACGATGGCAGCAAAAGAACTTGAATTCGATCCGTATCCGTTTATCCTTATGAATCTTGTATTGTCCTGTATTGCGGCTCTTCAGGCTCCCATTATCATGATGAGCCAGAACCGTCAGGAAGAAAAAGACCGTATGAGAGGAGAAAATGATTACCTCATCAATTTAAAAGCGGAACTCGAAATACGCAGCCTACATCAAAAACTGGATCTTTTGCTCAATGAAGAAATTAAAGCATTATATGAATCTCAGGTAGCCCAATTAAAATTACTGGAAAAACTGGAAGAGAAAATCGAAAAGATGGAAAAAAAATAAACGGATAACTACCGTTTTATAATGATGGATATAATTACTGCTCAGTCATTCAAATCACTGAAATCCATGAGTTATACTTTTCCAATGAAAGGTTATTTTTGTGATAATGTTATCAATTGTTTTGCACCAATACAAAATGTCTTTTTTATGAAAAAAATATGCCTCCAAATTCTGTTTTTGTTTCCTTTAATAGCAAATGCTCAGCATCTTGATTCATTATCGACCAACATAAGCTCTTCAGTTATTGCTGCCTACTTTGAAAAAATTGATAAAGAAGATTTTATTTATCTGGTTCCTTTTCAAAAAAAAGAATTATGGGGCTATCTTGATAAAAGAACCTTACAGGTAAGACTTCCTGCCGTTTTCGATCAGCTTGGGTTTTATAAGGGAGAAGGCTATATAGGAAGTTTTTATGACACTGTTTCCTTAACAGATTATATTGTAACTGTTGACAAGTCAGGAAAAATCAACTTTCAGATTTCTGTAATAAGCTTAATGGAAGCTTTGCCTCCCGGACTTTTTTCACGTGCTTATTCACAAAATATAGAAGTTCTTTCTTCTGCAGAAGGTAACAACGGATTTCAATATACCATGGACGAAGATTATATTGATATTACTGCTTATTCAGATTTATACCGCTCGCATGATAAAAATCAACCGCTGCTGATTCCGATGAAGATTGACAACAAAATAGTTGCCATAGCTGGCAAAAAAAGTGAAGATCCGCATCTTACCTCCTATGGCATCATTGATCCACAGGGAAACACTCTTTCTGGTTTTGATTTTAAACACAACCGAATTATCCCTATTAAAGGTACCCGTGATACCAAAGATGTATGGTTTCTGGTACAGCAGTCGAAAAATAACAATAATGCATATAGTTACCTCAACCACAAAGGATACTACCGCTTAAAGAACCAATTACCCCAATCTGTATATTATTACTACCGGTCTTCTCAAAAAGATTATCCATTCTATATGCCTCATGAGCATACGTTAGGTTATATTCTGGTGGAAAATAAAATTTTTGATCTTTACGAATTGAAACAGGAAAAACAACTCGCAGAAGAATATCAAGGTTTGTGGATTTCTTATGCAATAGCCACACCTCTGGAAAAAGATACCGTTGAAGAAAAGAGAAAAAAAGCACATCTGTATATTTGGGTAAAAAAGGAAAACAAATATTTTTACATTGATTTATATGGAAATGAATACCTGCCAATCGATTAAAATCCTGATTAAAAAAAAGAGCTTGGTATAACCAAATTTCCATTTTATGGATTAGTGATTGGGCTTGTTTTAAATTAATGTATTAAATTTATATAGTAACCTAAATCCGATCTTATAACAGAGATCGAACTATAAACCTCTAAACTCTGATACATTATGGCGCATACCAACATTCCTGCACATCAAGATCCTGAAATTTCTAAAGACATTCGTGAATTTCTAAAGGAACTCAATAATGAAGGTGGCAAACCTATGGAAGAAATGACTCCTGAAGAAGCCCGTCAGGTACTTATTGATGCTCAAAAATCTGTTGATTTTGATTATTCCGATATTGAAGAATCTGAAAGAACCATTACACAGGATGGACTTACTGTAAACATTCATATTGTAAAACCTGCGGGTTCCGGGACTAACTTACCCGTATTTATGTTTTTTCACGGAGGAGGATGGGTTTTAGGCGATTATCCAACTCATAAACGATTGGTACGTGATTTAGTTGTAAACAGCGGAGCAATTGCCGTATTTCCTGATTATACTCCCTCACCCGAAGCTCAGTATCCTGTTGCTGTAAACGAAGCCTACGCTGCTACGAAATGGGTAGCTGAAAACGGAAAAGAAATCGGTGTTGATGGCTCAAGACTTGCCGTAGCCGGTAATAGTGTTGGTGGAAATATGGCAACCGTAGTTGCGCTTATGGCTAAAGATAAAATGGGTCCAGAAATTGCCTATCAGGTTTTATTATGGCCTGTGACGGACGCGGATTTTACCCGTGAATCGTATATAAAATATGCACAGGATCGTTTTTTAACCACTCCTATGATGAAATGGATGTGGAATCATTATACGACAGATCTCAATAAACGCAAAGAAAAATATGCATCACCGCTACAGGCTACCTTGCAGGAATTAAAAAACCTGCCTCCGGCTCTGGTTCAGATTGCAGAAAATGATATTCTTCATGATGAAGGACTTGCGTATGCCCGAAAACTCGATGAAGCGGGTGTACCAACAACCATAACGGTATATAAAGGCTTTATACATGACTATGGAATGCTGAATCCGTTGGCACACATTCCGGCAGTACAGACTTCTGTACATCAGGCTTCCATTGCTTTAAAAAAAGCACTGAATCCTGAATAATACGAATGAAAAAGATCATAAATAAAAAGAGGGAAATAGCTCTCTTTTTTTTATTTTTACGGTTAATAACCTAAACTGTCTTTTGGCAGTTATAATCAATAACTTTACCCGAATATATATGAAAACAAAATGGATGCTGCTTTTATGTTCCGCCTTTTTAATTGGAATTGTATTCCTTACCGGATGTACCAAAATAAATAATACATCAAATGATCCGGTTCCGGTTCATGATACCTTTACCATTGCTTCTAAAATAGTAAATGAAAACAGAGTCATCAATGTATGGATTCCCGAAGCCTACGCGAAAGAAGGAAACCCCCTACCTGTAATGTATATGGCGGACGGAGGCGTAAAAGAAGATTTTCCTCATATTGCCAATACGTTTGCTAAATTGATCAAAGCAAAAAAAATTCCTGCCTTTATTTTAGTGGGTATTGAAAATACGCAACGCAGAAGAGATCTGACAGGACCTACAGAAGTGGCTGAAGACAAAGAAATTGCACCGGTTGTAGGCGGTTCAGAAAAATTCAGAGCTTTTTTGAAAGAAGAGCTGTTTCCTGAAATCAGTTCGCGTTATAAAACAACTTCAGACAGAGGAATATTAGGAGAATCACTTGCCGGATTATTTGTTATGGAAACATTCCTGTTACAGCCTGATATGTTTACTTATTATATCGCATTTGACCCTTCATTGTGGTGGAATGACAATGCTCTTGTAAAAGCAGCCAAAAATACCCTTGGACATTTACCGGCAGATAAAAAAACGGTTTGGTTTGCCGGTTCTTCAGATATCGCAACTTACACCGATGAACTTGCTACTGTTTTAAAAGAAGAAAATGTTTCAGGACTCAGATGGCTTTATTCGCATGAACCGAAAGAACAACATTCTACGATACTAAGAGCTACAAAAGAAAAAGCACTGATATGGGCTCTTAATTAAAACAGAATTCTTTTTAATACTCAAAAATTACAGGGATACTGCGCTCTTGCAGTATCCCTGTTTTATATCGCTATTTTCCTGGTTAAATTATGTTTAGTTTTTCATATACCTTATCGCGATAACTTGAGCCTACGGGTATCGTTTTTTTATTGGTCAATACAATTACCTGCTGTTCAATATAGTTAATCATACGCAGATTTATAAAAAATGATTTATGTACACGGCATATATATTCCAAATGTTTCAGGTTTTCTTCTATAGAAGATAAAGTACCGTGAACCATCACTTTTTCTGATGTTGTATATATACACAGATAATTTCTCATCCCTTCTATATACAACAGTTCTCCCGGATCTATTTTTATAAGTCTCTTATCGCTTTTTACATAAAAACTATCATCATCTTTATCTGAAACTACTGTTGTTGCTTTATGGCTTGTTTGTATTGCGAGAACAGGCAACGCCTTCTGTATCGCTTTAGAAAACCGGTCGAGTGAAATGGGTTTTAAGAGATAGTCTATAGCATTGTGTTCAAATGCATCTAAGGCATATTGATTATAAGCAGTAGTATATATAATGGCAGGCGGATGATTGAACATATTTATAAAATCTGTTCCGCTGATTTCAGGCATTTTAATGTCCAGAAAAATCAGGTCTATGTTTTTATCTCTGTTCAGAAAAGCAATAAGCTCAAAAACATTATTGCACACTCCCTGTAATTCCAATACCTCAAATTTTGAAATGTGATGTATAAGCACATCCTGAGCCAGTTTTTCATCATCTACTACGAGACATCTGATTTTTTTTTCCATACCTTACAAATTAATTTTGAGGGTTATTGTAAATACATCGTCTTTTTTTTCCAAGTCTATTTTGTGCATAGCCGGATAAAGCAATTGCAAGCGTTTGCGTATGTTATCTATACCAATACCTCCTATTTTTTTTACTGCTGTTTCTTTAAAGTTGTTTTCACATGTAAATATCAGAGCATTCTCCTTATAGTGAAGAGAAGCCTTGATATAAGAATGTCCGACTGTAGAGTCAATACCATGCTTGAAAGCATTTTCAATCAAAGGTAATAAAAGCATTGGTGCAATCCTGATGGTATCATTTATTCCTTCACTCACAAAAGATACATCTGCTCTTTCAGAAATGCGAAGGGATTCGATTGCAATATACGTATTGATAATATGTATTTCATCGCGTACGGGCACTTCTTTTTCCTGAGCTTCATATAGAGAATACCGCAAAATATCAGATAGTTTTAAAATAACATCAGGAGTTTCATGGGATGTTTTCAGCGATAATGCATAAAGACTGTTGAGAACATTAAACAAAAAATGCGGACTTATTTGGGATTTAAGTAATTGAAGTTCTGCCAGAATCTGCTGGCTTTCTATCTGCTTTTGTTTCTTAATTTTAAGAATAAGTTCCTGCATGACATAGCCTATTGCCATTAGAACAGTAATCATCAAAACACCCGGAAAAACATCAAAGCAATATTGGTAGTTTTTTAAAAATTCCGGAGATGTGTATGTAATCGCTAATGGAGTAAAATCATTTAACTCATTGGTATGAAAGGTCTGTTTCAGCCAATTGAGATAATTTCCCTGTATGAAAATTATTGCTATAAATACACCTGCCATTGATAAGAGAAATTGCAAAATATTTCTGTTTTTACGCACTAAAGGAAAAAACAAGAAATTATTAATCCAGGACGGAACAAAAAGCAATACATTATACATCACGATATGGACTAAAGGAAGTTTTCCATCATTATTATCTATTGCGGTATATAGTACCCACCCTGTAAAGAAGCTATTTAATAAGAATCTTGGTTTCATTTTTCTCATCAATACAACGACAGGTTTCAAAAAAAGGTGATGAAAAATTGTCATCTGTACTTTTTATCTCATAATAGTTACATGGAATATTGAAATGACATCACTTTATTCATGCTACCAATTCAACTTTGGCGTCAAATAAAGGAGATTCTGCAAAAGAATTATACATTTTATCATTCTTAACCACTACATTGCGCTCAAGTCCGAACGGATTTAAAGAATTCTTTTTCCTTCTTTATACATGAGCGTTTCATAGAATAACTGGCATAATTTATTTCTATCAGATTCGTTTTCTTACTTCCTAAATAGATACTGATATCATATCCGAAATTCTGTTCAGAAGAAGATCTGTCTTTTAAAGAATATACCAGTTTTTGTTGAGTTCAACAGTAGGTTTAGACTGGCTGAATCCTGTGTAACTGATCAGGAAAATTCCTAAAAATAAACTTTTTTTTTTCATAGTATTTTTTGGTTTTATTAATAATCTCCCAAAGTCATTCCGTTTGGTTCCAGAGCCTGTGCCAACTGGTCATCATTAGGGGCTTTTCCATGCCATGCATGCGTATTCATCATAAAATCTACACCGTACCCATTTCGGTATGCAACATGATGGGCAACAGGTTTTCCATTTCGGTTTTGGATTTTGCCTTTTCCAATCCTTCAATTACTTTTTCTCAGTTGTTTCCGTTTGGTATTTCCAATACCTCCCATCCAAACGCTTCAATTTATCTTTAATGCTAAAAATATAAGAACAACATCTGTTGGTCCGTCTAGCTGTTTTCCGTTAAGTCTACAGTAGCAATTACATTATCCACTTTGTTGGCTGCAGCATACATAAGTGCCTCCCAGTTTTGTCCTTCCTGTAATTCTCCGTCCCCCAAAAGCACATAAACAATTTATTGTTCTGTATTCAATTTTTTAGTTTGTGCTGCTCCTACTGCCACAGATAATCCCTGACCTAATGAGCCTGAAGCTACACGTACTCCCGTAGATGGTGTGTGTAGTTGGGTGCCCCTGTAAGCGCGTATTGATTTTTTTCTGAAGGTAGCGAGTTCGCTTACGGAAAATATCCGCTGCGGGCCAGAATACTGTAAAACACCGAGATATATGCCCATTTGATAAAAAGAAAAGGTCTTCATTACCATCCATATCAAAAGTGTCTTTGGTTCATTACAGATTGGATACAAGGCTACAAAAAACTTGTACATCCCAATGATCCGCCCGGATGTCCTGAGTTTACGGCATGAACCATACGAAGAATATCTCTTCTGACCTGAATCGCTAATTGTTGTAATTGTTGTGTGTTAGGTTGCATTTATTTGAAATATAATATTTAGACAAAGATAGTTTTTTTGCTATATTTCACCAATTTGAAAGCTTATAATTATTTTCCTTGTTCCCTCTCAAAATTCAGGTCTAAACAAGTACCCTTGCAGAAGTTTTTGGTTGGTTATGAAATAATTTTTGGAATAATTATCTGGGACTCTTACAGAGTCTATCACGTGTGCACATGGATTCTGGCATTGGTTATGTTTGTCAACCAAGCGGATCTATGGTTTTACCTTTTTGGGCGTGTATATGACCGCCAGTTTAGGTTTTTCCTTAAAAAGTGCCGGCATTGTACTGAGCTGTTTTGGTGTAGGTTCTATTTTAGGATCTTTTGTAGGCGGCTGGCTTACGGATAAATTCGGATCTTTTAAAATTCAGACGATGAGTTTGTTTTTTTCGATTTTTTTATCTGATTCTGCCTTTTTTCAAATCATTTGAATCCTTGTGTATTGCGATTCTCTTCTGAGTTTTGTCAAAGAAATTTTTCGCCCGGTAATAGTGCTTCCGTTTCCTATTATGCAAAACCTGAAAATCTGACACGGGCATTTTCTCTGAATCGAATGGCTTGAATCTTGGGTATTCTATAGGTCCAGCTATCGGAGGGTTTCTTGCCGCTGTTTCTTTGATTTCTGTTTTACACCAATGCTGTAATGTCTTTTTCAGCCGGATTGGTCTTTTTTCTCTATTTTCGTTCCAAAAAAGGAAACCATTCGAAAAAATGCATTGAACAGGATGTCAGGAAATACCTAAAGAAAAGAAACAAACTGCCTACAATGACAAAAGTTCATTTTGTTCAGTGTGTGTGTTGCTTTATATGCTTTTTGCTTTTTTCAGATTTTAAATACGCTTCCTCTTTTCTATAAAAACGTCGCATTACTCGACGAAAAAAATGTAGGAATTTTAATGGCCTTTAACGGAATTATAGTTTTCACGCTGAGATGGCTCTGGTGCATTTTACAGAAAAGAAATTCACACTGAGTACGAATCTTATCATCGGATGTATTTTCTGCGGTTTGTCTTAATTTGTTCTGCTCCCCTCACACGCCGTTTGGGTACTGTATTTTTCTATGTTTCTCATCTGTATTTCAGAAATCCTGGTAATGCCTTTCTCCTCAACAGTTGCCGTAAATCGTTCCAATCCGGTAAACAGGTTCCTATATGGGATTAAATGCAATTTCTTTTGCTATTGCTCACTTGCTTCTCCGTTTGTGGTACTCAGATAGCAGATCGTTTCGGTTTCAATACGCTATGGACCCTTATATTATTATCATTCTGATGGCCAGTACAGGCTTTTATTGGATTATGAAAAAAAATGTAAGTATTTTTGGAATGGGTGTAATACAAACGAAAAATCTGAATATCGGATATGATCATAAAAAAGGAACGCAAGTCATTGAGAAGATATTCTGTTGTTTTAGAATCGGTAAGCTTATTCGCTACTGGGTAGCAACGGGATCGGAAATACTTTTTAAAAACAATTTCAGGTATAGTTAGCTCCATTGTCGGGCTCCGTTTTTATTGATGATCAGCCTATTGAATCTTACAGTTCTTCAATCCTGTCTCAAAAATGAGTCTGGGTACTTACTGAAAAATTACCGGAAAGTTCGCTGACGGTATATGAACTGATTGCTTTGGGACGACAACCCTATACCAACTGGCTGGATCAATTGGCTCCACAGGACATTTCTCAGATAGAAAATGCCATGGTACTAACTGATAAATGCATTTAAAAAACAAAAAATATTACGAATTAAGCGACGGTCAGTTCCAAAAAGTATTGATTGCCAGAGCCATTGCACAGGATACTCCTATTATTATTCTGGATGAACCTTCTACCCATCTGATTTATATCACAAAGTAAAACTTTTTAAATTATTAAAAAATCTGGCCGAAAATACACATAAATGTATAGTATTCTCTACGCATGATCTGGATTTAGCACTTCAACTCAGCAATCAGATTATTTTAATGAAAAGGGACGGATTATACTTTGATACGCCGGATCAACTGATTAAACAGGGAGTATTTGATCATTTTTTTGATGATGAAACTATTATTTTTGACCGGAATAACAAACAATTCAGAATCCGTTAGGTCTCTTCTTTGTTGTTTTATGTGTTTCTGATTAAGTGAAAGTTATCAATTGTCCAGTTCTCTTTATGATCAAAAGCATGCTGACGTACCGGACACTCTTCTTTGGTACAAATCTGGCAGGAGTATGTTCTGCAGCCATCTAAATGAACAAAAAGTTCAATACGGTCTCCGAAATGTTACGGACAATGTCTTCAAGTATATCTACTTCATGATGCCCTTCATTGATATTGAAATACCAGGGCACTGTCATAGGCAGTCAATGTGCAGGGTACTTCCGTATTTTATTATGCGGAGATTGTGCAAATCAATCCAATTCTCACGACGTTCTTGCTGCAAATGTGCCACAACTTCTTCTAACAGTTCTACGTCTGTTTCATCCATGATACCGGAGATATGGCAGTCTTAAAATTTTATAGCCTGTATAATAATAATACCCGCAAATATCAAAGCAATCACACTATCCAGCCATGGAAGCCGGTAAAGTACAGCACAATCAGTCCAACCACGAACCTATGGTTGAATAGGTGTCCTGACTGTAAATGTTTTCCGCTGGCAATCAATGCTACCGAATGAGTTTTCCTGCCTTTTTTTATAGCAAAGAATCCCACGATATAGTTGATAATGGCAGTTATGGAAACGAGATAGATTCCATAATCGATTTGTGTACTTGTTTCGGATAAACGCAGGTTGGCTATGGCTTCATAGATGATGAGTGCACCGGCAATGCTGAATAAGGCACCTTCCAGTGATGCCGATATAAATTCTACTTTACCATGCCCATACGGATGATTATGAACTTTCGGAAGTGTGGATAAATACAGACTGTATAAACCTACAAAACCGGAAACAACATTAATAATACTTTCAAGCGTATCTGTAAGAATAGTACTGAATCAGTGATGTACCAGGCTATAAATTTAATAACAAATAATGCCACACCGACAATAGCAACAATACGTTGGGAATTTAAAGCTTTCATTGTTGATAAACAGATTTACTCATTTTTCCATCGTCAAAAAGTTTAACTTCTCCTGCATTTAATCCTTTAAATGAAAATCACCAACTCTAACACGGATCAGTCTCAATGTAGGAAACCCTACCGCAGCCGTCATTTTTCTAATCTGGCGAAACTTCTTCTTGAGTGTAATAGAAATCCAGCTTGTAGGTCCGTGGCGTTCATCCCTAATGCGTCTGCCTTCACTGATCCATTTGGTTTTCAATAAGTGTGGCACTACATTCTTTCGTAAGATATTATAGTTCCTTTTACACCAATTTGAACACCTTTTTAAGGATATCAATTGCCTGTTGATCGATAATACCATCTAATGAACTATGTATTCTTTTCTATATCCGGCTTCCGCACCTGCTCGCTTACTACTCCATCAGTGGTTAAATAATAACAATCCTTCTGAATCTTCATCAAGTCTTCCGATCGCCATCGGTTCCAGCCGGAAAAGGATACAGTCCCCTAACATTTCTTTTTCCTTTCTTTTCATAAATGAATTGAGACAGGTAACCGTGTGGTTTATGAAGTAAAAAATGTTGATGCATAGTATTGAAATCTTACTTCAAAAGTACATAAAACATTTTAATAAAGAATGTACTTATTATATTATAAAAATGAGAATAGCTTCTGCTCATCATTAAAGATCTGATCATTAAAAACGAATGTATTATATGATAAAAATTAAGTTTTTTTATATTTTTGAGTTTATTCTAAAATAATATATTTTTGTAAAACTATAAACAATTATTCTATGAAAAATTTTTATTTCTTTTGGCTTTATCCCTGATGATAAGTGTTAACAAGTCTTACATCTTGTACCCCTGTTATGTAGAATACACGGTGAAGCAACAGCGGTAGTGTTGATAAAGCTAAGTTAGTAGCAAAATGGGATCTGAAAACAGTCAAGCAAAGAATAACTACTATGGTGAGTACCCGTTGATGGTCCTACAAAAAAGCGTTTCTTCTGGTAATTCTATTCATGTAGAATTGTAAAGAAGACGGTACGCCGCTACTACTTATAATACAACGGATTCATTCGATAGAATGCTTTTTCGGCATGAAAAGTTATACTGTTACAGGATCTGAACTACAAAGGACTTTATCCAACAATAGTCCATTAAATGTTACTGTTCAGACATTGAACGCCAGCAAACTTATTTTGTTTTTAAAGAAACTCAAAATATGGGCTGGTCAGAAATTATTACTGAAACGATTTATAACTTTACGAAGTTATAAAAAAGAGCGATTTAAAAATCGCTCTTTTTTTATTGCTGTGGAAATATTTTTCCCGGATTCATAATATTTTTAAGGTCAAATACTTTTTAATATCTTGCATAAGCTGTAAGTGAAGACGATTGAATGCGATATCCATATACTCTTTCTGTACCCAGCCAATCCCGTGTTCACCGGAAAGGGTTCCCTTCAAATGAACCGTCAGTTCAAAGATTTCCCTGATTCCCTTCGGAACATTCGTTTTCCAATCTGTATCCGTCATATTTTCTTTAATGATGTTTACATGTAAATTCCCATCTCCGGCATGTCCGTAACAAATGGAACGAAACCGTATTTTTTACCAATCTCTTTTATTCCTTTTAGTAATACAGGTAATTCATATCGGGGAACTACAGTATCTTCTTCTTTATAGACTGTATTCTGTTTTACTGCCTCAGCAACATTTCTTCGCAGTTTCCATAACTTATTTTTTTGCTCTTCTGTATCGGCATATAAAACTTCATCGATAGCGTAAGCCTCCACCACCTGAACTATTTTTTCTGCTTCTGCAAATAATACTTCCTGATAATTACCATCTACTTCGATAACGTAAATGAGCTTCAATTCATCATTAATACCTAAATCGCCAAAACATTTATATTGTAGCGTCCAGTCGATAGCGTCTCTTTCCATGAATTCCAAAGCACTTGGTACTATTCCGGCTCTGAAAATAGCTGAAACGGCTTCTGCTGCCTGCGTCATCTGATAAAAAGGTACCAGCATTAATATATTATTAACGATTCTGAGGCAATAGCTTTAAAACAATCTGGGTAATGACTCCTAATGTCCCCTCACTACCCACCAACAATTGCGTAAGATTATATCCTGTAGCATTCTTTAGCGTGTTTGCTCCGGTCCAAATGATCGCTCCATTGGGCAAAACGACCTCAAGGTTCAATACATAATCTTTGGTTACTCCATATTTTACGGCTCTCGCACCACCTGCATTTTCTGCTATATTTCCTCCTATAAAACAACTGCCCTTACTACTCGATCTACCGGATAGAAAAGTCCTGCTTTGGTAACTTCATTTTGCAAGACTTCGGTAATGACGCGGTTGTGTTATGATCTGAAAATTTTTTTCATCAATAGCAATAATGCGGTTCATACGTTCTAATGAAAGTCCGATTCCTTTATGAACTGCTAATATACCGCCACTCAATCCGGTTCTTGCTCCTATAGGAACAACAGGTATTCTATATTCTGAAGCGAGCTTCATAATTTCAGACACTTC
>NZ_JAUFQU010000078.1:0-22012 GCF_030409925.1 Paenimyroides ceti
CCCGGTGCCAGCGATTTACCAAAAGAACCTGCTTAAATACCATTCCGTGGTATCTGCACTTGCCAAGGCAAAACAGCACTTTTATCATAGTGAAAATCATAATCATAGTCCATCTTCCAGAATGAAAATCCGTATTCATTGGCCAGATCCAGGTTCAATTCTGCGTCGGGCACTTAGTGTAACAGTAGTTGGATAATGATGATGAGGGGTCAGATACAGCATTCGTATCCGATGCTTACGGCACAAATCACGAACAGCACTGTTTGTATCCTTCGGCATCAATCAGTTACCTGAAGAATATGGGCACCGGATTTCTGAAAGATCATGTTTACCGAAAAGTAACTCAGAGAGGCTACCACAACAATATCGCCTGCGTTTAATAGTATTTCAGAAATAATATAAACGCTCATCTCCATACTGCGTGTAATGAGGACATTTTTTTTAGAAATATGCAACCCGCGGGACAGATTGAGATAATTAGACAGGTTTTCTTTAAAATATTCGCTGCCTTCCTGATTAATATCCGAATTTACGCTGATTGCTTTTGCGCTTCATATTAGAACTGTACAAACGGGATAAATATTCTATCTGTGTAAGTCTTATATCAGGTGTTCCGTCATTAAAGACATATTCACAGGCAGAGTGTTCAAAAGGATTGTCTAAGAGATTGGATTCTGTGAATGAATACCCTGTTTTTTGAGGATATAATGCCAGCTGATGTTCTAATGAAATCTGAAAACGATCTGGTCTCTCTTCTTTTTTACGCAATACAAACGTTCCTTTATTAGGCCGTGTTTCTACCCATCCCTGTGCATCGAGTTCTTCATAGACCGCCACAATGGTTTTGCGGTGTACTTCCAGAATTTCACTAAGCATACGCGTTCCCGGCAATTTCGTTCCGGCATTCAGATAGCCTCTCTGTATCGCATTAATCAGTTGATAGGCAATCTGCAGATAAACAGCCGTAGCCGATGTACGGTCAATTTGTACAAAACTTTGATAAGGAATTATAACCGGACTACTCATAATATAAAAAGTGGCACCATTTGATAGCCGCAAGATACTACTTTTGCCATAAACTAAAAATAGTATGCATAATTTACTTCAACATCTGGTAAATGACAATGAATTACATTCAAAGTGCTCAATACCTTATCTTTTATGGAAAATGCAGGAGCCCGAAAAATCTCTTTGTGTGAGCATCCTTCAAAAGTAGATTTGCTGCAACTCAAACATGCAGCAGAAGAACACCGACATGCTTATTATCTAAAAAAACAGATTGTAAAATCAGTCCCAAAAGTTGTGTAACCTATACCAACGATGAATTACTGGCAGCCAAGCTACCCGCTATTATTTAGATATTTTGGATGTAAAAACGAGTCGCTATCTGAAAACACATTTTGAATTGAGCGGTTATGCCCTAAAACATGCGGCCTATTTATTTGTGACCTATGCTATTGAGGTACGTGCAGATGAACTGTATCCACAATATCAGAAAGTGCTTACGCAGAACAAACACAAAGTGATGGTGAAATCCATTATTGCAGAGGAAGAAGGACATCTGGAAGAAATGATTCTGCAACTCCAAAACTTCCATAAAGACTGGGAACAACATGCGCATGCTATTCTCCTTATGGAGCAGTCGTTGTTTACAGAATGGATTACGCTATAAAACAGATTAAAAGATGCTTAGTACCCTCTCATTTCTGAGCAAGCCATTGAGAAACGAAAACAGGAAAAAGTTTTACGACAACTCCCAGCTGCTAAAAACGGAATAGATTTCTATTCTAATGATTATCTGGGGTTTTCTACAGAATCCGGATTAACAGAAATAGTAGTAAACGAAATAATACAACAACCCGATTTGTTGAAAGGTGCTACGGGCTCAAGACTTATAAGCGGTAATTCTGATCGCACCATGCAGGTAGAATCCTTTTTGGCACATAAACATCAGGTCAGAGTGCGCTATTGTTTCCTTCGGGTTATACAGCTAATACGGCTTTTTTTTCGTCCGTACCGCAACGTGGCGATACAATATTAATGGATGAATGTATCCACCGATCAGTACGGGATGGGGTGAGATTATCTGATGCTCACAAAATCAAGTTTCGTCATAATGATATGCAGCATCTGGAGGAATTATTAAAAAGATCCCGGGTAACTGCTTTATTGCAGTTGAAAGTCTTTATTCTATGGACGGAGATTTTGCTCCGTTGCATGCCTTAACTCTAATAGCAAAACGATATAATGCGAATTTGGTTGTAGATGAAGCCCACGCATTCGGCATATTCGGATATGGACTTGTAAGTCAAAAAAAACTACAGCATCGGGTATTTGCAACAATGATTACATACGGAAAAGCATTAGGCTTACACGGAGCAGCTATCTTAGGAACTGAATTGCTTATTTCTTTTCTCATCAATTTCAGTTCAGCTTTTATCTATACAACCGGAAGTAGTGATTTGTATGCCATAAGCATTCAGAAAGGATATGAATTTCTAAAAGAAAATCCCGAAAGAATACAGGATCTCCAAAATAATATTCTTTTGTTGAGAAACAGCGGACTACCCTTTCGTCTGCTTCAGAAAGTCCGATACAGATTTTGCGTGGGACAACAATTTCTTGTGTAAAGAACCTACAACAACAGCTGGAAAAAGAAGGATTTTTGACTTTTGCAGCTCTTGCTCCTACTGTAAAGAAAGGTGAAGAAGACTTCGAATCTGTTTGCACAGCTATAATTCATCGGATGAAATTAACCAGTTGAGTGATCTCATAAAAAAACATTTATAATGACTATAACACCCGAAAAATTATTTGTAACCGTATCGGAACCGGTATTGGCAAAACAATTTGTTCCGCTGTACTGACCGCTTATTTTAAGGCTGATTACTGGAAACCTATACAATCAGGAGACTTGAAACAGACAGACAGTATGATGATAAAACATCTCGTAAAGCTCCTGTGGTTATACATCCCGAAAGATATTCTTTAGAA
This sequence comes from Paenimyroides ceti, assembly GCF_030409925.1. Classification (NCBI taxonomy): domain Bacteria; kingdom Pseudomonadati; phylum Bacteroidota; class Flavobacteriia; order Flavobacteriales; family Flavobacteriaceae; genus Paenimyroides; species Paenimyroides ceti. The sequence continues at coordinate 2,995 of NZ_JAUFQU010000078.1, forward strand.
CTGGCTGCCTCTCCTCATAAATCAGCAGCTAAGGAAAACCTACCATACATCTTGAAGATTTCCAATTACCTGAAACGAATAATTCTTTGATTGAGAAGGTGCCGGCGGGCTTTGTGTTCCCCTTTCTGACGATGTCTATATCATTGACCTCATAAAAAAATTAGGCCTCCCGGCAGTACTGGTCGCAAAGGACTATCTGGGGTGTATCAATCATACTTTATTATCCTTGGACATGCTGCGAAAAAATAAAATTCCGTTGGCCTACTTTATGTTCAATGGCACTTTGATCCTGATACCTACCGCATCATTGCTAAAAATCTGGAAGCATCAACAAAAATTCTACAGATTCCGCATCTCAAAACAATAAACAAACATAACCTCAACAAGATTGTACAACAACTAACAAATATCTGATCGTATGCAAACAACAGAACCACTAAGACACAACTGGACAAAAGAAGAGATTGAAGCTATCTACCAAAAACCTTTACTGGAATTGGTCTATGAGCTGCTACCGTCCCCAGACAATGGCATAAAGCTTCAGAAATACAGGTATGTACACTGCTTTCTGTAAAAACCGGAGGATGCCCTGAAGACTGCTCCTACTGCGGGCAGGCTGCCAGATATCATACTGATATCAAAGTACAGGCACTATTACCCACCGAAACGGTTATTGCACATGCAAAAAAAGCGAAAGACGCCGGATCATCCCGATTCTGTATGGCAGCAGCCTGGCGGGAAGTACGCAATAACCGGGATTTTGACCGTATCATTGATATGTGAAAGGAGTCAATGAATTAGGCCTTGAAGTATGCTGTACACTGGTATGCTTACAGAAGAACAGGCTTTGAGATTACAGGAAGCCGGACTTCATGCGTACAACCACAATCTGGATACTTCGGAAGCCTATTATGATGAAATTATATCTACCCGAAAATTTGACAATCGTATAAAAACCCATTCAAAATGTAAGAAAAGCCGGAATTACAGTTTTGTTCCGGAGGCATCATTGGATTGGGAGAAACAGCTGCAGATCGCATTTCCATGCTGCTGACACTGGCTACAATGCCTAAACATCCTGAATCGGTTCCGGTAAATGCTCTGGCACGGGTAAAGGCACGCCGCTTGAAAATCAGCCAAAAGTACCCATCTGGGATATGGTACGTATGATTGCTACTGCCCGTATTATTATGCCAGCATCTGTAGTACGGTTAAGCGGGGGCGCATTGAGATGACGGAAGAAGAACAGGCATGGTGCTTTATGGCAGGAGCCAATTCTATTTTTACAGGAGAACGCGAAACGTTATTGGTTACCCCAAATCCGGAGTTAGTGAAGATATGCAAATGTTTCAAAATTTAGGATTACAACCTATGGTCAAAGAAAAAGAAGCCGTATGTACAACGATCTGAAACAAAGAGACAGAGCGGTAAACTGGCATCCGTATACTCAAATGAAAGCGGCTTCTGAGATAATACAATCGTTAAGGGAAAAGATGCGTACCTTTTTGATGATAAGGGCAATCGTTATATCGATGCGGTTTCTTCGTGGTGGGTTACCTTACACGGTCATGCACATCCCTATATTGCACAAAAGTATCGGAACAGTTACTGCAACTGGAACAAGTGGATATTTGCAGGTTTTACGCATGAACCTGCGATAAAGCTTTCCGAAAATCTCCTGAAATTACTGCCTGTAAATCAAACTAAAGTTTTTTATACCGACAACGGATCTACTGCGGTTGAAGTAGCTTTGAAAATGTGCATTCAGTATGCACATAATAAGGGATTGAAAAAAAATAAAATCCTTTCTTTCACAATGCCTATCATGGTGATACTTTTGGTGCCATGTCTGTAAGCAGCAGAACTGTATGGACACAGCCTTTTGGAGAAATGCTTTTTGAAGTGATTTTTATCGATGTGCCGACAAAAGATAATCTGGAGGAATTAAAGAAAACAATTGACCTCTATTCTGATGAATTGGCCTGTTTTATATATGAGCCTCTTGTACAGGGAGCAGCCGGAATGCTCATGCATGAACCTGAAGACCTCAGTGCGTTGATGCAATACTGCCGGTTAAAAATATTTTAATGGTTCAGGATGAAATTTTTGTAGTTTTGGTCGTACAGGCAAATTGTTTGCAGCGGATTATTTAACAGAAAAACCGGATATTATGTGCTTTTCAAAAGGCCTGACAGGAGGTACTTTTCCTTGGGAATGACTACTTGCTCTGAAGCTGTTTATGAAGCTTTTTATGCTGATGACGCCTGTAAAGCATTATTCCACGTCATTCTTTTACCGCCAACCCTTTGGCTTGTACTGCTGCGCTGGCCAGTCTGGATTTGCTTTTGAAAAAACAAACTCTTGAAAATATTGAAAGAATATGTTCGGAGCATCAACAGTTTTTAAATGAAATAAAAGACCATTTAGCTATAAAATCTATTCGTCAACGCGGTACCATTCTGGCATTGGAATTAAAATAACAGAAGAAACATCCTATTTCAAACAGGCAATATGAAAGCCTGTATCCTTATTTTTGAGCAAAGGTATTATCTTACGCCTTTAGGGAATATTCTTTATCTGGTACCTCCCTATTGTATCTCAACTTCTGATTTGAGATATATTTACCAAGCATACAGACGGCTTTGAATTTATAAACTATATAAAGCTATCGGTCTCCGGTAGCTTTGTTTTTAAAGTTTTCAGGAAAAAAACCGTTTAACCAAATACACTTTATCCCTCTCATACATTTGTCAAGTAAGTTTATTGAAATATTCGCTATATCCAACTATTTGTATGGATATATTCTATCATTCTTCATCAAGAGCGTTTTTACCTGCCATTTGTGCGAATCCCATTTGTACAAAATATCAGCTCTCGTCCCTTCTCTATGATGAAATTTTCCATAGTATAAATAATATCCTGTTTAAATCCTTTTCTTGAATAAGATTTATCAACTTCCAATATGAATTTTTTAGTTAACTGAAATTTATTTTATCCGATTACATCCATAGCAGCCCCTTGGAGAGAAAAAGGATTCATTTCCATACTTTTCTTGTCTATCACAGGATTCAAATGCATATCAATGGCTTGTTTAACAATGTGTAGCTTTATTCTTATCTAACCCATTTTCCAAGCAAAAATTTTGACTGAATTCACCTCCATAATTGGCAAAACATTGTTGTGAACAAATATGATTATGTTTTTCACTTATCCTATATCATGTAAAATTGATGAGACAAACAATAATTCATTATCTATATTTAGTTTTTCTGATAATGCAAATCCTGCACTCCAAAAATAGGTTCTATATGAATGATAAAATAAAATAGAAATTAAAACTATCCTGTGCTTCCTCTATTGCTTTACTACATAATGATGAATCAGGAATTAATATATCTTTAAAATCAAATTTCATATATCTTTTTATATTTAGTAAAGCCAATGCTTTATTGTATTTTTCTTTGATTTGTGATTCAATAAGCATCATTTTAAATTTTTTTATTTCATTTTGCTTAAAATTCCTGATGCAGGGATGATAATTTTCCATTGTTAAAAGGTTTTATATTTTATTTAGAATCTTTCTGTCGATATAGAAAGTACCGAACGGAATAATACAGGCTATCAACACTATCCATGTGGTTTTGCTGAATTTCCATTGCTTTCTATCCCTACATTCAACGTATTGAATACGAAAAGTAGAAATAAAGCTCCATGTAATGGTCCGATGAACTGCGAAATGTTCGGATAAGAAAAAAAATATTTTAACGGCATAGCGATAAATACAAGGATAAGTAATGAAATCCCCCTCTAAAATGGCAATTATCCGCAATCGTCCAATTTTGTGTCTTTACAATTGTATCATTTTTTTATATTCTTTTAGTGTTTATCTGCTTATTTAATGTGACTGATGTATTCCAAAATCAGCTTTTACCCGTATATAGGGTCTTTGGGCAAAAAAGAAAATGGCAGGAATGGCTAAAAAATAATCAGTAAAGCAACTGAAAACCATATAAGCAATGTTCTATACTGGCTGTACTTTCTTCTTTTCTTTTGCCAAAGATGAACCTATGGTTATCATCACAACTGCGACAAGCATAAGCAAAGGATGTAGAAAGCCATAAAAAGCAATTTCGATATGTTGTAAGGAAGTACCTGTATTTTTCCAAAAATAAGATGCGAACGGACTTTTGATATAAGTATCATTCCGATAATGAGTTGGATATGTGCTATTGTAGCTGTCCAGTGTCTTACTTGATTGTCGTAATCCGAAATCCCTATGCGATTTATAACCCTGAATACGCTCTGCCGATAGCATACAAAAGAGAGAGAAGTACAAGCCATCTGCATATAGAATGTAAAGGAATAAGAAATGCGTACATTGCTTCTGAATTTTAATGAAGCAAAGATAAAGTAAAAAACATACTAATTGGTATGTTTTGTAAAATAAAAATTATTTAAGAGAATTTAGGTAATTCTTTAGTTCATTTAAATAAGTGCGATAGACATTGCTTTCGCTATCCATTCTACCAAAATTGCGTATGCCCCAATAGCTTGAAATGATAAAAGGGCAACGGATTTCGATTGTACATCAGCGTTTATAAAGCCTTCTTTTTTTCCCGCTTCGATATTTGAAACCATTATTTTTGCCATTCATCTGTCACTTCTATAAGTACTTCTGTAAAAACAATATTTTTTGGTGCCATTTCCTGTATGAAGTTGGAAAGCGGACAACCCTGCTCAAATTTCATAAACTCATTATCGATAAAAGCATAGTAACCATTATATAAAGAGCTTCAACTGAATTAGTTTCAAGGCTAAAAATACGTGTAATCTGTGCTAAGAATTTGGGGTTTTATTATCTCTCTGATAATAGCAACCCCCATTCGTCTTTATTTTTGAAATGATATAAAGTGCTCCTTTGGTAACTTTGGTCGTCGCCAAAAATCGTCAATACTTGTAGTCTGGTAACCGTTGATATAAATAAGCTCATAAGCCTTTTTCAAAATGGTTAAACGAGTTGCTTCTGCTTTTTTCATATTAAATACTATTTGGTATTTTTTAAGCAAAGAAAATTATTTTTCGCTATATCTACAATATGAATTAATTTTTTTTACTGCCCTTTTCTTATTCCTCATCCCAAAGTGTGGGTTGTGTCTGTGATCTTTCGAGAGCTAACAGAAATGCTTTATTTTTAATCCGCCTGCAAATCCTGTCAGTTTACCGGATGTACCTATAACACGATGGCATGGAGCAATGATAGAAATAGGATTTTTACCGTTGGCTCCCCCTACTGCCCTGACGGACTTTTCATGGCAATTTCTCTGCCAGATCACCATAGCTTCTCGTTTCTCCATAAGAATTTTCAATAACTGTTGCCATATTTGTTGTTGAACGCAGTACCGGAAAGTCTAAAGGGAGTCAAATACTTTGCGCTTTTTAGCAAAATACTCCTGAAGTTGAATTGCGGTTTCCACCAATACAGGATGTTCATCAAAACGCATCCCTTCTGAAAGGGTCACCCGTGTTGCGTCATCGTTTTCCCACAACACAGCCGCCAGTCCCTTTTCTGTTGCGATCAGTTTAATACTCCAACCGGAGTAGCGATTATGTATGGTAATTAGACAATATGTTATGTAGTTTTTTGTTTAAGTTTATATTACTAAGATACGGCATTCCCCTATTCTTTCAATGATCTCTAAAAATTTTTATTACATTAGTAGATACTAAAACTTCTTAACAATGCAACAGGACGAAATCAATACCATGATTGATCAGAGCAATGAAAACCTGCGCAAGCTTCAAAAAATTGTAGCCACTACAAGGAAGAAGAGCAGCTCATCATCAATAATTTGCTACATCACCAAAAGAAATATTATCAAGCGGACAGCGGATATCCGATAAGGTAGCGCGATTTGGCGGTAGCTGAGATTCATCATTATTTTTACACTGGTTTTAGCCGTTTGATTGTATTCAATACGATGGCAGCAAAAGAACTTGAATTCGATCCGTATCCGTTTATCCTTATGAATCTTGTATTGTCCTGTATTGCGGCTCTTCAGGCTCCCATTATCATGATGAGCCAGACGTCAGAAGAAAAAACCGTATGAGAGGAGAAAATGATTACCTCATCAATTTTAAAAGCGGAACTCGAAATACGCAGCCTACATCAAAAACTGGATCTTTTGCTCAATGAAGAAATTAAAGCATTATATAATCTCAGGTAGCCCAATTAAAATTACTGGAAAAACTGGAAGAGAAAATCGAAAAGATGGAAAAAAAATAAACGGATAACTACCGTTTTATAATGATGGATATAATTACTGCTCAGTCATTCAAATCACTGAAATCCATGAGTTATACTTTTCCAATGAAAGGTTATTTTTGTGATAATGTTATCAATTGTTTTGCACCAATACAAAATGTCTTTTTTATGAAAAAAATATGCCTCCAATTCTGTTTTTGTTTCCTTTAATAGCAAATGCTCAGCATCTTGATTCATTATCGACCAACATAAGCTCTTCAGTTATTGCTGCCTACTTTGAAAAAATTGATAAAGAAGATTTATTTATCTGGTTCCTTTTCAAAAAAAAGATTTATGGGGCTATCTTGATAAAAGAACCTTACAGGTAAGACTTCCTGCCGTTTTCGATCAGTTGTTTTATAAGGGAGAAGGCTATATAGAAGTTTTTTATGACACTGTTTCCTTAACAGATTATATTGTAACTGTTGACAAGTCAGGAAAAATCAACTTTCAGATTTCTGTAATAAGCTTAATGAAGCTTTGCCTCCCGGACTTTTTTCACGTGCTTATTCACAAAATATAGAAGTTCTTTCTTCTGCAGAAGGTAACAACGGATTTCAATATACCATGGACGAAGATTATATTGATATTACTGCTTATTCAGATTTATACCGCTCGCATGATAAAAATCAACCGCTGCTGATTCCGATGAAGATTGACAACAAAATAGTTGCCATAGCTGGCAAAAAAAGTGAAGATCCGCATCTTACCTCCTATGGCATCATTGATCCACAGGGAAACACTCTTTCTGGGTTTGATTTTAAACACAACCGAATTATCCCTATTAAGGTAACCGTGATACCAAAGATGTATGGTTTCTGGTACAGCAGTCGAAAAATAACAATAATGCATATAGTTACCTCAACCACAAAGGATACTACCGCTTAAAGAACCATTACCCCAATCTGTATATTATTACTACCGTCTTCTCAAAAAGATTATCCATTCTATATGCCTCATGAGCATACGTTAGGTTATATTCTGGTGGAAAATAAAATTTTTGATCTTTACGAATTGAAACAGGAAAAACAACTCGCAGAAGAATATCAAGGTTTGTGGATTTCTTATGCAATAGCCACACCTCTGGAAAAAGATACCGTTGAAGAAAAGAGAAAAAAAGCACATCTGTATATTTGGGTAAAAAGGAAAACAAATATTTTACATTGATTTATATGGAAATGAATACCTGCCAATCGATTAAAATCCTGATTAAAAAAAAGAGCTTGGTATAACCAAATTTCCATTTTTATGGATTAGTGATTGGGCTTGTTTTAAATTAATGTATAAATTTATATAGTAACCTAAATCCGATCTTATAACAGAGATCGAACTATAAACCTCTAAACTCTGATACATTATGGCGCATACCAACATTCCTGCACATCAAGATCCTGAAATTTCTAAAGACATTCGTGAATTTCTAAAGAACTCAATAATGAAGGTGGCAAACCTATGGAAGAAATGACTCCTGAAGAAGCCCGTCAGGTACTTATTGATGCTCAAAAATCTGTTGATTTTGATTATTCCGATATTGAAGAATCTGAAAGAACCATTACACAGATGGACTTACTGTAAACATTCATATTGTAAAACCTGCGGGTTCCGGGACTAACTTACCCGTATTTATGTTTTTTCACGAGGAGGAGGGTTTTAGGCGATTATCCAACTCATAAACGATTGGTACGTGATTTAGTTGTAAACAGCGGAGCAATTGCCGTATTTCCTGATTATACTCCCTCACCCGAAGCTCAGTATCCTGTTGCTGTAAACGAAGCCTACGCTGCTACGAAATGGGTAGCTGAAAACGGAAAAGAAATCGGTGTTGATGGCTCAAGACTTGCCGTAGCCGGTAATAGTGTTGGTGGAAATATGGCAACCGTAGTTGCGCTTATGGCTAAAGATAAAATGGGTCCAGAAATTGCCTATCAGTTTTATTATGGCCTGTGACGGACGCGGATTTTACCCGTGAATCGTATATAAAATATGCACAGGATCGTTTTTTAACCACTCCTATGATGAAATGGATGTGGAATCATTATACGACAGATCTCAATAAACGCAAAGAAAAATAGCATCACCGCTACAGGCTACCTTGCAGGAATTAAAAAACCTGCCTCCGGCTCTGGTTCAGATTGCAGAAAATGATATTCTTCATGATGAAGGACTTGCGTATCCCGAAAACTCGATGAAGCGGGTGTAACCAACAACCATAAAGGTATATAAAGGCTTATACATGACTATGGAATGCTGAATCCGTTGGCACACATTCCGGCAGTACAGACTTCTGTACATCAGGCTTCCATTGCTTTAAAAAAAGCACTGAATCCTGAATAATACGAATGAAAAAGATCATAAATAAAAAGAGGGAAATAGCTCTCTTTTTTTTATTTTTACGGTTAATAACCTAACTGTCTTTTGGCAGTTATAATCAATAACTTTACCCGAATATATATGAAAACAAAATGGATGCTGCTTTTATGTTCCGCCTTTTAATTGGAATTGTATTCCTTACCGGATGTACCAAAATAAATAATACATCAAATGATCCGTTCCGGTTCATGATACCTTTACCATTGCTTCTAAAATAGTAAATGAAAACAGAGTCATCAATGTATGGATTCCCGAAGCCTACGCGAAAGAAGGAAACCCCCTACCTGTAATGTATATGGCGACGGAGGCGTAAAAGAAGATTTCCTCATATTGCCAATACGTTTGCTAAATTGATCAAAGCAAAAAAAATTCCTGCCTTTATTTTAGTGGGTATTGAAAATACGCAACGCAGAAGAGATCTGACAGGACCTACAGAAGTGGCTGAAGACAAAGAAATTGCACCGGTTGTAGGCGGTTCAGAAAAATTCAGAGCTTTTTTGAAAGAAGAGCTGTTTCCTGAAATCAGTTCGCGTTATAAAACAACTTCAGACAGAGGAATATTAGGAGAATCACTTGCCGGATTATTTGTTATGGAAACATTCCTGTTACAGCCTGATATGTTTACTTATTATATCGCATTTGACCCTTCATTGTGGTGGAATGACAATGCTCTTGTAAAAGCAGCCAAAAATACCCTTGGACATTTACCGGCAGATAAAAAAACGGTTTGGTTTGCCGGTCTTCAGATATCGCAACTTACACCGATGAACTTGCTACTGTTTTAAAAGAAGAAAATGTTTCAGGACTCAGATGGCTTTATTCGCATGAACCGAAAGAACAACATTCTACGATACTAAGAGCTACAAAAAAAAGCACTGATATGGGCTCTTAATTAAAACAGAATTCTTTTTAATACTCAAAAATTACAGGATACTGGCTCTTGCAGTATCCCTGTTTTATATCGCTATTTTCCTGGTTAATTATGTTTAGTTTTCATATACCTTATCGCGATAACTTGAGCCTACGGGTATCGTTTTTTTATTGGTCAATACAATTACCTGCTGTTCAATATAGTTAATCATACGCAGATTTATAAAAAATGATTTATGTACACGGCATATATATTCCAAATGTTTCAGGTTTTCTTCTATAGAAGATAAAGTACCGTGAACCATCACTTTTTCTGATGTGTATATATACACAGATAATTTCTCATCCCTTCTATATACAACAGTTCTCCCGGATCTATTTTTATAAGTCTCTTATCGCTTTTTACATAAAAACTATCATCATCTTTATCTAAACTACTGTTTTGCTTTATGGCTTGTTTGTATTGCGAGAACAGGCAACGCCTTCTGTATCGCTTTAGAAAACCGGTCGAGTGAAATGGGTTTTAAGAGATAGTCTATAGCATTGTGTTCAAATGCATCTAAGGCATATTGATTATAAGCAGTAGTATATATAATGGCAGGCGATGATTGAACATATTTTAAAATCTGTTCCGCTGATTTCAGGCATTTTAATGTCCAGAAAAATCAGGTCTATGTTTTTATCTCTGTTCAGAAAGCAATAAGCTCAAAAACATTATTGCACACTCCCTGTAATTCCAATACCTCAAATTTTGAAATGTGATGTATTAAGCACATCCTGAGCCAGTTTTTCATCATCTACTACGAGACATCTGATTTTTTTTTCCATACCTTACAAATTAATTTTGAGGTTATTGTAAATACATCGTCTTTTTTTTCCAAGTCTATTTTGTGCATAGCCGGATAAAGCAATTGCAAGCGTTTGCGTATGTTATCTATACCAATACCTCCTATTTTTTTTACTGCTGTTTCTTTAAAGTTGTTTTCACATGTAAATATCAAGCATTCTCCTTATAGTGAAGAGAAGCCTTGATATAAGAATGTCCGACTGTAGAGTCAATACCATGCTTGAAAGCATTTTCATCAAAGAATAAAAGCATTGTGTGCAATCCTGATGGTATCATTTATTCCTTCACTCACAAAAGATACATCTGCTCTTTCAGAAATGCGAAGGGATTCGATTGCAATATACGTATTGATAATATGTATTTCATCGCGTACGGCACTTCTTTTTCCTGAGCTTCATATAGAGAATACCGCAAAATATCAGATAGTTTTAAATAACATCAGGAGTTTCATGGATGTTTTCAGCGATAATGCATAAGACTGTTAGAACATTAAACAAAAAATGCGGACTTATTTGGGATTTAAGTAATTGAAGTTCTGCCAAATCTGCTGGCTTTCTATCTGCTTTTGTTCTTATTTTAAGAATAAGTTCCTGCATGACATAGCCTATTGCCATTAGAACAGTAATCATCAAAACACCCGGAAAAACATCAAAGCAATATTGGTAGTTTTTTTAAAAATTCCGAGATGTGTATGTAATCGCTAATGGGAGTAAAATCATTTAACTCATTGGTATGAAAGGTCTGTTTCAGCCAATTGAGATAATTTCCCTGTATGAAAATTATTGCTATAATACACCTGCCATTGATAAGAAGAAATGGCAAAATATTTCTGTTTTTACGCACTAAAGGAAAAAACAAAAATTATTAAATCCAGGACGGAACAAAAAGCAATACATTTATACATCACGTATGGACTAAAGGAAGTTTTCCATCATTATTATCTATTGCGGTATATAGACCCACCTAAACTTTTCAATTTTTGGTTTCATTTTTCTCATCAATACAAAGACAGGTTCAAAAAAAGGTGATGAAAAATGTCATCTGTACTTTTATCTCATAATAGTTACATGGAAGATTGAAAATGACATCACTTTTATTCATGCTACCAATTCAACTTTGGCGTCAAATAAAGGAGATTCCTGCAAAAGAAGTATACATTTTATCATTCTAAACCACTACATTGCGCTCAAGTCCGAACGGATTTAAAGGAATTCTTTTTCCTTCTTTATACATGAGCGTTTCATAGAATAACTGGCATAATTTATTTCTATCAGATTCGTTTCTTACTTCCTAAATAGATACTGATATCATATCCGAAATTCTGTTCAGAAAAGATCTGTCTTTTAAAGAATATACCAGTTTTTGTTGAGTTCACAGTAGGTTTAGACTGCTGAATCCTGTGTAACTGATCAGGAAAATTCCTAAAAATAAACTTATTTTTTTCATAGTATTTTTTGTTTTATTAATAATCTCCCAAAGTCATTCCGTTTGTGGTTCCAGAGCCTGTGCCACTGGTCATCATTAGGGGCTTTTCCATGCCATGCATGCGTATCATCATAAAATCTACAACCGTTACCCATTTCGGTATGCAACATGATGGGCAACAGGTTTTCCATTTCCGTTTTGGATTTTGCCTTTCCAATCCTTCAATTACTTTTTCAAGGGTTTCCGTTTGGTATTTCCAATACCTCCCATCCAAACGCTTCATATTTATCTTTAATGCTAAACATATTAAGAACAACATCGTTGGTCCGTCTATCTGTTTTCCGTTTAAGTCTACAGTAGCAATTACATTATCCACTTTGTTGGCTGCAGCATACATAAGTGCCTCCCAGTTTTGTCCTTCCTGTAATTCTCCGTCCCCAAAAGCACATAAACAATTTATTGTCTTTATTCAATTTTTTAGTTTGTGCGGCTCCTACTGCCACAGATAATCCCTGACCTAATGAGCCTGAAGCTACACGTACTCCCGTAGATGGTCCGTGTAGTTGGGTGCCCCTGTAAGCGCGTATTGATTTTTTCTGAAGGTAAGCGAGTTCGCTTACCGGAAAATATCCGCTGCGGGCCAGATACTGTAAAACACCGAGATATATGCCCATTTGATAAAAAGAAAAGGTCTTCATCTACCCCATCCATATCAAAAGTGTCTTTGCGTCCATTGCAGATTGATACAAGGCTACAAAAAACTGTGTACATCCCAATGATCCGCCCGATGTCCTGAGTTTACGGCATGAACCATACGAAGAATATCTCTTCTGACCTGAATCGCTAATTGTTGTAATTGTTGTGTGTTAGGTTGCATTATTTGAAATATAATATTTAGACAAAGATAGTTTTTTTGCTATATTTCACCAATTTGAAAGCTTATAATTATTTTCCTTGTTCCCTCTCAAAATTCAGGTCTAAACAAGTACCTTGCAGAAGTTTTTGGTTGGTTATGAAAAATTTTGGAATAATTATCTGGACTCTTACAGAGTCTATCACGTGCACATGGATTCTGGCATTGGTTTATGTTTGTCAACCAAAGCGGATCTATGGTTTTACCTTTTTTGGGCGTGTATATGACCGCCAGTTTAGGTTTTTCCTTAAAAAGTGCCGGCATTGTACTGAGCTGTTTTGGTGTGGTTCTATTTTAGGATCTTTTGTAGGCGGCTGGCTTACGGATAAATTCGGATCTTTTAAAATTCAGACGATGAGTTTGTTTTGTTCGATTCCTTTTTATCTGATTCTGCCTTTTTTCAAATCATTTGAATCCTTGTGTATTGCGATTCTCTTTCTGAGTTGTCAAAGAAATTTTTCGCCCGCTAATAGTGCTTCCGTTTCCTATTATGCAAAACCTGAAAATCTGACACGGGCATTTTCTCTGAATCGAATGGCATTGAATCTTGGGTATTCTATAGGTCCAGCTATCGGAGGTTTTCTTGCCGCTGTTTCTTATGATTTCCTGTTTTACACCAATGCGTAATGTCTTTTTCAGCCGGTTTTGGTCTTTTTTCTCTATTTTCGTTCCAAAAAAGGAAACCAGTCTGAAAAAATGCATTGAACAGGATGTCAGGAAATACCTAAAGAAAAGAAACAAACTGCCTACAATGACAAAAGTTCATTTTGTTCAGTGTTTGTGTTGCTTTATATGCTTTTGCTTTTTTCAGATTTTAAATACGCTTCCTCTTTTCTATAAAAACGTCGCATTACTCGACGAAAAAAATGTAGGAATTTTAATGGCCTTTAACGGAATTATAGGTTTCACGCTGAGATGGCTCTGGTGCATTTTACAGAAAAGAAATTCACACTGAGTACAAGCTTATCATCGGATGTATTGTCTGCGTTTGTCTTAATTTGTTCTGCTCCCCTCACACGCCGTTTGGGTACTGTATTTTTCTATGGTTTCTCATCTGTATTTCAGAAATCCTGGTAATGCCTTTCTCCTCAACAGTTGCCGTAAATCGTTCCAATCCGTAAACAGAGGTTCCTATATGGGATAAAATGCAATTTCTTTGGCTATTGCTCCGTTGCGTCTCCGTTTGTTGGTACTCAGATAGCAGATCGTTTCGGTTTCAATACGCTATGGACCCTTAATAGATATTATTCATTCTGATGGCCAGTACAGGCTTTTATTGGATTATGAAAAAAAATTAAGTATTTTGGAATGGGTGTAATACAAACGAAAAATCTGAATATCGGATATGATCATAAAAAAGGAACGCAAGTCATTGCTAAAGATATTTCTGTTGTTTTAGAATCCGGTAAGCTTATTTCGCTACTGGGTAGCAACGGGATCGATATATACTTTTTAAAAACAATTTCAGGTATATTAGCTCCATTGTCGGTGTGTATGGCGTCGGTCTCCGTTTTTATTGATGATCAGCCTATTGAATCTTACAGTTCTTCAATCCTGTCTCAAAAATTGAGTCTGGTACTTACTGAAAAATTACCGGAAAGTTCGCTGACGGTATATGAACTGATTGCTGTGGGACGACAACCCTATACCAACTGGCTGGATCAATTGGCTCCACAGGACATTTCTCAGATAGAAAAAGCCATGGTACTAACTGATATAGATGCATTTAAAAAACAAAAAATATTACGAATTAAGCGACGGTCAGTTCCAAAAAGTATTGATTGCCAGAGCCATTGCACAGGATACTCCTATTATTATTCTGGATGAACCTTCTACCCATCTGATTTATATCACAAAGTAAAACTTTTAAATTATTAAAAAATCTGGCCGAAATACACATAAATGTATAGTATTCTCTACGCATGATCTGGATTTAGCACTTCAACTCAGCAATCAGATTATTTTAATGAAAAGGGACGGATTATACTTTGATACGCCGGATCAACTGATTAAACAGGGAGTATTTGATCATTTTTTTGATGATGAAACTATTATTTTTTTGACCGGAATAACAAACATTCAGAATCCGTTAGGTCTCTTCTTCTGGTGTTTTATAGGTGTTTCTGATTAAGTGAAAAGTTTTCATTGTCCAGTCTATTCTATGATCAAAAGCATGCTGACGTACGGACACTCTTCTTTGGTACAAATCTGGCAGGAGTATGTTCTGCAGCCATCTAAATGAACAAAAAGTTCAATACGGTCTCCGAAATGTTTACGGACAATGTCTTCAAGTATATCTACTTCATGATGCCCTTCATTGATATTGAAATACCAGGGCACTGTCATAGGCAGTCAAGGTGCAGGGTACTTCCGTATTTTATTATGCGGAGATTGTGCAAATCAATCCAATTCTCACGACGTTCTTGCTGCAAATGTCCACAACTTCTTCTAACAGTTCTACGTCTGTTTCATCCATGATACCGGATATGGCAGTTCTAAAATTTTATAGCCTGTATAAATAAAATACCCGCAAATATCAAAGCAATCACACTATCCAGCCATGGAAGCCGGTAAAGTACAGCACAATCAGTCCAACCACGATACCCTATGGTTGAATAGGTGTCTGACTGTAAATGTTTTCCGCTGGCAATCAATGCTACCGAATGTTTTTCCTGCCTTTTTTATAGCAAAGAATCCAACGATATAGTTGATAATGGCAGTTATGGAAACGAGATAGATTCCATATCGATTTGTGTAACTTGTTTCGGATAACGCAGGTTGGCTATGGCTTCATAGATGATGAGTGCACCGCAATGCTGAATAAGGCACCTTCCAGTGATGCCGATATAAATTCTACTTTACCATGCCCATACGGATGATATGATCTTTCGGAAGTGCGGATAAATACAGACTGTATAAACCTACAAAACCGGAAACAACATTAATAATACTTTCAAGCGTATCTGTAAGAATAGCTACTGAATCAGTGATGTACCAGGCTATAAATTTAATAACAAATAATGCCACACCGACAATAGCAACAATACGTTGGAATTTAAAGCTTTCATTGTGATAAAACGGATTACTCATTTTTCCAGTCAAAAAGTTTAACTTCTCCTGCATTTAATCCTTTAAATGAAAATCACCAACTCTAACACGGATCAGTCTCAATGTAGGAAACCCTACCGCAGCCGTCATTTTTCTAATCTGGCGAAACTTACTTCTGTGAGTGTAATAGAAATCCAGCTTGTAGGTCCGTGGCGTTCATCCCTAATGCGTCTGCCTTCACTGATCCATTCTGGGTTTCTCAATAAGTGTGGCACTACATTCTTTCGTAAGATATTTAGTTCCTTTTACACCAATTTGAACACCTTTTTAAGGATATCAATTGCCTGTTGATCGATAAATACCATCTAACTGAACTATGTATTCTTTTCTATATCCCGGCTTCCGCACCTGCTCGCTTACTACTCCATCAGTGGTTAATTAATAACAATCCTTCTGAATCTTCATCAAGTCTTCCGATCGCCATCGTTCCAGCCGGAAAAGGATACAAGTCCCCTAACATTTCTTTTTCCTTTGCTTTTCATAAATGAATTGAGACAGGTAACCGTGTGGTTTATGAAGTAAAAAATGTTGATGCATAGTATTGAAATCTTACTTCAAAAGTACATAAAACATTTTAATAAAGAATGTACTTATTATATTATAAAAATGAGAATAGCTTCTGCATCATCATTAAAGATCTGATCATTAAAAACGAATTATTTATATGATAAAAATTAAGTTTTTTTATATTTATGAGTTTATTCTAAAATAAATATATTTTTGTAAAACTATAAACAATTATTCTATGAAAAATTTTTATTCTAGTTTGGCTTTATCCCTGTATGATAAGTGTTACAAGTCTTACATCTTGTACCCCTGATTATGTAGAATACAACGGAGAAGCAACAGGCGGTAGTGTTGATAAAAGCTAAGTTAGTAGCAAAATGGGATCTGAAAACAGTCAAGCAAAGAATAACTACTATGGGAGTACCCGTTGATGGTCCGACAAAAAGCGTTTTCTTCTGGTAATCTATTCATGTAGAATGTAAAGAAGACGGGTACGCCGCTACTACTTATAATACAACGGATTCATTCGATAGAATGCTTTTTCGGCACTGAAAAGTTATACTGTTACAGGATCTGAACTACAAATGACTTATCCAACAATAGTCCATTAAATGTTACTGTTCAGACATTGAACGCCAGCAAACTTTGTTCGTTTTTAAAGAAACTCAAAAATGGGCTGGTCAGAAATTATTACTGAAACGATTTATAACTTTACGAAGTTATAAAAAAGAGCGATTTAAAAATCGCTCTTTTTTTATTGCTGTGGAAATATTTTTCCCGGATTCATAATATTTTTAAGGTCAAATACTTTTTAATAGCTTGCATAAGCTGTAAGTGAAGACGATTGAATGCGATATCCATATACTCTTTCGTACCCAGCCAATCCCGTGTTCACCGGAAAGGGTTCCCTCCAAATGAACCGTCAGTTCAAAGATTTCCCTGATTCCCTTCGGAACATTCGTTTTCCAATCTGTATCCGTCAGATTTTCTTAAATGATGTTTACATGTAAATTCCCATCTCCGGCATGTCCGTAACAAATGGAACGAAACCCGTATTTTTTACCAATCTCTTTTATTCCTTTTAGTAATACAGGTAATTCATATCGGGGAACTACAGTATCTTCTTCTTTATAGACTGTATTCTGTTTTACTGCCTCAGCAACATTTCTTCGCAGTTTCCATAACTTATTTTTTTGCTCTTCTGTATCGGCATATAAAACTTCATCGATAGCGTAAGCCTCCACCACCTGAACTATTTTTTCTGCTTCTGCAAAATAATACTTCCTGATAATTACCATCTACTTCGATATAGTAAATGAGCTTCAATTCCAGCATTAATACCTAAATCGCCAAAATCATTATATTGTAGCGTCCAGTCGATAGCGTCTCTTTCATGAATTCCAAAGCACTTGGTACTATTCCGGCTCTGAAAATAGCTGAAACGGCTTCTGCGCCTGCGTCATCGATAAAAGGTACCAGCATTAATATATTATAACGATTCTGAGGCAATAGCTTTAAAACAATCTGGGTAATGACTCCTAATGTCCCTCACTACCCACCAACAATTGCGTAAGATTAAGATCCTGTAGCATTCTTTAGCGTGTTTGCTCCGGTCCAAATGATCGCTCCATTGGGCAAAACGCCTCAAGGTTCAATACATATCTTTGGTTACTCCATATTTTACGGCTCTCGCACCACCTGCATTTTCTGCTATATTTCCTCCTATAAAACAACTGCCCTTACTACTCGGATCTACCGGATAGAAAAGTCTGCTTTGGTAACTTCATTTTGCAAGACTTCGGTAATGACGCCGGGTTGTTTTATGATCTGAAAATTTTTTCATCAATAGCAATAAGGCGGTTCTACGTTCTAATGAAAGTCCGATTCCTTTAGGAACTGCTAATAGACCGCCACTCCCAACCGGTTCTTGCTCTATAGGAACAACAGGTATTCTATATTCTGAAGCGAGCTTCATAATTTCTGACACTTCCACTGTCGTTTGAGGTTTTACCACAACAGATGGCGGAAAATTAAGATCTTCTGTATGGTCACTGCCATATTGCTTCAATACGTCCACATCACTAAAAACAAATGATGGAGAAACAATCTGCTGCAATGCAGTTATTACTTCTTCTGTAATATGATATTCTTTATCCATTATTCCGCTTCTTTAAGTCCAACTTTTTTCATATCGGTAAAAAGTAAGCAATAATACCTATCAGAGCAGATATGAGCATACAACGTAAATATAAGCTACGGAGTAAGATCTGCCCACCATCTAAAACTGCAGAACCCAATCCACCCATACCAAAAGCAAAACTAAAAACAATCCGGACACCATTCCTATTTTCTTAGCAATAACTCCTGAGCATATACCAATATCGCAGGAAAAGCAGACGAGATAATTCAAACCGATGATCACAATCAAAAATCCCTGTCCACTGCAAGCCTACATAGGGCAACAACAACGTAAAAGGTGCAGCTCCCAATACTGAAAACCATATTACGTATTTCTCCTATGTTATCACCAAAATAACCTCCTAATAAAGTCCTACTGCAACAGACAACAAAAAAAAAAAAGGTAAACCTGTGCCTGAATCTCATTTAAACCAAATTTATCCATGGTATAAAATTGGAAATAACTGGTTATACTTGCTACATAAAAATATTTAGAAAA
>NZ_JAUFQU010000079.1:0-14309 GCF_030409925.1 Paenimyroides ceti
AAAATACAACAAAAGAATGGCAACAATAACAATGTTTGCAATAATGAAATTTTTAATAGTAACGGTTGGGTACTTCTTGAAATAGTATAAGAAACCGATAGAAGGTATGGTTAATAAAGCCATAAAGTGAACCCCAAATGAAAGTCCGATTACTAATGCGATAACCAAAAGCCATTTGTTTCCGCGGGGTTTATCGATATCATCAATCCAGCGGATACCAAGCCAAAGCAAAACCGAAATCAAAAGCATCGCTGTAGCATATACTTCTGCCTCAACGGCACTAAACCAAAAACTATCAGAAAAAGCAAAGGATAAAGCGCCTACAAAAGCACTTCCTAAAACAGCTATTGCATTGTTATTATTCCACGGAGAAAAGCTGCTTACCACTTTTCCTAAAAGATTCGTAGTACACCAGTACATAAATAAAATCGTAAAAGCACTTGATACTGATGCCATCATGTTTACCATCAAAGCAATGTGTTCATTACTGGCTGCAAACATGGAAAAGAAAGCTCCCAACATCTGATACAGCGGAGCACCTGGTGGGTGACCAACCTGCAATTTTGTAGAGGTAGCAATGTATTCGCCGGCATCCCAAAAGCTCAGAGTAGGTTCAATTGTTGAGATGTATGTAATTAAAGCAATTAAGAATGCAACCCATCCTAGTATGATATTCCACTTTTTAAAATTGATAGTCAACATAATACAGTGCGATTAGATTTTTTTGATTTGTGATACAAAGAAAAACGTTTTTTTTTAATCCTTTCCATTATTTAGTTTTTTTTAATTTTTTTTGTGGAATACTTGCAACATTTGATTTTTGTATTACCTTTGCAACCGCAATAAAGAATTACTCTGAGTTTTAAGAGCAATTTACTGGCCTATGGTGTAATGGTAACACAGCTGATTTTGGTTCAGTCGTTCAAGGTTCGAGTCCTTGTAGGCCAACAAAGATACTCGTTTAGTCTCAATTTAAAGAACTAATTGGTCTATGGTGTAATGGTAACACAGCTGATTTTGGTTCAGTCGTTCAAGGTTCGAGTCCTTGTAGACCAACAATAAAATAAGAGCCGGTTTTTAACCGGCTTTTTTTTATGCCTTTGATTTTTTTTCTCATTCTCTTCTGTGTTTTCAATTATTTGCGAATCTAATTTTAAAATTTTATTTAAAAAACCAATTTGTTTTTTGGGAAGTTTCATTTTGCTTATTACCTTTGTTTATAATTAATCTAAATAAAAATTAATGATGAAACATTTTTCCATTTTATTATTATTGCTCTTTACGGGGAGTGTAGCTGTTGCTCAGACAGCTTCATTAAGAGTGAAAATAACAGATGAAACAAATACTCCTTTGGCTTATGCAACAGGTATAATTCAGGAAATTAATTACCAAGTAGCAGGTGATGAATCGGGAGAACTCTATTTCAAAAATCTGCAATCAGGGAATTATACCTTGCGAATAGAGTTGATTGGATATTATGCTGTCAATAAAAAAGTAGAGATAAAACAGGGAAATCAACATATAAGCATAAAACTTATTCAGGAATCTGATGTTTTAGAAGAGATAGAAGTTTTTGGTGAACGCAACAAGCAGCCTAAAGGATTGGAGACGATTACCCGAATGCCTTTAAAACCTAAAGATCAGATACAGAGTATCTCTGTTATTTCTAATAAAGTAATCGAAGCTCAGGGAGCCTTAACGATTACAGATGCAGTACGGAATATTCCAGGTGTTACCTTATTTGGGAGTTACGGTGGTGTGAAAGAAAGTATGTCTGCACGCGGATTTCGGGGAATACCAGTATTAAAGAATGGTGTGCGTATGGATTCTCAGTTTCAGACTGCCTCAGGAGTTATTGATATGCAGGGAGTAGAATCGATACAGATGATCAAAGGCTCTGCTGCTATTACTCAAGGGGTTATTACCGATTTGGGAAATGCAGGAGGTGTAATTAATGTGGTAACAAAAACGCCGAATTTTGTTAATGCTGCCAATGTGGGGTTGCGCGTGGGAAGCTGGAATCAGATACGTCCGGTATTTGACTACCAGACGGTATTAAATGAGAGTGAAACAGTAGCATTTCGTTTAAACGGAGCGTACGAAAGCGCAGATAGTTACAGGGCGTATTTAAAATCTAACCGCGTTTATCTGAATCCTTCCCTGGCCTGGAAGCCTACAGAGAAAACAACAGTTGTTCTTGAAGGAGATTATTTTAATGATAACCGGACACCGCATACTTCTGCTGTAAATCTGGCGGCTAATCAGGGAACTAATGCATTGTATGTCTTGCCTGATGATAAATTTTTAGGATTCAAAAGTGATAATAACAACACAAAAATGAGCAGTATGATGGTTAGAATTGATCATAAACTGGACGATCAGTTCCGGATAAGAGCTGCTTATGCACAATCATCCTACAGCGTAGATAATACACAAACAACCGCAAACGCAATAAGAGGCTCACAAGAGTATCACATTCGCCAGCGAGTGATGAGCCGCAGTCTCAGAGAAGATAAAAACAGTACGTTTCAGTTTGATCTGATCGGACAGGAACTTTATACAGGTTCTGTAAAACATACGGCACAATTAGGATTCGATTATCGCACAGCCGATGCAACTACCACCAGCTTTACAACTGATGTAAACGGTTTACAACGCAATTATATTGATGAAATAAACATCTATGAAAATTTTCCAAATGCGATCAATGATGTAGTAATCACTGGAGAGGAAGGGGAACAGATGCCGGCAAAAATTACGTTTAAGGCAAATGATCCTGTAAGAGCTCAGTATGGTACGTTTGGTGTTCTAGCTCAGGATGTAGTAGAATTTAATAAATATGTGAAAGGAGTTTTTGGTCTTCGGTATTCACAAATAATTACAAAAGATGCTGTGTCTACCAACGGTACGCAACGCTCTGCATGGAATCCGATGGTAGGTGTGATGCTGAGCCCTATAGAACAAGTTAATGTTTTTGGATCTTTTACCAATTCCACCAGTTTAAGAAGCGCTGCAGATAAGCTGAACACAGGAGAAGAAGTGGGAGCAGCAGTGACCAACCAGTTTGAAACAGGAATAAAATCTTCATGGCTAAACGATCGCTTACTCTTTAATTTTACCTATTTTCATATTCTCACCAGCAACTTGTCAAACACCGAATATGAACCGGGTACTTCAAATCCGACGGGCTATGTATTTAAAGCAGGAGATCTGAAACGAACCGGAGTAGAAGTAGAGCTAAACGGACGTATCTTAGATAATCTTACGGTAATGCTTGGATATGCTTATCTGGATGCGCAATATCAAAACAGCCCTTCGTATGTAAACGGTTCTGCACCCATGAATGCCCCAAAAAACACAGCTAACGGCTGGATTCAGTATTTGTTTAATAACGGGGTGCTAAATGGTTTAAGCATCAGTACAGGTTTATATTACGTTGGTGAACGCCCGGTTAATGAATACAGTCTGGCTCCGGACGGACATGGAAATATGGGAGGTACAGAACCATTTGACATGCCTTCTTACTATACGTTAAATGCACAGCTGGGCTATAAATACAAAGGATTCGATGCACGATTTTATTTCAATAATATAACAGATCAGATAGGGTTAAATTCATATTTCAGAGGAGGTTTTATCAATCAGATAGATCCACGGAATATAGCTTTATCGGTTTCCTATAATTTTTAATTTGAGTGGGTTAGTTGATTAGAAAAATGGCTTGTTTTTATATAAGCCATTTTTTTTAATTATAAAAACACCGTTAATAGATTATTAAATACATAGCTTAAAACAAAATAGTTTTATAATTTTGTGTCATAACGTAAATCAGATAATTATGTACCCAGAAGAAATTGTAAAACCGATGCGTGAAGAGCTTGTTGCTGTCGGTTTTCAAGAATTATATACAGCTAAAGAAGTGGAAGATGCTTTAGCAAAAGAAGGAACAACCTTGGTAGTGGTAAATTCAGTGTGTGGTTGTGCAGCAAGAAATGCACGTCCGGGAGCACGAATGAGTTTGGACAACGGTAAAACACCGGATCAGATTGTAACTGTTTTCGCAGGAGTGGATAAAGATGCAGTAGATGCAGCACGTGAAAAAATGTTTCCTTTTCCCCCATCATCACCAAGTATGGCGTTGTTTAAAAACGGAGAATTGGTACATATGTTAGAAAGACATCATATTGAAGGTCACCCGGCGGAGACTATTTCAGAAAACTTAAAAGAAGCGTATAACGAACACTGTTAAGAACACTGTTAAACTTATCCCTTTTTTAAACAAACGAACCGCCGATTATATCGGTGGTTTTTGTTTTTATTGTATATTTGACCTTTAATTTC
This sequence comes from Paenimyroides ceti, assembly GCF_030409925.1. NCBI lineage: Bacteria > Pseudomonadati > Bacteroidota > Flavobacteriia > Flavobacteriales > Flavobacteriaceae > Paenimyroides > Paenimyroides ceti. The sequence continues at coordinate 4,342 of NZ_JAUFQU010000079.1, forward strand.
ATAAAAGTGCAAAAAATTATCTCTTATCCAATTAGTATTGTTTTTTATTTCTTTTTTGCGTTAGCCTTGTTGATCTTTCATCCGATTCAATGGATTTGTTTAAATATTTTTGGTTATCAGGCACATAAAAAAAGCGTAGACATTCTTAATGGCTGTTTATTGAGATGCGGACATATATTAGGAACTACATTTTCAGTAGAAGGTGTAGCGTTGGTGCCTGAAAAAGTGCCGGTAATTTTTGTATCCAATCATCAGAGTCTTTATGATATTGTTTTAATGATATGGTATCTGCGAAAAGCACATCCTAAATTTGTAAGTAAGAAAGAATTGGGGAAAGGGATTCCGAGTGTGTCATTCAATCTTAAAAGAGGTGGTTCTGTGCTTATTGACCGGAAAGATTCAAAACAGGCATTACCTACTATCAAAGGATTGGCAGAATACATCCAGAAATACAACAGATCAGCTGTTATTTTCCCGGAAGGAACGCGTTCAAAAACGGGTGCACCTAAAAGCTTTTCTGAAAACGGAATGAAAATATTATGCAAGTATGCACCGGATGCTTATGTAGTGCCGGTTACCATAAATAATTCATGGAAAATATTCCGTTATGGAATGTTTCCTTTAGGGTTGGGGGCAAGAGTCAGTATGAAAATACATGAACCGATGAAAGTGAATGACTATGATTTTAATACCCTGTTTGAGATCACACAGGAAAAAATCACCTCGCAAATAAAATATTAATAACCGGATAAGACGGTAAAAGAAAAAAATATGTCAACAAAAAATGTTCGATTAGAAGTAATGCAGTTTCTGGAAAAAAATATAGATAGTTTCGTAGATAACTATCTGATTCCAGTGGAGAAAATTTGGCAACCATCTGATTTGTTACCCAATTCAGAATCAGATAATTTTTTTGAAGAAGTTAGAGAATTAAGAGAATACGCTAAAGAATTACCATATGATTTTTGGATTGTTTTAGTAGGTGATACAATCACTGAAGAAGCATTGCCAACTTATGAATCCTGGCTGATGGATGTTGATGGTGTAAAACAAAAAGAAGGAGAAGGTGGTAACGGATGGGCAAAATGGATACGTCACTGGACAGGAGAAGAAAACCGTCACGGAGACTTGTTAAACAGATATCTGTACTTATCCGGAAGAGTGAACATGAGAGAGGTAGAAATTACCACACACCATTTGCTCAATGACGGATTTGATCCGGGAACCGACAGCGATCCGTATAAAAACTTTGTTTTTACCAGTTTTCAGGAATTGGCAACGTATGTTTCTCATAACAGAGTAGCGCAGTTAGCTAAGAAAAACGGAGATCATAAATTATCAAAAATCTGTCGTTTGATTGCTGGAGATGAAATGCGTCATCACCATGCATATTCTGAATTTGTAGATCGGATTTTTAAAGTAGATCCTTCTGAGATGATGCTTGCTTTTAATTATATGATGAAGAAAAAAATCACCATGCCAGCCAACCTTATTCGAGAATCAGGCGGAGCCATCGGCGATGCTTTCCATCACTTCTCGGAATCTGCACAGCGTATTGGAGTTTATACTTCTATGGATTATGTGGAAATATTACAAAAATTGATCAGCCGTTGGGAAATCGATAAAATAACCAATCTGACAGATGAAGCTGAGAAAGCGAGAGATTATCTTATGAGACTTCCGGATCGTATGGCTCGTCTGGCAGAAAGAATGAAAATATCTGCAGAGTCACACGTGTTTAAATGGGTAAACCCTGCTATGGTGAAATAATATAAATAGAAAGCTGTGATAACAGCTTTTTTTAATTTACAGAGATGCAAAACATTATAGAAAAAACAATCATTTTTGTGCAAAAAGAATTGCAACATAACGAGTCGGGACATGATTGGTTCCATATCGAACGTGTGTATAATACAGCAGTAACTATTGCTAAGAAGGAAGCATGTGACCTTACTGTTGTAAAATTAGCAGTACTGCTGCATGATATTGCAGACAGTAAGTTTCATAACGGAGACGAGAGCGTGGGACCTGAAAAAGCAGCTGGCTTTTTAGAATCATTGGCTGTTGATCCTGAAATCATTGAGCATGTAAAAAAAATCATTGAAAATATCTCATTCAAGGGAGGTAATTTTGAGAAAAACTTTCATTCCAAAGAACTGGATGTTGTACAGGATGCTGATCGGTTAGATGCTATTGGTGCTATTGGTATTGCCCGTGCTTTTAACTATGGCGGTTATAAAAACCGGATAATTTATGATCCGGCACAACAGCCTAAAATGAATATGACCAAAGAGGAATATAAAAACAGCAATGGTACTACTATCAATCATTTTTATGAAAAATTACTCTTGCTAAAAGACCGAATGAATACTGAGACCGGAATACAGATGGCACAACAGCGGCATAATTATATGGAAGGGTTTCTGAATGAATTTTTTGATGAATGGAAGGGTTATCTATAAATAAAAAACGAGTATTAAACTCGTTTTTTTATCTTTTAAGAATATAGATGTGTTCTAACACTTTCTGTGGCATACCTGAACGGATACTAAACCACGTGCATATTGAATCTGAACACAATCTCCGCTTCCTTTTAAGCTTGGGCTAAGTATTTTTTCTGTTGCGGTGGCAATCCCTTCTTTAGATGAAAACGAACCACCACTGGTCCAGCCTTCAGGACATTTTCCTAATAATAGATCTGCAATGCCTATCAATGAAGGGAAGGTACTATTGATTTTATTGTCAAATATATCGATTACTTTTTTTGCCTTTGTATCAAGAAAATGCAAATCAGTGACAAAAGCCTGATTTTGCTTGAAATTTAACTTATACACTACCAAATCAGCATTTGGGTACTTTTTTCTGATTTCTTCTAATTCATCATTAAAACTGTTCAGTGTGTTTTTAATGTGACTATTCAATTCTTTAGCGGTGTAAGCCTTAAATAAAACAATTGTATCTGTTTTAAAAGGAGTAAAATCGTTTAAATTTAGTTTATATCCTACATCCTCTTTGCTTAAATTATTTTTTGTTTCGGCTTCTCTGTCTTCTTGTGAGCACCCTGCGAATGCTGCTAAAGAAATTACTAATAAAATAAATAATTTTTTCATACTGTATAATTTTGTAGTTAATATCTCAAAACTAAGTAAAAAACAATACAATATTTTAAATTAACAAAATATTAACTTTTTGAATTTGAATATTAAAATGTTTTTTGTTATTAATACCAAGTTGGGAAATTGTATTGCTACATATTACTATACAATAAAAAAACAGCTGGAATTCAACAACTGTCTTTATTTAAATTTATTTTAGGTGGCTTTTTATGTAAAGCTCTAAAGATTTAACTTCTTCATCACTAAAGGTTTTGATAATGGCGAAATTAGCTTTCATTACATCATATTGAGCGGGGTCTACAATCGGTTCTGCTTTTTGTCGTAAAAAAGCAAACATATCGCCGTTTTTCTCCTGATAAATTTTTGCTATTTCCTGAATACTTGGGCCGATTACTTTTTTATCAGGAAGGTGACAGGTATAACATGCCGCTTTATTACTGTTAAAGAGTTCCTTTCCTTGTTCAATAATCACTTTTGGATCATTCGGGTCAACTACTTCTTCAGGATATAATTCCTTGGATTTTTTTTCCTCTTTATTACATGAAACTCCCAAAAATGAAAGAGCCAACATGCTGAACATAAAAAATTTCATTGTCTTGTTTTTGTTGTTCTGTAAAGATACTAATATATACTTACTTGTTCAGTAAAATAGCGGCTTCTTTAGCGAAATAAGTAGAGATAAGATTAGCACCTGCACGTTTGATGCACATAAGCTGTTCCATCATAATTTTATCATGATCGAGCCAGCCTTTTTCAGCTGCGGCTTTTATCATGGCATACTCTCCTGAGACGTGAAAAACGGTAACAGGTACCGTAACCCGGTCTTTTATTTCCCGTACAATATCCAGATAAGCAATTCCGGGTTTTACCATAACCATATCAGCTCCTTCCTCAATATCAGATAAGGCTTCTTTTATGGCTTCGAGCCGGTTGGCATAATCCATCTGGTATGTTTTTTTATCTGTTGGTATGTCAGTAATATCCACCGGAGCGCTATCCAAAGCATCTCGGAACGGACCGTAGAAGGCAGAAGCATACTTGGCAGAATAACTCATAATACCTACATGTTGAAAACCTGCCGCATCCAAACCTTGACGAAGGTAAAGCACTCTGCCATCCATCATATCTGATGGTGCTACGAAATCTGCACCTGCGTGTGCATGAGAAACAGCCATTTTCACCAAAGCGTCAACAGTAATATCATTGGCAACTTCCCCGTTTTTAATAATACCGTCATGTCCGTAGATCGAATAGGGATCTAAAGCGACATCTGGCATTACAATCATTTCCGGACATGCTTCTTTTATAGCTCTAATGGCATTCTGCATCAATCCGTTCGGATTCCATGCCTCTTTTCCGGTGTTATCTTTTAAATTTTCAGAGACCTTTACATAAATATTAATGGCTCTTATACCCAAAGCATACAGCTCCTGTACCTCTTTAACAGTCAGATCAACTGATCTTCTGAAAATACCCGGCATAGAAGGAATTTCTGTTTCCGTGTTTTCTCCCTCTGAGATAAACATCGGAAACATAAAATCAGCCGGACTTAAAGTTGTCTCTCTGACAAGGCTTCTCATCGATTCATTTACGCGCAGTCTTCTGCCTCTGTGTAATGGAAACATATTTTTATTTTTATACCCACTCTCGCGGTTGTTGTAATACATTCAGTAATTTTTCCTCTTCTGATCCTTTTTCCGGATGATGGTCATATACCCATTGAACATGAGAAGGTAAACTCATGAGGATTGATTCAATGCGTCCGTTGGTTTTCAATCCGAAAAGGGTTCCTTTATCGTGTACAAGATTGAATTCTACATATCGGCCTCTTCGTATTTCCTGCCATGTTCTCTGTGCTTCCGTATAGGGCAGCTCTTTTCTTTTTTCTACAATAGGTACATAGGCTTCTATAAAACTGTTTCCGATTTCGGTAACAAAATCATACCATTGTTGCGAAGATCTTTCTGGCGTTTCTTCAAGATGATCAAAAAAAAGACCTCCGATACCACGGGCTTCATTTCTATGAGAATTCCAGAAATACGCATCACACTGTTTCTTGTATTTTTCGTAAAACTCAGGATCATGTTTGTCACAGGCTGTTTTGCTTACCTTATGAAAATGACGGGCATCTTCTTCAAAAAGATAGTAAGGAGTAAGATCCTGACCGCCTCCAAACCATGAGCGAACTTTATTGCCTTCTTTATCATACATTTCAAAATAACGCCAGTTGGCATGAGTGGTAGGTACCATCGGATTTTTGGGATGTAATACCATACTCAACCCACAGGCATAAAAGTTTGCATCGGTTACATTAAACATTTTTTGCATAGCCTCGGGTAAAATCCCGTGTACAGCAGAAATATTTACACCTCCTTTTTCAAAAACATTTCCGTTTTCAATAACGCGTGTTCTACCGCCACCGCCGCCGGGACGTTCCCACAGGTCTTCTCTGAAAACGGATTTTCCGTCAACTTTTTCCAGCGCTGATGTGATTTGATCTTGGAGATTCTGTATGTATTGATAAAACTTTTCTTTCATAATTCGGCAGTTAGGTTAATTGTACAGTTATAATTTATTTATCTTATTAAATATTTCAAATGAAAAAGCTTTGCTCTCACTTTGTATGAATTCATACATTTTTCTTGCTTTTGACTTCAAAGTTTCATATCCTGCTTGCTCAGATAACTTAACCAGAATATCGGCAAATTGCTCCATTTTATTCCAGGGAAACTGTTCATTGATGAGGTGTTCATGCAGGTGTTCCGAATCTTTTGTAAGCAAGTCGGATACTGTAAGCCCTATTTTTTTTAATTCTAAAAAAAATAAATTGTTTTTCAAGGTTAGTAGGTATGACAAAACTTTTTTCTCTTATGATTTACATTTGATATTAGATGATAATAAAGAAATTGTTCTAAAAGATCAGTGGGATACTACAAAAATAAAGAGGTGTGATATCAAAGCCTTTTATATAAAAGATAAAATAGTTTTTTGTCTCCAATTTATAGTATCAAAAATAAAAGTAGTAATTTTTTTCATTATTAATTTTACAGGTAAAAGAGTATTTATAGATGAAGTTTGGTTGATAAAAGGGAATAGTATAATTCCCGATCACAAAATGGTATTATTCAAAGTTACTTATTAGAAAAAGAATAATAGACGAACCAACAGCCTCTTTACAAACGTATTGAGGCTGTGTTATTGTATAAACACTTTACAAGTATAATATATTTAAAATTCCATTTTTAATATAAAACAGGAAACACTTTATTAAAAATGATAAAGGATGTCCATAAATTTTTCTTGTTCTACAAAAAAATAATTCTAATTGTTACATCAATTTATTTTTCTATTGTTCAATAATTAAAGTTATAACAACATTATCCATTTGGATTAGAACACCAGAATTACAGCACTATTACAGGAAATACAGGCTATAAATACACCTATGGAGGAAAAGAATTTCAGCCCGAAAAAGACCTGAATATGTATGATTTTGGAGCAAGAAACTATGATCCGGCTTTAGGAAGATGGATGAATGTGGATTGTAGGCTTCCCCTTTTTCAGACAAATTAAAAATATAAAAAATAGTTATTCGTTGGTCATCTAAAAAATCGGTGGTATATATATATATATATATATATATTATATATATATATATATATCATCTTTTCATTTTCTGATAAATCTTTCTTTAATTTTTTCTGTTTGCCCAATCACCAAAAAATAATAAAAGGTTTTTTCTTCGTTGAATACAAATATGGCTACGTATTTTTTCAGTCTTTTTACCTCATCTCCTAAAACGATAAACACCTCATCTCCCCTTTTGCGTTCCATGATATAAAGTCCTGTGAGGTCTCCGAAAGCAGGCAGTATAAACACACCTTTATCAAAATAAAAACAAGGTAAACGGAAATAATGACGTTGTTTGGTCCGAATGCTTATTCCGGGATGAGTATGCCCTACTATATTAATCACCTCCCGATTTAACAGCGATAGTGACTGATGGGAAAAACGATTTTTTCATGCAGCCATAGTTCTTTAACTATTTTGAAATGAGGCAAGTGATGCTGTGCATAATCGATAATATCATGATTGCCTTTTGTAAGGATAAACGATACTGTATCATGTTTCAAAAGTGCTTCTTTAAAAAGTTCCCAATCCGTATTCCATTCACTGTGAAACAAGTCTCCCAGAAACACGACGGTTTTCACTCCATATTTTGCAATGAGCACATCAAGTTTCATAAACTCTTTATACAAAGAAGTTTTGGGAAGAAAAATTCCGTTTTTTCTGAAATGAGTAGTTTTTCCCAAATGCCAGTCCGCAATAACAAGACAATGGCTTTCCGGCAGAAAGAGCGCCAGTTCCGGTAAAAGCCACGTTTCAGTATCGCCCAGAAAAAGCCTGTAAAATTTATTCGACATCCAGTTCCTTTTTTAATTTATTGAGACGCGCCTGCCAATCTTCATTCGAATATTTGCTGCGAAAAGATTCCGAAAAAATCGGAAACGCAAACGGACTCAGTTTTTCAAGATGCTTAAAAATAATCGGATGGCTGTTGATACGCTGAAAGGCCAGCTGCATGCGCTGAATTTCGAGCTGAAAATCATAGACTTCATCATACGCCTGACGGTACAACAAGTTGGAAGGTTCATTTTCATCAAAGACACTGAAAAACAAAGAAGCATTTGCCTGAAGGTGTTTTGTTTTCATCTGCTTTCCGGGATAACCATTAAAAATAAGACCCGATACCGAAGCAACATCCCGAAAAGTACGTTTCGCCATTTCTCTGATGTTGACTCCGTTTTTGATATCTTCTACTATATTTTCTACTGACAACAATTCCTGAACAAACGTTTCATCAACAAAGAAATCGTCTTCAGAGAGCAGTTCAAATCCATAATCATTGCTTGCAATGGTAAATGTTATCTTCTGATTCGGCTGATGCGGTAAGCAAGAATTGCAGCCATTCCTTCATGTACTAGTTTCCCCTCATACGGATAGATAAACAGATGAAAGCCATATTTGGTTTTTATATATTCCGTCAGCAATTCATTTTCCTGAGGCAGATAAGAACGTTTTGCCTGTTCTTTGAACAAAGGCTGTAAAAATGCCAACTCCGGATAAGTCCGACGGGAAGGTTTCCCGATTTCCTGAAACATATGACGAATGGCTTTTCCATAATCAACACTTATCGGAAGCCGTCCACCTTGCCATGAAGGAATGAGTCCGGTTTTTTGTGTAGTAGGCCTTACAATGACTTCATTATTTTTGATATGAACCAATTGCAGCGCGCGTCCGGAAAACCAGAAAACATCACCTTCTTTTAAGCGCGAAACAAACCATTCTTCCACGCTGCCCAGGTATTTTCCTTTTTTAAATTTTACCAGAAGCATCATATCTGAAACAATGGCTCCGATACTCAAACGATGCTGCATTGCAATACGTCTGGAAGTAACTTTAAAAAGTCCGTCTTCAATAACCACTTTATGAAATTCATCATACGCATATAAAGAACTTCCTCCCTGTGTGATGAGTTGTAAACATTCATTGAATTCATCAGGGCTGATACTTTCATAGCAGTGTGTTTGAATAACTTCATTATATAAGGCCTCAGCCTGAAATCCGTCACTGACAGCCAATGTCATCATAAACTGAATGAGCATATCAAAACTACGGATATAGGGCAATCGCTGTTCTACCATTTTTTCAGATAATGCATAGCGCAGAGAAGCGCCTTCCATCGTTTCCAGTGAGTGAGTGGGCAGAAAATAGATCACACTTGTTTCTTCAGGGCGGTGACCACTTCGGCCGGCACGTTGTAAAAAACGCGCAATTCCTTTTGGGGAGCCGATCTGGATGACGCAATCTACAGATCGGAAATCAACTCCAAGATCAAGGCTGCTGGTACAGATGACGGCTTTTAAAAGTCCTTCGTGCAGACTGTCTTCAACCATAGGCGCAGTTCTTCACTAAGCGACCCGTGATGTAAAGCAATCTGTCCTGCCAGTTCAGGGTCTGCTTCCAATAATCGCTGATACCATATCTCAGCCTGTGAACGGGTATTTGTAAATAATAAAGTGGTGGTATATTGATGCAGCAGAGGCAGTACTTTGGGCAATAAACGGATGCCCAGATGCCCGCTCCACGGATATTTTTCAACCTCATCAGGGTAAATCGTATGCAGTTCTATTTTCTTTTGCTGTTTTGACTGTATTAGTACGCTCTGTGAATCCCGTGTAAGAATATCTTTTGCCTGTAACAGATTTCCGATGGTTGCCGAGATTCCCCATACTTTGAGAGATGGATTGATGGTTTTTAAATGGGCAACCGCCAGTTCAATCATTACACCTCGTTTGCTGCTCAATAATTCATGCCAATCATTCTACAATGACAAACTCCAGCGATTTAAAAAATTCTTTATATCCTTTGGAAGCCATAAGCAGATGTACGCTTTCCGGAGTAGTAATCAGCGCCTGCGGAGGATTTTTACGCTGTTTCTGTCGGTCACCTGCAGAAGTATCTCCGGTACGAAGGGCTATTTTATAGTCGAGTTCCAAATCTTTACTTACCCTTTCCGTTGCTAGTAAAATTTCTTTTGACAAAGCCCGCAAAGGCGTAATCCACAACGTATGCAGTCCTTTTTTCTCTTTTGTATTATCAGGGTGTTTTTTATAAATAATTCTGGAGAATTCCAAACCATATCGCATACGTTTTTCCGTAACCTGTCGGAGCATTCAGCAAACCGGATTCACCTCTTGCCATAGCTGACCAGCATTTTTTCTGAAAAGCATGCGGTTTCCATCCTTATTAAAAAACCAAACATCGGCAAAAGCATTCATAATTCATAGT
>NZ_JAUFQU010000080.1:0-14316 GCF_030409925.1 Paenimyroides ceti
TTTCAATAATGAAATTTTTAATAGTAACGGTTGGGTACTTCTTGAAAATAGTATAAGAAAACGATAGAAGGTATGGTTAATAAAGCCATAAAGTGAACCCCAAATGAAAGTCCGATTACTAATGCGATAACCAAAAGCCATTTGTTTCGCGCGGGGTTTATCGATATCATCAATCCAGCGGATACCAAGCCAAAGCAAAACCGAAATCAAAAGCATCGCTGTAGCATATACTTCTGCCTCAACGGCACTAAACCAAAAACTATCAGAAAAAGCAAAGGATAAAGCGCTACAAAAGCACTTCCTAAAACAGCTATTGCATTGTTATTATTCCACGGAGAAAAGCTGCTTACCACTTTTCCTAAAAGATTCGTAGTACACCAGTACATAAATAAAATCGTAAAAGCACTTGATACTGATGCCATCATGTTTACCATCAAAGCAATGTGTTCATTACTGGCTGCAAACATGGAAAAGAAAGCTCCCAACATCTGATACAGCGGAGCACCTGGTGGGTGACCAACCTGCAATTTTGTAGAGGTAGCAATGTATTCGCCGGCATCCCAAAAGCTCAGAGTAGGTTCAATTGTTGAGATGTATGTAATTAAAGCAAATTAAGATGCAACCCATCCTAGTATGATATTCACACTTTTAAAATTGATAGTCAACATAATACAGTGCGATTAGATTTTTTTGATTTGTGATACAAAGAAAAACGTTTTTTTTTTTTTTTAATCCTTTCCATTATTTAGTTTTTTTAATTTTTTTTGTGGAATACTTGCAACATTTGATTTTTGTATTACCTTTGCAACCGCAATAAAGAATTTACTCTGAGTTTTAAGAGCAATTTACTGGGCTATGGTGTAATGGTAACACAGCTGATTTTGGTTCAGTCGTTCAAGGTTCGAGTCCTTGTAGGCCAACAAAGATACTCGTTTAGTCTCAATTTAAAGAACTAATTGGTCTATGGTGTAATGGTAACACAGCTGATTTTGGTTCAGTCGTTCAAGGTTCGAGTCCTTGTAGACCAACAATAAAATAAGAGCCGGTTTTTAACTGGCTTTTTTTTATGCCTTTGATTTTTTTTTCTCATTTCTTCTGTGGTTTTCAATTATTTGCGAATCTAATTTTAAAATTTTATTTAAAAAACCAATTTGTTTTTTGGGAAGTTTCATTTTGCTTATTACCTTTGTTTATAATTAATCTAAATAAAAATTAATGATGAAACATTTTTCCATTTTTATTATTATTGCTCTTTACGGGGAGTGTAGCTGTTGCTCAGACAGCTTCATTAAGAGTGAAAATAACAGATGAAACAAATACTCCTTTGGCTTATGCAACAGGTATAATTCAGGAAATTAATTACCAAGTAGCAGGTGATGAATCGGGAGAACTCTATTTCAAAAAATCTGCAATCAGGGAATTATACCTTGCGAATAGAGTTGATTGGATATTATGCTGTCAATAAAAAAGTAGAGATAAAACAGGGAAATCAACATATAAGCATAAAACTTATTCAGGAATCTGATGTTTTAGAAGAAGAGAGAAGTTTTTGGTGAACGCAACAAGCAGCCTAAAGGATTGGAGACGATTACCCGAATGCCTTTAAAACTAAAGATCAGATACAGAGTATCTCTGTTATTTCTAATAAAGTAATCGAAGCTCAGGAGCCTTAACGATTACAGATGCAGTACGGAATATTCCAGGTGTTACCTTATTTGGGAGTTACGGTGGTGTGTGAAAGAAAGTATGTCTGCACGCGGATTTCGGGGAATACCAGTATTAAAGAATGGTGTGCGTATGGATTCTCAGTTTCAGACTGCCTCAGGAGTTATTGATATGCAGGGAGTAGAATCGATACAGATGATCAAAGGCTCTGCTGCTATTACTCAAGGGTTTATTACCGATTTGGGAAAATGCAGGAGGTGTATTAATGTGGGTAACAAAAACGCCGAATTTTGTTAATGCTGCCATGTGGGGTTGCGCGTGGGAAGCTGGAATCAGATACGTCCGGTATTTGACTACCAGACGGTATTAATGATGAGAGGGAAACAGTAGCATTTCGTTTTTAAACGGAGCGTACGAAAGCGCAGATAGTTACAGGGCGTATTTAAAATCTAACCGCGTTTATCTGAATCCTTCCCTGGCCTGGAAGCCTACAAGAAAAACAAACAGTTGTTCTTGAAGGAGATTATTTAATGAATACCGGACACCGCATACTTCTGCTGTAAATCTGGCGGCTAATCAGGGAACTAATGCATTGTAGTGTCTTGCCTGATGATAAATTTTTTGATTCAAAAGTGATAATAACAAACAAAAATGAGCAGTATGATGGTTAGAATTGATCATAAACTGGACGATCAGTTCCGGATAAGAGCTGCTTATGCACAATCATCCTACAGCGTAGATAATACACAAACAACCGCAAACGCAATAAGAGGCTCACAAGAGTATCACATTCGCCAGCGAGTGATGAGCCGCAGTCTCAGAGAGATAAAAACAGTACGTTTCAGTTTGATCTGATCGGACAGGAACTTTATACAGGTTCTGTAAAACATACGGCACAATTAGGATTCGATTATCGCAGCCGATGCAACTACCACCAGCTTTACAACTGATGTAAACGGTTTACAACGCAATTATATTGATGAAATAAACATCTATGAAAATTTTCCAAATGCGATCAATGATGTAGTAATCACTGGAGAGGAAGGGGGAACAGATGCCGGCAAAAATTACGTTTAAGGCAAATGATCCTGTAAGAGCTCAGTATGGTACGTTTGGTGTTCTAGCTCAGGATGTAGTAGAATTTAATAAATATGTGAAAGGAGTTTTTTGGTCTTCGGTATTCACAAATAATTACAAAAGATGCTGTGTCTACCAACGGTACGCAACGCTCTGCATGGAATCCGATGGTAGGTGTGATGCTGAGCCCTATAGAACAAGTTAATGTTTTTGGATCTTTTACCAATTCCACCAGTTTAAGAAGCGCTGCAGATAAGCTGACACAGGAGAAGAAGTGGGAGCAGCAGTGACCAACCAGTTTGAAACAGGAATTAAAATCTTCATGGCTTAACGATCGCTTACTCTTTAATTTTACCTATTTTCATATTCTCACCAGCAACTTGTCAAACACCGAATATGAACCGGGTACTTCAAATCCGACGGGCTATGTATTTAAAGCAGGAGATCTGAAACGAACCGGAGTAGAAGTAGAGCTAAACGGACGTATCTTAGATAATCTTACGGTAATGCTTGGATATGCTTATCTGGGATGCGCAATATCAAAACAGCCCTTCGTATTATGTAAACGGTTCTGCACCCATGAATGCCCCAAAAAACACAGCTAACGGCTGGATTCAGTATTTGTTTAATAACGGGGTGCTAAATGGTTTAAGCATCAGTACAGGTTTATATTACGTTGGTGAACGCCCGGTTAATGAATACAGTCTGGCCGGACGGACATGGAAATATGGGAGGTACAGAACCATTTGACATGCCTTCTTACTATACGTTAAATGCACAGCTGGGCTATAAATACAAAGGATTCGATGCACGATTTTATTTCAATAATATAACAGATCAGATAGGGTTAAATTCATATTTCAGAGGAGGTTTTATCAATCAGATAGATCCACGGAATATAGCTTTATCGGTTTCCTATAATTTTTAATTTGAGTGGGTTAGTTGATTAGAGAAAAATGGCTTGTTTTTATATAAGCCATTTTTTTTAATTATAAAAACACCGTTAATAGATTATTAAATACATAGCTTAAACAAAATAGTTTTATAATTTTGTGTCATAACGTAAATCAGATAATTATGTACCCAGAAGAAATTGTAAAACCGATGCGTGAAGAGCTTGTTGCTGTCGGTTTTCAAGAATTATATACAGCTAAAGAAGTGGAAGATGCTTTAGCAAAAGAAGGAACAACCTTGGTAGTGGTAAATTCAGTGTGTGGTTGTGCAGCAAGAAATGCACGTCCGGGGAGCACGAATGAGTTTGGACAACGGTAAAACACCGGATCAGATTGTAACTGTTTTCGCAGGAGTGGTAAAGATGCAGTAGATGCAGCACGTGAAAAAATGTTTTCCTTTTCCCCCATCATCACCAAGTATGGCGTTTGTTTATAAAACGGAGAATTGGTACATATGTTAGAAAGACATCATATTGAAGGTCACCGGCGGAGACTATTTCAGAAAACTTAAAAGAAGCGTATAACGAACACTGTTAAGAACACTGTTAAACTTATCCCTTTTTTAAACAAACGAACCGCCGATTATATCGGTGGTTTTTGTTTTTATTGTATATTTGACATTTAATTTCATAAAAGTGCAAAAAATTATCTCTTATCCATTAGTATTGTTTTTTATTTCTTTTTTGCGTTAGCCTTGTTGATCTTTCATCCGATCGATTCAATGGATTTGTTTAAATATTTTTGGTTATCAGGCACATAAAAAAAGCGTAGACATTCTTATGGCTGTTTATTGAGATGCGGACATATATTAGGAACTACATTTTCAGTAGAAGGTGTAGCGTTGGTGCCTGAAAAAGTGCCGGTAATTTTTGTATCCAATCATCAGAGTCTTATGATATGTTTTATTTTAATGATATGGTATCTGCGAAAAGCACATCCTAAATTTGTAAGTAAGAAAGAATTGGGGAAAGGGATTCCGAGTGTGTCATTCAATCTTAAAAGAGGTGGTTCTGTGCTTATTGACCGGAAAGATTCAAAAACAGGCATTACCTACTATCAAAGGATTGGCAGAATACATCCAGAAATACAACAGATCAGCTGTTATTTTCCCGGAAGGAACCGCGTTCAAAACGGGTGCACCTAAAAGCTTTTCTGAAAACGGAATGAAAATATTATGCAAGTATGCACCGGATGCTTATGTAGTGCCGGTTACCATAAATAATTCATGGAAATATTCCGTTATGGAATGTTTCCTTTAGGGTTGGGCAAGAGTCAGTATGAAAATACATGAACCGATGAAAGTGAATGACTATGATTTTAATACCCTGTTTGAGATCACACAGGAAAAAATCACCTCGCAAATAAAAATATTAATAACCGGTTAAGACGGTAAAAGAAAAATATATGTCAACAAAAAATGTTCGATTTGAAGTAATGCAGTTTCTGGAAAAAAATATAGATAGTTTCGTAGATAACTATCTGATTCCAGTGGAGAATTTTGGCAACCATCTGATTTGTTACCCAATTCAGAATCAGATAATTTTTTTGAAGAAGTTAGAGAATTAAGAGAATACGCTAAAGAATTACCATATGATTTTGGATTGTTTTAGTAGGTGTATACAATCACTGAAGAAGCATTGCCAACTTATGAATCCTGGCTGATGGATGTTGATGGTGTAAAACAAAAAGAAGGAGAAGGTGGTAACGGATGGGCAAAATGGATACGTCACTGGACAGGAGAAGAAAACCGTCACGGAGACTTGTTAAACAGATATCTGTACTTATCCGGAAGAGTGAACATGAGAGAGGTAAGAAATTACCACACACCATTTGCTCTATGACGGATTTGATCGGGAACCGACAGCGATCCGTATAAAAACTTTGTTTTTTACCAGTTTTGGAATTGGCAACGTATGTTTCTCTTATAACAGAGTAGCGCAGTTAGCTAAGAAAAACGGAGATCATAAATTATCAAAAATCTGTCGTTTGATTGCTGGAGATGAAATGCGTCATCACCATGCATATTCTGAATTTGTAGATCGGATTTTTAAAGTAGATCCTTCTGAGATGATGCTTGCTTTTAATTATATGATGAAGAAAAAAAATCACCATGCCAGCCAACCTTATTCGAGAATCAGGCGGAGCCATCGGCGATGCTTTCCATCACTTCTCGGAATCTGCACAGCGTATTGGAGTTTATACTTCTATGGATTATGTGGAAATATTACAAAAATTGATCAGCCGTTTGGGAAAATCGATAAAATAACCAATCTGACAGATGAAGCTGAGAAAGCGAGAGATTATCTTATGAGACTTCCGGATCGTATGGCTCGTCTGGCAGAAAGAATGAAAATATCTGCAGAGTCACACGTGTTTAAATGGGTAAACCTGCTATGGTGAAATAATATAAATAGAAAGCTGTGATAACAGCTTTTTTTAATTTACAGAGATGCAAAACATTATATAGAAAAAACAATCATTTTTGTGCAAAAAGAATTGCAACATAACGAGTCGGGACATGATTGGTTCCATATCGAACGTGTGTATAATACAGCAGTAACTATTGCTAAGAAGGAAGCATGTGACCTTACTGTTGTAAAAATTAGCAGTACTGCTGCATGATATTGCAGACAGTAAGTTTCATAACGGAGACGAGAGCGTGGGACCTGAAAAAGCAGCTGGCTTTTTAGAATCATTGGCTGTTGATCCTGAAAATCATTGAGCATGTAAAAAAAAATCATTGAAAATATTCATTCAAGGGAGGGTTATTTGAGAAAAACTTTCATTCCAAAGAACTGGATGTTGTACAGGATGCTGATCGGTTAGATGCTATTGGTGCTATTGGTTTTGCCCGTGCTTTTAACTATGGCGGTTATAAAAACCGGATAATTTATGATCCGGCACAACAGCCTAAAATGAATATGACCAAAGAGGAATATAAAAAACAGCAATGGTACTACTATCAATCATTTTTATGAAAAATTACTCTTGCTAAAAGACCGAATGAATACTGAGACCGGAATACAGATGGCACAACAGCGGCAATTATATGGGGAAGGGTTTCTGAATGAATTTTTTGATGAATGGAAGGGTTATCTATAAATAAAAACGAGATATTAAACTCGTTTTTTTTATCTTTTAAGAATATAGATGTGTTCTAACACTTTCTGTGGCATACCTGAACGGATACTAAACCACGTGCATATTGAATCTGAACACAATCTCCGCTTCCTTTTAAGCTTGGCTATGTATTTTTCTGTTGCGGTGGCAATCCCTTCTTTAGATGAAAACGAACCACACTGGTCCAGCCTTCAGGACATTTTCCTAATAATAGATCTGCAATGCCTATCAATGAAGGGAAGGTACTATTGATTTTATTGTCAAATATAATCGATTACTTTTTTTTGCCTTTGTATCAAGAAAATGCAAATCAGTGACAAAAGCCTGATTTTGCTTGAAATTTAACTTATACACTACCAAATCAGCATTTGGGTACTTTTTTCTGATTTCTTCTAATTCATCATTAAACTGTTCAGTGTGTTTTTAATGTGACTATCAATTCTTTAGCGGTGTAAGCCTTAATAAAACAATTGTATCTGTTTTAAAAGGAGTAAAATCGTTTAAATTTAGTTTATATCCTACATCCTCTTTGCTTAAATTATTTTTTGTTTCGGCTTCTCTGTCTTCTTGTGAGCACCCTGCGAATGCTGCTAAAGAAATTACTAATAAATAAAATAATTTTTTCATACTGTATAATTTTGTAGTTAATATCTCAAAACTAAGTAAAAAACAATACAATATTTTAAATTAACAAAATATTAACTTTTTGAATTTGAATATTTAAATTGTTTTTTGTTAATTAATACCAAGTTGGGAAATTGTATTGCTACATATTACTATACAATAAAAAAACAGCTGGAATTCAACAACTGTCTTTATTTAAATTTATTTTAGGTGGCTTTTTATGTAAAGCTCTAAGATTAACTTCTTCATCACTAAAGGTTTTGATAATGGCGAAATTAGCTTTCATTACATCATATGAGCGGGGTCTACAATCGGTTTCTGCTTTTTGTCGTAAAAAAGCAAACATATCGCCGTTTTTCTCCTGATAAATTTTTGCTATTTCCTGAATACTTGGCCGATTACTTTTTTTATCAGGAAGGTGACAGGTATAACATGCCGCTTTATTACTGTTAAAGAGTTCCTTTCCTTGTTCAATAATCACTTTTGGATCATTCGGGTCAACTACTTCTTCAGGATATAATTCCTTGGATTTTTTTTCCTCTTTATTACATGAAACTCCCAAAAATGAAAGAGCCAACATGCTGAACATAAAAAATTTCATTGTCTTGTTTTTGTTGTTCTGTAAAGATACTAATATATACTTACTTGTTCAGTAAAATAGCGGCTTCTTTAGCGAAATAAGTAGAGATAAGATTAGCACCTGCACGTTTGATGCACATAAGCTGTTCCATCATAATTTTATCATGATCGAGCCAGCCTTTTTCAGCTGCGGCTTTTATCATGGCATACTCTCCTGAGACGTGAAAAACGGTAACAGGTACCGTAACCGGTCTTTATTTTCCGTACAATATCCAGATAAGCAATTCCGGGTTTTACCATAACCATATCAGCTCCTTCCTCAATATCAGATAGGCTTCTTTTATGGCTTCGAGCCGGTTGGCATAATCCATCTGGTATGTTTTTTTATCTGTTGGTATATGTCATAATATCCACCGGAGCGCTATCCAAAGCATCTCGGAACGGACCGTAGAAGGCAGAAGCATACTTGGCAGAATAACTCATAATACCTACATGTTGAAAACCTGCCGCATCCAAACCTTGACGAAGGTAAAGCACTCTGCCATCCATCATATCTGATGGTGCTACGAAATCTGCACCTGCGCGTGTGCATGAGAAACAGCCATTTTCACAAAGCGTCAACAGTAATATCATTGGCAACTTCCCGTTTTTAATAATACCGTCATGTCCGTAGATCGAATAGGGATCTAAAGCGACATCTGGCATTACAATCATTCCGGACATGCTTCTTTTATAGCTCTAATGGCATTCTGCATCAATCCGTTCGGATTCCATGCCTCTTTTCCGGTGTTATCTTTTAAATTTTCAGAGACCTTTACATAAATATTAATGGCTCTTATACCCAAAGCATACAGCTCCTGTACCTCTTTAACAGTCAGATCAACTGATCTTCTGAAAATACCCGGCATAGAAGGAATTTCTGTTTCCGTGTTTTCTCCCTCTGAGATAAACATCGGAAACATAAAAATCAGCCGGACTTATAGTTGTCTCTCTGACAAGGCTTCTCATCGATTCATTACGCGCAGTCTTCTGCCTCTGTGTAATGGAAAATATTTTTATTTTTATACCCACTCTCGCGGTTGTTGTAATACATTCAGTAATTTTTCCTCTTCTGATCCTTTTTCCGGGATGATGGTCATTATACCCTTGAACATGAGAAGGTAAACTCATGAGGATTGATTCAATGCGTCCGTTGGTTTTCAATCCGAAAAGGGTTCCTTTATCGTGTACAAGATTGAATTCTACATATCGGCCTCTTCGTATTTCCTGCCATGTTCTCTGTGCTTCCGTATAGGGCAGCTCTTTTCTTTTTCTACAATAGGTACATAGGCTTCTATAAAACTGTTTCCGATTTCGGTAACAAAATCATACCATTGTTGCGAAGATCTTTCTGGCGTTTCTTCAAGATGATCAAAAAAAAGACCTCCGATACCACGGGCTTCATTTCTATGAGAATTCCAGAAATAGCATCACACTGTTTCTTGTATTTTTCGTAAAACTCAGGATCATGTTTGTAACAGGCTGTTTTGCTTACCTTATGAAAATGACGGGCATCTTCTTCAAAAAGATAGTAAGGAGTAAGATCCTGACCGCCTCCAAACCATGAGCGAACTTTATTGCCTTCTTTATCATACATTTAAAATAACGCCAGTTGGCATGAGTGGTAGGTACCATCGGATTTTTGGGATGTAATACCATACTCAACCCACAGGCATAAAAGTTTGCATCGGTTACATTAAACATTTTTTGCATAGCCTCGGGTAAAATCCCGTGTACAGCAGAAATATTTACACCTCCTTTTTCAAAAAACATTTCCGTTTTCAATAACGCGTGTTCTACCGCCACCGCCGCGGGACGTTCCCACAGGTCTTTCTCTGAAAACGGATTTTCCGTCAACTTTTTCCAGCGCTGATGTGATTTGATCTTGGAGATTCTGTATGTATTGATAAAACTTTTCTTTCATAATTCGGCAGTTAGGTTAATTGTACAGTTATAATTTATTTATCTTATTAAATATTTCAAATGAAAAAGCTTTGCTCTCACTTTGTATGAATTCATACATTTTTCTTGCTTTTGACTTCAAAGTTTCATATCCTGCTTGCTCAGATAACTTAACCAGAATATCGGCAAATTGCTCCATTTTTATTCCAGGGAAACTGTTCATTGATGAGTGTTCATGCAGGAGTTCCGAATCTTTTGTAAGCAAGTCGGATACTGTAAGCCCTATTTTTTTAATTCTAAAAAAATAAATTGTTTTTCAAGGTTAGTAGGTATGACAAAACTTTTTTTCTTATGATTTACATTTGATATTAGATGATAATAAAGAAATTGTTCTAAAAGATCAGTGGGATACTACAAAAATAAAGAGGTGTGATATCAAAGCCTTTTTTATAAAAGATAGGAATAGTTTTTTGTCTCCAATTTTATAGTATCAAAAATAAAAGTAGTAATTTTTTCATTATTAATTTTACAGGTAAAAGAGTATTTATAGATGAAGTTTGGTTGATAAAAGGGAATAGTATAATTCCCCGATCACAAAAATGGTATTATTCAAAGTTACTTATTAGAAAAAGAATAATAGACGAACCAACAGCCTCTTTACAAACGTATTGAGGCTGTGTTATTGTATAACACTTTACAAGTATATAATAATTTAAAATTCCATTTTTAATTTAAAACAGGAAACACTTTATTAAAAATGATAAAGGATGTCCTTAAATTTTTCTTGTTCTACAAAAAAATAATTCTAATTGTTACATCAATTTATTTTTCTATTGTTCAATAAATTAAAGTTATAACAACATTATCCATTTGGATTAGAACACCAGAATTACAGCACTATTACAGGAATTACAGGCTATAAATACACCTATGGAGGAAAAGATTTCAGCCCGAAAAAGACCTGATATGTATGATTTTGGAGCAAGAAACTATGATCGGCTTTAGGAAGATGGATGAATGTGGATTGTAGGCTTCCCCTTTTTCAGACAAATTAAAAAATTAAAAAAATAGTTATTCGGTTGGTCATCTAAAAAATCGGTGGTATATATATTTTATATATATTTATATATAATATATATATATATCATCTTTTCATTTTCTGATAAATCTTTCTTTAATTTTTCTGTTTGCCCAATCACCAAAATATAAATAAGGTTTTTTCTTCGTTGAATACAAATATGGCTACGTATTTTTCTGTCTTTTTACCTCATCTCCTAAAACGATAAAAACCTCATCTCCCCTTTTGCGTTCCATGATATAAAGTCCTGTGAGGTCTCCGAAAGCAGGCAGTATAAACACACCTTTATCAAAATAAAAACAGGTAAACGGAAATAATGACGTTGTTTGGTTCCGAATGCTTATTCCGGATGAGTATGCCTACTATATTAATCACCTCCCGATTTAACAGCGATAGTGACTGATGGGAAAAAACGATTTTTTTCATGCAGCCATAGTTCTTTAACTATTTTGAAATGAGGCAAGTGATGCTGTGCATAATCGATAATATCATGATTGCCTTTTGTAAGGATAAACGATACTGTATCATGTTTCAAAAGTGCTTCTTTAAAAGTTCCCAATCCGTATTCCATTCACTGTGAAACAAGTCTCCCAGAAACACGACGGTTTTCACTCCATATTTTGCAATGAGCACATCAAGTTTCATAAACTCTTTATACAAAAGAAGTTTTGGGAAGAAAAATTCCGTTTTTTATGAAATGAGTAGTTTTTCCCAAATGCCAGTCCGCAATAACAAGACAATGGCTTTCCGGCAGAAAGAGCGCCAGTTCCGGTAAAAGCCACGTTTCAGTATCGCCCAGAAAAAGCCTGTAAAATTTATTCGACATCCAGTTCCTTTTTTAATTTATTGAGACGCGCCTGCAATCTTCATTCGAATATTTGCTGCGAAAAGATTCCGAAAAAATCGGAAACGCAAACGGACTCAGTTTTTCAAGATGCTTAAAAATAATCGGATGGCTGTTGATACGCTGAAAGGCCAGCTGCATGCGCTGAATTTCGAGCTGAAAATCATAGATTCATCATACGCCTGACGGTACAACAAGTTGGAAGGTTCATTTTCATCAAAGACACTGAAAAAACAAAGAAGCATTTGCCTGAAGGTGTTTGTTTTTCATCTGCTTTCCGGGATAACCATTAAAAATAAGACCCGATACCGAAGCAACATCCCGAAAAGTACGTTTCGCCATTTCTCTGATGTTGACTCCGTTTTTTGATATCTTCTACTATATTTTCTACTGACAACAATTCCTGAACAAACGTTTCATCAACAAAGAAATCGTCTTCAGAGAGACAGTTCAAATCCATAATCATTGCTTGCAATGTAAATGTTATCTTCTGATTCGGCTGATGCGGTAAGCAAGAATTGCAGCCTTTCTTCATGTACTAGTTTCCCCTCATACGGATAGATAAACAGATGAAAGCCAATTTGGTTTTTTTATATTCCGTCAGCAATTCATTTTCCTGAGGCAGATAAGAACGTTTTGCCTGTTCTTTGAACAAAGGCTGTAAAAATGCCAACTCCGGATAAGTCCGACGGGAAGGTTTCCCGATTTCCTGAAACATATGACGAATGGCTTTTCCATAATCAACACTTATCGGAAGCCGTCCACCTTGCCATGAAGGAATGAGTCCGGTTTTTTGTGTAGTAGGCCTTACAATGACTTCATTATTTTTGTATGAACCAATTGCAGCGCGCGTCCGGAAAACCAGAAAACATCACCTTCTTTTAAGCGCGAAACAAACCATTCTTC
Source organism: Paenimyroides ceti (assembly GCF_030409925.1). Lineage (NCBI taxonomy): Bacteria > Pseudomonadati > Bacteroidota > Flavobacteriia > Flavobacteriales > Flavobacteriaceae > Paenimyroides > Paenimyroides ceti. Next base: position 12,788 of record NZ_JAUFQU010000080.1, read on the forward strand.
CACGCTGCCCAGGTATTTTCCTTTTTTAATTTTACCAGAAGCATCATATCTGAAACAATGGCTCCGATACTCAAACGATGCTGCATTGCAATACGTCTGGAAGTAACTTAAAAAGTCCGTCTTCAATAACCACTTTATGAAATTCATCATACGCATATAAAGAACTTCCTCCCTGTGTGATGAGTTGTAAACATTCATTGAATTCATCAGGGCTGATACTTTATAGCAGTGTGTTTGAATAACTTCATTATATAAGGCCTCAGCCTGAAATCCGTCACTGACAGCAATGTCAATCATAAATGAGATGAGCATATCAAAACTACGGATATAGGGCAATCGCTGTTCTACCATTTTTTCAGATAATGCATAGCGCAGAGAAGCGCCTTCCATCGTTTCCAGTGAGTGAGTGGGCAGAAAATAGATCACACTTGTTTCTTCAGGGCGGGGACCACTTCGGCCGGCACGTTGTAAAAAACGCGCAATTCCTTTTGGGGAGCCGATCTGGATGACGCAATCTACAGATCGGAAATCAACTCCAAGATCAAGGCTGTGGTACAGATGACGGCCTTTAAAAGTCCTTCGTGCAGACTGTCTTCAACCATAGGCGCAGTTCTTCACTAAGCGACCCGTGATGTAAAGCAATCTGTCCTGCCAGTTCAGGGTCTGCTTCCAATAATCGCTGATACCATATCTCAGCCTGTGAACGGGTATTTGTAAATAATAAAGTGGGTGGTATATTGATGCAGCAGAGGCAGTACTTTGGGCAATAAACGGATGCCCAGATGCCCGCTCCACGGATATTTTTCAACCTCATCAGGGTAAATCGTATGCAGTTCTATTTTCTTTTGCTGTTTTGACTGTATTAGTACGCTCTGTGAATCCCGTGTAAGAATATCTTTTGCCTGTAACAGATTTCCGATGGTTGCCGAGATTCCCCATACTTTTGAGAGTGGATTGATGGTTTTTAAATGGGCAACCGCCAGTTCAATCATTACACCTCGTTTGCTGCTCAATAATTCATGCCATTCTTCTACAATGACAAACTCCAGCGATTTAAAAAATTCTTTATATCCTTTGGAAGCCATAAGCAGATGTACGCTTTCCGGAGTAGTAATCAGCGCCTGCGGAGGATTTTTACGCTGTGTTTCTGTCGGGTCACCTGCAGAAGTATCTCCGGTACGAAGGGCTATTTTATAGTCGAGTTCCAAATCTTTACTTACCCTTTCCGTTGCTAGTAAAATTTCTTTTGACAAAGCCCGCAAAGGCGTAATCCACAACGTATGCAGTCCTTTTTTCTCTTTTGTATTATCAGGTGTTTTTTTATAATAATTCTGGAGAATTCCAAACCATATCGCATACGTTTTTCCGTAACCTGTCGGAGCATTCAGCAAACCGGATTCACCTCTTGCCATAGCTGACCAGCATTTTTTCTGAAAAGCATGCGGTTTCCATCCTTATTAAAAAACAAACATCGGCAAAAGCATTCATAATTCATAGTTTTTTATTAGTTGTAACAAATCTTCTTTGGT
>NZ_JAUFQU010000081.1:0-15590 GCF_030409925.1 Paenimyroides ceti
CGTCTTGCATTTGTTTTCGTTTTATGTTAAAATGAAACACAATATACGTTTTTATAGCCTGTTTTTAAATACAAATATTTAAAGCTGTTGTTAAATATAACCAAAAGCAATTATCCGTTTCAGTACAGCATCTGATCTTCTTGCATTTTACAATTCATATTTTTGCCTTACTTTGCTGAAATTTGATGTATGCGTATTGATATTATTACTGTTTTGCCTGAATTAATACAAAGTCCTTTTCAGCTTCTATACTAAAAAGAGCAATTGCAAAGGGACTTGTAGAAGTTCATTTTCATAATCTGAGAGATTACAGCACCAATAAACACAAAAATGTAGATGATTATCAGTCGGGGGTGGTGCAGGTATGGTAATGAGTATAGAACCCATTGATAAATGCATAACACAACTCAAAAGTGAACGCACATACGATGAAATTATATACATGACACCTGATGGCGATACACTGAACCAGCAAATGGCCAACAGCATGTCTCTTCTTAAAAATATCATCATCTTATGCGGACATTATAAAGGGTTGATCAAAGAGTACGCGATCATTTTATTACAAAAGAAATTTCTATTGGTGATTATGTCTTATCCGGTGGTGTGACTCGGAGCTGCGATACTCTGCGACACCATTATCCGATTGATACCCGGAGTACTGAGTAATGAAACATCTGCCCTGACAGATAGTTTTCAGGACAATTTACTCGCACCGCCCATTTATACGCGACCAGCCGAATATAAGGGATGGAAAGTTCCTGATATTCTCTTAAGCGGTAATTTTCCCTGAAATAGAAAAATGGAGAGAGCAAAAAGCGTATGACCATACCAAAACAAGACGTCCTGATTTACTGGATGAGTAAAAGTTTATCCTTAGATAAGCTTTTATTTTTTTACAATTTCTGACATTAATTAAAGCGATTAAATCAATTTAAGTCCTCGTTTATCATTTATTTTTTTTAGTATCTTTATGACCATTACTATTATTAAACCATCAAACTTATGACTCTGATTAAAAAAGCATCCTTTGGTATTCTATTATTTTAGTACAACTACTGAGCTATAATGCAAAAGCTCAGGAAGGGCAAAACAGCCTTTTATGGAAAATTTCCGGAAATGGTCCTTGTGAGCAGTATTAGGTTGGACTTCCTGTAACTGTTTTCTCCGTAAGTTATAAAAATCTAATACAAGCTTCGGGTTTCTCGCAAAACCCTCAGGAGTGGCAACTTCTGTTATATCATGTCCTTCCCATAATCCGTCTGAATCTCTGAATGTTTTAATACCGCTTTCTGCACTTATGCCGGCACCGGACAACACAACCAATTTTTTCATTATTTTTCTTTTTTTGTAAGTAATAGTATCTTTGCATAATAATAATTACGCCTTACATGAATCCTAATATACCTTCCCATCTTTTTAAAGATATTAATTATTTGAATTATTTGGAAAATATTCTTACCGAGAATCGTAAAAATAATTTCTTACAGGTTTTGCAAAACAGAACCAAACATTTTACCATTGCAGTAGAAGATATCTTTCAGTTGCACAATACCAGCGCTGTGATGCGCAGTTGTGAGGTCTTCGGAATACAGGAATTACATGTGATTGAACAAAAATATGGAAAAACAATTGATAAAGAGATTGCATTAGGAGCTGAGAAATGGGTAGATATTCACAGGTATAATTCTAATCAGTCCTGTGTAGATGAACTAAGAAAAAAAGGCTATCAGATTGTAGCTACAACTCCTCATACCGATGCACATTTTTTAGAAGATTTGATATTACCAAACCTTCTGCTTTGTTTTTTGGAACGGAACGCTTAGGGTTATCAGAAGATATTATGAAGCAGGCAGATACTTTTATAAAAATTCCGATGGTAGGATTTACGGAAAGTCTTAATATATCAGTGTCAGCTGCTATCATCATTCAGGATCTTACAAATCGTTTGAGACGTTCAGATATTGCATGGCAATTATCAGAAGAGGAAAAAATTGAAAAAAGAATAGACTGGGCACGAAAATCTATAAAGGATATTGATTTTATTACGGATCGCTATATAAACCGTTGAGTTATTGTTTTTCATTTAAATATTTCCAATACCGTTTTGGTACATGTTGGATGTGCAATTTCATGTTTTTACGTTCTGTAATATTGGTACTTTTAAAATAATCTTTCCAGAGTTGATCAAAAAGGGATTCTTTTTCATCAGCTACTTCCAATGCTGGTAGAAGACTGTTGATCTCCTGTGGCATAAGCTCAATTTCATGTACCTGAATACCGTCATAAAAGATTCCGTATTTTCTTTGTTCGTCATATATAAGCCATTGCTGATCTGCATAACGGTTTTTTAAAATGATGCTGAATTAGAGGAGTACATTAAAATCAGGTTTATAACAGTATAAAATAGTCCGTTTTGGGCTTTTTTAAAACGGATAAAAGCTTCCATCCGATGTTCTCACGCGATACATTTTTAGCAATTTTTGAAACGCCCATAACATCAAAATTTCCATAGTCTCCAGAGATATCGGTTTTGGCTGTAAAAGCATAAACAGCCGCATTGAAAATGTGTTGAAAAGCCACAGGTTTTCAGATAAGTACGCTTTGTATAAGCTATTTATGAATGTTTTGTTCAATTGTTTGTTTAAGCCTTTTAAAACCCGCTTTGCTTTTTCTTCATCTCTGAAAAAATAGTACTGCTTTCATCAAAAGCAGACGGTTGATGATAGATTGAAGATACAATTTCTACTTGTGAGTCTTTCATTTCAAACCGTTCAAAAATACAGCACATAAGACCTGTAAAACTTCCGTCAAAAACGTAAATCTTCATTAAAATAAAAGGCTTAACTGATCAGGATTATTTTTCAGGTATTTGGACTGGCTTTTTTCAAGAATCCTTTTTTTAATATACATAGGCTCCGGATCGTTTAGCTGAAACCTGCTGTCAGAACAGCGCATAAAATATTTTGCCCGGTTAAAGGCTACTCCTAAATTTTTGAGTTGATATTCATGTATTCTTCCAAATTGGCGTGCCTGAACTATCTTCTTAGCTGATTTAACGCCGATTCCTGGAATTCTTAAAATCATTTTATAATCAGCGGTATTAATATCTACAGGAAAATACTGCGGATTTCGTAATGCCCAGCTCAGTTTGGGATCTACCTGTATGTCGAGATTCGGATTTTCATCATTTAGGATTTCCTGAACTTCAAAACCGTAAAAGCGCATGAGCCAATCTGTCTGATACAGCCTGTTTTCACGTAATAATGGTGGCTGTGTACCGATAACAGGCATACGGCTATCTTCTGATATCGGGATGTATCCGGAGTAATAAACCCTTTTGAGTTGAAATTCTTTGTAATAATTACGGGCAGTATACATGATGTCTTTATCGGATTCATCTGAAGCTCCGATTACCATTTGTGTACTCTGACCTGCAGGAACAAATTTGGGTGTGCTTTTTATGATACTGCGTTCGTTATTAAATTTTACAAGGTTATCTCTGACTACACCTAAATCTCTTTTTACTTCTTCATGTGATTTTTCGGTGCGAGCAGCTTCAGGCCTGTTTCAGTAGGCATTTCTAAATTAATGCTCATTCTGTCAGCATACAGACCGGCTTCTTTTATCAGTTCTTCACTTGCTCCGGAATTGTTTTTAAATGGATATACCCATTGTAGCGCTGCTCAAGACGAAGCTTTTTAGCAATCCTTACCATACGCTCCATAGTATAATCTGCATTTTAAAAATACCGGAACTTAAAAATAAACCTTCTATATAATTTCTGCGATAAAAGTTCATGGTTAATTCTACAACTTCATCTACTGTAAAAGCTGCTCTTTGTACATCATTACTTCTGCGTGAAACACAAAAAGCACAGTCAAAAATGCATACATTGGTCAAAAGTATTTTAAGCAGAGAAACGCATCTGCCATCCTCAGTATAGGTATGACAAATTCCTGCACCGGTATCTCCAACACCGTCTTTAGTATTTTTTCGGTTGCTTCCGCTTGATGAGCAGGAAACATCATATTTTGCCGCATCGGCAAGTATTTTTAATTTCTCTCTTATTCTTTCTGACATAATTCCTTGACAATTAGAGCTAAAAAAAGTAGTCTTTAAAGAAGACTACTTTCTGTAAAGATATTTATTTTTTCGGTATTAATTTGACATGTTGTGTCCTTTTTGGTCATCATCTACAAAAGACTGTACCATTCTTACCACATTTCTCAACAATGTTTCTTTGTTTTTTGCATAGTCTTGTTGGTACAATGACATTTTATTGGCCAATGTTGAAGAATCGTCTGTTAATTGCTTATCACCAATATTAATTCTGATACCAAAAACAGCATTATCCGGTACATCTTTAAATACAGATGTAAGATTACCTCTCCAGTCAAAATCTTTCAGATCGTTAAAACGATCCGCATTAATTGTCATCACCACTGTTCTCACAGTATCAACAATTTCAATTTCAGATTTTACTTCCTGCGCCTGTAGGCTTGAAAAGCCAAGAACTGCAAAAAAACATAGTACAAATTTTTTCATAATTAAATTTTTTAATGTTCTATTAAAGTTACGAATTTCTCTGTAAAAAAGAATGTGTTTTAGTTGCTTTTTTTCCGCATTTTCATATTTAAAAACTCTACCGCCAATGAAAATGCAATGGCAAAATAGAGATACCCTTAGGTACAGCTCCTACTTTCTGTCCTGCTAATTCAGCCCCGGAGAGATGCATACTTTCTGTAGTAAGCATAAACCCGATCAGGATAAGAAAAGAAAGTGCAAGAATTTGTATGGAAGGATTTTTATTTACAAAGTTTCCTACAGGAACCGCAAATAGCATCATAACTCCAACCGATATGATTACAGCAGCAATCATGATATAAAGAGCTCCTTCAATACCATTGGTCATACCTACGGCAGTAAGAATACTGTCTACAGAAAAAATCAAATCAATCAATAAGATTTGCATGATGATGGAGCTAAATGATTTTACCGCTGTCTTTTTAGCATTGGTAGATTCTGTAACATGGTCAATATGGTTGACTTTTTCATGAATTTCTTTGGTGGATTTATAAATCAGAAAAATTCCTCCGGCAAGTAATATTATTGCTTGTCCATTGAAATCAGCTTTAAACCAGCTCCAGTCAACACTAAACCAGGGCGCTTTCATAGCAATAAGGAATGAAATTCCGAATAACATGGCAATTCTCATAAACATGGCCAGGAATAAACCTATTCTGGTTGCTTTTTTTTCTTGTTCTTCGGGTAATTTTCCTGTAACAATAGAAATGAAAATGATATTGTCTATTCCTAAAATAATTTCAAGAAAGGTGAGAGTCAAAAATGCAATCAGAGCATCAGCCGTTAATAAAGCTTCCATAGGTCAGATATTAGTCAATTTTTTTGATAGTGCCTTTTTGTTTGTTTACATCGCCTACAATGCCATACTCAAAGGTATACTCATTGTCTTTAGTGGTCAATATTCTCATAGAAACTCCTTTTTGCTCTGCACGGTTTTTCGGATGTAATTTTTGTAATACATATTCGCAATCATTTACCCATCGTATAGAAGCCGTGTCTGTTTTTCCATTATAGGTTTCTATCTCAATATTTTCTTTCTGATAAAAGTTGAAGTATGTTTTACACCTTCAATCTCCTGTTCAAAAACAAAAGTACCGGTTCTGAAATCCTGACATTTTTTTTCCTGATTGTAACAGGAAACCAATACTATAGCTACAGGTAATAGTAAAAACTTTTTCATTATTTATTCGTATTAGGGTCGTAAAAAATCCACTTACCATAGTAGTAAGTCCTTTAAAGAAAAAGAACATGGAAAACAAACAAATCAGAATTCCTAAAATTAATACCGGGTAGTAAAGTGGGTGTTCTGAATTCTTGAAAGAAGAATTGATGATTACCGGGCCAACAAACATTAACGGAATGGCAAAACCTATTTTTGCAGGCCTTTGAATAATTTTGATCTGTTGGTATTATTTGTTGTCATGACTGTTGTATTTATCAATGGCATTACGGACATTTCCGTATGAGGTTATTAATTGTTCTGCTGTTGTAAAATCAACTTTTAGCTCTTGTTGTACCATTTTGATGGCTCTGTTTACTAATTTTCATTAGATAGTTTCATATCTACCATTTTGTTTCCTTTTACATGACCAAGCTGAATCATGGTAGCGGTAGAAATCATATTGAGGATTAGTTTTTGTGCTGTCCCTGCTTTCATGCGTGAGCTCCCGTTACAAATTCGGGACCTACAATTACTTCAACCGGAAAATCAGCTGTAATAGCAATCGGACTCCCTGCATTACATACAATACATCCGGTAGGAATTTGTTGCTTTTTACAGAATTCAAGTCCACCCAAGACGTAAGGTGTAGTTCCGGATGCTGCTATACCGATTACAAAATCTTTGGAAGTGATATGATGGTTTTCTAAATCTGTCTGTGCTTGTGCGGTATTATCCTCTGCATTTTCCACTGCTTTTCGGATGGCCTGATCGCCACCTGCTATAAGTCCGTTTACTAAATCAAAAGGAACTCCAAAAGTAGGCGGGCATTCAGAGGCATCTACAATCCCCAGTCTACCGAAGTTCCTGCTCCTATATAAAAAAGACGTCCTCCGCTACGAAGCTGATTGATTACCTGCTCAGTAAGACGTTCGATTTGTGGAATCACTTTCTCTACAGCCAAAGGTACGGTCTGATCTTCCCGTTGATGTTTGACAATAATTCGCCTATTGTCATTTTCTCCAAACCGTCATAATAAGAAGAGGATTCTGTTGTTTTATAAAACTCATAGAAACATTAATTTGTAAACAAATTTAGTGAATTTTTGAGGTCTTTTTATATTAATTTTAGGGGCTTGATTACTTTATTTACCTAACTTTGCGCTCATAGTAGACCGCCTTATCGCTGGTTTTAGATCAGAGGAAAGTCCGGGCACCACAGAGCAGTATAGCGGTAACACCCGTCCGTCGGAAGATGAGGACAAGTGCAACAGAAAGTATGTACAGTTCGGCTGTAGTGAAACCAGGTAAACTCTATACGGTGAAATGCCATGTAAACTGATGTTTGAGAGCTGCTCGCTCAAGTCAGAGGGTAGGCAGATAGAACTCCCGGGTAATCGGGAGTGTAGATAAATGATAAGGGGAATTTTTCGTATGAATTATTTTACAGAACCCGGCTTACAGGTCTACTATTTTTATTCCTCTTCATTTGTATCTTCTTCTTCAGTAAATTCAAAAAATGAAAAAATAGAAGAACCGTATTTTCTACTGGATGAAAAATAGGGCAGATGTTCGAGTTTTGTCTGTGGTGAATGTTCTATAATCAGCATTCCTTCCTCATTTAGTAAGTCATTTTGAAAAACAAGTTCTGCAATTTTTTCAAATTGCTCCTGAGAAAAATCATACGGCGGATCGGCAAAAATAACATCATAAGAAGTTTTTGCTTTTTCAAGAAATTTATAAACATCAGATTTAACAGGGTTGATGTTCATATCAAATTCTTTAGCCGTTTGTTTGATAAAGTTGACACAGCCAAAATCAGTATCAACCGATGTAATTTCTTCTGAACCTCTGGAAGCAAATTCATAACTGATGTTTCCAGTTCCTGAAAATAGTCAAGAATAGTCAATTCTGAAAAGTTGAAATGGTGTTTAATATATTGAATAAAGATTCTTTACTCAAATCTGTTGTTGGACGTACAGGTAGTTTTTTGGGTGCAGTAATTCTGCGGCCTTTATATTTTCCGGAAATTATTCTCATGAGTTTAATAAAATAAAGTGTTTTTTGAGCTCATCTTCTGTAATGTTAAAGACACTCGCCTGTGTTTTATGATCGTATACAACAATATTTTTTATATAGGTATATGCCAAAGTGAATAATTCTGATCCGCTATCAATTTGTCCGAAAAGATGTAAAGTATGCTGATGAGTGTCGAGCTTAAGCTGTTCAAAAACAAACAGAATATAGTATATAAAATCCTGTGCAGTTTGGTATTCAAAACTATTAAAAAAGATAAACTCGTTTCCTTTCATCACAATTACTTCAAAATGATGTTCTGAAATACAACTGTAAACAGAAGAAACTCCTGAAGGGAAATCGGTTTGTAAATATATTCTAGGAAGGCTGTGTTTACATTTTTGAAAGTAAAACCTCCGAATTGGTCAATAAAAAAATTATTGAATTGTACATAAGGAATGTAAATATTCTGTAATTGATGAGAAGAAATTTCATCATAATCAAAATAATCTGTAGGAAATATCTTTACGTTATATTGTAAATAACTCCCCAGATTATCTGCGTCAAATAAAGCACTTGGGACAAATGTATTTAGGGAATTGTCATGCAAAACCAATATATCATCGTAAGAAACCTGTAGGAGCTCATTTTTGCTGAAAATAACTTCTAACTGGTTTCCAGGGTGCCAGTTGATTGAGACTGATACTTTTTAAATGAGAGATTTCATTGTTTAATTTATTCTTGATTCCAAATGAAAATTCATTTAAAGAAACTTTAATGATCAATCGATTATATAGCTGGGTATTCATGCCTAAACAATTTCAGCAAATGTACGCTTTTATTGATTAACATTAAAAAGACACATTTCTTATTTATGATAAAAGCCGGCATTAAACCGGCTTTCAGATAAGTAAATCAATCGAATAATTATTTTGATGATTAGTTTTTTAGAAAAAGATTTTCCGTTTACATTGAATTTCAGAAGGTAGATACCTGCCTGTACCTCTGATACATTGATGGTATTTTGTCCTTCTTCCAGACTAACTGAATTTCTTATTTTTTTACCTAAGATATTATAAATTTCAAAAGTAGTAGCTTCAGATAAACCGACATTTATAGTAAAGATTTTATCAATTGTTGGATTTGGATATACAGAAATGTTATTGTTGAATTCATTTTCACTTACAGCTGCACTTCTGTCACCAATACCCACTGCCCACCATGCTTCGCCTACTTGTTTTAATTCATTTGAATTAGCGCCGTATAAATCAGCAGCAGCAATTCTTGATGCATTATAAGCATCGATATATTGTGCGTTTGGAGTCAGCATATTAAGGGTTCTGTAAGCAATTTTTTCTGCTTTTTGTATGCTAATACCAGTTACATTATATTGATTATTAATATCATTGGTTCCTGAACCACCTACGCTAAGTAAATAGAACCAGTGATTTCCTACACCACTATTGATATGCACACCACCATCATCTACCGGTGAGGTTGTTGATGCCCAGTATGTTCCCTTATAGGTGTCTGGCTGTTGCAGCCCATACATTGCACTTCCTGATTTTGGAGCAGACATACTTCTCATATACCCTGGAGATGGTGTAAACACATCTTCACCTACAGTCCAGTTTGGCGATAAATTGGTGTAAAATTCAATAGCTGTTCCAAATATATCAGCAAAACTTTCATTTAATGCACCTGATTCACCCTGATAGGTCAAATCTCCATTATCACTTCTGAAATTACTAAGTGAGAAATATTCATGTCCGGCAACATCTAATCCTACTACCGGAGTCATAAAACCAGCTTCACCGCTTCCATAAACCATTCCTACAATAAAGTCCGGCTGATCGATTGCTCCTGCATTAGAATCTGTACCCATAATTGCTCCTGCATTATAGTAATTTCTTACGATAGCACCATTACCGTCAAAACTGTTTCTGTTGTGTATGTTTTTATAATAATCATACGTTTTACCCATTCCCCAATGAACCTCTACAGCCGGTCTTGCGGAAACTGAGTTAAAAGTAGTTGAAGAACTCGTGTATTCTGAAGTTCCTGTAAAGACTCCATTGTTTATTCCGTTAATGTTTGTTCCGTTTAAGGTATGAATGTTACGTCCGGTATCCTTTAATCGGTATTGTCCGTTGTAACTGTCAACTGTAATCGGCTGTGTATTTCTGTAATATGTAGTTCCTGTTCCCTGTACATCTGCGTGTTTGATTTTACTATATTCATTAATGACAGCACCAGACTGCGCGTCAATATATAATACCATACTTTTAAGTGGAAAGGCAGAAGAAAGGGTTATTTTTTTTATGAAAACCAATTGCGCATTTCCTTCTACAGGTATTTTTGCAATGACATTTTCTACAGCATTGATGGTAGCATTTTCAATACCAAAATGTCTTACTGAAGCTGCAATGGCATCTTCATCAGTAACAGAGGCAGTTGTATTTAATTCTTTAAATTGACTGATTTGTCCGTTTACTACCTGAACGATATTATTTTTTGAATGTACCAGAATGAATTCTCCATCTATTTTATGACCATCAAAAAGATGCTGATAGCTTTGATGATTAATACCTAATGCATCTGTATACTCTTTAACGAGTTCAAAAGTATGCTTAGCATCTAATGAAAACCATTCGTTGAAACTTCCTGTTAATTCGGTGGTAGGAATGGAATAGTTTTCTAACTCTGAGACAAAAGAACCGTATGTATTCAATACTACTACTTAGGTAGTTTGTTGTCTGAAATTATCTGATGTGTACTGTTGAAATTTCCGGGTAATTTGTTTGCATATAAGGTGTTGGAAAATGTAAAAATCGAAGAAGTACCCAATAAAAATGACAGTACTTCTCTGTTAAATAAAATGTTGTTTCTCTCCTTTTTCGTCTTTTAATTGAAAATGATTTCCCAAATTTAGAAAAAAGAAAGTTCAATTTGTTGTATTGAGATGTTTTAAGCATTAGTTTTACAGTACTACTCATAACTATTTTATTTAAGATTTAAATGAGTTTTTGATGTTTTTTATTTTGTATTATTTTTCTATATTGATTTTAATTGTTAAAAAAATAATTCTTATTCAATATTTTAGGAGCCATTATAGACACATTGAGTTTCAGATCAAAATAAAAAAGAGTTTAATCTATTGTTTATGAGTGTTTTATTATTTTTTATCTTAAAAAGACTTACTGTTATTTTAAAGTTTTTAAAACCTTCCACAAATCTTATTCTGATTTAAAAACATCTTATCTTTGATAACTTAATTTATTAAAAGAATTACATTGATGACTCCTTCAGAATTTTATCATTTGGTTAAAAGTAAATTCCCTTTTGAGACTACTTTGAAACAGGATATTTTCTTACAAAAGGTAGTCCAGTTTGTTACAAATGATCAGCAAGATGAAATATTTGTTTTAAAAGGATATGCAGGTACTGGTAAAACGACATTGATTTCTACTCTTATTATCAGCTTCGTCACATCAATAAAAAATATGTAATGCTGGCACCAACCGGTAGAGCTGCTAAGGTTATTGCTAACTACTCCAGTCAACCGGCATATACCATACACAAGCGTATTTATATCCTAAAAAAGATAAGAATACTGGAATGGCATTTACCATGCAAGCTAATAAATTTAAAAATACCATTTTTATCGTCGATGAAGCTTCCATGATTTCTGATGTGAGTACAGATACTAATATGTACACTAATGGTTCGTTATTGGATGATTTATTGTATTATGTCTATTCAGGACAAAATTGTAAATTGATTTTTAGTAGGAGATACGGCACAGTTACCACCCGTGCATCAGGAAGTAAGTCCGGCGCTCAATACTGATACACTTCTCTCAATTATCAGATGGAAGTTACTCATATTGAGTTGGATGAAGTAATGCGCCAGGAGTTAGATTCCGGTATCTTATATAATGCTACTGAGTTAAGAGAACTTTTAGATTCTTATTTTTTAGATACTTTTCAGTTTGATGTAAAACCATTTAATGATATCGTTCCTCTGCAGGATGGGTATGAGATACTGGACGCTATTCAGGATGCCTACAGTAACCATGGAGTAGAAGAAACGGTTTTCATAGTTCGTTCCAATAAAAGAGCCAACCAGTACAATCAGCAGATCCGCTATAAAATATTAGATAAAGAAAGTGAAATATCAGTTGGTGATATGGTTATGGTTGTAAAGAATAATTATTTTTGGCTCAAAGACAACCAGACTGTTACCGACTTTATTGCAAATGGAGATATCATGGAAATTCTACAGATTTATAAAATAGTAGAATTATACGGGTTTAGATTTGCTTCGGTAAAAGTCCGTATGATCGATTATCCGGCACTTCAGCCATTTGATACGATTGTATTTCTGAGTACTTTAGAATCGGAATCTGCTTCTCTGTCTTACGACGAAACCAATAAATTGTATCAGGAAGTATTATTGGATTATGAAGATGAGCGAACAGCTTATAAAAAAATGCAAAAAGTAAAAGAAAATGAATATTTTAACGCTTTACAGATTAAATTTGCTTATGCGGTAACCTGTCATAAATCTCAGGGGGACAGTGGAATACCGTATTTATAGAACAGCCATATTTACCAGATGGCATTTCCAAAGAATATATCCGATGGCTCTACACAGCAATGACACGTGCAAAAGAAAAATTATACCTTATTGGTTTTAAAGATAGTTTTTTTCAGGAATAATATATAGAAACATGAAAGTAATAGCAGTAATACCGGCACGATACGCATCTACGCGTTTTCCTGCTAAACTGATGCAGGATCTTGGTGGTAAAACAGTAATTTTAAGAACCTACGAGGCAGCTCTTGGCACACAATTATTTGATGATGTTTTTGTTGTCACAGATTCTGATCTTATTTTTAATGAGATCGTAAACAATGGAGGTAAAGCTGTAATGAGCATTAAAGAACATGAAAGCGGAAGTGATCGTATTGCTGAAGCCATAGAAAATATTACATGTGATATTGTGATTATTTCAGGGCGATGAGCCTTTTATAAACAAGAGTAATATAGAAAGTCTTATTAATATCTTTAATGAAGATAGAAACCATACTGTAGACTTAGCCTCTTTAATGTTTGAAATTTCAGATCAGGCCGCAATAGAAAATCCGAATAATGTAAAAGTAGTCGTAGATCAAAATAATTTTGCACTTTATTTTTCGCGTTCAGTGATACCGTATCCGAGGGATATCAATGTTGGTGTTCGTTATTTTCAACATGTAGGGGTGTATGCTTATCGAAAACAGGCACTTATTGATTTTTCAAATCTGCCGATGAAAACACTTGAAGCTTCAGAAAAACTGGAACAGCTGCGATACCTTGAATTTGGAAAACGAATCAAAATGGCGGAAACAAATCATACGAGCATAGGAATAGATACGCGTGAAGATTTGGAACAGGCCAGCTATTATTAAAACAAAAAGGTTCGATATAAATCGAACCTTTTTGGTATTTAATAACGGGTTTTGAGCGCTATGTTCCCGAGATTTTTTATTTCATCCTGACTGGTAAATATTGCTTTACCGTTTTTATTGATTACTTCCCATGCAATAGTACTTGTAATATCATCTATCACACCTGTTTCAGAGGCATTTTCTGCGAGATCAAAGGTGCGTTCATCTTTCATTTTTACAGGTTGTGTGAAATTTTGATGGACAATAAGTAAGTCTGCATTTCCATCAAGAGCAGCCTGATAAATTTCCTGAAGATCCGTCAGAACTTCACCTTTTGAAACCGCCTGATTCATTTTTTCAATAAGTTCACTGCGTTCTTTTTTCTGTAAGTCGGTAACAATCTCCCACGCTCCATGACTCAGGTCTTTCTTTGTAAAACTGTTGAAATTCAGGGAAAAATGTCCGGAGTATAAATTAGGCCGGTCGGCAACCAATTTTAAAGTATTGAAATTATCATGTGTGGTCGCAACAACACATCTGAGATTAGAAGATCCAATTTCAGCAATAACGGCTTTATCAACAATATTAAAAAACTCCTTTACAAGATGTTCATTACTGTTCGCTTTTTGTTTAAATGGATAAGGTTGTACTTTTCTTCATTAAACGGGAAATCATCTGTTTCTATTTCTCGTATGAGTACATCATTATTCGCTAAATATAAATGCACATTCTTTTGTGTAAGAAACAGAATATAGTATTCTTCTTCACGATTATAGTTTTTGATAAGAGAGCGTATGGCGAATGTCTCATCAATGAGTACCCCCTCATTCGTTACCGGCCAGTTTGATCGGATAATTTCAAGGGTATCATTGGAAATAAAAATATGAATACTTTCAATATTTTTATCGACTTCAAAACCACTTTTTACTTTCTCTAAGTTTGACAAAAGAGAAGCGATTTCTTTTTTGTTAAATTCAGATTCAAGTCTTTGTTCAGCTTCTTTTATATAGTTTTTTAATCGGATTTCATCCTGAAGATTATCAGGAATCGTTCTGTGTGTATAAAAGAAATAGTTACACATGCTTTGTTTTTCTCCTTTGCTAATTTTAATAACTGTTCTTTAATTGCCATATAATAGATTTTAAATGTTAATAAATTTTTTAAGCATTTTTAACACTTAAATATAATCATTTGAAAGTAACGATCAATTATATAACAGGCTTTTGCATTTCTTTAGCATTTAAAAAGGGTTATGCTTTACAAGCATATATTACGTGAAATGTTCTTCTTTATCAATAGCTTTGGTTGTATTGAATAAATACTTTCGAATATTCAAATGTCAATTGATAGTCAGAATGCTCTTTCAGTAATTATAAACAAATTTGATGAAGTATTTAGTCAAATTAAAACAGGCTCAAAAAGTTGCATTTCTATTGGTTAGGATTGGTTAATAGATTTTGTACCATAATACTAACGAAATAGGTGTTTATAATCGAAGAGGTAATCGGATGTTTCATTTTATTTATGAAACTTAGTTTAAAAATAGTACTGATACAGGACCGGTAAGAAATGCGGTAATCATTTCAGCGTCTCAAAAAAGTAAGCATTATGAAATTGCCTTCTTTGGTACTTTGGCTGACTTTGCAAAAACATTAGGAGAAACCAAAGTAGCCAAGCTTCTTGTGGAAACTCTGAATGAAGAAAAAGAGGCTGACGAAACTCTATCTAATCAGCTTATAATAATATCAATTTTAAAGCTTCAAAAGAAGATTAAGAAGCATTACAGAAAAAGAAAAACCGCAATCATAGCGGTATTTTTTATGATATCAATTGAGAGCTTTTTCAATTATCGACTGATTCCTTATTTCTTTTGGAGTCTTACCAGTATGCTTTTTAATAAAATGCCCAAAATTTCCTTCGTCATTAAATCCAATTCGAATGATATTTCGCCGATGCTCACCTTTGAATGTTTTAAAAGCCTGATGCTTTCTTGTAATAAACGTTCAGTTATTATTTTGTTTAGGAGTTTTACCTAAAACTTGCTCAGTCATTTCAGTTAATCTTCTGGGTGTTATATTTAAATTTATCAGCATAATACTTCACAATTTTGTGTTGTTTGTAATTGGTGTGAAGCATAACACGGAATCTGTTAACGATGTCAATATTTTCAAAGTTACCGCGAGTAGCTTCAAGACTGTTATCTCCCATATTTAAAAAGCCATCAAAATCAAAGCTTCAATAGTATTGTGTGCAATAGAATTATATAGTCCGCTATCTTTATCCTGATACAGTTCAAGTCGTTCAATAGCAAATCTTTTTATATCATGTTCGGTGTCCGGGTAGGAGATATGAAAATATCTTCTGTGAGATTGTAAAATAATTCTGAGTTAAGAAACA
>NZ_JAUFQU010000082.1:0-15943 GCF_030409925.1 Paenimyroides ceti
TTTGTTTCGTTTTATGTTAAAATGAAACACAAATATACGTTTTTATAGCCTGTTTTTAAATACAAATATTTAAAGCTGTTGTTAAATATAACCAAAAGCAATTATCCGTTTCAGTACAGCATCTGATCTTCTTGCATTTTACAATTCATATTTTTGCCTTACTTTTGCTGAAATTTGATGATATGCGTATTGATATTATTACTGTTTTGCCTGAATTAATACAAAGTCCTTTTCAAGCTTCTATACTAAAAAGAGCAATTGCAAAGGGACTTGTAGAAGTTCATTTTCATAATCTGAGAGATTACAGCACCAATAAACACAAAAATGTAGATGATTATCATTCGGGGGTGGTGCAGGTATGGTAATGAGTATAGAACCCATTGATAAATGCATAACACAACTCAAAAGTGAACGCACATACGATGAAATTATATACATGACACCTGATGGCGATACACTGAACCAGCAAATGGCCAACAGCATGTCTCTTCTTAAAAATATCATCATCTTATGCGGACATTATAAAGGGGTTGATCAAAGAGTACGCGATCATTTTATTACAAAAGAAATTTCTATTGTTGATTATGTCTTATCCGGTGGTGAACTCGGAGCTGCGATACTCTGCGACACCATTATCCGATTGATACCGGAGTACTGAGTAATGAAACATCTGCCCTGACAGATAGTTTTCAGGACAATTTACTCGCACCGCCCATTTATACGCGACCAGCCGAATATAAGGGATGGAAAGTTCCTGATATTCTCTTAAGCGGTAATTTTCCCTGAAATAGAAAAATGGAGAGAGCAAAAAGCGTATGACCATACCAAAACAAGACGTCCTGATTTACTGGATGAGTAAAAGTTTATCCTTAGATAAGCTTTTATTTTTTTACAATTTCTGACATTAATTAAAGCGATTAAATCAATTTAAGTCCTCGTTTATCATTTATTTTTTTTAGTATCTTTATGACCATTACTAATTATTAAACCATCAAACTTATGACTCTGATTAAAAAAGCATCCTTTGGTATTCTATTATTTTTAGTACAACTACTGAGCTATAATGCAAAAGCTCAGGAAGGGCAAAACAGCCTTTTATGGAAAATTTCCGGAAATGGTCTTGTGAGCAGTATTAGGTTGGACTTCCTGTAACTGTTTTCTCCGTAAGTTATAAAAATCTAATACAAGCTTCGGGTTTCTCGCAAAACCCTCAGGAGTGGCAACTTCTGTTATATCATGTCCTTCCCATAATCCGTCTGAATCTCTGAATGTTTTAATACCGCTTTCTGCACTTATGCCGGCACCGGACAACACAACCAATTTTTTCATTATTTTTCTTTTTTTGTAAGTAATAGTATCTTTGCATAATAATAATTACGCCTTACATGAATCCTAATATACCTTCCCATCTTTTTAAAGATATTAATTATTTGAATTATTTGGAAAATATTCTTACCGAGAATCGTAAAAATAATTTCTTACAGGTTTTGCAAAACAGAACCAAACATTTTACCATTGCAGTAGAAGATATCTTTCAGTTGCACAATACCAGCGCTGTGATGCGCAGTTGTGAGGTCTTCGGAATACAGGAATTACATGTGATTGAACAAAAATATGGAAAAACAATTGATAAAGAGATTGCAATTAGGAGCTGAGAAATGGGTAATATTCACAGGTATAATTCTAATCAGTCCTGTGTAGATGAACTAAGAAAAAAAGGCTATCAGATGTAGCTACAACTCCTCATACCGATGCACATTTTTTAGAAGATTTGATATTACCAAACTTCTGCTTTGTTTTTTGGAACGGAACGCTTAGGGTTATCAGAAGATATTATGAAGCAGGCAGATACTTTTATAAAAAATTCCGATGGTAGGATTTACGGAAAGTCTTAATATATCAGTGTCAGCTGCTATCATCATTCAGGATCTTACAAATCGTTTGAGACGTTCAGATATTGCATGGCAATTATCAGAAGAGGAAAAAATTGAAAAAAGAATAGACTGGGCACGAAAATCTATAAAGGATATTGATTTTATTACGGATCGCTATATAAACCGTTGAGTTATTGTTTTTCATTTAAATATTTCCAATACCGTTTTGGTACATGTTGGATGTGCAATTTCATGTTTTTACGTTCTGTAATATTGGTACTTTTAAAATAATCTTTCCAGAGTTGATCAAAAAGGGATTCTTTTTCATCAGCTACTTCCAATGCTGGTAGAAGACTGTTGATCTCCTGTGGCATAAGCTCAATTTCATGTACCTGAATACCGTCATAAAAGATTCCGTATTTTCTTTGTTCGTCATATATAAGCCATTGCTGATCTGCATAACGGTTTTTAAAATGATGCTGAATTAGAGGGAGTACATTAAAATCAGGTTTTATAACAGTATAAAATAGTCCGTTTTGGGCTTTTTTAAAACGGATAAAAGCTTCCATCCGATGTTTCTCACGCGATACATTTTTAGCAATTTTTGAAACGCCCATAACATCAAAATTTCCATAGTCTCCAGAGATATCGGTTTTGGCTGTAAAAGCAAAAACAGCCGCATTGAAAATGTGTTGAAAAGCCACAGGTTTTTCAGATAAGTACGCTTTGTATAAGCTATTTATGAATGTTTTGTTCAATTGTTTGTTTAAGCCTTTAAAACCCGCTTTGCTTTTTCTTCATCTGAAAAAATAGTACTGCTTTCATCAAAAGCAGACGGTTGATGATAGATTGAAGATACAATTTCTACTTGTGAGTCTTTCATTTCAAACCGTTCAAAAATACAGCACATAAGACCTGTAAAACTTCCGTCAAAAACGTAAATCTTCATTAAAATAAAAGGCTTAACTGATCAGGATTATTTTTCAGGTATTTGGACTGGCTTTTTTCAAGAATCCTTTTTTTAATATACATAGGCTCCGGATCGTTTAGCTGAAACCTGCTGTCAGAACAGCGCATAAATATTTTGCCCGGTTAAAGGCTACTCCTAAATTTTTGAGTTGATATTCATGTATTCTTCCAAATTGGCGTGCCTGAACTATCTTCTTAGCTGATTTAACGCCGATTCCTGGAATTCTTAAAATCATTTTATAATCAGCGGTATTAATATCTACAGGAAAATACTGCGGATTTCGTAATGCCCAGCTCAGTTTGGGATCTACCTGTATGTCGAGATTCGGATTTTCATCATTTAGGATTTCCTGAACTTCAAAACCGTAAAAGCGCATGAGCCAATCTGTCTGATACAGCCTGTTTTCACGTAATAATGGTGGCTGTGTACCGATAACAGGCATACGGCTATCTTCTGATATCGGGATGTATCCGGAGTAATAAACCCTTTTGAGTTGAAATTCTTTGTAATAATTACGGGCAGTATACATGATGTCTTTATCGGATTCATCTGAAGCTCCGATTACCATTTGTGTACTCTGACCTGCAGGAACAAATTTGGGTGTGCTTTTTATGATACTGCGTTCGTTATTAAATTTTACAAGGTTATCTCTGACTACACCTAAATCTCTTTTTACTTCTTCATGTGATTTTTCCGGTGCGAGCAGCTTCAGGCCTGTTTCAGTAGGCATTTCTAAATTAATGCTCATTCTGTCAGCATACAGACCGGCTTCTTTTATCAGTTCTTCACTTGCTCCGGGATTGTTTTTAAATGGATATACCCATTGTAGCGCTGCTCAAGACGAAGCTTTTTAGCAATCCTTACCATACGCTCCATAGTATAATCTGCATTTTTAAAAATACCGGAACTTAAAAATAAACCTTCTATATAATTTTCTGCGATAAAAGTTCATGGTTAATTCTACAACTTCATCTACTGTAAAAGCTGCTCTTTGTACATCATTACTTCTGCGTGAAACACAAAAAGCACAGTCAAAAATGCATACATTGGTCAAAAGTATTTTAAGCAGAGAAACGCATCTGCCATCCTCAGTATAGGTATGACAAATTCCTGCACCGGTATCTCCAACACCGTCTTTAGTAATTTTTTCGGTTGCTTCCGCTTGATGAGCAGGAAACATCATATTTTGCCGCATCGGCAAGTATTTTTAATTTCTCTCTTATTCTTTCTGACATAATTCCTTGACAATTAGAGCTAAAAAAAGTAGTCTTTAAAGAAGACTACTTTCTGTAAAGATATTTATTTTTTCGGTATAATTTGACATGTTGTGTCCTTTTTGGTCATCATCTACAAAAGACTGTACCATTCTTACCACATTTCTCAACAATGTTTCTTTGTTTTTTGCATAGTCTTGTTTGTACAATGACATTTTATTGGCCAATGTTGAAGAATCGTCTGTTAATTGCTTATCACCAATATTAATTCTGATACCAATAACAGCATTATCCGGTACATCTTTAAATACAGATGTAAGATTACCTCTCCAGTCAAAATCTTTCAGATCGTTAAAACGATCCGCATTAATTGTCATCACCACTGTTCTCACAGTATCAACAATTTCAATTTCAGATTTTACTTCCTGCGCCTGTAGGCTTGAAAAGCCAAGAACTGCAAAAAAACATAGTACAAATTTTTTCATAATTAAATTTTTTAATGTTCTATTAAAGTTACGAATTTCTCTGTAAAAAAGAATGTGTTTTAGTTGCTTTTTTTCCGCATTTTCATATTTAAAAACTCTACCGCCAATGAAAATGCAATGGCAAAATAGAGATACCCTTTAGGTACAGCTCCTACTTTCTGTCCTGCTAATTCAGCCCCGGAGAGATGCATACTTTCTGTAGTAAGCATAAACCCGATCAGGATAAGAAAAGAAAGTGCAAGAATTTGTATGGAAGGATTTTTATTTACAAAGTTTCCTACAGGAACCGCAAATAGCATCATAACTCCAACCGATATGATTACAGCAGCAATCATGATATAAAGAGCTCCTTCAATACCATTGGTCATACCTACGGCAGTAAGAATACTGTCTACAGAAAAATCAAATCAATCAATAAGATTTGCATGATGATGGAGCTAAATGATTTTACCGCTGTCTTTTTAGCATTGGTAGATTCTGTAACATGGTCAATATGGTTGACTTTTTCATGAATTTCTTTGGTGGATTTATAAATCAGAAAAATTCCTCCGGCAAGTAATATTATTGCTTGTCCATTGAAATCAGCTTTAAACCAGCTCCAGTCAACACTAAACCAGGGCGCTTTCATAGCAATAAGGAATGAAATTCCGAATAACATGGCAATTCTCATAAACATGGCCAGGAATAAACCTATTCTGGTTGCTTTTTTTCTTTGTTCTTCGGTAATTTTCCTGTAACAATAGAAATGAAAATGATATTGTCTATTCCTAAAATAATTTCAAGAAAGGTGAGAGTCAAAAATGCAATCAGAGCATCAGCCGTTAATAAAGCTTCCATAGGTCAGATATTAGTCAATTTTTTTGATAGTGCCTTTTTGTTTGTTTACATCGCCTACAATGCCATACTCAAAGGTATACTCATTGTCTTTAGTGGTCAATATTCTCATAGAAACTCCTTTTTGCTCTGCACGGTTTTTCGGATGTAATTTTTGTAATACATATTCGCAATCATTTACCCATCGTATAGAAGCCGTGTCTGTTTTTTCCATTATAGGTTTCTATCTCAATATTTTCTTTTCTGATAAAAGTTGAAGTATGTTTTACACCTTCAATCTCCTGTTCAAAAACAAAAGTACCGGTTCTGAAATCCTGACATTTTTTTTCCTGATTGTAACAGGAAACCAATACTATAGCTACAGGTAATAGTAAAAACTTTTTCATTATTTATTCGTATTAGGGTCGTTAAAAAATCCACTTACCAAGTAGTAAGTCCTTTAAAGAAAAAGAACATGGAAAACAAACAAATCAGAATTCCTAAAATTAATACCGGGTAGTAAAGTGGGTGTTCTGAATTCTTGAAAGAAGAATTGATGATTACCGGGCCAACAAACATTAACGGAATGGCAAAACCATTTTTTGCAGGCCTTTGAATAATTTTGATCTGTTGGTATTATTTGTTGTCATGACTGTTGTATTTATCAATGGCATTACGGACATTTCCGTATGAGGTTATTAATTGTTCTGCTGTTGTAAAATCAACTTTTAGCTCTTGTTGTACCATTTTGATGGCTCTGTTTACTAATTTGTCATTAGATAGTTTCATATCTACCATTTTGTTTCCTTTTACATGACCAAGCTGAATCATGGTAGCGGTAGAAATCATATTGAGGATTAGTTTTTGTGCTGTCCCTGCTTTCATGCGTGAGCTCCCGGTTACAAAATTCGGGACCTACAATTACTTCAACCGGAAAATCAGCTGTAATAGCAATCGGACTCCCTGCATTACATACAATACATCCGGTAGGAATTTGTTGCTTTTTACAGAATTCAAGTCCACCCAAGACGTAAGGTGTAGTTCCGGATGCTGCTATACCGATTACAAAATCTTTGGAAGTGATATGATGGTTTTCTAAATCTGTCTGTGCTTGTGCGGTATTATCCTCTGCATTTTCCACTGCTTTTCGGATGGCCTGATCGCCACCTGCTATAAGTCCGTTTACTAAATCAAAAGGAACTCCAAAAGTAGGCGGGCATTCAGAGGCATCTACAATCCCCAGTCTACCGGAAGTTCCTGCTCCTATATAAAAAAGACGTCCTCCGCTACGAAGCTGATTGATTACCTGCTCAGTAAGACGTTCGATTTGTGGAATCACTTTCTCTACAGCCAAAGGTACGGTCTGATCTTCCCGGTTGATGTTTGACAATAATTCGCCTATTGTCATTTTCTCCAAACCGTCATAATAAGAAGAGGATTCTGTTGTTTTATAAAACTCATAGAAACATTAATTTGTAAACAAATTTAGTGAATTTTTGAGGTCTTTTTATATTAATTTTAGGGGCTTGATTACTTTTATTTACCTAACTTTGCGCTCATAGTAGACCGCCTTATCGCTGGTTTTAGATCAGAGGAAAGTCCGGGCACCACAGAGCAGTATAGCGGGTAACACCCGTCCGTCGGAAGATGAGGACAAGTGCAACAGAAAGTATGTACAGTTCGGCTGTAGTGAAACCAGGTAAACTCTATACGGTGAAATGCCATGTAAACTGATGTTTGAGAGCTGCTCGCTCAAGTCAGAGGGTAGGCAGATAGAACTCCCGGGTAATCGGGAGTGTAGATAAATGATAAGGGGAATTTTTCGTATGAATTATTTTACAGAACCCGGCTTACAGGTCTACTATTTTTATTCCTCTTCATTTGTATCTTCTTCTTCAGTAAATTCAAAAAATGAAAAAATAGAAGAACCGTATTTTCTACTGGATGAAAAATAGGGCAGATGTTCGAGTTTTGTCTGTGGTGAATGTTCTATAATCAGCATTCCTTCCTCATTTAGTAAGTCATTTTGAAAAACAAGTTCTGCAATTTTTTCAAATTGCTCCTGAGAAAAATCATACGGCGGATCGGCAAAAATAATCATCATAAGAAGTTTTTGCTTTTTCAAGAAATTTATAAACATCAGATTTAACAGGGTTGATGTTCATATCAAATTCTTTAGCCGTTTGTTTGATAAAGTTGACACAGCCAAAATCAGTATCAACCGATGTAATTTCTTCTGAACCTCTGGAAGCAAATTCATAACTGATGTTTCCAGTTCCTGAAAATAGGTCAAGAATAGTCAATTCTGAAAAGTTGAAATGGTGGTTTAATATATTGAATAAAGATTCTTTACTCAAATCTGTTGTTGGACGTACAGGTAGTTTTTTGGGTGCAGTAATTCTGCGGCCTTTATATTTTCCGGAAATTATTCTCATGAGTTTAATAAAATAAAGTGTTTTTTGAGCTCATCTTCTGTAATGTTAAAGACACTCGCCTGTGTTTTATGATCGTATACAACAATATTTTTTATATAGGTATATGCCAAAGTGAATAATTCTGATCCGCTATCAATTTGTCCGAAAAGATGTAAAGTATGCTGATGAGTGTCGAGCTTAAGCTGTTCAAAAACAAACAGAATATAGTATATAAAATCCTGTGCAGTTTGGTATTCAAAACTATTAAAAAAGATAAACTCGTTTCCTTTCATCACAATTACTTCAAAATGATGTTCTGAAATACAACTGTAAACAGAAGAAACTCCTGAAGGGAAATCGGTTTGTAAAATATATTCTAGGAAGGCTGTGTTTACATTTTTGAAAGTAAAACCTCCGAATTGGTCAATAAAAAAATTATTGAATTGTACATAAGGAATGTAAATATTCTGTAATTGATGAGAAGAAATTTCATCATAATCAAAATAATCTGTAGGAAATATCTTTACGTTATATTGTAAATAACTCCCCAGATTATCTGCGTCAAATAAAGCACTTGGGACAAATGTATTTAGGGAATTGTCATGCAAAACCAATATATCATCGTAAGAAACCTGTAGGAGCTCATTTTTGCTGAAAATAACTTCTAACTGGTTTTCCAGGGGTGCCAGTTGATTGAGACTGATACTTTTTAAATGAGAGATTTCATTGTTTAATTTATTCTTGATTCCAAATGAAAATTCATTTAAAGAAACTTTAATGATCAATCGATTATATAGCTGGGTATTCATGCCTAAACAATTTCAGCAAATGTACGCTTTTATTGATTAACATTAAAAAGACACATTTCTTATTTATGATAAAAGCCGGCATTAAACCGGCTTTCAGATAAGTAAATCAATCGAATAATTATTTGATGATTAGTTTTTTAGAAAAAGATTTTCCGTTTACATTGAATTTCAGAAGGTAGATACCTGCCTGTACCTCTGATACATTGATGGTATTTTGTCCTTCTTCCAGACTAACTGAATTTCTTATTTTTTTACCTAAGATATTATAAATTTCAAAAGTAGTAGCTTCAGATAAACCGACATTTATAGTAAAGATTTTATCAATTGTTGGATTTGGATATACAGAAATGTTATTGTTGAATTCATTTTCACTTACAGCTGCACTTCTGTCACCAATACCCACTGCCCACCATGCTTCGCCTACTTGTTTTAATTCATTTGAATTAGCGCCGTATAAATCAGCAGCAGCAATTCTTGATGCATTATAAGCATCGATATATTGTGCGTTTGGAGTCAGCATATTAAGGGTTCTGTAAGCAATTTTTTCTGCTTTTTGTATGCTAATACCAGTTACATTATATTGATTATTAATATCATTGGTTCCTGAACCACCTACGCTAAGTAAATAGAACCAGTGATTTCCTACACCACTATTGATATGCACACCACCATCATCTACCGGTGAGGTTGTTGATGCCCAGTATGTTCCCTTATAGGTGTCTGGCTGTTGCAGCCCATACATTGCACTTCCTGATTTTGGAGCAGACATACTTCTCATATACCCTGGAGATGGTGTAAACACATCTTCACCTACAGTCCAGTTTGGCGATAAATTGGTGTAAAATTCAATAGCTGTTCCAAATATATCAGCAAAACTTTCATTTAATGCACCTGATTCACCCTGATAGGTCAAATCTCCATTATCACTTCTTGAAATTACTAAGTGAGAAATATTCATGTCCGGCAACATCTAATCCTACTACCGGAGTCATAAAACCAGCTTCACCGCTTCCATAAACCATTCCTACAATAAAGTCCGGCTGATCGATTGCTCCTGCATTAGAATCTGTACCCATAATTGCTCCTGCATTATAGTAATTTCTTACGATAGCACCATTACCGTCAAAACTGTTTCTGTTGTGTATGTTTTTATAATAATCATACGTTTTACCCATTCCCCAATGAACCTCTACAGCCGGTCTTGCGGAAACTGAGTTAAAAGTAGTTGAAGAACTCGTGTATTCTGAAGTTCCTGTAAAGACTCCATTGTTTATTCCGTTAATGTTTGTTCCGTTTAAGGTATGAATGTTACGTCCGGTATCCTTTAATCGGTATTGTCCGTTGTAACTGTCAACTGTAATCGGCTGTGTATTTCTGTAATATGTAGTTCCTGTTCCCTGTACATCTGCGTGTTTGATTTTACTATATTCATTAATGACAGCACCAGACTGCGCGTCAATATATAATACCATACTTTTAAGTGGAAAGGCAGAAGAAAGGGTTATTTTTTTTATGAAAACCAATTGCGCATTTCCTTCTACAGGTATTTTTGCAATGACATTTTCTACAGCATTGATGGTAGCATTTTCAATACCAAAATGTCTTACTGAAGCTGCAATGGCATCTTCATCAGTAACAGAGGCAGTTGTATTTAATTCTTTAAATTGACTGATTTGTCCGTTTACTACCTGAACGATATTATTTTTTGAATGTACCAGAATGAATTCTCCATCTATTTTATGACCATCAAAAAGATGCTGATAGCTTTGATGATTAATACCTAATGCATCTGTATACTCTTTAACGAGTTCAAAAGTATGCTTAGCATCTAATGAAAACCATTCGTTGAAACTTCCTGTTAATTCGGTGGTAGGAATGGAATAGTTTTCTAACTCTGAGACAAAAAACCGTATGTATTCAATACTACTACTTTAGGTAGTTTGTTGTCTGAAATTATCTGATGTGTACTGTTGAAATTTCCGGGTAATTTGTTTGCATATAAGGTGTTGGAAAATGTAAAAATCGAAGAAGTACCCAATAAAAATGACAGTACTTCTCTGTTAAATAAAATGTTGTTTCTCTCCATTTTTTCGTCTTTTAATTGAAAATGATTTCCCAAATTTAGAAAAAAGAAAGTTCAATTTGTTGTATTGAGATGTTTTAAGCATTAGTTTAACAGTACTACTCATAACTATTTTATTTAAGATTTAAATGAGTTTTTGATGTTTTTTATTTTGTATTATATTTTTCTATATTGATTTTAATTGTTAAAAAAATAATTCTTATTCAATATTTTAGGAGCCATTATAGACACATTGAGTTTCAGATCAAAATAAAAAAGAGTTTAATCTATTGTTTATGAGTGTTTTATTATTTTTTATCTTAAAAAGACTTACTGTTATTTTAAAGTTTTTAAAACCTTCCACAAATCTTATTCTGATTTAAAAACATCTTATCTTTGATAACTTAATTTATTAAAAGAATTACATTGATGACTCCTTCAGAATTTTATCATTTGGTTAAAAGTAAATTCCCTTTTGAGACTACTTTGAAACAGGATATTTTCTTACAAAAGGTAGTCCAGTTTGTTACAAATGATCAGCAAGATGAAATATTTGTTTTAAAAGGATATGCAGGTACTGGTAAAACGACATTGATTTCTACTCTTATTAATCAGCTTCGTCACATCAATAAAAAATATGTAATGCTGGCACCAACCGGTAGAGCTGCTAAGGTTATTGCTAACTACTCCAGTCAACCGGCATATACCATACACAAGCGTATTTAATTATCCTAAAAAAGATAAGAATACTGGAATGGCATTTACCATGCAAGCTAATAAATTTAAAAAACCATTTTTATCGTCGATGAAGCTTCCATGATTTCTGATGTGAGTACAGATACTAATATGTACACTAATGGTTCGTTATTGGATGATTTATTGTATTATGTCTATTCAGGACAAAATTGTAAATTGATTTTAGTAGGAGATACGGCACAGTTACCACCCGTGCATCAGGAAGTAAGTCCGGCGCTCAATACTGATACACTTTCTCTCAATTATCAGATGGAAGTTACTCATATTGAGTTGGATGAAGTAATGCGCCAGGAGTTAGATTCCGGTATCTTATATAATGCTACTGAGTTAAGAGAACTTTTAGATTCTTATTTTTTAGATACTTTTCAGTTTGATGTAAAACCATTTAATGATATCGTTCCTCTGCAGGATGGGTATGAGATACTGGACGCTATTCAGGATGCCTACAGTAACCATGGAGTAGAAGAAACGGTTTTCATAGTTCGTTCCAATAAAAGAGCCAACCAGTACAATCAGCAGATCCGCTATAAAATATTAGATAAAGAAAGTGAAATATCAGTTGGTGATATGGTTATGGTTGTAAAGAATAATTATTTTTGGCTCAAAGACAACCAGACTGTTACCGACTTTATTGCAAATGGAGATATCATGGAAATTCTACAGATTTATAAAATAGTAGAATTATACGGGTTTAGATTTGCTTCGGTAAAAGTCCGTATGATCGATTATCCGGCACTTCAGCCATTTGATACGATTGTATTTCTGAGTACTTTAGAATCGGAATCTGCTTCTCTGTCTTACGACGAAACCAATAAATTGTATCAGGAAGTATTATTGGATTATGAAGATGAGCGAACAGCTTATAAAAAAATGCAAAAAGTAAAAGAAAATGAATATTTTAACGCTTTACAGATTAAATTTGCTTATGCGGTAACCTGTCATAAATCTCAGGGGGGACAGTGGAATACCGTATTTTATAGAACAGCCATAATTACCAGATGGCATTTCCAAAGAATATATCCGATGGCTCTACACAGCAATGACACGTGCAAAAGAAAAATTATACCTTATTGGTTTTAAATAGTTTTTTTTCAGGAATAATATATAGAAACATGAAAGTAATAGCAGTAATACCGGCACGATACGCATCTACGCGTTTTCCTGCTAAACTGATGCAGGATCTTGGTGGTAAAACAGTAATTTTAAGAACCTACGAGGCAGCTCTTGGCACACAATTATTTGATGATGTTTTTGTTGTCACAGATTCTGATCTTATTTTTAATGAGATCGTAAACAATGGAGGTAAAGCTGTAATGAGCATTAAAGAACATGAAAGCGGAAGTGATCGTATTGCTGAAGCCATAGAAAATATTACATGTGATATTGTGATTAATGTTCAGGGCGATGAGCCTTTTATAAACAAGAGTAATATAGAAAGTCTTATTAATATCTTTAATGAAGATAGAAACCATACTGTAGACTTAGCCTCTTTAATGTTTGAAATTTCAGATCAGGCCGCAATAGAAAATCCGAATAATGTAAAAGTAGTCGTAGATCAAAATAATTTTGCACTTTATTTTCGCGTTCAGTGATACCGTATCCGAGGGATATCAATGTTGGTGTTCGTTATTTTCAACATGTAGGGGTGTATGCTTATCGAAAACAGGCACTTATTGATTTTTCAAATCTGCCGATGAAAACACTTGAAGCTTCAGAAAAACTGGAACAGCTGCGATACCTTGAATTTGGAAAACGAATCAAAATGGCGGAAACAAATCATACGAGCATAGGAATAGATACGCGTGAAGATTTGGAACAGGCCAGGCTATTATTAAAACAAAAAGGTTCGATATAAATCGAACCTTTTTGGTATTTAATAACGGGTTTTGAGCGCTATGTTCCCGAGATTTTTTATTTCATCCTGACTGGTAAATATTGCTTTACCGTTTTTATTGATTACTTCCCATGCAATAGTACTTGTAATATCATCTATCACACCTGTTTCAGAGGCATTTTCTGCGAGATCAAAGGTGCGTTCATCTTTCATTTTTACAGGTTGTGTGAAATTTTGATGGACAATAAGTAAGTCTGCATTTCCATCAAGAGCAGCCTGATAAATTTCCTGAAGATCCGTCAGAACTTCACCTTTTGAAACCGCCTGATTCATTTTTTCAATAAGTTCACTGCGTTCTTTTTTCTGTAAGTCGGTAACAATCTCCCACGCTCCATGACTCAGGTCTTTCTTTGTAAAACTGTTGAAATTCAGGGAAAAATGTCCGGAGTATAAATTAGGCCGGTCGGCAACCAATTTTAAAGTATTGAAATTATCATGTGTGGTCGCAACAACACATCTGAGATTAAGAAGATCCAATTTCAGCAATAACGGCTTTATCAACAATATTAAAAAACTCCTTTACAAGATGTTCATTACTGTTCGCTTTTTTTGTTTAAATGGATAAGGTTGTACTTTTCTTCATTAAACGGGAAATCATCTGTTTCTATTTCTCGTATGAGTACATCATTATTCGCTAAATATAAATGCACATTCTTTTGTGTAAGAAACAGAATATAGTATTCTTCTTCACGATTATAGTTTTTGATAAGAGAGCGTATGGCGAATGTCTCATCAATGAGTACCCCCTCATTCGTTACCGGCCAGTTTGATCGGATAATTTCAAGGGTATCATTGGAAATAAAAATATGAATACTTTCAATATTTTTATCGACTTCAAAACCACTTTTTACTTTCTCTAAGTTTGACAAAAGAGAAGCGATTTCTTTTTTGTTAAATTCAGATTCAAGTCTTTGTTCAGCTTCTTTTATATAGTTTTTTAATCGGATTTCATCCTGAAGATTATCAGGAATCGTTCTGTGTGTATTAAAAAGAAATAGTTACACATGCTTTGTTTTTCTCCTTTGCTAATTTTAATAACTGTTCTTTAATTGCCATATAATAGATTTTAAATGTTAATAAATTTTTTAAGCATTTTTAACACTTAAATATAATCATTTGAAAGTTAACGATCAATTATATAACAGGCTTTTGCATTTCTTTAGCATTTAAAAAGGGTTATGCTTTACAAGCATATATTACGTGAAATGTTCTTCTTTATCAATAGCTTTGGTTGTATTGAATAAATACTTTCGAATATTCAAATGTCAATTGATAGGTCAGAATGCTCTTTCAGTAATTATAAACAAATTTGATGAAGTATTTAGTCAAATTAAAACAGGCTCAAAAAGTTGCATTTCTATTGGTTAGGATTGGTTAATAGATTTTGTACCATAATACTAACGAAATAGGTTGTTTATAATCGAAGAGGTAATCGGATGTTTCATTTATTTATGAAACTTAGTTTAAAAATAGTACTGATACAGGACCGGTAAGAAATGCGGTAATCATTTCAGCGTCTCAAAAAAGTAAGCATTATGAAATTGCCTTCTTTGGTACTTTGGCTGACTTTGCAAAAACATTAGGAGAAACCAAAGTAGCCAAGCTTCTTGTGGAAACTCTGAATGAAGAAAAAGAGGCTGACGAAACTCTATCTAAATCAGCTTATAATAATATCAATTTTAAAGCTTCAAAAGAAGATTAAGAAGCATTACAGAAAAAGAAATACCGCAATCATAGCGGTATTTTTTATGATATCAATTGAGAGCTTTTTCAATTATCGACTGATTCCTTATTTCTTTTGGAGTCTTACCAGTATGCTTTTTAATAAAATGCCCAAAATTTCCTTCGTCATTAAAATCCAATTCGAATGATATTTCGCCGATGCTCACCTTTGAATGTTTTAAAAGCCTGATGCTTTCTTGTAATAAACGTTCAGTTATTATTTGTTTAGGAGTTTTACCTAAAACTTGCTCAGTCATTTCAGTTAATCTTCTGGGTGTTTATATTTAATTTATCAGCATAATACTTCACAATTTTGTGTTGTTTGTAATTGGTGTGAAGCATAACACGGAATCTGTTAACGATGTCAATATTTTCAAAGTTACCGCGAGTAGCTTCAAGACTGTTATCTCCAATATTTAAAAAGCCATCCAAAATCAAAGCTTCAATAGTATTGTGTGCAATAGAATTATATAGTCCGCTATCTTTATCCTGATACAGTTCAAGTCGTTCAATAGCAAATCTTTTTATATCATGTTCGGGTTTCCGGGTAGGAGATATGAAAATATCTTCTGTGAGATTGTAAAATAATTCTGAGTTAAGAAACATGCTGTCTTTAGCTGACCTTTCATAAAATGAAGCAGAAAATGCAATTAAATAAGTGTTTTCTTCTTCAGTGTTTTCCTGATAGGTAATATTATTATGCGGACCAATATACACTATATTCGGACCTTTTATTTCATATTCTATTCCTTCAACAGTAATGATTGCATAATCAAAAACAATATAAATGCAATAATAGTCAAGTGTATTAAAATTCTTTTACCTCCATTAAAGCTAATGATTTTTTGAGTGTATTAATACTAAACCCATTTGTCTTCAATTGCTCTGTAAGTTGAAAATTTATCATAATAATATTTTAAAAGAAAAATA
>NZ_JAUFQU010000083.1:0-25681 GCF_030409925.1 Paenimyroides ceti
ATTATGGTTTCCATGCACCAACGGTATCGTTCCCGGTAGCAGAACTTTGATGATTGAGCTACAGAATCTGAAGATGTGGCAGAGATTGATCGCTTTTGTGATGCCCTATTTCAATCAGAAAAGAAATTGAAACGTTACAGCAGAGGATACCAACAATGTATTGAAAAATGCACCACATACATTGGCAATGTTAACGCAGAAAACTGGGAACAACCTTATTCCCGTCAACAGGCGGCTTATCCTTTAGAATATATTGCTGAAAATAAATTCTGGCCTTCATACGACTGTAGATGATGCGTTTGAGATAGAAATCTCGTTTGCTCATGTGCACCGATTGAAGCTTATATGAAAGCTAATATAAATTGGAGATAAAAAATGCAAATCAAACGATTAGCATTTTTTTTATCTTTTTCCCCAAAAATTTAGAATTAAAAGTAGAGTTTTTTCGGGTATCTTTCATAAAGAAATACACGAGTAAAGAGGCAAAAATACAGGCTGTTACGTACCAGTAAAAATAATCTTCGTGACCGATTTCCTTAAACCACAGCGCTACATACTCAGCTTACCCCCAAAGACATAACTGTAATAGAGTAGGGAAAACCGATCCTAAAGCTCTGATTTCTGTGGAAAAAGCTCTGCCTTTACAACTCGAAAATCTGCTCTTTTTGCGTCTCGTTCAGTTGCGTTAGCTTTATTATCTGCATCATAATTATTGTATATAGAATTTAAATCAGGTTTAATAAAAAATCATAGAATGGCTTTTTTGCTTGATGCATGGTAAAAATCTTAAAGTTAGGGTGAATCCGTCATCCAAACCAACTGCTGTTCTACTCTGTTTTACTGGATTTTTTTATATTCAAGCCTATTTTTTCTTGTTCGGCTATCTAAAAAATAATAATTAACAAAAAGGCACCTGACCTGTTATTGGAATAATCAAAAATAAGATTTCCATTTATGTTTTTGCCTAATCTTATTCTATTAACATCAAGAGCTCCCGCGATAAAAGGCACAAGTATACATTTTGTATTCTTGTTTTTCAGATATAAATAACCATCTTTTTTTAATTTCGTTTTCAGGATTCTTTCTCTAAAAACAGTATCATTCTCAATATAACTTACTTTAATTTTATTTCTTTTATGATCTCTAATCCAAATTTATAACTTTTTAAACTGTCAAGATGTAAAGTATCTTTAAGAAGTTTTCGATCAATTTGTTTATAAAAGTTATTCCTAACCCACAAATTTTTATTGTACTTTTATAAACCGAATCATAATCTATCTGAATTATTTCGAATAGGCCGTTTAGTTCCTCTACATTACTTTTATCCAATTTATAGGGATTCATTACGTTCTTATCAAATGATGCACAGCTTTGTAACAGCAATGTTGAAGCTAAAAATAGGAATAGTATGATTTTGTTCATGCGAATTTATTCTATGTGGTTATGCATTAAAATTTATTATGTTCTATTTTATAAAGTACAGCTTCTTTTCCATCAAAATCAGTATCTTCTATATATTCAAGTCCAATTTTTTCGAGAACTTTTATGGAAGCCATGTTTTCTTTCATAGCCCTGCCTATTATACGTTTCAGATGAAGTTTTTCAAACCCGTGTTCTACACAAGCCATTGCACTTTCTGTTGCATAACCTTTATGCCACTCTTCTTCAAAAAAGCGAAATCCAATATCCGTTTCCTTTTTTATTTCATCAAATTTCAATCCGCACCAACCAATAAATTTGTTTGTTTTTTTTTATTACGGCCCATCTTCCATAACCATTCCGTTTATAATCCTGGTAATTTTCTAAAAATATTCGTGCTTCTTCAATGTTTTTAAAGGCAGTATTACCCGTATATTTTATGACGTTGGGATTTAGATTTAAAAGATAAAAGTTTTCTGCATCATCAGGATGCAGTTCTCTTACTAAAAGTCGATTCGTTTCTAAAACAACGTTCATATATACCTGTTTAGGTGGATTTTATTAACCTACTGTATTTGACCAATGAGAATGTCTAAGCTCAATCTTTTAAAAAAAACAGTCTTTACTATTTACTAAAATATAGAAAAAAGAAATAATAAAAAAGAGAGATAAATCTCCTATTTATTTAAATGTTGGTATGGAGCCGTTATTTTTATTTGATTTCTTTAGCCTTCTGTATAGTTTGTTCACTGTTTTGAGTTAAGATTTCAGGTAAAAAATTTTCTCTCGGTATTCCGTTAATATGATACAATCTTTCTGTCGGAAATTGAAATCCAATTTTGGTTTCGGTAAGTTGAAAATTAGAAATAGCACCAATCAGTCCTGCCATTTCAGTTCCAATAATTTTAGCTCGTTTCATTCCATCAAAACCAATGGCTATACCTTCTCCCATACTCCCAGTCCAACGTCCGACCAATATATAAAGGTTGCCTTTATAAAATTCATTTCTTGGCGTTACATATTCATGCCAGTGTCTTTTGGTTGTATATTGTTTTTCGTCAAATTCGTGAATTTGATAGGGCAAAAGTTGATTTACGAATCTTCCCATTATCGCTCTGGCAACCGTTGTATTTCCTCCTCCGGGAGTTTCCGTTAAATCAATGATTAAGTTCTTGAACTCAAACAAGCTGTCCAATGTTCTGTCAAATTCTGCAATCAGATTATTATTTCCTAAAGAATTATTGATTTTGATGTAAGCTGTATTCGCATTCAATGCCTTGCTATAGAGCAATTCTTCACTATTGGCATACGTAACAGGAACATAGATTTTTTCTTTTCCATTTTCTATTACTGAAATTTCTCTTTTAGTGTTGTGTGTTCCTGCAAAAAGCATATCAAGAGCATATTGATACATTTTCTGATTGATATTGTCAGTAAATTTTGGAAGAAATTTTCTCAATTGTTCTTCAATCGATTTACCGTTAAAACGTTTTACTTCCATTCCGATTTTCAATCCTGATAAATCCGCTCCAAAACCTTTCCGTAAATCTTTGATATAAAATTTATTGCCTAATTTTTCAACATACAAGTCGGAACCTGAAGGAATTAGTCTGTTTGAAGTATTCAGATTGGTGTTTAAAGACGAATGTCCGTTATAGAGTTCGTTTAAAACGGTTTCTAAAAATTCGATAAATTCATAATCGTTTGAAATTTTTTCAACTCGGGGTTCATATATTTCTCTGACTTTGTCCCAATCTATTTTTTGTTCTTCGAAATACGCATAATGATTATGGATGTCTGTCCAAAATTCAATAAAATCTTTTTGGTATTTGGTTTGAGCAAAAATAGAATTTCCAGCAAAAATTAAAATCAAGAAAATTGATTTTGTCAAAAGTTTTAGGTTCATAAGCAAGTTCTGTTCTTAAATTACCGCTACCATTTTGTATGGCTTTATCGGACTTGAAGGCGTTGTATAAAAAGAACTTTATTTCGTCTCAATGTCAACTATTTTTTGTCCGTTGTCTCCTAAATAATGTTTTAGTAACGTTTCATAAACACTTACACCTGTGTCTGAGTTTGTAAAAATCAAAAGACCATTCTTTGTTTTGGGAAGGATAACAAATAGCGTTTGAACACCATTATCAGCACCGCCGTGAGACAAAGCCGTTTCTTCATTATCTAAATCATAGATTTCAAATCCTAAACCAAAATGTTTTCCTTTTGTACTTGCTACTTGTTTAATTGTCATTTCTTCAAACACCTTTTTTGATAAACCATCACCATTGATAACACTTACCAAAAATTTGCCATAATCTTCAACAGTTGTCAACAAATCATCTGCGGCATTGGGTGTTTCGTTCTTTACAGTTTCGTACGCTGTTCCATCTTTATCATAACCTGTTGCCAATCTTGTGGTATCTACATTTTTGTCCCAGACATACTTTGTATCGTTCATTTTCAAAGGTTGAAAAATAAGTTCATTCGCTAATTGCTGCAAGGATTTAT
Source organism: Paenimyroides ceti (assembly GCF_030409925.1). Lineage (NCBI taxonomy): Bacteria > Pseudomonadati > Bacteroidota > Flavobacteriia > Flavobacteriales > Flavobacteriaceae > Paenimyroides > Paenimyroides ceti. The sequence continues at coordinate 3,925 of NZ_JAUFQU010000083.1, forward strand.
TAAACTTCTTTTCTAATGCTTTTCGTAAATATTCCATTCCTTCTCCCGAATATTGATAGTTCGTTCCCGGATCAAATTGAAAGTTGAGTTTCTTGGTTTCATTCATCCAACGCCAATTTGGAAAACCTGTTTGGTGACTCAAAATAATTCTTGTTGTGAGCTTCTTAGTTCTCGGATCGTTGGCAATATCCGGGTCTATCCAATATTTGTAAAGCGGTTCGTCTAATTCCCATTTTCCTAAACTCACTAATTGTAATACAACTATTGCAGTTACAGGTTTCGTCAAAGAAGCTACATTGAAAATAGTGTTATAAGGTGCTGAAATCCCTTTTGAAATTTCGCCAAATACTTTTACTTGTTGCAGTTTACCATTTTCAATAATTCCAATTCCCAAAGTCAGAACTTTATTTTCTTTGAGCCACTTTTCAATTTCAGTTTCATTGTCAAATATTGATTTTCCTGTATTATTTTCATAGGCTTGATGGTCAAAACTAAAAGAAGTTGTTAGTTTCCATTCGCCATTTTCTAATTGCCAAACATTGGTAAACTTTGCTATTCCTGCTTGACTTTCTCTTTTTTCCGAAAATCTATGTTCGCCATTCTGAACTGCACCATAGAGAACACCATTTTTATAAAGAGGGAATATCTCTGTGCTTTCTTTTACTAAAAATCGCTGAACCTTGCGATGGGTCTCCTCGTTGCAAATTCCATTTTTTAAGTCGGTCAGAAATTTTGTTTTGTCAGAAATTCCATCTTTATCGTGATAAAATTTAAGATTCTCGCTTAACAAATTTTCAAACTGCTTGATGTCGCAATGGTTAAAACCAACGTCAAAAAGCAAACTGTCTTTGGTCAGTATGGTTTTATATAAATCTGAATTTTTGTCCAGCTGTGCACAGGCAGGAAAAAATATCAATAGTGCAAAAAGAGTTGTTAAAAGTTTGTTCATTTATTATTGTCGTTTAATTTTTCGCGGTCGTTTAGGCAAAAGAACAGCCTTTTAGTATTTTCTAAATTTATTAAAAAAGTAGACATAAAAGGCTATTGCAACAAAAAAGGAGAAACTTTTAATTTCTCCTTTAACCTTTCATTTCGCTAAAGCGATGTTAACTGAAACTTTCAAAGTTTTTGTAGTAGTTTCTTTTTCTGTTCGTTAAACTCTTCTTCAGATAAAATTCCATTTTCTTTTAGTTTACCTAACTTTTCGAGTTGTTCTAAAACATTTGGTTGTGAAACGGTTATGAAATTATGAGTTTCACTAGGTTGAGAAAGTTTGTCACGAACAAATTCTGCAAAACCTCTTGCACATGCCTTCTCTACGTTTTCAATTTTTGCAATGTTTCCAGATGTATGAATTTTTATACATCCTAAAAGCAAACCCGTTTGATACTGAATAGATGTGATTTTGTCTAAAGGGAAATCCTCAACTTTTAATCCATACAGCATTCCTTTGTCAACAAATAAAATTCGTCTATTTGTTGATACTAAAATTCCTTGTCCATTATTATATGTCCCTTGTACTAAATTGTCAATAATCTCTGTCGGAGCCAAAATACTTGTTAATTCATTAATTTCACGTCTTCCCAAAAAGTTTGAAACACTGCTAAGTTTGAGTTCTTGAATTTGCTTTTTGATTTCGTCAAGGCGAGATTTTTTTTGCTGGTCTGAAGTCAATTTCTCTTCAAGCAGATTTTTTATGTCAGCTATAGATTGATTTTTTAACTTAAAAGCTACTCTCGGATTTATGTTGTTTATCTTCTTAAAGCAAGATGAACAAACAGTTCCACCATCACTTAGTTTTCCAGAGCTAAATGTCGGCGTATTCATAAATTTTAGTTCTGTTGAACAGAGAATACAATTTGCCATATTTTAATTATATATATCATTTTAGTTTGTGAGTATGTTTTCACAACTTACTTCTAACGGTTTCATACTTACACTGGGGTATAAATTTTAAAGGAAAAATTTCGATTTAGTGAAACAGTAAGCAAAAGTCAATTCATTTATTAAATTCAAGAAAAAACATTATTTAATCACACCAGCCATTTTAAAAAACATGTGTAAGCTGATGTTATAATTTTTCAATAATATCAATTAACTGAGTCCAATCTAGAAGTTCATCTTTATTAAAATATTGGGGATCAAATTGTCTAATATTTGTGTTGTTTCTTTTTTGTCCTTTTTTTCCAGGAGAATTTAACCAACTTCTATGTCCAGAATAGATTTTAGAAGCTAAATCTGTAGATTTAATTATTAAATATTCAGGAGCTAAATTTTTATCAAGAGGGATATTTACAAAAATAAAAAATTTCTTATCTGATGTTTCATTTTCAACTTTTTGTGTCAAAACCCATTTTCTCTTATTTTGTGTTGTTTTAACTTGAATTGATATTGATTTATCACCATTAGGATTACTTACTAAAATATCTATTCCATCAGAATTCCTTAATGTTATAGCTGCTAAATAGCCCCGTCTTGAAATTTCCGCTGCCACAAAATATTCACCTGCTATACCACTTAATTGTTTTGAAATTTTCGTCATAAAGTTTGCTTTTTAATATCGGCTAACGAGCCACGGCTTGGTGATTTAGTAGTTGATTTTTTCGTGTTTGTTAAATTCTTTGTCTAGTTCGTATATAATTCTGTCCGAAAATTCAAAGTTAATTAGTTTCTCTTGACAAACATTTTTTAGCTTTTGCAAATATGCAAGATAAAGTTCTACTTGGGTTTCTATTGAACTGAAATATTTTGGCATATTCTCTCCATAAATAAACCGATAAACTCTTTGGTCAATAATTTGATAAATTTTAGGATTTTTAAATCGTAAAATTGTCGAAGCCATAGCAAGTCGTATACCTTTTGTTGAAAGTAGATTTCCTAAAATTTGCTTTGTCAAAGCTTCATTTAAAAATGTAACTTCTTTATTTATGCTGTTTAATAACGAAAATGTATAGTTGTCTATTTCAGCATATCGGTTTATTTTCCATAAAACAATTTGGTTAATTATTTCTTGATCAAAATCTGTAGATATTGTATCAAGTTCTTGGGTAAGTTTCGGTTGAAAATTATATTTTTCATTTCTCAAATGTTCATTTGTTATTTCAACCTCATGTATAGATTTCATAAGTTTACTTTATTTTCATTAATTCCATTAAGTTCCTTTATCGAAAATACAGTTTCATCAGACCTTCTAAGATTTATGATTTGACTAAATATATATATTCTTGATAAGACTTTTAATTGTTTCTAAACTTGACCTTTATGGTTAGACATTTTTATCAGTTTCTCTTAAATTTTTAATGAGTGATTTAATCCATTTGCATATAAAGTTTAGGGACTTTGCATTCGTATGGGTTACGGAGCACAACATTTTAATTTATTTGTAAACATGATTAGAAGCACAAAACTTCAAGTTTTCACGTCACAACCACTGACACAAAATCCATGTTAATGGTTCTTAGATCTTCTAACTCGCTCCTGAAAGTCTTCCAAGAATGTTTAAAACAATTCCAATTCCAAAACCCCATAATGCTGCATGACAAGCTGATTTTGCCTTGTTTGGCATTTTGTCCTTATTGGAAAAGTAAATTATTGCACCTGCTATTGGTATGCAAAATGAAAGAATTGCAAGACCTGTGCTTAATTTGTCATCAGGATTTTCTTGCGGTGGAAGTTGATTTTCTCCTGTCATTGTTTAATTTATTTAAAGATTAGTAAAATTTGGTTTCCAATATATTTCCCAATTATAGCTACTAATGACATTCCGCCAATGCCCGCCATTAGCCCTGTCGTTACTCTTAAAAAATTATTACTTTCTCGTTTGAAAAATACTTGTGTTATTCCGTCAATATAAGTAGGTAGTATTAAAGCAAGTGTCCACCAAACATTAAGTGTAAAAAAGTTGAACATAAATAGAGGAAAAGTAATATAACCTATGTGTATTCCTGTGCATCTTGCACAAACCGGAAACTGTTTTCCTCTCCAAAATAAAGACCGTTCTGGTTTTCTGTGACAAAATGTAATATGAAGTCTTCTTTTGTCCATACGTAAATATTTTTAACGACCTGCCTCTTTGGCAATGAACGATATAATTGTTAAAATAAAAAGCACAACAAAACTAACAATTGTCAAACTACAAACAGCGTTAGATTTTTTTGTATATCCTTCTCTTCTGTATTTAAAAAACATACAAAGTCCTATCGCACCAGGAATTATAAACCAATTGCCTAAGAAAATCCAAGCCTTATCTTCAAATTGTAATTCAGCATTCTTCTTTATATTGGCGACTCGTTCTTTCTCCACTCTTTCCTTTTCTCTTTTTTCTCGGGCTTCTTTTTCTTGTTTTACTTTTTCTGAATCGGATTTAGTAGTTTCGTACTTTGTTTCTTCTTTGTGTGTGTAGGTTTGACTTGATTTTCGTTGCCCATTGAAAAAATAATCATAGTTACTATCATACTTTCCTTTTTCATAAAGGTCAGACAGTATTTCGTATGCTTCTTGTATTTCTTTAAATCTTTCTTCAAAAAATTTATCTCCGTCATTTTTGTCCGGGTGAAACTTTTGTGCAAGTTTTCTATACGCCTTTTTTATATCGTCATTTGAAGCATCACGCTTTATTCCCAATGTCTGATAATGGTTTTTCATTCTTTATTCCATTTCTGTCTTTTTACAATGACTGCTAACGTGTCGAAGTCTTGGTGAGGGAGCGTATTTAGTAAAAAAAATAAGTAGAATTACTAATATTGGAATCTTGTACAAATGCTCAATCGAAACAACTCAGCCACACTTTAGCAAAACCTGGTTAACTACAGTTTTATTTTTGATCACCGGGCTTATGTTCATGAGGTCTTAGACCAGGATGTTTTGGTTTAGTTTCAGGAGTTACTCTTCTTCTTTTGTCAGGAGTTCCATCTTGTTTTTTAGGTTTTGGGCCAGGCTTAATAAATTCAATTGGTTTCATATCTTTTATTTTTTAAGTTCTTCTATTTTATTTTTAGCTTCAGTAAATGCGATTTCAATGATGTCTGCATTATCAATAAATAATGTATTGTCTGAACCATATTTTTCCAACTTTATATACCAGCTAGCCTTTCCTTTGCTTACATAGTAGCCTACTTGAAATCCATCAACAGTAACAAATTTATTTTCAAGATAATCTGGATTTGTGGCGATATCGTTATCTACTTCTGTTTTCAAAGCCTTTAATGCTTTTAGTACTTCTATTAAATCACTGTATTCAATTGATGCTGTAGTATTACTATATTTACTTTCTTTTACTATTTGATAAAAAGATACGGATGAGTTACCGTTTACAATTTTTCTAACTTTAGTTTCAGTCGAACCAAAAGTTGTCTTAAGATTTGGTAATTTAGTGTCGACAAATTTTGTTATACCGCCTGTTTTGGATGTGAAAATATCCATTTTTGTTATAATAGTTTCAGCATCTTTTTTTATTTCTTGTCCATAAATTGTAATTGACATGATGGTCATAGCAGAAACAAAGAGAATCTTTTTTAACATTTTTTTTAAATTAGTTCTTAAATTATTTTTGCTAATGTAAAATAGAATTTTTAAGCTTACTTACGGAAAACCATAATTTGATGCAAATTCAAAATCAAATTATTATAGAAAAGGAAATAGAAAAAATCCCTATTGAGGAAGCAATGGAAATGCTAAAAGAAGTAGGAATAAATGTCAATCAAGAAGATTGCTGAGCTAATGCTTTTCAGAATATTTGGATTAGGGTTTATATGCATTTACTGCATCAACAATATTCTCCTTTATAAACTCCCAATATTTACCCCTTAAACAGATTGGATCAAAATCATCATCAGCAAACTCAAAATTAATGAGGTTGTTCAATATGAGTTCTTCATCGTGTGTATAAGGATAACGTTCTAGATGCAAAGAAAGCATAGTAGAAATATTGTAGTGGGTCAGCAGTTCATGCAAATCCCAGAAATCTTTCTTGCGACCTATACGTTGTACAACATCTATTTTCATAGCAATGATTTCTTCGGTAGTAGCCATTCTGATTGCATCCGCAATCAAAGAAGATTGTATAAAAGTATCCGTATAAAACACATCTAATTTTACCACATTGTCCTTATCTGTACCCACACAATTTTATTTATTAGGCCTTGTCGGTCTGTAAATGAAAATGCGATTTGAAATTCGTCTCCGTCGTTAGCGTGTCCACCCCAAGCCCTTTTAAAATAGAAATAACGCAATTGTCTTAACCATTCTCTAATTGTATGTTAAGAGTGTCGTTCGAATATCCAATTGTCCGAGAGTTTTTCTATTTGCATTGTATCGTCTTACTATTGTGCCTAACGGTTTTCGGCTTAGCGATGTGGCTGATTTTTAGCACTGAAGTTCATAAAAGTTCCAAATGTTAGTTTCTGCACAAATGTTCATTAGAATTCCGTCAGCCGCCATATTGCCAAACCGATGTTGTGCGTTAGCCTTTTTATTCATCATTGTCATATTCCCACCATTTTTCACCGTATAATTTTTTCAATTCAAATGTTTTTTCAATTCGTGTCTTTATTTCATCAAAGTCTTTAGAATTACAAAACCCTAATTTCCTTTGTCCCTTGGGTGAAGTTGAAAATTTGTCGTCCCCTTTATGCAAAGTATTAAGTATTTCAGGTATGGCTTTGTCAAAAGAAAATACACAAAGATGTTTATGTCCATCGTCAACTGTGTCTAATGGAAACCAAGCTTCGTGAATACTTTGAGTTAGTTTATAGTCAATTTTTATAAAATCATTTGGGTTGTCTAAATGAAATATAATGTCAAATTTTTTAGGTATTTCAAAGTCGGCATAAGCATATAGTGTAAATACAGCTATTTCGTTCTCTTTTCGTGTCCAATTAATGTACTTTTCATAAGCTTGTCCCTTAGGTTTGTCTTTACAGCGTTTTACACATTCAGTTTGCCACATAACAACTGCTTTATCCGACAAATATTCATCAGCAAAGAGAAATCGTTGATTTGGTTTACATTGTTCTTCTGTTCTCATAGTTTCTGTAAGGTGACGCACAACGGGCCGCGTATTGGTGATAGTGGAGGATTAGAAAGCCTAAACTTTTCAATTTTGCACTGACCTAAGCAACTGCTTTTTATTATTTTCTAAATTTATGAAAAAAGGAATTAAATAATCATGAACACCTAAAAAAAATAAAAAACTCGTTCATAAATATAAAGGCTGTTGCAATTAAAAGTGTAAACTTTTAATTTCTGTTTTAAACTTCCATTTCGTCAAACTGTTTTCATGCGATGTTTTTTTTAATTAGTAAAATACCATTCACAATTAGTAAAGAAATAAATACACTTAGTAACTCCATAAGTTTACATTTCTATAAATTTCATTTTCGTAATAAATAAATGGATTAGAACCGAAATAAAAAAATAGAATAAAAATGTTAACTATTGAAAATAAGAAGTTACTTTTAATAATTGACAATTCTTTTTTAGCTAAAATTTTTATTATAAGAAGTGTAATAAGTGAAGTGACTAATGATAACAGAGAATTTAATATTATTAGTAATGGAGCCATCCCAACATTCCCTCCAGGATATTTCTTATATATTAAATACCAAATAAAAATAATAGTACTTAATAAGCCTATTAAAACAAAAGAAATAATGCTTTTTAGTATAATATTCATTAAAGCGAATCTTTATAATTATTTAATTTCAACTTCAATTTCTCAGTTCCTGAAATATCGCTAAAGCAATTTTATCAGAGGTTTTTTATTTAAATTCTGTTTGTTTCTTGTTTGTTAACTCATCGATTGTCATGGGTTGTTTGTTGTACCTTTTTTCAGGGTTATTTAAAAGTTGCTTTTCTTCTCCCATTGCAAAACCAAGTTTATATCCAATATTATCATTTGTTGTCATAAAAACATTATCGTATTCCGTGTCAAAATCACTTACAAAAAGCATAACCTTTTTATTTACACTTTTGTCCGTTATCCAAGTGTCATTTGGTTTTGTAGTTGTCCAGCCTACTGTTTTAAAATGCCTGTCAAATCCCATTGGATAATTTACATAGTTGATAAAATAGCAAAAGAATTCAAACTGTATGTCATATGGAAATGTTACAGCAAATTTTTTATCCGAAAGTTTTGATAAAACAGGAATTACCTGAAAAGTTTCTTTATTGTAGGAATTACAAAATTCCTGAATAATTTTCTTTGCATCACTTTCATCAATATCTTCAATGATTACAATTTTGTCGTTCATGATTTTCTTTTTTGGAAAATATTTTTCAGAAGGTCTTCTTGTATCAGTGTCAGGTTTTGATGTTTGATTTTTTAGTTTAGTACATGCAAAAAATGTAATAATTGCGATTATTATAATTCCTGCAATCAAATACTGTTGTTTTATCATTTCTTTAATTTATATTGGGTATTCTTTTTTCTAAAATTACAAGTACCTTTTTGGGTATTGCCAAAGGTAAGAATATCGAAGCGGAAAATTCCAATTTATTGACACGGTAAGGAAAAGCCATTTCTATTTACTAATATATAAAAAAAGTCAATAAAATTGGCTTTTTTTGGAATAAAAGATTAAGCCAAAAAGCTAATATAATTCCGCTTTTATGAGAGTGCTGATGTGTATGTGTCATTGTTTTCTGATTTGAGTTTTACAATCCTTTTTTGCCTTCAAGCCAATAACCTTGTGAGTAAATGTTTCCTTGCTTTTTGTCTTTTAAAACTTTTCTGAATGTCTGAACCGATTTGGCATTCCCGACTAATGCGAAATTGGCGATGTTCCATTCCTGTGTTTGAAATAAAGGTAAAGTGTTTAACCATTTTTCATTTCTAAACGAATTGTTTTTTGTGAAAACAGTGTAATTTTCTAATTCTAAAAGTTCGGGAACACTTTTGTTTTCTTCGTCTAACTCAAAATAGAATTGAAATTGATGATTATTTTTTTTCAATAACGGCAATATTGCAAAGGCGACGCCTAATGAGGTTTCATCGCCAAAAAAGATTGTTGTTGTTCATTCTGTTCATACAGTTTTTTTCCTCTTGGCGGACTGATAAACAATTTATCGCTTACTTTTAGGCTTTCTATAAATTTGCTTCCAACTCCGTTGCCGTGAATGTGAAAAATAATATCAAAAACTCCGTTTTCTTTATTGTGGTAGGCAACTGTATAATTTCTAAATTCTGTTTCACTCACACGAATTACAGAAGCATAGCCGATTGAGAAATCCCATTCTGATATATCGCCTTGAAAACGAATTTTCTTTATCTGTAGGCTTAAAAAAGTTATTTCTATAACTGTTACATTTGGGCTTAATTTGTTTCCAAATAAGGTTATCATCCATTTTGGTATGCTTGAAATCATTGTTTACTCCATTAAAATTTAATGCAAAGGAACAATGAATTGCAATGTCAAACAATGCAAGAAAAGGGTAAGTATTGGACTAATCGCGGTTTTTGTTTCTGAACACCAAAGCAGACATTCCTACAACTTTGGTAAACAGTCGGGAAAAGTAAGGATAGTCATCATATCCTAATGCCGTTGCAATTTCTTTTACTGATTTATCAGAATGATAAAGCAAACGTTTTGCTTCTAAAATTACTCGCTGTTGTATGTGGTGCGAAACTGAATGTCCTGTTGTTTTTTTTACACATTCGTTCAAGTAAGGCGAAGAAATATTTAATTGTTGTGCGTATTCTGTCGGGCTTTTGGCAGTAACAAAGTTTCGTTCCAACAATTCTTTAAATGCTTTGGTTACGATTTCAAACCGTGAAAGTTTGTCTAACGGTTTTGATTGGACTAAATACTGTGAAATTACAAGACCCACTAAAGTATTGCAACTTCCATTGAGTAAAGAATGATACAGCTTTTCATCTTTTCGTTCCGATAATTTTGTACAAAGTGACAGGGCTTCGGAAATGACAGAAAACTTTTCTTTTTTTAATGTCGAAGGTTTGGCAGGCGAAATATCTTCCAATAATTTCAAGTATTCGGGATTTAGATTTTCGTCGCTGATTGCCCAAATGCTCACTGTTGCGTTTTTGAATGATAGTATTCGGTGTACCTGGTTTTGATGAATAAAGATAACCGAAAGCGGTTTTATAGTGTGTTTTTGAAAGTCGATTTCAATGCTTGTGGTTCCTTTTTCTTGTAAAAAAAAACAAATGATATTCGTCCCTGTGCGATTGTTTAATGTTGTCAAATCCTTCGAACTGTTTGTACAAATGAAAGTCTTCGGTTGTTATTCTTCCAACAAAAATACCTTCGCCTAATTCGGCTGTCATAGGATTTACAGGTATGGAAGATTTTGTCGGCATTGTTTTTATTCTGTTCCAAAGTTAGAAATAAATGTCCCCGATTTACATTTAAGCGTGTCAAATTATGCCGGGTGGTGGGTAGGCTTGATTTCCCGTTTTTGTCTGTTGGTTAATGTCTGAGCGGTTGTCGTTTAAGGTTGCTACCAATGGGCCGCGTATGGCCATAGTGGCGGGCTAGAAAGTGATGACGTTCAATTTTTACACTAAATTGAGCAACAGCTTATTACTATCAACTAAATTATAAAAAAAGTACCTATAAAAAGCTGTTGCGATAAAAAAGGAGAAACTTTTAATTTCTCCCTTAACCCGCCATTTTGCCAATACGATGTTGTAGGCAGTATTATTTTTTTAGATTTTCACTTCTTATTAATTTTGGAGAAATGTCAAAGTATATTATATCTGATTGATAGTATTTGGTTTGAGAAATTTCAAATTTGTCACATAAACCAACTAAACTTTGTTTTTTAATATTTTCTACATCAAAGTAACTATATAAAATATCATATTCATCTGAAACGCTAATTACTTTAAATGCAGTTTCGCAAGTCAAACCATTTCCACTATAAACAATTACTTTTCTAAGTGCTCTATATCTATCCTGAAATTTTTTCCATTCCGATTCTGGTTTGTTGAGTTTATAAAGAGAGTAAGCCATTAAATCATTTGCTTTTAAACTTACTGGATTTTTTAAAAGATATTTTTCACACGCAGAAATTAACTCCTCAAATTTTTCATCTTGCTCTAATTTTGAAAGTTCAATTTCTTCTGATTGATTTTTTAAGTAATTTTCTTGAAAAGTAAATCCATAATATAATAATGCATATTCTTCAAATTTTAACTCTTTGTCAAAATCATTAAACTTCTTTAAAAGTTTTGGATAATAATTAGGAGAATTCTGGTCTTCAATTTCCTCTTTAATTTCAGAATAATTAATAGTTAGTTCATTCTGAGCATTGGCTTGTGAGAAAAATAAAACAAAAATTAAAAGTAAAAAAGCTTTCATCTATCTTTTAGTCAGTGTTATTTTATGCAGTGTCTTTTTAATATTGCCTACAACGGACCGCGTATTGGCGATGGGCGGGATTTTAGCACTGAACTTCAATCGAAGAACAGAAGTTAAATTTTGCACTTCCGTTGATACGAAGCCGTTCAGCCTGCCTATTGTCAATACGATGTTATGCACCGTTTTTATTGTCATTCTAATGGTTTCCAATTTTCGTCTCGTTGTTCGTCCTTTGTCGGCTGTCTTACGATTTTAATCATCTCTCTTTCACAAGCACCAAATTTAATAAAGTTCTTTTGTCCTTGTCTTAGTGAAACTCGGTTTGCTCCGCCTTCATAGTTCGGGTCGTCAAGTTGAATTGGGTCGTCTTCCCAAAAGCAAATTTGGCAGATGTCATATGAGCCGTTAGGTTGTTCTCTGAATGTCTTGTAACCACAACAAGGACAAGCAAACTTCTCTGTTACCATACTTTCCACCAAGGTTTTTTGTTCTCAAATGAATAATAACTTCCACCTGTCAAAGCTTTTGTGTCAAGGTCATACTTAAACGCAACCCATTCGTCAGCATCGTGAATAGGATTAAATGCAAGTCCTGTCACCAAATTATTTTCAATTTTAATTTCAGCTAATCCGTCCCACGATATTCTTTCGGTGTGCCAATGACTTCCGTCTGGTTCAACAATTGTCAAGTCTGTTTGGTCTTGTAAAACAAGTCTGTCGTTACTTACACTAAAGATGTCACTATAACCAACGCCAAAAACTCGAATTGGTTTTGTGTCGTTTGGGTTCATTATGTAGCAAGTCCCAAAAGCCATAACCAACAAGTTTTGAGTTTTTTCAAATTCTATGATTTCTTTTAAGTATGTCCAACCCGGTTGAAAGTTTGCGACCCATTCTGTTCCGTCATTTTTGTAAAATCGAACAGGAAACCCTTCGGAATAAAAAGGTTCTCCATTGTCAGTTACAGGAACATACATCGGTCCATAAGTCGGCAAAGCGTTTAATATTTCGTATCGTTTTTCTGTCTTCACTTTGTCTTGAGTAGGGTTGTCCTAAAATGGTGCATAACGGTTCGGCAGCTTGGCGATAGTGCGGGATAAATTGGACGAAAGGTTCAATTTAGCACGAACGGTAACCAATGCTGTGAGCCGTTAGCTAAATTAAAGAAAAAAGGCCAAAGCTGACAGCATTTGGCGGATAAAAAGCATCTATTTTCTATCAGCACAAAACCCCGCATTTTGCCAATGCGATGTTAGCCGATCGTCCTTTTATTCAATAGATAATTTTTTGTAATAATCATTTTCATATTTTTTTTCTGCTTTTTTTCTAAATAATAGAGAATCAAATATTGAATGATTTATCAGACGCATCACAACTAAAGGAATAATGAACAGTACAAATCCTGTTACTGAAATAAACCAATCTTCAAAAATTTGAGTTTGTTTACTTAAAAACCATAAAATAGATACAGCAAATACAAACATAAAATAATATCGAATATATTTTATGTCTTGTTTCACCTTGCTTTTGACAAAAATATCTTTTTCAATTTTCAGTTCTTGAATAGTTTCAAAAACTAATTTTCGACCATATTTTTTTGAACACGATGATTGAATAATAAATTTCCCTTCAGTCATGTATTCTGTAGTTTTTATCGGTAGCTCATTAATATATCCAACAATTTCTTGTTGTTGAATATCTTCTTTTAACAAAGATTTTTGCAATTCATTAAAATCAATGTTTTTATCCAATTTTAAATGATTTCTAATTTTATTTTTTAGTTGGTTGGTTGTGAAATCTTTCTTAATTATCCATCTAACATATTTATGATCAGGGTTTATAAATAATACTGGTTCTTTTATATTCTTTTCTAAGCTATGTTTATAGATAGATTCAGCATCAATTAAGTTTCCATTTGGAAGTTTGATTTTAAATACATTCTTACTGAAATTTTCATTAATTTTTTCCTTACCTAATTTTGTTAATTCCTCATTTGAAACTTCTTCAAGAACCATATGTTTTTTTACTTCTTCGAAATCAAATTCAAATGAGAAGTCAGTTATCGAATTAAGGATAAGTTCAATATTATTAGAATTGCTTGCTTCCAAATTTATTGCTGCATTTTAAGGATGTCGGCTAACGAGCCGCGTATTGGCGATAGTGGTGAATTAAAAAGCCGAAACTTTCAATTTTGCACTGACTTGAGCAACAGCCTTTTATTATTTTCTAAATTTATGAAAAAAGGAAATATAAAAGGCTGTTGTAACAAAAAAGGAGAAACTTTCAATTTCTCCTTTAAACGTTCATTTTGCTAAAGCGATGTTAGCAGGTGTTTTTTTATTTAAATTCAGTTTGTTCCTTGTTTATTAACTCATCAATTGTAATGGGTTGGTTGTTGTACCTTTTTTCAGGATTATTTAAAAGTTGCTTTTCTTCTCCCATTGCAAAACCAAGTTTATAACCAATATTATCGTCAGTTGTCATAAAAACATTATCGTATTCCGTGTCAAAATCGCTTACAAAAAGCATAACCTTTTTATTTACACTTTTGTCCGTTATCCAAGTGTCATTTGGTTTGGTAGTTGTCCAGCCTACTGTTTTAAAATGCCTGTCAAATCCCATTGGATAATTTACATAGTTGATAAAATAGCACAAGAATTCAAACTGTATGTCATACGGAAATGTTACAGCAAATTCTTTGTCCGAAAGTTTTGATAGAACAGGAATTACCTGAAACGTTTCTTTGTTGTAAGAATTACAAAATTCTTTAATAATTTTCTTTGCATCACTTTCATCAATATCTTCAATGATTACAATTTTGTCGTTCATGATTTTATTTTTTGGAAAATATTTTTCAGAAGGTCTTCTTGTATCAGTGTCAGGTTTTGGCGTTTGATTTTTTAGTTTAGTCCAAGTGAAAAATGCAATAATTGCGATTATTATAATTCCTATAATCAAATACTGTTGTTTCATCATTTCTTTAATTTATGTTGGGTGTGCTTTTTTCTAAAATCACAGGTAACTATTTGGGTATTGCTAAAGGTAAGAATATCGAAGCGAAAGGTTTCAATTTAGTAATTCAGATAAGCAAAAGCCAATTTATTTAATAAAAAACATATATAATTGGCTTTTTGCGGAATAAAAAACCGAAACTTTAATTTTTAGCCTTAACCCGCCATTGCGCCAAACCCATGTTAGCGATTCGGCTTTGTTCTTTCATAATCGTTTCTATCAATTTTATACCAATTATGTTTTATTCCGTCAAGGTTAAAAGTTTCAATAAATTTTAGTCCTACTTTCTCCAATATTTTGTTTGAACCGATATTTTCGCTGTCAGCTCTTGCGAAAACTTCGTCTGTTTTAAGTTTTTCGAATGCATACTTCAATGAAGCAATTGCTGTTTCTGTTGCAATTCCTTGGCCCCAATATTTTCTAATTAGTCTATATCCGAGGTCATAGTAATTTTTATGGTTGTTTGTTAGTACAGTAACAAACTCTAAACCTGTCCAACCAATGAAATTATTTGTGCTTTTGTCAATAATAGCCCAGCGTCCAATCCCGAAGTCTGTGTACTGTTGTCTGACAAAATTTATGAGGTTATTCGTTTCTTCTTTGCTCTTTACTGTTTTGTTCCCTAAAAATCTATGAACTTCCGGGTCAGAATGAAGTTCAAACATTCCGTCAATGTCTGCCGGAAGTATTTCCCTTAAAATTAGTCGTTCCGTTTCTGCAAATATTTTCATTTCTCTCTTGTCGTATGATTGTCTTCATTTAAGCTGACCGCTAACGGGAAAAGGCTTTGCGATAGTGCGGGACAAAAATGGACTAAAAGTTTAGTTTTGCACCGAAGTGAGCCAAAGCTGTGAGCCGTTGGCTAAATTAGTGAAAAAGACAATGCGAAGAGCATTGGAGTAATAGAAATCCGAAGGATAAGTTTAGCACTTAACCCCGCATTTCGCCAAACCTATGTTACCTGCTGTTTTTTATTATTTCTTTTAAGTTGTCAATTGACATATCTTCTAAATTTCTATGTAGCATTCTATGACAATTAGGACAAACTAAAGCTAAATCTTCAAGTTTTGTTTTTTTTTTAGTTTCATATGTAGAAAGTTGTTTCGTATGATGACATTCAATAAAGCCTTTTCCTAATTCACCATATTTTTTTAAAAAATCAAATCCGCAAACTTCACACTCTAGTTTTCCAGTTTCCTTAAATACTAGTTTCTTTTTAGATTCTGTTAGTTTATTATCCCGTTCTCTGGCTTTATGAAGTTTATAAATTATTTCACCTTCAAAACCTTCTTTGACGTAATTATCTTCTTCGTCTTCGATTTTGTAAAGTTTATTAATTGTTTGTACATTGTTTATAGATTCCATTATTAGAGTAGAAATTCTTTCTAATTCTTTGACATTTTCATTGAATTCAAAGAATGTTTCTTTGTCTAGTTTTGAGAAACTTGTTAAACCTTTATTTGGATTATCAGGATCAATTGCCATAAAATTACATAATTTCATAGCTGTTCCATTGGGGTTTCTAAAATTTAATTTCCTTTCCTCCTCAGAATAAATTGGAAGTTTGTTTAATGTTTTAGAAAGTTCAATTACTTCAGGATTGTTTTTTTCAAATAATGAAGAATCTAGTTTAAAATATAAATTTAAAGTCAGGATTAATTCATCACGATGCCATCTCGGATTTCTCACTTACGCCGTTTTAAAAATTGCAGGTAACGGGAAACGCATTTGCGAAGTGTCGGATAAATTGGACGAAAAGTTCAATTTAGCAGTAACGTAGCCGATGTGTTTCCACAGAAGCTAAATTATTAAAAAAGAGCTGAATGTGGAACACATTCGGCGGATAAAAAAGCAGAAACTTTCAACTTAGCCGTTACCCCGCCATTTCGCCAAACTGCTTGTTAGCAGCCGTATTTATTTAGCCTCAAATTCTTTCCATTTTTCGTGCTGTTCGTTTAACCAATCATAATAATATTCAAGAATGGTTGCAGACATATCGTCAGGATGTCTAAGACCTTTATCAATTAAATATTGTTGTAGTCTTGAACCACCCCAAAGTCCCCAATTATTTCTAAGCCAAGTCCCAAATCCGTGATGATACATAATTGTTTCATTTCTGTCTTTTAGGTTTTTAATTGTTTCAATGTCTTTGTGTTTTAAAAGTTTGTTGAGTTCCAAAAAGCACTCTTCGAGATTTTTAGGAATATAAAGTCCATTTAGTGAATCAGCGACAATTCGCTTTTTATAAGCTTCTCTTTCTTCTATAAGTTCTTGTTGTTTTTCTTGCTTCGCTTCTTTCTTATTTTTATTCATCAAAGCAATCCACCCACTAAACCTCCATTTTTCAGTTTCCGAAGGAATTGATGCTGTTATAAATTTTTGTGAGGATATGAAATTTTCAATTCTATCTTCAGTAAGTCCGTTATAATTCTCAATTTTATCAAGAATAGCATTACCGTCTTTATCAATGATAATCTCAACATTAACAGAATACCGTTTGAATTTATCTGAACCTTTTTTGCCTTCGGGAAAAACTCTCATTTCAAGGTTTTCAGCCAAACCTTTTTCTAATGTTAAACCATTTGAAAGATTTGGTAGTCCGTATAATGAAGAAGGCTTAAACTTCACTATATGTGATTGAATAGGTTTTATTGCTGTGAATTTTTCCGTATTAACTCCTGAAATTGGCATCGAACTTAAATATTCTGTATTCAAGTCAATAGTAATTAGTTTAGATGTTTTGGTGAAAATGTATAGAGTGTCGTTATTTAAGTATGTTGCTTTTTCTGTTAGTTTCTTTTCAAAGTCAGATACGTTCTCTTTGAATGTTATTTTTCTTTTTCCACTTTCCCAAACAACGGTATCAATTGCTTCTTTATAAAATAAATAGCAATCTTCGTTGTCAGAATTACAGTCAGTTAAGTCAGTTAACTGAAATTGTTTTGTAGAAATTCCATTTTTATATATTTCGATACTCTTATTTTGAACACCTTTCCAGTTAAATTCTCTGTCAATTACATAAGCTATAGTTTTCCCGTCATTACTTAAAAAAACTTCTTTACTGTTATCCGATAACTCAAAATGTCTATCAATCTTATAAACTTCGGTTGAGTCAGAATTGAAAACGGTTGTTATTCCTGTTGATGTTTGCTCAATATTATCAAATGGAATAGTTTTTAAAAAGAATTTTTCATTTTGTGATTTAATAGTATGGATGTAGCAAATAGAATAAGTTGTCTGTGCAAAAGTTTGTCCAATGGTCGTAAACCACAATAAAATAGTCAATATTTTGTACGGTGTCGTCATTTAATATGGCTGCTAACGTTTCGGGGCTTGGCGTTCGGGCGGGTTTCAGAGCACAAATTTTAATTTACTACTAAAGTTCATAGAAGTACAAAGCTCCAAGTTTGTACGTCAGCCCGCCTGATGCAAACCCCGTGTTATATGCTGTGGTTCTTTTGTCTTTCACCTTTGCCATCCTTCAATTTTAAAGTTTTTTTCGATTAGTTTTCGTTCTTTCCCACCATTGTCTGGAACAAACCAAACTTCAAATCTTGCTGCATAAGGTTTATCCCAATCTCCTTCATAAATTGTAAAAATTCCTTCTGCACTATAACCTTCTCTTGCAGTCATTTCAAACTTTGCTGTCGTATCACTTGAATTAAAAACTTTTATTTTACTTCTTTCTTTTAGTCTGTCTGCTGATAAAGGGTCGTTGTGTGTAACTTCAAATGCTTTTAAATAACAATAACCACTCTCAATTTTTTTGTCCAAACAGCGTATGAATAAAGTCCTGGTTGAAATGATTTGTAAATGTAAAAGTCAATATCTGCAATGTTAGTTGGTTCAGTTTGGTCAAGTGGCTCATTGATACTTAGATCTGTCGGAATTTTTAAATTGTCAGCGTATGTGTCAGGCATTGATTGGTCTTTCCAAAACAAGGCTATTGAGTAAAAGAAAAATGCAACCAATGAAATTCCAATAATTATTGTCGTCAAGATTGCAAAACGCCAGCGTCTTTTTACTAACTGATATATTGTCGAAATGATTAGTCCTAAAAAGCCAAGCACAAATAACAGAAAAGAGAAGTCTTGTAGTTTGTGGATATTTGTCAACTCACACAAAACCATAATTAAAGCTGTCAGCCCAAAAACAAGAACAGGTCGCCGCCATTCGTCAAAGCAGTATGTTAATATTTTCGTCATTGTCCATTAGTTGTTGTTTGTCGTCCTACCATAACATATAAATTTTCGGGGCTTGGCGTCAGTGGCGGAAATTGAAGCGGAAAGTTTCAATTTTGTACTAAGCTAAGCAACAGCCTTTTATTATTTCTAAATTTATGAAAAAAGGAAATATAAAAGGCTGTTGCGGGTAAAAATGCACAAACTTTCTATATTTATTTAAGACTCCATTTCGCAAAACCTATGTTATCTGCAGGCGTTATAATTATTTTCTCCAGTATTTTAAATCAAGATTTACTTTGGCAATATTTATTTTTTTTGAAATCTCTTGTGCTGCATTCTGATATTTTTCACTTAGATCTAAATCTAATTTTTTATTGATTTCCATTTTGGAATGTTTAATTCAGTGTCATTGTAAATTCCTGTAGCAACATCTTTATCAAGTGGTACTTCTAAGTATTTTATTTTGTCATTGAATTTAGTAAACTCAATTGGTAGTTTGTAATAGTCTGAAAAGAATTTATTATAAACAATTTCTCTAAAAAATAAATTTAAACCTTTTCTAGCTGCTCCCCAAGATCTTGCTTCTTTGGGAAATTTTGAAACTAGTTTCTCAGTGTGTGTGTTTAGAAACTTTTTGTAGTCATTTCCATTGTCAATTGTCGCTATAAAATCATCAATTTTAATTTCATAAAAATAATTTCTTGCAGTTTTAATTATTCCAGATGCACCTTGATTTCGTAAAGCAGAAGCGCCAACTGAAATAGTTGATAATCTCTTATGAATATATTTTAAAAACTCTTTTTCTGTCATAGATTTATAGTTGAAATTTTGGTAGAATTCTTGTAAATAACGTTTTGACTCTTTGCGAAGGCGGGGATTTTTAGCACAAAAGTTCAATAGAATTACTACTTTTGAACCTTGTACAAAAGCTCAATCGAAGCTGTTCAGCCCTGCTTTTGGCAATACCTTGTTAGCTGTAGCTTTTATTTTTCAAGTTTTAAAGCTGTTTTGTTTAATTCGATTTCCAGTTGAGCTAATTCTGCATCCCAAAATCCTAATGAGGTCAATTTACTTTTTAGTGCTTCAAATTCAGTATCTGTCAGAATTACAGCAGCAGATGTCGCTGAATAAATTGCAGTCGGAAGTCCTTCTTTCATAAGGTCTTTTGTTCCATTAACAACCCTATTCTTTCTACGTGTACTAGTTTGAACTCCACTTATGTAATCATCAGTTAACTCGTTCAATTGTTCTAATTTTTCTTGAATTGCATTTCCAATTTCAAATCTTTTCTTTACTAACCTGTCTTGGTCATTAAGTTTTAAAACAGAAACAGTTAATTTGCCGAACTCGTCAGAACCTTTAATTCTATAACGCCAATATTTTAAATGGTTTTTTGGGTCGATTTTACTTGGGTCAATTATAGGCTCTAATTTAGTATCATGGTCATTTTTTGTTCCATTACATTTTTTGCAAGAAGGAAGCAAATTTTCCCATTCTAAAACTTCGTCTTTATATGTATCCTTGTGGTTAAAATGTTCTACTTCCAAGTACTTGCTTTCTTCATTAATGTTTGCTTCGCAGTAGCAACATTTGTCATTGGAAAAGCCTAATAATCCTTTTTTAATAAAGTCAACATTCCAAACTGATTTTCCTGTTGATTTAAATTCATCTGTCAAAGCAACTTGTAATTCTGCTGTAAGCTCGACAGGTTTTGGAGTTCTGTCTAACTTAATCATTTGTCGAAATTCCAGTTAATTGAATTTTTAATATTTTCTTTAATGAGTTTTCTGGATGCAACATTGCATCTAAAATTAAAAATTGAGCATTTGCTGTTTCATAGTCTTCGTTATCAATGGCTGTATTGAAATTTGAAATAGCATCTAGATATGTAGGTGTTCTTGTTTCAGTCATCCCCATAACGTCAGTAAGGATTTCTTCAACCGACCAGCCTTGACAACCATACACTTGATTGACAATAGGATTAATTTTCACCTCATTTGTTTCAGTTATTACTAGTGGTATAATTTCACTCGCATTCGAAACTTGAATAATATGTGGACTATGAGTTGAAGTTATTACTTGCGCATTTGGTAAAATAAATTTTAAAGCCTCATATATTTTTGCCTGCCATTCAGGATGTAAGTGCAGGTCAATTTCGTCAATTAAGACAACACCATCAAAGTCCTTAATAAATTTAGTTGGATTTTTATACCTTAATTCAATCTCTTGTATTAATCCTAGAATTAGGGCTAAGCTAGATTTATAACCGGAAGATAAATATTCGAAATAAATTTCTCCTAACGGTGTGGAAAGTAAAATATCAAATGAATTTGGTAAAACCTTTGAAAACTTAATTGATGGATTTAATATAGTAAAACACTCTTTAGCTAACTCATAATTTTTCAGTTGATTTTCATCTAAAGTATTTGGTTGAGCTGAAAATAAAAAACGATTTACAAACCAATTTTTCAACTCATTTGAAACAGAACCTCGAATTGTTTCTTGTGAAAAAGTGTTATAGTCTTTTATTTTGTCAGTACCTAGTGAATTTAGCCTTATATATTCTATATTTCTGTGTGTTTTAAAAACAATTACATCGTTCGAATTTTGATAATATCCATTATAATTTCGACTCGTTTCATTAGGATGGAATTGATTTGTTAAGAATGATTTGGAAGAAACATTCCCATTTATTGTAACATTAATATCCCATTGTCCTTTTTCAAAGCCTGCTGTTTTTTTTAATGTTGTTTGGGCACCCGCAAATGATTGAGCTAGGCAATCTAAAATTGTAGTTTTACCAATTCCATTTTGTCCACAGATAATATTGAAATGATTGTCAAACTTTAGTTCTAAATCTTTAATAGGTCCAATACCTGCGATTTAATATTGTTTATTTTTATCATTTTCTATTTAATGTTTCGGTCGATTTGTCTTGTTGTTGTGGTTGAAAAAATTACAGCTAACATTATTTTTGCACAAAACAAACACATCA
Organism: Paenimyroides ceti; assembly: GCF_030409925.1. Lineage (NCBI taxonomy): Bacteria > Pseudomonadati > Bacteroidota > Flavobacteriia > Flavobacteriales > Flavobacteriaceae > Paenimyroides > Paenimyroides ceti. The sequence continues at coordinate 25,433 of NZ_JAUFQU010000083.1, forward strand.
TAGTTTCGTAAAACCCTATCGATAGCTTTTGTTTATAAAAACTTTTAACAAACATAACAAAGTATTTTAATATAAGAATACGGAAAACCGTAAACAGAGTATTATTTTATAATAAATACATAGAAACTCTATTAAACATTATGAAACAGAAGAGTACTAAGATATATATCCATCAAAATATACCAGTTAGATAAACTATGGGGGTGCATTTGTGGGCAAGAAAGAAGAATTATCTCATTTCGCCCGTTT
>NZ_JAUFQU010000084.1:0-25739 GCF_030409925.1 Paenimyroides ceti
ATGCACCAACGGTATCGTTCCCGGTAGCAGGAACTTTGATGATTGAGCTACAGAATCTGAAGATGTGGCAGAGATTGATCGCTTTTGTGATGCCCTTATTTCAATCAGAAAGAAATTGAAAGCGTTACAGCAGAGGATACCAACAATGTATTGAAAAATGCACCACATACATTGGCAATGTTAACGGCAGAAAACTGGGAACAACCTTATTCCCGTCAACAGGCGGCTTATCCTTTAGAATATATTGCTGAAAATAAATTTGGCCTTCATACGACTGTAGATGATGCGTTTGAGATAGAAATCTCGTTTGCTCATGTGCACCGATTGAAGCTTATATGGAAGCTAATATAAATTGGAGATAAAAAATGCTAATCAAACGATTAGCATTTTTTTTATCTTTTTCCAAAAATTAAGAATTAAAAGTAGAGTTTTTTCGGTATCTTTCATAAAGAAATACACGAGTAAAGAGGCAAAAATACAGGCTGTTACGTACCAGTAAAAATAATCTTCGTGACCGATTTCCTTAAACCACAGCGCTACATACTCAGCTGTACCCCCAAAGACAGCTACTGTAATAGAGTAGGGAAATCCGACTCCTAAAGCTCTGATTTCTGTTGGAAAAAGCTCTGCCTTTACAACTCGAAAATCTGCTCTTTTTGCGTCTCGTTCAGTTGCGTTAGCTTTATTATCTGCATCATAATTATTGTATATAGAAATTTAAATCAGGTTTAATAAAAAATCATAGAATGGCTTTTTTGCTTGATGCATGGTAAAAATCTTAAAGTTAGGGTGAATCCGTCATCCAAACCAACTGCTGTTCTACTCTGTTTTACTGGATTTTTTTATATTCAAGCCTATTTTTTCTTGTTCGGCTATCTAAAAAGATAATTAACAAAAAGGCACCTGACCTGTTATTGGAATAATCAAAAATAAGATTTCCATTTATGTTTTTGCCTAATCTTATTCTATTAACATCAAGAGCTCCCGCGATAAAAGGCACAAGTATACATTTTGTATTCTTGTTTTTCAGATATAAATAACCATCTTTTTTTAATTTCGTTTTCAGGATTCTTTCTCTAAAAACAGTATCATTCTCAATATAACTTACTTTAATTTTATTTTCTTTTATGATCTCTAATCCAAATTTATAACTTTTTAAACTGTCAAGATGTAAAGTATCTTTAAGAAGTTTTCGATCAATTTGTTTATAAAAGTTATTCCTAACCCACAAATTTTTATTGTACTTTTTATAAACCGAATCATAATCTATCTGAATTATTTCGAATAGGCCGTTTAGTTCCTCTACATTACTTTTATCCAATTTATAGGGATTCATTACGTTCTTATCAAATGATGCACAGCTTTGTAACAGCAATGTTGAAGCTAAAAATAGGAATAGTATGATTTTGTTCATGCGAATTTATTCTATGTGGTTATGCATTAAAATTTATTATGTTCTATTTTATAAAGTACAGCTTCTTTTCCATCAAAATCAGTATCTTCTATATATTCAAGTCCAATTTTTTCGAGAACTTTTATGGAAGCCATGTTTTCTTTCATAGCCCTGCCTATTATACGTTTCAGATGAAGTTTTTCAAACCCGTGTTCTACACAAGCCATTGCACTTTCTGTTGCATAACCTTTATGCCACTCTTCTTCAAAAAAGCGAAATCCAATATCCGTTTCCTTTTTTATTTCATCAAATTTCAATCCGCACCAACCAATAAATTTGTTTGTTTCTTTTTTTATTACGGCCCATCTTCCATAACCATTCCGTTTATAATCCTGGTAATTTTCTAAAAATATTCGTGCTTCTTCAATGTTTTTAAAGGCAGTATTACCCGTATATTTTATGACGTTGGGATTTAGATTTAAAAGATAAAAGTTTTCTGCATCATCAGGATGCAGTTCTCTTACTAAAAGTCGATTCGTTTCTAAAACAACGTTCATATATACCTGTTTAGGTGGATTTTATTAACCTACTGTATTTGACCAATGAGAATGTCTAAGCTCAATCTTTTAAAAAAAACAGTCTTTACTATTTACTAAAATATAGAAAAAAGAAATAATAAAAAAGAGAGATAAATCTCCTATTTATTTAAATGTTGGTATGGAGCCGTTATTTTTATTTGATTTCTTTAGCCTTCTGTATAGTTTGTTCACTGTTTTGAGTTAAGATTTCAGGTAAAAAATTTTCTCTCGGTATTCCGTTAATATGATACAATCTTTCTGTCGGAAATTGAAATCCAATTTTGGTTTCGGTAAGTTGAAAATTAGAAATAGCACCAATCAGTCCTGCCATTTCAGTTCCAATAATTTTAGCTCGTTTCATTCCATCAAAACCAATGGCTATACCTTCTCCCATACTCCCAGTCCAACGTCCGACCAATATATAAAGGTTGCCTTTATAAAATTCATTTCTTGGCGTTACATATTCATGCCAGTGTCTTTTGGTTGTATATTGTTTTTCGTCAAATTCGTGAATTTGATAGGGCAAAAGTTGATTTACGAATCTTCCCATTATCGCTCTGGCAACCGTTGTATTTCCTCCTCCGGGAGTTTCCGTTAAATCAATGATTAAGTTCTTGAACTCAAACAAGCTGTCCAATGTTCTGTCAAATTCTGCAATCAGATTATTATTTCCTAAAGAATTATTGATTTTGATGTAAGCTGTATTCGCATTCAATGCCTTGCTATAGAGCAATTCTTCACTATTGGCATACGTAACAGGAACATAGATTTTTTCTTTTCCATTTTCTATTACTGAAATTTCTCTTTTAGTGTTGTGTGTTCCTGCAAAAAGCATATCAAGAGCATATTGATACATTTTCTGATTGATATTGTCAGTAAATTTTGGAAGAAATTTTCTCAATTGTTCTTCAATCGATTTACCGTTAAAACGTTTTACTTCCATTCCGATTTTCAATCCTGATAAATCCGCTCCAAAACCTTTCCGTAAATCTTTGATATAAAATTTATTGCCTAATTTTTCAACATACAAGTCGGAACCTGAAGGAATTAGTCTGTTTGAAGTATTCAGATTGGTGTTTAAAGACGAATGTCCGTTATAGAGTTCGTTTAAAACGGTTTCTAAAAATTCGATAAATTCATAATCGTTTGAAATTTTTTCAACTCGGGGTTCATATATTTCTCTGACTTTGTCCCAATCTATTTTTTGTTCTTCGAAATACGCATAATGATTATGGATGTCTGTCCAAAATTCAATAAAATCTTTTTGGTATTTGGTTTGAGCAAAAATAGAATTTCCAGCAAAAATTAAAATCAAGAAAATTGATTTTGTCAAAAGTTTTAGGTTCATAAGCAAGTTCTGTTCTTAAATTACCGCTACCATTTTGTATGGCTTTATCGGACTTGAAGGCGTTGTATAAAAAGAACTTTATTTCGTCTCAATGTCAACTATTTTTTGTCCGTTGTCTCCTAAATAATGTTTTAGTAACGTTTCATAAACACTTACACCTGTGTCTGAGTTTGTAAAAATCAAAAGACCATTCTTTGTTTTGGGAAGGATAACAAATAGCGTTTGAACACCATTATCAGCACCGCCGTGAGACAAAGCCGTTTCTTCATTATCTAAATCATAGATTTCAAATCCTAAACCAAAATGTTTTCCTTTTGTACTTGCTACTTGTTTAATTGTCATTTCTTCAAACACCTTTTTTGATAAACCATCACCATTGATAACACTTACCAAAAATTTGCCATAATCTTCAACAGTTGTCAACAAATCATCTGCGGCATTGGGTGTTTCGTTCTTTACAGTTTCGTACGCTGTTCCATCTTTATCATAACCTGTTGCCAATCTTGTGGTATCTACATTTTTGTCCCAGACATACTTTGTATCGTTCATTTTCAAAGGTTGAAAAATAAGTTCATTCGCTAATTGCTGCAAGGATTTATTAAACTTCTTTTCTAATGCTTTTCGTAAATATTCCATTCCTTCTCCCGAATATTGATAGTTCGTTCCCGGATCAAATTGAAAGTTGAGTTTCTTGGTTTCATTCATCCAACGCCAATTTGGAAAACCTGTTTGGTGACTCAAAATAATTCTTGTTGTGAGCTTCTTAGTTCTCGGATCGTTGGCAATATCCGGGTCTATCCAATATTTGTAAAGCGGTTCGTCTAATTCCCATTTTCCTAAACTCACTAATTGTAATACAACTATTGCAGTTACAGGTTTCGTCAAAGAAGCTACATTGAAAATAGTGTTATAAGGTGCTGAAATCCCTTTTGAAATTTCGCCAAATACTTTTACTTGTTGCAGTTTACCATTTTCAATAATTCCAATTCCCAAAGTCAGAACTTTATTTTCTTTGAGCCACTTTTCAATTTCAGTTTCATTGTCAAATATTGATTTTCCTGTATTATTTTCATAGGCTTGATGGTCAAAACTAAAAGAAGTTGTTAGTTTCCATTCGCCATTTTCTAATTGCCAAACATTGGTAAACTTTGCTATTCCTGCTTGACTTTCTCTTTTTTCCGAAAATCTATGTTCGCCATTCTGAACTGCACCATAGAGAACACCATTTTTATAAAGAGGGAATATCTCTGTGCTTTCTTTTACTAAAAATCGCTGAACCTTGCGATGGGTCTCCTCGTTGCAAATTCCATTTTTTAAGTCGGTCAGAAATTTTGTTTTGTCAGAAATTCCATCTTTATCGTGATAAAATTTAAGATTCTCGCTTAACAAATTTTCAAACTGCTTGATGTCGCAATGGTTAAAACCAACGTCAAAAAGCAAACTGTCTTTGGTCAGTATGGTTTTATATAAATCTGAATTTTTGTCCAGCTGTGCACAGGCAGGAAAAAATATCAATAGTGCAAAAAGAGTTGTTAAAAGTTTGTTCATTTATTATTGTCGTTTAATTTTTCGCGGTCGTTTAGGCAAAAGAACAGCCTTTTAGTATTTTCTAAATTTATTAAAAAAGTAGACATAAAAGGCTATTGCAACAAAAAAGGAGAAACTTTTAATTTCTCCTTTAACCTTTCATTTCGCTAAAGCGATGTTAACTGAAACTTTCAAAGTTTTTGTAGTAGTTTCTTTTTCTGTTCGTTAAACTCTTCTTCAGATAAAATTCCATTTTCTTTTAGTTTACCTAACTTTTCGAGTTGTTCTAAAACATTTGGTTGTGAAACGGTTATGAAATTATGAGTTTCACTAGGTTGAGAAAGTTTGTCACGAACAAATTCTGCAAAACCTCTTGCACATGCCTTCTCTACGTTTTCAATTTTTGCAATGTTTCCAGATGTATGAATTTTTATACATCCTAAAAGCAAACCCGTTTGATACTGAATAGATGTGATTTTGTCTAAAGGGAAATCCTCAACTTTTAATCCATACAGCATTCCTTTGTCAACAAATAAAATTCGTCTATTTGTTGATACTAAAATTCCTTGTCCATTATTATATGTCCCTTGTACTAAATTGTCAATAATCTCTGTCGGAGCCAAAATACTTGTTAATTCATTAATTTCACGTCTTCCCAAAAAGTTTGAAACACTGCTAAGTTTGAGTTCTTGAATTTGCTTTTTGATTTCGTCAAGGCGAGATTTTTTTTGCTGGTCTGAAGTCAATTTCTCTTCAAGCAGATTTTTTATGTCAGCTATAGATTGATTTTTTAACTTAAAAGCTACTCTCGGATTTATGTTGTTTATCTTCTTAAAGCAAGATGAACAAACAGTTCCACCATCACTTAGTTTTCCAGAGCTAAATGTCGGCGTATTCATAAATTTTAGTTCTGTTGAACAGAGAATACAATTTGCCATATTTTAATTATATATATCATTTTAGTTTGTGAGTATGTTTTCACAACTTACTTCTAACGGTTTCATACTTACACTGGGGTATAAATTTTAAAGGAAAAATTTCGATTTAGTGAAACAGTAAGCAAAAGTCAATTCATTTATTAAATTCAAGAAAAAACATTATTTAATCACACCAGCCATTTTAAAAAACATGTGTAAGCTGATGTTATAATTTTTCAATAATATCAATTAACTGAGTCCAATCTAGAAGTTCATCTTTATTAAAATATTGGGGATCAAATTGTCTAATATTTGTGTTGTTTCTTTTTTGTCCTTTTTTTCCAGGAGAATTTAACCAACTTCTATGTCCAGAATAGATTTTAGAAGCTAAATCTGTAGATTTAATTATTAAATATTCAGGAGCTAAATTTTTATCAAGAGGGATATTTACAAAAATAAAAAATTTCTTATCTGATGTTTCATTTTCAACTTTTTGTGTCAAAACCCATTTTCTCTTATTTTGTGTTGTTTTAACTTGAATTGATATTGATTTATCACCATTAGGATTACTTACTAAAATATCTATTCCATCAGAATTCCTTAATGTTATAGCTGCTAAATAGCCCCGTCTTGAAATTTCCGCTGCCACAAAATATTCACCTGCTATACCACTTAATTGTTTTGAAATTTTCGTCATAAAGTTTGCTTTTTAATATCGGCTAACGAGCCACGGCTTGGTGATTTAGTAGTTGATTTTTTCGTGTTTGTTAAATTCTTTGTCTAGTTCGTATATAATTCTGTCCGAAAATTCAAAGTTAATTAGTTTCTCTTGACAAACATTTTTTAGCTTTTGCAAATATGCAAGATAAAGTTCTACTTGGGTTTCTATTGAACTGAAATATTTTGGCATATTCTCTCCATAAATAAACCGATAAACTCTTTGGTCAATAATTTGATAAATTTTAGGATTTTTAAATCGTAAAATTGTCGAAGCCATAGCAAGTCGTATACCTTTTGTTGAAAGTAGATTTCCTAAAATTTGCTTTGTCAAAGCTTCATTTAAAAATGTAACTTCTTTATTTATGCTGTTTAATAACGAAAATGTATAGTTGTCTATTTCAGCATATCGGTTTATTTTCCATAAAACAATTTGGTTAATTATTTCTTGATCAAAATCTGTAGATATTGTATCAAGTTCTTGGGTAAGTTTCGGTTGAAAATTATATTTTTCATTTCTCAAATGTTCATTTGTTATTTCAACCTCATGTATAGATTTCATAAGTTTACTTTATTTTCATTAATTCCATTAAGTTCCTTTATCGAAAATACAGTTTCATCAGACCTTCTAAGATTTATGATTTGACTAAATATATATATTCTTGATAAGACTTTTAATTGTTTCTAAACTTGACCTTTATGGTTAGACATTTTTATCAGTTTCTCTTAAATTTTTAATGAGTGATTTAATCCATTTGCATATAAAGTTTAGGGACTTTGCATTCGTATGGGTTACGGAGCACAACATTTTAATTTATTTGTAAACATGATTAGAAGCACAAAACTTCAAGTTTTCACGTCACAACCACTGACACAAAATCCATGTTAATGGTTCTTAGATCTTCTAACTCGCTCCTGAAAGTCTTCCAAGAATGTTTAAAACAATTCCAATTCCAAAACCCCATAATGCTGCATGACAAGCTGATTTTGCCTTGTTTGGCATTTTGTCCTTATTGGAAAAGTAAATTATTGCACCTGCTATTGGTATGCAAAATGAAAGAATTGCAAGACCTGTGCTTAATTTGTCATCAGGATTTTCTTGCGGTGGAAGTTGATTTTCTCCTGTCATTGTTTAATTTATTTAAAGATTAGTAAAATTTGGTTTCCAATATATTTCCCAATTATAGCTACTAATGACATTCCGCCAATGCCCGCCATTAGCCCTGTCGTTACTCTTAAAAAATTATTACTTTCTCGTTTGAAAAATACTTGTGTTATTCCGTCAATATAAGTAGGTAGTATTAAAGCAAGTGTCCACCAAACATTAAGTGTAAAAAAGTTGAACATAAATAGAGGAAAAGTAATATAACCTATGTGTATTCCTGTGCATCTTGCACAAACCGGAAACTGTTTTCCTCTCCAAAATAAAGACCGTTCTGGTTTTCTGTGACAAAATGTAATATGAAGTCTTCTTTTGTCCATACGTAAATATTTTTAACGACCTGCCTCTTTGGCAATGAACGATATAATTGTTAAAATAAAAAGCACAACAAAACTAACAATTGTCAAACTACAAACAGCGTTAGATTTTTTTGTATATCCTTCTCTTCTGTATTTAAAAAACATACAAAGTCCTATCGCACCAGGAATTATAAACCAATTGCCTAAGAAAATCCAAGCCTTATCTTCAAATTGTAATTCAGCATTCTTCTTTATATTGGCGACTCGTTCTTTCTCCACTCTTTCCTTTTCTCTTTTTTCTCGGGCTTCTTTTTCTTGTTTTACTTTTTCTGAATCGGATTTAGTAGTTTCGTACTTTGTTTCTTCTTTGTGTGTGTAGGTTTGACTTGATTTTCGTTGCCCATTGAAAAAATAATCATAGTTACTATCATACTTTCCTTTTTCATAAAGGTCAGACAGTATTTCGTATGCTTCTTGTATTTCTTTAAATCTTTCTTCAAAAAATTTATCTCCGTCATTTTTGTCCGGGTGAAACTTTTGTGCAAGTTTTCTATACGCCTTTTTTATATCGTCATTTGAAGCATCACGCTTTATTCCCAATGTCTGATAATGGTTTTTCATTCTTTATTCCATTTCTGTCTTTTTACAATGACTGCTAACGTGTCGAAGTCTTGGTGAGGGAGCGTATTTAGTAAAAAAAATAAGTAGAATTACTAATATTGGAATCTTGTACAAATGCTCAATCGAAACAACTCAGCCACACTTTAGCAAAACCTGGTTAACTACAGTTTTATTTTTGATCACCGGGCTTATGTTCATGAGGTCTTAGACCAGGATGTTTTGGTTTAGTTTCAGGAGTTACTCTTCTTCTTTTGTCAGGAGTTCCATCTTGTTTTTTAGGTTTTGGGCCAGGCTTAATAAATTCAATTGGTTTCATATCTTTTATTTTTTAAGTTCTTCTATTTTATTTTTAGCTTCAGTAAATGCGATTTCAATGATGTCTGCATTATCAATAAATAATGTATTGTCTGAACCATATTTTTCCAACTTTATATACCAGCTAGCCTTTCCTTTGCTTACATAGTAGCCTACTTGAAATCCATCAACAGTAACAAATTTATTTTCAAGATAATCTGGATTTGTGGCGATATCGTTATCTACTTCTGTTTTCAAAGCCTTTAATGCTTTTAGTACTTCTATTAAATCACTGTATTCAATTGATGCTGTAGTATTACTATATTTACTTTCTTTTACTATTTGATAAAAAGATACGGATGAGTTACCGTTTACAATTTTTCTAACTTTAGTTTCAGTCGAACCAAAAGTTGTCTTAAGATTTGGTAATTTAGTGTCGACAAATTTTGTTATACCGCCTGTTTTGGATGTGAAAATATCCATTTTTGTTATAATAGTTTCAGCATCTTTTTTTATTTCTTGTCCATAAATTGTAATTGACATGATGGTCATAGCAGAAACAAAGAGAATCTTTTTTAACATTTTTTTTAAATTAGTTCTTAAATTATTTTTGCTAATGTAAAATAGAATTTTTAAGCTTACTTACGGAAAACCATAATTTGATGCAAATTCAAAATCAAATTATTATAGAAAAGGAAATAGAAAAAATCCCTATTGAGGAAGCAATGGAAATGCTAAAAGAAGTAGGAATAAATGTCAATCAAGAAGATTGCTGAGCTAATGCTTTTCAGAATATTTGGATTAGGGTTTATATGCATTTACTGCATCAACAATATTCTCCTTTATAAACTCCCAATATTTACCCCTTAAACAGATTGGATCAAAATCATCATCAGCAAACTCAAAATTAATGAGGTTGTTCAATATGAGTTCTTCATCGTGTGTATAAGGATAACGTTCTAGATGCAAAGAAAGCATAGTAGAAATATTGTAGTGGGTCAGCAGTTCATGCAAATCCCAGAAATCTTTCTTGCGACCTATACGTTGTACAACATCTATTTTCATAGCAATGATTTCTTCGGTAGTAGCCATTCTGATTGCATCCGCAATCAAAGAAGATTGTATAAAAGTATCCGTATAAAACACATCTAATTTTACCACATTGTCCTTATCTGTACCCACACAATTTTATTTATTAGGCCTTGTCGGTCTGTAAATGAAAATGCGATTTGAAATTCGTCTCCGTCGTTAGCGTGTCCACCCCAAGCCCTTTTAAAATAGAAATAACGCAATTGTCTTAACCATTCTCTAATTGTATGTTAAGAGTGTCGTTCGAATATCCAATTGTCCGAGAGTTTTTCTATTTGCATTGTATCGTCTTACTATTGTGCCTAACGGTTTTCGGCTTAGCGATGTGGCTGATTTTTAGCACTGAAGTTCATAAAAGTTCCAAATGTTAGTTTCTGCACAAATGTTCATTAGAATTCCGTCAGCCGCCATATTGCCAAACCGATGTTGTGCGTTAGCCTTTTTATTCATCATTGTCATATTCCCACCATTTTTCACCGTATAATTTTTTCAATTCAAATGTTTTTTCAATTCGTGTCTTTATTTCATCAAAGTCTTTAGAATTACAAAACCCTAATTTCCTTTGTCCCTTGGGTGAAGTTGAAAATTTGTCGTCCCCTTTATGCAAAGTATTAAGTATTTCAGGTATGGCTTTGTCAAAAGAAAATACACAAAGATGTTTATGTCCATCGTCAACTGTGTCTAATGGAAACCAAGCTTCGTGAATACTTTGAGTTAGTTTATAGTCAATTTTTATAAAATCATTTGGGTTGTCTAAATGAAATATAATGTCAAATTTTTTAGGTATTTCAAAGTCGGCATAAGCATATAGTGTAAATACAGCTATTTCGTTCTCTTTTCGTGTCCAATTAATGTACTTTTCATAAGCTTGTCCCTTAGGTTTGTCTTTACAGCGTTTTACACATTCAGTTTGCCACATAACAACTGCTTTATCCGACAAATATTCATCAGCAAAGAGAAATCGTTGATTTGGTTTACATTGTTCTTCTGTTCTCATAGTTTCTGTAAGGTGACGCACAACGGGCCGCGTATTGGTGATAGTGGAGGATTAGAAAGCCTAAACTTTTCAATTTTGCACTGACCTAAGCAACTGCTTTTTATTATTTTCTAAATTTATGAAAAAAGGAATTAAATAATCATGAACACCTAAAAAAAATAAAAAACTCGTTCATAAATATAAAGGCTGTTGCAATTAAAAGTGTAAACTTTTAATTTCTGTTTTAAACTTCCATTTCGTCAAACTGTTTTCATGCGATGTTTTTTTTAATTAGTAAAATACCATTCACAATTAGTAAAGAAATAAATACACTTAGTAACTCCATAAGTTTACATTTCTATAAATTTCATTTTCGTAATAAATAAATGGATTAGAACCGAAATAAAAAAATAGAATAAAAATGTTAACTATTGAAAATAAGAAGTTACTTTTAATAATTGACAATTCTTTTTTAGCTAAAATTTTTATTATAAGAAGTGTAATAAGTGAAGTGACTAATGATAACAGAGAATTTAATATTATTAGTAATGGAGCCATCCCAACATTCCCTCCAGGATATTTCTTATATATTAAATACCAAATAAAAATAATAGTACTTAATAAGCCTATTAAAACAAAAGAAATAATGCTTTTTAGTATAATATTCATTAAAGCGAATCTTTATAATTATTTAATTTCAACTTCAATTTCTCAGTTCCTGAAATATCGCTAAAGCAATTTTATCAGAGGTTTTTTATTTAAATTCTGTTTGTTTCTTGTTTGTTAACTCATCGATTGTCATGGGTTGTTTGTTGTACCTTTTTTCAGGGTTATTTAAAAGTTGCTTTTCTTCTCCCATTGCAAAACCAAGTTTATATCCAATATTATCATTTGTTGTCATAAAAACATTATCGTATTCCGTGTCAAAATCACTTACAAAAAGCATAACCTTTTTATTTACACTTTTGTCCGTTATCCAAGTGTCATTTGGTTTTGTAGTTGTCCAGCCTACTGTTTTAAAATGCCTGTCAAATCCCATTGGATAATTTACATAGTTGATAAAATAGCAAAAGAATTCAAACTGTATGTCATATGGAAATGTTACAGCAAATTTTTTATCCGAAAGTTTTGATAAAACAGGAATTACCTGAAAAGTTTCTTTATTGTAGGAATTACAAAATTCCTGAATAATTTTCTTTGCATCACTTTCATCAATATCTTCAATGATTACAATTTTGTCGTTCATGATTTTCTTTTTTGGAAAATATTTTTCAGAAGGTCTTCTTGTATCAGTGTCAGGTTTTGATGTTTGATTTTTTAGTTTAGTACATGCAAAAAATGTAATAATTGCGATTATTATAATTCCTGCAATCAAATACTGTTGTTTTATCATTTCTTTAATTTATATTGGGTATTCTTTTTTCTAAAATTACAAGTACCTTTTTGGGTATTGCCAAAGGTAAGAATATCGAAGCGGAAAATTCCAATTTATTGACACGGTAAGGAAAAGCCATTTCTATTTACTAATATATAAAAAAAGTCAATAAAATTGGCTTTTTTTGGAATAAAAGATTAAGCCAAAAAGCTAATATAATTCCGCTTTTATGAGAGTGCTGATGTGTATGTGTCATTGTTTTCTGATTTGAGTTTTACAATCCTTTTTTGCCTTCAAGCCAATAACCTTGTGAGTAAATGTTTCCTTGCTTTTTGTCTTTTAAAACTTTTCTGAATGTCTGAACCGATTTGGCATTCCCGACTAATGCGAAATTGGCGATGTTCCATTCCTGTGTTTGAAATAAAGGTAAAGTGTTTAACCATTTTTCATTTCTAAACGAATTGTTTTTTGTGAAAACAGTGTAATTTTCTAATTCTAAAAGTTCGGGAACACTTTTGTTTTCTTCGTCTAACTCAAAATAGAATTGAAATTGATGATTATTTTTTTTCAATAACGGCAATATTGCAAAGGCGACGCCTAATGAGGTTTCATCGCCAAAAAAGAATTGTTGTTGTTCATTCTGTTCATACAGTTTTTTTCCTCTTGGCGGACTGATAAACAATTTATCGCTTACTTTTAGGCTTTCTATAAATTTGCTTCCAACTCCGTTGCCGTGAATGTGAAAAATAATATCAAAAACTCCGTTTTCTTTATTGTGGTAGGCAACTGTATAATTTCTAAATTCTGTTTCACTCACACGAATTACAGAAGCATAGCCGATTGAGAAATCCCATTCTGATATATCGCCTTGAAAACGAATTTTCTTTATCTGTAGGCTTAAAAAAGTTATTTCTATAACTGTTACATTTGGGCTTAATTTGTTTCCAAATAAGGTTATCATCCATTTTGGTATGCTTGAAATCATTGTTTACTCCATTAAAATTTAATGCAAAGGAACAATGAATTGCAATGTCAAACAATGCAAGAAAAGGGTAAGTATTGGACTAATCGCGGTTTTTGTTTCTGAACACCAAAGCAGACATTCCTACAACTTTGGTAAACAGTCGGGAAAAGTAAGGATAGTCATCATATCCTAATGCCGTTGCAATTTCTTTTACTGATTTATCAGAATGATAAAGCAAACGTTTTGCTTCTAAAATTACTCGCTGTTGTATGTGGTGCGAAACTGAATGTCCTGTTGTTTTTTTTACACATTCGTTCAAGTAAGGCGAAGAAATATTTAATTGTTGTGCGTATTCTGTCGGGCTTTTGGCAGTAACAAAGTTTCGTTCCAACAATTCTTTAAATGCTTTGGTTACGATTTCAAACCGTGAAAGTTTGTCTAACGGTTTTGATTGGACTAAATACTGTGAAATTACAAGACCCACTAAAGTATTGCAACTTCCATTGAGTAAAGAATGATACAGCTTTTCATCTTTTCGTTCCGATAATTTTGTACAAAGTGACAGGGCTTCGGAAATGACAGAAAACTTTTCTTTTTTTAATGTCGAAGGTTTGGCAGGCGAAATATCTTCCAATAATTTCAAGTATTCGGGATTTAGATTTTCGTCGCTGATTGCCCAAATGCTCACTGTTGCGTTTTTGAATGATAGTATTCGGTGTACCTGGTTTTGATGAATAAAGATAACCGAAAGCGGTTTTATAGTGTGTTTTTGAAAGTCGATTTCAATGCTTGTGGTTCCTTTTTCTTGTAAAAAAAACAAATGATATTCGTCCCTGTGCGATTGTTTAATGTTGTCAAATCCTTCGAACTGTTTGTACAAATGAAAGTCTTCGGTTGTTATTCTTCCAACAAAAATACCTTCGCCTAATTCGGCTGTCATAGGATTTACAGGTATGGAAGATTTTGTCGGCATTGTTTTTATTCTGTTCCAAAGTTAGAAATAAATGTCCCCGATTTACATTTAAGCGTGTCAAATTATGCCGGGTGGTGGGTAGGCTTGATTTCCCGTTTTTGTCTGTTGGTTAATGTCTGAGCGGTTGTCGTTTAAGGTTGCTACCAATGGGCCGCGTATGGCCATAGTGGCGGGCTAGAAAGTGATGACGTTCAATTTTTACACTAAATTGAGCAACAGCTTATTACTATCAACTAAATTATAAAAAAAGTACCTATAAAAAGCTGTTGCGATAAAAAAGGAGAAACTTTTAATTTCTCCCTTAACCCGCCATTTTGCCAATACGATGTTGTAGGCAGTATTATTTTTTTAGATTTTCACTTCTTATTAATTTTGGAGAAATGTCAAAGTATATTATATCTGATTGATAGTATTTGGTTTGAGAAATTTCAAATTTGTCACATAAACCAACTAAACTTTGTTTTTTAATATTTTCTACATCAAAGTAACTATATAAAATATCATATTCATCTGAAACGCTAATTACTTTAAATGCAGTTTCGCAAGTCAAACCATTTCCACTATAAACAATTACTTTTCTAAGTGCTCTATATCTATCCTGAAATTTTTTCCATTCCGATTCTGGTTTGTTGAGTTTATAAAGAGAGTAAGCCATTAAATCATTTGCTTTTAAACTTACTGGATTTTTTAAAAGATATTTTTCACACGCAGAAATTAACTCCTCAAATTTTTCATCTTGCTCTAATTTTGAAAGTTCAATTTCTTCTGATTGATTTTTTAAGTAATTTTCTTGAAAAGTAAATCCATAATATAATAATGCATATTCTTCAAATTTTAACTCTTTGTCAAAATCATTAAACTTCTTTAAAAGTTTTGGATAATAATTAGGAGAATTCTGGTCTTCAATTTCCTCTTTAATTTCAGAATAATTAATAGTTAGTTCATTCTGAGCATTGGCTTGTGAGAAAAATAAAACAAAAATTAAAAGTAAAAAAGCTTTCATCTATCTTTTAGTCAGTGTTATTTTATGCAGTGTCTTTTTAATATTGCCTACAACGGACCGCGTATTGGCGATGGGCGGGATTTTAGCACTGAACTTCAATCGAAGAACAGAAGTTAAATTTTGCACTTCCGTTGATACGAAGCCGTTCAGCCTGCCTATTGTCAATACGATGTTATGCACCGTTTTTATTGTCATTCTAATGGTTTCCAATTTTCGTCTCGTTGTTCGTCCTTTGTCGGCTGTCTTACGATTTTAATCATCTCTCTTTCACAAGCACCAAATTTAATAAAGTTCTTTTGTCCTTGTCTTAGTGAAACTCGGTTTGCTCCGCCTTCATAGTTCGGGTCGTCAAGTTGAATTGGGTCGTCTTCCCAAAAGCAAATTTGGCAGATGTCATATGAGCCGTTAGGTTGTTCTCTGAATGTCTTGTAACCACAACAAGGACAAGCAAACTTCTCTGTTACCATACTTTCCACCAAGGTTTTTTGTTCTCAAATGAATAATAACTTCCACCTGTCAAAGCTTTTGTGTCAAGGTCATACTTAAACGCAACCCATTCGTCAGCATCGTGAATAGGATTAAATGCAAGTCCTGTCACCAAATTATTTTCAATTTTAATTTCAGCTAATCCGTCCCACGATATTCTTTCGGTGTGCCAATGACTTCCGTCTGGTTCAACAATTGTCAAGTCTGTTTGGTCTTGTAAAACAAGTCTGTCGTTACTTACACTAAAGATGTCACTATAACCAACGCCAAAAACTCGAATTGGTTTTGTGTCGTTTGGGTTCATTATGTAGCAAGTCCCAAAAGCCATAACCAACAAGTTTTGAGTTTTTTCAAATTCTATGATTTCTTTTAAGTATGTCCAACCCGGTTGAAAGTTTGCGACCCATTCTGTTCCGTCATTTTTGTAAAATCGAACAGGAAACCCTTCGGAATAAAAAGGTTCTCCATTGTCAGTTACAGGAACATACATCGGTCCATAAGTCGGCAAAGCGTTTAATATTTCGTATCGTTTTTCTGTCTTCACTTTGTCTTGAGTAGGGTTGTCCTAAAATGGTGCATAACGGTTCGGCAGCTTGGCGATAGTGCGGGATAAATTGGACGAAAGGTTCAATTTAGCACGAACGGTAACCAATGCTGTGAGCCGTTAGCTAAATTAAAGAAAAAAGGCCAAAGCTGACAGCATTTGGCGGATAAAAAGCATCTATTTTCTATCAGCACAAAACCCCGCATTTTGCCAATGCGATGTTAGCCGATCGTCCTTTTATTCAATAGATAATTTTTTGTAATAATCATTTTCATATTTTTTTTCTGCTTTTTTTCTAAATAATAGAGAATCAAATATTGAATGATTTATCAGACGCATCACAACTAAAGGAATAATGAACAGTACAAATCCTGTTACTGAAATAAACCAATCTTCAAAAATTTGAGTTTGTTTACTTAAAAACCATAAAATAGATACAGCAAATACAAACATAAAATAATATCGAATATATTTTATGTCTTGTTTCACCTTGCTTTTGACAAAAATATCTTTTTCAATTTTCAGTTCTTGAATAGTTTCAAAAACTAATTTTCGACCATATTTTTTTGAACACGATGATTGAATAATAAATTTCCCTTCAGTCATGTATTCTGTAGTTTTTATCGGTAGCTCATTAATATATCCAACAATTTCTTGTTGTTGAATATCTTCTTTTAACAAAGATTTTTGCAATTCATTAAAATCAATGTTTTTATCCAATTTTAAATGATTTCTAATTTTATTTTTTAGTTGGTTGGTTGTGAAATCTTTCTTAATTATCCATCTAACATATTTATGATCAGGGTTTATAAATAATACTGGTTCTTTTATATTCTTTTCTAAGCTATGTTTATAGATAGATTCAGCATCAATTAAGTTTCCATTTGGAAGTTTGATTTTAAATACATTCTTACTGAAATTTTCATTAATTTTTTCCTTACCTAATTTTGTTAATTCCTCATTTGAAACTTCTTCAAGAACCATATGTTTTTTTACTTCTTCGAAATCAAATTCAAATGAGAAGTCAGTTATCGAATTAAGGATAAGTTCAATATTATTAGAATTGCTTGCTTCCAAATTTATTGCTGCATTTTAAGGATGTCGGCTAACGAGCCGCGTATTGGCGATAGTGGTGAATTAAAAAGCCGAAACTTTCAATTTTGCACTGACTTGAGCAACAGCCTTTTATTATTTTCTAAATTTATGAAAAAAGGAAATATAAAAGGCTGTTGTAACAAAAAAGGAGAAACTTTCAATTTCTCCTTTAAACGTTCATTTTGCTAAAGCGATGTTAGCAGGTGTTTTTTTATTTAAATTCAGTTTGTTCCTTGTTTATTAACTCATCAATTGTAATGGGTTGGTTGTTGTACCTTTTTTCAGGATTATTTAAAAGTTGCTTTTCTTCTCCCATTGCAAAACCAAGTTTATAACCAATATTATCGTCAGTTGTCATAAAAACATTATCGTATTCCGTGTCAAAATCGCTTACAAAAAGCATAACCTTTTTATTTACACTTTTGTCCGTTATCCAAGTGTCATTTGGTTTGGTAGTTGTCCAGCCTACTGTTTTAAAATGCCTGTCAAATCCCATTGGATAATTTACATAGTTGATAAAATAGCACAAGAATTCAAACTGTATGTCATACGGAAATGTTACAGCAAATTCTTTGTCCGAAAGTTTTGATAGAACAGGAATTACCTGAAACGTTTCTTTGTTGTAAGAATTACAAAATTCTTTAATAATTTTCTTTGCATCACTTTCATCAATATCTTCAATGATTACAATTTTGTCGTTCATGATTTTATTTTTTGGAAAATATTTTTCAGAAGGTCTTCTTGTATCAGTGTCAGGTTTTGGCGTTTGATTTTTTAGTTTAGTCCAAGTGAAAAATGCAATAATTGCGATTATTATAATTCCTATAATCAAATACTGTTGTTTCATCATTTCTTTAATTTATGTTGGGTGTGCTTTTTTCTAAAATCACAGGTAACTATTTGGGTATTGCTAAAGGTAAGAATATCGAAGCGAAAGGTTTCAATTTAGTAATTCAGATAAGCAAAAGCCAATTTATTTAATAAAAAACATATATAATTGGCTTTTTGCGGAATAAAAAACCGAAACTTTAATTTTTAGCCTTAACCCGCCATTGCGCCAAACCCATGTTAGCGATTCGGCTTTGTTCTTTCATAATCGTTTCTATCAATTTTATACCAATTATGTTTTATTCCGTCAAGGTTAAAAGTTTCAATAAATTTTAGTCCTACTTTCTCCAATATTTTGTTTGAACCGATATTTTCGCTGTCAGCTCTTGCGAAAACTTCGTCTGTTTTAAGTTTTTCGAATGCATACTTCAATGAAGCAATTGCTGTTTCTGTTGCAATTCCTTGGCCCCAATATTTTCTAATTAGTCTATATCCGAGGTCATAGTAATTTTTATGGTTGTTTGTTAGTACAGTAACAAACTCTAAACCTGTCCAACCAATGAAATTATTTGTGCTTTTGTCAATAATAGCCCAGCGTCCAATCCCGAAGTCTGTGTACTGTTGTCTGACAAAATTTATGAGGTTATTCGTTTCTTCTTTGCTCTTTACTGTTTTGTTCCCTAAAAATCTATGAACTTCCGGGTCAGAATGAAGTTCAAACATTCCGTCAATGTCTGCCGGAAGTATTTCCCTTAAAATTAGTCGTTCCGTTTCTGCAAATATTTTCATTTCTCTCTTGTCGTATGATTGTCTTCATTTAAGCTGACCGCTAACGGGAAAAGGCTTTGCGATAGTGCGGGACAAAAATGGACTAAAAGTTTAGTTTTGCACCGAAGTGAGCCAAAGCTGTGAGCCGTTGGCTAAATTAGTGAAAAAGACAATGCGAAGAGCATTGGAGTAATAGAAATCCGAAGGATAAGTTTAGCACTTAACCCCGCATTTCGCCAAACCTATGTTACCTGCTGTTTTTTATTATTTCTTTTAAGTTGTCAATTGACATATCTTCTAAATTTCTATGTAGCATTCTATGACAATTAGGACAAACTAAAGCTAAATCTTCAAGTTTTGTTTTTTTTTTAGTTTCATATGTAGAAAGTTGTTTCGTATGATGACATTCAATAAAGCCTTTTCCTAATTCACCATATTTTTTTAAAAAATCAAATCCGCAAACTTCACACTCTAGTTTTCCAGTTTCCTTAAATACTAGTTTCTTTTTAGATTCTGTTAGTTTATTATCCCGTTCTCTGGCTTTATGAAGTTTATAAATTATTTCACCTTCAAAACCTTCTTTGACGTAATTATCTTCTTCGTCTTCGATTTTGTAAAGTTTATTAATTGTTTGTACATTGTTTATAGATTCCATTATTAGAGTAGAAATTCTTTCTAATTCTTTGACATTTTCATTGAATTCAAAGAATGTTTCTTTGTCTAGTTTTGAGAAACTTGTTAAACCTTTATTTGGATTATCAGGATCAATTGCCATAAAATTACATAATTTCATAGCTGTTCCATTGGGGTTTCTAAAATTTAATTTCCTTTCCTCCTCAGAATAAATTGGAAGTTTGTTTAATGTTTTAGAAAGTTCAATTACTTCAGGATTGTTTTTTTCAAATAATGAAGAATCTAGTTTAAAATATAAATTTAAAGTCAGGATTAATTCATCACGATGCCATCTCGGATTTCTCACTTACGCCGTTTTAAAAATTGCAGGTAACGGGAAACGCATTTGCGAAGTGTCGGATAAATTGGACGAAAAGTTCAATTTAGCAGTAACGTAGCCGATGTGTTTCCACAGAAGCTAAATTATTAAAAAAGAGCTGAATGTGGAACACATTCGGCGGATAAAAAAGCAGAAACTTTCAACTTAGCCGTTACCCCGCCATTTCGCCAAACTGCTTGTTAGCAGCCGTATTTATTTAGCCTCAAATTCTTTCCATTTTTCGTGCTGTTCGTTTAACCAATCATAATAATATTCAAGAATGGTTGCAGACATATCGTCAGGATGTCTAAGACCTTTATCAATTAAATATTGTTGTAGTCTTGAACCACCCCAAAGTCCCCAATTATTTCTAAGCCAAGTCCCAAATCCGTGATGATACATAATTGTTTCATTTCTGTCTTTTAGGTTTTTAATTGTTTCAATGTCTTTGTGTTTTAAAAGTTTGTTGAGTTCCAAAAAGCACTCTTCGAGATTTTTAGGAATATAAAGTCCATTTAGTGAATCAGCGACAATTCGCTTTTTATAAGCTTCTCTTTCTTCTATAAGTTCTTGTTGTTTTTCTTGCTTCGCTTCTTTCTTATTTTTATTCATCAAAGCAATCCACCCACTAAACCTCCATTTTTCAGTTTCCGAAGGAATTGATGCTGTTATAAATTTTTGTGAGGATATGAAATTTTCAATTCTATCTTCAGTAAGTCCGTTATAATTCTCAATTTTATCAAGAATAGCATTACCGTCTTTATCAATGATAATCTCAACATTAACAGAATACCGTTTGAATTTATCTGAACCTTTTTTGCCTTCGGGAAAAACTCTCATTTCAAGGTTTTCAGCCAAACCTTTTTCTAATGTTAAACCATTTGAAAGATTTGGTAGTCCGTATAATGAAGAAGGCTTAAACTTCACTATATGTGATTGAATAGGTTTTATTGCTGTGAATTTTTCCGTATTAACTCCTGAAATTGGCATCGAACTTAAATATTCTGTATTCAAGTCAATAGTAATTAGTTTAGATGTTTTGGTGAAAATGTATAGAGTGTCGTTATTTAAGTATGTTGCTTTTTCTGTTAGTTTCTTTTCAAAGTCAGATACGTTCTCTTTGAATGTTATTTTTCTTTTTCCACTTTCCCAAACAACGGTATCAATTGCTTCTTTATAAAATAAATAGCAATCTTCGTTGTCAGAATTACAGTCAGTTAAGTCAGTTAACTGAAATTGTTTTGTAGAAATTCCATTTTTATATATTTCGATACTCTTATTTTGAACACCTTTCCAGTTAAATTCTCTGTCAATTACATAAGCTATAGTTTTCCCGTCATTACTTAAAAAAACTTCTTTACTGTTATCCGATAACTCAAAATGTCTATCAATCTTATAAACTTCGGTTGAGTCAGAATTGAAAACGGTTGTTATTCCTGTTGATGTTTGCTCAATATTATCAAATGGAATAGTTTTTAAAAAGAATTTTTCATTTTGTGATTTAATAGTATGGATGTAGCAAATAGAATAAGTTGTCTGTGCAAAAGTTTGTCCAATGGTCGTAAACCACAATAAAATAGTCAATATTTTGTACGGTGTCGTCATTTAATATGGCTGCTAACGTTTCGGGGCTTGGCGTTCGGGCGGGTTTCAGAGCACAAATTTTAATTTACTACTAAAGTTCATAGAAGTACAAAGCTCCAAGTTTGTACGTCAGCCCGCCTGATGCAAACCCCGTGTTATATGCTGTGGTTCTTTTGTCTTTCACCTTTGCCATCCTTCAATTTTAAAGTTTTTTTCGATTAGTTTTCGTTCTTTCCCACCATTGTCTGGAACAAACCAAACTTCAAATCTTGCTGCATAAGGTTTATCCCAATCTCCTTCATAAATTGTAAAAATTCCTTCTGCACTATAACCTTCTCTTGCAGTCATTTCAAACTTTGCTGTCGTATCACTTGAATTAAAAACTTTTATTTTACTTCTTTCTTTTAGTCTGTCTGCTGATAAAGGGTCGTTGTGTGTAACTTCAAATGCTTTTAAATAACAATAACCACTCTCAATTTTTTTGTCCAAACAGCGTATGAATAAAGTCCTGGTTGAAATGATTTGTAAATGTAAAAGTCAATATCTGCAATGTTAGTTGGTTCAGTTTGGTCAAGTGGCTCATTGATACTTAGATCTGTCGGAATTTTTAAATTGTCAGCGTATGTGTCAGGCATTGATTGGTCTTTCCAAAACAAGGCTATTGAGTAAAAGAAAAATGCAACCAATGAAATTCCAATAATTATTGTCGTCAAGATTGCAAAACGCCAGCGTCTTTTTACTAACTGATATATTGTCGAAATGATTAGTCCTAAAAAGCCAAGCACAAATAACAGAAAAGAGAAGTCTTGTAGTTTGTGGATATTTGTCAACTCACACAAAACCATAATTAAAGCTGTCAGCCCAAAAACAAGAACAGGTCGCCGCCATTCGTCAAAGCAGTATGTTAATATTTTCGTCATTGTCCATTAGTTGTTGTTTGTCGTCCTACCATAACATATAAATTTTCGGGGCTTGGCGTCAGTGGCGGAAATTGAAGCGGAAAGTTTCAATTTTGTACTAAGCTAAGCAACAGCCTTTTATTATTTTCTAAATTTATGAAAAAAGGAAATATAAAAGGCTGTTGCGGGTAAAAATGCACAAACTTTCTATATTTATTTAAGACTCCATTTCGCAAAACCTATGTTATCTGCAGGCGTTATAATTATTTTCTCCAGTATTTTAAATCAAGATTTACTTTGGCAATATTTATTTTTTTTGAAATCTCTTGTGCTGCATTCTGATATTTTTCACTTAGATCTAAATCTAATTTTTTTATTGATTTCCATTTTGGAATGTTTAATTCAGTGTCATTGTAAATTCCTGTAGCAACATCTTTATCAAGTGGTACTTCTAAGTATTTTATTTTGTCATTGAATTTAGTAAACTCAATTGGTAGTTTGTAATAGTCTGAAAAGAATTTATTATAAACAATTTCTCTAAAAAATAAATTTAAACCTTTTCTAGCTGCTCCCCAAGATCTTGCTTCTTTGGGAAATTTTGAAACTAGTTTCTCAGTGTGTGTGTTTAGAAACTTTTTGTAGTCATTTCCATTGTCAATTGTCGCTATAAAATCATCAATTTTAATTTCATAAAAATAATTTCTTGCAGTTTTAATTATTCCAGATGCACCTTGATTTCGTAAAGCAGAAGCGCCAACTGAAATAGTTGATAATCTCTTATGAATATATTTTAAAAACTCTTTTTCTGTCATAGATTTATAGTTGAAATTTTGGTAGAATTCTTGTAAATAACGTTTTGACTCTTTGCGAAGGCGGGGATTTTTAGCACAAAAGTTCAATAGAATTACTACTTTTGAACCTTGTACAAAAGCTCAATCGAAGCTGTTCAGCCCTGCTTTTGGCAATACCTTGTTAGCTGTAGCTTTTATTTTTCAAGTTTTAAAGCTGTTTTGTTTAATTCGATTTCCAGTTGAGCTAATTCTGCATCCCAAAATCCTAATGAGGTCAATTTACTTTTTAGTGCTTCAAATTCAGTATCTGTCAGAATTACAGCAGCAGATGTCGCTGAATAAATTGCAGTCGGAAGTCCTTCTTTCATAAGGTCTTTTGTTCCATTAACAACCCTATTCTTTCTACGTGTACTAGTTTGAACTCCACTTATGTAATCATCAGTTAACTCGTTCAATTGTTCTAATTTTTCTTGAATTGCATTTCCAATTTCAAATCTTTTCTTTACTAACCTGTCTTGGTCATTAAGTTTTAAAACAGAAACAGTTAATTTGCCGAACTCGTCAGAACCTTTAATTCTATAACGCCAATATTTTAAATGGTTTTTTGGGTCGATTTTACTTGGGTCAATTATAGGCTCTAATTTAGTATCATGGTCATTTTTTGTTCCATTACATTTTTTGCAAGAAGGAAGCAAATTTTCCCATTCTAAAACTTCGTCTTTATATGTATCCTTGTGGTTAAAATGTTCTACTTCCAAGTACTTGCTTTCTTCATTAATGTTTGCTTCGCAGTAGCAACATTTGTCATTGGAAAAGCCTAATAATCCTTTTTTAATAAAGTCAACATTCCAAACTGATTTTCCTGTTGATTTAAATTCATCTGTCAAAGCAACTTGTAATTCTGCTGTAAGCTCGACAGGTTTTGGAGTTCTGTCTAACTTAATCATTTGTCGAAATTCCAGTTAATTGAATTTTTAATATTTTCTTTAATGAGTTTTCTGGATGCAACATTGCATCTAAAATTAAAAATTGAGCATTTGCTGTTTCATAGTCTTCGTTATCAATGGCTGTATTGAAATTTGAAATAGCATCTAGATATGTAGGTGTTCTTGTTTCAGTCATCCCCATAACGTCAGTAAGGATTTCTTCAACCGACCAGCCTTGACAACCATACACTTGATTGACAATAGGATTAATTTTCACCTCATTTGTTTCAGTTATTACTAGTGGTATAATTTCACTCGCATTCGAAACTTGAATAATATGTGGACTATGAGTTGAAGTTATTACTTGCGCATTTGGTAAAATAAATTTTAAAGCCTCATATATTTTTGCCTGCCATTCAGGATGTAAGTGCAGGTCAATTTCGTCAATTAAGACAACACCATCAAAGTCCTTAATAAATTTAGTTGGATTTTTATACCTTAATTCAATCTCTTGTATTAATCCTAGAATTAGGGCTAAGCTAGATTTATAACCGGAAGATAAATATTCGAAATAAATTTCTCCTAACGGTGTGGAAAGTAAAATATCAAATGAATTTGGTAAAACCTTTGAAAACTTAATTGATGGATTTAATATAGTAAAACACTCTTTAGCTAACTCATAATTTTTCAGTTGATTTTCATCTAAAGTATTTGGTTGAGCTGAAAATAAAAAACGATTTACAAACCAATTTTTCAACTCATTTGAAACAGAACCTCGAATTGTTTCTTGTGAAAAAGTGTTATAGTCTTTTATTTTGTCAGTACCTAGTGAATTTAGCCTTATATATTCTATATTTCTGTGTGTTTTAAAAACAATTACATCGTTCGAATTTTGATAATATCCATTATAATTTCGACTCGTTTCATTAGGATGGAATTGATTTGTTAAGAATGATTTGGAAGAAACATTCCCATTTATTGTAACATTAATATCCCATTGTCCTTTTTCAAAGCCTGCTGTTTTTTTTAATGTTGTTTGGGCACCCGCAAATGATTGAGCTAGGCAATCTAAAATTGTAGTTTTACCAATTCCATTTTGTCCACAGATAATATTGAAATGATTGTCAAACTTTAGTTCTAAATCTTTAATAGGTCCAATACCTGCGATTTTAATATTGTTTATTTTTATCATTTTCTATTTAATGTTTCGGTCGATTTGTCTTGTTGTTGTGGTTGGAAAAAATTACAGCTAACATTATTTTTGCACAAAACAAACACATCATAGTTTCGTAAAACCCTATCGATAGCTTTTGTTTATAAAAACTTTTAACAAACATAACAAAGTATTTTAATATAAGAATACGGAAAACCGTAAACAGAGTATTATTTTATAATAAATACATAGAAACTCTATTAAACATTATGAAAACAGAAGAGTACTAAGATATATATCCATCAAAATATACCAGTAGATAAAACTATGGGGGTGCATTTGTGGGCAGAGAAAGAAGAATTATCTCATTTCGCCCGTTTATTCTCGAGGAGAATCGTTGTTTGCAAAAGTCAATAAACAACAAAACCGACTAATGTC
>NZ_JAUFQU010000085.1:0-13718 GCF_030409925.1 Paenimyroides ceti
TCGGTCTTTGTGTCCTGTCCAATGAATAATTTCATGAAAAACAGTTGAATAATATGCATCCTTATTTTTGAAATACTGCGGTTTTGGTAAATGAATTTCATCTCTTCCTGGAATATAATACGCTTCGCCTTGTACTAAATGTTGTAATGATAAATTTTTGGTTTCAATTAAACCATTAATAAAATTTTCGGCACATTCGTCAAGCTCAATGAGTTCAACATCAGCAATAATTGGAAACTCACAATCATTTATATTTTCAACGTTATCCGTATGAAATACACGATAATACTTCATAAAGCTTTTTACCCGATATTGCTTTTGTTTGGTGCTATCTAAAGCCTTAAAATCAGCAAGTTGAATACGTTCTTCCGTTTCTTTATGTCTAATATCATAACTAAAGTATTGTATTGGTAATGACTTTGAACCTTTCTTAATTTTACCTTTTGATTTAGTAATTTGATTAAAAGTCGCATAATAGCAATTGAAACGCTTATTTATCAACATATCAAGTGCCAATATAAATTGTTCTATATTGATTGTCTTACAAAATTCAATATAGTATTGTCAAACAAAGAATGATCATTGATAAAAGTAGTTTCAATAGGTAAATAATACAACTGATCAGGATGTATTTTACCTTTCAAGCGCATAAAATCTTTTTCGGTAGTGATAATTTTTTTTCCGTTCGCTTTCAATATTATCTTCTGAATATCCGTTTCAGAAAAATGATGATGATCCGGAAAAGTTATGGTTTTCGTTCTGCCAATTTTCAGATGATCATAAAAGTAATGAGGTTTTGCAATTCCGGCTACGGCGATAAAAGCTTCTCTATCTATTTCTTGCAATTCAATTGGTTCAATTCCATTATATATGTACTTGTCGTACGATATTGAAGTAAAAAACAATTGCTGATGTTTAAGAATAGAAAGTTTATTGGCAATTTTTTCCTGAGCATCAGAAGAGAGATTCGGAGGGCATTTTGTTACAATAATAACATCAGCCCTGCTGGCTCCTTTTTTAGATTCCCTTAAATTACCTGCCGGTAATAATAGGTCATCCATATATAAATCATTATACTTGGTTAGTAGAATAGTAAACCCCGCTTTAATGTGACGATGCTGGTAGGCATCATCCAAAAGAACTACCTCTGTTTGTGGTAATTTTTTCATTATCTGACGCACACCGTTTACTCTGTCCGTATCTACAGCTACATATATATCTTTAAATTTGGTAAATATTGATACGGTTCGTCTCCTATGTCTTCCATTCTTGAGGTTTTATCTGCCAGATAAAATCCTGTCGTTTTTCGTTTGTAGCCACGGCTGAGAGTTACTACACGGAATTGTGGCTCTAATAAACGGATCAAATACTCTATCTGTGGCGTTTTGCCTGTACCTCCTACACTAAGGTTACCAACACAAATAATAGGAATATCAAAAGAAATCTGCTCTTTCCAGGATTGATCAAATGCTATATTACGCAATTGTGTTACTGCATCATATACAACAGAAAACGGAAATAGTAATTTTCTAAACGATATCATAACACGAAAGTAGCTATTTTTTTTATCTTTGAAGGTCGGAGCGTATTATAAAATCTCCTGTTTAATATGAAAATAAAGAAATAATCCCGATTTTAGAAGAAATGGCTCCTTTGGGGTACGCCGAAGATTTGATAATGTGGGTTTACTGATAGGTGATGCTGAAACAGAAATAACAGCAGTACTTGTATGTCATGATGCGATTGAAAGCATTGTTGAAGAGGCCATAGAGAAGAAATGTAATCTTATTATATGTTTCCATCCTATTCTTTTTTCGGGTTTAAAAAAAATTACCGTAAAAATTATGTGGAAAGAGCTGTGTTGAAAGCCATCAGAAATGACATTTCTATTTATGCGGTTCATACCGCTCTGGATAACCACCAAAATGGTGTCAATAAAATTTTCTCTGACACTTTAGGGCTGATGTCTCCTAAAATACTCATCCCAAAACAGTCTTATATATATAAACTTTGCACATATGTACCGGCAAATGCAGCAGCTTCCCTAAAAGATGCTTTGTTCAGAGCCGGAGCCGGAGCTATCGGAAATTATGATATGTGTAGTTTTACTTCGGAAGGTACAGGTTCTTTCAGAGGAAATGATGCCAGTAATCCTGTATATGGTACAAAAGGAACAATAACTTATGCTGAAGAAACCAAAATTGAGCTTATTTTTGAAAACCATCTGCAATCAAAAATACTTAAGGCATTGTTCCAAAACCATCCGTATGAAGAAGTTGCTTATGAGATCAGTAAATTAGAAAATGTACATCAGTCTATTGGAATGGGAATGATTGGGGAGTTGCCGGAAGCTATGCACGAAAAAGAATTTCTGCTAATGGTAAAAGAAAAAACAGGTACCGGAGGTATCAGGCATAGTGCTTTTCTCAACAAACCTATAAAAAAAGTAGCCGTTTTAGGAGGATCAGGAAGTTTTGCCATCAAAAATGCTTTGCAGCAGGGAGCAGATGCTTTTATCACAGCGGACCTCAAATACCATCAGTTTTATGAGGCTGAAAATCAATTATTATTAGCTGACATAGGCCATTTTGAAAGCGAAAGATATATAAAAAATTATATTGTTGATTATCTTACAAAAAAAATTACTACTTTTGCGATTATTTTATGTGAGAGAAACACAAATCCAGTAAACTACCTATAGATATGACAAAGAAAGCAGAACTTACTGTCGAGGAAAAATTAAGAGCATTATATGATTTGCAATTGATTGACTCCAGAATTGATGAAATTAGAAACATGAGAGGAGAATTGCCTCTTGAAGTGGAAGATTTAAAAGACGAAGTTGCTGGACTAACTACTCGTTTGCAAAAATTAAACTCTGAATTAGAAACAGTAGAGGAGCAGATTAAGGTAAAGAAAATGACATCGATACCTTTAAAGAATCCATCAAAAAGTATACAGAACAACAAAAAGATGTTCGTAACAACAGAGAGTTCAACTCTTTGACAAAAGAGATTGAATTTCAGAATTTAGAAATTGAATTAGCTGAAAAGCACATTAAAGAATTCAAAGCTACTATTGAGCACAAGAAAAACATTATTGCTCAGACCTCAGAAAAATTAGAGTCAAAGTCTACACATTTACAGCATAAAGAATCTGAATTAAACAGTATTTTATCTGAAACTGAAAAAGAAGAATCGTTATTAGCTGAAAAATCAAAAGAATTTGCAGACTTGATTGAAGAGCGTTTATTAAATGCATACACACGTATCAGAAACGGAGTAAAAAATCGTTTGGCGGTGGTATCTATAGAGCGAGGAGCATCTGCAGGATCTTTCTTTACCATCCCACCTCAGGTACAGGTAGAAATTGCAGCACGTAAAAAAATCATGACAGATGAGCATAGCGGAAGAATTTTGATTGACAGTGCTCTAGCTGAAGAAGAAAAAGAAAAAATTGATGCGATTATCGCAAAATTAAAATAAATTTGAAGCCTCTCTTAAAGAGGCTTTTTTTTATGAACTACTGGAAAAATTTAAAATATCGGTTACTTACCAAAGGTGCAGGGTTTTACATCAATGTTCTGGCTCTTTTTAAAGCTCAGCGGGCTGCTTCTTTAGCATATACCTTATTTTCTGTACCACGCGAAGGTAAACTCCTTGCCTTCACTCCTTTTCTGGAGAAGTCTCAAAAAAAGATATTATCGTTTCAGGAATATAAAATCCAGACGTATCAATGGCCAAATGATGGAGAAACAATTCTGCTCATACACGGATGGGAAAGTAACTCTAACCGCTGGCAGGGTCTTATACAATATTTTAAAAAGAAAAAAAATTACAATATCATTTCTTTAGATGCCCCTGGTCAGGGCATGAGTTCGGGCAAAGAACTGAATCCGATTCTATATAGTCAATTCATCCATGAAGTATGCAAGGAATTTAACCCTGATTACCTGATAGGACATTCTCTGGGCGGACTTACCATGTTTTACTATCAATCTCTGTATAAATTCCCTTCAGTAAAAAAAGTAGTGGGGTTGGGAAGTCCAAACCGGTTTTCACGTATTACAAATAATTACCAGAAATTACTTTCCCTGAGCCAAACCTCATTTCATCACTATATTTCAATTTTTAAAAATCGATTTGAAATTGACATTAAACAATTCAATACAGAACATTTTATTAAACATATCGATCAGCCTATCCTTATTATTCATGATAAAAGCGATCTGATAGTGCCTTATGAAGATGCTTTGGAAATCACAGAAAAAAATCCGGAAGTTACTTTTATTCCAACAGAAAATTTAGGTCACAGTCTTTATAATCAGAATGTGTATAAAAATATCATCGGATTTCTCGAAAGAAAAGATGTTTAGTTTAATGATCGCTGAACCTGATCCATAATCTGATCATAACTCATTTTTCGTGTATCTATTCCAATCTTGTCTGGGCCGTAAGGTGTATACATGTTTAGATCCGTAACAGAAAAAAGACCAATAAGCGGAGAGGTAACCGCACTTCCCAAATGCATCATTCCACTGTCTGCACATATAAAAAGATCCAGATTTTGTAAAAAACCTGCAATTTCACGAATGTCTTTACTATAATAAGAAGGTGCTTTAAATGCTATCTGAGAAACATTTTCTACCGGTAAAACTTCTATGATATTGTACTCAGTACCAAAACGCTGCATCAATCTCTCATAAACATTTGCCCACCATTCTTCTGAATAACATTTTTCACCAGTGGCAAAGGTATAAATACCGATTGTTTTCTTATCATTCTTAACCAATTTATCCAACAAATCCTTACCCTGAGCCAGTTCTTTATCATTTACTTTGATATCCAGCACCGGAATAGCCGTTTTTTTATCCTCGATTCCCAACATATTCAGATAGTAACGAAGATTATAAATGGCATTTTTGGCCATGTGATTATAATCACTATATTGTTTTTCCAATAGTTCAATCTTTTCACCGAAAAATTTATAACGGGCACGTGCTACTTTTGTAGACAACCTTCCGGACGATGAGTTTTGAACTACATTGATGACCATATCATATTTCTTTTTCTTCAATTTAAACCAGACACCAAAGTAGTCCAGCAAATGTTTAAAAGTTTTTTAGGCAAATTATAAATAGTCTCTACCTCTTTATAGTTTTCAAAAATTATCGGTGAAAGCGTACCCCTTACAAATAAATCAATAGTACAATTTGGAAAAGTATCGATCACTTCATGAACCAAAGGTGTCATCATCAGCTGATTCCCCAGTCTGTTGTTTGGCCTGCTGATCAACACACGTTTTACCGTCAACGGATCGATAGGATCATATTTTGTATAATCAATGGTTTTTCCGATATTTTGGTCAATCCTTTGGTTACTCTTCTTCTGATAACATTGACTTCCTTTAGTAAGCTCATTTTAAATCAAGGGTTCGTTCATATTTAGATGCTACAAACATACTAATAAACCTATTATTTTTTATATCACATGATTATTTTTTTTTATATCGGAGACCATAATATATTTAGTAATTTTGCATTATGGAAGAATTGACAAGACTGAACAAATTTTTATCAGAAGCAGGTTATTGTTCACGCAGAGAAGCTGACAAACTTATTGAACAGGAAAGAGTAACCGTCAACGGGCAGCTTCCTGAAATGGGTACTAAAGTGAGTAAGAATGACGAAATAAGAGTGGATGGCACCCTCATAGGAGAAAATAACGAAGCTTCCGTTTATCTCGCATTTAATAAACCGGCCGGTATTGAATGTACAACCAATCATTCAGTAAGAAACAATATTGTTGATTACATCAACTATCCCAAGCGTATTTTTCCGGTTGGCAGATTAGACAAAGATTCTGAAGGTTTGATCATTATGACGAATGACGGAGACATTGTCAATAAAATTTTGCGCGCCAGAAACAATCATGAAAAAGAATATATCGTTACGGTTGACAAGCCTATAACAGATCGCTTTATAAGTCGTATGGGAAGCGGAGTTCCGATACTGGATACCATAACCAAAAACTGCCGCGTTGAAAAAATAAGCAGAACGGTTTTCAGAATTTTTCTTACACAGGGTCTCAACCGGCAGATACGCAGAATGTGCGAGCATTTTGATTACCAGGTTGTAGCTTTAAAAAGAGTACGCATCATGAACATTTCTTTGGATGTGCCTTTAGGAAAATACCGTGAGATATCGGCTAAAGAAATGAAAGAACTCAATAGCCTTTTAGAAGAATCTACCAAAACGGAAGAAGGCAGTCTGCCTAAAAACCAATACGGTATCGAGAAAAGTAACGCCGCCTCCAACAAAAGACAAATCTTTTAATCGCAGTAAAAGGAGCATTGAAGAGCGTCCGCTTAAAAACGAACGTAGAAATCCTCGTAATACCAAATAAAAAAAGAGCTTTACAGCTCTTTTTTCTCATTAACAAATCAATATTTAGTTTGATAAACTGAATATTTGCCAGCACCCAAAAAAAAGATGGCTACAGAAACGAATAAATAAAAAATATTCAACTCCGCATTCCATGCACCAAATTCATTAATCTGAAAAGCAGTTCCTGAAAAAGCCAGATAGATAGACATTGCCATTGTAAAAGCAATAACCAAAGAAGCTGTTCGTGTAAACAATCCCAAGATCAGAAATACAGGAAACAATACTTCGCCAATAGGAACTCCCAACCAGAGAAATTCGGGTAATCCTTTATTTTTCAACGAACTGATTATAAAATCATGTCCGTGGGTTAATTTATGTATACCATGAAACAACATAAGACCTCCTACTGTAATCCGAAGAAGTAATTTTCCGATGTCATGATTTATATGTGACATTTGTGTTGACATATCCGTCATTATTTTAATGTAATATAATCAAAACTATTCATAAAAAATGTATCAGAAGATAATCCAGATTAAGAAATAGCCAATATGAGGTATAAACAATAATGATTCTCTTATATGATGCCCATTTTTTGCATGATAAACGTCGCATTTCTGTTTTCACAGATGCCATCCTGCATCTTATAATCAAAGCAAAGTTCATCATTAATAATAGCGACTTCAAATCGTTTGTTTGCCAGAATCTCCGGATACTTATAAGTGGTTTTACAAACTTCAAGATCATGTGTGGCAATCATTCCAGTTGCCTGTGTACATATGATTTTTTCTACTACTCCGATGGTACCCGAAGTTTTATC
The DNA here is from genome assembly GCF_030409925.1 of Paenimyroides ceti. NCBI lineage: Bacteria > Pseudomonadati > Bacteroidota > Flavobacteriia > Flavobacteriales > Flavobacteriaceae > Paenimyroides > Paenimyroides ceti. The sequence goes on from NZ_JAUFQU010000085.1 coordinate 7,206, forward strand.
ATCTGAATTAGTTCCTTTCAGAATTTCATCCAAAAGTATAAAAACCGGTTTTTCAGCTGCGTGTTCTACAATTGTTTTCAAGCGTTTTACCTCTGCATAAAAAAAGGATTCACTATCGTTGAGTGAATCGGTCAAACGCATAGATACCCATAACTCCATTGGTGCCACTGTTGCAAACTCAGCACAAACTGTAGCTCCCGCATTTGCCAAAACAAGATTAACACCAACAGTTCTCAGAAATGTACTTTTCCCTGACATATTAGACCCTGTGAGAATAACAAATCTGTTTTGGGTAAAATCAATGTCATTGCAAACTCTTTTCTCTGCTCTTATTAACGGATGTCCTAAAGCAGTAAATTTAAATTCGTTATTATGATTGATGTGCGGAAAGGCAAAATTGGGATTATTATAAGCACAATTTGCGAGACTGTTAAGCGCTTCTACTTCTCCTGCTATTTCAAACCATCGGATCAGTTGCAGGGCGTGTTGTTTTTTCCACCTGATAACTTGTTGAAGTACGTGATTATGGTATTGAAAAAATCCATTAAAAACAATCATCACAAATATATTCGCAATGGTCTGTAGTTTTTCAAATGAGCTGACAACCGAAGTATGGCATCACTGGCTTTCTGGTTGTCCTTTATCAATTCTCTTTGAAGAGCTGTTAACTGGACTGAAGAAAAATTCTTCTGTTCAATTTCACGAAGAATACCACCATAGTTGGAGAGTGTATGGGAAATTTTATCCGAGCTTACTATTTCCTGCTGCATGCGTTTGCTATTAATAGAAAACAACATTAAATTCAATACAAAAAGAAATGAGGTAAGTTTTCCCACGAGCAGATCTGAAGTAATCAGATAAGCAACAGCACTAAACAGAAATACAACCGGAACCAGATAACTCAATAAGATTTTAATTTTTGAAAACGAAGCCGGCTCCTGCGTACACCATTGTTTTAATTTTTCAAAATCAACTTTTGAGTCATTGGATATTTTTGTCAAAGCATTAATTTTCTGCCTCCAATCTATCTCACCACTAAGCTCTTTTACAGCTTCCTGTCGTTTAACAATGACTTTTTCAGAAGAAGGATGCAACAATATACGGGCTAAAAATCTTTTCCTACATAGGAAGCCGTTCTGTTGATGTACTGAAAAATAGAGGAAGTACCGAAAATATCCAGATCATAAGAATATGGGTGTTGAGAATCTGTATATTCCGCTCCGTCATCAAAAGAATTAGTCCCCTTTTCCAAAAAGTTCAGTTCGTCTTCATTAATTTGCATAAGAGCCTTATGATATGCCAGCTTTTTTGAAACCGACTGATATCTGTTGATCAATATCACAAATAAAACCACCATTCCAAAACTGATATAGCCGTACAAAGCATTTTCTGTTCTCAAAAAAAGATAGAACAAATAAATAATCCCCAAAATCGTTACTACTCGTAAATAACTCAGAACATTAGAAGTTTTCTTAAGATCGTGATGGATAGATTGATATTTTTTGAAAAGTGTCTGATAGGTGTGCATATATTTTTATAATCTATAATGTAAACATAAAAAAACCATCTGAATTTTCCAGATGGTCTTTGATTTTTTAGATAAAAACTATTCTTTTGCTTTTGCACGTCTTTCACGTGCAAGTAATGTGTTTTTTAATAACATGGCAATCGTCATCTGGGCGACACCTCCGTGACACGGAGTAATAAAAGATGCTTTTTTACTTACATTTTCAAAATCAACATCTCCTTGTATCACATATCCTTTTGGATGACTATCATCAGCAACGCGCGTGATTCCGACATCGATAACCACCACATCATCCTTAACCATTTCCGCCTTCAGATAGTTAGGCACTCCCAATGCTGTAATAATGATATCTGCCTGTGTAGTAATCTGGCTGATGTTTTTTGTATGACTGTGTGTCAACGTTACTGTTGAGTTGCCCGGAAAGCCTTTTCTACCCATCAATATACTCATCGGCCTTCCTACAATGTGTGATCTTCCAATTACAACAGTATGTTTTCCCTGTGTCTGTACATTATAACGTTCTAATAATTCTAAAATACCGAAAGGTGTAGCAGGAATAAAAGTACTCATATCCAAGGCCATTCTTCCGAAATTCTCAGGATGAAAGCCATCAACATCTTTACTCGGGTCAACCGCCATTAAGACCTTTTGCTCATTGATCTGAGGAGGTAATGGCAACTGTATAATGAACCCGTCAATATCATCGTTTTCATTCAGTTCCTTGATTTTTGCCAAAAGTTCCACTTCAGAAGTAGTTGCAGACATCTTTACAAGGGTAGATTCAAAACCTACACGCTCACAGGCTTTTACTTTACTGCCTACATACGTAAGGCTGGCTCCGTCGTTACCTAAAATCACGGCTGCCAAGTGAGGTACTTTCTGACCTTTAGCTTTGATTTTACTTACTTCTTCTGCGATTTCGTTTTTTATATCATCTGATATTTTTTTACCGTCTAGTAGTTGCATTTTATGTGTGTTGTGTTGTTTTAAAGTTATTTGAGCCCCATTCCTTTCATCTGCCCCATCATACGCATCAGGTTTTTACCTTTTGTACCCTGCATCATCTTCATCATTTTACTCATCTGATCAAATTGTTTCAGCAACTGATTTACCTGTTGGATATCAGTTCCCGAACCTTTTGCGATACGCATTTTTCTCTTTGCATCCAAAACAGCCGGTCTGCTTCTTTCTGCCGGAGTCATAGAGTGAATAATTGCTTCTATATGTTTGAAGGCATCGTCTTCAATTTCCACATCTTTTAAGGCTTTACCAACCCCCGGGATCATTCCAACAAGATCTTTCATGCTTCCCATCTTCTTCACTTGCTGAATCTGAGAAAGGAAATCGTCAAAACCAAATTCATTTTTAGCAATTTTCTTCTGAAGTTTTCTTGCCTCTTCTTCGTCATACTGTTCCTGGGCGCGCTCTACCAAAGAGATCACGTCTCCCATTCCCAAAATACGGTCGGCCATACGATCCGGATAGAATACATCAATTGCATCCATTTTTTCACCGGTACCTATAAACTTAATTGGTTTGTTTACTACTGATTTAATTGTAATGGCAGCACCACCTCTGGTATCTCCATCTAATTTTGTAAGTACTACACCATCAAAATTCAAACGATCATTAAAGGCTTTTGCTGTATTTACAGCATCCTGTCCCGTCATCGAATCTACTACAAATAACGTTTCCTGAGGCTGAATCGCTTTGTGTACCTCAGCAATCTCATTCATCATCTGTTCATCAATTGCCAGACGACCCGCTGTATCGACAATAACGACATTGAAGCCATTCTGTTTGGCATGAGCGATGGCATTCTGAGCAATCTGAACAGGATTTTTATTTTCAGGTTCAGAATACACCTCTACTCCTATCTGATCTCCCACCACATGTAACTGATTGATAGCAGCAGGACGATAAATATCACAAGCCACCAAAAGAGGTTTCTTATTCTTTTTAGTTTTAGAAAATTGGCGAGTTTTCCTGAAAAAGTCGTTTTTCCCGAACCTTGTAAACCGGACATTAAAATAACAGACGGATTTCCTGAAAGGTTGATACCTGCAGCATCACCTCCCATTAATTCGACTAATTCGTCTTTTACAATCTTCACCATCAATTGCCCCGGTTGTAACGTAGTAAGTACGTTCTGACCAAGTGCATTCTCTTTTACCCGATTGGTAAAATCTTTTGCAATCTTAAAGTTAACATCGGCATCAAGCAAAGCACGACGCACTTCTTTTAAGGTTTCTGCAACGTTTACTTCTGTGATTTTTCCGTGCCCTTTTAATATATGAAAGGCTTTATCAAGTTTATCGCTTAAATTATCGAACATACATGTCTGTTTTAACTAAACAACAAAGATACTATAAAGTATTTTAAGTGTCAAAAAAAGGATTATTATAAACGCATAAAAGCTATTTTCCTGAAGAAAAACAGCTTGGAAAAAAGGAATAAAATAAAAAAACGCTGCTTTATCATAAAACAGCGTTTGCAATTTACATGCGTTCCGGAACATTGATGCCCAATAACCGGAAAGCGTTCTTTATTGTTTTTCCGACTTTATCAGACAACTGAACTCTGAATATTTTTTTAACCTCATCTTCTTCTCCGAGAATTGGCACCGACTGATAAAAGGAATTGTATTCTTTAACAAGGTCATAGGTGTAGTTGGCAATCAATGCCGGACTGTGACTTACTGCTGCATTTTGTATCACATCCGGAAATAAAGCCAATGCCTTGATGATTTCTTTTTCTTTCTCATGCATGGCATCCATTACTACCGGCTTAGAATAATCAAAAGCTGATTTTCGAAGAATGGACTGGATTCTCGCGTACGTATACTGAATGAAAGGACCTGTATTTCCAGCAAAATCAACTGACTCTTCCGGATTGAAAAGAATTCGTTTTTTCGGATCTACTTTCAAAATATAATATTTTAAGGCTCCTGAACCAATTGTTTGATATAATGTCGATTTTTCTTCTTCTGAATATCCTTCAAGTTTACCCAGCTCTTCTGAAATATTTTTAGCCGTTACCGTCATATCATGCATCAAATCATCCGCATCGACAACAGTTCCTTCCCGTGATTTCATTTTCCCTGATGGTAAATCGACCATCCCGTAAGATAAATGGTACAGTTGTGATGCCCACTCAAATCCCAGTTTTTTGAGAATTAAGAATAAAACTTTAAAATGATAATCCTGTTCGTTTCCTACCGTATATACCATTCCTCCTACATCAGGAAAATCTTTTACACGCTGTATGGCTGTTCCGATATCCTGAGTAATATAAACCGAAGTTCCGTCAGCACGCAATACCAGCTTTTCATCCAATCCGTCATCAGTAAGATCAATCCAGACAGACCCGTCTTCTTTTTAAAGAAAACGCCTTGTTTAAGACCTTCTTCCACAACATCTTTTCCTAAAAGATACGTATTGCTCTCATAATAATAGCTGTCAAAATCTACTCCGAGATTTTTATAGGTCGTTGCAAATCCATCATACACCCATTGATTCATCTTCTTCCAAAGTTCTACTACTTCTTTATCACCTGCTTCCCATTTCAGCAACATATTTTGTGCTTCCATCATTAGCGGTGCCTGCTTTTTAGCTTCTTCTTCGGTTTTCCCTGAGCCATCAACTCATTTATTTCCGATTTGTACGCTTTATCAAAAGCAACATAGAAGTTACCTACCAATTTATCTCCTTTAAGACCGGTAGATTCAGGTGTTTGCCCCTCTCCGAATTTTTGCCATGCCAGCATCGATTTACAGATATGGATTCCACGGTCATTGATGATCTGGGTTTTATATACTTTCTTACCGGAAGCTTTAATAATTTCCGCTACTGAATATCCCAATAAGTTATTTCTGATATGCCCCAAATGCAAAGGCTTATTCGTGTTTGGAGAAGAGTATTCTACCATAATTGCTTTTTGATCCGCTTCGGGTTGCACATATCCATACATATCATCTCCTTTTATATCTTTAAAGAATTGAAGATAATAGGCATCTGCTACCACCAGATTCAGAAAGCCCGCGACTACATTAAATTTAGAAATTTCGGCAGTATGCTCAACAAGGTAGTTTCCGATTTTTGTACCAATCTCTAACGGATTGCCTTTGATCATTTTCAATAGAGGGAATACAACCATTGTAATGTCTCCTTCAAATTCCCTGCGCGTTGCCTGAAATTCTACTTTCTCAATAGAAATATCAAACAATGATTGTACAGCCTGCTGTATCTGCGATGTAAGAATTTGTTGTAAACTCATGATTTCTGCTAATTTTAAATTTTAATAAGCAAAGATACATTTATCCTATTACATGCTCAAATTTTTTATTTAAGCCCGTAAAATAAGGCGTTCAGAAACTTTTTCAAAAAATACTTACTTTTTATTTCATAGAATCTGTAACAATTATACCGATTCTTGTACTAATCAATTATAACAATAAATCCGGAGGTTCCCTTGTTTGTATAGTATGCTAAACAAAGTACCTTATAATACAAAATATAATAAACAATAATCTATGAAAATGAAACTTTTACTTTTAGGAATATTCCTCTACAGCAGCGCCTCTTTTTCTCAAAATTCAGGAAGTGTGACAGGTAATATTAAAGATATGGCAACAAAAGAAGCCATTCCTTACGCTACAATTACCATCAAATCCGGAGAAGAAATTCTCACAGGTGACATGACCAATGAAGAAGGAAAATTTACCATCAAAAACATTCCTTACCAAACACTGACATTAGAGGTTGAATATATAGGGTTCAAAAATTACTCTACCACTATAACAGTTAATAATGACAAGAAAGATATTAACTTAGGTGATATATTACTTACGCAGGATTCAGAGGTTCTGGAAGGACTGGAAATTATTGCCGAAAGGTCAACCATTGAACAGCTGGTGGACAGAAAAGTAATCAATGTAGGAAAAGATCTTACTACAGCAGGTGCAACTGCCGCTGAAATAATGAACA
>NZ_JAUFQU010000086.1:0-13735 GCF_030409925.1 Paenimyroides ceti
CGGTCTTTGTGTCCTGTCCAATGAATAATTTCATGAAAAACAGTTGAATAATATGCATCCTTATTTTTGAAATACTGCGGTTTTGGTAAATGAATTTCATCTCTTCCTGGAATATAATACGCTTCGCCTTGTACTAAATGTTGTAATGATAAATTTTTGGTTTCAATTAAACCATTAATAAAATTTTCGGCACATTCGTCAAGCTCAATGAGTTCAACATCAGCAATAATTGGAAACTCACAATCATTTATATTTTCAACGTTATCCGTATGAAATACACGATAATACTTCATAAAGCTTTTTACCCGATATTGCTTTTGTTTGGTGCTATCTAAAGCCTTAAAATCAGCAAGTTGAATACGTTCTTCCGTTTCTTTATGTCTAATATCATAACTAAAGTATTGTATTGGTAATGACTTTGAACCTTTCTTAATTTTACCTTTTGATTTAGTAATTTGATTAAAAGTCGCATAATAGCAATTTGAACGCTTATTTATCAACATATCAAGTGCCAATATAAATTGTTCTATATTGATTGTCTTACAAAATTCAATATAGTATTGTCAAACAAAGAATGATCATTGATAAAAGTAGTTTCAATAGGTAAATAATACAACTGATCAGGATGTATTTTACCTTTCAAGCGCATAAAATCTTTTTCGGTAGTGATAATTTTTTTTCCGTTCGCTTTCAATATTATCTTCTGAATATCCGTTTCAGAAAAATGATGATGATCCGGAAAAGTTATGGTTTTCGTTCTGCCAATTTTCAGATGATCATAAAAGTAATGAGGTTTTGCAATTCCGGCTACGGCGATAAAAGCTTCTCTATCTATTTCTTGCAATTCAATTGGTTCAATTCCATTATATATGTACTTGTCGTACGATATTGAAGTAAAAAACAATTGCTGATGTTTAAGAATAGAAAGTTTATTGGCAATTTTTTCCTGAGCATCAGAAGAGAGATTCGGAGGGCATTTTGTTACAATAATAACATCAGCCCTGCTGGCTCCTTTTTTAGATTCCCTTAAATTACCTGCCGGTAATAATAGGTCATCCATATATAAATCATTATACTTGGTTAGTAGAATAGTAAACCCCGCTTTAATGTGACGATGCTGGTAGGCATCATCCAAAAGAACTACCTCTGTTTGTGGTAATTTTTTCATTATCTGACGCACACCGTTTACTCTGTCCGTATCTACAGCTACATATATATCTTTAAATTTGGTAAAATATTGATACGGTTCGTCTCCTATGTCTTCCATTCTTGAGGTTTTATCTGCCAGATAAAATCCTGTCGTTTTTCGTTTGTAGCCACGGCTGAGAGTTACTACACGGAATTGTGGCTCTAATAAACGGATCAAATACTCTATCTGTGGCGTTTTGCCTGTACCTCCTACACTAAGGTTACCAACACAAATAATAGGAATATCAAAAGAAATCTGCTCTTTCCAGGATTGATCAAATGCTATATTACGCAATTGTGTTACTGCATCATATACAACAGAAAACGGAAATAGTAATTTTCTAAACGATATCATAACACGAAAGTAGCTATTTTTTTTATCTTTGAAGGTCGGAGCGTATTATAAAATCTCCTGTTTAATATGAAAATAAAAGAAATAATCCCGATTTTAGAAGAAATGGCTCCTTTGGGGTACGCCGAAGATTTTGATAATGTGGGTTTACTGATAGGTGATGCTGAAACAGAAATAACAGCAGTACTTGTATGTCATGATGCGATTGAAAGCATTGTTGAAGAGGCCATAGAGAAGAAATGTAATCTTATTATATGTTTCCATCCTATTCTTTTTTCGGGTTTAAAAAAATTACCGGTAAAAATTATGTGGAAAGAGCTGTGTTGAAAGCCATCAGAAATGACATTTCTATTTATGCGGTTCATACCGCTCTGGATAACCACCAAAATGGTGTCAATAAAATTTTCTCTGACACTTTAGGGCTGATGTCTCCTAAAATACTCATCCCAAAACAGTCTTATATATATAAACTTTGCACATATGTACCGGCAAATGCAGCAGCTTCCCTAAAAGATGCTTTGTTCAGAGCCGGAGCCGGAGCTATCGGAAATTATGATATGTGTAGTTTTACTTCGGAAGGTACAGGTTCTTTCAGAGGAAATGATGCCAGTAATCCTGTATATGGTACAAAAGGAACAATAACTTATGCTGAAGAAACCAAAATTGAGCTTATTTTTGAAAACCATCTGCAATCAAAAATACTTAAGGCATTGTTCCAAAACCATCCGTATGAAGAAGTTGCTTATGAGATCAGTAAATTAGAAAATGTACATCAGTCTATTGGAATGGGAATGATTGGGGAGTTGCCGGAAGCTATGCACGAAAAAGAATTTCTGCTAATGGTAAAAGAAAAAACAGGTACCGGAGGTATCAGGCATAGTGCTTTTCTCAACAAACCTATAAAAAAAGTAGCCGTTTTAGGAGGATCAGGAAGTTTTGCCATCAAAAATGCTTTGCAGCAGGGAGCAGATGCTTTTATCACAGCGGACCTCAAATACCATCAGTTTTATGAGGCTGAAAATCAATTATTATTAGCTGACATAGGCCATTTTGAAAGCGAAAGATATATAAAAAATTATATTGTTGATTATCTTACAAAAAAAATTACTACTTTTGCGATTATTTTATGTGAGAGAAACACAAATCCAGTAAACTACCTATAGATATGACAAAGAAAGCAGAACTTACTGTCGAGGAAAAATTAAGAGCATTATATGATTTGCAATTGATTGACTCCAGAATTGATGAAATTAGAAACATGAGAGGAGAATTGCCTCTTGAAGTGGAAGATTTAAAAGACGAAGTTGCTGGACTAACTACTCGTTTGCAAAAATTAAACTCTGAATTAGAAACAGTAGAGGAGCAGATTAAGGTAAAGAAAAATGACATCGATACCTTTAAAGAATCCATCAAAAAGTATACAGAACAACAAAAAGATGTTCGTAACAACAGAGAGTTCAACTCTTTGACAAAAGAGATTGAATTTCAGAATTTAGAAATTGAATTAGCTGAAAAGCACATTAAAGAATTCAAAGCTACTATTGAGCACAAGAAAAACATTATTGCTCAGACCTCAGAAAAATTAGAGTCAAAGTCTACACATTTACAGCATAAAGAATCTGAATTAAACAGTATTTTATCTGAAACTGAAAAAGAAGAATCGTTATTAGCTGAAAAATCAAAAGAATTTGCAGACTTGATTGAAGAGCGTTTATTAAATGCATACACACGTATCAGAAACGGAGTAAAAAATCGTTTGGCGGTGGTATCTATAGAGCGAGGAGCATCTGCAGGATCTTTCTTTACCATCCCACCTCAGGTACAGGTAGAAATTGCAGCACGTAAAAAAATCATGACAGATGAGCATAGCGGAAGAATTTTGATTGACAGTGCTCTAGCTGAAGAAGAAAAAGAAAAAATTGATGCGATTATCGCAAAATTAAAATAAATTTGAAGCCTCTCTTAAAGAGGCTTTTTTTTATGAACTACTGGAAAAATTTAAAATATCGGTTACTTACCAAAGGTGCAGGGTTTTACATCAATGTTCTGGCTCTTTTTAAAGCTCAGCGGGCTGCTTCTTTAGCATATACCTTATTTTCTGTACCACGCGAAGGTAAACTCCTTGCCTTCACTCCTTTTCTGGAGAAGTCTCAAAAAAAGATATTATCGTTTCAGGAATATAAAATCCAGACGTATCAATGGCCAAATGATGGAGAAACAATTCTGCTCATACACGGATGGGAAAGTAACTCTAACCGCTGGCAGGGTCTTATACAATATTTTAAAAAGAAAAAAAATTACAATATCATTTCTTTAGATGCCCCTGGTCAGGGCATGAGTTCGGGCAAAGAACTGAATCCGATTCTATATAGTCAATTCATCCATGAAGTATGCAAGGAATTTAACCCTGATTACCTGATAGGACATTCTCTGGGCGGACTTACCATGTTTTACTATCAATCTCTGTATAAATTCCCTTCAGTAAAAAAAGTAGTGGGGTTGGGAAGTCCAAACCGGTTTTCACGTATTACAAATAATTACCAGAAATTACTTTCCCTGAGCCAAACCTCATTTCATCACTATATTTCAATTTTTAAAAATCGATTTGAAATTGACATTAAACAATTCAATACAGAACATTTTATTAAACATATCGATCAGCCTATCCTTATTATTCATGATAAAAGCGATCTGATAGTGCCTTATGAAGATGCTTTGGAAATCACAGAAAAAAATCCGGAAGTTACTTTTATTCCAACAGAAAATTTAGGTCACAGTCTTTATAATCAGAATGTGTATAAAAATATCATCGGATTTCTCGAAAGAAAAGATGTTTAGTTTAATGATCGCTGAACCTGATCCATAATCTGATCATAACTCATTTTTCGTGTATCTATTCCAATCTTGTCTGGGCCGTAAGGTGTATACATGTTTAGATCCGTAACAGAAAAAAGACCAATAAGCGGAGAGGTAACCGCACTTCCCAAATGCATCATTCCACTGTCTGCACATATAAAAAGATCCAGATTTTGTAAAAAACCTGCAATTTCACGAATGTCTTTACTATAATAAGAAGGTGCTTTAAATGCTATCTGAGAAACATTTTCTACCGGTAAAACTTCTATGATATTGTACTCAGTACCAAAACGCTGCATCAATCTCTCATAAACATTTGCCCACCATTCTTCTGAATAACATTTTTCACCAGTGGCAAAGGTATAAATACCGATTGTTTTCTTATCATTCTTAACCAATTTATCCAACAAATCCTTACCCTGAGCCAGTTCTTTATCATTTACTTTGATATCCAGCACCGGAATAGCCGTTTTTTTATCCTCGATTCCCAACATATTCAGATAGTAACGAAGATTATAAATGGCATTTTTGGCCATGTGATTATAATCACTATATTGTTTTTCCAATAGTTCAATCTTTTCACCGAAAAATTTATAACGGGCACGTGCTACTTTTGTAGACAACCTTCCGGACGATGAGTTTTGAACTACATTGATGACCATATCATATTTCTTTCTCTTCAATTTAAACCAGACACCAAAGTAGTCCAGCAAATGTTTAAAAGGTTTTTTAGGCAAATTATAAATAGTCTCTACCTCTTTATAGTTTTCAAAAATTATCGGTGAAAGCGTACCCCTTACAAATAAATCAATAGTACAATTTGGAAAAGTATCGATCACTTCATGAACCAAAGGTGTCATCATCAGCTGATTCCCCAGTCTGTTGTTTGGCCTGCTGATCAACACACGTTTTACCGTCAACGGATCGATAGGATCATATTTTGTATAATCAATGGTTTTTCCGATATTTTTGGTCAATCCTTTGGTTACTCTTCTTCTGATAACATTGACTTCCTTTAGTAAGCTCATTTTAAATCAAGGGGTTCGTTCATATTTAGATGCTACAAACATACTAATAAACCTATTATTTTTTATATCACATGATTATTTTTTTATATCGGAGACCATAATATATTTAGTAATTTTGCATTATGGAAGAATTGACAAGACTGAACAAATTTTTATCAGAAGCAGGTTATTGTTCACGCAGAGAAGCTGACAAACTTATTGAACAGGAAAGAGTAACCGTCAACGGGCAGCTTCCTGAAATGGGTACTAAAGTGAGTAAGAATGACGAAATAAGAGTGGATGGCACCCTCATAGGAGAAAATAACGAAGCTTCCGTTTATCTCGCATTTAATAAACCGGCCGGTATTGAATGTACAACCAATCATTCAGTAAGAAACAATATTGTTGATTACATCAACTATCCCAAGCGTATTTTTCCGGTTGGCAGATTAGACAAAGATTCTGAAGGTTTGATCATTATGACGAATGACGGAGACATTGTCAATAAAATTTTGCGCGCCAGAAACAATCATGAAAAAGAATATATCGTTACGGTTGACAAGCCTATAACAGATCGCTTTATAAGTCGTATGGGAAGCGGAGTTCCGATACTGGATACCATAACCAAAAACTGCCGCGTTGAAAAAATAAGCAGAACGGTTTTCAGAATTTTTCTTACACAGGGTCTCAACCGGCAGATACGCAGAATGTGCGAGCATTTTGATTACCAGGTTGTAGCTTTAAAAAGAGTACGCATCATGAACATTTCTTTGGATGTGCCTTTAGGAAAATACCGTGAGATATCGGCTAAAGAAATGAAAGAACTCAATAGCCTTTTAGAAGAATCTACCAAAACGGAAGAAGGCAGTCTGCCTAAAAATACCAATACGGTATCGAGAAAAGTAACGCCGCCTCCAACAAAAGACAAATCTTTTAATCGCAGTAAAAGGAGCATTGAAGAGCGTCCGCTTAAAAACGAACGTAGAAATCCTCGTAATACCAAATAAAAAAAGAGCTTTACAGCTCTTTTTTCTCATTAACAAATCAATATTTAGTTTGATAAACTGAATATTTGCCAGCACCCAAAAAAAAGATGGCTACAGAAACGAATAAATAAAAAATATTCAACTCCGCATTCCATGCACCAAATTCATTAATCTGAAAAGCAGTTCCTGAAAAAGCCAGATAGATAGACATTGCCATTGTAAAAGCAATAACCAAAGAAGCTGTTCGTGTAAACAATCCCAAGATCAGAAATACAGGAAACAATACTTCGCCAATAGGAACTCCCAACCAGAGAAATTCGGGTAATCCTTTATTTTTCAACGAACTGATTATAAAATCATGTCCGTGGGTTAATTTATGTATACCATGAAACAACATAAGACCTCCTACTGTAATCCGAAGAAGTAATTTTCCGATGTCATGATTTATATGTGACATTTGTGTTGACATATCCGTCATTATTTTAATGTAATATAATCAAAACTATTCATAAAAAATGTATCAGAAGATAATCCAGATTAAGAAATAGCCAATATGAGGTATAAACAATAATGATTCTCTTATATGATGCCCATTTTTTGCATGATAAACGTCGCATTTCTGTTTTCACAGATGCCATCCTGCATCTTATAATCAAAGCAAAGTTCATCATTAATAATAGCGACTTCAAATCGTTTGTTTGCCAGAATCTCCGGATACTTATAAGTGGTTTTACAAACTTCAAGATCATGTGTGGCAATCATTCCAGTTGCCTGTGTACATATGATTTTTTCTACTACTCCGATGGTACCCGAAGTTTTATCATCTGAATTAGTTCCTTTCAGAATTTCATCCAAAAGTATAAAAACCGGTTTTTCAGCTGCGTGTTCTACAATTGTTTTCAAGCGTTTTACCTCTGCATAAAAAAAGGATTCACTATCGTTGAGTGAATCGGTCAAACGCATAGATACCCATAACTCCATTGGTGCCACTGTTGCAAACTCAGCACAAACTGTAGCTCCCGCATTTGCCAAAACAAGATTAACACCAACAGTTCTCAGAAATGTACTTTTCCCTGACATATTAGACCCTGTGAGAATAACAAATCTGTTTTGGGTAAAATCAATGTCATTGCAAACTCTTTTCTCTGCTCTTATTAACGGATGTCCTAAAGCAGTAAATTTAAATTCGTTATTATGATTGATGTGCGGAAAGGCAAAATTGGGATTATTATAAGCACAATTTGCGAGACTGTTAAGCGCTTCTACTTCTCCTGCTATTTCAAACCATCGGATCAGTTGCAGGGCGTGTTGTTTTTTCCACCTGATAACTTGTTGAAGTACGTGATTATGGTATTGAAAAAATCCATTAAAAACAATCATCACAAATATATTCGCAATGGTCTGTAGTTTTTCAAAATGAGCTGACAACCGAAGTATGGCATCACTGGCTTTCTGGTTGTCCTTTATCAATTCTCTTTGAAGAGCTGTTAACTGGACTGAAGAAAAATTCTTCTGTTCAATTTCACGAAGAATACCACCATAGTTGGAGAGTGTATGGGAAATTTTATCCGAGCTTACTATTTCCTGCTGCATGCGTTTGCTATTAATAGAAAACAACATTAAATTCAATACAAAAAGAAATGAGGTAAGTTTTCCCACGAGCAGATCTGAAGTAATCAGATAAGCAACAGCACTAAACAGAAATACAACCGGAACCAGATAACTCAATAAGATTTTAATTTTTGAAAACGAAGCCGGCTCCTGCGTACACCATTGTTTTAATTTTTCAAAATCAACTTTTGAGTCATTGGATATTTTTGTCAAAGCATTAATTTTCTGCCTCCAATCTATCTCACCACTAAGCTCTTTTACAGCTTCCTGTCGTTTAACAATGACTTTTTCAGAAGAAGGATGCAACAATATACGGGCTAAAAAATCTTTTCCTACATAGGAAGCCGTTCTGTTGATGTACTGAAAAATAGAGGAAGTACCGAAAATATCCAGATCATAAGAATATGGGTGTTGAGAATCTGTATATTCCGCTCCGTCATCAAAAGAATTAGTCCCCTTTTCCAAAAAGTTCAGTTCGTCTTCATTAATTTGCATAAGAGCCTTATGATATGCCAGCTTTTTTGAAACCGACTGATATCTGTTGATCAATATCACAAATAAAACCACCATTCCAAAACTGATATAGCCGTACAAAGCATTTTCTGTTCTCAAAAAAAGATAGAACAAATAAATAATCCCCAAAATCGTTACTACTCGTAAATAACTCAGAACATTAGAAGTTTTCTTAAGATCGTGATGGATAGATTGATATTTTTTGAAAAGTGTCTGATAGGTGTGCATATATTTTTATAATCTATAATGTAAACATAAAAAAACCATCTGAATTTTCCAGATGGTCTTTGATTTTTTAGATAAAAACTATTCTTTTGCTTTTGCACGTCTTTCACGTGCAAGTAATGTGTTTTTTAATAACATGGCAATCGTCATGGGTCCGACACCTCCTGGCACCGGAGTAATAAAAGATGCTTTTTTACTTACATTTTCAAAATCAACATCTCCTTGTATCACATATCCTTTTGGATGACTATCATCAGCAACGCGCGTGATTCCGACATCGATAACCACCACATCATCCTTAACCATTTCCGCCTTCAGATAGTTAGGCACTCCCAATGCTGTAATAATGATATCTGCCTGTGTAGTAATCTGGCTGATGTTTTTTGTATGACTGTGTGTCAACGTTACTGTTGAGTTGCCCGGAAAGCCTTTTCTACCCATCAATATACTCATCGGCCTTCCTACAATGTGTGATCTTCCAATTACAACAGTATGTTTTCCCTGTGTCTGTACATTATAACGTTCTAATAATTCTAAAATACCGAAAGGTGTAGCAGGAATAAAAGTACTCATATCCAAGGCCATTCTTCCGAAATTCTCAGGATGAAAGCCATCAACATCTTTACTCGGGTCAACCGCCATTAAGACCTTTTGCTCATTGATCTGAGGAGGTAATGGCAACTGTATAATGAACCCGTCAATATCATCGTTTTCATTCAGTTCCTTGATTTTTGCCAAAAGTTCCACTTCAGAAGTAGTTGCAGACATCTTTACAAGGGTAGATTCAAAACCTACACGCTCACAGGCTTTTACTTTACTGCCTACATACGTAAGGCTGGCTCCGTCGTTACCTAAAATCACGGCTGCCAAGTGAGGTACTTTCTGACCTTTAGCTTTGATTTTACTTACTTCTTCTGCGATTTCGTTTTTTATATCATCTGATATTTTTTTACCGTCTAGTAGTTGCATTTTATGTGTGTTGTGTTGTTTTAAAGTTATTTGAGCCCCATTCCTTTCATCTGCCCCATCATACGCATCAGGTTTTTACCTTTTGTACCCTGCATCATCTTCATCATTTTACTCATCTGATCAAATTGTTTCAGCAACTGATTTACCTGTTGGATATCAGTTCCCGAACCTTTTGCGATACGCATTTTTCTCTTTGCATCCAAAACAGCCGGTCTGCTTCTTTCTGCCGGAGTCATAGAGTGAATAATTGCTTCTATATGTTTGAAGGCATCGTCTTCAATTTCCACATCTTTTAAGGCTTTACCAACCCCCGGGATCATTCCAACAAGATCTTTCATGCTTCCCATCTTCTTCACTTGCTGAATCTGAGAAAGGAAATCGTCAAAACCAAATTCATTTTTAGCAATTTTCTTCTGAAGTTTTCTTGCCTCTTCTTCGTCATACTGTTCCTGGGCGCGCTCTACCAAAGAGATCACGTCTCCCATTCCCAAAATACGGTCGGCCATACGATCCGGATAGAATACATCAATTGCATCCATTTTTTCACCGGTACCTATAAACTTAATTGGTTTGTTTACTACTGATTTAATTGTAATGGCAGCACCACCTCTGGTATCTCCATCTAATTTTGTAAGTACTACACCATCAAAATTCAAACGATCATTAAAGGCTTTTGCTGTATTTACAGCATCCTGTCCCGTCATCGAATCTACTACAAATAACGTTTCCTGAGGCTGAATCGCTTTGTGTACCTCAGCAATCTCATTCATCATCTGTTCATCAATTGCCAGACGACCCGCTGTATCGACAATAACGACATTGAAGCCATTCTGTTTGGCATGAGCGATGGCATTCTGAGCAATCTGAACAGGATTTTTATTTTCAGGTTCAGAATACACCTCTACTCCTATCTGATCTCCCACCACATGTAACTGATTGATAGCAGCAGGACGATAAATATCACAAGCCACCAAAAGAGGTTTCTTATTCTTTTTAGTTTTTAGAAAATTGGCGAGTTTTCCTGAAAAAGTCGTTTTTCCCGAACCTTGTAAACCGGACATTAAAATAACAGACGGATTTCCTGAAAGGTTGATACCTGCAGCATCACCTCCCATTAATTCGACTAATTCGTCTTTTACAATCTTCACCATCAATTGCCCCGGTTGTAACGTAGTAAGTACGTTCTGACCAAGTGCATTCTCTTTTACCCGATTGGTAAAATCTTTTGCAATCTTAAAGTTAACATCGGCATCAAGCAAAGCACGACGCACTTCTTTTAAGGTTTCTGCAACGTTTACTTCTGTGATTTTTCCGTGCCCTTTTAATATATGAAAGGCTTTATCAAGTTTATCGCTTAAATTATCGAACATACATGTCTGTTTTAACTAAACAACAAAGATACTATAAAGTATTTTAAGTGTCAAAAAAAGGATTATTATAAACGCATAAAAGCTATTTTCCTGAAGAAAAACAGCTTGGAAAAAAGGAATAAAATAAAAAAACGCTGCTTTATCATAAAACAGCGTTTGCAATTTACATGCGTTCCGGAACATTGATGCCCAATAACCGGAAAGCGTTCTTTATTGTTTTTCCGACTTTATCAGACAACTGAACTCTGAATATTTTTTTAACCTCATCTTCTTCTCCGAGAATTGGCACCGACTGATAAAAGGAATTGTATTCTTTAACAAGGTCATAGGTGTAGTTGGCAATCAATGCCGGACTGTGACTTACTGCTGCATTTTGTATCACATCCGGAAATAAAGCCAATGCCTTGATGATTTCTTTTCTTTCTCATGCATGGCATCCATTACTACCGGCTTAGAATAATCAAAAGCTGATTTTCGAAGAATGGACTGGATTCTCGCGTACGTATACTGAATGAAAGGACCTGTATTTCCAGCAAAATCAACTGACTCTTCCGGATTGAAAAGAATTCGTTTTTTCGGATCTACTTTCAAAATATAATATTTTAAGGCTCCTGAACCAATTGTTTGATATAATGTCGATTTTTCTTCTTCTGAATATCCTTCAAGTTTACCCAGCTCTTCTGAAATATTTTTAGCCGTTACCGTCATATCATGCATCAAATCATCCGCATCGACAACAGTTCCTTCCCGTGATTTCATTTTCCCTGATGGTAAATCGACCATCCCGTAAGATAAATGGTACAGTTGTGATGCCCACTCAAATCCCAGTTTTTTGAGAATTAAGAATAAAACTTTAAAATGATAATCCTGTTCGTTTCCTACCGTATATACCATTCCTCCTACATCAGGAAAATCTTTTACACGCTGTATGGCTGTTCCGATATCCTGAGTAATATAAACCGAAGTTCCGTCAGCACGCAATACCAGCTTTTCATCCAATCCGTCATCAGTAAGATCAATCCAGACAGACCCGTCTTCTTTTTAAAAGAAAACGCCTTGTTTAAGACCTTCTTCCACAACATCTTTTCCTAAAAGATACGTATTGCTCTCATAATAATAGCTGTCAAAATCTACTCCGAGATTTTTATAGGTCGTTGCAAATCCATCATACACCCATTGATTCATCTTCTTCCAAAGTTCTACTACTTCTTTATCACCTGCTTCCCATTTCAGCAACATATTTTGTGCTTCCATCATTAGCGGTGCCTGCTTTTTAGCTTCTTCTTCGGTTTTTCCCTGAGCCATCAACTCATTTATTTCCGATTTGTACGCTTTATCAAAAGCAACATAGAAGTTACCTACCAATTTATCTCCTTTAAGACCGGTAGATTCAGGTGTTTGCCCCTCTCCGAATTTTTGCCATGCCAGCATCGATTTACAGATATGGATTCCACGGTCATTGATGATCTGGGTTTTATATACTTTCTTACCGGAAGCTTTAATAATTTCCGCTACTGAATATCCCAATAAGTTATTTCTGATATGCCCCAAATGCAAAGGCTTATTCGTGTTTGGAGAAGAGTATTCTACCATAATTGCTTTTTGATCCGCTTCGGGTTGCACATATCCATACATATCATCTCCTTTTATATCTTTAAAGAATTGAAGATAATAGGCATCTGCTACCACCAGATTCAGAAAGCCCGCGACTACATTAAATTTAGAAATTTCGGCAGTATGCTCAACAAGGTAGTTTCCGATTTTTGTACCAATCTCTAACGGATTGCCTTTGATCATTTTCAATAGAGGGAATACAACCATTGTAATGTCTCCTTCAAATTCCCTGCGCGTTGCCTGAAATTCTACTTTCTCAATAGAAATATCAAACAATGATTGTACAGCCTGCTGTATCTGCGATGTAAGAATTTGTTGTAAACTCATGATTTCTGCTAATTTTAAATTTTAATAAGCAAAGATACATTTATCCTATTACATGCTCAAATTTTTTATTTAAGCCCGTAAAATAAGGCGTTCAGAAACTTTTTCAAAAAATACTTACTTTTTATTTCATAGAATCTGTAACAATTATACCGATTCTTGTACTAATCAATTATAACAATAAATCCGGAGGTTCCCTTGTTTGTATAGTATGCTAAACAAAGTACCTTATAATACAAAATATAATAAACAATAATCTATGAAAATGAAACTTTTACTTTTAGGAATATTCCTCTACAGCAGCGCCTCTTTTTCTCAAAATTCAGGAAGTGTGACAGGTAATATTAAAGATATGGCAACAAAAGAAGCCATTCCTTACGCTACAATTACCATCAAATCCGGAGAAGAAATTCTCACAGGTGACATGACCAATGAAGAAGGAAAATTTACCATCAAAAACATTCCTTACCAAACACTGACATTAGAGGTTGAATATATAGGGTTCAAAAATTACTCTACCACTATAACAGTTAATAATGACAAGAAAGATATTAACTTAGGTGATATATTACTTACGCAGGATTCAGAGGTTCTGGAAGGACTGGAAATTATTGCCGAAAGGTCAACCATTGAACAGCTGGTGGACAGAAAAGTAATCAATGTAGGAAAAGATCTTACTACAGCAGGTGCAACTGCCGCTGAAATAATGAACAACATTCC
>NZ_JAUFQU010000087.1:0-14483 GCF_030409925.1 Paenimyroides ceti
CCTACGCCATTGCCAATGTGATTGTTATTCCGATGACCAGTTGGCTTTCACAGCAATTTGGCCGCAGAAATTATTTTGCGGCATCGATTATCATCTTTACCGTTGCCTCATTTTTGTGTGGGAATGCTACAATATCTGGGAACTTGTTTTTTTCCGATTCATTCAGGGTATGGGTGGCGGAGCATTGCTGGTAACAGCTCAGACCATCATTACAGAAAGTTACCCGCCTGCCAAGCGAAGTATGGCTCAGGCGATTTACGAATGGGGGTAATTGTAGGACCGACACTCGGACCGCCTTTAGGAGGTTATATTATTGACCATTTTTCATGGCCTTATATATTTTATATCAACGTACCTTTAGGTGTTATTGCTACCTTGCTTACCCTATCCTTTGTACGCAGCCCTAAATATGACGCGGAGGTAAAAAGTCAGCAAAAGAAGTCGATTGGTGGGGCATGCTCTTTCTCATCATGTTTATTGGTTCTTTACAATATGTACTCGAACACGGACAGCAGGATGACTGGTTTGCCAATTCTACCATTGTAACCCTTTCAATTGTTTCTTTTTTCGGCTTTTTCCTCTTTATATGGAGAGAACTTGTCTGTGACAATCCCATAGTCAACTTACGGGTGCTCAAAGATAAAAATCTGCAGATCGGAACCATTATGAGTTTAATCTGGGATTTGGTCTTTTCGGTTCCACATTCATCATACCGCTGTATACACAATCCATCTTGGGATGGCCTGCTACCGATGCGGGAATGTTGCACATTCGAGTTCCATAATGACGGGACTGATGATGCCGTTTATCGGTAAAATGATTCAATCCGGTGTTCCCCAGAAATATATGGTCGCTCTGGCTTGTCCATTTTCTTTGGCTTCTGTTTCATCATGTATGGGCAACTTACCAATGACACAGGTTCCGAACATATGTTCTGGCCTTTGATATTGCGGGGTGTAGTCTCGGATTACTGTTTGTTCCTGTAATGACCTTATCGCTTTCTACCCTCAAAGGGAAAGCCATTGGTGAAGGAGCATCATTTACAGGGATGATGCGCCAACTTGGAGGTTCATTTGGTATTGCGCTCATTACTACCTTCATAGCAAGAGATTCGCAACACCACCGTGTAGATTTGGTTTCACACCTCAACGACACGAGCTTTGAAGTACAGCAGCGCATCACTCAGTTGCAGGCAAACTTTATAGGAAAAGGATTCAGTCCCAATGAAGCATTGGCAAAAGCCTACCAGTTACTTGACTTTTCAGTAACCAAACAGGCAACTGTACTTTCCTATATGGATGTATTCTTATACCTCGGTGTTATGTTTTTACTCTGTGTACCCTTTGTATTAATGATCAAACAGGGAAAAACCAAAGTAGACCCGTCGAGTATACATTAGTGTACAGTCAAAAAATAAAAAAAAGGAATCTCTTTGAGACGGGATTCCTTTCTTGATTAAAAAAATTGCAGAAGTAAATTTACAGTAAATGTGATCCATTGGCTCCTGCAATAAAAAGGGATTAAGAACAGCGGTATCTGTAAAAAGATACCGCTGTTTGTTTTTATCATTTTCTCTACTGAATCCTAAAGAAAGATCAACGTTTTTGATACAGCAGATCGTTCATACTTTTGACGATTCTTTCCGCTTTTTCACCATCTTCATGAGCCGAATAAATCCATCGGATGATACGCTGTTGTTTTTCAGATGTACAGCGCATAAAAGCTTCATAAACTCCGGGCTCTTCTTTAAAACATAATTGCAGTTCCTCTGTTATCTGATCCGGCAGTACATCAGCATATAAAATAACATGAACCGAATCACCGCTGTCTTTCGAATTTTTTTTCGGATTTCTGCTTTACGGCAAAAAAAGACTTCCATTGCCCATAGGCTGTAAATGATAACCGCTGATTTCAAAATCATCATATGGCCGCTGACTCTCACCCATCCGAAAGCACGGTTCCGATCCGGAGCAATTTCGGGAATCCGCACAAATGTCCACCCGCCTTTACCGGCAAATTTTTCAAGCAAGTATTGCTTATCTGTTAGTGGTTTCTGATGCATTTGCGTTAGTTATTAAGCGATGAGATACCAAAATCCAGTTGCAGGTCTTTTTCATCCATCATTCCCAACAATTCCCTTCCCCAATACGTATCGAAATATCCCATGCAAATATTTTTTGTCTGCCCCAGTGTTGTTCCAAAAGTAATTTCTGAACCGCGTCCTTCAGCAAGAGTTCCTAACAAATGAGCCTGTGTATTTTCAAAACGATAGAGGTATTCCTTTTCCAGATAGTCAGAAATCTCTACTAACTGGCTCCATTCTTTATGCGGCTTTAAGGAAAAAGTACCGCATTCCATACAAGAGAAAAAATCGGGAACTTTAAAATCCTTTTATGGATCTTATGGAATTGTCTTTGCACACTCAGCTCGTCAGTCAAATAGAATAAAGAAGACTGTTCGTCTGATTTGTTTAAAAGTTGCTGTACTGCTTCAAGATCTTTTTCTTGCTGCACAAACAATACATGGGCATATACGCCTGAATAATTCCGGACAAGGCAGTGAAAAACTACTCCTTCCATTTTTTCCAGTTCTGTTTCAAATTTCAAAACGCCTTTCAGCAGTTCATCATGGGTTACGGTTTCTTTTTTCTGAAATGGATCATTTCCATTCCATAGGTTGAATCATATGATTTACGCAGCATTCTTTATCTGTTTAATTAGTAATACCGCAAAATTATCCGTCACAGATGACAGCAGTATGTCAACTGTTTCCAATATTTTTTCAAAAAATAATTCTTTATACAACCTTTACCCCACCAGACTAACTCTTAAGATTAGCTTCTGTCTGTAACTGATGATGGGTAGCGTGATAGGTCATGAGATACATCATTTCGCGAATGCTCAGAGGTCCCAGCAAAGGATGCGGCATTACCAACGTATCCAGTTCTTCTTCTGTATAATCCTGTAACAATTGACCAATCCCGGTGAGCAACTGTTCCGTTTCGGCAGTCGCTTTGTCGCGTTCCTCGCTATTAAACGCTCCGGGTACAAAACGTTCCGGGCTTTGCCTCCGTTTGCAAGAGCTTCTTTATACCTGGTGATCACATGAGCTTCATCCATCAAAGGACGGTTGAGCGTACCGAATTTTTCTCTGAGAAAATCTTTAGAAACCAGTGCTTTGCGATGGGTTGCAGACACAGATATATATGGCTGAGCTGCTGACCTGCATTCCATTTTACCTGATTTTGTATGCATAAAAGCCTCCGGAGAAAGTGAGTTTACATACTCTAAAAAAGCCGGTGTGTGGCATAAAATTGTTCAATGAGTTGCTGTTGCTTCATAATTTTTCTGATTTTGTTATCGCAAAAGACTTTTTTCGTAAACACTTAATAATCCTCTGTTGCTGTATAAATATATAAAAAAGGGCTGAAAATAAAAATCTTCAGCCCTATAGAATTGATTTACAGCCGTAAATCATTATATCTGTTCTTTATTAAATCCCCATAAAAGCAAACGGAGCTGCTTTTACAAAAGCTTTTGATGTTTTCCCCTGCATACGTTTCATTTTTACTCAGGTTCAATTTCTTAACCATTCCTTTTTACTAAAATCTATTTTTTTAAGATCTACCCAAAAAACATTTGGCGTTTGTACCGTTTCAAAATAATATACCAGATTTTTATGATCTGAAACTGATCTCCATCGCGTAGAAGAGATATTCGGCTCTTCATGAGACGAAATTCCGAACGGTACGGAACAGTTTACGGATCACGCTAAAAACACTTGCAATCACAGCTCGTGTATCAGCCGTCTGCGGAATGGCATTGATATAATAAGACGCTCTCACAAACCGGTCAGCTGCTCTGTTGGTACCCGGCAACATGATAGTACCCGGAATACCCTGCCAGTATTTATTTATGGCAAGCTGATCTTCAAAAATTGGGGAATTGGTCATTACGGTATACGACGGATCATGATGAATGACTAATTTACCGTTGATGTATTCAAAAATGGCATTGTCACCTGAAGCATCGGAAAGGGATAAGTGTAAGGTTGTAAATTTTGTAGTTCCTGGTATATAATCAGAAACCACAACAAATTCTTCTTTTCTCAATACTTCTACTGCTTCTTTTACGGTGGCAAAATTATCGAGTACATATTGAGCCCAGGCAGAAATCGCCAGTCCTTTTTCAGTTCCTTTCGGATTGTAAGAAGGATATTGACTCTCTACGAGCCACAACACATTGGCTACTAACCCTTTTTCATTCATTCCATCAGCGGTGGCTATGTCCCATGCACTGGCAATAACACTGCCATAAAGAGAATTCCACTTTACAGAATTAGGACCTACATTACCCTCGCGTTGCATTCCTCTCGGAAATACCCATAGATTGGCAGCGATTTCATCTTTCCAATCCATTGAACGCGCAGTAACTACGGTATTTTGAGGGCCTTTATAAACAACCCGTTTGCAGGCATCTGCTTTGGTGCTGCCAAAAATAAAAAACAGAGAGAGTGCCCCTCCTAAAAGTTTTGCGTACATTTTTTCCATGGTCTTTTGTTTTTATGGTTTACTGTTTCTATCAAAACAGTATTATAAAGATAACCAAATACGCCTTAGCAACAAAAGGAATGTAATGTGTAACAACTCATTTATTCCTCCAATTTTTAAACCGGGCTTTAATTTCTTTGAGCTCATAAATCGCCGGAACCACTTCTTTTCCGCTTCGGTCAATAAAGCCATAGCCCCGCCGCTTATATTTCTTACGAGTGCCTGATCTTTGTGATAAACGCCGAATTTCTCAATCTTACGGTACACAGAAGGTACTACTTCTTTGCCGCTGCGATCGATAAAGCCATAGCCGCCACTTCCGTTTTTAACCATAGCCCAGTCTTTTTGATAGACATCATAGGCATATACCTTTTTATATTGTGATTGTGCAAACGCTCTCCCCTCAGTATCCAAATGGTTACTCGGTTCGTCTAATAAAGCCAGCTCCGGTTCATGAATCATCATTCCTGCCAAGAAAACTTTATTTTTTTGGCCTCCGCTTAAGGTCTCCATTTTTTGCTGTAACTCAATATCCTGCAGTTTCCAGTATTCCAATGCTTCACGACAGCGGTCTTCCAATGTCCAGTCATCATTGAGAATGGTTAGGTATTCTTCAGTTACATTTCCATTGAGAATTTCATGTAATGATTTAAGCTTTTTGTCAATATGCAATGCTTCGGCAACAGTAAGCTCATTGAATGGCCAAATACCTGTGGAACATAATAAGGATCGGTATGAATTTTTCTCACACCTTCAGCAATTTCTAACGTACCAGCTATTATTTTTAAAAGAGTGGACTTCCCTGCGCCATTGTTTCCAATTAAAGCAACTTTTCGATTTTTATAAAGAGTGAGACTGATGTTGGTAAACAGTCGATTTTATCAGGATGTGTATAACTGATGTTTTGTAAATGTAACATGCATTCTTTTTTTAAGGTATTAATATACAGGCATGCTTCTTAAAAGAAACCTGTTTTTATCGTCCGAAAAAAAATGCTTTTTACATGGAGGTATTATTAAGTTTATTACTGCAAAGTTAATTTTTTTATTCTGTATTTTGCAAATTGAGTACTTATTTTTATTCTTTATGTCTGAATTGCATGTTTAGTTGTTCCAGTTTTTGAATGAGATGATCTGTTTTTTTCTGCTGTAGTCGAATTTGTTTTGGTCGCAGATAGAACCACGAAAAAGCGATCCACAATAAGGTAAAAACAGAAAATATAATGGCCAGAATTAAAGGCATCTTTAAAAGATACTCATAAAGATAAAGTACTATTCCGGTTGACAGCATCACAAAATATAATGTCAAGCTTCGGGTTTGAATGCGATGTTCCTTTTCTTTAATAACCTTTAATTTTTCAAGATACATTTTATTAGTATCCGTAGTGCTGAGATCTTTGTAATTTACTAATAGTTTATTGTAGAGAAAAGATAAATACCAACATTGCCATTACAGTTATATAAGCTCCCAAACAGGTAGTGTAGGCTTCCCCTTTTGTAGGCTTCCCCTTTTTCGGACAAGTTAAAAATATAAAAAATTAGTTATTAATTATTTTCATTATTTGATTTTCATATATCCAAGGACTCATTCCTTTTAAAGCTTTGTGAGGGTGATTTTGATTATAATTTACTTGCCAATTAAAAGCCAAAGCATTTACTTCTAATAGATCTTCAAATAAATAAGCATCTAAAACATCTTCTCTAAAAGTCCTGTTAAATCTTCTATATAAGCATTTTGAGCTGGTTTACCAGGTTGAATAAATTTTAAAGTTATTTTATTTTGTTCACAAAATATTCTGAATGATTTTGAAATAAATTCCGGTCCATTATCTGTACGTATAGTTTTAGGAAGCCCTCTTTCTCTAATCAAATCTTTAGCCTTTCGATGAGTTTTTCGGGCAGGTATCGAATAATAAGCATTTTCCTCTTGTAACGATTTTAGTTCTTTGAGTTAAGACGAACTCATTCCTGAATATTTTTTCTTCCAAGAGTAAAAAGTAGGTGCAGCGATTCCATATCGCGACAAATAATCTGAGTAGATTTACCTAAATCATACTCTTGTAAAATCTTTACAATCTGAGTTTCACTAAATTTCGATTTTTTCATGACAGAAACATTTTTTTAAAGTTAATACTTTTAATCTGTCTTAAAATGGGGAAGTTACCATTTAAACTCATCTTATATTAAGCTAGTGTTTTTTTACTTTGAAATTTATTAAATCTTTGTTGTCTTACTCTCTAATCTCTATTATAACCTATCGAGAGTTTTTTACAAAATCTACTGTATATATGCTTCTGTATATTCCTTTGGAACGTACCATGAACCTCTAAATTCGGCTATTGTAATATCATTTTTTTCACTATATCCAAAGAGTAAAGATTCGGTTCTTACGGTATCCTTTTGATTATAATGAAACACCACATATCCACTTGTAAAGACCTTACCTTTGGTTTTAACAGTGACTATAGCAGTTGCTATATTATGATGTGTATTGTATTCGTGAATTTGAGCTTTAGACTTCTCAATCTCATATACAGGATGATTATCATCAGAAATGTTACAGGAAGTAAAAAAAAAATGCTGACACTAAAATCAATCATAAAGTCAGTATGTGTATTTCATTATTTTAAATTATATAAAAGTGATCGTAAATAAACATCAATGATGTCGGTAATAGTTTAAAAAAATCAATTCGTTACAAACAGTAATTACTTTATTAACCAAATTTGATTTGTGAGATTATTTAATTCGTTTTAATATTCCTCCACGCATTCCTATGTATATATCTTCTCCAGTAATTTGAATGGAATTAGGGTATAAATACACCTTCCAAAACCCCTCTTTAATAAGAGTTTCTATTTCAAAGTCTTGATTAACTTTTATTAGTCCGTGTGAAGTTACTATTAAAAACTCCTTGTCTTTAGTCAACGTAGTAGCATATGGCGCTGCAGGTAATTCAACTTTCTTTTCAACAATCCAGTTATCATTTTTTTTCTCAATTTGAAATATTTGACCGCTTGACATAGATAAATGCGCTAAGCCTTCTGTGATGAATATTTTGCCATTGATCTCAAAAATATTCTTAATATTTCCTGTTGTAATTTTTTCGTATTTAGTACCATCTTCGTTAAACCAAAACAAATTACCTCGGAATTCACCATAATCATAGCCAACAAGCCAACCATCTTTGATTTTGAGGTTGGTCTGTATGCTTCAAATGAATATTTATCTTCTTTATTGGGAATAATTTTAAAAGGTAATTCTGTTCCTTTTATTCTTCTGAAGTCATATTTTCTATATTCAATTTTATTTTCTGAATTTAAATAAACATCAAAACTTTCTTTCGATTGATTAAGTTTTTGGGCTTGTTGTTGTGTAGGAGGCTCATTAGCTTTTAATTCTTTAATTGGATTTCCAACTAATATGATCGTTCCAATAGTAAGCATTGATAATAGTTTTATCATTTTATAAACTATATATATTTCGGGATTAGATGATTACCTAGAAAATTGTTTTTACAAGGATATTGATTCGGTTGTAAACCATATTTTATTGATTGATATAATTACTTGGGTTATCTGAGAAGGAAAACTATTTACTTTAACATCACCACTCTCATTAATATTTCTTTCGGAGAAACCATTTTTCTCAATTCTGAAGACTTAACCAAGCGTTTAGTTTTTTTATTTTCCCACTCATATATTTTTTCTAAGTTTTGCTTTCTTTTTTCTAAAACACCTTTTTCAGTAGGCATTTCTTTCAACATAATCATTCCCTTGCTATTTTATTCATTTCTAAAAATAAATAATATTCGAAATTATCTCGAATATGTACGTGTTCTTGGATTGTTTTAGTAAGCGTTTCAGGCGGAGGAACAATCTTATTAATATTTTCACAAGGGTAACATACTTCGTATGCAATTATCTGTTGCTGCTATTATCAAACCAAACTTCTAAAATTACTCCTGGCAATCCAAAAAGTTTTAAAGGCCCGTAAGGAAGTGGTATATCGTTAGTAAACCAAACAATAAATCAGTACCTCTAAATGTAGTGTGTAGCCTCTTAGCTAATTTACCTGCAATTATTTTAGTATCCTCTAATATGTTCCATTCCATTTCAATCCAATCATCAATCACTTTATACGCAGGTAAGGGACCAACTTTTTGATAATTAAATGACACTTCCTTTGTTTCAAAATTTCTATAGGTAATATATCCTGTTTCATCATGAGTTGGAGAAGTCATAAGAACACTTTTGTCATCGTACTTTGTGCCGCCTAGATCTGCGATAGAATCCATGCCAAGCTTATTCTTTATAAAAAAACTTTCTTTAAATTAAAATCTAAAAAAGAATTGATATTAATTAAACTTTTCTGAAAAAGGACTCTGCTCAGCTATGCTATGATATTTATATATCCTGAAAGAGAATCTTTTATTGTAATTTGTTTGGGACAATACAGATACCGAATAACATAAAAAAAAGCTTAGAATTAAAAAACGAAATAAAATCATGATTAACAACGGTTTTATAAGTTAACATATTCGTAAATATATTAAAAAAATGCAACGTCAGAGGTCTTACATCAGTTTTTCAAACTTACTTTCTTTACAACCATCATCATCACATGAATATATTCTAATAATAAAAATTAAATCAAAAGGTAGTTTTTTAATTTTTCAAAAGAAGGATCTTTCTGCGGTTTTATACCCGCAAAACCAGCCATCGTGAAAGTATAACATGTAAATTCAGTCTCAAAATGAGCTGTTGTTGCTTTCCATACGTCACCGAACTGGCAAACCCCGGAATAAAGATAAGAGATTGATTTCCGGTGCCTGTTTTTTTAATTTCAAAAGGAACATCTATTGTTTGTGCCCATACAGGAGCACTTTGGAACATTAAATAAGCTATGCTTAACCAAAAGAGCGCTTTTTTCATTTTCAGATTTTTTAAATGAATATTTTTCTTTTAGATACATATCACATGATAATGTTACACTTTTCTGTAATTTATTTTTCTCAGCATTCTACAAAATACTTTTTAGCAGATTTGATAAAATATAAAGAGGATCATTTGACCCTCTTTATTCTATTTTGTTTTGAACTTTACCACTATCTTTTTACCAAAGTAACTACGGCTACCACCAGCGTACCTGCTATAATGCCAAAAAGACTTTCTCTGATTACAGAAGGCCATGAGGTCAGAAAATCATGAAGAAAAGGAATATTGTGGGAGAAAATTCCACCTGAGACTAATATTAGTGCAATGGTTCCTACAATCCCTAAAATTTTAATTACTATTGGCAACGATTTAACAAGTGTACGCCCCACCGAATTAAAAAAACCTTTCTCATGAGACTTTTTTATTAAATGATATCCGGCATCATCCATTCTTACGATCAAAGCGACAATACCAAATACGCCATTGTTGCCAGAATAGCTACTACACAAACCGTGAGTATCTGTACTTCAAGAGGCGCTGTCAAAACAGATCCTAATGCGAGAATGACAATTTCAATTGAAAGAATAAAATCAGTTGAAATTGCAGAACGTACTTTTAGTTTTTCGGCTTGCTGATCATCAAGTGTATTCTTTTCAATGACTTCTGTTCCTTTTTTTTGTTTATGAAATAAAAATTCAATAATTTTTTCCATTCCTTCATACGCCAGATAAAAGCCACCTATTACTAAAACAATTTTAATAGCTACTGGAAGAAAAAAATTCAATAAAAAAAGCGATTGGAATAATAATTAACTTATTCAGCAATGAACCTTTGGTTATTTCCATAAAACCGGCAATTCTCTGGAAGAAAGAAAACAGTTGCTTTTTCAGCATTTACAGCCAAATCATCCCCTAAAATTGCTGCTGTTTTTTTGTTGCAACTTTACCTGCAACTGCGACATCATCCATCAGCGCTGCTAAATCATCTAAAATTGCAAAAATTCCTGAAGCCATATTTTTTTGATGTAAATATAATGCTTTTCAGTAAAATTTCCTTTATCGCATTCAAAAAAATATCACTTCTTTTTACGGCATCTCAAGGGTATCAAAATCTTTTATATCGGATAATTTTAAGAAGTTTATCGGTTTAACCGGCAGCCAGCTTTCTTTAAAGATTTCCTCACCCGATTCCTGATCGGGACTTCCGTTAGTGTTTCTTTTTAGCAGTTTCTTTTTTGTCAGAAAATTGATGCTGATTTGACTGTCAATTATGGGGCCATAATTATTGCTTTCATCATATCCGATAAGCTCAAAATCTGATTTTTGAAACCGGAAAGTATACCGCCATATCCATATCTTCCATATCCATAATGTATGTATAAATTTCCTTTTTGTATTTCTACGGACATATCAGGTGGAAAATATACTCCACCCTCTTCGTTTTCTGATGAGAAACAGGAAATAATTTCTAACAACAGAAGTATAAGTAATTTTGGATCAGAAAACAATACGATGATTCCTCTTCTGTTGCGATCTACTAATTGATTATAAGAATTGATGACCACTTTTGATTTGTCTGTATCTTTGATGATAAGCACACAATCATCGCGTCCGT
The DNA here is from genome assembly GCF_030409925.1 of Paenimyroides ceti. Lineage (NCBI taxonomy): Bacteria > Pseudomonadati > Bacteroidota > Flavobacteriia > Flavobacteriales > Flavobacteriaceae > Paenimyroides > Paenimyroides ceti. The sequence goes on from NZ_JAUFQU010000087.1 coordinate 11,100, forward strand.
CTTTATTCAGATCACCATATACTTTGTCGAAAATCACATATCCTTTTGGTACTATATGTGAAAAATCGTCTGCCTACGGTTCTGTTAAAAGCTGTTACCGTAAAAAGAAGACTAAAAAAGGTAAATTGTTTTTTCATTGATTAAGCGTTATAATCAAATATACACATCCTTCCTGAATCTTTACAAAACCTTTATGCACTTAAACTGCAATGCTAAAATTGCACCGAATACAAAAATCAATAGTATGAATCCTATTAATGAGATTACCAATCCTGCAATGGCGAACCCTTTAGGTGCTTTAAAAATACCTACAAACGAAAAGATTAATCCCAGTAACCACACCAGCCAGCCAATAAAAGGAATCCATCCTACAAAAATTGCTATCAATGACAGAATAAAACCTGCTATACCCATTCCGTTGCTTTTCGTTTCATTCTGGCTGAAAAAAACGGTCTGAGGCTGTTGATTTATATATTGTATTGTATCGACTCGTTTTCGTTTTGAGGAGTGTTTTTCTGAATGGTGAGAATTGTAGTTTTCTTTCATTATTTGGGATATAATATTTTTTAATATAGCTTTGTTGGTAATTATAATTTAAGGTAATCACGATTTTATCCAAATCAAGATCTTTTTTATTGTTATCAGAATCTCACATCAAGCAACATGAGGAGAATCATTATGTTTATCTTCTGTTTTAAAAATACAGTATATTTTTTACTTATTAATATTACTTACTGAGTTTAATGTATTGATTGCTCAACCCTTTAAATTATTCCTTTATTCAGGAGGGTTACAATTATAAAAGAACGCGTAAATATACAAAATATTTGAGTGTCAACAAATTAAAAAGCCTATAGTGTATTTTCTACTAATCCTCTGATTTCATTCGTTTTCTAAAAAGAATCATGATTAAAGAACTCTGAAATTATAAGCTCACACCGAATGGCCTACATCATATTGTCATAGCAAAAAATGAAAAATAACTATATTAACATTCAAGGAATTTACAAAGAACTACATCCGGAATTTTCCGGATACATTTCGGTATATTTGAAACTCCCATACAGATATACAAGGCAGAAAATCTATTCAGCCCTGATATACTTACCCCAACGCCTTTGCTAAAAGCAAATTTTAATTTTATGTATTGCCTACCAGTGGAAATTTTGAGCAGCAGGTAGGTAATGAAATAAAAAAGGTGTCCGAAAATCAGGCTCTGTTTGTGATGCAGGGCGAAGTAACATCATTATTGCGACAGTCACGTAATGTAAAAGGGTTTTATATCTTATTTGAAGATAAAATCTTACAGCAATTCAAAGATCACGGTAGTTTTATTAAGTTGTTTACCACTGCTCCGATTATTCAACTACAAAAAAATGAAAGTGAATTTTTGGAGCTGACTTGTAAGTTGATCATACGCGAACTGGAAGCACCGGAATGTGATGAACAAATTGTATTACATCTTTTTCAATCTTTATTGTTAAAATTTCTGAATCATCAGAACTCAGAAAAGGACTCTCAAGACAATTTGATATCGCTGTTTTGTTCAGAGAGTTGGTGTATAAACATTTTTCGGCTCATTACAGCATCAATGACTATGCAAGCATGTTGCATATTTCCCCCAACTATCTGAACCGTTGCGTACAAAACATCTGGAACAAATCGGCAAAGCAGTTTACACAGGAGTTTATCATCATCCAATCTCAAAAGCTTTTACAGGATTTTTCCGGTTCTGTATCCGACATTGCGTACCAGCTTAACTTTAGCGATCCTTCTTATTTCAGCAGGTTGTTTAAAAAAACAATCGGTATTTCTCCTCAAGAGTACCGCTCCAATTTAATGCACGATATGTCCTGATAACAGCACGCTGGATCCCTATATTTTTTAAATTAAAGTTGTGAATTTACAGCATTCATCAATACTAAAAAGGAAAAATGAAAAACACCTTATTTTATAATATCACAATAGCTTTATCAGGACTTTTTGCAGGAGGCTGTATTACTATTTTGTTTATTCTCGTGCCGTTTTGGAAGTCTTGCCACCAACAGAACTTATGGTTTGGTTAGCCATAATGGACCGCACGTGGGTATTACAATGTTACCCATGCAGATTTTACCCCTTCTTTTTACGGCTTACGCTTATATTTTAGCCCGAAAAAACAAAGAAAAATCTAAAGAAATATGGCTATATGCCAATATTTCCAATGGTATTATTCTGCTGATGTTTTTGGTTATTATCTGTCTGTCAATTTGCAGTTTATCAATCAGACCATGAATCCTGATGATGTTGCGTTTGAACTGCAGCGATGGGAAATGATACATATTGCAAGAACTATCCTTGCTATTTTAAGTACTGTATTGGCTATTGTGGCGTACTTCAGATATGAGGAAAACGGAATACAAAAATAACTACTACTCTATAAATTATAAAATATGAACATCTTTCTATTTGGCGCGACAGGAGGCACTGGTAAAGAAATTCTGATTAAATTACTGGAACACAATTGCCCGGTATTTGTTTTAGCCCGTAATCCCGATGCAATCTCAATCAGGCATCATCATTTGACTATCATCAAAGCGGTGTGTATGATACTGAAAACTTATAAGGAACAGTTAAGTACATGCGACGTTGTAATTTCTGCATTGGGAACCGGAACATCAAGGAGACCAACAGAGATTTACTCTAAAGGCGGGCAGCAGATTATTGCCGTGATGCAGAAAACCGGCGTAAAAAGGCTTGTTACTCTGACGGCCGGGGCATTTGACCCAACAGACCCAGCAACCCGAAGCCGTATTATTAAATACATTGTTCAGCCATTATTTAAAAACATCTATGCCGATATGCAGAAATGGGAACGTATCTTAGAAAGCAGTAAAGATATTGACTGGACGATCATCAGACCAAGCCGATTGACTAATGGAAAAGAAAGAGGTAGCTACAGAACACTACAGGACCATTGTCAAAAGGCGGTAGTAAAATCAGTCGTAGGGACCTTGCTGACTTTATCATTAAGCACGCTGTTGCTCCAAAATACATTCATCAAAAAGTAGCTGTTGCTTATTAGAGTCTGGCTATTGATTACAGTTGTTTTCTTCAGTATATACTTTATAAAATAAACAGAAAATGAAGCATATTAGTTCATTTCTTCAAAAGAATATCTCAAACATTTCGTTTTTCAAATCAATATAATCGAAAAATTCTTCAACCCTTTTTTCAATTAAAAGATAAACAGGATATGGAGAAAATGATAAAAAAAAGAAGCTGTCTTTTTCGACAGCTTCTTCGCTTTCAGCTTCTAAGAATATAATCTTAATAAAATGATCACCTTCATTATGGTTCAACTGACCCTGTTTTTTAGTAAAAAGTAATGTCGCTAATGCTATA
>NZ_JAUFQU010000088.1:0-14532 GCF_030409925.1 Paenimyroides ceti
CTACGCCATTGCCAATGTGATTGTTATTCCGATGACCAGTTGGCTTTCACAGCAATTTGGCCGCAGAAATTATTTTGCGGCATCGATTATCATCTTTACCGTTGCCTCATTTTTGTGTGGGAATGCTACCAATATCTGGGAACTTGTTTTTTTCCGATTCATTCAGGGTATGGGTGGCGGAGCATTGCTGGTAACAGCTCAGACCATCATTACAGAAAGTTACCCGCCTGCCAAGCGAAGTATGGCTCAGGCGATTTACGGAATGGGGGTAATTGTAGGACCGACACTCGGACCGCCTTTAGGAGGGTATATTATTGACCATTTTTCATGGCCTTATATATTTTATATCAACGTACCTTTAGGTGTTATTGCTACCTTGCTTACCCTATCCTTTGTACGCAGCCCTAAATATGACGCGGAGGTAAAAAGTCAGCAAAAGAAGTCGATTGGTGGGGCATGCTCTTTCTCATCATGTTTATTGGTTCTTTACAATATGTACTCGAACACGGACAGCAGGATGACTGGTTTGCCAATTCTACCATTGTAACCCTTTCAATTGTTTCTTTTTTCGGCTTTTTCCTCTTTATATGGAGAGAACTTGTCTGTGACAATCCCATAGTCAACTTACGGGTGCTCAAAGATAAAAATCTGCAGATCGGAACCATTATGAGTTTTATATCTGGGATTTGGTCTTTTCGGTTCCACATTCATCATACCGCTGTATACACAATCCATCTTGGGATGGCCTGCTACCGATGCGGAATGTTGCTCATTCCGAGTTCCATAATGACGGGACTGATGATGCCGTTTATCGGTAAAATGATTCAATCCGGTGTTCCCAGAAATATATGGTCGCTCTGGGCTTGTCCATTTTCTTTGGCTTCTGTTTCATCATGTATGGGCAACTTACCAATGACACAGGTTCCGAACATATGTTCTGGCCTTTGATATTGCGGGGTGTAGGTCTCGGATTACTGTTTGTTCCTGTAATGACCTTATCGCTTTCTACCCTCAAAGGGAAAGCCATTGGTGAAGGAGCATCATTTACAGGGATGATGCGCCAACTTGGAGGTTCATTTGGTATTGCGCTCATTACTACCTTCATAGCAAGAGATTCGCAACACCACCGTGTAGATTTGGTTTCACACCTCAACGACACGAGCTTTGAAGTACAGCAGCGCATCACTCAGTTGCAGGCAAACTTTATAGGAAAAGGATTCAGTCCCAATGAAGCATTGGCAAAAGCCTACCAGTTACTTGACTTTTCAGTAACCAAACAGGCAACTGTACTTTCCTATATGGATGTATTCTTATACCTCGGTGTTATGTTTTTACTCTGTGTACCCTTTGTATTAATGATCAAACAGGGAAAAACCAAAGTAGACCCGTCGAGTATACATTAGTGTACAGTCAAAAAATAAAAAAAAGGAATCTCTTTGAGACGGGATTCCTTTCTTGATTAAATAATTGCAGAAGTAAATTTACAGTAAATGTGATCCATTGGCTCCTGCAATAAAAAGGGATTAAGAACAGCGGTATCTGTAAAAAGATACCGCTGTTTGTTTTTATCATTTTCCTACTGAATCCTAAAGAAAGATCAACGTTTTTGATACAGCAGATCGTTCATACTTTTGACGATTCTTTCCGCTTTTTCACCATCTTCATGAGCCGAATAAATCCATCGGATGATACGCTGTTGTTTTTTCAGATGTACAGCGCATAAAAGCTTCATAAACTCCGGGCTCTTCTTTAAAACATAATTGCAGTTCCTCTGTTATCTGATCCGGCAGTACATCAGCATATAAAATAACATGAACCGAATCACCGGCTGTCTTTCGAATTTTTTTTCGGATTTCTGCCTTTACGGGCAAAAAAAGACTTCCATTGCCCATAGGCTGTAAATGATAACCGCTGATTTCAAAATCATCATATGGCCGCTGACTCTCACCCATCCGAAAGCACGGTTCCGATCCGGAGCAATTTCGGGAATCCGCACAAATGTCCACCCGCCTTTACCGGCAAATTTTTCAAGCAAGTATTGCTTATCTGTTAGTGGTTTCTGATGCATTTGCGTTAGTTATTAAGCGATGAGATACCAAAAATCCAGTTGCAGGTCTTTTTCATCCATCATTCCCAACAATTCCCTTCCCCAATACGTATCGAAATATCCCATGCAAATATTTTTTGTCTGCCCCAGTGTTGTTCCAAAAGTAATTTCTGAACCGCGTCCTTCAGCAAGAGTTCCTAACAAATGAGCCTGTGTATTTTCAAAACGATAGAGGTATTCCTTTTCCAGATAGTCAGAAATCTCTACTAACTGGCTCCATTCTTTATGCGGCTTTAAGGAAAAAGTACCGCATTCCATACAAGAGAAAAAATCGGGAACTTTAAAATCCGTTTTATGGATCTTATGGAATTGTCTTTGCACACTCAGCTCGTCAGTCAAATAGAATAAAGAAGACTGTTCGTCTGATTTGTTTAAAAGTTGCTGTACTGCTTCAAGATCTTTTTCTTGCTGCACAAACAATACATGGGCATATACGCCTGAATAATTCCGGACAAGGCAGTGAAAAACTACTCCTTCCATTTTTTCCAGTTCTGTTTCAAATTTCAAAACGCCTTTCAGCAGTTCATCATGGGTTACGGTTTCTTTTTTCTGAAATGGATCATTTCCATTCCATAGGTTGAATCATATGATTTACGCAGCATTCTTTATCTGTTTAATTAGTAATACCGCAAAATTATCCGTCACAGATGACAGCAGTATGTCAACTGTTTCCCAATATTTTTTCAAAAAATAATTCTTTATACAACCTTTACCCCACCAGACTAACTCTTAAGATTAGCTTCTGTCTGTAACTGATGATGGGTAGCGTGATAGGTCATGAGATACATCATTTCGCGAATGCTCAGAGGTCCCAGCAAAGGATGCGGCATTACCAACGTATCCAGTTCTTCTTCTGTATAATCCTGTAACAATTGACCAATCCCGGTGAGCAACTGTTCCGTTTCGGCAGTCGCTTTGTCGCGTTCCTCGCTATTAAACGCTCCGGGTACAAAACGTTCCGGGGCTTTGCCTCCGTTTGCAAGAGCTTCTTTATACCTGGTGATCACATGAGCTTCATCCATCAAAGGACGGTTGAGCGTACCGAATTTTTCTCTGAGAAAATCTTTAGAAACCAGTGCTTTGCGATGGGTTGCAGACACAGATATATATGGCTGAGCTGCTGACCTGCATTCCATTTACCTGATTTTGTATGCATAAAAGCCTCCGGAGAAAGTGAGTTTACATACTCTAAAAAAAGCCGGTGTGTGGCATAAAATTGTTCAATGAGTTGCTGTTGCTTCATAATTTTCTGATTTTGTTATCGCAAAAGACTTTTTTCGTAAACACTTAATAATCCTCTGTTGCTGTATAAATATATAAAAAAGGGCTGAAAATAAAAATCTTCAGCCCTTATAGAATTGATTTACAGCCGTAAATCATTATATCTGTTCTTTATTAAATCCCCATAAAAGCAAACGGAGCTGCTTTTACAAAGCTTTTGATGTTTCCCCTGCATACGTTTCATTTTTACTCAGGTTCAATTTCTTTACCATTCCTTTTTTACTAAAATCTATTTTTTTAAGATCTACCCAAAAAACATTTGGCGTTTGTACCGTTTCAAAATAATATACCAGATTTTTATGATCTGAAACTGATCTCCATCGCGTAGAAGAGATATTCGGCTCTTCATGAGACGAAATTCCGAACGGTACGGAACAGTTACGGATCACGCTAAAAACACTTGCAATCACAGCTCGTGTATCAGCCGTCTGCGGAATGGCATTGATATAATAAGACGCTCTCACAAACCGGTCAGCTGCTCTGTTGGTACCCGGCAACATGATAGTACCCGGAATACCCTGCCAGTATTTATTTATGGCAAGCTGATCTTCAAAAATTGGGGAATTGGTCATTACGGTATACGACGGATCATGATGAATGACTAATTTACCGTTGATGTATTCAAAAATGGCATTGTCACCTGAAGCATCGGAAAGGGATAAGTGTAAGGTTGTAAATTTTGTAGTTCCTGGTATATAATCAGAAACCACAACAAATTCTTCTTTTCTCAATACTTCTACTGCTTCTTTTACGGTGGCAAAATTATCGAGTACATATTGAGCCCAGGCAGAAATCGCCAGTCCTTTTTCAGTTCCTTTCGGATTGTAAGAAGGATATTGACTCTCTACGAGCCACAACACATTGGCTACTAACCCTTTTTCATTCATTCCATCAGCGGTGGCTATGTCCCATGCACTGGCAATAACACTGCCATAAAGAGAAGTCCACTTTACAGAATTAGGACCTACATTACCCTCGCGTTGCATTCCTCTCGGAAATACCCATAGATTGGCAGCGATTTCATCTTTCCAATCCATTGAACGCGCAGTAACTACGGTATTTTGAGGGCCTTTATAAACAACCCGTGTGCAGGCATCTGCTTTGGTGCTGCCAAAAATAAAAAACAGAGAGAGTGCCCCTCCTAAAAGTTTTGCGTACATTTTTTCCATGGTCTTTTGTTTTTTATGGTTTACTGTTTCTATCAAAACAGTATTATAAAGATAACCAAATACGCCTTAGCAACAAAAGGAATGTATGTGTAACAACTCATTTATTCCTCCAATTTTTTAAACCGGGCTTTAATTTCTTTGAGCTCATAAATCGCCGGAACCACTTCTTTTCCGCTTCGGTCAATAAAGCCATAGCCGCCGCTTATATTTCTTACGAGTGCCTGATCTTTGTGATAAACGCCGAATTTCTCAATCTTACGGTACACAGAAGGTACTACTTCTTTGCCGCTGCGATCGATAAAGCCATAGCCGCCACTTCCGTTTTTAACCATAGCCCAGTCTTTTTGATAGACATCATAGGCATATACCTTTTTATATTGTGATTGTGCAAACGCTCTCCCCTCAGTATCCAAATGGTTACTCGGTTCGTCTAATAAAGCCAGCTCCGGTTCATGAATCATCATTCCTGCCAAGAAAACTTTATTTTTTTGGCCTCCGCTTAAGGTCTCCATTTTTTGCTGTAACTCAATATCCTGCAGTTTCCAGTATTCCAATGCTTCACGACAGCGGTCTTCCAATGTCCAGTCATCATTGAGAATGGTTAGGTATTCTTCAGTTACATTTCCATTGAGAATTTCATGTAATGATTTAAGCTTTTTGTCAATATGCAATGCTTCGGCAACAGTAAGCTCATTGAATTGGCCAAATACCTGTGGAACATAATAAGGATCGGTATGAATTTTTCTCACACCTTCAGCAATTTCTAACGTACCAGCTATTATTTTTAAAAGAGTGGACTTCCCTGCGCCATTGTTTCCAATTAAAGCAACTTTTCGATTTTTATTAAGAGTGAGACTGATGTTGGTAAACAGTCGATTTTTTATCAGGATGTGTATAACTGATGTTTTGTAAATGTAACATGCATTCTTTTTTTAAGGTATTAATATACAGGCATGCTTCTTAAAAGAAACCTGTTTTTATCGTCCGAAAAAAAATGCTTTTTACATGGAGGTATTATTAAGTTTATTACTGCAAAGTTAATTTTTTTATTCTGTATTTTGCAAATTGAGTACTTATTTTTATTCTTTATGTCTGAATTGCATGTTTAGTTGTTCCAGTTTTTGAATGAGATGATCTGTTTTTTTCTGCTGTAGTCGAATTTGTTTTGGTCGCAGATAGAACCACGAAAAAGCGATCCACAATAAGGTAAAAACAGAAAATATAATGGCCAGAATTAAAGGCATCTTTAAAAGATACTCATAAAGATAAAGTACTATTCCGGTTGACAGCATCACAAAATATAATGTCAAGCTTCGGGTTTGAATGCGATGTTCCTTTTCTTTAATAACCTTTAATTTTTCAAGATACATTTTATTAGTATCCGTAGTGCTGAGATCTTTGTAATTTACTAATAGTTTATTGTAAGAAAAGATAAATACCAACATTGCCATTACAGTTATATAAGCTCCCAAACAGGTAGTGTAGGCTTCCCCTTTTTGTAGGCTTCCCCTTTTTCGGACAAGTTAAAAATATAAAAAATTAGTTATTAATTATTTTCATTATTTGATTTTCATATATCCAAGGACTCATTCCTTTTAAAGCTTTGTGAGGGTGATTTTGATTATAATTTACTTGCCAATTAAAAGCCAAAGCATTTACTTCTAATAGATCTTCAAATAAATAAGCATCTAAAACATCTTCTCTAAAAGTCCTGTTAAATCTTTCTATATAAGCATTTTGAGCTGGTTTACCAGGTTGAATAAATTTTAAAGTTATTTTATTTTGTTCACAAAATATTCTGAATGATTTTGAAATAAATTCCGGTCCATTATCTGTACGTATAGTTTTAGGAAGCCCTCTTTCTCTAATCAAATCTTTTAGCCTTTCGATGAGTTTTTCGGCAGTATCGAATAATAAGCATTTTCCTCTTGTAACGATTTTAGTTCTTTGAGTTAAGACGAACTCATTCCTGAATATTTTTTCTTCCAAGAGTAAAAAGTAGGTGCAGCGATTCCATATTCGCGACAAATAATCTGAGTAGATTTACCTAAATCATACTCTTGTAAAATCTTTACAATCTGAGTTTCACTAAATTTCGATTTTTTCATGACAGAACATTTTTTTAAAGTTAATACTTTTAATCTGTCTTAAAAATGGGAAGTTTACCATTTAAACTCATCTTATATTAAGCTAGTGTTTTTTTACTTTGAAATTTATTAAATCTTTGTTGTCTTACTCTCTAATCTCTATTATAACCTATCGAGAGTTTTTTACAAAATCTACTGTATAATATGCTTCTGTATATTCCTTTGGAACGTACCATGAACCTCTAAATTCGGCTATTGTAATATCATTTTTTTCACTATATCCAAAGAGTAAAGATTCGGTTCTTACGGTATCCTTTTGATTATAATGAAACACCACATATCCACTTGTAAAGACCTTACCTTTGGTTTTAACAGTGACTATAGCAGTTGCTATATTATGATGTGTATTGTATTCGTGAATTTGAGCTTTAGACTTCTCAATCTCATATACAGGATGATTATCATCAGAAATGTTACAGGAAGTAAATAAAAATGCTGACACTAAAATCAATAAAGTCAAGTATGTGTATTTCATTATTTTAAATTATATAAAAGTGATCGTAAATAAACATCAATGATGTCGGTAATAGTTTAAAAAAATCAATTCGTTACAAACAGTAATTACTTTATTAACCAAATTTGATTTGTGAGATTATTTAATTCAGTTTTTTAATATTCCTCCACGCATTCCTATGTATATATCTTCTCCAGTAATTTGAATGGAATTAGGGTATAAATACACCTCCAAAACCCCTCTTTAATAAGAGTTTCTATTTCAAAGTCTTGATTAACTTTTATTAGTCCGTGTGAAGTTACTATTAAAAACTCCTTGTCTTTAGTCAACGTAGTAGCATATGGCGCTGCAGGTAATTCAACTTTCTTTTCAACAATCCAGTTATCATTTTTTTTCTCAATTTGAAATATTTGACCGCTTGACATAGATAAATGCGCTAAGCCTTCTGTGATGAATATTTTGCCATTGATCTCAAAAATATTCTTAATATTTCCTGTTGTAATTTTTTCGTATTTAGTACCATCTTCGTTAAACCAAAACAAATTACCTCGGAATTCACCATAATCATAGCCAACAAGCCAACCATCTTTGATTTTGAGGTTGGTCTGTATGCTTCAAATGAATATTTATCTTCTTTATTGGGAATAATTTTAAAAGGTAATTCTGTTCCTTTTATTCTTCTGAAGTCATATTTTCTATATTCAATTTTATTTTCTGAATTTAAATAAACATCAAAACTTTCTTTCGATTGATTAAGTTTTTGGGCTTGTTGTTGTGTAGGAGGCTCATTAGCTTTTAATTCTTTAATTGGATTTCCAACTAATATGATCGTTCCAATAGTAAGCATTGATAATAGTTTTATCATTTTATAAACTATATATATTTCGGGATTAGATGATTACCTAGAAAATTGTTTTTACAAGGATATTGATTCGGTTGTAAACCATATTTTATTGATTGATATAATTACTTGGGTTATCTGAGAAGGAAAACTATTTACTTTAACATCACCACTCTCATTAATATTTCTTTCGGAGAAACCATTTTTCTCAATTCTGAAGACTTAACCAAGCGTTTAGTTTTTTTATTTTCCCACTCATATATTTTTTCTAAGTTTTGCTTTCTTTTTTCTAAAACACCTTTTTCAGTAGGCATTTCTTTCAACATAATCATTCCCTTGCTATTTTTATTCATTTCTAAAAATAAATAATATTCGAAATTATCTCGAATATGTACGTGTTCTTGGATTGTTTTAGTAAGCGTTTCAGGCGGAGGAACAATCTTATTAATATTTTCACAAGGGTAACATACTTCGTATGCAATTATCTGTTGCTTATTATCAAACCAAACTTCTAAAATTACTCCTGGCAATCCAAAAAGTTTTAAAGGCCCGTAAGGAAGTGGTATATCGTTAGTAAACCAAACAATAAAATCAGTACCTCTAAATGTAGTTGTAGCCTTCTTAGCTAATTTACCTGCAATTATTTTAGTATCCTCTAATATGTTCCATTCCATTTCAATCCAATCATCAATCACTTTATACGCAGGTAAGGGACCAACTTTTTGATAATTAAATGACACTTCCTTTGTTTCAAAATTTCTATAGGTAATATATCCTGTTTCATCATGAGTTGGAGAAGTCATAAGAACACTTTTGTCATCGTACTTTGTGCCGCCTAGATCTGCGATAGAATCCATGCCAAGCTTATTCTTTATAAAAAAACTTTCTTTATAATTAAAATCTAAAAAAGAATTGATATTAATTAACTTTTCTGAAAAAGGACTCTGCTCAGCTATGCTATGATATTTTATATATCCTGAAAGAGAATCTTTATTGTAATTTGTTTGGGACAATACAGATACCGAATAACATAAAAAAAAGCTTAGAATTAAAAAACGAAATAAAATCATGATTAACAACGGTTTTATAAGTTAACATATTCGTAAATATATTAAAAAAATGCAACGTCAGAGGTCTTACATCAGTTTTTCAAACTTACTTTCTTTACAACCATCATCATCACATGAATATATTCTAATAATAAAAATTAAATCAAAAGGTAGTTTTTTAATTTTTCAAAGAAGGATCTTTCTGCGGTTTTATACCCGCAAAACCAGCCATCGTGAAAGTATAACATGTAAATTCAGTCTCAAAATGAGCTGTTGTTGCTTTCCATACGTCACCGAACTGGCAAACCCCGGAATAAAGATAAGAGATTGATTTCCGGTGCCTGTTTTTTTAATTTCAAAAGGAACATCTATTGTTTGTGCCCATACAGGAGCACTTTGGAACATTAAATAAGCTATGCTTAACCAAAAGAGCGCTTTTTTCATTTTCAGATTTTTTAAATGAATATTTTTCTTTTAGATACATATCACATGATAATGTTACACTTTTCTGTAATTTATTTTTCTCAGCATTCTACAAAATACTTTTTAGCAGATTTGATAAAATATAAAGAGGATCATTTGACCCTCTTTATTCTATTTTGTTTTGAACTTTACCACTATCTTTTTTACCAAAGTAACTACGGCTACCACCAGCGTACCTGCTATAATGCCAAAAAGACTTTCTCTGATTACAGAAGGCCATGAGGTCAGAAAATCATGAAGAAAAGGAATATTGTGGGAGAAAATTCCACCTGAGACTAATATTAGTGCAATGGTTCCTACAATCCCTAAAATTTTAATTACTATTGGCAACGATTTAACAAGTGTACGCCCCACCGAATTAAAAAAACCTTTCTCATGAGACTTTTTATTAAATGATATCCGGCATCATCCATTCTTACGATCAAAGCGACAATACCATATACGCCAATTGTTGCCAGAATAGCTACTACACAAACCGTGAGTATCTGTACTTCAAGAGGCGCTGTCAAAACAGATCCTAATGCGAGAATGACAATTTCAATTGAAAGAATAAAATCAGTTGAAATTGCAGAACGTACTTTTAGTTTTTCGGCTTGCTGATCATCAAGTGTATTCTTTTCAATGACTTCTGTTCCTTTTTTTTGTTTATGAAATAAAAATTCAATAATTTTTCCATTCCTTCATACGCCAGATAAAAGCCACCTATTACTAAAACAATTTTAATAGCTACTGGAAGAAAAAAATTCAATAAAAAAGCGATTGGAATAATAATTAACTTATTCAGCAATGAACCTTTGGTTATTTTCCATAAAACCGGCAATTCTCTGGAAGAAAGAAACCAGTTGCTTTTTCAGCATTTACAGCCAAATCATCCCCTAAAATTGCTGCTGTTTTTTTGGTTGCAACTTTACCTGCAACTGCGACATCATCCATCAGCGCTGCTATATCATCTAAAATTGCAAAAATTCCTGAAGCCATATTTTTTTGATGTAAATTTATGCTTTTCAGTAAAATTTCCTTTATCGCATTCAAAAAAATATCACTTCTTTTTACGGCATCTCAAGGGTATCAAAATCTTTTATATCGGATAATTTTAGAAGTTTATCGGTTTTAACCGGCAGCCAGCTTTCTTTAAAGATTTCCTCACCCGATTCCTGATCGGGACTTCCGTTAGTGTTTTCTTTAGCAGTTTCTTTTTTGTCAGAAAATTGATGCTGATTTGACTGTCAATTATGGGGCCATAATTATTGCTTTCATCATATCCGATAAGCTCAAAATCTGATTTTTGAAACCGGAAAGTATACCGCCATATCCATATCTTCCATATCCATAATGTATGTATAAATTTCCTTTTTGTATTTCTACGGACATATCAGGTGGAAAATATACTCCACCCTCTTCGTTTTCTGATGAGAAACAGGAATAATTTCTAACAACAGAAGTATAAGTATATTTTGGATCAGAAAACAATACGATGATTCCTCTTCTGTTGCGATCTACTAATTGATTATAAGAATTGATGACCACTTTTGATTTGTCTGTATCTTTGATGATAAGCACACAATCATCGCGTCCGTCTTTATTCAGATCACCATATACTTTGTCGAAAATCACATATCCTTTTGGTACTATATGTGAAAAATCGTCTGCCTTACGGTTCTGTGTAAAAGCTGTTACCGTAAAAAGAAGACTAAAAAAGGTAAATTGTTTTTTCATTGATTAAGCGTTATAATCAAATATACACATCCTTCCTGAATCTTTACAAAACCTTTATGCACTTAAACTGGCAATTGCTAAAATTGCACCGAATACAAAAATCAATAGTATGATTCCTATTAATGAGATTACCAATCCTGCAATGGCGAACCCTTTAGGTGCTTTAAAAATACCTACAAACGAAAAGATTAATCCCAGTAACCACACCAGCCAGCCAATAAAAGGAATCCATCCTACAAAAATTGCTATCAATGACAGAATAAAACCTGCTATACCCATTCCGTTGCTTTTCGTTTCATTCTGGCTGAAAAAAACGGTCTGAGGCTGTTGATTATATATTGTATTGTATCGACTCGTTTCGTTTTGAGGAGTGTTTTCTGAATGGTGAGAATTGTAGTTTTCTTTCATTATTTGGGATATAATATTTTTTAATATAGCTTTGTTGGTAATTATAATTTAAGGTAATCACGATTTTATCCAAATCAAGATCTTTTTTATTGTTATCAGAATCTCACATCAAGCAACATGAGGAGAATCATTATGTTTATCTTCTGTTTTAAAAATACAGTATATTTTTTACTTATTAATATTACTTACTGAGTTTAATGTATTTGATTGCTCAACCCTTTAAATTATTCCTTTATTCAGGAGGGTTACAATTATAAAAGAACGCGTAAATATACAAATATTTGAGGTGTCAACAAATTAAAAAGCCTATAGTGTATTTTTCTACTAATCCTCTGATTTCATTCGTTTTCTAAAAAGAATCATGATTAAAGAACTCTGAAATTATAAGCTCACACCGAATGGCCTACATCATATTGTCATAGCAAAAAATGAAAAATAACTATATTACATTCAAGGAATTTACAAAGAACTACATCCGGAATTTTCCGGATACATTTCGGTATTTTGAAACTCCCATACAGATATACAAGGCAGAAAATCTATTCAGCCCTGATATACTTACCCCAACGCCTTTGCTAAAAGCAAATTTTAATTTTATTGTATTGCCTACCAGTGGAAATTTTGAGCAGCAGGTAGGTAATGAAATAAAAAAGGTGTCCGAAAATCAGGCTCTGTTGGTGATGCAGGGCGAAGTAACATCATTATTGCGACAGTCACGTAATGTAAAAGGGTTTTATATCTTATTTGAAGATAAAATCTTACAGCAATTCAAAGATCACGGTAGTTTTATTAAGTTGTTTACCACTGCTCCGATTATTCAACTACAAAAAAATGAAAGTGAATTTTTGGAGCTGACTTGTAAGTTGATCATACGCGAACTGGAAGCACCGGAATGTGATGAACAAATTGTATTACATCTTTTTCAATCTTTATTGTTAAAATTTCTGAAATCATCAGAACTCAGAAAAGGACTCTCAAGACAATTTGATATCGCTGTTTTTGTTCAGAGAGTTGGTGTATAAACATTTTTCGGCTCATTACAGCATCAATGACTATGCAAGCATGTTGCATATTTCCCCCAACTATCTGAACCGTTGCGTACAAAACATCTGGAACAAATCGGCAAAGCAGTTTACACAGGAGTTTATCATCATCCAATCTCAAAAGCTTTTACAGGATTTTTCCGGTTCTGTATCCGACATTGCGTACCAGCTTAACTTTAGCGATCCTTCTTATTTCAGCAGGTTGTTTAAAAAAACAATCGGTATTTCTCCTCAAGAGTACCGCTCCAATTTAATGCACGATATGTCCTGATAACAGCACGCTGGATCCCTATTTTTTTAAATTAAAGTTGTGAATTTTACAGCATTCATCAATACTAAAAAGGAAAAATGAAAAACACCTTATTTTATAATATCACAATAGCTTTATCAGGACTTTTTGCAGGAGGCTGTATTACTATTTTGTTTATTCTCGTGCCGTTTTGGAAGTCATTGCCACCAACAGAACTTATGGTTTGGTTAGCCATAATGGACCGCACGTGGGTATTACAATGTTACCCATGCAGATTTTACCCCTTCTTTTTACGGCTTACGCTTATATTTTAGCCCGAAAAAACAAAGAAAAATCTAAAGAAATATGGCTATATGCCAATATTTCCAATGGTATTATTCTGCTGATGTTTGTTGGTTATTATCTGTCTGTCAATTTGCAGTTTATCAATCAGACCATGAATCCTGATGATGTTGCGTTTGAACTGCAGCGATGGGAAATGATACATATTGCAAGAACTATCCTTGCTATTTTAAGTACTGTATTGGCTATTGTGGCGTACTTCAGATATGAGGAAAACCGGAATACAAAAATAACTACTACTCTATAAATTATAAATATGAACATCTTTCTATTTGGCGCGACAGGAGGCACTGGTAAAGAAATTCTGATTAAATTACTGGAACACAATTGCCCGGTATTTGTTTTAGCCCGTAATCCGATGCAATCTCAATCAGGCATCATCATTTGACTATCATCAAGGCGGTGTGTATGATACTGAAACTTATAAGGAACAGTTAAGTACATGCGACGTTGTAATTTCTGCATTGGGAACCGGAACATCAAGGAGACCAACAGAGATTTACTCTAAAGGCGGGCAGCAGATTATTGCCGTGATGCAGAAAACCGCGTAAAAAGGCTTGTTACTCTGACGGCCGGGGCATTTGACCCAACAGACCCAGCAACCCGAAGCCGTATTATTAAATACATTGTTCAGCCATTATTTAAAAACATCTATGCCGATATGCAGAAATGGGAACGTATCTTAGAAAGCAGTAAAGATATTGACTGGACGATCATCAGACCAAGCCGATTGACTAATGGAAAAGAAAGAGGTAGCTACAGAACACTACAGGACCATTGTCCAAAAGGCGGTAGTAAAATCAGTCGTAGGGACCTTGCTGACTTTATCATTAAGCACGCTGTTGCTCCAAAATACATTCATCAAAAAGTAGCTGTTGCTTATTAGAGTCTGGCTATTGATTACAGTTGTTTTCTTCAGTATATACTTTATAAAATAAACAGAAAATGAAGCATTATTAGTTCATTTCTTCAAAAGAATATCTCAAACATTTCGTTTTTCAAATCAATATAATCGAAAAATTCTTCAACCCTTTTTTCAATTAAAAGATAAACAGGATATGGAGAAAATGATAAAAAAAAGAAGCTGTCTTTTTCGACAGCTTCTTCGCTTTCAGCTTCTAAGAATATAATCTTAAGAAAATGATCACCTTCATTATGGTTCAACTGACCCTGTTGTTTAGTAAAAAGTAATGTCGCTAATGCTATTACCCTTCCTGTTTTTAGAATCATTTTCATGTTTTA
>NZ_JAUFQU010000089.1:0-12850 GCF_030409925.1 Paenimyroides ceti
TTGAATGGTATTTTTTACACATTTGATTTAATATTTCTACATTTTTTGAGAATATTGAATTTCTTGAGAAATACAAACGATAATAAAGCACCTGTCATTGCCATTCCGGCACCCATCAAAACAGAAGTATTATACGAGTATCCTATAATAATCGGGATTCCGCCTAAATAAGCTCCCAAAGTGTTTCCTATGTTAAAACTTGCCTGCCCGGCAGAGGCTGCGAGGGTTTCTGCTCCCTGAGCATTTCTGATCAGCATCATTTGCAAAGGAGAACCAATCGTAAAGGCTACCAGTCCGGTTATAAAAGCCATGATATAAGCCATTATGTTGATATGAGCTGTAAAATAAACTATAATCAGACATACTACCATAGACGACAAACACAAATAATAGCTGCTTTTGTGGGAGAGATGCTGTCAGAAAGTTTACCTCCTAAAATATTCCCAAAAAACATTCCTGTGCCTACAAGAATCATAATATAAGGAATGTTGTCAGCAGGAACTTTAGAAACATTAATAGACATGGGAGCTATATAGCTGATCCATGCAAGACTTTTCTACCGCTAATTATAAATTCTTTCAAAGTAACGGTGACATATTTGGGTTTGATCTCAATTTCGATCACGTTTACAATCAAATTATTTTATAGATGATAGTAAAAAACATACTCGGGATTTAGAAAAACGAAATGAACAACTTGAAAAATCACAGAAGTTTTCCAACGAAAATAAAATCGGATTTGATCAAACCAAAATAATTATTGAAGATGTAATTAATGAAAGAGATCATGTTCAAATCATTCGTGGTCATAATAATATTATAGCCATTGCAGGGAATATTGAAGATTTAAAAGTACGCTCTAATCAAATTATTCAGAAGTGTAGAGAATTGGATATTAAAGCCTATTTGCCTATTTCCAATTATCTGAATGCGACTTTTAATTACTCATTTCCTTTATTCTCGCAGTATTTTTCCAATAAACAAACCTATAGGGCAAATTTAAATTTAGCGGTTTCATTGTTTAATAATACAACCAATTATAAGAATGATGACGAAGGAATTTTATTTAATTCTCGCTTTAATTCAAATATTCCTGTGCGTATCGATACTTGGGACGAAGAAAAGAAGTACATGAATGCCCGGAATTTCTTTGTGGTTGCGCCTACGGGATATGGTAAATCTTTCTTGGCAAATCATATTTTTTAGAAATTTTAATGAGCAAAATAACAGTAAAACAGTAATTATAGATTTAGGTGGATCTTATAAAAAGCTTTCAGCTCTTTATCCCGATACAGCGTATATCACTTATCAAGAAGGTCAAAGTTTAGGTATAAACCCCTTTTTAATACAAGGGGAAATTACTTCCAAAAAAGTAGAAGAATTAACGCTATTCGTTCAAACGCATTATAGAAGAGATAAAGTAGCTAGCCAAAAAGAGAGTACCGCTCTTAAAAAAATCATTGAGCATTATTATCTATCAAAACAGAAAGATGGGGATTCGTACTTCTCTTTTTTAGACTTTATTGATTTTGTAGAAAAATCTAAGGATAAATTGTTGTTTGATCTAGAGATTGATACGGAGTATTTTGATTTACGAGAGTTCTTGTTCTTATTGTCTGATTTCAGAAAAAACGGATTGTATGATTTTTCTCTATCGGGAAGATGAAAATACAATTATCCAGTCTTTAATGGATAAACGAATTATTGTTTTTGAATTAGACGAAATTAAAGATAATGAGTTGCTACTTACAATTATGCTTCAGTTGATCGGAATTACCATTGAGGACATTATTTGGAAGGATAAATCTACAAGAGGTTATATATTTTTCGATGAATTTGCTAAGCAATTAAAGTTTGAAGGGGTTCTGAATAAGGTGGAATATTTCTTTCAAGCCGTACGAAAACAAAATTCTGCTATTGGAATTGTGTTACAATCTATAACCCAATTACCTGAAAATACAACAGCTCGTTCCATTATAGAAAATACACAAATGTTATACGTGTTGAATGCTAAGGATTATCGGGAAATTCAAAGGCGTTTTCATTTGTCCGAGCATGCTTACAACGAATTAGTATCTATACAAAGTAATTTTTCTGCTGAACAACCGTATTCTGAAGTGTTTATCATGCGTGGAAATGTACACGGCGTTTATCGATTGGAAACACCACCTGAAGTATTTTGGGCATACCAAACCGAAGGTAATAAGAATCAGCAGCTAATGAACTATTACGAAGAGTGTGGCGATATGGAAAAAGCCATTGCAAAAATGATTAGTTAATGAATTATGTAAAAAATAAGCTATGAAAAGAATTTTTTACTCGTTGCATTATTAGTAGGAATTAGTAGTAATGCACAAATGATTACCGTTACAGAAGCACCTGCTACAGATATTTTGTTGGGGGAACAAATCGCTGATGGGCTGAAAAGCCTGCAAGTATCAATGGATAATTATGAATTGGTAAAAACCAACGTTCAGAAAATTGAAAAAGTTAATTCGTACGTCGGTCAGTTACAACTCATATCTGATATGATCGATCGGCAACAAGAAGCTATCAAAAGTGCGCAACAGGTTGAGAAGTTGGCAAAAAATATTAAAAATGCTTCTACAGCTAAGGCAACAATAAATTCTGTTTCCAATTCACTCACTGCAATTAATAATTCAGCGAAGATGATTAATAAAATTACTTCGTCAGGATTTTTTAATATGACCGATAAGGAACGAACGAATTGATATGTTGGAAAAAGAAAATCAAGTATATCATCAAACGCAAGAAAAATAAAAACCAAGCTATACATTCTTAAAAATCTGTAGATGGAGGCATTTGATTTTTCTTTTATCAATAGTATAAGACAATCAATAGAAAGTGAGAACATTTAAACTATACCATTACAGGTTTTAAAGCGTTTGCAATTGCCTTATTAGGATTTAAATACTTAGGTAAGTACTTTCAGACTATGGATCATGAAGAGCCTAGATTGGGAGGCTTTATGGAAGTTTTAGGAGCTGGTATGATTATTATTTCTGCCGATTGGATTATTGATATGATTGAAAATATATTCTCTCAAATCGATGATTCTATAACAACTAAAACAGTTCCTTTCAATACAGAAGTATTTACCAATGCTATGTTAGAACTCCAAATGCTTCAGGATGGCTGTTCTGGGTTTGATTGCTTAAATGTCTTTATTGATTCGTTCGTCGCGAATTGTATTATTGTAATCTTTTATGCGATTTATTGCTTTTTATGGGTGTTAGATAATTTGGTTTACGGATTCTCTATTTGATAGAGCGAGTATTTCTAATTCAAATTATGAGATTCGTTTTTCCACTAGCGATTGTCTTTTCTCAGCTCGACGGTACAAAAGATTTTTTTTACCGTTGGATTAAAAAGTATGTAGGAATTTTAATATTGCCTATACCGTATATGGCCATATTTCATTTGTCAAATTTAGTAATGACACATACATCACAAATTCAAAGCATCAACCCTGATGATCCTTCCAATTTAACGAAAAGATTATTGATGTATATAGCAGGACTGGGCATATCATTTTTCTTGAAAATTAAATTATTTGCAGCTACCAAACGATTGGTAGAAAATTTATTCAATTAGTATGAAAGTAGGAGAAAATATATTTAACAAACTCAAAAGAAATAATGCAGCTATTTACGCAATGGCTATTATTACAGTGCTTTCTGTAGTATCATCTGCATATTTCAGTTACCAAACCTATCTACATAGTCGGAACCACGTGTATGCCATTGATAGCAAAGGGCAAATGCTTCCACTTACTTTAATTGATGAAAAGAAAGATCGAATCCGTCAAGTAATGGCAAATGCAGATTTATTTGTCAATTATGCCTACGATATTGATGCTTTTAATTACAAAGACAAAAAAGAAAAATTAGCATGGTTGTTAGATAACAACGTGATTCGAATCTTTAAGAACAAAGAAAACGCAGGATATTACAATCAATTACTTCAGTATAACATCATTCAACACGCAAAAGTACTTCCTGAAACGATGAAATGGGTGGAAGAAAATGGGAAATATACGCTTCGTTTTCTTTCACAAATTCAGATAATCAATACAGGACAAAAACAAGTATAAAACATAGAAATTAAACTATCTATGATTGATGTTTCAATCAATTATCCTTACAACCCTTATGGGCTTTTGATAGTTGATTATGTAGAAGAAAATAAGGTTTTAATTCAAGATGTTGAACAGCTTAAAGAAATGGAATAGATGAATTGGGATATTAGAAACTTAAGTGAAGAAGATAAACGGAAGTATATTGTTTATGCCATTTTTGGTATTGTTTCCATAGGTGTTATTGGGGTTGGTTTCTCTTTTGTATCAGGAAAAGATACTGCAAATAAAGAAGTAAATTCAATAGATATCCCATTGTCTGAAGAGAAAGAACAATATGAAAATAGATTACAAGCATTACAGAAATTTGATACCGTTAAAGGAGATCCAAACCAAAGAATGACCCAGTTTTTTGCAAGAAAAAAAACAGATGATATTGAAGATAATATGGATTATTTCAACCAGACAAAATCGGGCAGTAGTGTCGGTTCAAATTATGAACCTATTCATCAAAAAGTAGATAATACCACACCGGCTCAACCATCTAATTACAATAGATACGGGAACTCATCTATGTGGCAGGTTGAAGAACCAGTGAATAATAATATAGGCTATTCTTCCGCAAATAAGAACGAATATATAGAGAACCGGGTTCAGCAAATTGAACAGCGAACAACTGTGCAAACAACTGAAACCTACGTGAATAATGTGAGTACCGTTCAACAATCAAAAAAGATTTATTTGAAAAAGGAAAACAGGTAGGTAACAGTACCATAAAAGCAGTGGTAAGAGGAACACAAGAAGTGAAAAATGGACAAACCTTACGGTTTCAAACCAATGAAGAAGGCGTAGTTAATGGAACTAAGATACCACGGAACACTTCTCTTTTTGGCATTGTACGATTCAATCAATACCGTGCTGAGATTGTCATTGAAACAGCGAATATAAATGGATCTATCATTCCAATTAACTTAATGGTTTACAGTAATGATGGCTTAAAGGGAATTCCTATTTCTATGGATGAAACTTTAAAACAAGGAAGAAATACTGCCGTTGATCATGTTGCAAGGCGTGGAGGAATATTAGGAAAAGCAGGTAATGTAGTAGGAAGTGTGGTTTCAAATAAAGTAAAAGAACGTTCGGTAAAATTTATAGATAATCAAAAAGTATTATTAATTCAGAAATGATGAAGTTATTAATTACACTATTGATGTTGGGATTAGCAATAAATACTAATGCACAACTAAGAACATTGAAAGCATCAACGGATAAGTTTATCACCGTTCAGTTTCCTGCTAAAGTAGATTTTTATCAAAATTCAGTTTCTATTCACGATAAAATAGGAATTAGACAAGTAGATGATATTTTGTTTATTCAGTTTTTAGAGCCAAATGTTCAAGAAACAAACCTTTTTGTAAAAACAGTTGATAATAAAACCTATAATTTTTTGCTTCAATACGATAATGATCCGCAAGAACTCATTTTAAAGGTTGATGAGACAAATCAAAAATACATCGGTTAGTCAAGTGCCAAGCCCAAATAAATCAAATAATAATGAAACCATAAGCCAAAGGCTATTAAAAGAATCGGGTTATATCAAAAACCGAAACATCACATCTTATAAGAATATAAAGCTCATTTTAAAAGGTGTTTACGTGAATCATAACAAGATTTACATTTTAATGCGAATCGACAATAACAGTAATATTAATTATGATGTAAACGCATATAAGTTTTATATCACCAATGATAAGGGTATAGCTACCAGTGAACAAACAATAGATGTGAATATTGTAAATCTAACTCCAGATAGTAAAGTGATTCCAAAGGGAAAAATGACATCGTTTTTATGTTCGATAAATTTTCTGTAGGTGATGATAAACAATTGCTTTTTGAATTAACTGAAAAAAATGGAGATCGAAATTTAAATTTTAAAATTATCTCTTCATTGATAGATAACGCCCGGAATTACAATTAAAATATTGAATTATGAGAAAGACACTTTTATTCCTTTTCGGACTTTTATATTCCTCTACCTTCGCCCAATCGCATTATGCTGGGCAGTACAGTTTAGGATTGAATTACGGCTTTGTAAACAAGGGAACAAACTACAATCTGAATGTTCAGAAGCTTATTGGCAATAAGTTTTTAGGTTTACGAGCTGACTTAGATCTTTTAAAACAAGACTATAATGTATCATTTTATGGTGTTGAACGATATCAGGGTAATTTCGAGAGTAAAAGAATTGGAATCGCAGGAACATATTCGTTAGAAAAGGTTATTCCACACCCGTTTTATGTACAGCTTTATCTAGGTGGTTTGTATAGTAACGAAAAATTAAAAAATTTTGGAATTATTCAAGATGTTTTACCTGTTTATAATAGTAACAATTTCGGAGCGTATGGCGGAGTTGAATTAGAATTGGTTGTGTTTCCCGCTTTCTCATTAACTGGTGGATTCAAATATCAAAATGTATTTCAATCTACCATTGATAAAGAACTTCTTTTTGGACAAGTCGGAGTAAAGATTAATTTTTAAAAAATGAATATAGAATTTGAATAATCCAATAAATTTTTAAGCTATGAATAAGATTTTTAAATTGTTTTTATGCTGTATGTTAATGATAAGCTGCGCTAATGATGAAGAGAATATCATTAATGGAAATTCTGATTATAAATTCCCTTTTGATATTGTTATAACTGGGGAAAGTAATCTGGTCAATAATATTCCCCTAGATGTATCTATACATCCTATAATATCAGGTGATATTGAAAATCCTAATCCTGATTATAAATTTAAATTCTCTTTGATGGATGCACAAGTTAATAACGGGGGAGTGTTACTTACAAAAGATACCTGGTTAAATTATGAAGAACTTACCGATGGTAAGTTGACATTAATTTTTAATTCTAACAACAATAGTTCTGCTCAAACGCTTACTGTAACTATGAAAAACAGTCAAGGTTATGAAACAAGTCAGACAAAATCGTTTGGTGTTTCGAATCAAGAACTAGATTTTGAATTGAGTCTTTTGGATAATCAGCTTAATCCTTTTCCTAATAATGTTGTCCCTTATGATCAGCGGGAAACCACTTTAATCAAAGTGGAGAATTTAGTAAGTACAAATACCATTACAGGTGTGAAATTTCAAACAAACGCTATTTTATCTGTAAATGGAATTCCAATTACCAATTCTACGATTATCCCTTATGAATCTGGTGTTTTTACTATTAAATATAAACCAGATAGTTATGGGGTGCAGCCTATAAATGTTATTGCAATTGATCAGCAAAATATTGAGTTAACTAAAGGCTTAATAGCTGATTTAAAATATAAAGTTTTCGATGCAAATTTTACGTGGGGAACTAGTTCTTCTGTAGCTACAAATACCAGTGATTTATTAGAGTTTTATGTAGTAGGTAATTGGAATTCTAGTCCTTATCATTTTACTAGAACTGGTGGAAGAACTGATAAATACATAAAAATAAACCTACAAAATATGACCCAGACGAAACATTTTATTTAGAATGTATTCGAACACCTAATACCCTTCTTAAATATTATGGGGGAAGTTCTAATGGAAATCAAAATACCGATCCATTGGATACAAATTGGCAAGGTCATTATATATTGGAAGAAGGTTCAAATTACGTCATATTAGATGCGAATTTTGTTGCTCAATCTTCAACAATATGGGGTTCTGGTACAGTAACTTTTAAACTAGTTAGTAGTAATGGGAACGAGAAAACTAAAAATTATAATATCAATGTCTATTTAAACGGATCTTTAAATTAAAATAATTGTTTATGAAAAAGCTAATTTTATTTTATTTCAGTCGCTTTCGCGCTTACTTCATGTAATGAAGATGATAATTTTGTACTACAAGAAAATAACATTTCTTCAATACAAATTCAAAGTTCTTTTGTTTCAACAGATAAAAATGAAATCCCAGTAGATTTTACTTTTTATCCTGGTATCGATGTGCAATCGGTTACTATGAATATTGATTTCGATGGAATTGTAAAAGTAAATGGTAGTACGGTAAACGGAAATTTTGTTTATCAATTGAATGATGACATCACCTTAACTCCGAATAACTATGGGCGAACAACCGCAATATTTTCTTTACCGGAACATAGAGTAGATACAAAAAAAGATTTTTATACGATCGAATCAAACGGTCAGCCTTATGTATTTGTAAATAATTTAATCAACCGAGCACCCGAACACTCTAATGGTAAAATTTACTACGAGACAACCGATGGTAGTTCATATTCTGTAAATAAAGTACAGGTTGTGGTGGTAAGTGCGCAACCATTTGATTTTACAATTACCGAAAATAAACCAATTTTAAACACATCTACTACCATTTCCAAGGAACGGAGATGCTATCTTCTTTCGAATTGGGATTATTAAATCAAAATTATGGTTCAAACAGTTTCACATTTAATTTTGTAAACGGTCATGAAGTTGAGTATCCATTCAACTATGTGAAAACGTACACAAAATAATTATTAAAATAAAAGAGCGAATTTACCGCTCTTTTATTTTGTAATAATATACATTCTTGGCAATGTAGTTATTTAGTATGTGTGGATTTGCAAATTTAAATAGTTCGTCCTTTTTTATTGATTGTGGTTTTTCGTTTCTTATAATCTGAAAATCAAAAAGGAATACTTAAAATACATAGGTTTCATTTTATGTTCCTTGTAGAAATTGAAAATGTAATTAATAGCTATAAATGTAGGTACGTATGCTTGAGTTTCCCTTGGCATATATGGTCTTAATTTCCAATAGTTCCTTGATTTGTGTTTTCTAATTAAAGCATCAATTCGCCCTGGTCCACAATTTAAGCGGAGATTGCTAAATTCCAGTCTCCAAATTTCGTGTATAATTCTTTTAAATATCGGGCTGCTGCATCGGTGGAAGCTACGGGGTCATAATACAAAATCAACATATTGGTTATGGTATAACCCGTATTGTTTACCAGTGGCTGGCATAAATTGCCAAATACCTTTAGCTCCGGCATGCGATATGGCACGAGGGTTAAGATTCGATTCTACAATAGCTAAATATTTTAGTTCGTTGGGTAAACCGTATTGGATTAATTTAGATTCAAACATTGGAAAATAGTAGGTAGAAAGACCTATTATTTTGGGGATCCATTTATACTCTAGATTTTTTCACATAAAAATAGGTAACATCATTATACTCGATATTTAATAATGTTATATTATTTAAATAAGTAAATTTATTTTTATAATTATTTAATGATAACTCATTATAAAAGTTTGTATTTTCGCTAAATTGTATACTATTAAGAAATTCTTTGTCATTTTTTAAAAATATGGTGTCCTGTGTTTGCGAATAGCTTTTAACTAAATGGATTATTAAAACGTATATGATTAAAATAATTTTTTTCATATGAAAATTAACAAGTTTAGAAAAGAGAAAAAACTGACTCAAAAACTGATTTCTGAAAACATTGGATGTCACCATAAGACTATTGCTTATATGGATAGCCGTATGGATTCACATATAATGGTACAATATTTAAAATTTCTTCGTCAAAACAGTTTTGATCTCAATGAATTCTTTGATCAA
This sequence comes from Paenimyroides ceti, assembly GCF_030409925.1. Lineage (NCBI taxonomy): Bacteria > Pseudomonadati > Bacteroidota > Flavobacteriia > Flavobacteriales > Flavobacteriaceae > Paenimyroides > Paenimyroides ceti. Next base: position 9,700 of record NZ_JAUFQU010000089.1, read on the forward strand.
GAAATTACACTTAAACAAAATGATCCACCAGAAAAGGTTACTCAAATATAACTTTTTTTCGTTTTCAATTGTTAAAAAAAGGAGTCTATATCTAGTTTTTTATTATATTTAGTATTCTCAAAAGAAGTTAATATAATTTTATACCATGAAGGTAAAACCTTTTATTTTTTTAATTATTATTTTTTTATTGATAAGCTTATTGTCTTTAGCTTTTTTGGAAATTCCTGTAATTATTCAAAATATCATCTATTTTGTATTTGGTTTAATAGGGGCTTATTTCGTATTTAATCATTACTTTTTAGGAATGAGCGAAGAGGAGAAAAAGAATTGGAACATCAATATGGATCTATTTAAAAAAGAAAAAGAGTAATAATTAAAGCCTTGCCTTATGCTGATTTCATGTAAAGAGTGTAACCATAATGTTTCAGATCAAGCAACCGCTTGCCCCAATTGTGGATTCCCCTTGCGTAAAATTAAGCCAATAGTGAAATCCAAAGAAGGATTATTTTTAAAGTCAATGAATTTCGGCTGTATACTTTTTATAATTTTCGTGGTTTTACTTAGGAACAAAGGGCGTAAAGAATGAGAAGATAACCTGGTCTAAAATTTATGTGGCTTTGGGTGTTGGCTTTGTGCTATTCTTCCTGAACACACCGTTGTTAAAGCTATCCCCGGTAATAGGCACATTTCTGTATATCCTTACTATCTCATTAGGGTATATCGCCTTGTTGATGGCAGGCGTATGGATGAGCGATTGCTCCGTACTAACCTAATGGATGATGTTTTTAATAATGAGAACGAGAGCTTTCAGCAAGAAACAAAGCTGATGGAAAATGAATATTCCGTTAACCTACCCACCAAATTTTACTACAAAGGAAAATGGAACAACGGTTGGATAAACATCGTAAATCCTTTCAGGGCATCAATCGTGTTGGGTACTCCGGGTTCCGGAAAATCGTATGCAATCGTAAACAATTACATCAAGCAACAGATAGAGAAAGGCTTCAGTATGTACATCTACGATTTCAAGTTTGATGACCTTTCAACCATTGCCTACAATCATTTACTAAAGCATCGGGATAAGTACAAAGTTCAGCCCAAATTTTACGTCATTAACTTTGACGACCCACGTAAGAGCCACCGTTGCAATCCACTCAATCCCGACTTTATGACGGACATTTCAGATGCTTACGAAGCAGCATATACCATAATGCTAAACCTCAACAGGTCGTGGATACAAAAGCAAGGGGATTTTTTCGTGGAAAGCCCAATTATTCTTTTGGCTGCTATTATTTGGTATCTGAAAATCTATGAGGATGGCAAGTATTGTACATTTCCTCACGCTATTGAATTACTGAACAAAAAGTATTCGGACGTATTTACTATTTTGACATCATATCCTGATTTAGAAAACTACCTATCGCCCTTTATGGATGCGTGGCAAAGTGGCGCACAAGACCAGTTGCAAGGACAAATAGCATCGGCTAAAATTCCGTTGTCAAGAATGATCTCTCCACAATTGTACTGGGTAATGACAGGCGATGATTTTTCTTTAGACATCAACAATCCAAAAGAACCAAAAAACTTTGTGTAGGAAACAATCCCGACCGACAAAACATCTACTCCGCAGCATTGGGATTGTACAATTCCAGAATTGTAAAGCTCATCAACAAAAAAAGGCAATTAAAAAGTTCGGTTATCATAGATGAGTTGCCAACAATCTACTTCAGAGGGCTGGATAACCTTATTGCAACCGCCCGTAGCAATAAAGTAGCAGTTTGTCTGGGCTTTCAGGATTTCTCTCAATTGATACGGGATTACGGAGACAAGGAAGCTAAAGTTATCCAAAATACTGTAGGTAATATTTTTAGTGGTCAGGTTGTTGGCGAAACGGCAAAAAGCCTTTCGGAACGGTTCGGAAAAGTATTGCAAAAACGCCAGAGTTTGACCATTAACCGAAATGATAAATCAACTTCTATTTCTACGCAATTGGATAGTCTGATACCTGCATCCAAAATCTCAACATTGACACAAGGTATGTTTGTCGGTTCTGTATCGGATAACTTCGATGAACGTATCGAGCAAAAGATATTTCACGCTGAAATAGTAGTAGATAATGAAAAGGTAGCTACCGAAACCGAAGCCTATCAAAAGATACCGCAAATCTTGTCTTTTGTAAATGAGCAGGGCGAGGATAAAATGAAGCAGGAAATTGAGAGTAATTACAAGCAGATAAAATCAGACATCCTGAATGTTGTTAAAAACGAAATTGAACGCATTAAGAATGACCCAAACTTACAGCATTTGGTTCAATAGAAGCGCAATTTAACAAGACATAACAGAAATATCTTAAAGACAAACACTGGCACGGAAAAATTTTAGCCAACCCAAATTTGGCACATTTGATTTTTGTTGAAATGTCTTATTAACACTTAAAAAGACATAAGTGTCAATTAATCGTTTGAATCATAAAGACATATAAAAATAGATATGGAATTAAATAAAATAAAAATAAATCTGTTAATACTTCGCATTTTGTAAGTGACATCAGATCAACTAACACCCACCTTACAATGTGCTATTTTTTCCAACGTATCCAGCACATAGAAACTTCACATTAAAAAAAGCATAAAAAAAATTGTGGTTTAAAAATTACTAGCTATATTTGCACTTGAAAACAGAAAAAAAAATGTACATTCATTATTATTATTATTATTATTGCGGGGTGATTTCACATACCGGGAGGAATAATTTTGATATAATCTAAAAGATATATTTGAAAGCCTCCCGAGAAATCAGGAGGCTTTTTTTATTGACATTAAACTAAAAAAACAAAATGAAATCATATAACAACACTATTATTATCAGCATTATTATTAGCTCGCCACCGTGAGAGATGCTGCTTTATGCCAAATTGTAAGCCTTTCTCATTTCGGGAAAGGCTTTTTTTATTCCCAAAAATCAATTATCAACTCAATAAAAAAAATAAATATGTATTCAAACAACGAAACAGTCCTTTTTTTGGACGGAAAATTTGTAAAGGCTAACGAATCTACAACCGATTTGTACAGTCAAACGCTTCATTATGGCTACGGTGCATTTGAAGGTATTCGTTCTTATGAAACCAAAAATGGAACTAAAGTATTTAAAG
>NZ_JAUFQU010000090.1:0-22618 GCF_030409925.1 Paenimyroides ceti
TGAATGGGTATTTTTTACACATTTGATTTAATATTTCTACATTTTTTGAGAAATATTGAATTTCTTGAGAAATACAAACGATAATAAAGCACCTGTCATTGCCATTCCGGCACCCATCAAAACAGAAGTATTATACGAGTATCCTATAATAATCGGGATTCCGCCTAAATAAGCTCCCAAAGTGTTTCCTATGTTAAAACTTGCCTGCCCGGCAGAGGCTGCGAGGGTTTCTGCTCCCTGAGCATTTCTGATCAGCATCATTTGCAAAGGAGAACCAATCGTAAAGGCTACCAGTCCGGTTATAAAAGCCATGATATAAGCCATTATGTTGATATGAGCTGTAAAATAAACTATAATCAGACATACTACCATAGACGACAAACACAAAATAGCTGCTTTTGTGGGAGAGATGCTGTCAGAAAGTTTACCTCCTAAAATATTCCCAAAAAACATTCCTGTGCCTACAAGAATCATAATATAAGGAATGTTGTCAGCAGGAACTTTAGAAACATTAATAGACATGGGAGCTATATAGCTGATCCATGCAAGACTTTTTACCGCTAATTATAAATTCTTTCAAAGTAACGGTGACATATTTGGGTTTGATCTCAATTTCGATCACGTTTACAATCAAATTATTTTTATAGATGATAGTAAAAAACATACTCGGGATTTAGAAAAACGAAATGAACAACTTGAAAAATCACAGAAGTTTTCCAACGAAAATAAAATCGGATTTGATCAAACCAAAATAATTATTGAAGATGTAATTAATGAAAGAGATCATGTTCAAATCATTCGTGGTCATAATAATATTATAGCCATTGCAGGGAATATTGAAGATTTAAAAGTACGCTCTAATCAAATTATTCAGAAGTGTAGAGAATTGGATATTAAAGCCTATTTGCCTATTTCCAATTATCTGAATGCGACTTTTAATTACTCATTTCCTTTATTCTCGCAGTATTTTTCCAATAAACAAACCTATAGGGCAAATTTAAATTTAGCGGTTTCATTGTTTAATAATACAACCAATTATAAGAATGATGACGAAGGAATTTTATTTAATTCTCGCTTTAATTCAAATATTCCTGTGCGTATCGATACTTGGGACGAAGAAAAGAAGTACATGAATGCCGGAATTTCTTTGTGGTTGCGCCTACGGGATATGGTAAATCTTTCTTGGCAAATCATATTTTTAGAAATTTTAATGAGCAAAATAACAGTAAAACAGTAATTATAGATTTAGGTGGATCTTATAAAAAGCTTTCAGCTCTTTATCCCGATACAGCGTATATCACTTATCAAGAAGGTCAAAGTTTAGGTATAAACCCCTTTTTAATACAAGGGGAAATTACTTCCAAAAAAGTAGAAGAATTAACGCTATTCGTTCAAACGCATTATAGAAGAGATAAAGTAGCTAGCCAAAAAGAGAGTACCGCTCTTAAAAAATCATTGAGCATTATTATCTATCAAAACAGAAAGATGGGGATTCGTACTTCTCTTTTTTAGACTTTATTGATTTTGTAGAAAAATCTAAGGATAAATTGTTGTTTGATCTAGAGATTGATACGGAGTATTTTGATTTACGAGAGTTCTTGTTCTTATTGTCTGATTTCAGAAAAAACGGATTGTATGATTTTCTCTATCGGGAAGATGAAAATACAATTATCCAGTCTTTAATGGATAAACGAATTATTGTTTTTGAATTAGACGAAATTAAAGATAATGAGTTGCTACTTACAATTATGCTTCAGTTGATCGGAATTACCATTGAGGACATTATTTGGAAGGATAAATCTACAAGAGGTTATATATTTTTCGATGAATTTGCTAAGCAATTAAAGTTTGAAGGGGTTCTGAATAAGGTGGAATATTTCTTTCAAGCCGTACGAAAACAAAATTCTGCTATTGGAATTGTGTTACAATCTATAACCCAATTACCTGAAAATACAACAGCTCGTTCCATTATAGAAAATACACAAATGTTATACGTGTTGAATGCTAAGGATTATCGGGAAATTCAAAGGCGTTTTCATTTGTCCGAGCATGCTTACAACGAATTAGTATCTATACAAAGTAATTTTTCTGCTGAACAACCGTATTCTGAAGTGTTTATCATGCGTGGAAATGTACACGGCGTTTATCGATTGGAAACACCACCTGAAGTATTTTGGGCATACCAAACCGAAGGTAATAAGAATCAGCAGCTAATGAACTATTACGAAGAGTGTGGCGATATGGAAAAAGCCATTGCAAAAATGATTAGTTAATGAATTATGTAAAAAATAAGCTATGAAAAGAATTTTTTTACTCGTTGCATTATTAGTAGGAATTAGTAGTAATGCACAAATGATTACCGTTACAGAAGCACCTGCTACAGATATTTTGTTGGGGGAACAAATCGCTGATGGGCTGAAAAGCCTGCAAGTATCAATGGATAATTATGAATTGGTAAAAACCAACGTTCAGAAAATTGAAAAAGTTAATTCGTACGTCGGTCAGTTACAACTCATATCTGATATGATCGATCGGCAACAAGAAGCTATCAAAAGTGCGCAACAGGTTGAGAAGTTGGCAAAAAATATTAAAAATGCTTCTACAGCTAAGGCAACAATAAATTCTGTTTCCAATTCACTCACTGCAATTAATAATTCAGCGAAGATGATTAATAAAATTACTTCGTCAGGATTTTTTAATATGACCGATAAGGAACGAATTGATATGTTGGAAAAAGAAAATCAAGTAATATCATCAAACGCAAGAAAAATAAAAACCAAGCTATACATTCTTAAAAATCTGTAGATGGAGGCATTTGATTTTTCTTTTATCAATAGTATAAGACAATCAATAGAAAGTGAGAACATTTTAAACTATACCATTACAGGGTTTAAAGCGTTTGCAATTGCCTTATTAGGATTTAAATACTTAGGTAAGTACTTTCAGACTATGGATCATGAAGAGCCTAGATTGGGAGGCTTTATGGAAGTTTTAGGAGCTGGTATGATTATTATTTCTGCCGATTGGATTATTGATATGATTGAAAATATATTCTCTCAAATCGATGATTCTATAACAACTAAAACAGTTCCTTTCAATACAGAAGTATTTACCAATGCTATGTTAGAACTCCAAATGCTTCAGGATGGCTGTTCTGGGTTTGATTGCTTAAATGTCTTTATTGATTCGTTCGTCGCGAATTGTATTATTGTAATCTTTTATGCGATTTATTGCTTTTTATGGGTGTTAGATAATTTGGTTTACGGATTCTATTTGATAGAGCGAGTATTTCTAATTCAAATTATGAGATTCGTTTTTCCACTAGCGATTGTCTTTTCTCAGCTCGACGGTACAAAAGATTTTTTTTACCGTTGGATTAAAAAGTATGTAGGAATTTTAATATTGCCTATACCGTATATGGCCATATTTCATTTGTCAAATTTAGTAATGACACATACATCACAAATTCAAAGCATCAACCCTGATGATCCTTCCAATTTAACGAAAAGATTATTGATGTATATAGCAGGACTGGGCATATCATTTTTCTTGAAAATTAAATTATTTGCAGCTACCAAACGATTGGTAGAAAATTTATTCAATTAGTATGAAAGTAGGAGAAAATATATTTAACAAACTCAAAAGAAATAATGCAGCTATTTACGCAATGGCTATTATTACAGTGCTTTCTGTAGTATCATCTGCATATTTCAGTTACCAAACCTATCTACATAGTCGGAACCACGTGTATGCCATTGATAGCAAAGGGCAAATGCTTCCACTTACTTTAATTGATGAAAAGAAAGATCGAATCCGTCAAGTAATGGCAAATGCAGATTTATTTGTCAATTATGCCTACGATATTGATGCTTTTAATTACAAAGACAAAAAAGAAAAATTAGCATGGTTGTTAGATAACAACGTGATTCGAATCTTTAAGAACAAAGAAAACGCAGGATATTACAATCAATTACTTCAGTATAACATCATTCAACACGCAAAAGTACTTCCTGAAACGATGAAATGGGTGGAAGAAAATGGGAAATATACGCTTCGTTTTCTTTCACAAATTCAGATAATCAATACAGGACAAAAACAAGTATATAACATAGAAATTAAACTATCTATGATTGATGTTTCAATCAATTATCCTTACAACCCTTATGGGCTTTTGATAGTTGATTATGTAGAAGAAAATAAGGTTTTAATTCAAGATGTTGAACAGCTTAAAGAAATGGAATAGATGAATTGGGATATTAGAAACTTAAGTGAAGAAGATAAACGGAAGTATATTGTTTATGCCATTTTTGGTATTGTTTCCATAGGTGTTATTGGGTTGGTTTCTCTTTTGTATCAGGAAAAGATACTGCAAATAAAGAAGTAAATTCAATAGATATCCCATTGTCTGAAGAGAAAGAACAATATGAAAATAGATTACAAGCATTACAGAAATTTGATACCGTTAAAGGAGATCCAAACCAAAGAATGACCCAGTTTTTTGCAAGAAAAAAAACAGATGATATTGAAGATAATATGGATTATTTCAACCAGACAAAATCGGGCAGTAGTGTCGGTTCAAATTATGAACCTATTCATCAAAAAGTAGATAATACCACACCGGCTCAACCATCTAATTACAATAGATACGGGAACTCATCTATGTGGCAGGTTGAAGAACCAGTGAATAATAATATAGGCTATTCTTCCGCAAATAAGAACGAATATATAGAGAACCGGGTTCAGCAAATTGAACAGCGAACAACTGTGCAAACAACTGAAACCTACGTGAATAATGTGAGTACCGTTCAACAATCAAAAAAAGATTTATTTGAAAAAGGAAAACAGGTAGGTAACAGTACCATAAAAGCAGTGGTAAGAGGAACACAAGAAGTGAAAAATGGACAAACCTTACGGTTTCAAACCAATGAAGAAGGCGTAGTTAATGGAACTAAGATACCACGGAACACTTCTCTTTTTGGCATTGTACGATTCAATCAATACCGTGCTGAGATTGTCATTGAAACAGCGAATATAAATGGATCTATCATTCCAATTAACTTAATGGTTTACAGTAATGATGGCTTAAAGGGAATTCCTATTTCTATGGATGAAACTTTAAAACAAGGAAGAAATACTGCCGTTGATCATGTTGCAAGGCGTGGAGGAATATTAGGAAAAGCAGGTAATGTAGTAGGAAGTGTGGTTTCAAATAAAGTAAAAGAACGTTCGGTAAAATTTATAGATAATCAAAAAGTATTATTAATTCAGAAATGATGAAGTTATTAATTACACTATTGATGTTGGGATTAGCAATAAATACTAATGCACAACTAAGAACATTGAAAGCATCAACGGATAAGTTTATCACCGTTCAGTTTCCTGCTAAAGTAGATTTTTATCAAAATTCAGTTTCTATTCACGATAAAATAGGAATTAGACAAGTAGATGATATTTTGTTTATTCAGTTTTTAGAGCCAAATGTTCAAGAAACAAACCTTTTTGTAAAAACAGTTGATAATAAAACCTATAATTTTTTGCTTCAATACGATAATGATCCGCAAGAACTCATTTTAAAGGTTGATGAGACAAATCAAAATACATCGGTTAGTCAAGTGCCAAGCCCAAATAAATCAAATAATAATGAAACCATAAGCCAAAGGCTATTAAAAGAATCGGGTTATATCAAAAACCGAAACATCACATCTTATAAGAATATAAAGCTCATTTTAAAAGGTGTTTACGTGAATCATAACAAGATTTACATTTTAATGCGAATCGACAATAACAGTAATATTAATTATGATGTAAACGCATATAAGTTTTATATCACCAATGATAAGGGTATAGCTACCAGTGAACAAACAATAGATGTGAATATTGTAAATCTAACTCCAGATAGTAAAGTGATTCCAAAAGGGAAAATGACATCGTTTTTATGTTCGATAAATTTTCTGTAGGTGATGATAAACAATTGCTTTTTGAATTAACTGAAAAAAATGGAGATCGAAATTAAATTTTAAAATTATCTCTTCATTGATAGATAACGCCCGGAATTACAATTAAAATATTGAATTATGAGAAAGACACTTTTATTCCTTTTCGGACTTTTATATTCCTCTACCTTCGCCCAATCGCATTATGCTGGGCAGTACAGTTTAGGATTGAATTACGGCTTTGTAAACAAGGGAACAAACTACAATCTGAATGTTCAGAAGCTTATTGGCAATAAGTTTTTAGGTTTACGAGCTGACTTAGATCTTTTAAAACAAGACTATAATGTATCATTTTATGGTGTTGAACGATATCAGGGTAATTTCGAGAGTAAAAGAATTGGAATCGCAGGAACATATTCGTTAGAAAAGGTTATTCCACACCCGTTTTATGTACAGCTTTATCTAGGTGGTTTGTATAGTAACGAAAAATTAAAAAATTTTGGAATTATTCAAGATGTTTTACCTGTTTATAATAGTAACAATTTCGGAGCGTATGGCGGAGTTGAATTAGAATTGGTTGTGTTTCCCGCTTTCTCATTAACTGGTGGATTCAAATATCAAAATGTATTTCAATCTACCATTGATAAAGAACTTCTTTTTGGACAAGTCGGAGTAAAGATTAATTTTTAAAAAATGAATATAGAATTTGAATAATCCAATAAATTTTTAAGCTATGAATAAGATTTTTAAATTGTTTTTATGCTGTATGTTAATGATAAGCTGCGCTAATGATGAAGAGAATATCATTAATGGAAATTCTGATTATAAATTCCCTTTTGATATTGTTATAACTGGGGAAAGTAATCTGGTCAATAATATTCCCCTAGATGTATCTATACATCCTATAATATCAGGTGATATTGAAAATCCTAATCCTGATTATAAATTTAAATTCTCTTTGATGGATGCACAAGTTAATAACGGGGGAGTGTTACTTACAAAAGATACCTGGTTAAATTATGAAGAACTTACCGATGGTAAGTTGACATTAATTTTTAATTCTAACAACAATAGTTCTGCTCAAACGCTTACTGTAACTATGAAAAACAGTCAAGGTTATGAAACAAGTCAGACAAAATCGTTTGGTGTTTCGAATCAAGAACTAGATTTTGAATTGAGTCTTTTGGATAATCAGCTTAATCCTTTTCCTAATAATGTTGTCCCTTATGATCAGCGGGAAACCACTTTAATCAAAGTGGAGAATTTAGTAAGTACAAATACCATTACAGGTGTGAAATTTCAAACAAACGCTATTTTATCTGTAAATGGAATTCCAATTACCAATTCTACGATTATCCCTTATGAATCTGGTGTTTTTACTATTAAATATAAACCAGATAGTTATGGGGTGCAGCCTATAAATGTTATTGCAATTGATCAGCAAAATATTGAGTTAACTAAAGGCTTAATAGCTGATTTAAAATATAAAGTTTTCGATGCAAATTTTACGTGGGGAACTAGTTCTTCTGTAGCTACAAATACCAGTGATTTATTAGAGTTTTATGTAGTAGGTAATTGGAATTCTAGTCCTTATCATTTTACTAGAACTGGTGGAAGAACTGATAAATACATAAAAATAAACCTACAAAAATATGACCCAGACGAAACATTTTATTTAGAATGTATTCGAACACCTAATACCCTTCTTAAATATTATGGGGGAAGTTCTAATGGAAATCAAAATACCGATCCATTGGATACAAATTGGCAAGGTCATTATATATTGGAAGAAGGTTCAAATTACGTCATATTAGATGCGAATTTTGTTGCTCAATCTTCAACAATATGGGGTTCTGGTACAGTAACTTTTAAACTAGTTAGTAGTAATGGGAACGAGAAAACTAAAAATTATAATATCAATGTCTATTTAAACGGATCTTTAAATTAAAATAATTGTTTATGAAAAAGCTAATTTTATTTATTTCAGTCGCTTTCGCGCTTACTTCATGTAATGAAGATGATAATTTTGTACTACAAGAAAATAACATTTCTTCAATACAAATTCAAAGTTCTTTTGTTTCAACAGATAAAAATGAAATCCCAGTAGATTTTACTTTTTATCCTGGTATCGATGTGCAATCGGTTACTATGAATATTGATTTCGATGGAATTGTAAAAGTAAATGGTAGTACGGTAAACGGAAATTTTGTTTATCAATTGAATGATGACATCACCTTAACTCCGAATAACTATGGGCGAACAACCGCAATATTTTCTTTACCGGAACATAGAGTAGATACAAAAAAAGATTTTTATACGATCGAATCAAACGGTCAGCCTTATGTATTTGTAAATAATTTAATCAACCGAGCACCCGAACACTCTAATGGTAAAATTTACTACGAGACAACCGATGGTAGTTCATATTCTGTAAATAAAGTACAGGTTGTGGTGGTAAGTGCGCAACCATTTGATTTTACAATTACCGAAAATAAACCAATTTTAAACACATCTACTACCAATTTCCAAGGAACGGAGATGCTATCTTCTTTCGAATTGGGATTATTAAATCAAAATTATGGTTCAAACAGTTTCACATTTAATTTTGTAAACGGTCATGAAGTTGAGTATCCATTCAACTATGTGAAAACGTACACAAAATAATTATTAAAATAAAAGAGCGAATTTACCGCTCTTTTATTTTGTAATAATATACATTCTTGGCAATGTAGTTATTTAGTATGTGTGGATTTGCAAATTTAAATAGTTCGTCCTTTTTTATTGATTGTGGTTTTTCGTTTCTTATAATCTGAAAATCAAAAAAGGAATACTTAAAATACATAGGTTTCATTTTATGTTCCTTGTAGAAATTGAAAATGTAATTAATAGCTATAAATGTAGGTACGTATGCTTGAGTTTCCCTTGGCATATATGGTCTTAATTTCCAATAGTTCCTTGATTTGTGTTTTCTAATTAAAGCATCAATTCGCCCTGGTCCACAATTATAAGCGGAGATTGCTAAATTCCAGTCTCCAAATTTCGTGTATAATTCTTTTAAATATCGGGCTGCTGCATCGGTGGAAGCTACGGGGTCATAATACAAATCAACATATTGGTTATGGTATAACCCGTATTGTTTACCAGTGGCTGGCATAAATTGCCAAATACCTTTAGCTCCGGCATGCGATATGGCACGAGGGTTAAGATTCGATTCTACAATAGCTAAATATTTTAGTTCGTTGGGTAAACCGTATTGGATTAATTTAGATTCAAACATTGGAAAATAGTAGGTAGAAAGACCTATTATTTTGGGGATCCATTTATACTCTAGATATTTTTTCACATAAAAATAGGTAACATCATTATACTCGATATTTAATAATGTTATATTATTTAAATAAGTAAATTTATTTTTATAATTATTTAATGATAACTCATTATAAAAGTTTGTATTTTCGCTAAATTGTATACTATTAAGAAATTCTTTGTCATTTTTTAAAAATATGGTGTCCTGTGTTTGCGAATAGCTTTTAACTAAATGGATTATTAAAACGTATATGATTAAAATAATTTTTTTCATATGAAAATTAACAAGTTTAGAAAAGAGAAAAAACTGACTCAAAAACTGATTTCTGAAAACATTGGATGTCACCATAAGACTATTGCTTATATGGATAGCCGTATGGATTCACATATAATGGTACAATATTTAAAATTTCTTCGTCAAAACAGTTTTGATCTCAATGAATTCTTTGATCAAGAAATTACACTTAAACAAAATGATCCACCAGAAAAGGTTACTCAAATATAACTTTTTTTCGTTTTCAATTGTTAAAAAAAGGAGTCTATATCTAGTTTTTTATTATATTTAGTATTCTCAAAAGAAGTTAATATAATTTTATACCATGAAGGTAAAACCTTTTATTTTTTTAATTATTATTTTTTTATTGATAAGCTTATTGTCTTTAGCTTTTTTGGAAATTCCTGTAATTATTCAAAATATCATCTATTTTGTATTTGGTTTAATAGGGGCTTATTTCGTATTTAATCATTACTTTTTAGGAATGAGCGAAGAGGAGAAAAAGAATTGGAACATCAATATGGATCTATTTAAAAAGAAAAAGAGTAATAATTAAAGCCTTGCCTTATGCTGATTTCATGTAAAGAGTGTAACCATAATGTTTCAGATCAAGCAACCGCTTGCCCCAATTGTGGATTCCCCTTGCGTAAAATTAAGCCAATAGTGAAATCCAAAGAAGGATTATTTTTAAAGTCAATGAATTTCGGCTGTATACTTTTTATAATTTTCGTGGTTTTACTTAGGAACAAAGGGCGTAAAGAATGAGAAGATAACCTGGTCTAAAATTTATGTGGCTTTGGGTGTTGGCTTTGTGCTATTCTTCCTGAACACACCGTTGTTAAAGCTATCCCCGGTAATAGGCACATTTCTGTATATCCTTACTATCTCATTAGGGTATATCGCCTTGTTGATGGCAGGCGTATGGATGAGCCGATTGCTCCGTACTAACCTAATGGATGATGTTTTTAATAATGAGAACGAGAGCTTTCAGCAAGAAACAAAGCTGATGGAAAATGAATATTCCGTTAACCTACCCACCAAATTTTACTACAAAGGAAAATGGAACAACGGTTGGATAAACATCGTAAATCCTTTCAGGGCATCAATCGTGTTGGGTACTCCGGGTTCCGGAAAATCGTATGCAATCGTAAACAATTACATCAAGCAACAGATAGAGAAAGGCTTCAGTATGTACATCTACGATTTCAAGTTTGATGACCTTTCAACCATTGCCTACAATCATTTACTAAAGCATCGGGATAAGTACAAAGTTCAGCCCAAATTTTACGTCATTAACTTTGACGACCCACGTAAGAGCCACCGTTGCAATCCACTCAATCCCGACTTTATGACGGACATTTCAGATGCTTACGAAGCAGCATATACCATAATGCTAAACCTCAACAGGTCGTGGATACAAAAGCAAGGGGATTTTTTCGTGGAAAGCCCAATTATTCTTTTGGCTGCTATTATTTGGTATCTGAAAATCTATGAGGATGGCAAGTATTGTACATTTCCTCACGCTATTGAATTACTGAACAAAAAGTATTCGGACGTATTTACTATTTTGACATCATATCCTGATTTAGAAAACTACCTATCGCCCTTTATGGATGCGTGGCAAAGTGGCGCACAAGACCAGTTGCAAGGACAAATAGCATCGGCTAAAATTCCGTTGTCAAGAATGATCTCTCCACAATTGTACTGGGTAATGACAGGCGATGATTTTTCTTTAGACATCAACAATCCAAAAGAACCAAAAATACTTTGTGTAGGAAACAATCCCGACCGACAAAACATCTACTCCGCAGCATTGGGATTGTACAATTCCAGAATTGTAAAGCTCATCAACAAAAAAGGGCAATTAAAAAGTTCGGTTATCATAGATGAGTTGCCAACAATCTACTTCAGAGGGCTGGATAACCTTATTGCAACCGCCCGTAGCAATAAAGTAGCAGTTTGTCTGGGCTTTCAGGATTTCTCTCAATTGATACGGGATTACGGAGACAAGGAAGCTAAAGTTATCCAAAATACTGTAGGTAATATTTTTAGTGGTCAGGTTGTTGGCGAAACGGCAAAAAGCCTTTCGGAACGGTTCGGAAAAGTATTGCAAAAACGCCAGAGTTTGACCATTAACCGAAATGATAAATCAACTTCTATTTCTACGCAATTGGATAGTCTGATACCTGCATCCAAAATCTCAACATTGACACAAGGTATGTTTGTCGGTTCTGTATCGGATAACTTCGATGAACGTATCGAGCAAAAGATATTTCACGCTGAAATAGTAGTAGATAATGAAAAGGTAGCTACCGAAACCGAAGCCTATCAAAAGATACCGCAAATCTTGTCTTTTGTAAATGAGCAGGGCGAGGATAAAATGAAGCAGGAAATTGAGAGTAATTACAAGCAGATAAAATCAGACATCCTGAATGTTGTTAAAAACGAAATTGAACGCATTAAGAATGACCCAAACTTACAGCATTTGGTTCAATAGAAGCGCAATTTAACAAGACATAACAGAAATATCTTAAAGACAAACACTGGCACGGAAAAATTTTAGCCAACCCAAATTTGGCACATTTGATTTTTGTTGAAATGTCTTATTAACACTTAAAAAGACATAAGTGTCAATTAATCGTTTGAATCATAAAGACATATAAAAATAGATATGGAATTAAATAAAAATAAATCTGTTAATACTTCGCATTTTGTAAGTGACATCAGATCAACTAACACCCACCTTACAATGTGCTATTTTTTCCAACGTATCCAGCACATAGAAACTTCACATTAAAAAAAGCATAAAAAAATTGTGGGTTTAAAAATTACTAGCTATATTTGCACTTGAAAACAGAAAAAAAATGTACAATTCAATTATTATTTCTTCTATTATTATTGCGGGTGTGATTTCACATACCGGGGAGGAATAATTTTGATATAATCTAAAAGATATATTTGAAAGCCTCCCGAGAAATCAGGAGGCTTTTTTTATTGACATTAAACTAAAAAGAACAAAATGAAATCATATAACAACACTATTATTATCAGCATTATTATTAGCTCGCCACCGTGAGAGATGCTGCTTTATGCCAAATTGTAAGCCTTTCTCATTTCGGGAAAGGCTTTTTTTATTCCCAAAAATCAATTATCAACTCAATAAAAAAAATAAATATGTATTCAAACAACGAAACAGTCCTTTTTTTGGACGGAAAATTTGTAAAGGCTAACGAATCTACAACCGATTTGTACAGTCAAACGCTTCATTATGGCTACGGTGCATTTGAAGGTATTCGTTCTTATGAAACCAAAAATGGAACTAAAGTATTTAAAGCCGAAGAACATTATGAACGCTTGAAAAAATCCTGCGAATTGGTAAAAATCCCTTTCGATTGCACTGTTCAAGAGTTAGTCCAAGCTACTTACGAGTTACTGGAAAAAAACAATTTAAAAATGCTTACATCCGACCATTGGTGTATTGTGGACAAAATATGAGTTTGTCAAAACCTACAGGGTTTCGGTGATGATTGCCGCTTGGGACTGGGGAGCGTATTTGGGAGAAAATTACTACGATTAACGGTTTCCTCCTATTGCCGTCCACATCCAAAATCCATCCACATTGAAGCGAAAGTCTGCGGTCATTATGTCAATTCGATTTTGGCAACCAACGAAGCAAAAGACAATGGATTCGACGAAGCCTTGCTTTTGGATAGCGATGGATTTTTAGCCGAAGGTCCGGGTGCAAATTTGTTCTTTGAAAAAGACGGAAAACTATTCACGCCTCAATTAGGAAACATCCTTCCGGGCATCACCAGAGCCACTGTTTTGGAGTTAGCCGAACAATTAGGTCTGGAACTGCATCAAGAAAATTTACCAGAGAAGATCTTTTTCAAGCTGATAGTGCCTTTTACTGCGGAACGGCTGCCGAGGTAGTGGGTATATTATCGGTGGACACTTATCAATTTCCAAAAAACTGGAATGATTCCTTAGGTAAAAAACTTCAAGATGCTTATATCACTTTTGAAAAATTCTATGTTCCAAACAATGCTGTTTTAGTTATTGCAGGGGATATTGACTACAAACAAACGAAAGATCTTGTTCAGAAATATTTTGGCAACATCAAAAAAGGTGCTAAAGTGGAACGTGTAAATATTCGGAAGATCCGATTACAAAACCAATCGTTGCTGAATATCAGGATCCGAACATCCAATTACCAATGTACATCACAGCATACAGAACCCCATCTAACAAAACAAGAGATGCCCGCGTATTGGATATGATTTCATCTATTTTGTCAGGAGGAAAATCTTCCCGTTTACACAAAAAATTGTTGATGACAAGAAAATGGCGCTACAGGTTGCAGCATTCAGCCAGGGTCAGAAGACTACGGTATGTATATAATACTTGGTATTCCAATGCAAGGTTCACACGTGATCAGATTCAGGCTGAGATTGATGCTGAAATCAAAGATTTACAAACCAATTTAATTTCTGAAAGAGAATACCAAAAATTACAAAATGAGTTTGAAAACAGCTATGTACACAGTAACTCAGATTTAGAAAGTTTGGCTGAAAACTTAGCAACATACTATTTATTGAATGGTGATATCAACCTGATCAATGAAGAAATCAATATCTATCGTTCTATTACAAGAGAAGAAATCAGAGAAGTAGCGAAAAAGTATTTACAACCAAACTCCGTTTACTTTTAGATTATGTTCCTGTTAAAGAAGAGGCTGCAAACTAAGACTATTTAAGAAATGAAAAAAATATTTATTATAGCAACAGCTTTAATGCTTTCATTAAGCTCGGAAGCTCAGATTAAAAGATCACAACCACAACCAGGACCGGCTCCAACAGTTCATGTATCTAAACCACAGGAATTTACTTTAAAGAACGGCTTAAAAGTATTGGTAGTAGAAGACCATAAATTACCTCGTGTAAGCTATATGTTAACTATTGACACACCACCTTATGTAGAAGAAAAAAAGCAGGTGTTTCATCTTTAACAAGTGCTGTTGTTGGTAACGGAACAAAAAAGATTTCTAAAGAAGCATTCAATGAAGAAATTGACTTTTTAGGAGCCAATATTAACTTCTGGAATACCGGTGCTTCAGGAAGCGGATTGTCTAAATATGCTGATCGTATTCTTGAAATTATGGCTGATGGTGCCTTAAATCCTTTATTCTCTCAAGAAGAATTTGACAAAGCAAAAGCACAATCTATTGAAGGATAAAATCAAGTGAGAAAAGTGTTTCTGCTGTCGCTTCAAGAGTAGAAAATGCTTTATTATTTGGCATCAATCATCCAAACGGAGAATACGTTTACAGAACAAACACTAAACAATGTTACATTACAGGATGTAAAAGACAACTATTCATCTTATTTCGTTCCGGAACAAGCATATTTAGTAGTTATTGGTGATGTTGACTTCAAAAAAGTAAAAAACATTTTGAGAAGTTATTTGGAAACTGGAAAAAAGCATCTGCTCCAAAACAACAATATCCGGTTACTAAAAATGTTGGAAAAACACAGATTGATTTCGTTGACATGCCAAACGCAGTACAGTCAGAAATCGCTTTAGTAAACGCTGTAGAATTAAGAATGACAGACAAAGATTATTTTGCTGCATTAATGGCTAACCAGATTCTTGGTGGCGGTGGTGAAGGACGTTTGTTCTTAAATCTGCGTGAAGCTCATGGCTGGACGTATGGTGCTTATTCTTCTGTTGGTTCAGGAAAGTATACTTCTAAATTCAGATCTTCTGCTTCGGTAAGAAATGCGGTAACTGACAGTGCGGTAGTTGAATTCATGAAAGAGATTCACAAAATCAGAACAGAGCCTGTGAATGAAGATGAATTAAAATTAGCAAAAGCAAAATACATCGGTAGTTTCGTAATGGAAACACAAAAACCAGGTACTATTGCTTCATTTGCATTAAGAACAAAAACACAGAATTTACCTGCAGATTTCTACGAAAACTACATTAAAAACATCAATGCAGTAACGGTACAGGATATCAAAAATGCAGCTAACAAATATTTCCTTGCTGAAAATCTTAGAATCTTAGTTGTTGGTAAAGCAAGTGACGTATTACCAGGTCTTGAAAAATTACCTTACAAAGTAAACTATTACGACAAATTCGGTAACCCTGTTGCAAAGCCGAAGTAAACAAACCAATTCCAGCTGGTGTTACAGCAAAGTCTGTTTTAGACAATTATATTAAAGCAATTGGAGGAGAAGCAAAAGTGAAAACTGTAAAAACTCTTTTCACAACTGCAAATGCTACAGTTCAGGGAATGGAATTAACATCAGTTACCAAACAAACTAATAAAGGTCAGTTATTATCTGTAACAACTGTTATGGGACAAGTAATGTCTAAACAACTTATTACACCTACAACTGGTTTTGTTGAACAACAAGGACAAAAAATACCTTTAGAAGGAGAAGAACTTAAACAAGCTCAGGAAGCAGCTGTTTTATTCGGAGAATTGACTTCTGCCGTAAAGCAGGCGTTACCCTAACAGGTATTGAGAACATCAACGGAACAGACGCTTATGCTGTAAAAGAGAACAAAACGACTTCTTATTATGATGTTGCCACAGGTTTAAAAATCGCAACTTCAACAGAAATGGATGTACAGGTCAGACAATGAATCAGGTAATCTATTATTCTGACTATAAAGATGTAAAAGGAATCAAAATTCCTTATAAAATGTCAATGAATGTTGGTATCGATATTGAAATGATTACAAAAGATGTAAAAGTAAACGAAGGCGTTTCTGATGCAGATTTTAAATAATCAATAACATATTATTCTTTACGAAAGCCCGATAAATCTATCGGGCTTTTTTATGAAATCATTCTATAAAACCTCATGCATACATACTAATAAAACAATAAGACCACTGCTTCAGTGGTCTTATTGTAATGTATTAATGTGTAAAACAAAGATATTTTACTCTGTAAAATATTGCCTATTATTTATTCAATACTTTTTTCAACATAGGATCTTCTTTTAAGATCCACATATAATAGTCATCGTCTGTTTTTAACTGATTAATATATTCTGCTACCAGATAGAAGATGATATTGTTTTTATGTCTGTCCAGATTAAAAGAAAGTCCGTTTGCAATGAGGTGTTTCTTTAAATCATTAAAATATTTCGGTTGTGTCGAAACTCTTTGAGACAATGTATTCACATCAAGCGCTTCTAAAACGTTTCGTTCTTTATCTATTTCTTCAAATACATAATAGCTTACAAGCCCGGTACGCATTAAGAGCTGAATAGCGTCCTCTCCATGTTTACTTTCAACGGTACAAATACATCCGGAACGATACCGCCGCCGCCATATACGATTCTTCCTGCTTTGGTTTTGAATTGTAAAGAATCAGATAAGTAAATACTGTCTTTTTCGTACAACTCCCCGCTTTCGAAACGATGTGAGAGTTCATTATTATAATCTTCATAACCGCTGGTGTACGGTTTTGAATAGAACGTCCGATGGAGTATAGTACCTTGCGGTAGTCAATCTTACCGCTGATCCGTCACCGAGATACATTTCTCTCTGAACCAATCCTTTTCCATACGTTCTGCGTCCTATTATTATACCTCTGTCATTGTCCTGTATTGCACCCGCAATGATCTCACTTGCAGAAGCTGAATTCTCATTAACCCACAAAAACAGGCTTCCTTTTTCAAAGCTCCCTTTTTCGGTTGCTTTATTAAGAGTGACACTTCCTTTTTTATTTATTGTCTTGACAACATTTCATCTTTTCGAAGAAACTCATCGGCAATCTGAATTGCAGGCTCCATATATCCACCACCATTATCCCGTAAATCCAGCACAAGTGATTTCATTCCCTTAGCCTGTAATTTATCCAATCCTGCTTTAAACTCCTTATACGTTGTCTCTGAAAAACGATGATTTTAATATACCCGAGTGTATCGTTTATCTTAATGGCAACATCAACACTTTTCAGTGGAATCTCTCCTCTCTTTACATCAACGTTGAGAAACTTACCATCTTTTTTTCTATATACTTTTAACTTGACAGTGGAATCCATTTTTCCTTTGAGGATATTGACCAGAGAGTCATTCGTAAGATTGTTACCAAAAATCTTATGGTTATCCGCAAACAGAATTCTGTCTCCTGCCCGCAATCCGGCTTTATAGGAAGGACCGCCCGGAATGGCTTTGATAATAGCCAGCGTATCGTTAAAAAGATTGTAATTAATACCAATTCCGACAAATGAACCTTTCATTGATTTCTGTACCTCTTCCATTTCACTCTGTGCAATATAAAACAGAATGCGGATCAAGATGTTCCAAAAGATTATTCATCGTCAAATCTATGATAGAATCAGTATCTACGTTATCAACATATTCCTGTTCTATCAGATCAATAAGCTTATTAAGCTTGATTCTTGCTTTATCGTCATAGGAAGTACGGGGAGAAGTAGTACGTTCAATAAAACCTCCTAAAAAAACTCCTGCCGCCAGTGCACCAGTCACAACAACAGGCCACAAATAAGTACGTTTATTCATTTATTGATGCTTCCAAATTTGAAATCTGCATTACTTCTACTCCTGCCCTCTTTAGAAAATCAATTCCCGATTGGTCTTTATAACCTTGTTCGTAAACTACCCGTGTAATTCCTGATTGGTGAATCAGTTTACTACAGTCTTTACAAGGAGACATTGTTATATACAATGTTCCGTTTTCGCAGCTTTGGGTAGATTTTGCTACTTTGAAATAGCATTTGCCTCAGCATGCAATACATACCATTTAGTAATTCCTTCTTCATCTTCACAACAATTTTCAAAGCCTGAAGGCGTTTCGTTATAGCCGTCAGAAATGATCATTTTGTTTTTTACAATAATGGCACCTACTTTTCTGCGATGACAATATGATAACTGCCCCCATTCTTTTGCAATTCTAAGATAGGCTTTATCATATTTTTCACGCTTACTTTCTATATGATTTTCCATATAACAAATCTGAAATCCAGCATTCTAAGACTCCAAACAACACTTTGTCTCTTGCCGATTCGCACAACAAAAATAAAGATAAGTTTGTGTTATAAAAATTTTTTAGGACTAAATATTCAAAGATTCTAAAAAGGTATAAAATGTAAATATTTCTTAATTTTATTGCGTACCTCGTTTTTATTTCTATTTTTGTTTATGAATAAAAACCTCGATTATGTTAATTACGACATCTATGACTCAGGTTTCAAAGAAAGAAACAAAGGTCATTTCGCATCTATTGTGAGAGTAGCACTTTCAAAATGGCGATTTCAGTGAGGAGGAAATGCATTTTATCAATGAATTAGCTAAAAAATTAGACATTTCAGAAGAAGACTATACGAAAATTTTAGCAAATCCAAATAATTACCCTGTAAATCCTCCCTATTTGCAGACACAACGCATTGAGCGCTTGTATGATCTCGCACGCATGGTATATGTAAATCATGTGCTGGGTCCTAAACAAAAGGAGATCCTGAGAAAGTTTACCTCCGCATTGGGTTTTGCCGGCGACATCAATGGCATCACCGACAAAGCACTCTCGTTATTGGTACTTGAAGTATCCATGGATGAATTCATGGATGAAATAAGCCAATATATTAAAAAACATAAAGTTTAACCCCAAAAGAAAAGCGACTTCAAAGTCGCTTTTTTATTACATTTTCATTAACCAGTTTTCTCATAGAAACTTCTTCTTCGATAATTCTTCTCAATTCAGAAATAGCTACCCTGTCCTGAAGCATGGTATCGCGGTGACGAATCGTTACCGTATTATCTTCAATAGTCTGGTGATCTACTGTAATACAAACGGTGTACCCAAAGCATCCTGACGGCGATAACGACGCCCTACAGCATCTTTCTCATCATAAGCCACATTAAAGTCCCATTTCAGTTCATCAATAATCGTACGCGCCAATTCAGGAAGTCCGTCTTTTTTAACCAACGGCAAGATAGCAGCTTTTGTCGGAGCTAATACAGATGGCAATTGCAAAACTGTTCGCGTAGAACCGTCTTCTAAAACTTCTTCTTTCAGGGATTTCGAGAACACCGATAAAAAACATACGGTCAAGCCCGACAGATGTTTCTACCACGTATGGTACATAAGAACTATTGGTTTCGTTATCAAAAAACTGTAGTTTCTTTCCGGAATGTTGCTCATGTGCTTTTAGATCGAAATCTGTACGGGAGTGAATCCCCTCCAATTCTTTAAATCCGAACGGAAAATTGAATTCAATATCCGCTGCTGCGTTGGCATAATGCGCTAATTTTTCATGATCGTGAAAACGATAATTTTCTTTTCCTAATCCTAAAGACAAATGCCACTTGAGACGGGTTTCTTTCCAGTACTCATACCATTTCATTTCCTCTCCGGGTTTTACGAAAAACTGCATTTCCATCTGTTCAAATTCACGCATACGGAAAATAAACTGACGTGCAACAATTTCGTTACGGAATGCTTTTCCGGTCTGAGCAATTCCGAAAGGGATTTTCATGCGCCCTGTTTTCTGAACGTTAGAAAATTTACAAAGATACCCTGTGCCGTTTCCGGGCGCAGATACAAATCCATAGCTGTATCTGCTGAAGCTCCAAGTTGGTTCCGAACATAAGATTGAACTGCGTACCTCTGTCCAGTTTTAGAACCGGTCTCAGGATCTGAAATGCCCAACTCTTCAATAAGTGCTTTTACATCAGCTAAATCACCCGAATCAAGCCCGTGTGCCATTCTTTCCAGAATTTCTTTTTTCTTTGACAGATATTCTATTACTCTTGGATTAGTTGCCACAAATTGTTCTTCGTCAAATGAGTCACCAAAGCGCCCTCTTGCTTTTTCAATCTCTTTTTGCGCTTTCTGATACAATTTTTCACAGTAATCTTCAATAAGCACATCTGCTCTATATCTTTTTTTGGAATCTTTATTATCAATTAACGGATCGTTAAAGGCATCAACATGTCCTGATGCTTTCCAGGTAGTAGATGCATAAAAATAGAAGCATCTATCCCTACAATATTTTCATGCATCTGAACCATTGACTTCCACCAATATTCACGGATGTTTTTCTTTAATTCTACTCCGTTTTGAGCATAATCATATACAGCGCTCAATCCATCGTAAATTTCGCTTGACGGAAATATATATCCGTATTCTTTTGCATGCGAAATTACATTCTTAAAAATATCTTCTTGTTTTGCCATGGTGCAAAAATACTAAAAATGCCTAAATTCTAAAGGTTTATCTCTACTATTAAATAAGATTTTTTGCTCTTGCTAAATTTTTTCCATAAATTGAGAAATATAAATATAACAGTTATGCGCCAGGTTTTTTCATCTTATATTCCCTCCATTGTGCTATGGTTGCAATGAGATCTTAATGCATCGGGAAATTTATATTTGTACCTATTGTCTGCATCATTTAGAAAGAGTTCCAATCAGTGAAAACGCTTTTCCGGAGCTCCTTCGCAGGTTTAATGGTAAGCTGAAAATAAAAAACGCTTCAGCCTTATTATTCTATGAAGACGGAAGTATCGCTAAACAGTTGATTCACCACTTAAAATACAAGAATCAACAGGAAATCGGGATCTTTTTGGCAGAGATGGTCTATGAGCGTTCCACTAACCATAGACTGTTTAATACGGTTGATGAAATTGTTTCCATTCCGCTACATCCAAAAAAACAGAAGGAGCGAGGCTACAATCAGCTCGATTTTTTTGTCAGAAACTTTCAGAACTATTCAACATTCCCTATAACGGAGAAAGACTTAAAAAGAATTTTTACAGTAAATCACAACTAAAAAATCGCTTTTTAGCCGTAGTGAGATTCATCAGGATATGTTTACAGTGAATTTTGACAATACAGATTCAGGCAAACATTTTTTACTGATTGATGATGTCGTTACAACAGGATCCACAATTGAAAAAGCAAAATGAACTTTTGAAAATAGAAAATGTACAATTAAGCATATTTACAATAGCCTGTGCCAGATAATTGTAACCAAAACGTTTTCGATAAAATAAAAAATCGCTTACTTTGTACGAAATTATATTCTATGAAGTTTTAAGAGTTCTGCTATTTTTTGCTTTTATCAGTTTGATTCTTTTTTCTGGTTGTGCCAAAAGGGAATGATTACCGGAGGTCCCATGGATACTTTAGCGCCTGTAATAATAAGTAGTTCTCCTGAAAATTATTCCGTTCATTTTGATAAAAAGGATATAAAAATCGTGTTTGATGAGTATATAAAGATCGATAAGCTGAATCAAAACCTTATCATATCTCCTCCGATGAATACTATACCTGAAGTAACTCCTATGGGATTTGCAAGTAAATCGATTACCATTAAAATACTGGACACCCTTAAAAGCAATACAACCTACAGCTTTAACTTTGGACGAAGCATAGTAGATAATAACGAAGGAAATCCTTTTACCGCTTTAAATATGTTTTTCTACAGGTGATTACATTGATTCCTTAAAAGTAAGCGGTAATATCAAGGATGCATACAGTAAAAAAACGGATAATTTTGTAAATGTTGTTTTATATGATCGACTCAATTCAATGATTCAACTATTTATAAAGAAAAACCTATCTATATCACCAATACCCTTGATAGCCTTACCTCTTTTTCTATTGAAAACATCAAAGAAGGAAGTTATTATTTATTTGCTTTAAAAGACCAGAACAACAATTACAAGTTTTGACCCACAGTCTGATAAAATTGCTTTTTACGAAAAACCCAAACATTGCCTACAGAGGAAACATTTGACCTGACCCTGTTTAAAGAAGTAAAAAAAGAAAGTGCCGGCAGACCCTCAATGACGAGTAAAAATAAATGGCTGGTGCCTTATGAAGGTGATTATAAAAATTTGAAATGGAACTCTTGGGCAATAATAAACCTATTGATTTTGCTTTTTCAAAGTTCCTCAAAAAGATTCTCTACATGTCTTTACTCCATTAGCTCAAATGGATTCTGTAACTTTCCGTTTCAAAAATAAAGACTATGAAAAAGATATACAATTAAAACACGGCAGGTAAAGATGCAGGATTCTTTGAAAGTAAGTCTGAACAAATCAGGGTCGCTTGATTTC
>NZ_JAUFQU010000091.1:0-15642 GCF_030409925.1 Paenimyroides ceti
GAAACTTAAAAACAGAAAAAAATGAGACACCATAAATTTTTAGTCCTTATTATTCTGATGATGAGTCTTTTGTCATGTGCTTCATTCAGAAATAAAGAAATGGATCAGTTTTATAAAAAATATGACGATCAATCTACAAGTGTAAGAATTCCTAAGTTATTGCTAAAAATGGTCAGTAAAGAAAAAGAATTAAAGCCATTTCTTAAATATATAAAAACTACCCGTACTGTAGTGATTGAAAATGTGAGGATCGCAAGTGATAACAGATTTGAATACTGCACTTAAAAAAGACGGATATGAAGAATACATCAGCATAAACACTTCAGAAGAACAATTCGCTATCATGGCAATAGAAAGGAAGGATAAAATCACACACATTGTAATAAAGACAATAGAAGACGGAGAAATAAGTCTGATACAATCGCGTGTTAATATAGAATTAGAAGATTTCTCAAAGATGTTGAAACAACTGAATTAGTTAGAAGCCTGCTTTTAAGCGGGCTTTTTTAGTAAAAGTTCATTTTTGATTTTAGAATGTTTTGTTTATTTATGATCATATTGGTAGCTTATTTATCCATTCTGTATTTTTATTTTAAAAATATAACATAAACAAAATGAAAATAAAATATGGGTGGTGTTTTAAAAATGATATTTTTGCAATCAAAAAACACATCCTTTGAAACATTTTTTATCACTTATTTTCTTCATTTTTTCGTGGAGCTCTTTTTCTTATGGGAGTCTTCAAAAAGATACCGATATCGCTTTGCAAGAAATAGTTCCCTTGCAGTTTGAGCAAACCAATCAGACTTCTCTGTTTCATTATTATGACAAACATGATGATACACATTGGTTTAAATATAAAACTGTCGCCTGAGCAGCAAAACATTCCGATAATACTTACCGTTTCAAATATGAATTTTCAGGAATTGTCTTTGTTTGAAAAATACGGAGATAGTCTCTTATTTGTTGAACGAACAGGAAACAATTTCCGGTCATTAAAAGAAGAAACTACGCGTTTTAATCAGTTTAAAATTACCACAACTGCTTCAGAAATTTATCTGAGAGCCAAAATAAACAACTTTAGTCTTATTGATTTGGAAGTGGCGACGGTAGATGAATTCTATAAAAAAGAAAGCAAATCATTTTTATATTTAGGATTGTATTATGGGATTGTGATCATGTCCTTAATTTTCAACATCGTTTTTTATTTTGTATTTAAAGACAAGCGATTTATTACTTATTCTTTACTACTTTTTTCAGTAGCAATGATGTTTTTATATGAAGATGGCCTGTTTAGCTTTTTAACGACCAATCCGTGGCTGTTGAATAATTTTACGATGATTACTTCACCGGTTACTGCTCTTATTGCCTGTATATTTACTTATTACTTCTTAGAGTTAAAAAAATATGATGCGGCTTTTATCAGGAGAGTGTGCCCGGTGCTTTCTTTGTCTTTTTTATTTGCCTTACTTTTCTTTATTTTTCACAATAACATTCTTTTATCGGTCTGCAATATTTTTAATTTCATTGCCGCCTTATTATGTTGCCATGCCGCTATAAAACTTTTTAGAAAAGAAATACTGGCTCGTTTTCTTATCTTCACTTTGGGTATGGTACTGCTTTTCGGACTGCTCTATAATCTGCATCAATACGGGTTTTAGAAGCAGCTATGTTTGGGAGAAATACCTTTAAACTGGCCAGTTCTTTTGAGATCATAACCATTAGTTTTGCCATCATTTACAAAATTAGAAAGGTAAGGGCAGAGAATACTCATTTTAAGACAGAAATCAAAAGATATATTCAGGAGCTTGAAACAGAAAAAAACAAAGTACAACCCATAAGCTCTGTTCCATCTGATACAGAGATTAGTCTT
Source organism: Paenimyroides ceti (assembly GCF_030409925.1). NCBI lineage: Bacteria > Pseudomonadati > Bacteroidota > Flavobacteriia > Flavobacteriales > Flavobacteriaceae > Paenimyroides > Paenimyroides ceti. Next base: position 1,874 of record NZ_JAUFQU010000091.1, read on the forward strand.
GCGATCTGGTAAAAAAATTCAATCTTACAGAAAGAGAATTACAGGTGCTGGAAGGAATCAATAACGGATTATCTAATCAGGAAATAGCGGCTCAATTGTTTTTATCATTAAGTACCGTTAAATTTCATATCGGTAATCTGTATTCGAAACTGGATATTAAGAATAGAACTCAGGCAATTAAATTACTACATAGAAAATAGAAAAAGAGAAACTGTCCGGTTATTTAATAACAGAATTGATCCCATTTTTTTACTCCATAAACAGCGCTTTAGTGCTGTTTTTTTGTGTATTTACATAAATTTTATACAAAGAAAATAGAGTTTTATATAAGGCAAAACACACTATTTTAATATGGAAAAATAAGATGTTTTTTATGCTTTATTCCGGTACAAAAAAACAAATTCTGATATTCACAAGTTGGTATTTGCATCTATCCATTTGGGTAGTGGTTTGTAACTTATTTATTTTCAGCATTTTATTTGTTTACAACTATACTTTGGTATAGTGTATTTTTTAACAAAAAAAGGTACGTTTGGTATTGAACTATACAAAAACTTCATTAACCATTTAACACTATTCAAAATGAGGAAATTCTATTCTCAGTATTCAGGACTCTTTTTCCTGATGTATCTGCTGTTGTTTTTCGCAAGTGAATCTGCAGCAAAGACGACCGTCTGTAACAGCGGTCTTTTGAACTCCGGTTTTGTCCCCGGCAATGTCACTGATAGCAATAATTCTACGATGACAAAGAACAATATCAACACTTATATTTTCAAAAATCAGAGTGTGCGAATCGTAAATAATCATTAATGAGAGAAAGTATGAAAAACATTTATTCATTATTATTGATAATCGTACTGATTCTCTCTAATACCATGTATGCACAGACAAGTACTGAACAATTTGAAACTGAATCAAATGGTAGTACTAGCTTTACTGATAACGGTGTCATATTTAATATTATTTCTCACGCGAGTACATTTGATATTCAGGCTAATTATCCAGCTACTGGTTGGAGCGGAACTAATATAGATAATCGGTACATTGACAATAGCCTTACACCTCAAAACGGAGCTTCATTTAGTATTAAAACAACTTCTAATCTGTTTAAAGTAAACAGATTTTGGGTGTATTTGTCAGATGCTAATTTAAATTGAGCACTGCAGGAACTCTAACAATAACAGGAAAACTCAGTGGCGTAACAAAATTTACCCAAACCAAAACCACTGGTTTTAATACTTCCGTGGCAACAGCCAATGGCTATACCTTGATTGACCTGACCAATCTGAACGGACAGAATTACAGCAATATTATTATTGATCAATTGCAAATTACACTGGGTGGAGGATACACTTATGCCGCTCTTGATGCTTTTACCTGGGTTAAAGATTCTAATTTAGTGATAGATCTTGATACTCCAACAGTTACTTTGAGCAGTCAGACCAATGTAGCCTGTAATGGTAGTGCTACGGGAGCTGCCACAGTAAGTGTTTCGGGAGGAACTGCACCCTATACCTATTCATGGTCTCCTTCTGGTGGCACAGCAGCAACAGCAACCGGATTGGTTGCCGGAACTTACACAGTTACTGTGACAGATGCTACCAATAAAACAAAATCGCTACCGGTTACTATTACCCAGCCTGCTGCTTTAACAGCTACTACTTCATTAACAAACAATGGCATCATTAGGTAAAAAATGAGAGGTTTTATTTATGTAAACTTCTTTCATCGTTGACTTATTCCTTGATAATATTTCTTTTCTTTCCTGATTTTAAAATACAAAAGAGGATACAAAAGGGTTTCTATTAAATGTACGATCGGTGATAACAACCAGATGGCTATAAATAAATAATAATTAAAAAGCCGGATTAGCATTTTTCTTTCGAGGGATTTTTTAAGATCAGACGGGACCATATACGGAACATTTTGTTAGCTTTTTTATCCATAGAGACCAAAAAATGCCTTATTTCAACCGCATTATTACGCACCAGTTCTTTTTGCAATCCTTCGTAATAGTTTGCCATCAGATATGGTTTGATGAGATGACCGAATTTTTCGGCTGCTGTGATTTCTTGTTGGGAAACACCGGTAAAGGAAGAAAACCGTATGTTTTTCTTTTGATTCCGGAAAACATCCAGTCCACTACCGTAATAACACTGACCAGGTTGATGTTTCGGTCTGTCAATGCAATATTGCCTACTAATACAGCCTTATGAGCTGCCAGTAGCTTTTTTATTTTTTCTTGTGCAAATACCCACATATTTCTGCTGCCGCTTACGGTGATTACCGGAGTATCTTTAAGCAACTGAGCAGCATAATTGCTTTTCAGAAACGAAATGACGGGTAGAGAAGGGGTAAGGTACCAAACCTGATAATAAAACAGGATAAGATCGTATTTTTTGGATGTTATTTCCGGTTCCGAGGTATGATTTGCTGAGGAATCTGCTGAAATGTTTCCGGAAAAACATTAAAAAAAGCCTCTGAATTCCACGGAAAAGGAAATTCCTGCTGCATTTTAATCTGATAGTATGTTACTTCTATTTCGTTGTCATTCAGAAAAGGCTTACAGATGGAATCTGCAATTTCTTTTAGCTGGCCTGATTGTGAATAATATAGTATCAATACGTTTTTCATCTTCCTCTTTTGCGAGTTGTAAAAGTATTACAATTTATTAAATTAGACCGGTATCTTTTTTGGATTCGCTTATTTTATCTCTTAAAAACCGGGAAATATTTCCCATTTCTGTTATAGGATGAAAAACAAAACAGCTCCGTTAAACGTTTTTCCAAAAATCAAAATAGTTAAACCACTGTAACGGATATTTTTTTACCATCTGTTCCACACTTTGTACATATGAATATAGTAATCCTTTCGCATCTCTGTGTTTAATCGTCTCTGACCTGCGGGCATATAAATGATAATGCAGATTTTTTTCTTTCATTACATATACATAGGCAACCGGAACTTTAAGGCGGGAAGCAATTAAAAACGGTCCTGCAGGAAAAGTAGCTTCTCTTCCTAAAATTTTTCAGACATGGTTTTAGATCCTTCAAAATAGCGGTCTCCGGTAAAGCAAATCAGTCCGTTGGCAGCCAATGCATTGTTGATTTCAAAAATATGGGACATATCTTCTTTTACAAAAATGAATTTCATCTTGGGTTTTCGGAAATACCTTCCATATATTTTTTTATAACCGAATGTTCCTGATCAGTCGTAACCAAATGGATTTGAAAATCCATATCGATATCCGCAAAGAATTTTTCCGCTACTTCAAAATTACCTACATGAGCACTGATGAGAATACCTCCCTTTTTTTCGTGTAATAATTCTTTAAGTGTTTCTATACCGTCAAACTCATAGGTAAATTTTTCGCGCATTCCTGCAGAAATTGCCGTTTTATCGATTAATACCTTTCCAAACGTAAAGTAACTCCCATAGACCATAAAAATGGATTTTACATAGGAAAACCCCTGTCTTTTGTGCAGGTAATAAAAGATATCGCGGAAACTCTTGGGATAGAATATAAAATAATAAAAAGCTACAAAAATCAGCAGTCCGTAAGCTGCTCTGATTCCGAGCTTTTTTATACTAAAAACAAATATTTTATATCCTAAAAGGGTTCCTTTAGACTTACCGTCCCACTGACTCATGTTACGATGCTTTTACCGTAATTTTATCCTCAATTACGTTATAGAAGTCTTGGAATGTATTAATTCCGACAAAGTCTGCTTCTCCTAATTTTACCCCAAAATTAGATTCAATAATTACTACCAGATCTACATAGTCAAGGCTATCCAGATCCAATGTTTCTTTTAAATTTTTTTCGTCGGAAATAAGTTCTGCATCGATTTCAAACTCTTCAACTAAAATATCATTTACCTTTTCAATGATTGCTTCCATCTTCATTTATGCTTTTATTTTATCTTTTTTACGATTATAGCAGAATTCGTGCCACCAAACCCAAAAGAGTTGGACAAATATATGTCAAATTCTTTATTTATTGTTTTAGTTGCAATATTTAACAATTTTGCATCTTCATCAGGCTGTTCTAAATTGATGTTGGGCGCTATAAAAGAATGCTGCATCATCAACGTTGAATAAATAATTTCGCTGGCACCTGCCATCCAACATTCATGGCCAGTCATTGATTTGGTCGAACTCACGTACGGTCTTGATGCTCCGAATACTTCATGAATAGCTTTCGCTTCATTGGCATCTCCAACAGGAGTAGAGGTAGCATGAGCATTGATGTAGGCTATCTCTTCTGGTTTTAGTCCGGCTGTTTCAATGCTTTTTTCATAGCCGTTGCGGGACCTTCTACGTTGGGTGTGGAGATATGACCACCATTAGACGAAAATCCATACCCGACAATTTCTGCAATAATAGGAGCCCCTCTCTTTACAGCCGATTCATAACTCTCGAGAATGATGGTTGCTCCGCCTCCGCTGGGAACTAATCCATCCCGTGAGACATCAAAAGGCCGTGAAGCTTTTGCCGGCTCTTTTTCCTGAGGAAAAAAACGCCTAATCCGTCAAAGCTCGCCATGGCATATTTATTAATTTCCTGAGCTCCACCACAAATCACAGTATCCTGTAAACCGTTTTTGATCATCATATAGCCCAAACCAATAGCATGAGAACCACTTGCGCAAGCAGCACTGATGGTCATATTGATACCCGTAATATTGAGAATAGTGGAGAGGTTCATGGTGATCGTGGAATTCATTGATTTGAAAATAGCCCCCGAACCAATCAAAGCCGTATCCTTTTTTTCACGCACAATATCGGTTGCATCAATGACAGCTTTTGAGACACTGTCATTTCCGTATATAAGTCCTATTTCATTTTTGTTAAAAAAGGCTTCATCTATACCTGCATTTTTAAGTGCCTCCATTGTAGCCAGATATGCATATTCCGTTTCTTCACCAATGGTAATACGCTGACGGCGGTGCAGTACTTTTTTCAGATCGGGTACCGGAACCTTTCCGGTTAAAGCAGACTGAAATCCGTATGGTTTTCTTTCAGGATCAAAAACAATTCCTGATTTTCCTTCGTATAATGATTGTTTTACTTCTTCAAGAGAAGTTCCAATACAGGAATAAATTCCCATTCCGGTAATAACTACTCTGTTGTCCATACCTTAAGAATAAATACCTCCGTTTATATTTATGGTTTCGCCCGTAATATAGCCTGCTTTATCCGACGCCAGAAAAGCAACGAGATTCGCTACTTCTTCCGCTTCTCCAAATCGGTTGGCAGGTATCATTTTTATGAGTTCTTTTTCATCGAGATCCGCTGTCATATCGGTTCTTATAAAACCCGGAGCTACAGCATTCACGGTTATTTTTCGTTTGGCAACTTCCTGAGCAAGGGCTTTTGTAGCCGCAACAAGTGCTCCTTTGGCTGCTGAATAGTTGGTCTGGCCCGGAGTTCCTTTTACTCCGGAAACGGAAACCATGTTTATGATTCTGCCGTACTTGCTGCGCAGCATTTCCTGAATAAAGAAATTGGTCACGTTATAAAAACCATTTAATGTGATATCTATAACTGATTTCCAGTCCTCAGGCTGCATCCACATAAATAATCCGTCACGTGTGATTCCGGCATTGTTAACAATGACTTCCACAACCGCCTGCGGATTGTTTTCTTTCCAGGTATGCAATACCTTATTGACTGCTTCATGATCTGCTACATCAAATTTAAGTATTTCTGCAGTAGCTCCTAAAGCCTCTATTTCTGCCAATGTCTGCAACGCAGCTTCTTTATTGACTGATAATTTATGAGTATATGGTAGGCATTCTCCGATGCCAGTTTTAAACAAATTGCTTTTCCTATTCCTCTTGAACCTCCGGTAACTAAAGCACACTTCATTGATTGTCATTTATTTATAGTATAAACACGAATTTAAATTAAATTATGTTTATTAATTTATGGCTTGCATTAAATATTCTTTTACTTTTTGTACATAAGGATACATGATCTGATCTTCACTGAAGGTTGCCACGATACGGCGTATGTTGTCGTATTCTTTTTTAGAAGATTGTGACAGTTTAGCCGTTATCTCCAGTGCATCTATTGCCTGTGCAATGGTTATGTATTCTATGGCCAATACTTCAAAAGCATTTTCTATTACTTTACTGCACATAAGGGCTGCATTGGTACCCATGCTTACAATATCCTGATTGTCGTTGTTATTCGGTATGCTGTGTACATACATGGAAGTGGATAATGCCTGATTTTCTGCTGTAGTAGAAGTAGCAGTAAACTGTACTCCCTGCATTCCAAAATTAAATCCGAGTTTTCCTAAATTAACAAACGGAGGTAATAGTTCATTTATTTTGGCATTGAGCAAATAATTGAGCTGACGCTCTGCCAGCATGCTCAGTTTTGTAATCACCAGTTTCAGTTTATCCATTTCCAGTGCAACATAATCTCCGTGAAAATTACCACCATGGTATACCTGCTGTGTTGCAACATCAATGATTGGGTTGTCATTGGCAGAGTTGATTTCATTTTCAAGAATGGTACCAACATTTTCTATGGTATCGGAAATAGGTCCCAATATCTGAGGAATACAGCGAATGGAATAATATTCCTGTACTTTTTCTTTAAATACCTCTTCTTTATTGGTACCGCTGTATAAGTGATCGGCTCTTTTGCGCACCAGTTGACTATCTGCCAGATGGGCTCTCATTTCCGCAGCGATTTTTTGCTGTCCTTTATGAAGCTTTGTATGGTTCAGGGTTTCTGACAAATGGTCGTCATACGCCTGTACCAGTTCATTAATCATACAAGAAGCTTTTACAGCATAATCCAATAAGGTTTCTGCCTGGCGCACATTTACAATACCAATCCCCGTCATCACCGATGTACCGTTCATAAGTCCGATGCCTTCTCTTATTTTTACTTCAATCGGCTTTAGATTTTCAATAGCAAATACTTCCTGTGTGCTTTTGCGTTCCCCTTTATAAAACACTTCACCTTCACCGATCAATACCAGAGCAAGATGAGCCAATTGTACCAGATCACCACTTGCACCAACGCCTCCATGAGAAAAAATCAACGGTGTGATGTCTCTGTTGATCAATTCTTTCATCAGTTCTATCACGGATATATGAATGCCGGAATTACCTCTGGATAAAGTGTTTAAACGAGCCAGAATTGCCGCTTTTGTATGCAATGCTGACAAAGGCTGTCCCGTACCTGAAGAATGGCTTCTGATCAGGTTGAACTGTAATTGCAGGCAATCTTCTTCTTTTATGCGATATTGAGCCATTGGTCCGAAACCTGTATTGACACCATAAATGACTTTATTGGATGAAAAGTCTCTTAAAAACTCAAAACTTTCAATCACGCGTCTGGTTACTTCAGGATGGACTTCAATCTGCTTATTTTCAAAAATGATTTTTGAAAATTCACTCAGCGTTAAATATTCATTGATAATGTTCATTATCGGCTAAAAGATAAATTAATAAATAGAAAAATATGGCAAATAGTTAATAACTTTGACCCTATAATTTTCAGCAAATTTAATCTTTTTAAAATTATATGATATGATGACCACAGAAAATGTTGATGTGTTGATAATCGGTGCCGGCCCGTCCGGAAGTGTGGCTGCAGGATACCTGCATAAAAAGAATATAAATATAAAGATTGTTGAAAAAACGAAATTTCCGCGTATCGTGGTAGGCGAAAGTTTGATTCCACGGGTGATGGATCATTTCGATGAAGCCGGTTTATTTGAAAAACTGGATACCTACCGATTTGAAAAAAAATTAGGTGCTCGGTTTATCCGAGGAGAAGAAATATGCATTTTTGATTTCAGTAAGAAATTCGGAAAAGGATGGGACTGGACCTGGCAGGTACCCCGTGCCGATTTGATAAAGCCATTACAGATGAACTACAAAATAAAGGTGTTGACATCGAATTTGAAAGTGAAGTAATCGAAGTAGTATTTGAAGGTACGCGTTCAAAAACTACGATCCGTACAAAAGAAGGTGCTCTAAAAATCATTGAAGCTGAGTTCTAATTGACGCCAGCGGTTACGGAAGGGTTTTACCCCGATTAATGGATTTGGATGAACCTTCGAAACTCAATCCTCATTCGGCTATTTTTACGCATATAAAAGATGTTAACCGACCGGCAGGTGAGGAGGGAACCCTTATTTCTTTTGATATTCTGGAAACAGAAGTGTGGTTATGGGTCATCCCTTTTTCAAATGGCAATACCAGTGTAGGTATTGTCGGTCCTACGGATTTTATCAATGCTCTTTCAACAGATGAAAATACTACAGAAGCACTTCAAAATGCAATTTCAAAATCAGATTATTATATCAAACGTTTTGGAAGCCTTCCGTTTCTTTTTGAACCTAAAAAATTGACCAATTATTCCGTTGCTGTGAAACAAATGTATGGTGAAGGTTTTGTAATGACCGGAAACAGTACGGAATTTTTAGATCCTGTATTTTCTTCAGGTGTCTGTTTTGCTACCGAATCGGGCATACTGGCTGCTAAACTGGCATTCCGACAACTGCATGGAGAAATGGTGAACTGGGAAACGGAATATGCCGATTATATGAAAGAAGGCATTAGTGTTTTTACAACGTATGTAAAAGAATGGTATACAGGAAATTTGCAGGAACTTTTCTACCATCAGCCTGAAAACCCTGATGTAAAAGAAAAAATATGCGCCGTACTTGCCGTTATGTGTGGAATAAAGAAAATCCTTTTGTTCTAAAACACGATAAAGTGATAAAGAATATGGCACATCTGATACAACTGGAAAAAGAAAATAAAACCGATTGAGTACCATCGGTTTTTTTTTTACTTTAGTAAAATTAAAAAATGTATTTTTGGCTGTACCTATAATTACAGTCATTTATGAAACAGATCTGTATAATTGTTCCTGTTTATAACGAAGAATTAAGTATTGATACCTTTTTTAATACGTTTTTGAAATTTAACGAAGCTTTAGTGAATAAAGGATACTCTGCAAGCGTTTTATTTGTCGATGATGGAAGTAAAGATAAAACACCAACCATTCTAAACCACTTGATTACTGAGCATACAAATTGTAAAGCATTAATTTTTTCGAGAAATTTTGGGAAAGAAGCAGCTTTATTTGCCGGGTTGGAACATGCCGAAGGTGATTTAATGATTCCTATGGATGTTGATTTGCAGGATCCTTTTGAATTGATTTTTGAAATGCTTACCGCTTACGAAAAAGGGGCAGATGTAGTTTTGGCAAGGAGAGCCAACAGAGAAACCGATACCGTTGTAAAAAGATTTTCGGCACAATGGTTTTACAGGTTGAACAATAAAATGTCGACCTTAAAACTGGAAGAAAATGTAGGCGATTTCAGATTAATGACCCGCAAGGTTGTAAATGAAATTGTGAGTTTACAGGAAAACCAGCTTTTTATGAAAGGATTAATGAGCTGGGTTGGTTTTGAAACCACTGTAGTAAATTACAGCAGACCAGGCCGTACAGAAGGTAAAACCAAGTTCAACTACATTAAATTATGGAATTTGGCTGTACAGGGAATCACGTCTTTTTCAACCCTGCCTTTAAAAGTCTGGACGTATTTTGGAAGTTTTATTGCCTTTATATCATTCTTATACGGACTAAAAATTATTATTGAAAAACTCTTTTTCGGAATAAACGCGTCGGGTTATGCATCGTTAATGGTTGCCATACTCTTTTTTGGAGGTGTTCAACTAATTGGTATCGGAGTTTTAGGCGAATATTTAGGAAGAACATACTTAGAAAGCAAACGCAGACCACGTTATATTATAAAACATAAAATCGATAAAAAACATGAATGATTATTTATCTAAACCGTTTTCAGAATCCATTCAAATTCTTAAAAATAATAAAACCTATATACTATCAATAGTAGCACTTGCCATTTTATATGTTTTACCAATTGTTTTAGCTAATACGCATTATATAGACGATTTAAACAGAACGGTTGCAGGATATAACTGGGATCATGACGGACGGTTTGTAAGTTCAAAAATAATGCATTTATTATCTTTCCAAAAGGAAGTTGTGTACAGTTTGTATCCGTTTTCAAACATGATTAGCGCGGTTATTTTGGCGTTGTCGGGCTTTATAATTTCGTATTCTGTAGGTGTTCGCAATAAATTAATGCTTTTTATTGGTAGTTTTCTGCTGTTGACCTGTCCGTTTTTATTGGAAATACTATTATATAGGTTCGATTGCATCCCGATCAGCTTATCTATATTGAGCATTGCCGTTCCGTTTTTATTTTATAATAATAAAAAGATCTTTTTTGCGGTATCAGTTATAAGTGTGTTTTTATGTTTAGGGTTGTATCAAACCTCAGCATTGTCATATTGCATCATATTGTGTTTTCTTTTGCTGAAAGAGGTTTGGAACAATCAATTTAAAACGGCAATAATGAGCTTACTTATTGCCTCCAGCGCATTCATAATCGGTTTTTTTAGTTATAAAATAGTTTTAAAATGGTTAGATTTAAACTTGCTGCAAGATAGAAGAGCTGATTTTATCTTTACTGATGATAATTTTAAAATGCTATTGGAAGAACGTTTTTACAGCATGCTTGATTTGGTAAAACTTTTAATGTTGTCTTCCTACCGATTTGTTTTTTATATCCTGCTTTTTTTTAGTGTTTTAAGTATCGTTATTTACTTTAAAAATAATTTTAAAGCGCTGTTTAATAAATCTTTACTCATAAAAGTAAGTATTACTCTTGTTTTAATTTTTGTATTTTAATATTTATGGCAGGTGTAAATATGTTTGTATATGAGCCACGCTGGGTTCCACGTGCAATGATTGGTTGGGCAGTAGGTATTTACGGACTCTATTTTGCAATTTCATTAAATAGTAATTATAAAAATATTATGGCTGTAATTTCATTTATACCGTTTATTTATTATTCTTTTTTAATGTCGTCACAATTGGCTATTTACTTAAAAAATCAAGATGATTTTTCCGATTACATCATCAATCTTCTATCTCCTAAATTGTTTGAGCATGGTAAGCCAAAAGTAATTATAAACGGAGTAAACAAAACAGCACACCGAAACATCACGATTAATTTCAGCACCATGCCGCTTATTTACCAACTGGCACCGATATATGAAAATAATGGTTGGGGTTGGGGAATTATCAGACTGAATAAATTTGATAATATATCAAGTGAATATATTGGAGGGCAGGAACGTTTAGATGTTCTTGCTAAGATGAAAGAATTTCCTATTATAGATCAAAACGTCTATTATACACTAAGAATTAAAGACGGTATCGCTATTGTTGATTTTGATAAAAATGAGTAAATACATATCAAATGAATTTATGTATAAGTTGGTTGTGTAAAATTTTTATGACAAAAACGCAAGGTTTAAAATACTTGAAGTCCAAAAAAAACCGTTACTGAGTAACGGTTTTTTTTATTATTTATTCGCTTTTTTAAGATCTGCTGCGAGTATTTTAGCAAGTTTAGCATAACCTTCAGATATACGGTATCCACTGTTATAATCAGTACCCATAGTACCGTTACCTTCTACTTTTTGAATACTCGCTTTGTAAAGAATGTCAGCAGGGTTATTTTTATCATACACTGTAATTGTTGCATTGATTTTTGCAGGTTGTCTCATAACGCCCACATTATATCCGGGATAGATCCAGGTAGTTGTAATCAGCATTTCATGAGTGGCAGAGGATAAATTTTTATCTGCCTTAATAGAGCCATTGTCAAAACGCTTGTTAAACGATTCAATAAATTTAGGTTCATATCTATTGTTACGATCCGCAAACCAGGATTGTTTAAATTCTTCATGCGTTCCGTTTTCTCTCTTTTTGCCATTTTATCTTTCAAAAATGCTTCTTCTGTTTCAAACTTATCCACTTTCAGATTCGAGTAATCAAATACCAGATTATAAGACTTAATACCTTTTAGATTGTTTATAGAACCCTGTTCGGTCTTTAGTTTCTGTGAAAATACGTTCACTGTAAAAGAAACCAACACTAATAATAATACATTTGTTTTCATATATAGTTTTTTAAAGACCTCAAAATTAACCAACAAAATGAATTATTACCTTTAAATTTTAACATTGTTCATTATTATCGTTATGTTACTTGTATTCAATACATTAAGAAATTAATTTAATTGTTGAAAACTTTAAATAAATAAAAACAACTTTTTTTTGAAATACAGATAATAATTACAATACAAGAATTGGAAAGACAAAAGCAAGAGAAGTTTTAAAAATCCGTCAGAATATTATCAAACAATTTTAAGTACTTATCAACATCACTTGGTCCCTAAACTTTTCAGTTCATAACATTAACTTAACCTTAACGCAATGTTGATATAATATAAAAGGTATTTAATTTTCAATCAGTTATAATTTGATATAGTGTTGATAAGTATTCATAAGTCAATAAACAAAGCGTATTCAAAAAACTTATGCTAACAATTAACAAGCAATATAAAGAAGAAATCTTTTTTAAATTTTTAAAATCTTTTTTCTTTTATTATAAGATGTTGATAACAACTTATGTTTGATTTAGGGCATAAAATGGGTATCATATACTATTGTATTGATTTTCAAATAATTAGTTTAAAATTTTATTTATTTTTTAGTATTTCCTTTTTATTTTTCTGTTTACCTTTGTAGATATTTTTTTATAATGGTACTATTTAATTACGAAACTGAATTTCAGTTAGCGTCTGAATCCAAATATGAAAACTGGATTGATGCTGTTGTGGAGTCAGAAAACAAAATATCTGGTGAGATCAATTATATCTTTTGCGATGACGCCTATCTTCATAAAATTAATGTAGAATATCTGAATCATGATGATTATACTGATATCATCAGTTTTGATTATACAATAGGAAATCTTATATCAGGTGATATTTTTATCTCATTAGAAAGAGTACAAGAGAATGCAAAAGAATTCGAGGTATCATTTGAAGAAGAATTATTACGAGTTATGGCTCATGGTGTATTGCACTATTGCGGATACAAAGATAAATCTGTAGAAGAAGCAGCCTTAATGCGCTCAAAAGAAGAAGAGAAAATGCAGATGTTTCACGTGGAACAATAGCATACTTTCTTGAAAAATTAATTTAATGTTTCACGTGGAACAATGAGTATGTTTGATGTATATGATGTTATAGTTGTTGGTGCTGGTCATGCCGGATCTGAGGCAGCCGCAGCCGCAGCTAATATGGGAATGAAAACTCTTTTGGTTACAATGAGTTTACAAAATATTGCCCAAATGTCTTGCAATCCTGCAATGGGTGGAATTGCTAAAGGACAGATAGTAAGAGAAATTGATGCTTTGGGAGGATACTCCGGAATTGTTTCTGATAATACTGCCATTCAGTTTAAGATGCTGAACAAATCTAAAGGACCTGCTATGTGGTCACCAAGAGTTCAGAGTGATCGAATGCGCTTTGCTGAAACATGGAGAATCATGTTGGAAAATACTCCAAATCTCGATTTTTATCAGGAAATGATTTCAAGCGTTTTGGTAGAAAACCATAAAGTAGTTGGTGTAAAAACCAATCTGGGGATAGAGATAAAAGCAAAGACAATTGTACTGACCAATGGAACTTTTCTAAATGGTTTGATTCATATTGGAGAAAAACAATTTGGTGGTGGCCGAGCAGGTGAGGGGCTTCATTTGGTATTACTGAAGATCTGTTGAAAATGTTTTGAAGCTGGTCGTATGAAGACAGGAACTCCGCCGCGTGTAGATGGGAGAAGCCTT
>NZ_JAUFQU010000092.1:0-15589 GCF_030409925.1 Paenimyroides ceti
CAGAAAAAAATGAGACACCATAAATTTTTAGTCCTTATTATTCTGATGATGAGTTTGTCATGTGCTTCATTCAGAAATAAAGAAATGGATCAGTTTTATAAAAAAATATGACGATCAATCTACAAGTGTAAGAATTCCTAAGTTATTGCTAAAAATGGTCAGTAAAGAAAAAGAATTAAAGCCATTTCTTAAATATATAAAACTACCCGTACTGTAGTGATTGAAAATGTGGGATCGCAAGTGATAACAGATTTGAATACTGCACTTAAAAAGACGGATATGAAGAATACATCAGCATAAACACTTCAGAAGAACAATTCGCTATCATGGCAATAGAAAGGAAGGATAAAATCACACACATTGTTATAAAGACAATAGAAGACGGAGAAATAAGTCTGATACAATCGCGTGTTAATATAGAATTAGAAGATTTCTCAAAGATGTTGAAACAACTGAATTAGTTAGAAGCCTGCTTTTAAGCGGGCTTTTTTAGTAAAAGTTCATTTTTGATTTTAGAATGTTTTTGTTTATTTATGATCATATTGGTAGCTTATTTATCCATTCTGTATTTTTATTTTAAAAATATAACATAAACAAAATGAAAATAAAATATGGGTGGTGTTTTAAAAATGATATTTTTGCAATCAAAAAACACATCCTTTGAAACATTTTTTATCACTTATTTTCTTCATTTTTTCGTGGAGCTCTTTTTCTTATGGGAGTCTTCAAAAAGATACCGATATCGCTTTGCAAGAAATAGTTCCCTTGCAGTTTGAGCAAACCAATCAGACTTCTCTGTTTCATTATTATGACAAACATGATGATACACATTGGTTTAAATATAAACTGTCGCTGAGCAGCAAAACATTCGATAATACTTACCGTTTCAAATATGAATTTTCAGGAATTGTCTTTGTTTGAAAAATACGGAGATAGTCTCTTATTTGTTGAACGAACAGGAAACAATTTCCGGTCATTAAAAGAAGAAACTACGCGTTTTAATCAGTTTAAAATTACCACAACTGCTTCAGAAATTTATCTGAGAGCCAAAATAAACAACTTTAGTCTTATTGATTTGGAAGTGGCGACGGTAGATGAATTCTATAAAAAAGAAAGCAAATCATTTTTATATTTAGGATTGTATTATGGGATTGTGATCATGTCCTTAATTTTCAACATCGTTTTTTATTTTGTATTTAAAGACAAGCGATTTATTACTTATTCTTTACTACTTTTTTCAGTAGCAATGATGTTTTTATATGAAGATGGCCTGTTTAGCTTTTTAACGACCAATCCGTGGCTGTTGAATAATTTTACGATGATTACTTCACCGGTTACTGCTCTTATTGCCTGTATATTTACTTATTACTTCTTAGAGTTAAAAAAATATGATGCGGCTTTTATCAGGAGAGTGTGCGGTGCTTTCTTTGTCTTTTTTATTTGCCTTACTTTTCTTTATTTTTCACAATAACATTCTTTTATCGGTCTGCAATATTTTTAATTTCATTGCCGCCTTATTATGTTGCCATGCCGCTATAAAACTTTTTAGAAAAGAAATACTGGCTCGTTTTCTTATCTTCACTTTGGGTATGGTACTGCTTTTCGGACTGCTCTATAATCTGCATCAATACGGGGTTTTAGAAGCAGCTATGTTTGGGAGAAATACCTTTAAACTGGCCAGTTCTTTTGAGATCATAACCATTAGTTTTGCCATCATTTACAAAATTAGAAAGGTAAGGGCAGAGAATACTCATTTTAAGACAGAAATCAAAAGATATATTCAGGAGCTTGAAACAGAAAAAAAAAAGTACAACCCATAAGCTCTGTTCCATCTGATACAGAGATTAGTCTTGCGATCTGGTAAAAAAATTCAATCTTACAGAAAGAGAATTACAGGTGCTGGAAGGAATCAATAACGGATTATCTAATCAGGAAATAGCGGCTCAATGTTTTTATCATTAAGTACCGTTAAATTTCATATCGGTAATCTGTATTCGAAACTGGATATTAAGAATAGAACTCAGGCAATTAAATTACTACATAGAAAATAGAAAAAGAGAAACTGTCCGGTTATTTAATAACAGAATTGATCCCATTTTTTTACTCCATAAACAGCGCTTTAGTGCTGTTTTTTTGTGTATTTACATAAATTTTATACAAAGAAATAGAGTTTTATATAAGGCAAAACACACTATTTTAATATGGAAAAATAAGATGTTTTTTTATGCTTTATTCCGGTACAAAAAACACAAATTCTGATATTCACAAGTTGGTATTTGCATCTATCCATTTGGGTAGTGGTTGTAACTTATTTATTTTCAGCATTTTATTTGTTTACAACTATACTTTGGTATAGTGTATTTTTTAACAAAAAAAGGTACGTTTGGTATTGAACTATACAAAAACTTCATTAACCATTTAACACTATTCAAAATGAGGAAATTCTATTCTCAGTATTCAGGACTCTTTTTCCTGATGTATCTGCTGTTGTTTTTCGCAAGTGAATCTGCAGCAAAGACGACCGTCTGTAACAGCGGTCTTTTGAACTCGGTTTTGTCCCGGCAATGTCACTGATAGCAATAATTCTACGATGACAAAGAACAATATCAACACTTATATTTTCAAAAATCAGAGTGTGCGAATCGTAAATAATCATTAATGAGAGAAAGTATGAAAAAATTTATTCATTATTATTGATAATCGTACTGATTCTCTCTAATACCATGTATGCACAGACAAGTACTGAACAATTTGAAACTGATCAAATGGTAGTACTAGCTTTACTGATAACGGTGTCATATTTAATATTATTTCTCACGCGAGTACATTTGATATTCAGGCTAATTATCCAGCTACTGGTGGAGCGGAACTAATATAGATAATCGGTACATTGACAATAGCCTTACACCTCAAAACGGAGCTTCATTTAGTATTAAAACAACTTCTAATCTGTTTAAAGTAAACAGATTTTGGGTGTATTTGTCAGATGCTAATTTAAATTTGAGCACTGCAGGAACTCTAACAATAACAGGAAAACTCAGTGGCGTAACAAAATTTACCCAAACCAAAACCACTGGTTTTAATACTTCCGTGGCAACAGCCAATGGCTATACCTTGATTGACCTGACCAATCTGAACGGACAGAATTACAGCAATATTATTATTGATCAATTGCAAATTACACTGGGTGGAGGATACACTTATGCCGCTCTTGATGCTTTTACCTGGGTTAAAGATTCTAATTTAGTGATAGATCTTGATACTCCAACAGTTACTTTGAGCAGTCAGACCAATGTAGCCTGTAATGGTAGTGCTACGGGAGCTGCCACAGTAAGTGTTTCGGGAGGAACTGCACCCTATACCTATTCATGGTCTCCTTCTGGTGGCACAGCAGCAACAGCAACCGGATTGGTTGCCGGAACTTACACAGTTACTGTGACAGATGCTACCAATAAAACAAAATCGCTACGGGTTACTATTACAGCCTGCTGCTTTAACAGCTACTACTTCATTAACAAACAATGGCATCATTAGGTAAAAAATGAGAGGTTTTATTTATGTAAACTTCTTTCATCGTTGACTTATTCCTTGATAATATTTCTTTTCTTTCCTGATTTTAAAATACAAAAGAGGATACAAAAGGGTTTCTATTAAATGTACGATCGGTGATAACAACCAGATGGCTATAAATAAATAATAATTAAAAAGCGGATTAGCATTTTTCTTTTCGAGGGATTTTTTAAGATCAGACGGGACCATATACGGAACATTTTGTTAGCTTTTTTATCCATAGAGACCAAAAAATGCCTTATTTCAACCGCATTATTACGCACCAGTTCTTTTTGCAATCCTTCGTAATAGTTTGCCATCAGATATGGTTTGATGAGATGACCGAATTTTTCGGCTGCTGTGATTTCTTGTTGGGAAACACGGGTAAAGGAAGAAAACCGTATGTTTTTCTTTTGATTCCGGAAAACATCCAGTCCACTACCGTAATAACACTGACCAGGTTGATGTTTCGGTCTGTCAATGCAATATTGCCTACTAATACAGCCTTATGAGCTGCCAGTAGCTTTTTTATTTTTTCTTGTGCAAATACCCACATATTTCTGCTGCCGCTTACGGTGATTACGGAGTATCTTTAAGCAACTGAGCAGCATAATTGCTTTTCAGAAACGAAATGACGGGTAGAGAAGGGGTAAGGTACCAAACTGATAATAAAACAGGATAAGATCGTATTTTTTGGATGTTATTTCCGGTTCCGGAGGTATGATTTGCTGAGGAATCTGCTGAAATGTTTCCGGAAAAACATTAAAAAAAGCCTCTGAATTCCACGGAAAAGGAAATTCCTGCTGCATTTTAATCTGATAGTATGTTACTTCTATTTCGTTGTCATTCAGAAAAGGCTTACAGATGGAATCTGCAATTTCTTTTAGCTGGCCTGATTGTGAATAATATAGTATCAATACGTTTTTCATCTTCCTCTTTTGCGAGTTGTAAAAGTATTACAATTTATTAAATTAGACCGGTATCTTTTTTTGGATTCGCTTATTTTATCTCTTAAAAACCGGGAAATATTTCCCATTTCTGTTATAGGATGAAAAACAAAACAGCTCCGTTAAACGTTTTTCAAAAATCAAAATAGTTAAACCACTGTAACGGATATTTTTTTACCATCTGTTCCACACTTTGTACATATGAATATAGTAATCCTTTCGCATCTCTGTGTTTAATCGTCTCTGACCTGCGGGCATATAAATGATAATGCAGATTTTTTTCTTTCATTACATATACATAGGCAACCGGAACTTTAAGGCGGGAAGCAATTAAAAACGGTCCTGCAGGAAAGTAGCTTCTCTTCCTAAAAATTTTTCAGACATGGTTTTAGATCCTTCAAAATAGCGGTCTCCGGTAAAGCAAATCAGTCCGTTGGCAGCCAATGCATTGTTGATTTCAAAAATATGGGACATATCTTCTTTTACAAAAATGAATTTCATCTGGGTTTTCCGGAAATACCTTCCATATATTTTTTTATAACCGAATGTTCCTGATCAGTCGTAACCAAATGGATTTGAAAATCCATATCGATATCCGCAAAGAATTTTTCCGCTACTTCAAAATTACCTACATGAGCACTGATGAGAATACCTCCTTTTTTTCGTGTAATAATTCTTTAAGTGTTTCTATACCGTCAAACTCATAGGTAAATTTTTCGCGCATTCCTGCAGAAATTGCCCGTTTTATCGATTAATACCTTTCCAAACGTAAAGTAACTCCCATAGACCATAAAAATGGATTTACATAGGAAAACCCCTGTCTTTTGTGCAGGTAATAAAAGATATCGCGGAAACTCTTGGGATAGAATATAAAATAATAAAAAGCTACAAAAATCAGCAGTCCGTAAGCTGCTCTGATTCGAGCTTTTTTATACTAAAAACAAATATTTTATATCCTAAAAGGGTTCCTTTAGACTTACCGTCCCACTGACTCATGTTACGATGCTTTTACCGTAATTTTATCCTCAATTACGTTATAGAAGTCTTGGAATGTATTAATTCCGACAAAGTCTGCTTCTCCTAATTTTACCCCAAAATTAGATTCAATAATTACTACCAGATCTACATAGTCAAGGCTATCCAGATCCAATGTTTCTTTTAAATTTTTTTCGTCGGAAATAAGTTCTGCATCGATTTCAAACTCTTCAACTAAAATATCATTTACCTTTTCAATGATTGCTTCCATCTTCATTTATGCTTTTATTTTATCTTTTTTACGATTATAGCAGAATTCGTGCCACCAACCCAAAAGAGTTGGACAAATATATGTCAAATTCTTTATTTATTGTTTTTAGTTGCAATATTTAACAATTTGCATCTTCATCAGGCTGTTCTAAATTGATGTTGGGCGCTATAAAAGAATGCTGCATCATCAACGTTGAATAAATAATTTCGCTGGCACCTGCCATCCAACATTCATGGCCAGTCATTGATTTGGTCGAACTCACGTACGGTCTTGATGCTCCGAATACTTCATGAATAGCTTTCGCTTCATTGGCATCTCCAACAGGAGTAGAGGTAGCATGAGCATTGATGTAGGCTATCTCTTCTGGTTTTAGTCGGCCTGTTTCAATGCTTTTTTCATAGCCGTTGCGGGACCTTCTACGTTGGGTGTGGAGATATGACCACCATTAGACGAAAATCCATACCCGACAATTTCTGCAATAATAGGAGCCCTCTCTTTACAGCCGATTCATAACTCTCGAGAATGATGGTTGCTCCGCCTCCGCTGGGAACTAATCCATCCGTGAGACATCAAAAGGCCGTGAAGCTTTTGCCGGCTCTTTTTCCTGAGGAGAAAAAACGCCTAATCCGTCAAAGCTCGCCATGGCATATTTATTAATTTCCTGAGCTCCACCACAAATCACAGTATCCTGTAAACCGTTTTTGATCATCATATAGCCAAACCAATAGCATGAGAACCACTTGCGCAAGCAGCACTGATGGTCATATTGATACCCGTAATATTGAGATAGTGGAGAGGTTCATGGTGATCGTGGAATTCATTGATTTGAAATAGCCCCGAACCAATCAAAGCCGTATCCTTTTTTTCACGCACAATATCGGTTGCATCAATGACAGCTTTTGAGACACTGTCATTTCCGTATATAAGTCCTATTTCATTTTTGTTAAAAAAGGCTTCATCTATACTGCATTTTTAAGTGCCTCCATTGTAGCCAGATATGCATATTCCGTTTCTTCACCAATGGTAATACGCTGACGGCGGTGCAGTACTTTTTTCAGATCGGGTACCGGAACCTTTCGGTTAAAGCAGACTGAAATCCGTATGGTTTTCTTTCAGGATCAAAAACAATTCCTGATTTTCCTTCGTATAATGATTGTTTTACTTCTTCAAGAGAAGTTCCAATACAGGAATAAATTCCCATTCGGTAATAACTACTCTGTTGTCCATACCTTAAGAATAAATACCTCCGTTTATATTTATGGTTTCGCCCGTAATATAGCCTGCTTTATCCGACGCCAGAAAAGCAACGAGATTCGCTACTTCTTCCGCTTCTCCAAATCGGTTGGCAGGTATCATTTTTATGAGTTCTTTTTCATCGAGATCCGCTGTCATATCGGTTCTTATAAAACCGGAGCTACAGCATTCACGGTTATTTTTCGTTTGGCAACTTCCTGAGCAAGGCTTTTGTAGCCGCAACAAGTGCTCCTTTGGCTGCTGAATAGTTGGTCTGGCCCGAGTTTTTTACTCGGAAACGGAAACCATGTTTATGATTCTGCCGTACTTGCTGCGCAGCATTTCCTGAATAAAGAAATTGGTCACGTTATAAAAACCATTTAATGTGATATCTATAACTGATTTCCAGTCCTCAGGCTGCATCCACATAAATAATCCGTCACGTGTGATTCCGGCATTGTTAACAATGACTTCCACAACCGCTGCGGATTGTTTTCTTTCAGGTATGCAATACCTTATTGACTGCTTCATGATCTGCTACATCAAATTTAAGTATTTCTGCAGTAGCTCCTAAAGCCTCTATTTCTGCCAATGTCTGCAACGCAGCTTCTTTATTGGACTGATAATTTATGAGTATATGGTAGGCATTCTCCGATGCCAGTTTTAAACAAATTGCTTTTCCTATTCCTCTTGAACCTCCGGTAACTAAGCACACTTCATTGATTGTCATTTATTTATAGTATAAACACGAATTTAAATTAAATTATGTTTATTAATTTATGGCTTGCATTAAATATTCTTTTACTTTTTGTACATAAGGATACATGATCTGATCTTCACTGAAGGTTGCCACGATACGGCGTATGTTGTCGTATTCTTTTTTAGAAGATTGTGACAGTTTAGCCGTTATCTCCAGTGCATCTATTGCCTGTGCAATGGTTATGTATTCTATGGCCAATACTTCAAAAGCATTTTCTATTACTTTACTGCACATAAGGGCTGCATTGGTACCCATGCTTACAATATCCTGATTGTCGTTGTTATTCGGTATGCTGTGTACATACATGGAAGTGGATAATGCCTGATTTTCTGCTGTAGTAGAAGTAGCAGTAAACTGTACCCTGCATTCCAAAATTAAATCCGAGTTTTCCTAAATTAACAAACGGAGGTAATAGTTCATTTATTTTGGCATTGAGCAAATAATTGAGCTGACGCTCTGCCAGCATGCTCAGTTTTGTAATCACCAGTTTCAGTTTATCCATTTCCAGTGCAACATAATCTCCGTGAAAATTACCACCATGGTATACCTGCTGTGTTGCAACATCAATGATTGGGTTGTCATTGGCAGAGTTGATTTCATTTTCAAGAATGGTACCAACATTTCTATGGTATCGGAAATAGGTCCCAATATCTGAGGAATACAGCGAATGGAATAATATTCCTGTACTTTTTCTTTAAATACCTCTTCTTTATTGGTACCGCTGTATAAGTGATCGGCTCTTTTGCGCACCAGTTGACTATCTGCAGATGGGTCTCATTTCGCAGCGATTTTTTGCTGTCCTTTATGAAGCTTTGTATGGTTCAGGGTTTCTGACAAATGGTCGTCATACGCCTGTACCAGTTCATTAATCATACAAGAAGCTTTTACAGCATAATCCAATAAGGTTTCTGCCTGGCGCACATTTACAATACCAATCCCCGTCATCACCGATGTACCGTTCATAAGTCCGATGCTTCTCTTATTTTTACTTCAATCGGCTTTAGATTTTCAATAGCAAATACTTCCTGTGTGCTTTTGCGTTCCCCTTTATAAAACACTTCACCTTCACCGATCAATACCAGAGCAAGATGAGCCAATTGTACCAGATCACCACTTGCACCAACGCCTCCATGAGAAAAATCAACGGTGTGATGTCTCTGTTGATCAATTCTTTCATCAGTTCTATCACGGATATATGAATGCGGAATTACCTCTGGATAAAGTGTTTAAACGAGCCAGAATTGCCGCTTTTGTATGCAATGCTGACAAAGGCTGTCCCGTACCTGAAGAATGGCTTTGATCAGGTTGAACTGTAATTGCAGGCAATCTTCTTCTTTTATGCGATATTGAGCATTGGTCCGAAACCTGTATTGACACCATAAATGACTTTATTGGATGAAAAGTCTCTTAAAAACTCAAACTTTCAATCACGCGTCTGGTTACTTCAGGATGGACTTCAATCTGCTTATTTTCAAAAATGATTTTGAAAATTCACTCAGCGTTAAATATTCATTGATAATGTTCATTATCGGCTAAAAGATAAATTAATAAATAGAAAATATGGCAAATAGTTAATAACTTTGACCCTATAATTTTCAGCAAATTTAATCTTTTTAAAATTATATGATATGATGACCACAGAAAATGTTGATGTGTTGATAATCGGTGCGGCCCGTCCGGAAGTGTGGCTGCGGATACCTGCATAAAAGAATATAAATATAAAGATTGTTGAAAAAACGAAATTTCCGCGTATCGTGGTAGGCGAAAGTTTGATTCCAGGGTGATGGATCATTTCGATGAAGCGGTTTATTTGAAAAACTGGATACTACCGATTTGAAAAAAAATTAGGTGCTCGGTTTATCCGAGGAGAAGAAATATGCATTTTTGATTTCAGTAAGAAATTCGGAAAAGGATGGGACTGGACCTGGCAGGTACCCCGTGCCGATTTTGATAAAGCCATTACAGATGAACTACAAAATAAAGGTGTTGACATCGAATTTGAAAGTGAAGTAATCGAAGTAGTATTTGAAGGTACGCGTTCAAAAACTACGATCCGTACAAAAGAAGGTGCTCTAAAAATCATTGAAGCTGAGTTTCTAATTGACGCCAGCGGTTACGGAAGGGTTTTACCCCGATTAATGGATTTGGATGAACCTTCGAAACTCAATCCTCATTCGGCTATTTTTACGCATATAAAAGATGTTAACCGACCGGCAGGTGAGGAGGGAACCCTTATTTCTTTTGATATTCTGGAAACAGAAGTGTGGTTATGGGTCATCCCTTTTTCAAATGGCAATACCAGTGTAGGTATTGTCGGTCCTACGGATTTTATCAATGCTCTTTCAACAGATGAAAATACTACAGAAGCACTTCAAAATGCAATTTCAAAATCAGATTATTATATCAAACGTTTTGGAAGCCTTCCGTTTCTTTTTGAACCTAAAAAATTGACCAATTATTCCGTTGCTGTGAAACAAATGTATGGTGAAGGTTTTGTAATGACCGGAAACAGTACGGAATTTTTAGATCCTGTATTTTCTTCAGGTGTCTGTTTTGCTACCGAATCGGGCATACTGGCTGCTAAACTGGCATTCCGACAACTGCATGGAGAAATGGTGAACTGGGAAACGGAATATGCCGATTATATGAAAGAAGGCATTAGTGTTTTTACAACGTATGTAAAAGAATGGTATACAGGAAATTTGCAGGAACTTTTCTACCATCAGCCTGAAAACCCTGATGTAAAAGAAAAAATATGCGCCGTACTTGCGGTTATGTGTGGAATAAAGAAAATCCTTTTGTTCTAAAACACGATAAAGTGATAAAGAATATGGCACATCTGATACAACTGGAAAAAGAAAATAAAACCGATTGAGTACCATCGGTTTTTATTTTTACTTTAGTAAAATTAAAAAATGTATTTTTGGCTGTACCTATAATTACAGTCATTTATGAAACAGATCTGTATAATTGTTCCTGTTTATAACGAAGAATTAAGTATTGATACCTTTTTTAATACGTTTTTGAAATTTAACGAAGCTTTAGTGAATAAAGGATACTCTGCAAGCGTTTTATTTGTCGATGATGGAAGTAAAGATAAAACACAACCATTCTAAACCACTTGATTACTGAGCATACAAATTGTAAAGCATTAATTTTTTCGAGAAATTTTGGGAAAGAAGCAGCTTTATTTGCCGGGTGGAACATGCCGAAGGTGATTTAATGATTCCTATGGATGTTGATTTGCAGGATCCTTTTGAATTGATTTTTGAAATGCTTACCGCTTACGAAAAAGGGGCAGATGTAGTTTTGGCAAGGAGAGCCAACAGAGAAACCGATACCGTTGTAAAAAGATTTTCGGCACAATGGTTTTACAGGTTGAACAATAAAATGTCGACCTTAAAACTGGAAGAAAATGTAGGCGATTTCAGATTAATGACCCGCAAGGTTGTAAATGAAATTGTGAGTTTACAGGAAAACCAGCTTTTTATGAAAGGATTAATGAGCTGGGTTGGTTTTGAAACCACTGTAGTAAATTACAGCAGACCAGGCCGTACAGAAGGTAAAACCAAGTTCAACTACATTAAATTATGGAATTGGCTGTACAGGGAATCACGTCTTTTTCAACCCTGCCTTTAAAAGTCTGGACGTATTTTGGAAGTTTTATTGCCTTTATATCATTCTTATACGGACTAAAAATTATTATTGAAAAACTCTTTTTCGGAATAAACGCGTCGGGTTATGCATCGTTAATGGTTGCCATACTCTTTTTTGGAGGTGTTCAACTAATTGGTATCGGTTTTAGGCGAATATTTAGGAAGAACATACTTAGAAAGCAAACGCAGACCACGTTATATTATAAAACATAAAATCGATAAAAAACATGAATGATTATTTATCTAAACCGTTTTCAGAATCCATTCAAATTCTTAAAAATAATAAAACCTATATACTATCAATAGTAGCACTTGCCATTTTATATGTTTTACCAATTGTTTTAGCTAATACGCATTATATAGACGATTTAAACAGAACGGTTGCAGGATATAACTGGGATCATGACGGACGGTTTGTAAGTTCAAAAATAATGCATTTATTATCTTTCCAAAAGGAAGTTGTGTACAGTTTGTATCCGTTTTCAAACATGATTAGCGCGGTTATTTTGGCGTTGTCGGGCTTTATAATTTCGTATTCTGTAGGTGTTCGCAATAAATTAATGCTTTTTATGGTAGTTTTCTGCTGTTGACCTGTCCGTTTTTATTGGAAATACTATATTATATAGGTTCGATTGCATCCCGATCAGCTTATCTATATTGAGCATTGCCGTTCCGTTTTTATTTTATAATAATAAAAAGATCTTTTTTGCGGTATCAGTTATAAGTGTGTTTTTATGTTTATTTAGGGTTGTATCAAACCTCAGCATTGTCATATTGCATCATATTGTGTTTTCTTTTGCTGAAAGAGGTTTGGAACAATCAATTTAAAACGGCAATAATGAGCTTACTTATTGCCTCCAGCGCATTCATAATCGGTTTTTTTAGTTATAAAATAGTTTTAAAATGGTTAGAATTTAAACTTGCTGCAAGATAGAAGAGCTGATTTTATCTTTACTGATGATAATTTTAAAATGCTATTGGAAGAACGTTTTTACAGCATGCTTGATTTGGTAAAACTTTTAATGTTGTCTTCTACCGATTTGTTTTTTATATCCTGCTTTTTTTTAGTGTTTTAAGTATCGTTATTTACTTTAAAAATAATTTTAAAGCGCTGTTTAATAAATCTTTACTCATAAAAGTAAGTATTACTCTTTTTTAATTTTTTGTATTTTAATATTTATGGCAGGTGTAAATATGTTTGTATATGAGCCACGCTGGGTTCCACGTGCAATGATTGGTTGGGCAGTAGGTATTTACGGACTCTATTTTGCAATTTCATTAAATAGTAATTATAAAAATATTATGGCTGTAATTTCATTTATACCGTTTATTTATTATTCTTTTTTAATGTCGTCACAATTGGCTATTTACTTAAAAAATCAAGATGATTTTTCCGATTACATCATCAATCTTCTATCTCCTAAATTGTTTGAGCATGGTAAGCAAAAGTAATTATAAACGGAGTAAACAAAACAGCACACCGAAACATCACGATTAATTTCAGCACCATGCCGCTTATTTACCAACTGGCACCGATATATGAAAATAATGGTTGGGTTGGGGAATTATCAGACTGAATAAATTTGATAATATATCAAGTGAATATATTGGAGGGCAGGAACGTTTAGATGTTCTTGCTAAGATGAAAGAATTTCCTATTATAGATCAAAACGTCTATTATACACTAAGAATTAAAGACGGTATCGCTATTGTTGATTTTGATAAAAATGAGTAAATACATATCAAATGAATTTATGTATAAGTTGGTTGTGTAAAATTTTTATGACAAAAACGCAAGGTTTAAAATACTTGAAGTCCAAAAAAACCGTTACTGAGTAACGGTTTTTTTTTTATTATTTATTCGCTTTTTTAAGATCTGCTGCGAGTATTTTAGCAAGTTTAGCATAACCTTCAGATATACGGTATCCACTGTTATAATCAGTACCCATAGTACCGTTACCTTCTACTTTTTGAATACTCGCTTTGTAAAGAATGTCAGCAGGGTTATTTTTATCATACACTGTAATTGTTGCATTGATTTTTGCAGGTTGTCTCATAACGCCCACATTATATCCGGATAGATCCAGGTAGTTGTAATCAGCATTTCATGAGTGGCAGAGGATAAATTTTTATCTGCCTTAATAGAGCCATTGTCAAAACGCTTGTTAAACGATTCAATAAATTTAGGTTCATATCTATTGTTACGATCCGCAAACCAGGATTGTTTAAATTCTTCATGCGTTCCGTTTTCTCTCTTTTTGCCATTTTATCTTTCAAAAATGCTTCTTCTGTTTCAAACTTATCCACTTTCAGATTCGAGTAATCAAATACCAGATTATAAGACTTAATACCTTTTAGATTGTTTATAGAACCCTGTTCGGTCTTTAGTTTCTGTGAAAATACGTTCACTGTAAAAGAACCAACACTAATAATAATACATTTGTTTTCATATATAGTTTTTTAAAGACCTCAAAATTAACCAACAAAATGAATTATTACCTTTAAATTTTAACATTGTTCATTATTATCGTTATGTTACTTGTATTCAATACATTAAGAAATTAATTTAATTGTTGAAAACTTTAAATAAATAAAACAACTTTTTTTTGAAATACAGATAATAATTACAATACAAGAATTGGAAAGACAAAAGCAAGAGAAGTTTAAAAATCCTCAGAATATTATCAAACAATTTTAAGTACTTATCAACATCACTTGGTCCCTAAACTTTTCAGTTCATAACATTAACTTAACCTTAACGCAATGTTGATATAATATAAAAGGTATTTAATTTTCAATCAGTTATAATTTGATATAGTGTTGATAAGTATTCATAAGTCAATAAACAAAGCGTATTCAAAAAACTTATGCTAACAATTAACAAGCAATATAAAGAAGAAATCTTTTTTTAAATTTTTAAAATCTTTTTTCTTTATTATAAAGATGTTGATAACAACTTATGTTTGATTTAGGGCATAAAATGGGTATCATATACTATTGTATTGATTTTCAAATAATTAGTTTAAAATTTTATTTATTTTTTAGTATTTCCTTTTTATTTTCTGTTTACCTTTGTAGATATTTTTTTATAATGGTACTATTTAATTACGAAACTGAATTTCAGTTAGCGTCTGAATCCAAATATGAAAACTGGATTGATGCTGTTGTGGAGTCAGAAAACAAAATATCTGGTGAGATCAATTATATCTTTTGCGATGACGCCTATCTTCATAAAATTAATGTAGAATATCTGAATCATGATGATTATACTGATATCATCAGTTTTGATTATACAATAGGAAATCTTATATCAGGTGATATTTTTATCTCATTAGAAAGAGTACAAGAGAATGCAAAAGAATTCGAGGTATCATTTGAAGAAGAATTATTACGAGTTATGGCTCATGGTGTATTGCACTATTGCGGATACAAAGATAAATCTGTAGAAGAAGCAGCCTTAATGCGCTCAAAAGAAGAAGAGAAAATGCAGATGTTTCACGTGGAACAATAGCATACTTTCTTGAAAAATTAATTTAATGTTTCACGTGGAACAATGAGTATGTTTGATGTATATGATGTTATAGTTGTTGGTGCTGGTCATGCCGGATCTGAGGCAGCCGCAGCGCAGCTAATATGGGAATGAAAACTCTTTTGGTTACAATGAGTTTACAAAATATTGCCCAAATGTCTTGCAATCCTGCAATGGGTGGAATTGCTAAAGGACAGATAGTAAGAGAAATTGATGCTTTGGGAGGATACTCCGGAATTGTTTCTGATAATACTGCCATTCAGTTTAAGATGCTGAACAAATCTAAAGGACCTGCTATGTGGTCACCAAGAGTTCAGAGTGATCGAATGCGCTTTGCTGAAACATGGAGAATCATGTTGGAAAATACTCAAATCTCGATTTTTATCAGGAAATGATTTCAAGCGTTTTGGTAGAAAACCATAAAGTAGTTGGTGTAAAAACCAATCGGGGATAGAGATAAAAGCAAAGACAATTGTACTGACCAATGGAACTTTTCTAAATGGTTTGATTATATTGGAGAAAAACAATTTGGTGGTGGCCGAGCAGGTGAGGGGGCTTCATTTGGTATTACTGAAGATCTGTTGAAAATAGGTTTTGAAGCTGGTCGTATGAAGACAGGAACTCCGCCGCGTGTAGATGGGAGAAGCCTTGATTATTCAAAAATGGAAA
>NZ_JAUFQU010000093.1:12500-17500 GCF_030409925.1 Paenimyroides ceti
TTTTTTTTTTTTTTTTTTTTTTTTTTTTTTTTTTTTTTTTTTTTTTTTTTTTTATTTTTTTTTTTTTTTTTATTTTTTTATTTTTTTTTTTTTTTTTTTTTTTTTTTTTTTTTTTTTTTTTTTTTTTTTTTTTTTTTTTTTTTTTTTTTTTTTTTTTTTTTTTTTTTTTTTTTTTTTTTTTTTTTTTTTTTTTTTTTTTTTTTTTTTTTTTTTTTTTTTTTTTTTTTTTTTTTTTTTTTTTTTTTTTTTTTTTTTTTTTTTTTTTTTTTTTTTTATTTTTTTTTTTTTTTTTTTTTTTTTTTTATTTTTTTTTTTTTTTTTTTTTTTTTTTTTTTTTTTTTTTTTTTTTTTTTTTTTTTTTTTTTTTTTTTTTTTTTTTTTTTTTTTTTTTTTTTTTTTTTTTTTTTTTTTTTTTTTTTTTTTTTTTTTTTTTTTTTTTTTTTTTTTTTTTTTTTTTTTTTTTTTTTTTTTTTTTTTTTTTTTTTTTTTTTTTTTTTTTTTTTTTTTTTTTTTTTTTTTTTTTTTTTTTTTTTTTTTTTTTTTTTTTTTTTTTTTTTTTTTTTTTTTTTTTTTTTTTTTTTTTTTTTTTTTTTTTTTTTTTTTTTTTTTTTTTTTTTTTTTTTTTTTTTTTTTTTTTTTTTTTTTTTTTTTTTTTTTTTTTGTTTTTTTTTTTTTTTTTTTTTTTTTTTTTTTTTTTTTTTTTTTTTTTTTTTTTTTTTTTTTTTTTTTTTTTTTTTTTTTTTTTTTTTTTTTTTTTTTTTTTTTTTTTTTTTTTTTTTTTTTTTTTTTTTTTTTTTTTTTTTTTTTTTTTTTTTTTTTTTTTTTTTTTTTTTTTTTTTTTTTTTTTTTTTTTTTTTTTTTTTTTTTTTTTTTTTTTTTTTTTTTTTTTTTTTTTTTTTTTTTTTTTTTTTTTTTTTTTTTTTTTTTTTTTTTTTTTTTTTTTTTTTTTTTTTTTTTTTTTTTATTTTTTTTTTTTTTTTATTTTTTTTTTTTTTTTTTTTTTTTTTTTTTTTTTTTTTTTTTTTTTTTTTTTTTTTTTTTTTTTTTTTTTTTTTTTTTTTTTTTTTTTTTTTTTTTTTTTTTTTTTTTTTTTTTTTTTTTTTTTTTTTTTTTTTTTTTTTTTTTTTTTTTTTTTTTTTTTTTTTTTTTTTTTTTTTTTTTTTTTTTTTTTTTTTTTTTTTTTTTTTTTTTTTTTTTTTTTTTTTTTTTTTTTTTTTTTTTTTTTTTTTTTTTTTTTTTTTTTTTTTTTTTTTTTTTTTTTTTTTTTTTTTTTTTTTTTTTTTTTTTTTTTTTTTTTTTTTTTTTTTTTTTTTTTTTTTTTTTTTTTTTTTTATTTTTTTTTTTTTTTATTTTTTTTTTTTTTTTTTTTTTTTTTTTTTTTTTTTTTTTTTTTATTTTTTTTTTTTTTTTTTTTTTTTTTTTTTTTTTTTTTTTTTTTTTTTTTTTTTTTTTTTTTTTTTTTTTTTTTTTTTTTTTTTTTTTTTTTTTTTTTTTTTTTTTTTTTTTTTTTTTTTTTTTTTTTTTTTTTTTTTTTTTTTTTTTTTTTTTTTTTTTTTTTTTTTTTTTTTTTTTTATTTTTTTTTTTTTTTTTTTTTTTTTTTTTTTTTTTTTTTTTTTTTTTTTTTTTTTTTTTTTTTTTTTTTTTTTTTTTTTTTTTTTTTTTTTTTTTTTTTTTTTTATTTTTTTTTTTTTTTTTTTTTTTTTTTTTTTTTTTTTTTTTTTTTTTTTTTTTTTTTTTTTTTTTTTTTTTTTTTTTTTTTTTTTTTTTTTTTTTTTTTTTTTTTTTTTTTTTTTTTTTTTTTTTTTTTTTTTTTTTTTTTTTTTTTTTTTTTTTTTTTTTTTTTTTTTTTTTTTTTTTTTTTTTTTTTTTTTTTTTTTTTTTTTTTTTTTTTTTTTTTTTTTTTTTTTTTTTTTTTTTTTTTTTTTTTTTTTTTTTTTTTTTTTTTTTTTTTTTTTTTTTTTTTTTTTTTTTTTTTTTTTTTTTTTTTTTTTTTTTTTTTTTTTTTTTTTTTTTTATTTTTTTTTTTTTTTTTTTTTTTTTTTTTTTTTTTTTTTTTTTTTTTTATTTTTTTTTTTTTTTTTTTTTTTTTTTTTTTTTTTTTTTTTTTTTTTTTTTTTTTTTTTTTTTTTTTTTTTTTATTTTTTTTTTTTTTTTTTTTTTTTTTTATTTTTTTTTTTTTTTTTTTTTTTTTTTTTTTTTTTTTTTTTTTTTTTTTTTTTTTTTTTTTTTTTTTTTTTTTTTTTTTTTTTTTTTTTTTTTTTTTTTTTTTTTTTTTTTTTTTTTTTTTTTTTTTTTTATTTTTTTTTTTTTTTTTTTTTTTTTTTTTTTTTTTTTTTTTTTTTTTTTTTTTTTTTTTTTTTTTTTTTTTTTTTTTTTTTTTTTTTTTTTTTTTTTTTTTTTTTTTTTTTTTTTTTTTTTTTTTTTTTTTTTTTTTTTTTTTTTTTTTTTTTTTTTTTTTTTTTTTTTTTTTTTTTTATTTTTTTTTTTTTTTTTTTTTTTTTTTTTTTTTTTTTTTTTTTATTTTTTTTTTTTTTTTTTTTTTTTTTTTTTTTTTTTTTTTTTTTTTTTTTTTTTATTTTTTTTTTTTTTTTTTTTTTTTTTTTTTTTTTTT
The DNA here is from genome assembly GCF_030409925.1 of Paenimyroides ceti. Taxonomy (NCBI): domain Bacteria; kingdom Pseudomonadati; phylum Bacteroidota; class Flavobacteriia; order Flavobacteriales; family Flavobacteriaceae; genus Paenimyroides; species Paenimyroides ceti. The sequence continues at coordinate 15,113 of NZ_JAUFQU010000093.1, forward strand.
TTTTTTTTTTTTTTATTTTTTTTTTTTTTTTTTTTTTTTTTTTTTTTTTTTTTTTTTTTTTTTTTTTTTTTTTTTTTTTTTTTTTTTTTTTTTTTTTTTTTTTTTTTTTTTTTTTTTTTTTTTTTTTTTTTTTTTTTTTTTTTTTTTTTTTTTTTTTTTTTTTTTTTTTTTTTTTTTTTTTTTTTTTTTTTTTTTTTTTTTTTTTTTTTTTTTTTTTTTTTTTTTTTTTTTTTTTTTTTTTTTTTTTTTTTTTTTTTTTTTTTTTTTTTTTTTTTTTTTTTTTTTTTTTTATTTTTTTTTTTTTTTTTTTTTTTTTTTTTTTTTTTTTTTTTTTTTTTTTTTTTTTTTTTTTTTTTTTTTTTTTTTTTTTTTTTTTTTTTTTTTTTTTTTTTTTTTTTTTTTTTTTTTTTTTTTTTTTTTTTTTTTTTTTTTTTTTTTTTTTTTTTTTTTTTTTTTTTTTTTTTTTTTTTTTTTTTTTTTTTTTTTTTTTTTTTTTTTTTTTTTTTTTTTTTTTTTTTTTTTTATTTTTTTTTTTTTTTTTTTTTTTTTTTTTTTTTATTTTTTTTTTTTTTTTTTTTTTTTTTTTTTTTTTTTTTTTTTTTTTTTTTTTTTTTTTTTTTTTTTTTTTTTTTTTTTTTTTTTTTTTTTTTTTTTTTTTTTTTTTTTTTTTTTTTTTTTTTTTTTTTTTTTTTTTTTTTTTTTTTTTTTTTTTTTTTTTTTTTTTTTTTTTTTTTTTTTTTTTTTTTTTTTTTTTTTTTTTATTTTTTTTTTTTTTTTTTTTTATTTTTTTATTTTTTTTTTTTTTTTTTTTTTTTTTTTTTTTTTTTTTTTTTTTTTTTTTTTTTTTTTTTTTTTTTTTTTTTTTTTTTTTTTTTTTTTTTTTTTTTTTTTTTTTTTTTTTTTTTTTTTTTTTTTTTTTTTTTTTTTTTTATTTTTTTTTTTTTTTTTTTTTTTTTATTTTTTTTTTTTTTTTTTTTTTTTTTTTTTTTTTTTATTTTTTTTTTTTTTTTTTTTTTTTTTTTTTTTTTTTTTTTTTTTTTTTTTTTTTTTTTTTTTTTTTTTTTTTTTTTTTTTTTTTTTTTTTTTTTTTTTTTTTTTTTTTTTTTTTTTTTTTTTTTTTTTTTTTTTTTTTTTTTTTTTTTTTTTTTTTTTTTTTTTTTTTTTTTTTTTTTTTTTTTTTTTTTTTTTTTTTTTTTTTTTTTATTTTTTTTTTTTTTTTTTATTTTTTTTTTTTTTTTTTTTTTTTTTTTTTTTTTTTTTTTTTTTTTTTTTTTTTTTTTTTTTTTTTTTTTTTTTTTTTTTTTTTTTTTTTTTTTTTTTTTTTTTTTTTTTTTTTTTTTTTTTTTTTTTTTTTTTTTTTTATTTTTTTTTTTTTTTTTTTTTTTTTTTTTTTTTTTTTTTTTTTTTTTTTTTTTTTTTTTTTTTTTTTTTTTTTTTTTTTTTTTTTTTTTTTTTTTTTTTTTTTTTTTTTTTTTTTTTTTATTTTTTTTTTTTTTTTTTTTTTTTTTTTTTTTTTTTTTTTTTTTTTTTTTTTTTTTTTTTTTTTTTTTTTTTTTTTTTTTTTTTTTTTTTTTTTTTTTTTTTTTTTTTTTTTTTTTTTTTTTTTTTTTTTTTTTTTTTTTTTTTTTTTTTTTTTTTTTTTTTTTTTTTTTTTTTTTTTTTTTTTTTTTTTTTTTTTTTTTTTTTTTTTTTTTTTTTTTTTTTTTTTTTTTTTTTTTTTTTTTTTTTTTTTTTTTTTTTTTTTTTTTTTTTTTTTTTTTTTTTTTTTTTTTTTTTTTTTTTTTTTTTTTTTTTTTTTTTTTTTTTTTTTTTTTTTTTTTTTTATTTTTTTTTTTTTTTTTTTTTTTTTTATTTTTTTTTTTTTTTTTTTTTTTTTTTTTTTTTTTTTTTTTTTTTTTTTTTTTTTTTTTTTTTTTTTTTTTTTTTTTTTTTTTTTTTTTTTTTTTTTTTTTTTTTTTTTTTTTTTTTTTTTTTTTTTTTTTTTTTTTTTTTTTTTTTTTTTTTTTTTTTTTTTTTTTTTTTTTTTTTTTTTTTTTTTTTTTTTTTTTTTTTTTTTTTTTTTTTTTTTTTTTTTTTTTTTTTTTTTTTTTTTTTTTTTTTTTTTTTTTTTTTTTTTTTTTTTTTTTTTTTTTTTTTTTTTTTTTTTTTTTTTTTTTTTTTTTTTTTTTTTTTTTTTTTTTTTTTTTTTTTTTTTTTTTTTTTTTTTTTTTTTTTTTTTTTTTTTTTTTTTTTTTTTTTTTTTTTTTTTTTTTTTTTTTTTTTTTTTTTTTTTTTTTTTTTTTTTTTTTTTTTTTTTTTATTTTTTTTTTTTTTTTTTTTTTTTTTTTTTTTTTTTTTTTTTTTTTTTTTTTTTTTTTTTTTTTTTTTTTTTTTTTTTTTTTTTTTTTT
>NZ_JAUFQU010000093.1:22500-57500 GCF_030409925.1 Paenimyroides ceti
TTTTTTTTTTTTTTTTTTTTTTTTTTTTTTTTTTTTTTTTTTTTTTTTTTTTTTTTTTTTTTTTTTTTTTTTTTTTTTTTTTTTTTTTTTTTTTTTTTTTTTTTTTTTTTTTTTTTTTTTTTTTTTTTTATTTTTTTTTTTTTTTTTTTTTTTTTTTTTTTTTTTTTTTTTTTTTTTTTTTTTTTTTTTTTTTTTTTTTTTTTTTTTTTTTTTTTTTTTTTTTTTTTTTTTTTTTTTTTTTTTTTTTTTTTTTTTTTTTTTTTTTTTTTTTTTTTTTTTTTTTTTTTTTTTTTTTTTTTTTTTTTTTTTTTTTTTTTTTTTTTTTTTTTTTTTTTTTTTTTTTTTTTTTTTTTTTTTTTTTTTTTTTTTTTTTTTTTTTTTTTTTTTTTTTTTTTTTTTTTTTTTTTTTTTTTTTTTTTTTTTTTTTTTTTTTTTTTTTTTTTTTTTTTTTTTTTTTTTTTTTTTTTTTTTTTTTTTTTTTTTTTTTTTTTTATTTTTTTTTTTTTTTTTTTTTTTTTTTTTTTTTTTTTTTTTTTTTTTTTTTTTTTTTTTTTTTTTTTTTTTTTTTTTTTTTTTTTTTTTTTTTTTTTTTTTTTTTTTTTTTTTTTTTTTTTTTTTTTTTTTTTTTTTTTTTTTTTTTTTTTTTTTTTTTTTTTTTTTTTTTTTTTTTTTTTTTTTTTTTTTTTTTTTTTTTTTTTTTTTTTTTTTTTTTTTTTTTTTTTTTTTTTTTTTTTTTTTTTTTTTTTTTTTTTTTTTTTTTTTTTTTTTTTTTTTTTTTTTTTTTTTTTTTTTTTTTTTTTTTTTTTTTTTTTTTTTTTTTTTTTTTTTTTTTTTTTTTTTTTTTTTTTTTTTTTTTTTTTTTTTTTTTTTTTTTTTTTTTTTTTTTTTTTTTTTTTTTTTTTTTTTTTTTTTTTTTTTATTTTTTTTTTTTTTTTTTTTTTTTTTTTTTTTTTTTTTTTTTTTTTTTTTTTTTTTTTTTTTTTTTTTTTTTTTTTTTTTTTTTTTTTTTTTTTTTTTTTTTTTTTTTTTTTTTTTTTTTTTTTTTTTTTTTTTTTTTTTTTTTTTTTTTTTTTTTTTTTTTTTTTTTTTTTTTTTTTTTTTTTTTTTTTTTTTTTTTTTTTTTTTTTTTTTTTTTTTTTTTTTTTTTTTTTTTTTTTTTTTTTTTTTTTTTTTTTTTTTTTTTTTTTTTTTTTTTTTTTTTTTTTTTTTTTTTTTTTTTTTTTTTTTTTTTTTTTTTTTTTTTTTTTTTTTTTTTTTTTTTTTTTTTTTTTTTTTTTTTTTTTTTTTTTTTTTTTTTTTTTTTTTTTTTTTTTTTTTTTTTTTTTTTTTTTTTTTTTTTTTTTTTTTTTTTTTTTTTTTTTTTTTTTTTTTTTTTTTTTTTTTTTTTTTTTTTTTTTTTTTTTTTTTTTTTTTTTTTTTTTTTTTTTTTTTTTTTTTTTTTTTTTTTTTTTTTTTTTTTTTTTTTTTTTTTTTTTTTTTTTTTTTTTTTTTTTTTTTTTTTTTTTTTTTTTTTTTTTTTTTTTTTTTTTTTTTTTTTTTTTTTTTTTTTTTTTTTTTTTTTTTTTTTTTTTTTTTTTTTTTTTTTTTTTTTTTTTTTTTTTTTTTTTTTTTTTTTTTTTTTTTTTTTTTTTTTTTTTTTTTTTTTTTTTTTTTTTTTTTTTTTTTTTTTTTTTTTTTTTTTTTTTTTTTTTTTTTTTTTTTTTTTTTTTTTTTTTTTTTTTTTTTTTTTTTTTTTTTTTTTTTTTTTTTTTTTTTTTTTTTTTTTTTTTTTTTTTTTTTTTTTTTTTTTTTTTTTTTTTTTTTTTTTTTTTTTTTTTTTTTTTTTTTTTTTTTTTTTTTTTTTTTTTTTTTTTTTTTTTTTTTTTTTTTTTTTTTTTTTTTTTTTTTTTTTTTTTTTTTTTTTTTTTTTTTTTTTTTTTTTTTTTTTTTTTTTTTTTTTTTTTTTTTTTTTTTTTTTTTTTTTTTTTTTTTTTTTTTTTTTTTTTTTTTTTTTTTTTTTTTTTTTTTTTTTTTTTTTTTTTTTTTTTTTTTTTTTTTTTTTTTTTTTTTTTTTTTTTTTTTTTTTTTTTTTTTTTTTTTTTTTTTTTTTTTTTTTTTTTTTTTTTTTTTTTTTTTTTTTTTTTTTTTTTTTTTTTTTTTTTTTTTTTTTTTTTTTTTTTTTTTTTTTTTTTTTTTTTTTTTTTTTTTTTTTTTTTTTTTTTTTTTTTTTTTTTTTTTTTTTTTTTTTTTTTTTTTTTTTTTTTTTTTTTTTTTTTTTTTTTTTTTTTTTTTTTTTTTTTTTTTTTTTTTTTTTTTTTTTTTTATTTTTTTTTTTTTTTTTTTTTTTTTTTTTTTTTTTTTTTTTTTTTTTTTTTTTTTTTTTTTTTTTTTTTTTTTTTTTTTTTTTTTTTTTTTTTTTTTTTTTTTTTTTTTTTTTTTTTTTTTTTTTTTTTTTTTTTTTTTTTTTTTTTTTTTTTTTTTTTTTTTTTTTTTTTTTTTTTTTTTTTTTTTTTTTTTTTTTTTTTTTTTTTTTTTTTTTTTTTTTTTTTTTTTTTTTTTTTTTTTTTTTTTTTTTTTTTTTTTTTTTTTTTTTTTTTTTTTTTTTTTTTTTTTTTTTTTTTTTTTTTTTTTTTTTTTTTTTTTTTTTTTTTTTTTTTTTTTTTTTTTTTTTTTTTTTTTTTTTTTTTTTTTTTTTTTTTTTTTTTTTTTTTTTTTTTTTTTTTTTTTTTTTTTTTTTTTTTTTTTTTTTTTTTTTTTTTTTTTTTTTTTTTTTTTTTTTTTTTTTTTTTTTTTTTTTTTTTTTTTTTTTTTTTTTTTTTTTTTTTTTTTTTTTTTTTTTTTTTTTTTTTTTTTTTTTTTTTTTTTTTTTTTTTTTTTTTTTTTTTTTTTTTTTTTTTTTTTTTTTTTTTTTTTTTTTTTTTTTTTTTTTTTTTTTTTTTTTTTTTTTTTTTTTTTTTTTTTTTTTTTTTTTTTTTTTTTTTTTTTTTTTTTTTTTTTTTTTTTTTTTTTTTTTTTTTTTTTTTTTTTTTTTTTTTTTTTTTTTTTTTTTTTTTTTTTTTTTTTTTTTTTTTTTTTTTTTTTTTTTTTTTTTTTTTTTTTTTTTTTTTTTTTTTTTTTTTTTTTTTTTTTTTTTTTTTTTTTTTTTTTTTTTTTTTTTTTTTTTTTTTTTTTTTTTTTTTTTTTTTTTTTTTTTTTTTTTTTTTTTTTTTTTTTTTTTTTTTTTTTTTTTTTTTTTTTTTTTTTTTTTTTTTTTTTTTTTTTTTTTTTTTTTTTTTTTTTTTTTTTTTTTTTTTTTTTTTTTTTTTTTTTTTTTTTTTTTTTTTTTTTTTTTTTTTTTTTTTTTTTTTTTTTTTTTTTTTTTTTTTTTTTTTTTTTTTTTTTTTTTTTTTTTTTTTTTTTTTTTTTTTTTTTTTTTTTTTTTTTTTTTTTTTTTTTTTTTTTTTTTTTTTTTTTTTTTTTTTTTTTTTTTTTTTTTTTTTTTTTTTTTTTTTTTTTTTTTTTTTTTTTTTTTTTTTTTTTTTTTTTTTTTTTTTTTTTTTTTTTTTTTTTTTTTTTTTTTTTTTTTTTTTTTTTTTTTTTTTTTTTTTTTTTTTTTTTTTTTTTTTTTTTTTTTTTTTTTTTTTTTTTTTTTTTTTTTTTTTTTTTTTTTTTTTTTTTTTTTTTTTTTTTTTTTTTTTTTTTTTTTTTTTTTTTTTTTTTTTTTTTTTTTTTTTTTTTTTTTTTTTTTTTTTTTTTTTTTTTTTTTTTTTTTTTTTTTTTTTTTTTTTTTTTTTTTTTTTTTTTTTTTTTTTTTTTTTTTTTTTTTTTTTTTTTTTTTTTTTTTTTTTTTTTTTTTTTTTTTTTTTTTTTTTTTTTTTTTTTTTTTTTTTTTTTTTTTTATTTTTTTTTTTTTTTTTTTTTTTTTTTTTTTTTTTTTTTTTTTTTTTTTTTTTTTTTTTTTTTTTTTTTTTTTTTTTTTTTTTTTTTTTTTTTTTTTTTTTTTTTTTTTTTTTTTTTTTTTTTTTTTTTTTTTTTTTTTTTTTTTTTTTTTTTTTTTTTTTTTTTTTTTTTTTTTTTTTTTTTTTTTTTTTTTTTTTTTTTTTTTTTTTTTTTTTTTTTTTTTTTTTTTTTTTTTTTTTTTTTTTTTTTTTTTTTTTTTTTTTTTTTTTTTTTTTTTTTTTTTTTTTTTTTTTTTTTTTTTTTTTTTTTTTTTTTTTTTTTTTTTTTTTTTTTTTTTTTTTTTTTTTTTTTTTTTTTTTTTTTTTTTTTTTTTTTTTTTTTTTTTTTTTTTTTTTTTTTTTTTTTTTTTTTTTTTTTTTTTTTTTTTTTTTTTTTTTTTTTTTTTTTTTTTTTTTTTTTTTTTTTTTTTTTTTTTTTTTTTTTTTTTTTTTTTTTTTTTTTTTTTTTTTTTTTTTTTTTTTTTTTTTTTTTTTTTTTTTTTTTTTTTTTTTTTTTTTTTTTTTTTTTTTTTTTTTTTTTTTTTTTTTTTTTTTTTTTTTTTTTTTTTTTTTTTTTTTTTTTTTTTTTTTTTTTTTTTTTTTTTTTTTTTTTTTTTTTTTTTTTTTTTTTTTTTTTTTTTTTTTTTTTTTTTTTTTTTTTTTTTTTTTTTTTTTTTTTTTTTTTTTTTTTTTTTTTTTTTTTTTTTTTTTTTTTTTTTTTTTTTTTTTTTTTTTTTTTTTTTTTTTTTTTTTTTTTTTTTTTTTTTTTTTTTTTTTTTTTTTTTTTTTTTTTTTTTTTTTTTTTTTTTTTTTTTTTTTTTTTTTTTTTTTTTTTTTTTTTTTTTTTTTTTTTTTTTTTTTTTTTTTTTTTTTTTTTTTTTTTTTTTTTTTTTTTTTTTTTTTTTTTTTTTTTTTTTTTTTTTTTTTTTTTTTTTTTTTTTTTTTTTTTTTTTTTTTTTTTTTTTTTTTTTTTTTTTTTTTTTTTTTTTTTTTTTTTTTTTTTTTTTTTTTTTTTTTTTTTTTTTTTTTTTTTTTTTTTTTTTTTTTTTTTTTTTTTTTTTTTTTTTTTTTTTTTTTTTTTTTTTTTTTTTTTTTTTTTTTTTTTTTTTTTTTTTTTTTTTTTTTTTTTTTTTTTTTTTTTTTTTTTTTTTTTTTTTTTTTTTTTTTTTTTTTTTTTTTTTTTTTTTTTTTTTTTTTTTTTTTTTTTTTTTTTTTTTTTTTTTTTTTTTTTTTTTTTTTTTTTTTTTTTTTATTTTTTTTTTTTTTTTTTTTTTTTTTTTTTTTTTTTTTTTTTTTTTTTTTTTTTTTTTTTTTTTTTTTTTTTTTTTTTTTTTTTTTTTTTTTTTTTTTTTTTTTTTTTTTTTTTTTTTTTTTTTTTTTTTTTTTTTTTTTTTTTTTTTTTTTTTTTTTTTTTTTTTTTTTTTTTTTTTTTTTTTTTTTTTTTTTTTTTTTTTTTTTTTTTTTTTTTTTTTTTTTTTTTTTTTTTTTTTTTTTTTTTTTTTTTTTTTTTTTTTTTTTTTTTTTTTTTTTTTTTTTTTTTTTTTTTTTTTTTTTTTTTTTTTTTTTTTTTTTTTTTTTTTTTTTTTTTTTTTTTTTTTTTTTTTTTTTTTTTTTTTTTTTTTTTTTTTTTTTTTTTTTTTTTTTTTTTTTTTTTTTTTTTTTTTTTTTTTTTTTTTTTTTTTTTTTTTTTTTTTTTTTTTTTTTTTTTTTTTTTTTTTTTTTTTTTTTTTTTTTTTTTTTTTTTTTTTTTTTTTTTTTTTTTTTTTTTTTTTTTTTTTTTTTTTTTTTTTTTTTTTTTTTTTTTTTTTTTTTTTTTTTTTTTTTTTTTTTTTTTTTTTTTTTTTTTTTTTTTTTTTTTTTTTTTTTTTTTTTTTTTTTTTTTTTTTTTTTTTTTTTTTTTTTTTTTTTTTTTTTTTTTTTTTTTTTTTTTTTTTTTTTTTTTTTTTTTTTTTTTTTTTTTTTTTTTTTTTTTTTTTTTTTTTTTTTTTTTTATTTTTTTTTTTTTTTTTTTTTTTTTTTTTTTTTTTTTTTTTTTTTTTTTTTTTTTTTTTTTTTTTTTTTTTTTTTTTTTTTTTTTTTTTTTTTTTTTTTTTTTTTTTTTTTTTTTTTTTTTTTTTTTTTTTTTTTTTTTTTTTTTTTTTTTTTTTTTTTTTTTTTTTTTTTTTTTTTTTTTTTTTTTTTTTTTTTTTTTTTTTTTTTTTTTTTTTTTTTTTTTTTTTTTTTTTTTTTTTTTTTTTTTTTTTTTTTTTTTTTTTTTTTTTTTTTTTTTTTTTTTTTTTTTTTTTTTTTTTTTTTTTTTTTTTTTTTTTTTTTTTTTTTTTTTTTTTTTTTTTTTTTTTTTTTTTTTTTTTTTTTTTTTTTTTTTTTTTTTTTTTTTTTTTTTTTTTTTTTTTTTTTTTTTTTTTTTTTTTTTTTTTTTTTTTTTTTTTTTTTTTTTTTTTTTTTTTTTTTTTTTTTTTTTTTTTTTTTTTTTTTTTTTTTTTTTTTTTTTTTTTTTTTTTTTTTTTTTTTTTTTTTTTTTTTTTTTTTTTTTTTTTTTTTTTTTTTTTTTTTTTTTTTTTTTTTTTTTTTTTTTTTTTTTTTTTTTTTTTTTTTTTTTTTTTTTTTTTTTTTTTTTTTTTTTTTTTTTTTTTTTTTTTTTTTTTTTTTTTTTTTTTTTTTTTTTTTTTTTTTTTTTTTTTTTTTTTTTTTTTTTTTTTTTTTTTTTTTTTTTTTTTTTTTTTTTTTTTTTTTTTTTTTTTTTTTTTTTTTTTTTTTTTTTTTTTTTTTTTTTTTTTTTTTTTTTTTTTTTTTTTTTTTTTTTTTTTTTTTTTTTTTTTTTTTTTTTTTTTTTTTTTTTTTTTTTTTTTTTTTTTTTTTTTTTTTTTTTTTTTTTTTTTTTTTTTTTTTTTTTTTTTTTTTTTTTTTTTTTTTTTTTTTTTTTTTTTTTTTTTTTTTTTTTTTTTTTTTTTTTTTTTTTTTTTTTTTTTTTTTTTTTTTTTTTTTTTTTTTTTTTTTTTTTTTTTTTTTTTTTTTTTTTTTTTTTTTTTTTTTTTTTTTTTTTTTTTTTTTTTTTTTTTTTTTTTTTTTTTTTTTTTTTTTTTTTTTTTTTTTTTTTTTTTTTTTTTTTTTTTTTTTTTTTTTTTTTTTTTTTTTTTTTTTTTTTTTTTTTTTTTTTTTTTTTTTTTTTTTTTTTTTTTTTTTTTTTTTTTTTTTTTTTTTTTTTTTTTTTTTTTTTTTTTTTTTTTTTTTTTTTTTTTTTTTTTTTTTTTTTTTTTTTTTTTTTTTTTTTTTTTTTTTTTTTTTTTTTTTTTTTTTTTTTTTTTTTTTTTTTTTTTTTTTTTTTTTTTTTTTTTTTTTTTTTTTTTTTTTTTTTTTTTTTTTTTTTTTTTTTTTTTTTTTTTTTTTTTTTTTTTTTTTTTTTTTTTTTTTTTTTTTTTTTTTTTTTTTTTTTTTTTTTTTTTTTTTTTTTTTTTTTTTTTTATTTTTTTTTTTTTTTTTTTTTTTTTTTTTTTTTTTTTTTTTTTTTTTTTTTTTTTTTTTTTTTTTTTTTTTTTTTTTTTTTTTTTTTTTTTTTTTTTTTTTTTTTTTTTTTTTTTTTTTTTTTTTTTTTTTTTTTTTTTTTTTTTTTTTTTTTTTTTTTTTTTTTTTTTTTTTTTTTTTTTTTTTTTTTTTTTTTTTTTTTTTTTTTTTTTTTTTTTTTTTTTTTTTTTTTTTTTTTTTTTTTTTTTTTTTTTTTTTTTTTTTTTTTTTTTTTTTTTTTTTTTTTTTTTTTTTTTTTTTTTTTTTTTTTTTTTTTTTTTTTTTTTTTTTTTTTTTTTTTTTTTTTTTTTTTTTTTTTTTTTTTTTTTTTTTTTTTTTTTTTTTTTTTTTTTTTTTTTTTTTTTTTTTTTTTTTTTTTTTTTTTTTTTTTTTTTTTTTTTTTTTTTTTTTTTTTTTTTTTTTTTTTTTTTTTTTTTTTTTTTTTTTTTTTTTTTTTTTTTTTTTTTTTTTTTTTTTTTTTTTTTTTTTTTTTTTTTTTTTTTTTTTTTTTTTTTTTTTTTTTTTTTTTTTTTTTTTTTTTTTTTTTTTTTTTTTTTTTTTTTTTTTTTTTTTTTTTTTTTTTTTTTTTTTTTTTTTTTTTTTTTTTTTTTTTTTTTTTTTTTTTTTTTTTTTTTTTTTTTTTTTTTTTTTTTTTTTTTTTTTTTTTTTTTTTTTTTTTTTTTTTTTTTTTTTTTTTTTTTTTTTTTTTTATTTTTTTTTTTTTTTTTTTTTTTTTTTTTTTTTTTTTTTTTTTTTTTTTTTTTTTTTTTTTTTTTTTTTTTTTTTTTTTTTTTTTTTTTTTTTTTTTTTTTTTTTTTTTTATTTTTTTTTTTTTTTTTTTTTTTTTTTTTTTTTTTTTTTTTTTTTTTTTTTTTTTTTTTTTTTTTTTTTTTTTTTTTTTTTTTTTTTTTTTTTTTTTTTTTTTTTTTTTTTTTTTTTTTTTTTTTTTTTTTTTTTTTTTTTTTTTTTTTTTTTTTTTTTTTTTTTTTTTTTTTTTTTTTTTTTTTTTTTTTTTTTTTTTTTTTTTTTTTTTTTTTTTTTTTTTTTTTTTTTTTTTTTTTTTTTTTTTTTTTTTTTTTTTTTTTTTTTTTTTTTTTTTTTTTTTTTTTTTTTTTTTTTTTTTTTTTTTTTTTTTTTTTTTTTTTTTTTTTTTTTTTTTTTTTTTTTTTTTTTTTTTTTTTTTTTTTTTTTTTTTTTTTTTTTTTTTTTTTTTTTTTTTTTTTTTTTTTTTTTTTTTTTTTTTTTTTTTTTTTTTTTTTTTTTTTTTTTTTTTTTTTTTTTTTTTTTTTTTTTTTTTTTTTTTTTTTTTTTTTTTTTTTTTTTTTTTTTTTTTTTTTTTTTTTTTTTTTTTTTTTTTTTTTTTTTTTTTTTTTTTTTTTTTTTTTTTTTTTTTTTTTTTTTTTTTTTTTTTTTTTTTTTTTTTTTTTTTTTTTTTTTTTTTTTTTTTTTTTTTTTTTTTTTTTTTTTTTTTTTTTTTTTTTTTTTTTTTTTTTTTTTTTTTTTTTTTTTTTTTTTTTTTTTTTTTTTTTTTTTTTTTTTTTTTTTTTTTTTTTTTTTTTTTTTTTTTTTTTTTTTTTTTTTTTTTTTTTTTTTTTTTTTTTTTTTTTTTTTTTTTTTTTTTTTTTTTTTTTTTTTTTTTTTTTTTTTTTTTTTTTTTTTTTTTTTTTTTTTTTTTTTTTTTTTTTTTTTTTTTTTTTTTTTTTTTTTTTTTTTTTTTTTTTTTTTTTTTTTTTTTTTTTTTTTTTTTTTTTTTTTTTTTTTTTTTTTTTTTTTTTTTTTTTTTTTTTTTTTTTTTTTTTTTTTTTTTTTTTTTTTTTTTTTTTTTTTTTTTTTTTTTTTTTTTTTTTTTTTTTTTTTTTTTTTTTTTTTTTTTTTTTTTTTTTTTTTTTTTTTTTTTTTTTTTTTTTTTTTTTTTTTTTTTTTTTTTTTTTTTTTTTTTTTTTTTTTTTTTTTTTTTTTTTTTTTTTTTTTTTTTTTTTTTTTTTTTTTTTTTTTTTTTTTTTTTTTTTTTTTTTTTTTTTTTTTTTTTTTTTTTTTTTTTTTTTTTTTTTTTTTTTTTTTTTTTTTTTTTTTTTTTTTTTTTTTTTTTTTTTTTTTTTTTTTTTTTTTTTTTTTTTTTTTTTTTTTTTTTTTTTTTTTTTTTTTTTTTTTTTTTTTTTTTTTTTTTTTTTTTTTTTTTTTTTTTTTTTTTTTTTTTTTTTTTTTTTTTTTTTTTTTTTTTTTTTTTTTTTTTTTTTTTTTTTTTTTTTTTTTTTTTTTTTTTTTTTTTTTTTTTTTTTTTTTTTTTTTTTTTTTTTTTTTTTTTTTTTTTTTTTTTTTTTTTTTTTTTTTTTTTTTTTTTTTTTTTTTTTTTTTTTTTTTTTTTTTTTTTTTTTTTTTTTTTTTTTTTTTTTTTTTTTTTTTTTTTTTTTTTTTTTTTTTTTTTTTTTTTTTTTTTTTTTTTTTTTTTTTTTTTTTTTTTTTTTTTTTTTTTTTTTTTTTTTTTTTTTTTTTTTTTTTTTTTTTTTTTTTTTTTTTTTTTTTTTTTTTTTTTTTTTTTTTTTTTTTTTTTTTTTTTTTTTTTTTTTTTTTTTTTTTTTTTTTTTTTTTTTTTTTTTTTTTTTTTTTTTTTTTTTTTTTTTTTTTTTTTTTTTTTTTTTTTTTTTTTTTTTTTTTTTTTTTTTTTTTTTTTTTTTTTTTTTTTTTTATTTTTTTTTTTTTTTTTTTTTTTTTTTTTTTTTTTTTTTTTTTTTTTTTTTTTTTTTTTTTTTTTTTTTTTTTTATTTTTTTTTTTTTTTTTTTTTTTTTTTTTTTTTTTTTTTTTTTTTTTTTTTTTTTTTTTTTTTTTTTTTTTTTTTTTTTTTTTTTTTTTTTTTTTTTTTTTTTTTTTTTTTTTTTTTTTTTTTTTTTTTTTTTTTTTTTTTTTTTTTTTTTTTTTTTTTTTTTTTTTTTTTTTTTTTTTTTTTTTTTTTTTTTTTTTTTTTTTTTTTTTTTTTTTTTTTTTTTTTTTTTTTTTTTTTTTTTTTTTTTTTTTTTTTTTTTTTTTTTTTTTTTTTTTTTTTTTTTTTTTTTTTTTTTTTTTTTTTTTTTTTTTTTTTTTTTTTTTTTTTTTTTTTTTTTTTTTTTTTTTTTTTTTTTTTTTTTTTTTTTTTTTTTTTTTTTTTTTATTTTTTTTTTTTTTTTTTTTTTTTTTTTTTTTTTTTTTTTTTTTTTTTTTTTTTTTTTTTTTTTTTTTTTTTTTTTTTTTTTTTTTTTTTTTTTTTTTTTTTTTTTTTTTTTTTTTTTTTTTTTTTTTTTTTTTTTTTTTTTTTTTTTTTTTTTTTTTTTTTTTTTTTTTTTTTTTTTTTTTTTTTTTTTTTTTTTTTTTTTTTTTTTTTTTTTTTTTTTTTTTTTTTTTTTTTTTTTTTTTTTTTTTTTTTTTTTTTTTTTTTTTTTTTTTTTTTTTTTTTTTTTTTTTTTTTTTTTTTTTTTTTTTTTTTTTTTTTTTTTTTTTTTTTTTTTTTTTATTTTTTTTTTTTTTTTTTTTTTTTTTTTTTTTTTTTTTTTTTTTTTTTTTTTTTTTTTTTTTTTTTTTTTTTTTTTTTTTTTTTTTTTTTTTTTTTTTTTTTTTTTTTTTTTTTTTTTTTTTTTTTTTTTTTTTTTTTTTTTTTTTTTTTTTTTTTTTTTTTTTTTTTTTTTTTTTTTTTTTTTTTTTTTTTTTTTTTTTTTTTTTTTTTTTTTTTTTTTTTTTTTTTATTTTTTTTTTTTTTTTTTTTTTTTTTTTTTTTTTTTTTTTTTTTTTTTTTTTTTTTTTTTTTTTTTTTTTTTTTTTTTTTTTTTTTTTTTTTTTTTTTTTTTTTTTTTTTTTTTTTTTTTTTTTTTTTTTTTTTTTTTTTTTTTTTTTTTTTTTTTTTTTTTTTTTTTTTTTTTTTTTTTTTTTTTTTTTTTTTTTTTTTTTTTTTTTTTTTTTTTTTTTTTTTTTTTTTTTTTTTTTTTTTTTTTTTTTTTTTTTTTTTTTTTTTTTTTTTTTTTTTTTTTTTTTTTTTTTTTTTTTTTTTTTTTTTTTTTTTTTTTTTTTTTTTTTTTTTTTTTTTTTTTTTTTTTTTTTTTTTTTTTTTTTTTTTTTTTTTTTTTTTTTTTTTTTTTTTTTTTTTTTTTTTTTTTTTTTTTTTTTTTTTTTTTTTTTTTTTTTTTTTTTTTTTTTTTTTTTTTTTTTTTTTTTTTTTTTTTTTTTTTTTTTTTTTTTTTTTTTTTTTTTTTTTTTTTTTTTTTTTTTTTTTTTTTTTTTTTTTTTTTTTTTTTTTTTTTTTTTTTTTTTTTTTTTTTTTTTTTTTTTTTTTTTTTTTTTTTTTTTTTTTTATTTTTTTTTTTTTTTTTTTTTTTTTTTTTTTTTTTTTTTTTTTTTTTTTTTTTTTTTTTTTTTTTTTTTTTTTTTTTTTTTTTTTTTTTTTTTTTTTTTTTTTTTTTTTTTTTTTTTTTTTTTTTTTTTTTTTTTTTTTTTTTTTTTTTTTTTTTTTTTTTTTTTTTTTTTTTTTTTTTTTTTTTTTTTTTTTTTTTTTTTTTTTTTTTTTTTTTTTTTTTTTTTTTTTTTTTTTTTTTTTTTTTTTTTTTTTTTTTTTTTTTTTTTTTTTTTTTTTTTTTTTTTTTTTTTTTTTTTTTTTTTTTTTTTTTTTTTTTTTTTTTTTTTTTTTTTTTTTTTTTTTTTTTTTTTTTTTTTTTTTTTTTTTTTTTTTTTTTTTTTTTTTTTTTTTTTTTTTTTTTTTTTTTTTTTTTTTTTTTTTTTTTTTTTTTTTTTTTTTTTTTTTTTTTTTTTTTTTTTTTTTTTTTTTTTTTTTTTTTTTTTTTTTTTTTTTTTTTTTTTTTTTTTTTTTTTTTTTTTTTTTTTTTTTTTTTTTTTTTTTTTTTTTTTTTTTTTTTTTTTTTTTTTTTTTTTTTTTTTTTTTTTTTTTTTTTTTTTTTTTTTTTTTTTTTTTTTTTTTTTTTTTTTTTTTTTTTTTTTTTTTTTTTTTTTTTTTTTTTTTTTTTTTTTTTTTTTTTTTTTTTTTTTTTTTTTTTTTTTTTTTTTTTTTTTTTTTTTTTTTTTTTTTTTTTTTTTTTTTTTTTTTTTTTTTTTTTTTTTTTTTTTTTTTTTTTTTTTTTTTTTTTTTTTTTTTTTTTTTTTTTTTTTTTTTTTTTTTTTTTTTTTTTTTTTTTTTTTTTTTTTTTTTTTTTTTTTTTTTTTTTTTTTTTTTTTTTTTTTTTTTTTTTTTTTTTTTTTTTTTTTTTTTTTTTTTTTTTTTTTTTTTTTTTTTTTTTTTTTTTTTTTTTTTTTTTTTTTTTTTTTTTTTTTTTTTTTTTTTTTTTTTTTTTTTTTTTTTTTTTTTTTTTTTTTTTTTTTTTTTTTTTTTTTTTTTTTTTTTTTTTTTTTTTTTTTTTTTTTTTTTTTTTTTTTTTTTTTTTTTTTTTTTTTTTTTTTTTTTTTTTTTTTTTTTTTTTTTTTTTTTTTTTTTTTTTTTTTTTTTTTTTTTTTTTTTTTTTTTTTTTTTTTTTTTTTTTTTTTTTTTTTTTTTTTTTTTTTTTTTTTTTTTTTTTTTTTTTTTTTTTTTTTTTTTTTTTTTTTTTTTTTTTTTTTTTTTTTTTTTTTTTTTTTTTTTTTTTTTTTTTTTTTTTTTTTTTTTTTTTTTTTTTTTTTTTTTTTTTTTTTTTTTTTTTTTTTTTTTTTTTTTTTTTTTTTTTTTTTTTTTTTTTTTTTTTTTTTTTTTTTTTTTTTTTTTTTTTTTTTTTTTTTTTTTTTTTTTTTTTTTTTTTTTTTTTTTTTTTTTTTTTTTTTTTTTTTTTTTTTTTTTTTTTTTTTTTTTTTTTTTTTTTTTTTTTTTTTTTTTTTTTTTTTTTTTTTTTTTTTTTTTTTTTTTTTTTTATTTTTTTTTTTTTTTTTTTTTTTTTTTTTTTTTTTTTTTTTTTTTTTTTTTTTTTTTTTTTTTTTTTTTTTTTTTTTTTTTTTTTTTTTTTTTTTTTTTTTTTTTTTTTTTTTTTTTTTTTTTTTTTTTTTTTTTTTTTTTTTTTTTTTTTTTTTTTTTTTTTTTTTTTTTTTTTTTTTTTTTTTTTTTTTTTTTTTTTTTTTTTTTTTTTTTTTTTTTTTTTTTTTTTTTTTTTTTTTTTTTTTTTTTTTTTTTTTTTTTTTTTTTTTTTTTTTTTTTTTTTTTTTTTTTTTTTTTTTTTTTTTTTTTTTTTTTTTTTTTTTTTTTTTTTTTTTTTTTTTTTTTTTTTTTTTTTTTTTTTTTTTTTTTTTTTTTTTTTTTTTTTTTTTTTTTTTTTTTTTTTTTTTTTTTTTTTTTTTTTTTTTTTTTTTTTTTTTTTTTTTTTTTTTTTTTTTTTTTTTTTTTTTTTTTTTTTTTTTTTTTTTTTTTTTTTTTTTTTTTTTTTTTTTTTTTTTTTTTTTTTTTTTTTTTTTTTTTTTTTTTTTTTTTTTTTTTTTTTTTTTTTTTTTTTTTTTTTTTTTTTTTTTTTTTTTTTTTTTTTTTTTTTTTTTTTTTTTTTTTTTTTTTTTTTTTTTTTTTTTTTTTTTTTTTTTTTTTTTTTTTTTTTTTTTTTTTTTTTTTTTTTTTTTTTTTTTTTTTTTTTTTTTTTTTTTTTTTTTTTTTTTTTTTTTTTTTTTTTTTTTTTTTTTTTTTTTTTTTTTTTTTTTTTTTTTTTTTTTTTTTTTTTTTTTTTTTTTTTTTTTTTTTTTTTTTTTTTTTTTTTTTTTTTTTTTTTTTTTTTTTTTTTTTTTTTTTTTTTTTTTTTTTTTTTTTTTTTTTTTTTTTTTTTTTTTTTTTTTTTTTTTTTTTTTTTTTTTTTTTTTTTTTTTTTTTTTTTTTTTTTTTTTTTTTTTTTTTTTTTTTTTTTTTTTTTTTTTTTTTTTTTTTTTTTTTTTTTTTTTTTTTTTTTTTTTTTTTTTTTTTTTTTTTTTTTTTTTTTTTTTTTTTTTTTTTTTTTTTTTTTTTTTTTTTTTTTTTTTTTTTTTTTTTTTTTTTTTTTTTTTTTTTTTTTTTTTTTTTTTTTTTTTTTTTTTTTTTTTTTTTTTTTTTTTTTTTTTTTTTTTTTTTTTTTTTTTTTTTTTTTTTTTTTTTTTTTTTTTTTTTTTTTTTTTTTTTTTTTTTTTTTTTTTTTTTTTTTTTTTTTTTTTTTTTTTTTTTTTTTTTTTTTTTTTTTTTTTTTTTTTTTTTTTTTTTTTTTTTTTTTTTTTTTTTTTTTTTTTTTTTTTTTTTTTTTTTTTTTTTTTTTTTTTTTTTTTTTTTTTTTTTTTTTTTTTTTTTTTTTTTTTTTTTTTTTTTTTTTTTTTTTTTTTTTTTTTTTTTTTTTTTTTTTTTTTTTTTTTTTTTTTTTTTTTTTTTTTTTTTTTTTTTTTTTTTTTTTTTTTTTTTTTTTTTTTTTTTTTTTTTTTTTTTTTTTTTTTTTTTTTTTTTTTTTTTTTTTTTTTTTTTTTTTTTTTTTTTTTTTTTTTTTTTTTTTTTTTTTTTTTTTTTTTTTTTTTTTTTTTTTTTTTTTTTTTTTTTTTTTTTTTTTTTTTTTTTTTTTTTTTTTTTTTTTTTTTTTTTTTTTTTTTTTTTTTTTTTTTTTTTTTTTTTTTTTTTTTTTTTTTTTTTTTTTTTTTTTTTTTTTTTTTTTTTTTTTTTTTTTTTTTTTTTTTTTTTTTTTTTTTTTTTTTTTTTTTTTTTTTTTTTTTTTTTTTTTTTTTTTTTTTTTTTTTTTTTTTTTTTTTTTTTTTTTTTTTTTTTTTTTTTTTTTTTTTTTTTTTTTTTTTTTTTTTTTTTTTTTTTTTTTTTTTTTTTTTTTTTTTTTTTTTTTTTTTTTTTTTTTTTTTTTTTTTTTTTTTTTTTTTTTTTTTTTTTTTTTTTTTTTTTTTTTTTTTTTTTTTTTTTTTTTTTTTTTTTTTTTTTTTTTTTTTTTTTTTTTTTTTTTTTTTTTTTTTTTTTTTTTTTTTTTTTTTTTTTTTTTTTTTTTTTTTTTTTTTTTTTTTTTTTTTTTTTTTTTTTTTTTTTTTTTTTTTTTTTTTTTTTTTTTTTTTTTTTTTTTTTTTTTTTTTTTTTTTTTTTTTTTTTTTTTTTTTTTTTTTTTTTTTTTTTTTTTTTTTTTTTTTTTTTTTTTTTTTTTTTTTTTTTTTTTTTTTTTTTTTTTTTTTTTTTTTTTTTTTTTTTTTTTTTTTTTTATTTTTTTTTTTTTTTTTTTTTTTTTTTTTTTTTTTTTTTTTTTTTTTTTTTTTTTTTTTTTTTTTTTTTTTTTTTTTTTTTTTTTTTTTTTTTTTTTTTTTTTTTTTTTTTTTTTTTTTTTTTTTTTTTTTTTTTTTTTTTTTTTTTTTTTTTTTTTTTTTTTTTTTTTTTTTTTTTTTTTTTTTTTTTTTTTTTTTTTTTTTTTTTTTTTTTTTTTTTTTTTTTTTTTTTTTTTTTTTTTTTTTTTTTTTTTTTTTTTTTTTTTTTTTTTTTTTTTTTTTTTTTTTTTTTTTTTTTTTTTTTTTTTTTTTTTTTTTTTTTTTTTTTTTTTTTTTTTTTTTTTTTTTTTTTTTTTTTTTTTTTTTTTTTTTTTTTTTTTTTTTTTTTTTTTTTTTTTTTTTTTTTTTTTTTTTTTTTTTTTTTTTTTTTTTTTTTTTTTTTTTTTTTTTTTTTTTTTTTTTTTTTTTTTTTTTTTTTTTTTTTTTTTTTTTTTTTTTTTTTTTTTTTTTTTTTTTTTTTTTTTTTTTTTTTTTTTTTTTTTTTTTTTTTTTTTTTTTTTTTTTTTTTTTTTTTTTTTTTTTTTTTTTTTTTTTTTTTTTTTTTTTTTTTTTTTTTTTTTTTTTTTTTTTTTTTTTTTTTTTTTTTTTTTTTTTTTTTTTTTTTTTTTTTTTTTTTTTTTTTTTTTTTTTTTTTTTTTTTTTTTTTTTTTTTTTTTTTTTTTTTTTTTTTTTTTTTTTTTTTTTTTTTTTTTTTTTTTTTTTTTTTTTTTTTTTTTTTTTTTTTTTTTTTTTTTTTTTTTTTTTTTTTTTTTTTTTTTTTTTTTTTTTTTTTTTTTTTTTTTTTATTTTTTTTTTTTTTTTTTTTTTTTTTTTTTTTTTTTTTTTTTTTTTTTTTTTTTTTTTTTTTTTTTTTTTTTTTTTTTTTTTTTTTTTTTATTTTTTTTTTTTTTTTTTTTTTTTTTTTTTTTTTTTTTTTTTTTTTTTTTTTTTTTTTTTTTTTTTTTTTTTTTTTTTTTTTTTTTTTTTTTTTTTTTTTTTTTTTTTTTTTTTTTTTTTTTTTTTTTTTTTTTTTTTTTTTTTTTTTTTTTTTTTTTTTTTTTTTTTTTTTTTTTTTTTTTTTTTTTTTTTTTTTTTTTTTTTTTTTTTTTTTTTTTTTTTTTTTTTTTTTTTTTTTTTTTTTTTTTTTTTTTTTTTTTTTTTTTTTTTTTTTTTTTTTTTTTTTTTTTTTTTTTTTTTTTTTTTTTTTTTTTTTTTTTTTTTTTTTTTTTTTTTTTTTTTTTTTTTTTTTTTTTTTTTTTTTTTTTTTTTTTTTTTTTTTTTTTTTTTTTTTTTTTTTTTTTTTTTTTTTTTTTTTTTTTTTTTTTTTTTTTTTTTTTTTTTTTTTTTTTTTTTTATTTTTTTTTTTTTTTTTTTTTTTTTTTTTTTTTTTTTTTTTTTTTTTTTTTTTTTTTTTTTTTTTTTTTTTTTTTTTTTTTTTTTTTTTTTTTTTTTTTTTTTTTTTTTTTTTTTTTTTTTTTTTTTTTTTTTTTTTTTTTTTTTTTATTTTTTTTTTTTTTTTTTTTTTTTTTTTTTTTTTTTTTTTTTTTTTTTTTTTTTTTTTTTTTTTTTTTTTTTTTTTTTTTTTTTTTTTTTTTTTTTTTTTTTTTTTTTTTTTTTTTTTTTTTTTTTTTTTTTTTTTTTTTTTTTTTTTTTTTTTTTTTTTTTTTTTTTTTTTTTTTTTTTTTTTTTTTTTTTTTTTTTTTTTTTTTTTTTTTTTTTTTTTTTTTTTTTTTTTTTTTTTTTTTTATTTTTTTTTTTTTTTTTTTTTTTTTTTTTTTTTTTTTTTTTTTTTTTTTTTTTTTTTTTTTTTTTTTTTTTTTTTTTTTTTTTTTTTTTTTTTTTTTTTTTTTTTTTTTTTTTTTTTTTTTTTTTTTTTTTTTTTTTTTTTTTTTTTTTTTTTTTTTTTTTTTTTTTTTTTTTTTTTTTTTTTTTTTTTTTTTTTTTTTTTTTTTTTTTTTTTTTTTTTTTTTTTTTTTTTTTTTTTTTTTTTTTTTTTTTTTTTTTTTTTTTTTTTTTTTTTTTTTTTTTTTTTTTTTTTTTTTTTTTTTTTTTTTTTTTTTTTTTTTTTTTTTTTTTTTTTTTTTTTTTTTTTTTTTTTTTTTTTTTTTTTTTTTTTTTTTTTTTTTTTTTTTTTTTTTTTTTTTTTTTTTTTTTTTTTTTTTTTTTTTTTTTTTTTTTTTTTTTTTTTTTTTTTTTTTTTTTTTTTTTTTTTTTTTTTTTTTTTTTTTTTTTTTTTTTTTTTTTTTTTTTTTTTTTTTTTTTTTTTTTTTTTTTTTTTTTTATTTTTTTTTTTTTTTTTTTTTTTTTTTTTTTTTTTTTTTTTTTTTTTTTTTTTTTTTTTTTTTTTTTTTTTTTTTTTTTTTTTTTTTTTTTTTTTTTTTTTTTTTTTTTTTTTTTTTTTTTTTTTTTTTTTTTTTTTTTTTTTTTTTTTTTTTTTTTTTTTTTTTTTTTTTTTTTTTTTTTTTTTTTTTTTTTTTTTTTTTTTTTTTTTTTTTTTTTTTTTTTTTTTTTTTTTTTTTTTTTTTTTTTTTTTTTTTTTTTTTTTTTTTTTTTTTTTTTTTTTTTTTTTTTTTTTTTTTTTTTTTTTTTTTTTTTTTTTTTTTTTTTTTTTTTTTTTTTTTTTTTTTTTTTTTTTTTTTTTTTTTTTTTTTTTTTTTTTTTTTTTTTTTTTTTTTTTTTTTTTTTTTTTTTTTTTTTTTTTTTTTTTTTTTTTTTTTTTTTTTTTTTTTTTTTTTTTTTTTTTTTTTTTTTTTTTTTTTTTTTTTTTTTTTTTTTTTTTTTTTTTTTTTTTTTTTTTTTTTTTTTTTTTTTTTTTTTTTTTTTTTTTTTTTTTTTTTTTTTTTTTTTTTTTTTTTTTTTTTTTTTTTTTTTTTTTTTTTTTTTTTTTTTTTTTTTTTTTTTTTTTTTTTTTTTTTTTTTTTTTTTTTTTTTTTTTTTTTTTTTTTTTTTTTTTTTTTTTTTTTTTTTTTTTTTTTTTTTTTTTTTTTTTTTTTTTTTTTTTTTTTTTTTTTTTTTTTTTTTTTTTTTTTTTTTTTTTTTTTTTTTTTTTTTTTTTTTTTTTTTTTTTTTTTTTTTTTTTTTTTTTTTTTTTTTTTTTTTTTTTTTTTTTTTTTTTTTTTTTTTTTTTTTTTTTTTTTTTTTTTTTTTTTTTTTTTTTTTTTTTTTTTTTTTTTTTTTTTTTTTTTTTTTTTTTTTTTTTTTTTTTTTTTTTTTTTTTTTTTTTTTTTTTTTTTTTTTTTTTTTTTTTTTTTTTTTTTTTTTTTTTTTTTTTTTTTTTTTTTTTTTTTTTTTTTTTTTTTTTTTTTTTTTTTTTTTTTTTTTTTTTTTTTTTTTTTTTTTTTTTTTTTTTTTTTTTTTTTTTTTTTTTTTTTTTTTTTTTTTTTTTTTTTTTTTTTTTTTTTTTTTTTTTTTTTTTTTTTTTTTTTTTTTTTTTTTTTTTTTTTTTTTTTTTTTTTTTTTTTTTTTTTTTTTTTTTTTTTTTTTTTTTTTTTTTTTTTTTTTTTTTTTTTTTTTTTTTTTTTTTTTTTTTTTTTTTTTTTTTTTTTTTTTTTTTTTTTTTTTTTTTTTTTTTTTTTTTTTTTTTTTTTTTTTTTTTTTTTTTTTTTTTTTTTTTTTTTTTTTTTTTTTTTTTTTTTTTTTTTTTTTTTTTTTTTTTTTTTTTTTTTTTTTTTTTTTTTTTTTTTTTTTTTTTTTTTTTTTTTTTTTTTTTTTTTTTTTTTTTTTTTTTTTTTTTTTTTTTTTTTTTTTTTTTTTTTTTTTTTTTTTTTTTTTTTTTTTTTTTTTTTTTTTTTTTTTTTTTTTTTTTTTTTTTTTTTTTTTTTTTTTTTTTTTTTTTTTTTTTTTTTTTTTTTTTTTTTTTTTTTTTTTTTTTTTTTTTTTTTTTTTTTTTTTTTTTTTTTTTTTTTTTTTTTTTTTTTTTTTTTTTTTTTTTTTTTTTTTTTTTTTTTTTTTTTTTTTTTTTTTTTTTTTTTTTTTTTTTTTTTTTTTTTTTTTTTTTTTTTTTTTTTTTTTTTTTTTTTTTTTTTTTTTTTTTTTTTTTTTTTTTTTTTTTTTTTTTTTTTTTTTTTTTTTTTTTTTTTTTTTTTTTTTTTTTTTTTTTTTTTTTTTTTTTTTTTTTTTTTTTTTTTTTTTTTTTTTTTTTTTTTTTTTTTTTTTTTTTTTTTTTTTTTTTTTTTTTTTTTTTTTTTTTTTTTTTTTTTTTTTTTTTTTTTTTTTTTTTTTTTTTTTTTTTTTTTTTTTTTTTTTTTTTTTTTTTTTTTTTTTTTTTTTTTTTTTTTTTTTTTTTTTTTTTTTTTTTTTTTTTTTTTTTTTTTTTTTTTTTTTTTTTTTTTTTTTTTTTTTTTTTTTTTTTTTTTTTTTTTTTTTTTTTTTTTTTTTTTTTTTTTTTTTTTTTTTTTTTTTTTTTTTTTTTTTTTTTTTTTTTTTTTTTTTTTTTTTTTTTTTTTTTTTTTTTTTTTTTTTTTTTTTTTTTTTTTTTTTTTTTTTTTTTTTTTTTTTTTTTTTTTTTTTTTTTTTTTTTTTTTTTTTTTTTTTTTTTTTTTTTTTTTTTTTTTTTTTTTTTTTTTTTTTTTTTTTTTTTTTTTTTTTTTTTTTTTTTTTTTTTTTTTTTTTTTTTTTTTTTTTTTTTTTTTTTTTTTTTTTTTTTTTTTTTTTTTTTTTTTTTTTTTTTTTTTTTTTTTTTTTTTTTTTTTTTTTTTTTTTTTTTTTTTTTTTTTTTTTTTTTTTTTTTTTTTTTTTTTTTTTTTTTTTTTTTTTTTTTTTTTTTTTTTTTTTTTTTTTTTTTTTTTTTTTTTTTTTTTTTTTTTTTTTTTTTTTTTTTTTTTTTTTTTTTTTTTTTTTTTTTTTTTTTTTTTTTTTTTTTTTTTTTTTTTTTTTTTTTTTTTTTTTTTTTTTTTTTTTTTTTTTTTTTTTTTTTTTTTTTTTTTTTTTTTTTTTTTTTTTTTTTTTTTTTTTTTTTTTTTTTTTTTTTTTTTTTTTTTTTTTTTTTTTTTTTTTTTTTTTTTTTTTTTTTTTTTTTTTTTTTTTTTTTTTTTTTTTTTTTTTTTTTTTTTTTTTTTTTTTTTTTTTTTTTTTTTTTTTTTTTTTTTTTTTTTTTTTTTTTTTTTTTTTTTTTTTTTTTTTTTTTTTTTTTTTTTTTTTTTTTTTTTTTTTTTTTTTTTTTTTTTTTTTTTTTTTTTTTTTTTTTTTTTTTTTTTTTTTTTTTTTTTTTTTTTTTTTTTTTTTTTTTTTTTTTTTTTTTTTTTTTTTTTTTTTTTTTTTTTTTTTTTTTTTTTTTTTTTTTTTTTTTTTTTTTTTTTTTTTTTTTTTTTTTTTTTTTTTTTTTTTTTTTTTTTTTTTTTTTTTTTTTTTTTTTTTTTTTTTTTTTTTTTTTTTTTTTTTTTTTTTTTTTTTTTTTTTTTTTTTTTTTTTTTTTTTTTTTTTTTTTTTTTTTTTTTTTTTTTTTTTTTTTTTTTTTTTTTTTTTTTTTTTTTTTTTTTTTTTTTTTTTTTTTTTTTTTTTTTTTTTTTTTTTTTTTTTTTTTTTTTTTTTTTTTTTTTTTTTTTTTTTTTTTTTTTTTTTTTTTTTTTTTTTTTTTTTTTTTTTTTTTTTTTTTTTTTTTTTTTTTTTTTTTTTTTTTTTTTTTTTTTTTTTTTTTTTTTTTTTTTTTTTTTTTTTTTTTTTTTTTTTTTTTTTTTTTTTTTTTTTTTTTTTTTTTTTTTTTTTTTTTTTTTTTTTTTTTTTTTTTTTTTTTTTTTTTTTTTTTTTTTTTTTTTTTTTTTTTTTTTTTTTTTTTTTTTTTTTTTTTTTTTTTTTTTTTTTTTTTTTTTTTTTTTTTTTTTTTTTTTTTTTTTTTTTTTTTTTTTTTTTTTTTTTTTTTTTTTTTTTTTTTTTTTTTTTTTTTTTTTTTTTTTTTTTTTTTTTTTTTTTTTTTTTTTTTTTTTTTTTTTTTTTTTTTTTTTTTTTTTTTTTTTTTTTTTTTTTTTTTTTTTTTTTTTTTTTTTTTTTTTTTTTTTTTTTTTTTTTTTTTTTTTTTTTTTTTTTTTTTTTTTTTTTTTTTTTTTTTTTTTTTTTTTTTTTTTTTTTTTTTTTTTTTTTTTTTTTTTTTTTTTTTTTTTTTTTTTTTTTTTTTTTTTTTTTTTTTTTTTTTTTTTTTTTTTTTTTTTTTTTTTTTTTTTTTTTTTTTTTTTTTTTTTTTTTTTTTTTTTTTTTTTTTTTTTTTTTTTTTTTTTTTTTTTTTTTTTTTTTTTTTTTTTTTTTTTTTTTTTTTTTTTTTTTTTTTTTTTTTTTTTTTTTTTTTTTTTTTTTTTTTTTTTTTTTTTTTTTTTTTTTTTTTTTTTTTTTTTTTTTTTTTTTTTTTTTTTTTTTTTTTTTTTTTTTTTTTTTTTTTTTTTTTTTTTTTTTTTTTTTTTTTTTTTTTTTTTTTTTTTTTTTTTTTTTTTTTTTTTTTTTTTTTTTTTTTTTTTTTTTTTTTTTTTTTTTTTTTTTTTTTTTTTTTTTTTTTTTTTTTTTTTTTTTTTTTTTTTTTTTTTTTTTTTTTTTTTTTTTTTTTTTTTTTTTTTTTTTTTTTTTTTTTTTTTTTTTTTTTTTTTTTTTTTTTTTTTTTTTTTTTTTTTTTTTTTTTTTTTTTTTTTTTTTTTTTTTTTTTTTTTTTTTTTTTTTTTTTTTTTTTTTTTTTTTTTTTTTTTTTTTTTTTTTTTTTTTTTTTTTTTTTTTTTTTTTTTTTTTTTTTTTTTTTTTTTTTTTTTTTTTTTTTTTTTTTTTTTTTTTTTTTTTTTTTTTTTTTTTTTTTTTTTTTTTTTTTTTTTTTTTTTTTTTTTTTTTTTTTTTTTTTTTTTTTTTTTTTTTTTTTTTTTTTTTTTTTTTTTTTTTTTTTTTTTTTTTTTTTTTTTTTTTTTTTTTTTTTTTTTTTTTTTTTTTTTTTTTTTTTTTTTTTTTTTTTTTTTTTTTTTTTTTTTTTTTTTTTTTTTTTTTTTTTTTTTTTTTTTTTTTTTTTTTTTTTTTTTTTTTTTTTTTTTTTTTTTTTTTTTTTTTTTTTTTTTTTTTTTTTTTTTTTTTTTTTTTTTTTTTTTTTTTTTTTTTTTTTTTTTTTTTTTTTTTTTTTTTTTTTTTTTTTTTTTTTTTTTTTTTTTTTTTTTTTTTTTTTTTTTTTTTTTTTTTTTTTTTTTTTTTTTTTTTTTTTTTTTTTTTTTTTTTTTTTTTTTTTTTTTTTTTTTTTTTTTTTTTTTTTTTTTTTTTTTTTTTTTTTTTTTTTTTTTTTTTTTTTTTTTTTTTTTTTTTTTTTTTTTTTTTTTTTTTTTTTTTTTTTTTTTTTTTTTTTTTTTTTTTTTTTTTTTTTTTTTTTTTTTTTTTTTTTTTTTTTTTTTTTTTTTTTTTTTTTTTTTTTTTTTTTTTTTTTTTTTTTTTTTTTTTTTTTTTTTTTTTTTTTTTTTTTTTTTTTTTTTTTTTTTTTTTTTTTTTTTTTTTTTTTTTTTTTTTTTTTTTTTTTTTTTTTTTTTTTTTTTTTTTTTTTTTTTTTTTTTTTTTTTTTTTTTTTTTTTTTTTTTTTTTTTTTTTTTTTTTTTTTTTTTTTTTTTTTTTTTTTTTTTTTTTTTTTTTTTTTTTTTTTTTTTTTTTTTTTTTTTTTTTTTTTTTTTTTTTTTTTTTTTTTTTTTTTTTTTTTTTTTTTTTTTTTTTTTTTTTTTTTTTTTTTTTTTTTTTTTTTTTTTTTTTTTTTTTTTTTTTTTTTTTTTTTTTTTTTTTTTTTTTTTTTTTTTTTTTTTTTTTTTTTTTTTTTTTTTTTTTTTTTTTTTTTTTTTTTTTTTTTTTTTTTTTTTTTTTTTTTTTTTTTTTTTTTTTTTTTTTTTTTTTTTTTTTTTTTTTTTTTTTTTTTTTTTTTTTTTTTTTTTTTTTTTTTTTTTTTTTTTTTTTTTTTTTTTTTTTTTTTTTTTTTTTTTTTTTTTTTTTTTTTTTTTTTTTTTTTTTTTTTTTTTTTTTTTTTTTTTTTTTTTTTTTTTTTTTTTTTTTTTTTTTTTTTTTTTTTTTTTTTTTTTTTTTTTTTTTTTTTTTTTTTTTTTTTTTTTTTTTTTTTTTTTTTTTTTTTTTTTTTTTTTTTTTTTTTTTTTTTTTTTTTTTTTTTTTTTTTTTTTTTTTTTTTTTTTTTTTTTTTTTTTTTTTTTTTTTTTTTTTTTTTTTTTTTTTTTTTTTTTTTTTTTTTTTTTTTTTTTTTTTTTTTTTTTTTTTTTTTTTTTTTTTTTTTTTTTTTTTTTTTTTTTTTTTTTTTTTTTTTTTTTTTTTTTTTTTTTTTTTTTTTTTTTTTTTTTTTTTTTTTTTTTTTTTTTTTTTTTTTTTTTTTTTTTTTTTTTTTTTTTTTTTTTTTTTTTTTTTTTTTTTTTTTTTTTTTTTTTTTTTTTTTTTTTTTTTTTTTTTTTTTTTTTTTTTTTTTTTTTTTTTTTTTTTTTTTTTTTTTTTTTTTTTTTTTTTTTTTTTTTTTTTTTTTTTTTTTTTTTTTTTTTTTTTTTTTTTTTTTTTTTTTTTTTTTTTTTTTTTTTTTTTTTTTTTTTTTTTTTTTTTTTTTTTTTTTTTTTTTTTTTTTTTTTTTTTTTTTTTTTTTTTTTTTTTTTTTTTTTTTTTTTTTTTTTTTTTTTTTTTTTTTTTTTTTTTTTTTTTTTTTTTTTTTTTTTTTTTTTTTTTTTTTTTTTTTTTTTTTTTTTTTTTTTTTTTTTTTTTTTTTTTTTTTTTTTTTTTTTTTTTTTTTTTTTTTTTTTTTTTTTTTTTTTTTTTTTTTTTTTTTTTTTTTTTTTTTTTTTTTTTTTTTTTTTTTTTTTTTTTTTTTTTTTTTTTTTTTTTTTTTTTTTTTTTTTTTTTTTTTTTTTTTTTTTTTTTTTTTTTTTTTTTTTTTTTTTTTTTTTTTTTTTTTTTTTTTTTTTTTTTTTTTTTTTTTTTTTTTTTTTTTTTTTTTTTTTTTTTTTTTTTTTTTTTTTTTTTTTTTTTTTTTTTTTTTTTTTTTTTTTTTTTTTTTTTTTTTTTTTTTTTTTTTTTTTTTTTTTTTTTTTTTTTTTTTTTTTTTTTTTTTTTTTTTTTTTTTTTTTTTTTTTTTTTTTTTTTTTTTTTTTTTTTTTTTTTTTTTTTTTTTTTTTTTTTTTTTTTTTTTTTTTTTTTTTTTTTTTTTTTTTTTTTTTTTTTTTTTTTTTTTTTTTTTTTTTTTTTTTTTTTTTTTTTTTTTTTTTTTTTTTTTTTTTTTTTTTTTTTTTTTTTTTTTTTTTTTTTTTTTTTTTTTTTTTTTTTTTTTTTTTTTTTTTTTTTTTTTTTTTTTTTTTTTTTTTTTTTTTTTTTTTTTTTTTTTTTTTTTTTTTTTTTTTTTTTTTTTTTTTTTTTTTTTTTTTTTTTTTTTTTTTTTTTTTTTTTTTTTTTTTTTTTTTTTTTTTTTTTTTTTTTTTTTTTTTTTTTTTTTTTTTTTTTTTTTTTTTTTTTTTTTTTTTTTTTTTTTTTTTTTTTTTTTTTTTTTTTTTTTTTTTTTTTTTTTTTTTTTTTTTTTTTTTTTTTTTTTTTTTTTTATTTTTTTTTTTTTTTTTTTTTTTTTTTTTTTTTTTTTTTTTTTTTTTTTTTTTTTTTTTTTTTTTTTTTTTTTTTTTTTTTTTTTTTTTTTTTTTTTTTTTTTTTTTTTTTTTTTTTTTTTTTTTTTTTTTTTTTTTTTTTTTTTTTTTTTTTTTTTTTTTTTTTTTTTTTTTTTTTTTTTTTTTTTTTTTTTTTTTTTTTTTTTTTTTTTTTTTTTTTTTTTTTTTTTTTTTTTTTTTTTTTTTTTTTTTTTTTTTTTTTTTTTTTTTTTTTTTTTTTTTTTTTTTTTTTTTTTTTTTTTTTTTTTTTTTTTTTTTTTTTTTTTTTTTTTTTTTTTTTTTTTTTTTTTTTTTTTTTTTTTTTTTTTTTTTTTTTTTTTTTTTTTTTTTTTTTTTTTTTTTTTTTTTTTTTTTTTTTTTTTTTTTTTTTTTTTTTTTTTTTTTTTTTTTTTTTTTTTTTTTTTTTTTTTTTTTTTTTTTTTTTTTTTTTTTTTTTTTTTTTTTTTTTTTTTTTTTTTTTTTTTTTTTTTTTTTTTTTTTTTTTTTTTTTTTTTTTTTTTTTTTTTTTTTTTTTTTTTTTTTTTTTTTTTTTTTTTTTTTTTTTTTTTTTTTTTTTTTTTTTTTTTTTTTTTTTTTTTTTTTTTTTTTTTTTTTTTTTTTTTTTTTTTTTTTTTTTTTTTTTTTTTTTTTTTTTTTTTTTTTTTTTTTTTTTTTTTTTTTTTTTTTTTTTTTTTTTTTTTTTTTTTTTTTTTTTTTTTTTTTTTTTTTTTTTTTTTTTTTTTTTTTTTTTTTTTTTTTTTTTTTTTTTTTTTTTTTTTTTTTTTTTTTTTTTTTTTTTTTTTTTTTTTTTTTTTTTTTTTTTTTTTTTTTTTTTTTTTTTTTTTTTTTTTTTTTTTTTTTTTTTTTTTTTTTTTTTTTTTTTTTTTTTTTTTTTTTTTTTTTTTTTTTTTTTTTTTTTTTTTTTTTTTTTTTTTTTTTTTTTTTTTTTTTTTTTTTTTTTTTTTTTTTTTTTTTTTTTTTTTTTTTTTTTTTTTTTTTTTTTTTTTTTTTTTTTTTTTTTTTTTTTTTTTTTTTTTTTTTTTTTTTTTTTTTTTTTTTTTTTTTTTTTTTTTTTTTTTTTTTTTTTTTTTTTTTTTTTTTTTTTTTTTTTTTTTTTTTTTTTTTTTTTTTTTTTTTTTTTTTTTTTTTTTTTTTTTTTTTTTTTTTTTTTTTTTTTTTTTTTTTTTTTTTTTTTTTTTTTTTTTTTTTTTTTTTTTTTTTTTTTTTTTTTTTTTTTTTTTTTTTTTTTTTTTTTTTTTTTTTTTTTTTTTTTTTTTTTTTTTTTTTTTTTTTTTTTTTTTTTTTTTTTTTTTTTTTTTTTTTTTTTTTTTTTTTTTTTTTTTTTTTTTTTTTTTTTTTTTTTTTTTTTTTTTTTTTTTTTTTTTTTTTTTTTTTTTTTTTTTTTTTTTTTTTTTTTTTTTTTTTTTTTTTTTTTTTTTTTTTTTTTTTTTTTTTTTTTTTTTTTTTTTTTTTTTTTTTTTTTTTTTTTTTTTTTTTTTTTTTTTTTTTTTTTTTTTTTTTTTTTTTTTTTTTTTTTTTTTTTTTTTTTTTTTTTTTTTTTTTTTTTTTTTTTTTTTTTTTTTTTTTTTTTTTTTTTTTTTTTTTTTTTTTTTTTTTTTTTTTTTTTTTTTTTTTTTTTTTTTTTTTTTTTTTTTTTTTTTTTTTTTTTTTTTTTTTTTTTTTTTTTTTTTTTTTTTTTTTTTTTTTTTTTTTTTTTTTTTTTTTTTTTTTTTTTTTTTTTTTTTTTTTTTTTTTTTTTTTTTTTTTTTTTTTTTTTTTTTTTTTTTTTTTTTTTTTTTTTTTTTTTTTTTTTTTTTTTTTTTTTTTTTTTTTTTTTTTTTTTTTTTTTTTTTTTTTTTTTTTTTTTTTTTTTTTTTTTTTTTTTTTTTTTTTTTTTTTTTTTTTTTTTTTTTTTTTTTTTTTTTTTTTTTTTTTTTTTTTTTTTTTTTTTTTTTTTTTTTTTTTTTTTTTTTTTTTTTTTTTTTTTTTTTTTTTTTTTTTTTTTTTTTTTTTTTTTTTTTTTTTTTTTTTTTTTTTTTTTTTTTTTTTTTTTTTTTTTTTTTTTTTTTTTTTTTTTTTTTTTTTTTTTTTTTTTTTTTTTTTTTTTTTTTTTTTTTTTTTTTTTTTTTTTTTTTTTTTTTTTTTTTTTTTTTTTTTTTTTTTTTTTTTTTTTTTTTTTTTTTTTTTTTTTTTTTTTTTTTTTTTTTTTTTTTTTTTTTTTTTTTTTTTTTTTTTTTTTTTTTTTTTTTTTTTTTTTTTTTTTTTTTTTTTTTTTTTTTTTTTTTTTTTTTTTTTTTTTTTTTTTTTTTTTTTTTTTTTTTTTTTTTTTTTTTTTTTTTTTTTTTTTTTTTTTTTTTTTTTTTTTTTTTTTTTTTTTTTTTTTTTTTTTTTTTTTTTTTTTTTTTTTTTTTTTTTTTTTTTTTTTTTTTTTTTTTTTTTTTTTTTTTTTTTTTTTTTTTTTTTTTTTTTTTTTTTTTTTTTTTTTTTTTTTTTTTTTTTTTTTTTTTTTTTTTTTTTTTTTTTTTTTTTTTTTTTTTTTTTTTTTTTTTTTTTTTTTTTTTTTTTTTTTTTTTTTTTTTTTTTTTTTTTTTTTTTTTTTTTTTTTTTTTTTTTTTTTTTTTTTTTTTTTTTTTTTTTTTTTTTTTTTTTTTTTTTTTTTTTTTTTTTTTTTTTTTTTTTTTTTTTTTTTTTTTTTTTTTTTTTTTTTTTTTTTTTTTTTTTTTTTTTTTTTTTTTTTTTTTTTTTTTTTTTTTTTTTTTTTTTTTTTTTTTTTTTTTTTTTTTTTTTTTTTTTTTTTTTTTTTTTTTTTTTTTTTTTTTTTTTTTTTTTTTTTTTTTTTTTTTTTTTTTTTTTTTTTTTTTTTTTTTTTTTTTTTTTTTTTTTTTTTTTTTTTTTTTTTTTTTTTTTTTTTTTTTTTTTTTTTTTTTTTTTTTTTTTTTTTTTTTTTTTTTTTTTTTTTTTTTTTTTTTTTTTTTTTTTTTTTTTTTTTTTTTTTTTTTTTTTTTTTTTTTTTTTTTTTTTTTTTTTTTTTTTTTTTTTTTTTTTTTTTTTTTTTTTTTTTTTTTTTTTTTTTTTTTTTTTTTTTTTTTTTTTTTTTTTTTTTTTTTTTTTTTTTTTTTTTTTTTTTTTTTTTTTTTTTTTTTTTTTTTTTTTTTTTTTTTTTTTTTTTTTTTTTTTTTTTTTTTTTTTTTTTTTTTTTTTTTTTTTTTTTTTTTTTTTTTTTTTTTTTTTTTTTTTTTTTTTTTTTTTTTTTTTTTTTTTTTTTTTTTTTTTTTTTTTTTTTTTTTTTTTTTTTTTTTTTTTTTTTTTTTTTTTTTTTTTTTTTTTTTTTTTTTTTTTTTTTTTTTTTTTTTTTTTTTTTTTTTTTTTTTTTTTTTTTTTTTTTTTTTTTTTTTTTTTTTTTTTTTTTTTTTTTTTTTTTTTTTTTTTTTTTTTTTTTTTTTTTTTTTTTTTTTTTTTTTTTTTTTTTTTTTTTTTTTTTTTTTTTTTTTTTTTTTTTTTTTTTTTTTTTTTTTTTTTTTTTTTTTTTTTTTTTTTTTTTTTTTTTTTTTTTTTTTTTTTTTTTTTTTTTTTTTTTTTTTTTTTTTTTTTTTTTTTTTTTTTTTTTTTTTTTTTTTTTTTTTTTTTTTTTTTTTTTTTTTTTTTTTTTTTTTTTTTTTTTTTTTTTTTTTTTTTTTTTTTTTTTTTTTTTTTTTTTTTTTTTTTTTTTTTTTTTTTTTTTTTTTTTTTTTTTTTTTTTTTTTTTTTTTTTTTTTTTTTTTTTTTTTTTTTTTTTTTTTTTTTTTTTTTTTTTTTTTTTTTTTTTTTTTTTTTTTTTTTTTTTTTTTTTTTTTTTTTTTTTTTTTTTTTTTTTTTTTTTTTTTTTTTTTTTTTTTTTTTTTTTTTTTTTTTTTTTTTTTTTTTTTTTTTTTTTTTTTTTTTTTTTTTTTTTTTTTTTTTTTTTTTTTTTTTTTTTTTTTTTTTTTTTTTTTTTTTTTTTTTTTTTTTTTTTTTTTTTTTTTTTTTTTTTTTTTTTTTTTTTTTTTTTTTTTTTTTTTTTTTTTTTTTTTTTTTTTTTTTTTTTTTTTTTTTTTTTTTTTTTTTTTTTTTTTTTTTTTTTTTTTTTTTTTTTTTTTTTTTTTTTTTTTTTTTTTTTTTTTTTTTTTTTTTTTTTTTTTTTTTTTTTTTTTTTTTTTTTTTTTTTTTTTTTTTTTTTTTTTTTTTTTTTTTTTTTTTTTTTTTTTTTTTTTTTTTTTTTTTTTTTTTTTTTTTTTTTTTTTTTTTTTTTTTTTTTTTTTTTTTTTTTTTTTTTTTTTTTTTTTTTTTTTTTTTTTTTTTTTTTTTTTTTTTTTTTTTTTTTTTTTTTTTTTTTTTTTTTTTTTTTTTTTTTTTTTTTTTTTTTTTTTTTTTTTTTTTTTTTTTTTTTTTTTTTTTTTTTTTTTTTTTTTTTTTTTTTTTTTTTTTTTTTTTTTTTTTTTTTTTTTTTTTTTTTTTTTTTTTTTTTTTTTTTTTTTTTTTTTTTTTTTTTTTTTTTTTTTTTTTTTTTTTTTTTTTTTTTTTTTTTTTTTTTTTTTTTTTTTTTTTTTTTTTTTTTTTTTTTTTTTTTTTTTTTTTTTTTTTTTTTTTTTTTTTTTTTTTTTTTTTTTTTTTTTTTTTTTTTTTTTTTTTTTTTTTTTTTTTTTTTTTTTTTTTTTTTTTTTTTTTTTTTTTTTTTTTTTTTTTTTTTTTTTTTTTTTTTTTTTTTTTTTTTTTTTTTTTTTTTTTTTTTTTTTTTTTTTTTTTTTTTTTTTTTTTTTTTTTTTTTTTTTTTTTTTTTTTTTTTTTTTTTTTTTTTTTTTTTTTTTTTTTTTTTTTTTTTTTTTTTTTTTTTTTTTTTTTTTTTTTTTTTTTTTTTTTTTTTTTTTTTTTTTTTTTTTTTTTTTTTTTTTTTTTTTTTTTTTTTTTTTTTTTTTTTTTTTTTTTTTTTTTTTTTTTTTTTTTTTTTTTTTTTTTTTTTTTTTTTTTTTTTTTTTTTTTTTTTTTTTTTTTTTTTTTTTTTTTTTTTTTTTTTTTTTTTTTTTTTTTTTTTTTTTTTTTTTTTTTTTTTTTTTTTTTTTTTTTTTTTTTTTTTTTTTTTTTTTTTTTTTTTTTTTTTTTTTTTTTTTTTTTTTTTTTTTTTTTTTTTTTTTTTTTTTTTTTTTTTTTTTTTTTTTTTTTTTTTTTTTTTTTTTTTTTTTTTTTTTTTTTTTTTTTTTTTTTTTTTTTTTTTTTTTTTTTTTTTTTTTTTTTTTTTTTTTTTTTTTTTTTTTTTTTTTTTTTTTTTTTTTTTTTTTTTTTTTTTTTTTTTTTTTTTTTTTTTTTTTTTTTTTTTTTTTTTTTTTTTTTTTTTTTTTTTTTTTTTTTTTTTTTTTTTTTTTTTTTTTTTTTTTTTTTTTTTTTTTTTTTTTTTTTTTTTTTTTTTTTTTTTTTTTTTTTTTTTTTTTTTTTTTTTTTTTTTTTTTTTTTTTTTTTTTTTTTTTTTTTTTTTTTTTTTTTTTTTTTTTTTTTTTTTTTTTTTTTTTTTTTTTTTTTTTTTTTTTTTTTTTTTTTTTTTTTTTTTTTTTTTTTTTTTTTTTTTTTTTTTTTTTTTTTTTTTTTTTTTTTTTTTTTTTTTTTTTTTTTTTTTTTTTTTTTTTTTTTTTTTTTTTTTTTTTTTTTTTTTTTTTTTTTTTTTTTTTTTTTTTTTTTTTTTTTTTTTTTTTTTTTTTTTTTTTTTTTTTTTTTTTTTTTTTTTTTTTTTTTTTTTTTTTTTTTTTTTTTTTTTTTTTTTTTTTTTTTTTTTTTTTTTTTTTTTTTTTTTTTTTTTTTTTTTTTTTTTTTTTTTTTTTTTTTTTTTTTTTTTTTTTTTTTTTTTTTTTTTTTTTTTTTTTTTTTTTTTTTTTTTTTTTTTTTTTTTTTTTTTTTTTTTTTTTTTTTTTTTTTTTTTTTTTTTTTTTTTTTTTTTTTTTTTTTTTTTTTTTTTTTTTTTTTTTTTTTTTTTTTTTTTTTTTTTTTTTTTTTTTTTTTTTTTTTTTTTTTTTTTTTTTTTTTTTTTTTTTTTTTTTTTTTTTTTTTTTTTTTTTTTTTTTTTTTTTTTTTTTTTTTTTTTTTTTTTTTTTTTTTTTTTTTTTTTTTTTTTTTTTTTTTTTTTTTTTTTTTTTTTTTTTTTTTTTTTTTTTTTTTTTTTTTTTTTTTTTTTTTTTTTTTTTTTTTTTTTTTTTTTTTTTTTTTTTTTTTTTTTTTTTTTTTTTTTTTTTTTTTTTTTTTTTTTTTTTTTTTTTTTTTTTTTTTTTTTTTTTTTTTTTTTTTTTTTTTTTTTTTTTTTTTTTTTTTTTTTTTTTTTTTTTTTTTTTTTTTTTTTTTTTTTTTTTTTTTTTTTTTTTTTTTTTTTTTTTTTTTTTTTTTTTTTTTTTTTTTTTTTTTTTTTTTTTTTTTTTTTTTTTTTTTTTTTTTTTTTTTTTTTTTTTTTTTTTTTTTTTTTTTTTTTTTTTTTTTTTTTTTTTTTTTTTTTTTTTTTTTTTTTTTTTTTTTTTTTTTTTTTTTTTTTTTTTTTTTTTTTTTTTTTTTTTTTTTTTTTTTTTTTTTTTTTTTTTTTTTTTTTTTTTTTTTTTTTTTTTTTTTTTTTTTTTTTTTTTTTTTTTTTTTTTTTTTTTTTTTTTTTTTTTTTTTTTTTTTTTTTTTTTTTTTTTTTTTTTTTTTTTTTTTTTTTTTTTTTTTTTTTTTTTTTTTTTTTTTTTTTTTTTTTTTTTTTTTTTTTTTTTTTTTTTTTTTTTTTTTTTTTTTTTTTTTTTTTTTTTTTTTTTTTTTTTTTTTTTTTTTTTTTTTTTTTTTTTTTTTTTTTTTTTTTTTTTTTTTTTTTTTTTTTTTTTTTTTTTTTTTTTTTTTTTTTTTTTTTTTTTTTTTTTTTTTTTTTTTTTTTTTTTTTTTTTTTTTTTTTTTTTTTTTTTTTTTTTTTTTTTTTTTTTTTTTTTTTTTTTTTTTTTTTTTTTTTTTTTTTTTTTTTTTTTTTTTTTTTTTTTTTTTTTTTTTTTTTTTTTTTTTTTTTTTTTTTTTTTTTTTTTTTTTTTTTTTTTTTTTTTTTTTTTTTTTTTTTTTTTTTTTTTTTTTTTTTTTTTTTTTTTTTTTTTTTTTTTTTTTTTTTTTTTTTTTTTTTTTTTTTTTTTTTTTTTTTTTTTTTTTTTTTTTTTTTTTTTTTTTTTTTTTTTTTTTTTTTTTTTTTTTTTTTTTTTTTTTTTTTTTTTTTTTTTTTTTTTTTTTTTTTTTTTTTTTTTTTTTTTTTTTTTTTTTTTTTTTTTTTTTTTTTTTTTTTTTTTTTTTTTTTTTTTTTTTTTTTTTTTTTTTTTTTTTTTTTTTTTTTTTTTTTTTTTTTTTTTTTTTTTTTTTTTTTTTTTTTTTTTTTTTTTTTTTTTTTTTTTTTTTTTTTTTTTTTTTTTTTTTTTTTTTTTTTTTTTTTTTTTTTTTTTTTTTTTTTTTTTTTTTTTTTTTTTTTTTTTTTTTTTTTTTTTTTTTTTTTTTTTTTTTTTTTTTTTTTTTTTTTTTTTTTTTTTTTTT
Source organism: Paenimyroides ceti (assembly GCF_030409925.1). NCBI lineage: Bacteria > Pseudomonadati > Bacteroidota > Flavobacteriia > Flavobacteriales > Flavobacteriaceae > Paenimyroides > Paenimyroides ceti. The sequence goes on from NZ_JAUFQU010000093.1 coordinate 55,140, forward strand.
TTTTTTTTTTTTTTTTTTTTTTTTTTTTTTTTTTTGTTTTTTTTTTTTTTTTTTTTTTTTTTTTTTTTTTTTTTTTTTTTTTTTTTTTTTTTTTTTTTTTTTTTTTTTTTTTTTTTTTTTTTTTTTTTTTTTTTTTTTTTTTTTTTTTTTTTTTTTTTTTTTTTTTTTTTTTTTTTTTTTTTTTTTTTTTTTTTTTTTTTTTTTTTTTTTTTTTTTTTTTTTTTTTTTTTTTTTTTTTTTTTTTTTTTTTTTTTTTTTTTTTTTTTTTTTTTTTTTTTTTTTTTTTTTTTTTTTTTTTTTTTTTTTTTTTTTTTTTTTTTTTTTTTTTTTTTTTTTTTTTTTTTTTTTTTTTTTTTTTTTTTTTTTTTTTTTTTTTTTTTTTTTTTTTTTTTTTTTTTTTTTTTTTTTTTTTTTTTTTTTTTTTTTTTTTTTTTTTTTTTTTTTTTTTTTTTTTTTTTTTTTTTTTTTTTTTTTTTTTTTTTTTTTTTTTTTTTTTTTTTTTTTTTTTTTTTTTTTTTTTTTTTTTTTTTTTTTTTTTTTTTTTTTTTTTTTTTTTTTTTTTTTTTTTTTTTTTTTTTTTTTTTTTTTTTTTTTTTTTTTTTTTTTTTTTTTTTTTTTTTTTTTTTTTTTTTTTTTTTTTTTTTTTTTTTTTTTTTTTTTTTTTTTTTTTTTTTTTTTTTTTTTTTTTTTTTTTTTTTTTTTTTTTTTTTTTTTTTTTTTTTTTTTTTTTTTTTTTTTTTTTTTTTTTTTTTTTTTTTTTTTTTTTTTTTTTTTTTTTTTTTTTTTTTTTTTTTTTTTTTTTTTTTTTTTTTTTTTTTTTTTTTTTTTTTTTTTTTTTTTTTTTTTTTTTTTTTTTTTTTTTTTTTTTTTTTTTTTTTTTTTTTTTTTTTTTTTTTTTTTTTTTTTTTTTTTTTTTTTTTTTTTTTTTTTTTTTTTTTTTTTTTTTTTTTTTTTTTTTTTTTTTTTTTTTTTTTTTTTTTTTTTTTTTTTTTTTTTTTTTTTTTTTTTTTTTTTTTTTTTTTTTTTTTTTTTTTTTTTTTTTTTTTTTTTTTTTTTTTTTTTTTTTTTTTTTTTTTTTTTTTTTTTTTTTTTTTTTTTTTTTTTTTTTTTTTTTTTTTTTTTTTTTTTTTTTTTTTTTTTTTTTTTTTTTTTTTTTTTTTTTTTTTTTTTTTTTTTTTTTTTTTTTTTTTTTTTTTTTTTTTTTTTTTTTTTTTTTTTTTTTTTTTTTTTTTTTTTTTTTTTTTTTTTTTTTTTTTTTTTTTTTTTTTTTTTTTTTTTTTTTTTTTTTTTTTTTTTTTTTTTTTTTTTTTTTTTTTTTTTTTTTTTTTTTTTTTTTTTTTTTTTTTTTTTTTTTTTTTTTTTTTTTTTTTTTTTTTTTTTTTTTTTTTTTTTTTTTTTTTTTTTTTTTTTTTTTTTTTTTTTTTTTTTTTTTTTTTTTTTTTTTTTTTTTTTTTTTTTTTTTTTTTTTTTTTTTTTTTTTTTTTTTTTTTTTTTTTTTTTTTTTTTTTTTTTTTTTTTTTTTTTTTTTTTTTTTTTTTTTTTTTTTTTTTTTTTTTTTTTTTTTTTTTTTTTTTTTTTTTTTTTTTTTTTTTTTTTTTTTTTTTTTTTTTTTTTTTTTTTTTTTTTTTTTTTTTTTTTTTTTTTTTTTTTTTTTTTTTTTTTTTTTTTTTTTTTTTTTTTTTTTTTTTTTTTTTTTTTTTTTTTTTTTTTTTTTTTTTTTTTTTTTTTTTTTTTTTTTTTTTTTTTTTTTTTTTTTTTTTTTTTTTTTTTTTTTTTTTTTTTTTTTTTTTTTTTTTTTTTTTTTTTTTTTTTTTTTTTTTTTTTTTTTTTTTTTTTTTTTTTTTTTTTTTTTTTTTTTTTTTTTTTTTTTTTTTTTTTTTTTTTTTTTTTTTTTTTTTTTTTTTTTTTTTTTTTTTTTTTTTTTTTTTTTTTTTTTTTTTTTTTTTTTTTTTTTTTTTTTTTTTTTTTTTTTTTTTTTTTTTTTTTTTTTTTTTTTTTTTTTTTTTTTTTTTTTTTTTTTTTTTTTTTTTTTTTTTTTTTTTTTTTTTTTTTTTTTTTTTTTTTTTTTTTTTTTTTTTTTTTTTTTTTTTTTTTTTTTTTTTTTTTTTTTTTTTTTTTTTTTTTTTTTTTTTTTTTTTTTTTTTTTTTTTTTTTTTTTTTTTTTTTTTTTTTTTTTTTTTTTTTTTTTTTTTTTTTTTTTTTTTTTTTTTTTTTTTTTTTTTTTTTTTTTTTTTTTTTTTTTTTTTTTTTTTTTTTTTTTTTTTTTTTTTTTTTTTTTTTTTTTTTTTTTTTTTTTTTTTTTTTTTTTTTTTTTTTTTTTTTTTTTTTTTTTTTTTTTTTTTTTTTTTTTTTTTTTTTTTT
>NZ_JAUFQU010000095.1:0-30754 GCF_030409925.1 Paenimyroides ceti
TGAAGTCTTTACCGGATTTGGGAGAACAGGAAATCTATTTGCTGCCAAAACTTTCTGAAGAAACCAGATATTATGTGTTTTTCAAAGGATTAACTGGAGGAACAATGCCTATGGGATTACTACTTCCTCCAATGAAATTTTCGAAGCTTTTTTTGTCGGATGATAAAACAAAACCCTTATTTCATGGACATTCTTTTACTGCAAATCCGTTAGCTTGTACCGCGGCTTTGGCAAGTATGGAGTTATTATTGAAAGAAGATACTTTGACTCATATTAAATTAATATACGAGAAGCATTTAAATTTTTCCAAAACATTACAACAACATCCAAAATTGAAAATGTAAGATTGATCGGAACTATTTTAGCTTGGAAATTAAAAATGATAAACAAACTTCTTATTTTAATGAAATAGGTAAAATTTCATATAATGAATTTCTGAAAAGGGGAATTATATGCGTCCGTTAGGAAACGTAATGTATCTCGTTCCACCTTATTGTATTACATCTGAAGAATTAGATTTGGTTTATAAGAATATTTTAGAAGTAATGGATTACTTATAATAAGACATTCTTTAGTTCGTCTTAAGATTAAACATACTTAAACTCTAGAAATAATTTTGTTTTTAGAGTTTAGTTTTTTTCTCCACTAAAATATAAAACAAAATTTATTCGAGAAAGTTCATTTAAAACTCCTGAATACTCAGAAAGGGATTGATTTTATGTCTGATTCATTTATTAATATTAGAGCATTCTGTAAATTTTGTTACTAAAAATGTTTTCATACACTCAGGTCTATTATTTAGTTCCTAAAGGTTTACAGGTAGTATCCAAATTATAACTTTATTACTTTAACCCGTAGTGCATTATTAAGTTAAATAATTTTCAGATTATTGATGTTTCTACCAAACACGAACCTGTTTAAATATTGTATAGTGGTTAAGGTGGTTATTTTGGAAAGAATCCTTGTTTTAAAACCTTTAAAAGATTTAGCATAATTACGTCTAATCATAAACTGATCACACAATTGTGAGAACAAGGTTTCTATACGTTTTCTAAACTTTTTAAATTGATAAAATTGTGGTTTGTAGTCTTTCTGATTTTTTCTTTTTGGCGTTTCCAATTGTATATTTACCTCATTAAATAAGTCTAGCTGTATAGTGCTAGAAAGATAGCCCTTATCGGCAAGTATCACACAATCGGATAGTTGCAATTTAATATCTTGTAAATAATGAATATCATGAACCGAAGCAGGAGATAAATCAAAGCTCTGAAAAACACCATTAATTGAACAAACAGCATGTAATTTATACCCGTAAAATGTAAGTTTTGAGAGGCTCAAAATCCTTTATTTGGAATAGCGTAATCTGTTTCTTTACAAATTTTACTACGTGATGAGCGTGAAATTTTACAAACCTCCAACGGCATACTATCTACTACAAAAAAGGTTTCAAACTCATTAAATTTTTCAACCATTTTCATTCTGATTTCTTCCATAAATGGATATAGTTTTCTTTTTCTTCTGTTATAAACGCTTCGCTCAATTCTGGATGCAATTTCAAAACCTTTTATGTCTCTAAAAAGTTGATGTTCAGAATCAATCGATTTGAATTCCGCCAAAATCATTAAGCTAATCAATTCTATATCAGATAGCTTTGGCTTTATTGGCTTGAAATACATATTTTCAAATTCTGCTATTTTACGTAATTCGATTAAAATTAATTTGTAACTTGCTTCTAAGTTACTCATAACTGTATCTGGTTGTAAGTCAATACAATATACTAATTGTTAGTGTTTTGAGCAACTTTTTTTATAATGCACTACGGGTATATAAATATAAAAAGTCACTTCATGGAGATAACTGGGGAACAATTAATAGCTGCAAATAAGATTTATAACTATTTAAATAGTATTACTGATTTAGATCTAGAATTAAAAAATAATTGGACGGATATCAGCAGTGATATGATTGAGTTTTTGCAATCTCCAAAACTTATAACTTATTTAAAAACAAATACTAATCTTAATGGTATTTTAAACCAATCAGATTATAAAAGTATGAAAGGCGAAATATTGAAAGATAGGAAATTTATTATAAATTGTGTTCTAAAATATAACGTGAATGATGAGATTTTTAGTCCAGAAGAAAAAACAAGGTGCTTTAGATTTCTTTTTTGGTTCAAATGAATAAAATTTATTTTCTTTTTCTTTTATCTCTGATCACAGCATCAACTACTCCAAGTATCACGACTTCGTCGCTTTCATCAATAGTTACACTTTTTGCATAATCACTATTCAAAGCCACTAAGCGATTATTCGCTTTATCGTATCGTTTTAATGTATATTCTGAACTATTAATAGACACAACTATATCATCTCCATCCGTAGGGTAATAGTCGGAACGTATGATGATAATATCGTTTTCTAAATACTCTGGATACATTGATAATCCTTTCACACGATTTACAAATGTACTTTCTACTTTAGACAGATAACGTTCGTCTAAACTGATGCGATCACTTAAAAAATCTTCTGCAGGAGATGGGAATCCAGCACAAACTCCACCACATACTTGTACATACTTTTTTTCTCCTTCTGCATGGATGGTTAGGTTTTCTAATTCAGTTCCAAAATAAGGTGCTTTTTAAATGTTATCATTGTATGGTAAGTATATCATTCCAATTTGTTGTATAGTTAGGACTTAATAAATCTTGTCTCATTTTCCATGTTTTATCTAATGCTTGAGAACCAATTTTTAATTTTTTAACTCCATATTTAAAATTCATTTGATCCATAACATTCATCAGTTTTCGATGCTTTGGGTGCTCGTCTTCGAATAAATTGAATTGTTTTTCACTTTCGGGTGTTATTCCACCAACTATAACACCCGCTTTTTTATAGGCATACCCTTTTTTATAAATAGCATCTAATCCAATTTTTGCATATTAATAATCTCAATAGATGAATTAGTAGGGAAGGGGATAGTTACATTGATTGATTGGTAATATTGTGGTTTATCTGTTTGAAATCTATTGGTAAAAATAAAAACAGTAACTATTCTACAAGTAGAATGTTGGTTGCGTAATTTTTCAGCACAGGTGGTTGCAAAAGTAGCAATGCGCTCTTGTAGATAGGTTTTATCTTCATACGTTTTATCAAAAGATCTTGTCGTAGCAATATTCTTTTTTGTTTTTACATCTTCAAGTTCCATAGCAGATATGCCTTCTAATTCCTTTTTTAGTCGTAAACCAACTACAGTAAGTTCCTTTCGGACATATTCATCAGGAAGATTTGTAAAATCTAATGCTTTATTTACTCCTTTTGCCTTTAATTTTTTAGCAAATTGTCTACCAATACCCCATACATCTTCAATAGCTAACCATCGCAAAGCTTTAATCCGTTTTTTCTTCGGAATCTATAGCATATACACCTTCTAATTGCGGATATTTTTTAGCTATCCTATTGGCCACTTTAGTTAATGCTTTTGTGGGCGCAATTCCAATACACGTTGGAATTAAAGTGTTTTTAAGCACTTCTTTCCGTATCGCTTTTGCATACGATACTAAATCATAATTTTCAAATCCCTTGAATTGTAAAAAGCTTTCATCTATCGAATAAACTTCTAAATCAGGTGTATATTTTCTAAGGATTCGAGTTACACGGTTACTCATATCGCCATACAGAGCGTAGTTTGATGAAAATACATTTACACTATTATCCTGAAATAACTTTCTGTATTCAAAAGCGGGTGCTCCCATTGGAATACCGAGTGCTTTTGCTTCGTTAGAACGCGCCACAACACAGCCATCGTTGTTGCTTAACACAACAATTGGCTTATGCCGTAATTGAGGTTTAAACACCCTTTCACAGCTTGCGTAAAAATTATTACAATCGACTAAAGCATACATCCTACAAAATTATTAAATTAGTAAACGTGCTAAAGTTAAATTATTATGATGCCAAGAAACGTCGTTTGTTTAGCGTTAGATTTAGGAAATTCATTAGAACCTGAGCATATATCTAACATTGAGATTGTAGCGAAAAATTTAGAAGATTTTAATAATCGTTTTCAAACAGATTTTTATCTTTTTTATGATACGGATGGATATACTTTTGAAATCCCTGAACAATTTATAATTAATGATTTATTAAATTGGTTTGTTGAAGGTATTGGAGAATTATTAGCTTTTTCATATTCCCCAACTCGGGACAGTTATTTTGATTTAAATTCTTATTTAAATGATCGCAAAACAGAGTTAGACTTTTTACATAGTTTTGAAATGTATAACAATTATCGTCAACGTTATATTGATTATGCCCCATTAGGATTTTTAGAAGAGGACTCGTACTTTTTTATAAAAGAAAATCTTACTAATTTGATATTAGATTATTCCCGAAAATTTAATTGATAAGACCAATTTCTGCAAGTTATTTATTTACTAATAGGCGAAGTTTAAAATTATTTATTTTCGTTTATTTTGTTTGTTTCGTTTATTTCGTTTAAATTTGTTTAAATAATTTAAAGTATGGAAGCATTAGACTATATAAAAAGACCCACTAAGAAAGAACAACGAGTGGCTATTGAATCTTATTCAGCACTTTCTTCGATTTTATCACAATTGAAGCAAGATGATACTGAAATAGAAATCGAAGAAACAAACGACAGAATTAAAATACCTTTTAAGGCTTTAAAACTTTTAAGTGAAATTTTAAAGTCAATGAGTGAAGGAAATCCAATATCTATTGTCCCTATTGCAACGGAAGTAACTACTCAAAAAGCAGCTGAAATATTGGGTTGTTCACGACCACATTTAGTTAAACTTTTAGAGCAAGGTGAAATTGATTTTACAATGGTTGGAAGACATCGTCGTATTCTATTTGAAGATGTAATCAAATATAAAAACGAAATGAAGCAAAAACAGAAAAAGCATATCATTGATATTATGAACTTTGATGACGAAATAGGTTTATATGATTCATAGTGTAAGGTACAAAGCTGTTCTTGATACCAATGTAATATTTCCTATCGTTATTAGAGATTTATTATTTTGGTTTGCTCATTATGATTTATATACCCCAAAATGGAGTAAAATCATTTTTGATGAATGGAAATCTGTAATGATTCGAAAGGGAGTTGAATCTTCACAAGCAGAGAAGCGGATTAACGTAGCAAATTTGGCATTTCCGATGCTTTAGTATTAAATTATGAAGGATTAATTGATAATTTAAATTTACCTGATAAAGATGATAGACATGTATTAGCTGCTGCTATTAAAGTAAATGCTAATATTATTGTAACGAATAATTTAAAGGATTTTCCGGATGATTATTTAGACTCTTTTGGATTGAAGGCAGTTTGCGCTGATGATTTTCTAACGGATATTATAGATTTAAATCCAAAAATAGCCATTCAAGCTTTTAAAGATTTGGTATTAAATCGCAAAAACCCGGCAATGGATGAATTTCAAGTATTAGAAAGCTTTAGAAAAAATGGATTAAATCAAACAGCAGATTATTTACATGCTCTTTTGTAATTTAATTATACCAAAAATCGACCGTTTTCTAGGACTACTTTTTAGTAGTCTTTTTTTTATTTCCTTTAGTGCTTTTTATCGTTATTTTTATTAGTTTCGTAAAATAACCTTTTATAGTACTTTTTATGATTATAGGATATGCGAGAGTTTCTACAAAAGATCAGAATCTAGAAAATCAAATTGAACTGCTAAAACAACGTAAATGTGAGAAGATATTTTCTGATATTGCGAGTGGAGTAAAAGAAGATCGAAAAGGTTTATTAGAACTTTTAGAATTTGCTCGACCAGGTGATACAATTTTGGTTTATAAGAATGATCGCATATTCCGGTCACTTAAAAATATGGTGGATCTAATTGAAACTTTCAATCAAAAGAAGATTCATTTTAAATCCATAACAGAACCAGAATTTGATACCCAATCTGCAAATGGAAAATTTTTACTTCAAATTTTTAGTGCAGTTGCAGAATTTGAACGTAATCTTATTAGCGAAAGAACAAAACATGGATTAGAAGGAGCAAGGAGACGCAATGAAACTTTAGGTAGACCTAAAGGTATTTCTAAAGAAACTCTTGAAAAATACCAATATGCAAAGCATCTTTACGACAATAAAAAAATGAGTATTGATAAGGCATGTAAACAAGCTGGAATAAGTAAAACAACGTTTTATAGAGTAGAAAAAAGCAATATATAAATATATATATATTTCTATGAATTATATTATCCCACCAAATGTATTATTGTAAATAAAAAAATTTTATTTTTTAGACATCGAAGTAGATTATCACTATCATGGTAGAGTAATATAATGATTTCTATAAAAATTACATAAAAGGGTAATTGACGTATAATGTCATGCTAAATTGCTATTTTTAACAAAAATAACTTTATTATGGAAAACATAATTGTAATCAACAATATTGAAGTTGAAATTTCTAAAATCTATCAACAAAAAACGTACTATACTTTAATTGAAGGTACACCCGGTGAAGAATTAAATGATAAGATTTTGGCTGAAATTAAAGAACAAGCTAAAAGTATCTTCAATAGAGATTCATTTTACGTTATGGATCCACGTGAAAATGCCGATGACAATTTTCCTCAAAATACCATTATTTTAGAATTAATGGTTCTTAATGATTTAGAAGACTATTCTCCATTAACAGTTATATTTTTTCAAGATAAATATGCTTTCCCAATTACAGCGGAAAATATAGAAAGTATAAAAGAAATACCTATTGGGCTATTATGGTCAGATAATAATTTGAATTCAAGAAAGCATTTACAATAAATCCATAATTTGAATCAACAACAAAATGTTCTTTTTATACCTTTAAAACAAATAAATACTAAAACTAAATAATGACAACCACAGCCCAAAGAGCAGAACTACAAGCAAAAATATGGAAAATCGCCAACGAAGTACGTGGCTCAGTAGACGGATGGGACTTTAAACACTTTGTGTTAGGAACTTTATTCTATCGTTTCATAAGTGAGAATTTTACTAGTTATATCGAGGGTGGTGACGAAAGTGTAAACTATCCAAAATTAGCAAACGACATTATTACACCGGAAATCAAAGACGATGCTATTAGAACAAAAGGATACTTCATATATCCAAGTCAATTGTTTATTAACGTGGTTGAGAAAGCAGGTAAAAACGATAATTTAAATACAGACCTAAAAGCAATTTTTACAGATATAGAAAACTCAGCAAATGGTTATGATTCTGAACAAGACATCAAAGGTTTATTTGCAGATTTCGATACTACAAGTACACGCTTAGGTAATACGGTTGAGGAAAAAAATAAGCGTTTAGTATCTATTTTAAATGGAGTTTCAGAATTAAACTTTGGAAAGTTCGAAGAAAGTCAAATTGATTTGTTTGGAGATGCATATGAATTTCTAATCTCGAACTATGCAGCTAATGCTGGAAAATCGGGTGGTGAGTTTTTTACTCCTCAAAACGTTTCCAAATTAATTGCGCAATTGGCAATGCACAAGCAAACTTCTGTAAATAAAATTTATGATCCTGCGGCAGGATCTGGTGCATTGTTATTACAGGCGAAAAAACATTTCGATAACCACATTATTGAAGAAGGATTCTTTGGTCAAGAAATCAATCATACCACTTATAACTTGGCGCGTATGAATATGTTTTTGCACAACATTAATTACGATAAATTCAACATTCAATTAGGAGATACTTTAACGGAGCCACATTTTATTGACGATAAACCATTCGATGCGATTGTTTCTAATCCTCCGTATTCAGTTAATTGGGTAGGATCTGATGATCCCACTTTAATTAATGACGATCGTTTTGCACCGGCTGGAGTTTTAGCACCTAAATCAAAAGCAGATTTTGCTTTTGTATTACACGCGTTGAATTATTTATCAAGTAAAGGACGTGCAGCCATTGTATGTTTTCCTGGTATTTTTTACCGTAGTGGGGCAGAGCAAAAAATCAGAAAATATTTAGTAGATAATAATTTCGTTGAAACAGTTATCAGCTTACCAGGGAATTTATTCTTTGGAACTTCAATTGGCGTAAATATTTTGGTTTTATCTAAACACAAGTCAGAGTACAAAACGCAGTTTATTGATGCCAGTGGGGAGGAATTTTACAAAAAGGTAACTAATAACAATATGTTAGAAGATACCCATATTGATAAAATTATGGATTTGTTTGATTCGAAAGAGTTCAAAGAACACGTTGCTATTACCATTGAAAATGAAAAAATTGCAGAAAACGATTATAACCTTTCGGTAAGTACGTATGTAGAAGCTTTAGATACACGCGAAGTTATAGATATCAACGTATTAAATTCTGAATTAGAATCTACGGCTAAAAACATCACAGATTTACGTAACGCAATTGATAACCTTGTAAAAGAAATCGAAGGATGAGCAAATTAGAAGAGTTGTTACAAGGAGTAAATGTAGAATGGATTCCTTTGTATGAAGTTGCAGCAATGATTAGAGGTGTTCGTGTTACTAAAAAAGATTTAATCGAAAATGGCAAGTATCCTGTAGTCTCTGGAGGGGTAGGATTTATGGGATATGTAAATGAATATAATCGTGAAGAAAATTCAATAACAATTGCTCAGTACGGTACCGCAGGATTTGTAAAATGGCAAACTGAAAAGTTCTGGGCGAACGATGTAGCATTTACTATATTTCCAATTAACGAAGAATTAGTACTAAAAAGATTTTTGTACTACTTTTTAATAAGTAAACAAAATTTTTTGTACGAGATTTCAAATAAAATTGCTGTTCCATATAATATTTCAAAAGATAAGATTTTAAATATCCCAATCCCAATCCCTTGCCCTGATAATCCAGAAAAATCCCTTGAAATCCAACAAGAAATTGTTCGCATTTTAGATGAATTAACTTCTTTAACGAACCAATTAAAAAATGAATTAGAAACGGAACGCCAAACCCGTAAAAAACAATTTGAGTTCTTCCGTGAGCAGTTGTTTAGATTTGAAAGTAAGGATGTGGAATGGAAAACTTTGGAGGGTATATCAAAATTAATAACAAAGGGTACAACACCTAAAAGATATACAAACAATGGAATATCTTTCATAAAAACAGAGGCCTTTGATGGCTCTATAATAGTTCGGAAAAAATTATCATTTATCGATGAAGATACACATCAAAAAGAATTAAAGCGCTCAATATTACAGGAGAACGACATTTTAATTACTATTGCGGGAGCAACAATAGGGAAATGTGCCATTGTACCGAGAGAATTACTGCCCGCTAATACTAATCAAGCATTAGCAATTATAAGATTAAATAATTCAATTGTTATAAAGTATATCTTTCATTTATTGAAATCGGGTCTCATGAAAAGTTATATAGAATCAAACTCGAAAGGGTCAGCACAACCTAATTTAAATTTAAAGCAATTAAATGACTTTTTAATACCTGTTCCATCCATTGAAGAACAAGAACGCATTGTTCGTTTATTAGATCAATACGATGAAGCCACCAAAAACATTGTAGCGCAATTAGAAAAAGAAATAGAACTCAGAAACAAGCAGTACGAATATTATAGAAACTCGTTACTAAACTTTTTGAAAAATTAATTAATAGCCTACTAACTATTATGAGTCAAACACTAACCGAAATAGCACAAAAATTAATAAGAGCAACAAAAGAGGAAGGAAAGAAATTTCGTAAAACTCAATTAATTTATGCGTTTAATGGTACGGGAAAAACACGTCTTTCTCGTGAATTTAAAGAGGTAGTAGATCCTAAGGATCAAAAAACACCAGAGTCTCCAATAAAGTTTATGTATTACAATGCATTCACAGAAGATTTATTTTATTGGTTTAATGACTTGGAGGCAGATACTAATCGTAAATTATTAGTACATCCTAACAATTTTACAGAATTAGCATTATCTTTTTTAAAAGATGAGAATCAACATGGCAACATTATTACTAATTTCCAGAAATACACTAACAGATATATAACCCCAAATATAAATGATGATTTTACAGAAATTGCCTTTGATTATTTGGCCGGTGGAGATAATAGCGATACAAACATAAAAATATCAAAGGGAGAGGAAAGTAATTTTATTTGGTGTGTTTTCTATAGTTTAATTGCGCACATAATTGATCTTTTAAATGAGGAAAGAGAAGATCGTTCAAGTGATAAATTCGATGAATTAGAATATATCTTTATCGATGATCCAGTGAGTTCATTAGATGATAATCATTTAATTGACCTAGCAGTTGATTTATCAAATTTAATTAAGAAAGCTAAGCTGACAAATGTAAAATTCATTGTTTCTACGCATAATCCATTATTTTATAATGTTTTGTATAATGAATTGAATCGTGAGAAAAATACTGGTAGATATAGACTACAAAAACTAAATGATGGGACATATCTTTTAAATGACTCAAACGATTCTCCTTTTTCTTATCATATATTCTTGTTAGATGAGTTAAATGCAGCGGCTATTACCAGAAATATACACAAGTATCACTTTAACTTACTTAGAAACGTTTTAGAAAAAACCTCTACTTATTTAGGCTTTAATCATTGGGAAGATTTAATACCTATGTATGTTAATACGAATGATGTACCCATAGCTGTTCGCTTGATTAATTTATATAGTCATAGTAAACATTCAGGTGATGAAATGGGAGTAATTCAAGAAATAGAAAAAGATATGTTTATAAAAGTTTTTAAATCATTATTAACAAAACATAACTTTAAATTACAATATAATGAACTTCTTGAAGTAGAAGCACAACCACAAACACAACAGTTACAAGATGCCTAATTTCAACACCATTGCAGAAACTAACAATTATATTGTTTTAGATAAATATACTAAGTTCTATGAGCTGAATGAAGCGCCAGTGGCGTATCAATCAGAAACAGCTCTTGAAAAAGAATTTATACAAGATTTAATAAATCTTGGTTATGAGAATCCAACGCATTTAAAATCAAATGAAGCTATGCTGGCGAATGTTCGCACCGAATTGCAGGCACTGAATAATGTCGTGTTCTCAGACAACGAATGGAATCGTTTCCTAGTAGAGTATTTGGATAAACCAAGCGATAGTCTAATCGATAAATCCCGAAAATTACACGATAATCACATTTACGATTTTGTGTTTGATGATGGGCGTATACAAAATATTTATTTAGTAGATAAAAAATCAGTTACTCGTAACAAGGTTCAAGTTATATCTCAAGTAGAGCAAACAGGTACACATGCCAATCGTTATGACGTTACCATTTTAGTCAACGGAATACCTATGGTACAAGTAGAACTTAAAAAGCGTGGTGTTGCTATTCGTGAGGCGTTTAACCAGGTACATCGTTATTCTAAAGAGAGTTTTAATTCTACAAATTCGTTATTTAAGTATTTACAACTGTTTGTAATTTCTAATGGTACAGATACTCGTTATTTTGCCAATACAGTGTCACGCAACAAAAATAGCTATGATTTCACAATGAATTGGGCGAAAGCCGACAATTCATTAATTAAGGATTTAAAGGATTTTACTGCAACTTTTTTTCAAAAAAACACCATTTTAAATGTATTACTAACCTATACTGTTTTTGATGTAAAAGATACATTATTGGTTATGCGACCTTATCAGATTGCAGCAACTGAACGTATTTTATGGAAGATAAAAAGTGCTTATCAAACAAAGAAATGGTCTACATTAGAAAGCGGTGGATACATTTGGCACACCACAGGATCTGGTAAAACGTTAACTAGTTTTAAAGCAGCACGTTTGGCCACTCAATTAGATTTTATTGATAAAGTGTTTTTTGTAGTGGATCGAAAGGATTTAGACTTTCAAACCATGAAAGAATATCAAAAGTTTTCTCCTGATAGTGTGAATGGATCAGATAGTACTGCTGGCTTAAAACGAAACATTGATAAAAGTGATAATAAAATCATTGTTACCACAATTCAGAAGTTAAACAACTTAATGAAAGGGGATGCAGATTTAGATATTTATCATAAACAAGTAGTTTTTATTTTCGATGAAGCGCACCGTTCTCAATTCGGAGAAGCGCAAAAAAACTTACAAAAAAAGTTCAAAAAATTCTATCAGTTTGGATTTACAGGAACACCAATTTTTCCTACAAACGCATTGGGTGCAGAAACTACAGCAAGTGTTTTCGGAACAGAATTGCATTCTTATGTAATTACTGATGCCATCAGAGATGAAAAGGTATTAAAGTTTAAAGTTGATTATCACAACGTTAAACCTCAATTCAAGGGTGTTGAAATGGAGGTTGATGAAAAAAAATTGAATGCTGAAGATACAAAAAAGGCATTTTTACATCCTGGTCGAATCAGCGAAATATCAAAATATATTTTACAGAATTATCGCATAAAAACGCATCGAACTAAAGGGGGAAATTCAGGATTTAACGCCATGTTTGCCGTTAGTAGTGTAGATGCGGCAAAGTGCTATTATGAAGAATTAAATCGTCAGCAAATCGGCAGTGATAGACCTTTAAAAATAGCAACCATTTTTTCATTTGCAGCTAATGAAGAACAAACAGCTATTGGAGAAATTTTAGATGAATCTTTTGAACCTTCTGCATTAAACAGTACGGCGAAAGAATTTCTTACAAAAGCTATTAAGGACTACAACAAAATGTTTAAAACAAGTTATGGTGTTGATAGTGATGCATTTCAAAATTACTACCGTGACTTATCTAATCGAGTAAAAGATAAAGAAGTCGATCTTTTGATTGTAGTTGGAATGTTTCTAACAGGATTTGATGCTCCGGCAATGAATACTTTATTTGTTGATAAAAACTTACGTTTTCACGGATTGATTCAAGCTTTTTCGCGTACGAATCGTATCCTTGATGCAACCAAAACGTTTGGGAATATTGTTACTTTCCGTGATTTGGAGCAAGCAACAGTTGATGCAATTACCTTATTTGGAAATAGCAATACAAAGAATGTTGTATTAGAAAAAAGTTACAAGGAATATCTAGAAGGTTTTACAGATAATTCAACAGGAGAAGCAAGAAGAGGTTTTGTAGAAGTTGTAAATGAACTAAACGAGAAATTTCCAAATCCTGATCAAATTGAAAAAGAAAAGGATAAAAAAGAGTTTACTAAGTTGTTTGGTGAATATCTTCGTGTCGAGAATATACTTCAAAATTATGATGAGTTCACAAGCTTAAAAGCTTTACAAACAATTGATATAAATGATTCAGAAGCAGTAGAAGACTTTAAAGAAATGTACCATGTTTCTGATGAAGATATTGCAGTAATGCAAGACATCGTTTTGTTACCTGAGCGTACAGTTCAAGATTATAGATCAACGTATAATGACATCCGTGATTGGTTACGAAAGGAAAAGGAAGGAAAACAACCAGAAGATTCTGAAATAGATTGGGATGACGTAGTTTTTGAAATTGATTTATTAAAATCGCAGGAAATTAATTTGGATTATATCTTAGAATTAATCTTCGAACACAACAAAAAAACAAAAGATAAAGTTGAATTAGTAGAAGAAGTAAGTCGTGTAATTCGTGCAAGTATTGGTAATAGAGGTAAAGAATCTTTAATGGTTGATTTTATTAATGAAACAGATTTAGATTCAATTCCAGATAAAGCTTCAGTTATTGATGCGTTCTTTAAATATGCACAAGTAAAACAAAAGGAAGAAGCAACAGAATTAATTGAAGAAGAAAACTTAAACGAAGAAGCAACAAAACGTTATATTGAGTCTTCATTAAAACGTGAATATGCAACTTCAAACGGTACTGAATTAAATACAATTTTACCAAAAATTAGTCCTCTAAATCCTCAGTATCTTACAAAGAAGCAAACCGTTTTTCATAAGATAAGTGCGTTTATCGATAAGTTTAAAGGAGTGGGAGGGAGATTGTAATTTAGAAAAAAATTAATAATAAAAAATATTAAACAATTTTCTCTTTTTCGGACTTTTACTCAGACTAAAATAAAAATGCTTTCCAATTGGAAAGCATTTTTTTTACATAAACTCCAAAATTTCTTGCTTCATCTTTGTCGGAAACTTTAAGTTATTTTCTTTCAAAAGGTCTTTGTCAATGGATTCAATTTCTTTGATAATTGAATTAAGTTTCTGGTCATTTAATGCTTCTAACTGCATTTGAATTTTGTACAATCTTAAAGATAATTTCTTTACATTTTTTTCTTCCATAGCTAATTAAAAATTTAATGTTGTTTGAATATTATTCTAAAATTACAAATAATTTTATTTATATAAAAAGTGAAAATTCCATTTTTATAAGAAAGTCTGTTTATCCGAAAATGAATGATTAAAGATATAGTGTATGTTTAGCGAGAGGATACGGGGCAATTTTGCCCCGTAAATCATATTGTATTGATAATCAATAAAATAACATACACTATAAATAATTTTGTAAACAAAAATGTAACAAGATTTTGTTATAATACTGTAATTTAGTAAATTAACTGTATTAAATAGTGTAACATATGTCTAATGTGGTTCGTGTTGATGTTTCAACAAAGTTAAACTTGATCGTTTAAAAGAAGATTATAACATCAAAACTTTTGCGGAAGTTGTTGAAAAAATGACTTCATTTATCGTAGAAAATAAATTTGATTTGAATAGAAATTATGCGAATGATTGGCACAATATAATTGAAAAATCAAACGAAAAAAGTTTGAAAAGAATTGAAGATGTAATCAGAATAATTCGAAATATTGAGAAGGAATCTGTCATCCCAATTCGTAATCAAGTTTATGATATGTATCATAACAGTGATGTCAATTTTAAAGCCGAAGTAATCACTGAAGTAAAGAAAGATTTGGAAGTTAATTCTCCTGCGGAACAGGATCTGGAAAAATATAAAATTGAATTAGCGCAGGTTAAAAAAAGCAGAGATTTATATTTTAATGAATTGAATAATTTACGTCCACTAGTAAACGAACTTTTAAATTCTTTAACAACTAAATCTGGTTTAATGGGTTCAAAAGTTGAAGCAACTATAGCACCTGAAAGATTAAATGAACTAAAACAATTAATCAATAAATAATGTACATCAATTTTACCCCACATAAAGCAAACGTGAATAATTCTTCCGCTTCTTCTTGTGCGAATATTTTTGAATATTTAGAAAAGGAAGAGCGTGGCTTTGTTGAAGAAGATTCATTTTTTAAAGAGGAAAATAATGAGTCTATTGGTTTTTTTAATCAAGAAAATATTAACCTTTCTAAAGAAGATGTTATCCAAAATATTGATGAAAATAGAGGTAAAAGAGGTGTTAAAGAATCTAATTTTTATATGATAAATATTTCTCCTTCTTACTTAGAACAGAAACATCTTATAAAAAGAGTTGATCAATTTTTAGAAGAAAAAATTATTAATGAAAAACTTAAATTATCAGAAAAAGATTTAATTGCAGCTCGTGATGTGATGATGCGTGATCTTCTTATGAATTACAGCCGGGAAGTGATGAAAGAGTATGCAAATAATTTCAATCGAGAAATTAATGGAAAAAAATTATCTGAAAATGATCTGATGTATTATGGTAGAGTTG
Source organism: Paenimyroides ceti (assembly GCF_030409925.1). Classification (NCBI taxonomy): domain Bacteria; kingdom Pseudomonadati; phylum Bacteroidota; class Flavobacteriia; order Flavobacteriales; family Flavobacteriaceae; genus Paenimyroides; species Paenimyroides ceti. The sequence continues at coordinate 15,591 of NZ_JAUFQU010000095.1, forward strand.
AGACGAGGCGCACGTATAATTTTCGAGATAAAAATGTCATCGAAAATAAAAAAATATTAGATAAAATAAATAGTTCGTCTGATAAAAACGAAATAAAAAAACTTCAAGAATCTTTACAAAAAGATTATTTTACTGGTGATGTTATTAAAGAAGGATCTCCTAAAGGTGGATTTAACTATCATGTGCATATTGTTGTTTCTCGTCATGATAATACCAATGATTCAAGAAATAAAATAAGTCTTTCTCCAATGACTCAATACCGTTCTCAAAATTCTAAATTGAATAATCAAGTAAATAAAACAATTGGTTTTAATCGGGATGTATTCTTTGAAAACGCTGAAAAAAGTTTTGATCAATATTTTAATTACAGAAGAGATTATTCGAAATCTTATGAAGCACATAAAAAAAAGGCAAGAACAAAAGGAATTCGTGAATTAACTAAACAGGGGATTGCAAACAGTGTTAAAAAAGAACTGAGTAATTATGCCGGAATAACTATTTCAAATCCTTCAAATCTTATTAAAATGCAATTGTCACAGACATTAGGAATAAATATTCCTACTCATTTAAAAATACCAACCAACCCAGTACAATTAACACTTAAAGTTGCCAAGACTGTTGCTAAAACTATTGAAAAAGGTTACGGAATGTAAATTACTATTGCTATGGAATATTTCTCTAATTTAACTACCGAAAATAAATTGATTGTATTGATAATGATTGTCATTTCAATAATAGGATTTATTTTATTTTTCCGAAAAGGATTTTTATACAAACTAATAGGTTTTCTAATAACTTTAGGTATCATTAGCCTTTATCTATATTTTTTTAAAAAGAATTATTTGTTTATTTCTCTCTTGGTTTTACCACCATTTTTAATTGGATTATTGACATCCTTTTTAAATCGAAGCCAAAGGAAGCCGATCCAAAACAAGTTTATTTTCCGGCCAATAAAAGTAATATTTATATCCCCAATGTAAATACAGGTGTATTTATAGTTGCTGGAGCGGGATCAGGAAAACGGAAAGTCCTATTTATTATTTAATGAAACATTTTGCAGAACATCAATTTACTGGTGTTATCTATGATTATAAAAATGGGGAATTATCTGAAATAGCTTTTGGACTATTTGGGGATCGTTTAAAAGCCATTTCATTGCATAATGTTAATTATTCCTATCGTATCAATCCAATTGCTCCACAGTATATAGAAAACGAAATAGATATAGAAAACATATCAAAATCAATTTTATTAAATCTAAAAGGAAAAGATGAAAAGGAAGATTTCTTTTATTCAGCCGGGCAGGTTTGTTCGCAGCAATTATTTTAAAATTACGAACTTATCATCCTGAATATTGTACCTTGCCCATGCAGTCGCATTTTTTTTAAGCTTGGAAGAATTGCTGAATGCAGATGAGGAAGAAAATGCACAGCCATTTAAACCTTTGGTAGATTGGTTAAAAACCGACTCACGAGTTATGAGTCAAGCTTCCGCTTTTTTAATGGGTATTCAATCTACTAGACAAACAGCCGCTGTATTAGCTTCGCTAGCTTCTTTATTACGTAAGATAGTAAATCTTGAAGCCTTTTACATTTTATCAGGAAACGAAATAGATTTGAATGTTAACGATCCAAAAATTAATATTGTACTGTCGGTTATTAATGAACCCAAAAATGCTTCTGCATTAACGCCACTATTAGCAGCTATATTACAAACAACAACTTCACAAATGATGCAACGCAATAGGAAACAAAGTTTTGTGTTATTAGACGAAGCACCTACGGTTAAGCTTTTAAATATGGCAAAAATACCTGCTACCATGAGAAGTTTTGGTGTAAGTACAGTTTACGCCATACAAGACATTTCGCAAGGATATGTACAGTACGGCCGTGATGATTTCCGTGAAATTACTTCCAACCTGGGAACTCAAATCCTAGGTAAATCTAATGATCCCGATACGGCTAAATTCAACGAACAATATTTTGAATTGGTAAAAGAAAAACAAGTTTCTAAAAACTTAAAAGGTGCTTCAGATTTATTTGGGTCTACAAATTCGAGAACCATTTCTCAACGTGAAGTTTCTAAAGTCCGGGCTTTTGAATTTACCCAATTTAAAGTAGGACAATTTGCATTTATTAGCGGTGGGAAATCTCAAGTAATAAAATTCAAAAAAGCAGATATAAATAAACCTCATTTGAATCTTGTAAGAACGGTTTCTAAAGAAGATTTGGAATTACATTTTCAAAAATATTTGATGATGTGAAGAATTTATTTTAAAAAATTGGTTGTAATACAAAATTAATCTAAAACAAAATGCTCTTCAATAAAAAGCAGTAATAGTAAAATTACTGCTTGTATATTTAACAACTGCATTTAGAAAACTCCATATTAAGTATTAAGCTTTCTGCGGTTCCGTTCAACGGGCTTTCATCTCGTGCCCTCCGGGCAAGACGAAAGCTTAGTTATTACCTGCAGTATTTTATAAATATTTTTTACTGATTTTTTCGAATTCTGTTTTCAGATAATTTCTAAATTGAGAATCGGATTGAACTTCACGTATTCCTGCGCCCATTATTTTACCATTATATCTTCTTAAATTTGGATACACATATTCAAAAAACATCTTTTGTCCAAGTTCATAATTATTTGATGTGATTCCTCTTAGCATTGCTGAGAATGTACCTGAAATATAATCGGCTATTTGAATACCAACACTTTGATGTGAATGTTCAATATTTAAGCTATCTTTAATATGACTATATTTTTCTATAAAATCGCCTTCATTTATAAGTTCGAAATATACATCTCTTAATAATTTGTCTGTGTTTTCACTTACGGGATCAAAAAATAAAACAGCTAAATTTTCTTCTGAATCTTGAATTTCCATTTCAATTCTTTGCATATGTTCTTGTAAATGCATTTTAAGCATTTTGGGTTCAGAATACTGTGAATTGTTCTTGTTTTTTGTTACAGTTAGGACGATTTTCTTATATTCTATATCGTTCAATAAACATAAAGTTTTTTCTACAAATTCAATTAATTTATGATAATCATAATTTTCTAGAAATTTAAAATCTTTATTGTCTTTAATTGGTGTTTTATTTTTTTGATGAATTCTTAAACTCCACAAATAAGCCCATTTAATTTCTTTATTTATTGGCAAATCATATTCTTTCTTAAGTGCAAAAAACTTTTCTTTAAGTATTTTCCACTCTGAAGATTTGATTAATATTGTTGAACGAATGTAATAAGGATGAACTTTTAAATTTGGTTTTTTAGGATTATATAATCCACATTCATCGCTAAAAGCAAAATATGTACACATAGTTTGAGGAATATTGCAGGTAACGGCAGTCTGTGAAAAAGTACACAAACTCCTTTCAAATATAGTTAATATTTCATAAATTCATAAGGTATTCATAATTCACGGTTTTATGCCTATAATCAATGGTTTAGACAGACATCAACTTACATTCTCTAGTTTAGAAGCTGCAATTGCTACCGATAATGATGTCCGATTTATAGATGCTTTTGTAGAAAAATTAGATCTTCAGCAACTAGGTGTTCGCTCTTTAACTTCCTCGGATAAAAAGAAAGAAGGTCGGTCATCTTTTAGTGATTCTTTATTTCTCAAACTCTATCTTTACGCTTGCCTCAATGGCATCCGTAGCAGCAGAAAGCTTGAGCGTGAAGCCATCCGAAATATAGAATTGCAATGGTTGTTGCAGGGACTACATCCCAATTACCATTCCATAGCCGACTTTCGTAAAATCAATGCGACGGCGCTACAAAATCTGTTTAAACTAATTGTTTTCATTTCTGAAAGATGTAGGATAGTAGGCGAAAAGTAATCGCCGTAGATGGCACCAAAATTAGAGGCAACAACAGCAAAAAAAATAATTACAATCCTAAAAAGATCCAACGCCACTTGGATTACATAGCACAAAAAAGCAAGGCATTGCTAGAAGAATTTGAGCAGACCGAAACTACATCCATAAAGCGAATAGTCCGTTAAATTCGTCGTTTTCATGAATCTGCGGCAATAAATAAACCTCTGTTCCCTCCATGGCTTTATTCCGTAAGCCACTCTCCCCTTTATCACGGATTGCGCAGTTAATCCCTGAAATAGTGTGCCGAAAATTATAACAAAATATATACTTATTCATCATTTTCGTTGATTTTAAATTTATTTTTAGGCAAAGCTAAATTATTTTAAGACACAACAAATATTTTTCTTAGCAATTTAGGTTATTACATTTGTTTCAAATACAAAAAAGATGATCTCACACGCTGAATAAAATTACCTGAAAGCCCTTGTCACCACAATCTCAATCAGAGGAGAACGGTGTGTGAACAAGGCTTGCTAACTGGCTAAGGGAGAATGGAAACGATAGCTTCATCTGCCACAGATATGGTTAAAAGTTAAGCGAAAAAGGCTATATAGATTATCAAAAATAGTCAGGGGCTACACTCACACAAAAAGGCATTATGGCTGCGACCATGGTCCATAGAAAACATCGTCCTATGGGAGGTTTTTCTTGTAGAAAAACTGAATTTTTCCTGGGATGAAGTACATGATGTAGCAGAAGAGCTTGAGCATAAAATCAGAAAAGCTGATCAATAAGCTCGATGCATTCTTAGAGTTTCCTACAGAAGATCCGCATGGAGATCCGATTCCGAATGCGGAAGGAAAAATTGTTGAAAGCGCCAAAATGTTTTGGCAGAAATGAACGTTGGCACCTTGTGTATTTGTGTAGGCGTAAAAGATACCTCTGTAGATTTCTTACAATATCTTGACAGACAGAAAATTGCATTGGGTACTTCTCTCAAAATCATAATTAAAGAAAGTTTCGACCATTCACTCACCTAGAGATTCACAAAAAGAACTGATTATTTCTGAAATGGTGGCTAAAAAATATTTTTTGTAAAAATAAGCTTAATTCATTACTGCTATGTTTGCATCCGTTATTGATTATTTTGAAAGTAATATCACCTGTACTGCTGCATTTTATGCCACTTAATTTACATGGAATACCTTCCGCCGTAGGAGCGGCAACTGTCTATTTATTTAAGGAATCCCAATAAAAAGCTACTCGACGGAATGCTGGGTTTTACCGGTGGCGTTATGATTGCTGCAAGTTTCTGAGCTTGCTGGCACCAGCAATAGAGATGAGTGACGGAGATGGTTTTAAAAAAGTAATGCCTGCAGCAATTTGGTTTTGCATTAGGCGCTCTTTTTCTTTTTGGGTTAGATAAACTTTTGCCTCATCTACATTTAAACCATGATATGAAAGATAAAGAAGGTATCAAAACGCCCTGGAGATAAAACCACTTTATTGGTACTCGCCATAACTTACACAATATTCCGAAGGTTTGGCAGTTGGCGTTTATTTGGTGGTGTCGCTGCAGGAATTCCGGAAGCCAGTATCGCCGGAGCTATTCACTTGCAATTGGTATCGGTTTACAAATTTACCAAGAGGGCCTTGCGTTTCCTTTCCTTGCGCAGAGCAGGTATGAGCAAACATAAAAGCTTTTTTTTACGGACAATCATCAGCTCTTGTAGAACCTATAGCCGCATAATCGGTGCTATAGCCGTAGCTTTTTTCCACCTGTTTTACCTTACGCACTTGCTTTTGCTGCCGGTGCTATGGTTTTTGTAGTCATTGAAGAAGTGGTACCTGAAACACAGCAAGGTAATAATACAGACATTGCACATTGGGGTTCATTGGTGGATTATTAATTATGATGATGCTGGATGTCGCATTAGGATAACAAAAAATGGGAGTAAAAACTCCCCTTAAAACTATATCAAGCAAAATAATTTTTTTTATAAAACATACTGCTGCATACACCTAAAATCTAAAAAGCTCAGCTTAGTCTGTCCTGTCCCGTAATGGATTGGATATTTCATATCCCTAAAGCAGTATAGGTTAAATTCGGTGGTCTGGATGACAATGAAGACTCTGTCAATACCAGATATACTATTGTTCATAGGAAAAGTTGCTGAATACGGTTCAAGATAAAAACGCATACAGACCACACTACATCAATAGCGGAGCTGCACAATTAACTCCTAAAAACCTTGAATACAAGAATCGTTTCCAGGAATCCAGGGATTGATCCATGGAGTGTTACACAAATGATTGCGAAGATCAGCAGTAACAACATAATAAATAGCCGTAGCCTGACTACACGTCTGTGAAGGCAGTCTTACCCCTAAATAAAAATGAGCGTCATACGCATAAGTTGAACCGTTACTTAAAATTATTTACAAATAAAGGCACAGCATTCATGTTTGCCAAACCTCCAATTAAAAAAAGCAGCTGTATATAAAATCTTTTTCATAATTATTTATTGTTTGATTTGTTAAAATAATTCATTGCTTCTACAACAATTTTACCTTCATCATTTTTAAATTTTCTTTGATGTATTCTTCAGTAAAAACCATTTTCCAAAAGCACAGATTTACAATCTTCCACTAAATAATGTACTGCTTTCTTCTGAATTTCTTCTTTACTTAACCTCTTCCTTACCAACATAAAACTCTTATTGGTAAGGTCAAGAATCTTTTGTCGCAATTTAGCTTCGCTTTCTGAAAGATTAGAATTTCCTTTTTTGCTTCAGCACGTACTTCCTGATCCTGAACATCAGAAGAAGCATCATTACATGAAACCATGCTTATCGCTACAACAGCCAGCGACAAAATAATTTTTTTCATATTATGATTGTTTTTTGAATATTAACCAAAATAATAATTCAGCCAACACAAAACAACTTTTTTACAACTTTTTTTACACATAATAACAAAAATAATAAACCCGTATAAAAAAAAAACAGGGACTAAGCCCTGTTTATTATGATAAAAGAAATATTACCACAATTGCAATCAGTATCACTACCGCACTTGGATTTCGATTTCTTTTTTAAAAACCATTTTTAATAAAAAAACCTATTGCCAAAGCTAATGCTATATATACAAGTATTTCCTGCATCGTTGCTATTTTAAAATTTATAAGCTACTAAAGCTACTATATATGCTAAACCGGTCATAAAATCATTTGAAACATGGTCCACTTCCATGAATTGGTTTCCCTTTGGGTGATGGCTACAGTCGAAAGACATTGCATCGCAAAAGCATAAACATTAAAAGTGAAACACCCGTTGCTAAATTAAATACAGGAGTTCCGTCAGGTCGTATTTCAGCCTGCATTCTCTCCACTATTTTATATCCTCATCTTCACCACTGCTTCCTATATTAATATAAGTTAGCCAGATTCCCAAAAAAAACTTCCCTTGCAGCAAAAGAAGTCAGTACAGCAATTAATTTTTCGAGTCATACCCAGAGGTTGAACACAGGCTCATAGTTTTTTCCAATCATACCAATATACGAATTCTGCAATATATCCCGGAAACTTCATCCTGCATTTCTTCTTCCGATAAATTTTTACCGGCATGTAATTTCTGTACAACTTCTTCTGCCTGCCATATGTTGCGTCTGGTCCGTTGATCCTAAAAACCATAAAATAACTGATAATGCTAAAATAACTTTACCGGCTCCAAATACAAAACTTTTGTTTTTTCTACTACTGTATAAAATACATTTTTAAATAAAGGCAGTTTATATCCGGGCATTTCTACAATTAAGTATGCCTTTTCGTAGTTTTAATCACTTTATTCAGAATGAAAGCACCCACAAGGGAGGCAAAAAAACCGAGCATATATAATAGTGTCATTACCAATCCTTGTAAACCAATAAATCCTATGATGTTTTTCATCCGTATTACCAAAGAAATAATGATCACATACACCGAATACGCGCAGAACAAGTAGCAAAAGGAGTAACAAGCATTGTAAGCAAGCGCTCTTTGCTGTTTTCTATATTTCTGGCAGACATGATAGCAGGTATTGCACAAGCTACACCTGAAATCAATGGCACAACCGATTTTCCGCTGAGCCCGAAAGGGCGCATCACCTTATCCATTAAAAAAACAACCCACTCATATAGCCGCTTTCTTCAAGAAGTGCAACAAAGAGAATAGAATAGCAATCTGAGGAACGAATATCACAATTCCTCCAAATACCTGGAATTATACCTCCGGCGAGAAGTTCCGTCAGTTTACCGGTGGTAAAACGGAAGCAGTCCACTCTGATAAAGAAGCAAAACTGCCGTCAATAAAAATCCATTGGTATGCTTGACCAATCAAAAATAGCCTGAAAAACCAATAACATAATTGCGAAGAAGTTAAATATCCAAAATCTTATGTGTCAGTATACGGTCTACTCTTGCTACAAACACTGGCTTTATTTTTATCGATTTGATAAGACGTTTTAAATACATCATTTATAAACTGATATCTTTTGATCGTTTCTCTCTGCTGTAACCGTTTAATCTCACTTTGAGATTTATCCATCAGGGGTTTGATCCAACAATTTGGTAATCCCTTCAAAAACGATATTTTGAGATTGCCCGAGCCATACTTTATACGGATTGTACCCGGGATACAACTGTTCTAAAAATCCGAAATAGTCTGTATCTACCTGTTTCAGATCAATTAAGCCAGTTGTGTTAAGTGATTTGTATGCGGGTTATACATTCTTTGAGATGTTCTATTCCCTGATTTTTTCGCACAGATATCAAGCTATTTTTGTTTTCAGCTGCTGTTCAAGTAAGTCAATGTCGATAGAAATACCTTTAGCTGTCATTCTGTCCGCCATATTAATAGCTAAAATACAGGGTAAGCCCAAGTCTTTTATCTGCGTAAATAGCAAAAGATTTCTTTTTAAGTTTTCTACTCTGCAACCACCACTACTACATCAGGAAAACTTGTATGTTTTGAATTGAATAATATTTCCAACTATTTCTTCATCTTTTGAAGAAGCATTGATGGATATACTCCGGGTAGATCAATGATATCAATATCAAGATTTTTTTGAAACTCGCTTTTCCGGTTTTTCGCTCCACTGTAATTCCTGGATAATTGGCTACCCGCTGATTCAATCCTGTAAGGGAATTAAAAAACAGAATCTTACCTACATTCGGATTTCCGATTAAGGCAACTTTAATCGTTTCTTTCATAATTCATGTTTAAATAATTTCCACGACAATTTCTTTAGCCAATTCTTTCCGAATACTTATATGCGACTCGTTTACAAGAATGTATATAGGTCATTCAGCGGAAGCTATATGCAGTACTTCTATTTCATTTCCGGGCAGACAACCAATCTCGATTAACTTTAACGGAACTGCATCAAAATTGATAGAACTAATAATTCCCTTGCGATGTAACGGCAGCAGATCTAACGTCATGGTTCTTTTATTTAGATTCATTTAATACTGCAAAATATAACAATAAAAAAGGATAACCTAAAATTCCTTTTATGTATTCCCTCTAACTACTTCAATTTCTTAATTATTCATTTATTCTAAGCCATTTAATATCTTCGAGCAACTGCTTTACATTTTGCTTTCAGGATCTTCATTATCAAGATTGGTTCCGTCATAAATCCTCTTATGCGACCGTTTTTATCAACTAAAACAAAATTTTCAGTATGCACCATATCATACATTTCATCTGCCGATCGGTTTTCACAGCGAGAAATGACTGTCTTGCCAAATAGTAAATTGCTTTTTTTTTTATCTCCGTAAGCATGTTCCATTTCTCATCCATCACACCTTTCTCCTGAGCATATTTTTTCAACACTTGGGAGTATCAATATCAGGCATAACACTGAATGATAAAAGTTGTACATCATCCATATCCTTAATCTGTGTTTGCAGCCATGCCATATTATCATTCATAATTGGACAAATGGTCTGACAGGTAGTAAAAAAAATTCAGCTACATAAATCTTACCTTCATATTCTTTTTCCGTAATCATTTTATTGTTCTGATTGAGAAAAGAAAACGCTGCGATCTTATGGTTCAATTTATTATTCTGATGCTGTACGAGACTGTCGACCATTTCAGGTTTACCATTGCCGGAGTGTATATAGGAAGTTCTTTTTAGGACTCAGAGCCGAATAAAATAAATATAAAAATTACACCACAAAGTACAAAAAGGGTAAGAATGAAAATAACGGTACTTTTTAGGATATCTACCATTGGCAAAAACTTTCTGCAAATTTAATAAAGTAAACACAGAGAAGGTTAAAAGTTTGTGTAAGCATTTATTATACATAAATGTTAGTATTTTTGTAGAACAGTCATAAAAATTAAAATAATATGAACAGACAAATAGTACTATTTTCAGCGCTGAGCTTAACGATAATAACTGCTTGTAAGACAAAAAAAATGGACAGTAAAAAAGAGACCCACGGGATTCATTTGGAATATATGGATAGATCCGTAAAACCCGGAGATGACTTTTTCAGATATGTAAATGGTCATTGGGTAGACAAAACTGAGATTCCTGCAGACAGAACACGCTGGGGTAGTTTTGATGAACTGCGCCAGAACACTGATATTGATGCCCTTGCCATTTTAAGGAAGCTGTCAATAATCCGAATCTTGATCCTGCTTCTGATCAGGCAAAAGCCGTTTATGTATTTCAAACCTATCTTGATACAATTACCCGTAACAAATTAGGAATTGACCCGATAAAACCTTACTTAGAAAAAACAATAAGGTCAAAAATGTCAGGATGTAACAGCTCGATTAATGAATTGTTACCGGAAGGCGGTATTGGTTTCTTTGAATGTACATCTATGCAGATGCTATGGATTCCAATAAAAATGTAATCAACCGATCCGGGTAGTATCGGACTTCCTGACAGAGATTACTAAGTTTCTGATGATGCAGACTCCAAAGAGAAAAAACAAAATATGAAAGTACATGTAGCCAGAATGCTACAACTGATTGGTGAAACACCCGAACAGGCAAAAAAAGATGCTGCCAAAGTAGTAAGCATTGAAACAGCCATGGCAACCCCACGCTTAGATCGTGTAGAACGCAGAGACCGTAGAAAAAACCTACAATCCGATGACTGTTTCTGAACTGCAAAAACTGACACCATTAGTAAACTGGATGCCCTATTTTAAAAGCGCCGTTAGAAAATGTAGATCAGGTAGTTGTTTCTATGCCTAAATATATGGAAGCATTAAATACCATATTAAAAACAACTCCTATAGAGGACATCAAGGCTTATATGAGATGGACTTTAATCAATAAGTCTACCGGAGTTTTGACAACAGAAATTGATGAAGCAAACTGGGATTTCTATAGCAAAACGTTAACAGGTGCTGTAAAACATCCCTATTGAAGAACGTGCTTTACAGTTGTAAACGGCACAGTTGGAGAAGCTCTAGGTAAATTATATGTGGAGAAAAAATTCCCTGCTGAAGCGAAAGAAAAAGCAAAAGAAATGATTGATTATGTGTTTTTGGCTTTTGAAAACCGTATCAATAATCTTCCATGGATGACGCCAGCTACTAAAAAGGGAGCGATTGAAAAATTAAAGAAATCTACTGTTACAAATAGGATATCCTGATAAATGGAAGATTATTCTGGTCTGACCATCAAATCACAAAAAGATGGAGTACTTATTTTGAAAACATGAAAAACGTATCCCGTTGGGATTCAATGAAAATATTGAGGAGTATGGAAAACCGGTAGACAAAACCAAATGGGGAATGTCTCCGCAAACCGTAAATGCTATTTCAACCCTACCAACAATGAAATTGTTTCCCTGCAGCGATACTTCAGCCACCTTTCTATGATTATAAAGCTGATGAAGCAGTAAACTTTGGTGGAATCGGAGCTGTAATTGGTCATGAAATTTCTCACGGATTTGATGATTCCGGTTCACGTTATAATGCCGATGGTAATTTAGTAAACTGGTGGACAGATGATGATTGAAACAATTCACCGTCTGGGTGGTGCATTGGCAGATCAATACTCACTTTAGAACCACTACCAAACACTTTTGTTGACGGAAAATTTACTTTGGGTGAAAATATAGGTATTTAGGGGTGTAAAAGCAGCTTATGACGGTTACAATTGTATATGAAAGACAAAGGACGCCCTGACTTGATTGACGGATTCACACCGAACAACGTTTCTTTATCTCATGGGGAACCATTTGGAGAACGAAATCCCGTGATGAAGCTATCAGAAATCAGGTAAAAACAGATCCGCATGCTCCGGGCATGTACCGTGCGTACGTTCCGTTACAGAATGTTGACACATGTATCAGGCTTTTGACATCAAAAAAGGAGATAAATTATATCTGGCTCCTGAAAAACGAGTAAAAATCTGGTAAAATTTTAAAGCCTTAACGGAAAAAGTGTGGCTTTTTCATTTCCCTACCCAAAACATTTCTACATTTGTACAATAGTAAAACTATCAGAAATATGAATAGAAAAATAACTGCGATGGTTCTGGCAACTGCCTTGTTGGGATTATCATCTTGCGACAAAAAAGAAAAAGGCAGATACTGAAAAGCACGACTACACTTAGAACATATGATACTACAGTAAAACCCAGGTGATGATTTCTTTCGTTATGTCAACGGACTGTGGTATGATAAAACCGAAATTCCAGCAGATAAATCTACCTGGGGGAGTTTTGATGACTTGCTCAAAATACGGATCTTGATGTACTGAACATCCTAAAAGAAGCAGCGAAGAGCAATAAATATGGTGATCTGACAGATGAAGGAAAAGCCATTAATGTTTCAAAACGTATCTTGATACGGTACCCGTAATAAATTGGGAATTGATCCTATCAAACCGTTTATTGAAAAAATAATGCTGAAATGATCTTACGACCTAAACCAATGGATTCAGGAATCTATTTTTAACGGTGTATCGGATTATTCGGTATGTATGTAATGGCAGATGCGATGGACTCTAATAAAAACGTTGTGTACATTGATGCCGGGACAACAGGATTACCGGACAGAGATTATTATCTGGCAAAAGATACAGACTCTAAAGAGAAACTGGAACTTTACAGAAAACATATCGCACGGATGCTGAAGTTTATCGGCAGGACGAGCAACGGCAAAAGCATCTGCTGACAAAAAAATTATTGCTTTTGAAACTAAAATGGCTGAAGCGGAATTGGACGTGTAGCATTAAGAGACGAAAGAAATACCTACAACCCAATGTCGGTTGCAGATCTTCAGAAATTGACGCCTTCAATTCAGTGGAAAGAATACTTTAAAAAAGCAGGTCTTTCTGATTTAGACAATGTAATTGTAAGTCAGGCCAAAGTATATGAAAACGTGGATGTTTTATTAAAAACAACTTCTTTTGACGACCTTAAATTATATCTTAACTGGACGCATTTAATGGTTCTGCAAGTCAGTTAAGTACTGAAATCGATAAAGCAAACTGGGATTTCTATGGCAAAACGCTTTCAGGTGCTACTCAACAGCGACCTATTGAAGAACGCGCTTTACAGGTTGTAAATGGTACAGTTGGAAGCTTTAGGAAATTGTATGTAGAAAAACGTTTCCCTAAAGAAGCGAAACAACAGGCAAAGGAAATGATTGACAACATCATTCAGGCTTATGAAAACCGCATTAAAAAATTACCATGGATGGCACCGCTACAAGACAGGGAGCTATTGACAAGTTGCAATAAACTTACCATTAAAATTGGCTACCCTGATAATGGGAAGATTTTTCAAAGCTCAACATTATCAGCAAAGAAAAAGGAGGTAACTACTTTAACAATATGATGGGTATTAACCGTTGGCAGATAACTAAAAACATTGAAGAATTTGGAAAAACCGGTAGATAAAACCAAATGGGGCATGCACCCCAAATGGTAAACGCCTATTACAATCCAATGTATAATGAAATTGTATTCCCGGCCGCTATTCTACAAACTCCGTTTTATGACTATAAAGCAGATCAGGCAGTAAACTATGGTGGAATCGGAGCCGTAATCGGACATGAAATTTCTCATGGTTTTGATGATTCCGGAGCGCGTTTTAATGCTGAAGGAAATCTGGTAGACTGGTGGACAAAAACCGATCTGGAACAATTTACTACACTCGGAAAATCACTTTCAAAACAATACAGTGCTTTACAGCCATTTGAGGGTATCTATGTTGACGGAGACTTTACATAGGGAAAATATCGGAGATCTTGGTGGTATTACCGCAGCTTATGACGGATTGCATTATATCTGGCAAAACATCCGACTACAGAAAAAATTTTGACGGATTTACACCGGAACAACGTTTCTTTATTTCATGGGCAACCATCTGGAGAACAAAATCGCGTGACGAATACGTAAAAAACAGGTAAAAACAGATCCGCATGCTCCTGCGATTTACAGATCATACGTTCCTTTACAGAATCTGGATGCATGGTATGAAGCATTCAATATCAAAGAAGAGACAAATTATTTATAAAACCGGAACAACGCGTAAAAATCTGTAATCATAAAATAAATCCCGAACTATTGATTCGGGATTTTTTATAATATATACATTACAAATCATTAAAAAAGCTGTTAGTTTTCTAACAGCTTTTTTAATGATTTATTTCTTTAAATTTTTCAAGCATTTCTTTTGTCATAGACTCCAGATCAAATCATGTTTCCATCCCCAATCTTCTCTTGCCTTTTGATCATCAATGCTCGCTGGCCATGAGTCAGCAATTGACTGCCTGAAATCAGGAACATAATCATCGTAAAGCCCGGTTGTACCTTTCAATAGATGCTGCAATTTCTCTTGGTGTAAAACTCATTGCAGACAAATTGTAAGACGATCGTATTTTTATCTGCTCTTCAGTGCCTGCATGATACCAATTGTTGCTTTAATCGCATCATCCATATATCATCATCGGCAGAGCCGTATTTTCTGACAGAAAACAGGTATATTTATTTTCTTCTACGGCTTTATAATAAATATCTACCGCATAATCTGTAGTACCTCCACCTGGTAATGTTTTCCATGAAATTAATCCGATATCGGATACTTCTTACATCAACTCCATATTTATTGAAATAATATTCGCACCAGCGTTCGCCTGTCTGCTTCGAAATTCCGTATACAGTTGATGGCTCCATAACGGTATATTGCGGGTATTGTCCTCTTGGAGTAGTAGGTCCGAAAACGGCAATACTTAAGGCCAGAACACTTTTTTGATTTTATTTTTTCTTTAGCTAATTCAACACATGAAATAAAGAATTCATATTCAAATCCCACGCA
>NZ_JAUFQU010000096.1:0-30885 GCF_030409925.1 Paenimyroides ceti
GATTTGGGAGAACAGGAAACTATTTGCTGCCAATTACTTTCTGAAAACCAGATATTTTGTGTTTTTCAAAAGGATTAACTGGAGGAACAATGCCTATGGGAATTACTACTTCCTCCAATGAAATTTTCGAAGCTTTTTTGTCGGATGATAAATACAAAACCTTATTTCATGGACATTCTTTTACTGCAAATCCGTTAGCTTGTACCGCGGCTTTGGCAAGTATGGAGTTATTATTGAAAGAAGATACTTTGACTCATATTAAATTAATATACGAGAAGCATTTAAATTTTTCCAAAACATTACAACAACATCCAAAATTGAAAATGTAAGATTGATCGGAACTATTTTAGCTTGGGAAATTAAAAATGATAAACAAACTTCTTATTTTAATGAAATAGGTAAAATTTCATATAATGAATTTCTGAAAAGGGGAATTATTATGCGTCCGTTAGGAAACGTAATGTATCTCGTTCCACCTTATTGTATTACATCTGAAGAATTAGATTTGGTTTATAAGAATATTTTAGAAGTAATGGATTACTTATAATAAGACATTCTTTAGTTCGTCTTAAGATTAAACATACTTAAACTCTAGAAATAATTTTGTTTTTAGAGTTTAGTTTTTTTCTCCACTAAAATATAAAACAAAATTTATTCGAGAAAGTTCATTTAAAACTCCTGAATACTCAGAAAGGGATTGATTTTATGTCTGATTCATTTATTAATATTAGAGCATTCTGTAAATTTTGTTACTAAAAATGTTTTCATACACTCAGGTCTATTATTTAGTTCCTAAAGGTTTACAGGTAGTATCCAAATTATAACTTTATTACTTTAACCCGTAGTGCATTATTAAGTTAAATTAATTTTCAGATTATTGATGTTTCTACCAAACACGAACCTGTTTAAATATTGTATAGTGGTTAAGGTGGTTATTTTGGAAAGAATCCTTGTTTTAAAACCTTTAAAAGATTTAGCATAATTACGTCTAATCATAAACTGATCACACAATTGTGAGAACAAGGTTTCTATACGTTTTCTAAACTTTTTAAATTGATAAAATTGTGGTTTGTAGTCTTTCTGATTTTTTCTTTTTGGCGTTTCCAATTGTATATTTACCTCATTAAATAAGTCTAGCTGTATAGTGCTAGAAAGATAGCCCTTATCGGCAAGTATCACACAATCGGATAGTTGCAATTTAATATCTTGTAAATAATGAATATCATGAACCGAAGCAGGAGATAAATCAAAGCTCTGAAAAACACCATTAATTGAACAAACAGCATGTAATTTATACCCGTAAAATGTAAGTTTTGAGAGGCTCAAAATCCTTTATTTGGAATAGCGTAATCTGTTTCTTTACAAATTTTACTACGTGATGAGCGTGAAATTTTACAAACCTCCAACGGCATACTATCTACTACAAAAAAGGTTTCAAACTCATTAAATTTTTCAACCATTTTCATTCTGATTTCTTCCATAAATGGATATAGTTTTCTTTTTCTTCTGTTATAAACGCTTCGCTCAATTCTGGATGCAATTTCAAAACCTTTTATGTCTCTAAAAAGTTGATGTTCAGAATCAATCGATTTGAATTCCGCCAAAATCATTAAGCTAATCAATTCTATATCAGATAGCTTTGGCTTTATTGGCTTGAAATACATATTTTCAAATTCTGCTATTTTACGTAATTCGATTAAAATTAATTTGTAACTTGCTTCTAAGTTACTCATAACTGTATCTGGTTGTAAGTCAATACAATATACTAATTGTTAGTGTTTTGAGCAACTTTTTTTATAATGCACTACGGGTATATAATATAAAAAGTCACTTCATGGAGATAACTGGGGAACAATTAATAGCTGCAAATAAGATTTATAACTATTTAAATAGTATTACTGATTTAGATCTAGAATTAAAAAATAATTGGACGGATATCAGCAGTGATATGATTGAGTTTTTGCAATCTCCAAAACTTATAACTTATTTAAAAACAAATACTAATCTTAATGGTATTTTAAACCAATCAGATTATAAAAGTATGAAAGGCGAAATATTGAAAGATAGGAAATTTATTATAAATTGTGTTCTAAAATATAACGTGAATGATGAGATTTTTAGTCCAGAAGAAAAACAAGGTGCTTTAGATTTCTTTTTTGGTTCAAATGAATAAAATTTATTTTCTTTTTCTTTTATCTCTGATCACAGCATCAACTACTCCAAGTATCACGACTTCGTCGCTTTCATCAATAGTTACACTTTTTGCATAATCACTATTCAAAGCCACTAAGCGATTATTCGCTTTATCGTATCGTTTTAATGTATATTCTGAACTATTAATAGACACAACTATATCATCTCCATCCGTAGGGTAATAGTCGGAACGTATGATGATAATATCGTTTTCTAAATACTCTGGATACATTGATAATCCTTTCACACGATTTACAAATGTACTTTCTACTTTAGACAGATAACGTTCGTCTAAACTGATGCGATCACTTAAAAAATCTTCTGCAGGAGATGGGAATCCAGCACAAACTCCACCACATACTTGTACATACTTTTTTTCTCCTTCTGCATGGATGGTTAGGTTTTCTAATTCAGTTCCAAAATAAGGTGCTTTTTTAAATGTTATCATTGTATGGTAAGTATATCATTCCAATTTGTTGTATAGTTAGGACTTAATAAATCTTGTCTCATTTTCCATGTTTTATCTAATGCTTGAGAACCAATTTTTAATTTTTTAACTCCATATTTAAAATTCATTTGATCCATAACATTCATCAGTTTTCGATGCTTTGGGTGCTCGTCTTCGAATAAATTGAATTGTTTTTCACTTTCGGGTGTTATTCCACCAACTATAACACCCGCTTTTTTATAGGCATACCCTTTTTATAAATAGCATCTAATCCAATTTTTGCATATTTAATAATCTCAATAGATGAATTAGTAGGGAAGGGGATAGTTACATTGATTGATTGGTAATATTGTGGTTTATCTGTTTGAAATCTATTGGTAAAAATAAAAACAGTAACTATTCTACAAGTAGAATGTTGGTTGCGTAATTTTTCAGCACAGGTGGTTGCAAAAGTAGCAATGCGCTCTTGTAGATAGGTTTTATCTTCATACGTTTTATCAAAAGATCTTGTCGTAGCAATATTCTTTTTTGTTTTTACATCTTCAAGTTCCATAGCAGATATGCCTTCTAATTCCTTTTTTAGTCGTAAACCAACTACAGTAAGTTCCTTTCGGACATATTCATCAGGAAGATTTGTAAAATCTAATGCTTTATTTACTCCTTTTGCCTTTAATTTTTTAGCAAATTGTCTACCAATACCCCATACATCTTCAATAGCTAACCATCGCAAAGCTTTAATCCGTTTTTCTTCGGAATCTATAGCATATACACCTTCTAATTGCGGATATTTTTTAGCTATCCTATTGGCCACTTTAGTTAATGCTTTTGTGGGCGCAATTCCAATACACGTTGGAATTAAAGTGTTTTTAAGCACTTCTTTCCGTATCGCTTTTGCATACGATACTAAATCATAATTTTCAAATCCCTTGAATTGTAAAAAGCTTTCATCTATCGAATAAACTTCTAAATCAGGTGTATATTTTCTAAGGATTCGAGTTACACGGTTACTCATATCGCCATACAGAGCGTAGTTTGATGAAAATACATTTACACTATTATCCTGAAATAACTTTCTGTATTCAAAAGCGGGTGCTCCCATTGGAATACCGAGTGCTTTTGCTTCGTTAGAACGCGCCACAACACAGCCATCGTTGTTGCTTAACACAACAATTGGCTTATGCCGTAATTGAGGTTTAAACACCCTTTCACAGCTTGCGTAAAAATTATTACAATCGACTAAAGCATACATCCTACAAAATTATTAAATTAGTAAACGTGCTAAAGTTAAATTATTATGATGCCAAGAAACGTCGTTTGTTTAGCGTTAGATTTAGGAAATTCATTAGAACCTGAGCATATATCTAACATTGAGATTGTAGCGAAAAATTTAGAAGATTTTAATAATCGTTTTCAAACAGATTTTTATCTTTTTTATGATACGGATGGATATACTTTTGAAATCCCTGAACAATTTATAATTAATGATTTATTAAATTGGTTTGTTGAAGGTATTGGAGAATTATTAGCTTTTTCATATTCCCCAACTCGGGACAGTTATTTTGATTTAAATTCTTATTTAAATGATCGCAAAACAGAGTTAGACTTTTTACATAGTTTTGAAATGTATAACAATTATCGTCAACGTTATATTGATTATGCCCCATTAGGATTTTTAGAAGAGGACTCGTACTTTTTTATAAAAGAAAATCTTACTAATTTGATATTAGATTATTCCCGAAAATTTAATTGATAAGACCAATTTCTGCAAGTTATTTATTTACTAATAGGCGAAGTTTAAAATTATTTATTTTCGTTTATTTTGTTTGTTTCGTTTATTTCGTTTAAATTTGTTTAAATAATTTAAAGTATGGAAGCATTAGACTATATAAAAAGACCCACTAAGAAAGAACAACGAGTGGCTATTGAATCTTATTCAGCACTTTCTTCGATTTTATCACAATTGAAGCAAGATGATACTGAAATAGAAATCGAAGAAACAAACGACAGAATTAAAATACCTTTTAAGGCTTTAAAACTTTTAAGTGAAATTTTAAAGTCAATGAGTGAAGGAAATCCAATATCTATTGTCCCTATTGCAACGGAAGTAACTACTCAAAAAGCAGCTGAAATATTGGGTTGTTCACGACCACATTTAGTTAAACTTTTAGAGCAAGGTGAAATTGATTTTACAATGGTTGGAAGACATCGTCGTATTCTATTTGAAGATGTAATCAAATATAAAAACGAAATGAAGCAAAAACAGAAAAAGCATATCATTGATATTATGAACTTTGATGACGAAATAGGTTTATATGATTCATAGTGTAAGGTACAAAGCTGTTCTTGATACCAATGTAATATTTCCTATCGTTATTAGAGATTTATTATTTTGGTTTGCTCATTATGATTTATATACCCCAAAATGGAGTAAAATCATTTTTGATGAATGGAAATCTGTAATGATTCGAAAGGGAGTTGAATCTTCACAAGCAGAGAAGCGGATTAACGTAGCAAATTTGGCATTTCCCGATGCTTTAGTATTAAATTATGAAGGATTAATTGATAATTTAAATTTACCTGATAAAGATGATAGACATGTATTAGCTGCTGCTATTAAAGTAAATGCTAATATTATTGTAACGAATAATTTAAAGGATTTTCCGGATGATTATTTAGACTCTTTTGGATTGAAGGCAGTTTGCGCTGATGATTTTCTAACGGATATTATAGATTTAAATCCAAAAATAGCCATTCAAGCTTTTAAAGATTTGGTATTAAATCGCAAAAACCCGGCAATGGATGAATTTCAAGTATTAGAAAGCTTTAGAAAAAATGGATTAAATCAAACAGCAGATTATTTACATGCTCTTTTGTAATTTAATTATACCAAAAATCGACCGTTTTCTAGGACTACTTTTTAGTAGTCTTTTTTTTATTTCCTTTAGTGCTTTTTATCGTTATTTTTATTAGTTTCGTAAAATAACCTTTTATAGTACTTTTTATGATTATAGGATATGCGAGAGTTTCTACAAAAGATCAGAATCTAGAAAATCAAATTGAACTGCTAAAACAACGTAAATGTGAGAAGATATTTTCTGATATTGCGAGTGGAGTAAAAGAAGATCGAAAAGGTTTATTAGAACTTTTAGAATTTGCTCGACCAGGTGATACAATTTTGGTTTATAAGAATGATCGCATATTCCGGTCACTTAAAAATATGGTGGATCTAATTGAAACTTTCAATCAAAAGAAGATTCATTTTAAATCCATAACAGAACCAGAATTTGATACCCAATCTGCAAATGGAAAATTTTTACTTCAAATTTTTAGTGCAGTTGCAGAATTTGAACGTAATCTTATTAGCGAAAGAACAAAACATGGATTAGAAGGAGCAAGGAGACGCAATGAAACTTTAGGTAGACCTAAAGGTATTTCTAAAGAAACTCTTGAAAAATACCAATATGCAAAGCATCTTTACGACAATAAAAAAATGAGTATTGATAAGGCATGTAAACAAGCTGGAATAAGTAAAACAACGTTTTATAGAGTAGAAAAAAGCAATATATAAATATATATATATTTCTATGAATTATATTATCCCACCAAATGTATTATTGTAAATAAAAAAATTTTTTTTTTAGACATCGAAGTAGATTATCACTATCATGGTAGAGTAATATAATGATTTCTATAAAAATTACATAAAAGGGTAATTGACGTATAATGTCATGCTAAATTGCTATTTTTAACAAAAATAACTTTATTATGGAAAACATAATTGTAATCAACAATATTGAAGTTGAAATTTCTAAAATCTATCAACAAAAAACGTACTATACTTTAATTGAAGGTACACCCGGTGAAGAATTAAATGATAAGATTTTGGCTGAAATTAAAGAACAAGCTAAAAGTATCTTCAATAGAGATTCATTTTACGTTATGGATCCACGTGAAAATGCCGATGACAATTTTCCTCAAAATACCATTATTTTAGAATTAATGGTTCTTAATGATTTAGAAGACTATTCTCCATTAACAGTTATATTTTTTCAAGATAAATATGCTTTCCCAATTACAGCGGAAAATATAGAAAGTATAAAAGAAATACCTATTGGGCTATTATGGTCAGATAATAATTTGAATTCAAGAAAGCATTTACAATAAATCCATAATTTGAATCAACAACAAAATGTTCTTTTTATACCTTTAAAACAAATAAATACTAAAACTAAATAATGACAACCACAGCCCAAAGAGCAGAACTACAAGCAAAAATATGGAAAATCGCCAACGAAGTACGTGGCTCAGTAGACGGATGGGACTTTAAACACTTTGTGTTAGGAACTTTATTCTATCGTTTCATAAGTGAGAATTTTACTAGTTATATCGAGGGTGGTGACGAAAGTGTAAACTATCCAAAATTAGCAAACGACATTATTACACCGGAAATCAAAGACGATGCTATTAGAACAAAAGGATACTTCATATATCCAAGTCAATTGTTTATTAACGTGGTTGAGAAAGCAGGTAAAAACGATAATTTAAATACAGACCTAAAAGCAATTTTTACAGATATAGAAAACTCAGCAAATGGTTATGATTCTGAACAAGACATCAAAGGTTTATTTGCAGATTTCGATACTACAAGTACACGCTTAGGTAATACGGTTGAGGAAAAAAATAAGCGTTTAGTATCTATTTTAAATGGAGTTTCAGAATTAAACTTTGGAAAGTTCGAAGAAAGTCAAATTGATTTGTTTGGAGATGCATATGAATTTCTAATCTCGAACTATGCAGCTAATGCTGGAAAATCGGGTGGTGAGTTTTTTACTCCTCAAAACGTTTCCAAATTAATTGCGCAATTGGCAATGCACAAGCAAACTTCTGTAAATAAAATTTATGATCCTGCGGCAGGATCTGGTGCATTGTTATTACAGGCGAAAAAACATTTCGATAACCACATTATTGAAGAAGGATTCTTTGGTCAAGAAATCAATCATACCACTTATAACTTGGCGCGTATGAATATGTTTTTGCACAACATTAATTACGATAAATTCAACATTCAATTAGGAGATACTTTAACGGAGCCACATTTTATTGACGATAAACCATTCGATGCGATTGTTTCTAATCCTCCGTATTCAGTTAATTGGGTAGGATCTGATGATCCCACTTTAATTAATGACGATCGTTTTGCACCGGCTGGAGTTTTAGCACCTAAATCAAAAGCAGATTTTGCTTTTGTATTACACGCGTTGAATTATTTATCAAGTAAAGGACGTGCAGCCATTGTATGTTTTCCTGGTATTTTTTACCGTAGTGGGGCAGAGCAAAAAATCAGAAAATATTTAGTAGATAATAATTTCGTTGAAACAGTTATCAGCTTACCAGGGAATTTATTCTTTGGAACTTCAATTGGCGTAAATATTTTGGTTTTATCTAAACACAAGTCAGAGTACAAAACGCAGTTTATTGATGCCAGTGGGGAGGAATTTTACAAAAAGGTAACTAATAACAATATGTTAGAAGATACCCATATTGATAAAATTATGGATTTGTTTGATTCGAAAGAGTTCAAAGAACACGTTGCTATTACCATTGAAAATGAAAAAATTGCAGAAAACGATTATAACCTTTCGGTAAGTACGTATGTAGAAGCTTTAGATACACGCGAAGTTATAGATATCAACGTATTAAATTCTGAATTAGAATCTACGGCTAAAAACATCACAGATTTACGTAACGCAATTGATAACCTTGTAAAAGAAATCGAAGGATGAGCAAATTAGAAGAGTTGTTACAAGGAGTAAATGTAGAATGGATTCCTTTGTATGAAGTTGCAGCAATGATTAGAGGTGTTCGTGTTACTAAAAAAGATTTAATCGAAAATGGCAAGTATCCTGTAGTCTCTGGAGGGGTAGGATTTATGGGATATGTAAATGAATATAATCGTGAAGAAAATTCAATAACAATTGCTCAGTACGGTACCGCAGGATTTGTAAAATGGCAAACTGAAAAGTTCTGGGCGAACGATGTAGCATTTACTATATTTCCAATTAACGAAGAATTAGTACTAAAAAGATTTTTGTACTACTTTTTAATAAGTAAACAAAATTTTTTGTACGAGATTTCAAATAAAATTGCTGTTCCATATAATATTTCAAAAGATAAGATTTTAAATATCCCAATCCCAATCCCTTGCCCTGATAATCCAGAAAAATCCCTTGAAATCCAACAAGAAATTGTTCGCATTTTAGATGAATTAACTTCTTTAACGAACCAATTAAAAAATGAATTAGAAACGGAACGCCAAACCCGTAAAAAACAATTTGAGTTCTTCCGTGAGCAGTTGTTTAGATTTGAAAGTAAGGATGTGGAATGGAAAACTTTGGAGGGTATATCAAAATTAATAACAAAGGGTACAACACCTAAAAGATATACAAACAATGGAATATCTTTCATAAAAACAGAGGCCTTTGATGGCTCTATAATAGTTCGGAAAAAATTATCATTTATCGATGAAGATACACATCAAAAAGAATTAAAGCGCTCAATATTACAGGAGAACGACATTTTAATTACTATTGCGGGAGCAACAATAGGGAAATGTGCCATTGTACCGAGAGAATTACTGCCCGCTAATACTAATCAAGCATTAGCAATTATAAGATTAAATAATTCAATTGTTATAAAGTATATCTTTCATTTATTGAAATCGGGTCTCATGAAAAGTTATATAGAATCAAACTCGAAAGGGTCAGCACAACCTAATTTAAATTTAAAGCAATTAAATGACTTTTTAATACCTGTTCCATCCATTGAAGAACAAGAACGCATTGTTCGTTTATTAGATCAATACGATGAAGCCACCAAAAACATTGTAGCGCAATTAGAAAAAGAAATAGAACTCAGAAACAAGCAGTACGAATATTATAGAAACTCGTTACTAAACTTTTTGAAAAATTAATTAATAGCCTACTAACTATTATGAGTCAAACACTAACCGAAATAGCACAAAAATTAATAAGAGCAACAAAAGAGGAAGGAAAGAAATTTCGTAAAACTCAATTAATTTATGCGTTTAATGGTACGGGAAAAACACGTCTTTCTCGTGAATTTAAAGAGGTAGTAGATCCTAAGGATCAAAAAACACCAGAGTCTCCAATAAAGTTTATGTATTACAATGCATTCATTCACAGAAGATTTATTTTATTGGTTTAATGACTTGGAGGCAGATACTAATCGTAAATTATTAGTACATCCTAACAATTTTACAGAATTAGCATTATCTTTTTTAAAAGATGAGAATCAACATGGCAACATTATTACTAATTTCCAGAAATACACTAACAGATATATAACCCCAAATATAAATGATGATTTTACAGAAATTGCCTTTGATTATTTGGCCGGTGGAGATAATAGCGATACAAACATAAAAATATCAAAGGGAGAGGAAAGTAATTTTATTTGGTGTGTTTTCTATAGTTTAATTGCGCACATAATTGATCTTTTAAATGAGGAAAGAGAAGATCGTTCAAGTGATAAATTCGATGAATTAGAATATATCTTTATCGATGATCCAGTGAGTTCATTAGATGATAATCATTTAATTGACCTAGCAGTTGATTTATCAAATTTAATTAAGAAAGCTAAGCTGACAAATGTAAAATTCATTGTTTCTACGCATAATCCATTATTTTATAATGTTTTGTATAATGAATTGAATCGTGAGAAAAATACTGGTAGATATAGACTACAAAAACTAAATGATGGGACATATCTTTTAAATGACTCAAACGATTCTCCTTTTTCTTATCATATATTCTTGTTAGATGAGTTAAATGCAGCGGCTATTACCAGAAATATACACAAGTATCACTTTAACTTACTTAGAAACGTTTTAGAAAAAACCTCTACTTATTTAGGCTTTAATCATTGGGAAGATTTAATACCTATGTATGTTAATACGAATGATGTACCCATAGCTGTTCGCTTGATTAATTTATATAGTCATAGTAAACATTCAGGTGATGAAATGGGAGTAATTCAAGAAATAGAAAAAGATATGTTTATAAAAGTTTTTAAATCATTATTAACAAAACATAACTTTAAATTACAATATAATGAACTTCTTGAAGTAGAAGCACAACCACAAACACAACAGTTACAAGATGCCTAATTTCAACACCATTGCAGAAACTAACAATTATATTGTTTTAGATAAATATACTAAGTTCTATGAGCTGAATGAAGCGCCAGTGGCGTATCAATCAGAAACAGCTCTTGAAAAAGAATTTATACAAGATTTAATAAATCTTGGTTATGAGAATCCAACGCATTTAAAATCAAATGAAGCTATGCTGGCGAATGTTCGCACCGAATTGCAGGCACTGAATAATGTCGTGTTCTCAGACAACGAATGGAATCGTTTCCTAGTAGAGTATTTGGATAAACCAAGCGATAGTCTAATCGATAAATCCCGAAAATTACACGATAATCACATTTACGATTTTGTGTTTGATGATGGGCGTATACAAAATATTTATTTAGTAGATAAAAAATCAGTTACTCGTAACAAGGTTCAAGTTATATCTCAAGTAGAGCAAACAGGTACACATGCCAATCGTTATGACGTTACCATTTTAGTCAACGGAATACCTATGGTACAAGTAGAACTTAAAAAGCGTGGTGTTGCTATTCGTGAGGCGTTTAACCAGGTACATCGTTATTCTAAAGAGAGTTTTAATTCTACAAATTCGTTATTTAAGTATTTACAACTGTTTGTAATTTCTAATGGTACAGATACTCGTTATTTTGCCAATACAGTGTCACGCAACAAAAATAGCTATGATTTCACAATGAATTGGGCGAAAGCCGACAATTCATTAATTAAGGATTTAAAGGATTTTACTGCAACTTTTTTTCAAAAAAACACCATTTTAAATGTATTACTAACCTATACTGTTTTTGATGTAAAAGATACATTATTGGTTATGCGACCTTATCAGATTGCAGCAACTGAACGTATTTTATGGAAGATAAAAAGTGCTTATCAAACAAAGAAATGGTCTACATTAGAAAGCGGTGGATACATTTGGCACACCACAGGATCTGGTAAAACGTTAACTAGTTTTAAAGCAGCACGTTTGGCCACTCAATTAGATTTTATTGATAAAGTGTTTTTTGTAGTGGATCGAAAGGATTTAGACTTTCAAACCATGAAAGAATATCAAAAGTTTTCTCCTGATAGTGTGAATGGATCAGATAGTACTGCTGGCTTAAAACGAAACATTGATAAAAGTGATAATAAAATCATTGTTACCACAATTCAGAAGTTAAACAACTTAATGAAAGGGGATGCAGATTTAGATATTTATCATAAACAAGTAGTTTTTATTTTCGATGAAGCGCACCGTTCTCAATTCGGAGAAGCGCAAAAAAACTTACAAAAAAAGTTCAAAAAATTCTATCAGTTTGGATTTACAGGAACACCAATTTTTCCTACAAACGCATTGGGTGCAGAAACTACAGCAAGTGTTTTCGGAACAGAATTGCATTCTTATGTAATTACTGATGCCATCAGAGATGAAAAGGTATTAAAGTTTAAAGTTGATTATCACAACGTTAAACCTCAATTCAAGGGTGTTGAAATGGAGGTTGATGAAAAAAATTGAATGCTGAAGATACAAAAAAGGCATTTTTACATCCTGGTCGAATCAGCGAAATATCAAAATATATTTTACAGAATTATCGCATAAAAACGCATCGAACTAAAGGGGGAAATTCAGGATTTAACGCCATGTTTGCCGTTAGTAGTGTAGATGCGGCAAAGTGCTATTATGAAGAATTAAATCGTCAGCAAATCGGCAGTGATAGACCTTTAAAAATAGCAACCATTTTTTCATTTGCAGCTAATGAAGAACAAACAGCTATTGGAGAAATTTTAGATGAATCTTTTGAACCTTCTGCATTAAACAGTACGGCGAAAGAATTTCTTACAAAAGCTATTAAGGACTACAACAAAATGTTTAAAACAAGTTATGGTGTTGATAGTGATGCATTTCAAAATTACTACCGTGACTTATCTAATCGAGTAAAAGATAAAGAAGTCGATCTTTTGATTGTAGTTGGAATGTTTCTAACAGGATTTGATGCTCCGGCAATGAATACTTTATTTGTTGATAAAAACTTACGTTTTCACGGATTGATTCAAGCTTTTTCGCGTACGAATCGTATCCTTGATGCAACCAAAACGTTTGGGAATATTGTTACTTTCCGTGATTTGGAGCAAGCAACAGTTGATGCAATTACCTTATTTGGAAATAGCAATACAAAGAATGTTGTATTAGAAAAAAGTTACAAGGAATATCTAGAAGGTTTTACAGATAATTCAACAGGAGAAGCAAGAAGAGGTTTTGTAGAAGTTGTAAATGAACTAAACGAGAAATTTCCAAATCCTGATCAAATTGAAAAAGAAAAGGATAAAAAAGAGTTTACTAAGTTGTTTGGTGAATATCTTCGTGTCGAGAATATACTTCAAAATTATGATGAGTTCACAAGCTTAAAAGCTTTACAAACAATTGATATAAATGATTCAGAAGCAGTAGAAGACTTTAAAGAAATGTACCATGTTTCTGATGAAGATATTGCAGTAATGCAAGACATCGTTTTGTTACCTGAGCGTACAGTTCAAGATTATAGATCAACGTATAATGACATCCGTGATTGGTTACGAAAGGAAAAGGAAGGAAAACAACCAGAAGATTCTGAAATAGATTGGGATGACGTAGTTTTTGAAATTGATTTATTAAAATCGCAGGAAATTAATTTGGATTATATCTTAGAATTAATCTTCGAACACAACAAAAAAACAAAAGATAAAGTTGAATTAGTAGAAGAAGTAAGTCGTGTAATTCGTGCAAGTATTGGTAATAGAGGTAAAGAATCTTTAATGGTTGATTTTATTAATGAAACAGATTTAGATTCAATTCCAGATAAAGCTTCAGTTATTGATGCGTTCTTTAAATATGCACAAGTAAAACAAAAGGAAGAAGCAACAGAATTAATTGAAGAAGAAAACTTAAACGAAGAAGCAACAAAACGTTATATTGAGTCTTCATTAAAACGTGAATATGCAACTTCAAACGGTACTGAATTAAATACAATTTTACCAAAAATTAGTCCTCTAAATCCTCAGTATCTTACAAAGAAGCAAACCGTTTTTCATAAGATAAGTGCGTTTATCGATAAGTTTAAAGGAGTGGGAGGGAGATTGTAATTTAGAAAAAAATTAATAATAAAAAATATTAAACAATTTTCTCTTTTTCGGACTTTTACTCAGACTAAAATAAAAATGCTTTCCAATTGGAAAGCATTTTTTTTACATAAACTCCAAAATTTCTTGCTTCATCTTTGTCGGAAACTTTAAGTTATTTTCTTTCAAAAGGTCTTTGTCAATGGATTCAATTTCTTTGATAATTGAATTAAGTTTCTGGTCATTTAATGCTTCTAACTGCATTTGAATTTTGTACAATCTTAAAGATAATTTCTTTACATTTTTTTCTTCCATAGCTAATTAAAAATTTAATGTTGTTTGAATATTATTCTAAAATTACAAATAATTTTATTTATATAAAAAGTGAAAATTCCATTTTTATAAGAAAGTCTGTTTATCCGAAAATGAATGATTAAAGATATAGTGTATGTTTAGCGAGAGGATACGGGGCAATTTTGCCCCGTAAATCATATTGTATTGATAATCAATAAAATAACATACACTATAAATAATTTTGTAAACAAAAATGTAACAAGATTTTGTTATAATACTGTAATTTAGTAAATTAACTGTATTAAATAGTGTAACATATGTCTAATGTGGTTCGTGTTGATGTTTCAACAAAGTTAAAACTTGATCGTTTAAAAGAAGATTATAACATCAAAACTTTTGCGGAAGTTGTTGAAAAAATGACTTCATTTATCGTAGAAAATAAATTTGATTTGAATAGAAATTATGCGAATGATTGGCACAATATAATTGAAAAATCAAACGAAAAAAGTTTGAAAAGAATTGAAGATGTAATCAGAATAATTCGAAATATTGAGAAGGAATCTGTCATCCCAATTCGTAATCAAGTTTATGATATGTATCATAACAGTGATGTCAATTTTAAAGCCGAAGTAATCACTGAAGTAAAGAAAGATTTGGAAGTTAATTCTCCTGCGGAACAGGATCTGGAAAAATATAAAATTGAATTAGCGCAGGTTAAAAAAAGCAGAGATTTATATTTTAATGAATTGAATAATTTACGTCCACTAGTAAACGAACTTTTAAATTCTTTAACAACTAAATCTGGTTTAATGGGTTCAAAAGTTGAAGCAACTATAGCACCTGAAAGATTAAATGAACTAAAACAATTAATCAATAAATAATGTACATCAATTTTACCCCACATAAAGCAAACGTGAATAATTCTTCCGCTTCTTCTTGTGCGAATATTTTTGAATATTTAGAAAAGGAAGAGCGTGGCTTTGTTGAAGAAGATTCATTTTTTAAAGAGGAAAATAATGAGTCTATTGGTTTTTTTAATCAAGAAAATATTAACCTTTCTAAAGAAGATGTTATCCAAAATATTGATGAAAATAGAGGTAAAAGAGGTGTTAAAGAATCTAATTTTTATATGATAAATATTTCTCCTTCTTACTTAGAACAGAAACATCTTATAAAAAGAGTTGATCAATTTTTAGAAGAAAAAATTATTAATGAAAAACTTAAATTATCAGAAAAAGATTTAATTGCAGCTCGTGATGTGATGATGCGTGATCTTCTTATGAATTACAGCCGGGAAGTGATGAAAGAGTATGCAAATAATTTCAATCGAGAAATTAATGGAAAAAAATTATCTGAAAATGATCTGATGTATTATGGTAGAGTTGAGACGAGGCGCACGTATAATTTTCGAGATAAAAATGTCATCGAAAATAAAAAAATATTAGATAAAATAAATAGTTCGTCTGATAAAAACGAAATAAAAAAACTTCAAGAATCTTTACAAAAAGATTATTTTACTGGTGATGTTATTAAAGAAGGATCTCCTAAAGGTGGATTTAACTATCATGTGCATATTGTTGTTTCTCGTCATGATAATACCAATGATTCAAGAAATAAAATAAGTCTTTCTCCAATGACTCAATACCGTTCTCAAAATTCTAAATTGAATAATCAAGTAAATAAAACAATTGGTTTTAATCGGGATGTATTCTTTGAAAACGCTGAAAAAAGTTTTGATCAATATTTTAATTACAGAAGAGATTATTCGAAATCTTATGAAGCACATAAAAAAAAGGCAAGAACAAAAGGAATTCGTGAATTAACTAAACAGGGGATTGCAAACAGTGTTAAAAAAGAACTGAGTAATTATGCCGGAATAACTATTTCAAATCCTTCAAATCTTATTAAAATGCAATTGTCACAGACATTAGGAATAAATATTCCTACTCATTTAAAAATACCAACCAACCCAGTACAATTAACACTTAAAGTTGCCAAGACTGTTGCTAAAACTATTGAAAAAGGTTACGGAATGTAAATTACTATTGCTATGGAATATTTCTCTAATTTAACTACCGAAAATAAATTGATTGTATTGATAATGATTGTCATTTCAATAATAGGATTTATTTTATTTTTCCGAAAAGGATTTTTATACAAACTAATAGGTTTTCTAATAACTTTAGGTATCATTAGCCTTTATCTATATTTTTTTAAAAAGAATTATTTGTTTATTTCTCTCTTGGTTTTACCACCATTTTTAATTGGATTATTGACATCCTTTTTTAAATCGAAGCCAAAGGAAGCCGATCCAAAACAAGTTTATTTTCCGGCCAATAAAAGTAATATTTATATCCCCAATGTAAATACAGGTGTATTTATAGTTGCTGGAGCGGGATCAGGAAAAACGGAAAGTCCTATTTATTATTTAATGAAACATTTTGCAGAACATCAATTTACTGGTGTTATCTATGATTATAAAAATGGGGAATTATCTGAAATAGCTTTTGGACTATTTGGGGATCGTTTAAAAGCCATTTCATTGCATAATGTTAATTATTCCTATCGTATCAATCCAATTGCTCCACAGTATATAGAAAACGAAATAGATATAGAAAACATATCAAAATCAATTTTATTAAATCTAAAAGGAAAAGATGAAAAGGAAGATTTCTTTTATTCAGCCGGGGCAGGTTTGTTCGCAGCAATTATTTTAAAATTACGAACTTATCATCCTGAATATTGTACCTTGCCCCATGCAGTCGCATTTTTTTAAGCTTGGAAGAATTGCTGAATGCAGATGAGGAAGAAAATGCACAGCCATTTAAACCTTGGTAGATTGGTTAAAAACCGACTCACGAGTTATGAGTCAAGCTTCCGCTTTTTTAATGGGTATTCAATCTACTAGACAAACAGCCGCTGTATTAGCTTCGCTAGCTTCTTTATTACGTAAGATAGTAAATCTTGAAGCCTTTTACATTTTATCAGGAAACGAAATAGATTTGAATGTTAACGATCCAAAAATTAATATTGTACTGTCGGTTATTAATGAACCCAAAAATGCTTCTGCATTAACGCCACTATTAGCAGCTATATTACAAACAACAACTTCACAAATGATGCAACGCAATAGGAAACAAAGTTTTGTGTTATTAGACGAAGCACCTACGGTTAAGCTTTTAAATATGGCAAAAATACCTGCTACCATGAGAAGTTTTGGTGTAAGTACAGTTTACGCCATACAAGACATTTCGCAAGGATATGTACAGTACGGCCGTGATGATTTCCGTGAAATTACTTCCAACCTGGGAACTCAAATCCTAGGTAAATCTAATGATCCCGATACGGCTAAATTCAACGAACAATATTTTGAATTGGTAAAAGAAAAACAAGTTTCTAAAAACTTAAAAGGTGCTTCAGATTTATTTGGGTCTACAAATTCGAGAACCATTTCTCAACGTGAAGTTTCTAAAGTCCGGGCTTTTGAATTTACCCAATTTAAAGTAGGACAATTTGCATTTATTAGCGGTGGGAAATCTCAAGTAATAAAATTCAAAAAAGCAGATATAAATAAACCTCATTTGAATCTTGTAAGAACGGTTTCTAAAGAAGATTTGGAATTACATTTTCAAAAAATATTTGATGATGTGAAGAATTTATTTTAAAAAATTGGTTGTAATACAAAATTAATCTAAAACAAAATGCTCTTCAATAAAAAGCAGTAATAGTAAAATTACTGCTTGTATATTTAACAACTGCATTTAGAAAACTCCATATTAAGTATTAAGCTTTCTGCGGTTCCGTTCAACGGGCTTTCATCTCGTGCCCTCCGGGCAAGACGAAAGCTTAGTTATTACCTGCAGTATTTTATAAATATTTTTTACTGATTTTTTCGAATTCTGTTTTCAGATAATTTCTAAATTGAGAATCGGATTGAACTTCACGTATTCCTGCGCCCATTATTTTACCATTATATCTTCTTAAATTTGGATACACATATTCAAAAAACATCTTTTGTCCAAGTTCATAATTATTTGATGTGATTCCTCTTAGCATTGCTGAGAATGTACCTGAAATATAATCGGCTATTTGAATACCAACACTTTGATGTGAATGTTCAATATTTAAGCTATCTTTAATATGACTATATTTTTCTATAAAATCGCCTTCATTTATAAGTTCGAAATATACATCTCTTAATAATTTGTCTGTGTTTTCACTTACGGGATCAAAAAATAAAACAGCTAAATTTTCTTCTGAATCTTGAATTTCCATTTCAATTCTTTGCATATGTTCTTGTAAATGCATTTTAAGCATTTTGGGTTCAGAATACTGTGAATTGTTCTTGTTTTTGTTACAGTTAGGACGATTTTCTTATATTCTATATCGTTCAATAAACATAAAGTTTTTTCTACAAATTCAATTAATTTATGATAATCATAATTTTCTAGAAATTTAAAATCTTTATTGTCTTTAATTGGTGTTTTATTTTTTTGATGAATTCTTAAACTCCACAAATAAGCCCATTTAATTTCTTTATTTATTGGCAAATCATATTCTTTCTTAAGTGCAAAAAACTTTTCTTTAAGTATTTTCCACTCTGAAGATTTGATTAATATTGTTGAACGAATGTAATAAGGATGAACTTTTAAATTTGGTTTTTTAGGATTATATAATCCACATTCATCGCTAAAAGCAAAATATGTACACATAGTTTGAGGAATATTGCAGGTAACGGCAGTCTGTGAAAAAAGTACACAAACTCCTTTCAAATATAGTTAATATTTCATAAATTCATAAGGTATTCATAATTCACGGTTTTATGCCTATAATCAATGGTTTAGACAGACATCAACTTACATTCTCTAGTTTAGAAGCTGCAATTGCTACCGATAATGATGTCCGATTTATAGATGCTTTTGTAGAAAATTTAGATCTTCAGCAACTAGGTGTTCGCTCTTTAACTTCCTCGGATAAAAAGAAAGAAGGTCGGTCATCTTTTAGTGATTCTTTATTTCTCAAACTCTATCTTTACGCTTGCCTCAATGGCATCCGTAGCAGCAGAAAGCTGAGCGTGAAGCCATCCGAAATATAGAATTGCAATGGTTGTTGCAGGGACTACATCCCAATTACCATTCCATAGCCGACTTTCGTAAAATCAATGCGACGGCGCTACAAAATCTGTTTAAACTATTTGTTTCATTTCTGAAAGATGTAGGATTAGTAGGCGGAAAAGTAATCGCCGTAGATGGCACCAAAATTAGAGGCAACAACAGCAAAAAAAATAATTACAATCCTAAAAGATCCAACGCCACTTGGATTACATAGCACAAAAAAGCAAGGCATTGCTAGAAGAATTTGAGCAGACCGATGCATGGAAAATGGCGAATAGCCTTGGTAATGTCGTTTTCAATGCTCATGCAGCAATAAAATAAAC
Organism: Paenimyroides ceti; assembly: GCF_030409925.1. Classification (NCBI taxonomy): domain Bacteria; kingdom Pseudomonadati; phylum Bacteroidota; class Flavobacteriia; order Flavobacteriales; family Flavobacteriaceae; genus Paenimyroides; species Paenimyroides ceti. The sequence goes on from NZ_JAUFQU010000096.1 coordinate 19,633, forward strand.
ATCTGTTCCCTCCATGCTTTAGTCCCCAGAAACCACTCTCCAGTTATCACGTTGCGCATTTTAATGGTGAAATTGTGTTTCCGAAAAATAAAACAAAATAGTACGTATCATCATTTTCTGTTTGTTTTAAATTTATTTTTCTAGGCAAAGCTAAAATTATTTTTAGACACAACAAATTTTTTAGCAGATTTATTTTATTACATTTGTTTCAAAAGACAAAAAGATGATCTCACACGCTGAAGAAAATTACCTGAAAGCCATATACCACACGTCTCAATCAGAGGAGAACGGAGTGAGTACTATAGGCCATTGCTAACAGAATGGAAACGAAAGCGTCATCTGCCACAAATTGGTTAAAAGTTAAGCGAAAAAGGCTATATAGATTATCAGAAATAGTCAGGGGGCTACACTCACACAAAAAGGCATTTAGGGCTGCGACCATGGTCATAAGAAAACATCGTCTATGGGAGGTTTTTCTTGTAGAAAAAACTGAATTTTTCCTGGGATGAAGTACATGATGTAGCAGAAGAGCTTGAGCATATAAGATCAGAAAAGCTGATCAATAAGCTCGATGCATTCTTAGAGTTTCCTACAGAAGATCCGCATGGAGATCCGATTCCGAATGCGGAAGGAAAAATTGTTGAAAGCGCCAAAATGTTGTTGGCAGAAATGAACGTTGGCACCTTGTGTATTTGTGTAGGCGTAAAAGATACCTCTGTAGAATTCTTACAATATCTTGACAGACAGAAAATTGCATTGGGTACTTCTCTCAAAATCATAAATAAAGAAAGTTTCGACCATTCACTCACCTAGAGATTCACAAAAAAGAACTGATTAATTCTGAAATGGTGGCTAAAAATATTTTTGTAAAAAAAAGCTTAATTCATTACTGCTATGTTTGCATCCTTATTGATTATTTTGAAAGTATATCACCTGTACTTCTGCATTTTATGCCACTTTAATTACATGGGGAATGACCGCCGTAGGAGCGGCAACTGTCTATTTATTTAAGAATCCCAATAAAAAGCTACTCGACGGAATGCTGGGTTTTACCGGTGCGTTATGATTGCTGCAAGTTTCTGAGCTTGCTGGCACCAGCAATAGAGATGAGTGACGGAGATGGTTTTAAAAAAGTAATGCCTGCAGCAAATTGGTTTTGCATTAGGCGCTCTTTTTCTTTTTGGGTTAGATAAACTTTTGCCTCATCTACATTTAAACCATGATTTGAAAGATAAAGAAGGTATCAAAACGCCCTGGAGATAAACCACTTTATTGGTACTCGCCATAACTGTTACACAATATTCCGGAAGATTGGCAGTTGGCGTTTTATTTGGTGGTGTCGCTGCAGGAATTCCGGAAGCCAGTATCGCCGGAGCTATTACACTGCAATTGGTATCGGTTTACAAATTTACCAGAGGGCCTTGCGGTTTCCTTTCCTTGCGCAGAGCAGGTATGAGCAAACATAAAAGCTTTTTTTACGGACAATCATCAGCTCTTGTAGAACCTATAGCCGCAGTAATCGGTGCTATAGCCGTAGCTTTTTCACACCTGTTTTACCTTACGCACTTGCTTTTGCTGCCGGTGCTATGGTTTTTGTAGTCATTGAAGAAGTGGTACCTGAAACACAGCAAGGTAATAATACAGACATTGCAACATGTGGGTTCATTGGTGGATTTAAATTATGATGATGCTGGATGTCGCATTAGGATAACAAAAAAGGGGAGTAAAAACTCCCCTTAAAACTAATATAAGCAAAATATTTTTTATTGAAAAACATACTGCTGCATAACACCTAATTCTAAAAAGCTCAGCTTAGTCTGTCCTGTCCCTAATGGATTGGATTATTTCATATCCTAAAGCAGTATAGGTTAAATTCGATGGTCTGGATGACAATGAAGACTCTGTCAATACCAGATATACATTGTTCATAGGAAAAGTTGCTGAATACGGTTCAAGATAAAAACGCATACCAGACACACTACATCAATAGCCGAGCTGCACAATTAACTCCTAAAAAACCTTGAATACAAGAATCGTTTCCAGGAATCCAGGGATTGATCCATGGAGTGTTACCACAAATGATTGCGAAGATCCAGCAGTAACAACATAATAAATAGCCGTAGCCTGACTACACGTCTGTGAAGGCAGTCTTACCCTAAATAAAAATGAGCGTCATACGCAAAGTTGAACCGTTTACTTAAATTATTTACAATTAAAGGCACAGCATTCATGTTTGCCAAACCTCCAATTAAAAAAAGCAGCTGTATATAAAATCTTTTTCATAATTATTTATTGTTGATTTGTTTAAAATAATTCATTGCTTCTACAACAATTTTACCTTCATCATTTTTAAATTTTCTTTGATGTATTCTTCAGTAAAAACATTTTCCAAAAGCACAGATTTACAATCTTCCACTAAATAATGTACTGCTTTCTTCTGAATTTCTTCTTTACTTAACCCTCCCATACCAACATAAAACTCTTATTGGTAAGGTCAAGAATCTTTTGTCGCAATTTAGCTTCGCTTTCTGAAAGATTAGAATTTCTCCTTTTTTGCTTCAGCACGTACTTCCTGATCCTGAACATCAGAAGAAGCATCATTACATGAACCATGCTTATCGCTACAACAGCCAGCGACAAAATAATTTTTTTTCATATTATGATTGTTTTTTGAAATTATTAACCAAAATAATAATTCAGCCAACACAAAACAACTTTTTTACAACTTTTTTACACATAATAACAAAAATAATAAACCCGTATAAAAAAAAAACAGGGACTAAGCCCTGTTTATTATGATAAAAGAAATATTACCACAATTGCAATCAGTATCACTACCGCACTTGGATTTCGATTTCTTTTTAAAAAACCATTTTTTATATAAAAAAACCTATTGCCAAAGCTAATGCTATATATACAAGTATTCCCTGCATCTTGCTATTTTAAAATTGATAAGCTACTAAAGCTACTATATATGCTAAACCGGTCATAAAAATCATTTGAAACATGGTCCACTCCATGAATTGGTTTCCCTTTGGTGATGGCTACAGTCGAAAGACATTGCATCGCAAAAGCATAAACATTAAAAGTGAAACACCCGTTGCTAAATTAAATACAGGAGTTCCGTCAGGTCGTATTTCAGCCTGCATTCTCTCCACTATTTTACCTCATCTTCACCACTGCTTCCTATATTAATAAAGTAGCCAGATTCCCAACAAAAACTTCCCTTGCAGCAAAAGAAGTCAGTACAGCAATACTAATTTTCGAGTCATACCCAGAGGTTGAACACAGGCCAATAGTTTTTCCAATCATACCAATATACGAATTCTGCAATGATATCCGGAAACTTCATCCTGCATTTCTTCTTCCGAATAAATTTTTACCGGCATGTAATTTCTGTACAACTTCTTCTGCCTGCCATATATGTTGCGTCTGGTCCGTGTGATCCTAAAAACCATAAAATAACTGATAATGCTAAAATAACTTTACCGGCTCCAAATACAAAACTTTTGTTTTTTCTACTACTGTATAAAATACATTTTTAAATAAAGGCAGTTTATATCCGGGCATTTCTACAATAAAGTATGCCTTTTTCCGTAGTTTTAATCACTTTATTCAGAATGAAAGCACCCACAAGGGCAGCAAAAAAACCGTGCATATATAATAGTGTCCATTACCAATCCTTGTAAACCAATAAATCCTATGATTTTTTTCATCCCGTATTACCAAAGAAATAATGATCACATACACCGAAATACGCGCAGAACAAGTAGCAAAAGTAGTAACAAGCATTGTAAGCAAAGCGCTCTTTGCTGTTTTCTATATTTCTGGCAGACATGATAGCAGGTATTGCACAAGCTACACCTAAATCAATGGCACAACCGATTTTCCGCTGAGCCCGAAAGGGCGCATCACCTTATCCATTAAAAAAACAACCCTACTCATATAGCCGCTTTCTTCAAGAAGTGCAACAAAGAGGAATAGAATAGCAATCTGAGGAACGAATATCACAATTCCTCAAATACCTGGAATTATACCTTCGGCGAGAAGTTCCGTCAGTTTACCCGGTAAAACGGAAGCAGTCCACTCTGATAAAGAAGCAAAACTGCCGTCAATAAAATCCATTGGTATGCTTGACCATCAAAAATAGCCTGAAAAACCATAACATAATGGCGAAGAAGATAAGATATCCAAAAATCTTATGTGTCAGTATCGGTCTACTCTTGCTACAAAAACACTGGCTTTATTTTTATCGATTTGATAAGACGTTTTTAATACATCATTTATAAACTGATATCTTTTGATCGTTTCTCTCTGCTGTAACCGTTTAATCTCACTTTGAGATTTATCCATCAGGGGTTTGATCCAACAATTTTGGTAATCCCTTCAAAAACGATATTTTGAGATTGCCCGAGCCATACTTTATACGGATTGTACCCGGGATACAACTGTTCTAAAAATCCGAAATAGTCTGTATCTACCTGTTTCAGATCAATTAAGCCGTTTGTGTTAAGTGATTTGTAGCGTGATACTGGCATTCTTGAGATGTTCTATTCCCTGATTTTTTCGCACAGATATCAGAGCTATTTTTGTTTTCAGCTGCTGTTCAAGTAAGTCAATGTCGATAGAAATACCTTTAGCTGTCATTCTGTCCGCCATATTAATAGCTAAAATACAGGGTAAGCCCAAGTCTTTTATCTGCGTAAATAGCAAAAGATTTCTTTTTAAGTTTTCTACTTCTGCAACCACCACTACTACATCAGGAAAACTTGTATGTTTTGAATTGAATAATATTTCCAAAGCTATTTCTTCTCTTTTGAAGAAGCATTGATGGAATATACTCCGGGTAGATCAATGATATCAATATCAAGATTTTTTTGAAACTCGCTTTTCCGGTTTTTCGCTCCACTGTAATTCCTGGATAATTGGCTACCCGCTGATTCAATCCTGAAGGGAATTAAAAACAGAAGTCTTACCTACATTCGGATTTCCGATTAAGGCAACTTTAATCGTTTCTTTCTCAATTCATGTTTAAATAATTCCACGACAATTTCTTTAGCCAATTCTTTCCGAATACTTATATGCGACTCGTTTACAAGAATGTATATAGGGTCATTCAGCGGAGCTATATGCAGTACTTCTATTTCATTTCCGGGCAGACAACCAAGCTCGATTAACTTTAAACGGACTGCATCAAAATTGATAGAACTAATAATTCCCTTGCGATGTAACGGCAGCAGATCTAACGTCATGGTTCTTTTATTAGATTCATTTAATACTGCAAAAATAAACAATAAAAAAGGATAACCTAAAATTCCTTTTATGTTATCCCTCTAACTACTTCAATTTCTTAATTAATCATTTATTCTAAGCCATTTAATATCTTCGAGCAACTGCTTTACATTTTTGCTTTCAGGATCTTCATTATCAAGATTGGTTCCGTCATAAAATCCTCTTATGCGACCGTTTTATCAACTAAAACAAAATTTTCAGTATGCACCATATCATACATTTCATCTGCCGATCCGGTTTTCACAGCGAGAAATGACTGTCTTGCCAAATAGTAAATTGCTTTTTTATCTCCGGAAAGCATGTTCCATTTCTCATCCATCACACCTTTCTCCTGAGCATATTTTTTCAACACTTGTGGATCAATATCAGGCATAACACTGAATGATAAAAGTTGTACATCATCCATATCCTTAATCTGTGTTTGCAGCCATGCCATATTATCATTCATAATTGGACAAATGGTCTGACAGGTAGTAAAAAAAAATTCAGCTACATAAATCTTACTTCATATCTTTTTCCGTAATCATTTTATTGTTCTGATTGAGAAAAGAAAACGCTGCGATCTATGGTTCATTTTTATTTCTGATGCTGTACGAGACTGTCGACCATTTCAGGTTTACCATTGCCGGAGTGTATATAGGAAGTTCTTTTTTAGGACTCAGAGCCGAATAAAATAAATATAAAATTACACCACAAAGTACAAAAAGGGTAAGAATGAAATAACGGTACTTTTTAGGATATCTACCATTGCAAAAACTTTCTGCAAATTTAATAAAGTAAACAACAGAGAAGGTTAAAAGTTTGTAAAGCTTTTATACATAAATGTTAGTATTTTTGTAGAACAGTCATAAAAATTAAAAATAATGAACAGACAAATAGTACTATTTTCAGCGCTGAGCTTAACGATAATAACTGCTTGTAAACAAAAAAAAATGGACAGTAAAAAAGAGACCCACGGGATTCATTTGGAATATATGGATAGATCCGTAAAACCCGGAGATGACTTTTTCAGATATGTAAATGGTCATTGGGTAGACAAAACTGAGATTCCTGCAGACAGAACACGCTGGGGTAGTTTTGATGAACTGCGCCAGAACACTGAATATTGATGCCCTTGCCATTTTAAGGAAGCTGTCAATAATCCGAATCTTGATCCTGCTTCTGATCAGGCAAAAGCCGTTTATGTATTTCAAACCTATCTTGATACCATTACCCGTAACAAATTAGGAATTGACCCGATAAAACCTTACTTAGAAAAATCAATAAGGTCAAAAATGTCAGGATGTAACAGCTCTGATTAATGAATTGTTACCGGAAGGCGGTATTGGTTTCTTGGAATGTACATCTATGCAGATGCTATGGATTTCCAATAAAAATGTAATCAACCTAGTCCGGGTAGTATCGGACTTCCTGACAGAGATTACTATGTTTCTGATGATGCAGACTCCAAAGAGAAAAAACAAAATATGAAGTACATGTAGCCAGAATGCTACAACTGATTGGTGAAACACGGAACAGGCAAAAAAGATGCTGCCAAAGTAGTAAGCATTGAAACAGCCATGGCAACCCCACGCTTAGATCGTGTAGAACGCAGAGACCGTAGAAAAAACCTACAATCCGATGACTGTTTCTGAACTGCAAAAACTGACACCATTAGTAAACTGGATGCCTATTTTAAAAGCGCCGGTTTAGAAAATGTAGATCAGGTAGTTTGTTTCTATGCCTAAATATATGGAAGCATTAAATACCATATTAAAAACAACTCCTATAGAGACATCAAGGCTTATATGAGATGGACTTTAATCAATAAGTCTACCGGAGTATTGACAACAGAAATTGATGAAGCAAACTGGGATTTCTATAGCAAAACGTTAACAGGTGCTGTAAAACAACGTCCTATTGAAGAACGTGCTTTACAGGTTGTAAACGGCACAGTTGGAGAAGCTCTAGGTAAATTATATGTGGAGAAAAAATTCCCTGCTGAAGCGAAAGAAAAAGCAAAAGAAATGATTGATTATGTGTTTTTGGCTTTTGAAAACCGTATCAATAATCTTCATGGATGACGCCAGCTACTAAAAAAGGAGCGATTGAAAAATTAAAGAAATCTACTGTTAAAAATAGGATATCCTGATAAATGGAAAATTATTCTGGTCTGACCATCAAATCACAAAAAGATGGAGTACTTATTTTGAAAACATGAAAAACGTATCCCGTTGGGGATTCAATGAAAATATTGAGGAGTAGGAAAACCGGTAGACAAAACCAAATGGGGAATGTCTCCGCAAACCGTAAATGCATATTTCAACCCTACCAACAATGAAATTGTTTTCCCTGCAGCGATACTTCAGCCACCTTTCTATGATTATAAAGCTGATGAAGCAGTAAACTTTGGTGGAATCGGAGCTGTAATTGGTCATGAAATTTCTCACGATTTGATGATTCCGGTTCACGTTATAATGCCGATGGTAATTTAGTAAACTGGTGGACAGATGATGATTGAAAACAATTCACCGGTCTGGGTGGTGCATTGGCAGATCAATACTCAGCTTTAGAACCACTACCAAACACTTTTGTTGACGGAAAATTTACTTTGGGTGAAAATATAGGTATTTAGGGGGTGTAAAAGCAGCTTATGACGGGTTACAATTGTATATGAAAGACAAAGGACGCCTGACTTGATTGACGGATTCACACCGAACAACGTTTCTTTATCTCATGGGGAACCCATTGGAGAACGAAATCCCGTGATGAAGCTATCAGAAATCAGGTAAAAACAGATCCGCATGCTCCGGGCATGTACCGTGCGTACGTTCCGTTACAGAATGTTGACACAGGTATCAGGCTTTTGACATCAAAAAAGGAGATAAATTATATCTGGCTCCTGAAAAACGAGTAAAAATCTGGTAAAATTTTAAAGCCTTAACGGAAAAAAGTTAAGGCTTTTTCATTTCCCTACCCAAAACATTTCTACATTTGTTACAATAGTAAAACTAGCAGAAATATGAATAGAAAAATAACTGCGATGGTTCTGGCAACTGCCTTGTTGGGATTTATCATCTTGCGACAAAAAAGAAAAAGGCAGATACTGAAAAGCACGGACTACACTTAGAACATATGGATACTACAGTAAAACCAGTGATGATTTCTTTCGTTATGTCAACGGACTGTGGTATGATAAAACCGAAATTCCACAGATAAATCTACCTGGGGGAGTTTTGATGACTTGCTCAAAATACGGATCTTGATGTACTGAACATCCTAAAAGAAGCAGCGAAGAGCAATAAATATGGTGATCTGACAGATGAAGGAAAAGCCATTAATGTTTTCAAAACGTATCTTGATACGGTAACCCGTAATAAATTGGGAATTGATCCTATCAAACCGTTTATTGAAAAAAATGCTGTAAATGATCTTACGACGCTAAACCAATGGATTCAGGAATCTATTTTTAACGGGGGTATCGGATTATTCGTATGTATGTAATGGCAGATGCGATGGACTCTAATAAAAACGTTGTGTACATTGATGCCGGGACAACAGGATTACCGGACAGAGATTATTATCTGGCAAAAGATACAGACTCTAAAGAGAAACTGAACTTTACAGAAAACATATCGCACGGATGCTGAAGTTTATCGGCAGGACGAAGCAACGGCAAAAGCATCTGCTGACAAAATTATTGCTTTTGAAACTAAAATGGCTGAAGCGGAATTGGACCGTGTAGCATTAAGAGACGAAAGAAATACCTACAACCCAATGTCGGTTGCAGATCTTCAGAAATTGACGCCTTCAATTCAGTGGAAAGAATACTTTAAAAAAGCAGGTCTTTCTGATTTAGACAATGTAATTGTAAGTCAGCCAAGTATATGAAAACGTTGGATGTTTTATTAAAAACAACTTCTTTTGACGACCTTAAATTATATCTTAACTGGACGCATTTAAATGGTTCTGCAAGTCAGTTAAGTACTGAAATCGATAAAGCAAACTGGGATTTCTATGGCAAAACGCTTTCAGGTGCTACTCAACAGCGACCTATTGAAGAACGCGCTTTACAGGTTGTAAATGTACAGTTGGTGAAGCTTTAGGAAATTGTATGTAGAAAAACGTTTCCCTAAAGAAGCGAAACAACAGGCAAAGAGAAATGATTGACAACATCATTCAGGCTTATGAAAACCGCATTAAAAAATTACCATGGATGGCACCGCTACAAGACAGGGAAGTTCTATTGCAAGTTGCATAAACTTACCATTAAAATTGGCTACCCTGAAAATGGGAAGATTTTTCAAAGCTCAACATTATCAGCAAAGAAAAAGGAGGTAACTACTTTAACAATATGATGGGTATTAACCGTTGGCAGATAACTAAAAACATTGAAGAATTTGGAAAAACCGGTAGATAAAACCAAATGGGGCATGCCCCACAAATGGTAAACGCCTATTACAATCCAATGTATAATGAAATTGTATTCCCGGCCGCTATTCTACAAACTCCGTTTTATGACTATAAAGCAGATCAGGCAGTAAACTATGGTGGAATCGGAGCCGTAATCGGACATGAAATTTCTCATGGTTTTGATGATTCCGGAGCGCGTTTTTAATGCTGAAGGAAATCTGGTAGACTGGTGGACAAAAACCGATCTGGAACAATTTACTACACTCGGAAAATCACTTTCAAAACAATTACAGTGCTTTACAGCCATTTGAGGGTATCTATGTTGACGGAGACTTTACAATAGGGGAAAATATCGAGATCTTGGTGGTATTACCGCAGCTTATGACGGATTGCATTTATATCTGGCAAAACATCCGACTACAGAAAAAATTGACGGATTTACACCGGAACAACGTTTCTTTATTTCATGGGCAACCATCTGGAGAACAAAATCGCGTGACGAATACGTAAAAAACAGGTAAAAACAGATCCCGCATGCTCCTGCGATTTACAGATCATACGTTCCTTTACAGAATCTGGATGCATGGTATGAAGCATTCAATATCAAAGAAGAGACAAATTATTTATAAAACCGGAACAACGCGTAAAAATCTGTAATCATAATAAATATCCGAACTATTGATTCGGGATTTTTTATAATATATACATTACAAATCATTAAAAAAGCTGTTAGTTTTCTAACAGCTTTTTTAATGATTTATTTCTTTAAATTTTTCAAGCATTTCTTTTGTCATAGACTCCAGATCAAATCATGTTTCCATCCCCAATCTTCTCTTGCCTTTTGATCATCAATGCTCGCTGGCCATGAGTCAGCAATTGACTGCCTGAAATCAGGAACATAATCAATCGTAAAGCCCGGTTGTACCTTTCAATAGATGCTGCAATTTCTCTTGGTGTAAAACTCATTGCAGACAAATTGTAAGACGATCGTATTTTTATCTGCTCTTCAGGTGCCTGCATGATAACAATTGTTGCTTTAATCGCATCATCCATATACATCATCGGCAGAGCCGTATTTTCTGACAGAAAACAGGTATATTTATTTTCTTCTACGGCTTTATAATAAATATCTACCGCATAATCTGTTGTACCTCCACCTGGTAATGTTTTCCGAAATTAATCCGGATATCGGATACTTCTTACATCAACTCCATATTTATTGAAATAATATTCGCACCAGCGTTCGCCTGTCTGCTTCGAAATTCCGTATACAGTTGATGGCTCCATAACGGTATATTGCGGGGTATTGTCTCTTGGAGTAGTAGGTCCGAAAACGGCAATACTTGAAGGCCAGACCCGAACACTTTTTGGATTTTATTTTTCTTTAGCTAAATTCAACACATGAAATAAAGAATTCATATTCAAATCCCACGCAAAAGCAGGATTTTTTTCCGCTGTTGCCGATAACAAAGCAGCCATAAGGTATACTTCTTCTATTTCGTATTTTTCAACTACAGCAGCAACAGCATCAAAATTCATAGCATCTAAAACTTCAAATGGTCCGCTTTT
>NZ_JAUFQU010000097.1:0-12019 GCF_030409925.1 Paenimyroides ceti
GGAAATACCATGTTGCAACACGAGGTACTGGCAAAAGAAACCCTGTATGGTATTTCCAAAAAATAAATATTGCCATTGAACAGCTTTATAATCTAAATCCCGGATTAAGAGAAAATGGATTGCAAATAGGGCAGTTGTTAAATCTTTCAAAAAAGACAGAAACACCTAAGAAAACTCCTGCTGCTACAAATATTTCAACTGACAGTTTTCGTCTCATTGATGTAAAACCCGGAGAAACTATCTATGGCATTGCAGTAAAAAATCAAGTAACTGTTTCAGAGATTTATGAGTTAAATCCTGAACTGGCTTCAGGCGGGATTAAAGAAAACCAGAAAATAAAAATTCCGGTTTCTGGTAATCTGATGACAGAACCTTCTAAAACAAATGATAAAAAGCAAACTTCTAAAGCAGCCAATGCGAAAACCATTATAGTAGAACCTAAAGAAACGGTTTATAATATTTCTAAAAAATACGGTATTTCTCAGGAACAGCTTTTGCAGTGGAACCCTGAATTGAAAGATGGTTTGCGAATAGGAATGGAACTCATCGTAGGAAAACCCACCATCAAAAAATTTGATCTTGTAAAAGACGAACCGGTAATTACAGGAAAAACAGATAATATTAAAATAGCAGGCTTTAGAAATGATAAAGATATAAAAGAGCTTGTATTGCTTTTGCCGTTTAATTTAGATAAAAACAATCCGGATAATAAAACAGAAATCAATAAAATACTTAATAACGATGTGTTTTTAAATATGACGTTAGACTTTTATTCCGGAGCACTTATCGCAATTGATTCTGCAAGAGCAATGAATCTTCCGTTGGAAGTGAAAATATTTGATTCAAAAGAGTCTAATCGTTCAATGAATGTGGCACAGTTAAAGCAGCAATTCGATTTTTCGAATACAGATGTGGTCATCGGACCCTTTTTTCAAGCCAATGTAGATGCTATTTCTGAAGAGTTTAAAGACACCCCTACACTTATCGTTTCTCCTTTGTCTACAGACAAGGGAAAACCATATCCGAATCAGGTACATACCATGCCAAACACCGATATCGTTCGGAATGAAATGATGGAGTATTTACGGGCTCAAAATGGAAACATAATTGCTGTTTTAACCCAAAAGCGGCAAGTTCGAGAAACTTTTTTGAAAGCAATTTCAAAGAAGTAAAGTTATTGGATGCAGCAGCTAACGGTGCAGTTACAAAAAGCCAAATAGAAGGCATGCTTGATAAAACAGGGGTAAACTATGTTATTCTGGAGTCAACAGCCTTACAAACAGCTATTGATTTGGTCAACGCCTTAAACAGTTTAAAAAACACTTATAGTATTCGTTTGGCAGTACTTGAAAAGCATGATGTATTAGATTCTACCGAAATAAATATTCAGACATTGGCAGATTTGCAAATGTTATTCCCGTCAGTCACCAGAGAGAATGACAATGCGAAATCAGATCGTTTTGCTGCAGCCTATGAGCAAGCAAATGGCAGTACACCCAATCGGTTTGTGACAAGAGGGTTTGATGTTACTTTTGATGTAATCAAGCGTATGTTTCAGTCTGAAGATGCAAATATATTTGATTATGGGACAGAGCAGGTAGAAAAAAATTTACCTATGTAAACGAAAACGGAGGAATTTACAATAATGCAGTTTACATTATGTATTACGATAAAAATCTAACGATAAAAGAAGCAAAATAATGTTGTCAAAAGTTATCTATTTAGGAGAGTTAAGAACACAATCTGTTCATTTGGCCTCTGGTTCGGAAATTATTAGTGATGCACCTGTTGATAACAATGGCAAAGGAGAAGCTTTCTCTCCAACCGATCTGTTAGCAAATTCACTGGCTACGTGTATGTTTACCATTATGGGAATCAAGGCAGCGGGTATGGCGATTGCTTTAGAAGGATCAACAGCAGAGGTGATCAAAGAGATGCAGTCAGAGCCTCGGAAAATAAGCAAAATTAAAATTGTTTTTCAGATGAATACACAGCTGGATGAGAAACAACAAACAATACTGGAACGGGTAGCCCTTAGTTGTCCTGTTTATTTAAGTTTGCATCCGGATATCGAAAAAGATATTACTTTTAACTGGAAATAGTTTGGAAGATCAACAAAAGCAACTCATTGAGCTGGCTCATACCAAAATGCCTTTCGGAAATACGAAGGGCGTTTTCTTATTGATTTACCTGAGCACTACATCGTCTGGTATCATCAAAAGGGATTTCCTAAAGGCAAAATAGGAAATCAGCTGCAACTTATATATGAGTTAAAGCTAAATGGCTTGGAATATTTGATCCGTACGATTAAAGAAAAATATCCAAAACCTTAAATAAGCCCTAATCTTTTAAAATCTGTACTTTCTGCTTTAGAAACACAAATTATAATTGTATTTTTGCCAAGTTTAAATAATTGCAACAACACAACACACTATACAATCAATGAAACAAACAAAATATATTTTTGTTACGGGCGGTGTTACTTCTTCTTTAGGGAAAGGAATCATTGCAGCTTCTTTAGCAAAATTATTACAGGCGAGAGGGTATCGTACCACAATTCAGAAATTTGATCCCTATATCAATGTTGATCCGGGAACCCTTAATCCTTATGAACATGGAGAATGTTTTGTTACCAATGACGGAGCGGAAACGGATCTCGATCTTGGACATTACGAACGTTTTTTAAATGTACCTACATCTCAGGCAAATAATGTAACTACAGGAAGAGTATATTTATCTGTAATTGAAAAAGAAAGAAGAGGAGAGTTTTTAGGTAAAACCGTTCAGGTGGTACCTCATATTACCAATGAAATCAAAGAACGTATGCAATTGTTGGGTAATACCGGCGATTATGATATTGTGATTACAGAAATAGGAGGTACAGTTGGTGATATAGAATCGTTGCCTTATATAGAATCAGTGCGACAGTTATTATGGGATTTAGGAGACAATAATGCCATTGTAATACATTTGACATTAGTACCTTTTCTGGCTGCAGCGGGAGAATTAAAAACAAAACCGACCCAGCACTCTGTTAAAACGTTAATGGAAAGCGGAATAAAAGCCGATATATTAGTCTGTAGAACAGAACATGAGCTGTCAACTGAAATACGTCAGAAATTAGCGGCTTTCTGTAATGTAAAACCTGAAGCTGTAATCCAGTCCATAGATGCTTCTACTATTTATGAAGTTCCTAATAATATGTTAGAAGAAGGCTTAGATAAAGTAGCTCTTAAAAAACTGGATCTGCCTGAAAAATCATTACCGGATTTAGTAAAATGGAACGACTTTTTACATCGTTTAAAAAACCCTAAGCACACGGTAAACATTGGATTAGTAGGTAAATATGTAGAATTGCAGGACTCTTACAAATCGATACTGGAAGCATTTATCCATGCTGGTGCAGAAAACTATACGAAAGTAAATGTAGTAAGTATACATTCAGAATACCTTACCATGAAGAACGCAGAAGAGAAATTGCAAAATCTTGATGCTATCCTTGTTGCTCCGGGGTTTGGTGCTCGTGGTATAGAAGGTAAAATAGAAACGGTGCGTTACGCCAGAGAAATAAAATTCCGTTTATGGGAATTTGTTTGGGAATGCAGATGGCAGTAATCGAATATGCCCGAAATGTTCTGAAACTTGAAAACGCTAATTCTACAGAAATAAATGATAATACACCTCATCCGGTCATTACATTTATGGAAGAGCAGAAAACAATTACCGATAAAGGAGGAACCATGCGTTTAGGAGGATGGGATTGTGAAATTAAAAAAGGTACCAGAGCATACGATATATATAAAAGTACCTTGATTAATGAACGCCATCGTCACCGCTATGAATTCAACTCTTACTATCAGGAAGATTTAGAGAAAGCAGGACTTATCGCATCGGGTATCAATCCTGAAACAAAATTAGTAGAGATTATTGAACTCAAAGACCATCCGTTTTTCGTAGCAGTTCAATACCATCCGGAATATAAAAGTACTGTTGCCAATCCACACCCGCTTTTTGTGAGTCTGATTAAGGCAGCTGTTGAAAAAAAAATAAAGGCATAATAAAAACAAAGCCTTTCATTTCTAAAAATTAAGTAAAATCATAATGGGAGAAAAAAAATTAGACAAAAGTAGTTTAATTGGAATGGGAGTTATCGCTGCTCTTTTATTTTGGATGATGTACAGTAGCAAAAGTACAGATACATCAAAAGAAACAGAAGAAAAAGCAAAAACCGAAACTGCTGCTACCAACAAAACATCAGATATTGATCATCTGGTAAAAAACGCGAATGACACTGCTGTTAATCCGCAATTAAAAGCAGCTCTCGGGGCTTTTGCTTACAGTGCTACATTGCCATCTGTGAAAGGTAAGGATGTTAAAGTTACGAATGATTTAATCACGATAACTTTCTCGAATAAAGGTGGTTATATAAAAGAAATTGAAGTCAATAACGTAAAGAGAATTTCAAAACATTCAGATGAATTGGTAAAAATCATCAAGGACAACAATTCTAAATTAAACCTTCAGTTTCAGTCAAAAGACAACCGTGTATATAATACCAATGATTTGTATTTTGAACCTACTTTGGCAAAAGAAGGAGAAAATCAGATCGTTTCCATGAAATTGAAAACTTCAGAAACGGCTTATCTGGAATACCGATATGTAATCAAGCCAAAAGAATATATGCTTGATTTCAGCATCAGAACGGTTGGTTTATCAAATATCGTTGACGGTTCTAAAACTGCAGAGCTGGAGTGGCAGTTAAAAGCCTACAGAAATGAGAAAAGTATCTCTTACGAAAACCGTTATGTAGAAATTGCATATGAGCATGATTCCGGAAAAGATGATTATCTGAGTGCTACAAGCAAATTTGAGGAAAAAACCATTTCAGAGGTATCCTATGTTGCTTTTAAACAACATTTTTTCTCTTCCATATTATTGACAGATACTCCTTTTAAAACAACAAGCTTAAAATCTCAGAATCTGGTTTCGGATGAAAAATTAGATACGGTTTTTACAAAAGATTTCAATGCTAAAATGCCTTTAGAATTCAAAGGAGGCGAATTGAGCTATAATATGAATTTATACTTCGGGCCTTCAGATTATGATATCCTTAAAGGCTATAAAAGAAATCTGGAGCAAACCATGCCTTTGGGGTGGGGAATCTTCGGATGGATAAATAAATTTCTCTTCATTCCTGTATTCGGGTTTTTAGTAAAATTCATCCCTCATGGTATCGCTATTATTGTTCTTACCATACTCGTACGCCTTGTAATGTCGCCTATTACATATAAATCGTATGTTTCTCAGGCAAAAATGAAAGTGATTCGTCCTGAAGTAGCAGAAATCAATGAGAAATTCAAGAACGATCCGATGAAGAAACAGCAGGAAACAATGAAATTGTATTCCAAAGCTGGAGTGAACCCAATGGCGGGTTGTATTCCGGGCTTATTACAGATTCCTATTTTCTACGCCTTGTTTCAGTTTTTCCCTTCAGCATTTGATTTACGTCAGAAATCATTCTTGTGGGCAGATGACTTATCGTCTTATGACAATGTACTGAACCTTCCTTTCTATATTCCTTTTTATGGAAACCACGTAAGTTTATTTCCGATTCTGGCATCTATTGCTATTTTCTTCTATATGAAAATGACAACAGGTGATCAGGCGCAAATGACTACACCACAGGAGGGTATGCCGGATATGAGCAAGATCATGAAAATCATGATTTATATCTCTCCGCTTATGATGTTGTTTTTCTTTAATAATTATGCTTCAGGTTTATCATTATACTATTTTATTTCCAACCTGATTACCATTGGAATTATGTATGTGATCAAAAATAAAATTGTAAAAGAAGATAAAATCAAAGCCAAAATTGAAGAGAATAAGACCAAAGAGCGTCCAAAAAGCAAATTTCAACGCAAGATGGAAGAAATGATGGAGCAGGCACAGCAACAAAAAGCAAATCAAAATAAAAAATAATTTGTATTTATTTACTAATTTTAGCAACCCGGATAATTTATTCGGGTTGTTTTTTTAGCAATATGAAGATATCGGCTTGCAAAGAAAATACAATAATATAAATAATAACAGCGTTTTATACAACAACATTTATAACAGAGAACAGCATGAAAAAAATCATCAATTCAATTTTGGTAATGGCTTTCTTTATCTCAGTAACCGCATCGGCTCAGGAAAACCGCAAAAATGCTCAGGGACAGAGAGAAGGAAAATGGACAGGATATTATGAAGGAACCAATAACCTGAAGTATGAAGGAACTTTTTCCAATGGAGTAGAACAGGGAGAGTTTATATTTTATGCAGATGAACCCGGAAAGGTAATTATTGCAACAAGAAATTTTTCGCAGGGCAACGGAAATGCTTATACAGTTTTTTACGATGGTAAGGGAAAAAAGATGACGGAAGGGAATTTTCTCAACAAAAAGAAAGATGGAAAGTGGATTACCTATCATCAGGGAGGTAAAAACATAATGAGCGAAGAATACTATGTAAATGGAGAACTTCATGGTTTGAAAAAAGTATTTTATCCCGACGGTAAAATGTCAGAAGAAATCAATTATCAAAACGGTATTCAAAACGGATATTCATACCAATATGCTGAAAATGGTGTAAAACTCCGTGAAGAATTCTATGTAAACGGTGCACAGCATGGTAAAGCAATTTACAGAGACGGTAGTGGAAAAGTGGTTTCTGAAGGTGAGTATGACAATGGTAAAAAATTGGTCCTTGGGCAAAAAACAAGCTGTTAAAGCTTCTGTAAAAAAATAAATTTCTGATTTATAAAATCGTAACTTTGCATTTCAGATTAAAATGAAATGAAAAAAAGAGTAGTAGTAGGTCTTTCCGGAGGGGTAGATTCAAGTGTAGCTGCCTACCTTCTTAAAGAACAAGGATATGAAGTTATTGGACTTTTTATGAAAAACTGGCACGATGATTCGGTCACTATTTCAAATGAATGTCCATGGCTTGAAGATAGCAATGATGCCTTAATGGTTGCTGATAAATTAGGAATACCTTTTCAAACAGTTGACTTAAGTGAACAATACAAAGAACGTATTGTTGACTATATGTTCAACGAATATGAAAACGGACGTACGCCAAATCCGGATGTATTGTGTAACAGAGAGATCAAATTTGATGTCTTTATGAAAATTGCTGTAGAGCTTGGGGCAGATTATGTGGCAACAGGACATTATTGCCGTAAGGAAGTAATACAGGTTACAGAAAACGGAGAAACAAAAGAAATACACAGACTTTTGGCGGGTGTTGACAATAATAAAGATCAATCATACTTTCTGTGTCAGTTGTCTCAGGAGCAACTTGCAAAGGCTTTATTTCCGATCGGTCATCTGACCAAACCTGAAGTTCGTGAAATTGCTGCTGCCAATGATTTGATCACAGCGGATAAAAAAGACTCACAAGGGTTATGTTTTATCGGAAAAGTGCGTTTGCCTGAGTTTTTACAACAACAGCTCAAACCTAAAAAGGGAATTATTTATGAAGTTTCAAAAGAAAGTGCTTTATACCATAATGAACCTGTAACGTATCCGACAAAAGAAGCGGAACTTATCGCTGCTTCAGCATCTGTAAAATATACATCTGATGATGCAAAAAAAGTAGCTGAACACAATGGCGCTCATTATTACACTATCGGACAGCGAAAAGGACTTAATGTAGGTGGAACTGTAGAACCGTTGTTTATCATAGCAACTGATGTAGAAACCAATGCTATTTACACAGGACAGGGAAGTGAACATCCCGGATTGTTTAAAAAAGCTTTGCATGTAAAGCCGCATGAAATTCATTGGATAAGAGAAGATATGGCATTGAAAGACGGAGATACTCTGGAAGTCAAAGCCAGAATACGTTACCGCCAACCTTTACAAAACGCAGTTTTGCATAAATTTGAAAGCGGTATGTATGTTGCTTTTGAAGAACCGCAGTCCGCCATTACAGAAGGACAATTTGTATCATGGCATTTAGGAGAAGAATTAGTTGGTTCGGGAGTAATTTCATAGATTAGTGCTTTCTAATTTTTGAAAATATGAAACGATACTGCTTAGCCATCATATTATTACTATCTAATATAACCTATGCCCAGGATCTGGAAGATGCCTGGGTATATTTTTTAGATAAACCCCAAAGTTCATTTTATCTTCAAAATCCGGATCAGATGTTGTCTCCGAGAGCCATACAAAGAAGAGTTCAGCAAAACATTTCTTACGATATAAAAGATGTTCCTGTAGATGCGGCTTATCTTTCACAGATACAAGCGGCTTCCGGAATTGAGGTAAAAGCAACGTCTAAATGGCACAATGCAGTTCATATAAGGGGAACACTTGAAAACATACAGCAGCTTGGAAATTTTTCATTTGTTTCGACAATTGTTTATGCCAACCATAGTTGGAATAATCAGCAAAATACCGCTGTACTTTCAACTATAAAAAATGAAAAAAAGAAAGGAAAAAACCTGCAACAGCCACAGATAAATTATAATTACGGCAATTCATTTCTACAGTCTGAAATGCTAAACGTACCTTTTCTACATTCCAATAATTTTACAGGAGAAAATAAAGTTATAGCGATTATGGATTCCGGTTTTCTGGGGGTAAATACTACTGCACCTTTTCAATATATACAAAACCAAAATTTAATTGCGGGTACTTATGATTTTGTACACAGAACAGAAAACGTATATACCTCACATAATCATGGCACCATGGTACTTTCTGCAATTGCAGGTATGGCAGAAAACCAGCTCATAGGTACGGCTCCGAATGCTCTGTTTTATTTATTCATTACAGAAGATATTGAGTCTGAAAATCCCGTAGAGGAGAGTTACTGGGTCGAAGCTTTGGAAAAGGCAGATAGTCTTGGAGTTGATATTGTGAATACTTCTTTGGGCTATTTTTCGTATGATAATCCCTCTTATTCTTATAATAATAATCAAATCAACGGAACTTCTTTTTCATCCGTGGCTGCAGACATAGCATTCTCTAAAGGAATGATTTGTGTCGTTTCAGCCGGAAATTCTGGAAATACAGCAAATCCGACAATAGGCGTTCCTTCAGATGCAACAACAGCATTAGCCATCGGATCTGTTGACAATACCGAACAGAGAAGTTCATTCAGCTCTATTGGGCCAACATCTGACGGTCGAATAAAGCCGGATCTTATGGCAATGGGAACTGCTACTATAGTTGCGAATCAAACCGGAACAATAAGTCGGGTAACGGAACTTCTTTTTCAGCACCTATTGTTTCCGGAGCCATAGCCTCATTATGGAGTGCTTTTCCTGAAATGACCAACGAGGAAATCATTAATATTGTAAAAGCTTCTGCTGATAGATATGCAAATCCGGATAATTATTATGGCTATGGAATACCTGATTTTATGCAGGCTTATCATCAGGTATTGAGTGTTAAGAAACAAAAAGAAAGTGTCTTCTGCCTGTATCCGAATCCTTTTTCAGAAGCATTATTTTTTTCCTGTGAAAAAGAAGTAGGAAATACTATATTTGAAATGTATAATTTGCAGGGACAAAAAGTATATGAAAATACTCAATGGATACCCGATACCGCTCTGAATTTGTCTTTTTTAGAGAAAGGAATTTATTGGTATGTTTGAAGAACGCGACTGCAATACAACAAGGAAAATTAATTAAACAATAAAATGAACAGAATAACCCGATTATTTAATATAAAATATCCTGTTATACAAGGAGGAATGATATGGAACAGCGGCTACAAACTGGCATCAGCAGTAAGTAATGCCGGAGGTTTAGGACTCATAGGTGCCGGCTCTATGTATCCGGATGTATTAAGAGAGCACATTCAGAAATGCAAAAAAGCAACGGACAAGCCTTTTGGAGTAAATGTGCCGATGTTATACCCCAATGTAGAAGAAATCATGCAAATCATCATCGATGAAGGGGTAAAAATTGTATTTACTTCTGCTGGCAATCCTAAAACATGGACGTCTTATCTTAAAGAAAAAGGCATTACAGTAGTACATGTAGTAAGTTCTACAAAATTTGCTCTTAAAGCCCAGGAAGCAGGTGTTGATGCTGTAGTAGCAGAAGGATTTGAAGCCGGAGGACATAACGGTAGGGAAGAATCAACAACCCTGACATTAATTCCGATGGTAAAACAGCAAATCAGTATTCCTTTAATAGCAGCAGGAGGCATTGCCACAGGAAGAGGAATGCATGCAGCAATGATTTTAGGAGCAGATGCAGTACAAATGGGAACCCGCTTTGCCATGACTACAGAAAGTTCATCCCACAACAACTTTAAACAAATGCTTGCCGAATTGGGAGAAGGAGATACTCACCTAACCTTAAAAGAGCTGGCGCCAGTTCGTCTGATAAAAAATAAGTTTTATAACGATATTCAGGAAGCCTATGCAAAAGGAGCAACGGTGGAAGATCTAAAAGCAGTCTTAGGTAGAGCACGTGCAAAAAGGGGATGTTTGAAGGTGATCTTATAGAAGGTGAACTTGAAATAGGACAAATAGCAGGATTACTCACAGAAATAAAATCAGTACACGAAGTAGTTGATGATATCATAAAGGAATTTAAGGAATCAATAGCTACACCAATCAGTTATTAAAAGAAAAAAGGTATTGCTAATTTTTTATAAGTAGCAATACCTTCCAAAAAAAAATAACTATGAAATACAAAATTTAATTAATTGCTTAATAAATTTGTTATTCAAAATTACTGATTATCAACGTTGTTAAGTGTTAATAAAATCTAATATAACAAATGTTTAACTTTATTTAAAGTTTCATGAAAGAAATCCAATTATTGAAAATAGATGATATGAATCAGCATAAGAACAGTTCTAATTTTTATGTGAATACCATTCAAAATCATCTCATCAATAATCATCAAAGAATTGAAAAGCCGCACAAACATAACTTCTATGCCGTTTTTTTATTTACAAAAGGATCCGGAACACATGAAATAGATTTTACCACTTATGAAGTCAAGCCGGGTGCCATCTTCTTTTTATATCCGGGTCAGACCCATGGTTGGCATCTTTCGGATGACATTGAAGGTTATCTGTTTTTTCATACTAAAGAATTTTACGAAATGGGATATGTAAATAACACTTTGTATGAATATCCGTTCTTTAAATCAAATGCTTCTAATAAATGTTTTTATCTGGATCAGATGTTTACTTCAAAGCTCATGCATGATATAGAAAACATTTATAATGAATATCTGCAGAACAACTGGAAAAAAACTCAGTTGATATTGAGTTATCTCACTCAAATCTATATTTTACTCAACCGGCAGATAGAAAGCAATAGCCTGATAGATCATAATAGCCTGAGGCATTATCAAAACCAGTTCAACACCTTTGAACATTTGGTTGACAAGTATTACAAAGAAATCAAATCCGCCAGTGAATATGCTGAAAAACTCAACATCACTCAAAAACATTTAAACCGTATTGTAAAATCCATTACGGATAAAACCACAACAAACATCATTATTGAACGTAATATTCTTGAAGCTAAAAGAAACTTGATTTACACCAATAAAACATTCAATCAGATTGCTCAGGATCTGGGCTATACTGATTATTCCTATTTAACAAACTGTTTAAAAAATACACAGGAGAGACTCCGACCGAATTCATCAAACGCTATAAAAAATAATCAGATTATTCTTGCTCATCTTTATCATAAAATAAATTCAACCACATAAGCCTTGATATTTTATAATTAAAGGTTGAAAGCAATAAAATAGTGATGACAACTAATATAAACATGGTCATAAATGACCAGCCAAACAACAGTCCTAAAACGAATACGGCTACCATCTCGGCAACGGTTAAAGCATAGCTCATATACATAGCTCCAAAATAAAAACCGGTCTCTCTGTGGAATGAATAGCCGCAATTGTCACATTTCATTTTCATCTTAGGCATTTTAAATAACAATGGATTACCATTAGAAGATATAGAGAGCGTACAATCTCTCTCAACAA
>NZ_JAUFQU010000098.1:0-12034 GCF_030409925.1 Paenimyroides ceti
TAATACCAAGTTCCGAAATACCATGTTGCAACACGAGGTACTGGCAAAAGAAACCCTGTATGGTATTTCCAAAAAATACAATATTGCCATTGAACAGCTTTATAATCTAAATCCCGGATTAAGAGAAAATGGATTGCAAATAGGGCAGTTGTTAAATCTTTCAAAAAAGACAGAAACACCTAAGAAAACTCCTGCTGCTACAAATATTTCAACTGACAGTTTTCGTCTCATTGATGTAAAACCCGGAGAAACTATCTATGGCATTGCAGTAAAAAATCAAGTAACTGTTTCAGAGATTTATGAGTTAAATCCTGAACTGGCTTCAGGCGGGATTAAAGAAAACCAGAAAAAAAAATTCCGGTTTCTGGTAATCTGATGACAGAACCTTCTAAAACAAATGATAAAAAGCAAACTTCTAAAGCAGCCAATGCGAAAACCATTATAGTAGAACCTAAAGAAACGGTTTATAATATTTCTAAAAAATACGGTATTTCTCAGGAACAGCTTTTGCAGTGGAACCCTGAATTGAAAGATGGTTTGCGAATAGGAATGGAACTCATCGTAGGAAAACCCACCATCAAAAAATTTGATCTTGTAAAAGACGAACCGGTAATTACAGGAAAAACAGATAATATTAAAATAGCAGGCTTTAGAAATGATAAAGATATAAAAGAGCTTGTATTGCTTTTGCCGTTTAATTTAGATAAAAACAATCCGGATAATAAAACAGAAATCAATAAAATACTTAATAACGATGTGTTTTTAAATATGACGTTAGACTTTTATTCCGGAGCACTTATCGCAATTGATTCTGCAAGAGCAATGAATCTTCCGTTGGAAGTGAAAATATTTGATTCAAAAGAGTCTAATCGTTCAATGAATGTGGCACAGTTAAAGCAGCAATTCGATTTTCGAATACAGATGTGGTCATCGGACCCTTTTTTCAAGCCAATGTAGATGCTATTTCTGAAGAGTTTAAAGACACCCCTACACTTATCGTTTCTCCTTTGTCTACAGACAAGGGAAAACCATATCCGAATCAGGTACATACCATGCCAAACACCGATATCGTTCGGAATGAAATGATGGAGTATTTACGGGCTCAAAATGGAAACATAATTGCTGTTTTAAACCCAAAAGCGGCAAGTTCGAGAAACTTTTTTGAAAGCAATTTCAAAGAAGTAAAGTTATTGGATGCAGCAGCTAACGGTGCAGTTACAAAAAGCCAAATAGAAGGCATGCTTGATAAAACAGGGGTAAACTATGTTATTCTGGAGTCAACAGCCTTACAAACAGCTATTGATTTGGTCAACGCCTTAAACAGTTTAAAAAACACTTATAGTATTCGTTTGGCAGTACTTGAAAAGCATGATGTATTAGATTCTACCGAAATAAATATTCAGACATTGGCAGATTTGCAAATGTTATTCCCGTCAGTCACCAGAGAGAATGACAATGCGAAATCAGATCGTTTTGCTGCAGCCTATGAGCAAGCAAATGGCAGTACACCCAATCGGTTTGTGACAAGAGGGTTTGATGTTACTTTTGATGTAATCAAGCGTATGTTTCAGTCTGAAGATGCAAATATATTTGATTATGGGACAGAGCAGGTAGAAAACAAATTTACCTATGTAAACGAAAACGGAGGAATTTACAATAATGCAGTTTACATTATGTATTACGATAAAAATCTAACGATAAAAGAAGCAAAATAATGTTGTCAAAAGTTATCTATTTAGGAGAGTTAAGAACACAATCTGTTCATTTGGCCTCTGGTTCGGAAATTATTAGTGATGCACCTGTTGATAACAATGGCAAAGGAGAAGCTTTCTCTCCAACCGATCTGTTAGCAAATTCACTGGCTACGTGTATGTTTACCATTATGGGAATCAAGGCAGCGGGTATGGCGATTGCTTTAGAAGGATCAACAGCAGAGGTGATCAAAGAGATGCAGTCAGAGCCTCGGAAAATAAGCAAAATTAAAATTGTTTTTCAGATGAATACACAGCTGGATGAGAAACAACAAACAATACTGGAACGGGTAGCCCTTAGTTGTCCTGTTTATTTAAGTTTGCATCCGGATATCGAAAAAGATATTACTTTTAACTGGAAATAGTTTGGAAGATCAACAAAAGCAACTCATTGAGCTGGCTCATACCAAAATGCCTTTCGGAAATACGAAGGGCGTTTTCTTATTGATTTACCTGAGCACTACATCGTCTGGTATCATCAAAAGGGATTTCCTAAAGGCAAAATAGGAAATCAGCTGCAACTTATATATGAGTTAAAGCTAAATGGCTTGGAATATTTGATCCGTACGATTAAAGAAAAATATCCAAAACCTTAAATAAGCCCTAATCTTTTAAAATCTGTACTTTCTGCTTTAGAAACACAAATTATAATTGTATTTTTGCCAAGTTTAAATAATTGCAACAACACAACACACTATACAATCAATGAAACAAACAAAATATATTTTTGTTACGGGCGGTGTTACTTCTTCTTTAGGGAAAGGAATCATTGCAGCTTCTTTAGCAAAATTATTACAGGCGAGAGGGTATCGTACCACAATTCAGAAATTTGATCCCTATATCAATGTTGATCCGGAACCCTTAATCCTTATGAACATGGAGAATGTTTTGTTACCAATGACGGAGCGGAAACGGATCTCGATCTTGGACATTACGAACGTTTTTTAAATGTACCTACATCTCAGGCAAATAATGTAACTACAGGAAGAGTATATTTATCTGTAATTGAAAAAGAAAGAAGAGGAGAGTTTTTAGGTAAAACCGTTCAGGTGGTACCTCATATTACCAATGAAATCAAAGAACGTATGCAATTGTTGGGTAATACCGGCGATTATGATATTGTGATTACAGAAATAGGAGGTACAGTTGGTGATATAGAATCGTTGCCTTATATAGAATCAGTGCGACAGTTATTATGGGATTTAGGAGACAATAATGCCATTGTAATACATTTGACATTAGTACCTTTTCTGGCTGCAGCGGGAGAATTAAAAACAAAACCGACCCAGCACTCTGTTAAAACGTTAATGGAAAGCGGAATAAAAGCCGATATATTAGTCTGTAGAACAGAACATGAGCTGTCAACTGAAATACGTCAGAAATTAGCGGCTTTCTGTAATGTAAAACCTGAAGCTGTAATCCAGTCCATAGATGCTTCTACTATTTATGAAGTTCCTAATAATATGTTAGAAGAAGGCTTAGATAAAGTAGCTCTTAAAAAACTGGATCTGCCTGAAAAATCATTACCGGATTTAGTAAAATGGAACGACTTTTTACATCGTTTAAAAAACCCTAAGCACACGGTAAACATTGGATTAGTAGGTAAATATGTAGAATTGCAGGACTCTTACAAATCGATACTGGAAGCATTTATCCATGCTGGTGCAGAAAACTATACGAAAGTAAATGTAGTAAGTATACATTCAGAATACCTTACCATGAAGAACGCAGAAGAGAAATTGCAAAATCTTGATGCTATCCTTGTTGCTCCGGGGTTTGGTGCTCGTGGTATAGAAGGTAAAATAGAAACGGTGCGTTACGCCAGAGAAAATAAAATTCCGTTTATGGGAATTTGTTTGGGAATGCAGATGGCAGTAATCGAATATGCCCGAAATGTTCTGAAACTTGAAAACGCTAATTCTACAGAAATAAATGATAATACACCTCATCCGGTCATTACATTTATGGAAGAGCAGAAAACAATTACCGATAAAGGAGGAACCATGCGTTTAGGAGGATGGGATTGTGAAATTAAAAAAGGTACCAGAGCATACGATATATATAAAAGTACCTTGATTAATGAACGCCATCGTCACCGCTATGAATTCAACTCTTACTATCAGGAAGATTTAGAGAAAGCAGGACTTATCGCATCGGGTATCAATCCTGAAACAAAATTAGTAGAGATTATTGAACTCAAAGACCATCCGTTTTTCGTAGCAGTTCAATACCATCCGGAATATAAAAGTACTGTTGCCAATCCACACCCGCTTTTTGTGAGTCTGATTAAGGCAGCTGTTGAAAAAAAAATAAAGGCATAATAAAAACAAAGCCTTTCATTTCTAAAAATTAAGTAAAATCATAATGGGAGAAAAAAAATTAGACAAAAGTAGTTTAATTGGAATGGGAGTTATCGCTGCTCTTTTATTTTGGATGATGTACAGTAGCAAAAGTACAGATACATCAAAAGAAACAGAAGAAAAAGCAAAAACCGAAACTGCTGCTACCAACAAAACATCAGATATTGATCATCTGGTAAAAAACGCGAATGACACTGCTGTTAATCCGCAATTAAAAGCAGCTCTCGGGGCTTTTGCTTACAGTGCTACATTGCCATCTGTGAAAGGTAAGGATGTTAAAGTTACGAATGATTTAATCACGATAACTTTCTCGAATAAAGGTGGTTATATAAAAGAATTGAAGTCAATAACGTAAAGAGAATTTCAAAACATTCAGATGAATTGGTAAAAATCATCAAGGACAACAATTCTAAATTAAACCTTCAGTTTCAGTCAAAAGACAACCGTGTATATAATACCAATGATTTGTATTTTGAACCTACTTTGGCAAAAGAAGGAGAAAATCAGATCGTTTCCATGAAATTGAAAACTTCAGAAACGGCTTATCTGGAATACCGATATGTAATCAAGCCAAAAGAATATATGCTTGATTTCAGCATCAGAACGGTTGGTTTATCAAATATCGTTGACGGTTCTAAAACTGCAGAGCTGGAGTGGCAGTTAAAAGCCTACAGAAATGAGAAAAGTATCTCTTACGAAAACCGTTATGTAGAAATTGCATATGAGCATGATTCCGGAAAAGATGATTATCTGAGTGCTACAAGCAAATTTGAGGAAAAAACCATTTCAGAGGTATCCTATGTTGCTTTTAAACAACATTTTTTCTCTTCCATATTATTGACAGATACTCCTTTTAAAACAACAAGCTTAAAATCTCAGAATCTGGTTTCGGATGAAAAATTAGATACGGTTTTTACAAAAGATTTCAATGCTAAAATGCCTTTAGAATTCAAAGGAGGCGAATTGAGCTATAATATGAATTTATACTTCGGGCCTTCAGATTATGATATCCTTAAAGGCTATAAAAGAAATCTGGAGCAAACCATGCCTTTGGGGTGGGGAATCTTCGGATGGATAAATAAATTTCTCTTCATTCCTGTATTCGGGTTTTTAGTAAAATTCATCCCTCATGGTATCGCTATTATTGTTCTTACCATACTCGTACGCCTTGTAATGTCGCCTATTACATATAAATCGTATGTTTCTCAGGCAAAAATGAAAGTGATTCGTCCTGAAGTAGCAGAAATCAATGAGAAATTCAAGAACGATCCGATGAAGAAACAGCAGGAAACAATGAAATTGTATTCCAAAGCTGGAGTGAACCCAATGGCGGGTTGTATTCCGGGCTTATTACAGATTCCTATTTTCTACGCCTTGTTTCAGTTTTTCCCTTCAGCATTTGATTTACGTCAGAAATCATTCTTGTGGGCAGATGACTTATCGTCTTATGACAATGTACTGAACCTTCCTTTCTATATTCCTTTTTATGGAAACCACGTAAGTTTATTTCCGATTCTGGCATCTATTGCTATTTTCTTCTATATGAAAATGACAACAGGTGATCAGGCGCAAATGACTACACCACAGGAGGGTATGCCGGATATGAGCAAGATCATGAAAATCATGATTTATATCTCTCCGCTTATGATGTTGTTTTTCTTTAATAATTATGCTTCAGGTTTATCATTATACTATTTTATTTCCAACCTGATTACCATTGGAATTATGTATGTGATCAAAAATAAAATTGTAAAAGAAGATAAAATCAAAGCCAAAATTGAAGAGATAAGACCAAAGAGCGTCCAAAAAGCAAATTTCAACGCAAGATGGAAGAAATGATGGAGCAGGCACAGCAACAAAAAGCAAATCAAAATAAAAAATAATTTGTATTTATTTACTAATTTTAGCAACCCGGATAATTTATTCGGGTTGTTTTTTTAGCAATATGAAGATATCGGCTTGCAAAGAAAATACAATAATATAAATAATAACAGCGTTTTATACAACAACATTTATAACAGAGAACAGCATGAAAAAAATCATCAATTCAATTTTGGTAATGGCTTTCTTTATCTCAGTAACCGCATCGGCTCAGGAAAACCGCAAAAATGCTCAGGGACAGAGAGAAGGAAAATGGACAGGATATTATGAAGGAACCAATAACCTGAAGTATGAAGGAACTTTTTCCAATGGAGTAGAACAGGGAGAGTTTATATTTTATGCAGATGAACCCGGAAAGGTAATTATTGCAACAAGAAATTTTTCGCAGGGCAACGGAAATGCTTATACAGTTTTTTACGATGGTAAGGGAAAAAAGATGACGGAAGGGAATTTTCTCAACAAAAAGAAAGATGGAAAGTGGATTACCTATCATCAGGGAGGTAAAAACATAATGAGCGAAGAATACTATGTAAATGGAGAACTTCATGGTTTGAAAAAAGTATTTTATCCCGACGGTAAAATGTCAGAAGAAATCAATTATCAAAACGGTATTCAAAACGGATATTCATACCATATGCTGAAAATGGTGTAAAACTCCGTGAAGAATTCTATGTAAACGGTGCACAGCATGGTAAAGCAATTTACAGAGACGGTAGTGGAAAAGTGGTTTCTGAAGGTGAGTATGACAATGGTAAAAAAATTGGTCCTTGGGCAAAAAAACAAGCTGTTAAAGCTTCTGTAAAAAAATAAATTTCTGATTTATAAAATCGTAACTTTGCATTTCAGATTAAAATGAAATGAAAAAAAGAGTAGTAGTAGGTCTTTCCGGAGGGGTAGATTCAAGTGTAGCTGCCTACCTTCTTAAAGAACAAGGATATGAAGTTATTGGACTTTTTATGAAAAACTGGCACGATGATTCGGTCACTATTTCAAATGAATGTCCATGGCTTGAAGATAGCAATGATGCCTTAATGGTTGCTGATAAATTAGGAATACCTTTTCAAACAGTTGACTTAAGTGAACAATACAAAGAACGTATTGTTGACTATATGTTCAACGAATATGAAAACGGACGTACGCCAAATCCGGATGTATTGTGTAACAGAGAGATCAAATTTGATGTCTTTATGAAAATTGCTGTAGAGCTTGGGGCAGATTATGTGGCAACAGGACATTATTGCCGTAAGGAAGTAATACAGGTTACAGAAAACGGAGAAACAAAAGAAATACACAGACTTTTGGCGGGTGTTGACAATAATAAAGATCAATCATACTTTCTGTGTCAGTTGTCTCAGGAGCAACTTGCAAAGGCTTTATTTCCGATCGGTCATCTGACCAAACCTGAAGTTCGTGAAATTGCTGCTGCCAATGATTTGATCACAGCGGATAAAAAAGACTCACAAGGGTTATGTTTTATCGGAAAAGTGCGTTTGCCTGAGTTTTTACAACAACAGCTCAAACCTAAAAAGGGAATTATTTATGAAGTTTCAAAAGAAAGTGCTTTATACCATAATGAACCTGTAACGTATCCGACAAAAGAAGCGGAACTTATCGCTGCTTCAGCATCTGTAAAATATACATCTGATGATGCAAAAAAAGTAGCTGAACACAATGGCGCTCATTATTACACTATCGGACAGCGAAAAGGACTTAATGTAGGTGGAACTGTAGAACCGTTGTTTATCATAGCAACTGATGTAGAAACCAATGCTATTTACACAGGACAGGGAAGTGAACATCCCGGATTGTTTAAAAAAGCTTTGCATGTAAAGCCGCATGAAATTCATTGGATAAGAGAAGATATGGCATTGAAAGACGGAGATACTCTGGAAGTCAAAGCCAGAATACGTTACCGCCAACCTTTACAAAACGCAGTTTTGCATAAATTTGAAAGCGGTATGTATGTTGCTTTTGAAGAACCGCAGTCCGCCATTACAGAAGGACAATTTGTATCATGGCATTTAGGAGAAGAATTAGTTGGTTCGGGAGTAATTTCATAGATTAGTGCTTTCTAATTTTTGAAAATATGAAACGATACTGCTTAGCCATCATATTATTACTATCTAATATAACCTATGCCCAGGATCTGGAAGATGCCTGGGTATATTTTTTAGATAAACCCCAAAGTTCATTTTATCTTCAAAATCCGGATCAGATGTTGTCTCCGAGAGCCATACAAAGAAGAGTTCAGCAAAACATTTCTTACGATATAAAAGATGTTCCTGTAGATGCGGCTTATCTTTCACAGATACAAGCGGCTTCCGGAATTGAGGTAAAAGCAACGTCTAAATGGCACAATGCAGTTCATATAAGGGGAACACTTGAAAACATACAGCAGCTTGGAAATTTTTCATTTGTTTCGACAATTGTTTATGCCAACCATAGTTGGAATAATCAGCAAAATACCGCTGTACTTTCAACTATAAAAAATGAAAAAAAGAAAGGAAAAAACCTGCAACAGCCACAGATAAATTATAATTACGGCAATTCATTTCTACAGTCTGAAATGCTAAACGTACCTTTTCTACATTCCAATAATTTTACAGGAGAAAATAAAGTTATAGCGATTATGGATTCCGGTTTTCTGGGGGTAAATACTACTGCACCTTTTCAATATATACAAAACCAAATTTAATTGCGGGTACTTATGATTTT
Organism: Paenimyroides ceti; assembly: GCF_030409925.1. Classification (NCBI taxonomy): domain Bacteria; kingdom Pseudomonadati; phylum Bacteroidota; class Flavobacteriia; order Flavobacteriales; family Flavobacteriaceae; genus Paenimyroides; species Paenimyroides ceti. The sequence goes on from NZ_JAUFQU010000098.1 coordinate 8,708, forward strand.
GTACACAGAACAGAAAACGTATATACCTCACATAATCATGGCACCATGGTACTTTCTGCAATTGCAGGTATGGCAGAAAACCAGCTCATAGGTACGGCTCCGAATGCTCTGTTTTATTTATTCATTACAGAAGATATTGAGTCTGAAAATCCCGTAGAGGAGAGTTACTGGGTCGAAGCTTTGGAAAAGGCAGATAGTCTTGGAGTTGATATTGTGAATACTTCTTTGGGCTATTTTTCGTATGATAATCCCTCTTATTCTTATAATAATAATCAAATCAACGGAACTTCTTTTTCATCCGTGGCTGCAGACATAGCATTCTCTAAAGGAATGATTTGTGTCGTTTCAGCCGGAAATTCTGGAAATACAGCAAATCCGACAATAGGCGTTCCTTCAGATGCAACAACAGCATTAGCCATCGGATCTGTTGACAATACCGAACAGAGAAGTTCATTCAGCTCTATTGGGCCAACATCTGACGGTCGAATAAAGCCGGATCTTATGGCAATGGGAACTGCTACTATAGTTGCGAATCAAACCGGAACAATAAGTCCGGTAACGGAACTTCTTTTTCAGCACCTATTGTTTCCGGAGCCATAGCCTCATTATGGAGTGCTTTTCCTGAAATGACCAACGAGGAAATCATTAATATTGTAAAAGCTTCTGCTGATAGATATGCAAATCCGGATAATTATTATGGCTATGGAATACCTGATTTTATGCAGGCTTATCATCAGGTATTGAGTGTTAAGAAACAAAAAGAAAGTGTCTTCTGCCTGTATCCGAATCCTTTTTCAGAAGCATTATTTTTTTCCTGTGAAAAAGAAGTAGGAAATACTATATTTGAAATGTATAATTTGCAGGGACAAAAAGTATATGAAAATACTCAATGGATACCCGATACCGCTCTGAATTTGTCTTTTTTAGAGAAAGGAATTTATTGGTATGTTTTGAAGAACGCGACTGCAATACAACAAGGAAAATTAATTAAACAATAAAATGAACAGAATAACCCGATTATTTAATATAAAATATCCTGTTATACAAGGAGGAATGATATGGAACAGCGGCTACAAACTGGCATCAGCAGTAAGTAATGCCGGAGGTTTAGGACTCATAGGTGCCGGCTCTATGTATCCGGATGTATTAAGAGAGCACATTCAGAAATGCAAAAAAGCAACGGACAAGCCTTTTGGAGTAAATGTGCCGATGTTATACCCCAATGTAGAAGAAATCATGCAAATCATCATCGATGAAGGGGTAAAAATTGTATTTACTTCTGCTGGCAATCCTAAAACATGGACGTCTTATCTTAAAGAAAAAGGCATTACAGTAGTACATGTAGTAAGTTCTACAAAATTTGCTCTTAAAGCCCAGGAAGCAGGTGTTGATGCTGTAGTAGCAGAAGGATTTGAAGCCGGAGGACATAACGGTAGGGAAGAATCAACAACCCTGACATTAATTCCGATGGTAAAACAGCAAATCAGTATTCCTTTAATAGCAGCAGGAGGCATTGCCACAGGAAGAGGAATGCATGCAGCAATGATTTTAGGAGCAGATGCAGTACAAATGGGAACCCGCTTTGCCATGACTACAGAAAGTTCATCCCACAACAACTTTAAACAAATGCTTGCCGAATTGGGAGAAGGAGATACTCACCTAACCTTAAAAGAGCTGGCGCCAGTTCGTCTGATAAAAAATAATGTTTTATAACGATATTCAGGAAGCCTATGCAAAAGGAGCAACGGTGGAAGATCTAAAAGCAGTCTTAGGTAGAGCACGTGCAAAAAAGGGGATGTTTGAAGGTGATCTTATAGAAGGTGAACTTGAAATAGGACAAATAGCAGGATTACTCACAAAATAAAATCAGTACACGAAGTAGTTGATGATATCATAAAGGAATTTAAGGAATCAATAGCTACACCAATCAGTTATTAAAAGAAAAAAGGTATTGCTAATTTTTTATAAGTAGCAATACCTTCCAAAAAAAAATAACTATGAAATACAAAATTTAATTAATTGCTTAATAAATTTGTTATTCAAAATTACTGATTATCAACGTTGTTAAGTGTTAATAAAATCTAATATAACAAATGTTTAACTTTATTTAAAGTTTCATGAAAGAAATCCAATTATTGAAAATAGATGATATGAATCAGCATAAGAACAGTTCTAATTTTTATGTGAATACCATTCAAAATCATCTCATCAATAATCATCAAAGAATTGAAAAGCCGCACAAACATAACTTCTATGCCGTTTTTTTATTTACAAAAGGATCCGGAACACATGAAATAGATTTTACCACTTATGAAGTCAAGCCGGGTGCCATCTTCTTTTTATATCCGGGTCAGACCCATGGTTGGCATCTTTCGGATGACATTGAAGGTTATCTGTTTTTTCATACTAAAGAATTTTACGAAATGGGATATGTAAATAACACTTTGTATGAATATCCGTTCTTTAAATCAAATGCTTCTAATAAATGTTTTTATCTGGATCAGATGTTTACTTCAAAGCTCATGCATGATATAGAAAACATTTATAATGAATATCTGCAGAACAACTGGAAAAAAACTCAGTTGATATTGAGTTATCTCACTCAAATCTATATTTTACTCAACCGGCAGATAGAAAGCAATAGCCTGATAGATCATAATAGCCTGAGGCATTATCAAAACCAGTTCAACACCTTTGAACATTTGGTTGACAAGTATTACAAAGAAATCAAATCCGCCAGTGAATATGCTGAAAAACTCAACATCACTCAAAAACATTTAAACCGTATTGTAAAATCCATTACGGATAAAACCACAACAAACATCATTATTGAACGTAATATTCTTGAAGCTAAAAGAAACTTGATTTACACCAATAAAACATTCAATCAGATTGCTCAGGATCTGGGCTATACTGATTATTCCTATTTTAACAAACTGTTTAAAAAATACACAGGAGAGACTCCGACCGAATTCATCAAACGCTATAAAAAATAATCAGATTATTCTTGCTCATCTTTATCATAAAATAAATTCAACCACATAAGCCTTGATATTTTATAATTAAAGGTTGAAAGCAATAAAATAGTGATGACAACTAATATAAACATGGTCATAAATGACCAGCCAAACAACAGTCCTAAAACGAATACGGCTACCATCTCGGCAACGGTTAAAGCATAGCTCATATACATAGCTCCAAAATAAAAACCGGTCTCTCTGTGGAATGAATAGCCGCAATTGTCACATTTCATTTTCATCTTAGGCATTTTAAATAACAATGGATTACCATTAGAAGATATAGAGAGCGTACAATCTCTCTCAACAA